>CAWJBW010000011.1:0-556157 GCA_963841215.1 uncultured Actinomycetes bacterium | reverse complement strand
GAAGTCGCAACGCTCGCAGACGCCGTCCGCCGGGCGCGTGTCGGCGCCCTGACCTCGCGGCCCCGGTTCGCGAAAAGCGGGAACACCGGTTGAACCCGCGCGGGGCATGTCCCACAATGGGGCGACTTGTCCAGAGTGACGTATTCGAGTGTTCCGCTGCTCCAACGGGAGAATGACCATGGCGAAGGGCAATCAAGGGGACCGCAGGGACCGTACGTTCGCTGAGATTGTCCCGCCGCCGCGGACGCGGGAGAAGTTGACCGATCGGGGCGCTCCGCCGGCTCAAGACCTCGGGCCGCTCGCACAACTGTTGGGAGTCTGGACCGCACAGGGCACGGGGTGGAACATGATCGCCCTGCCGTTCCAGAACGCTCCCGCGCCGCCTGCGGGATTCAAATTCCGTGTGCTGATGAATCAGTACAACGAAGAACTTCAATTCACCTTCGTCGACGACGGTGTCCCCAATCGAGGTCTGACGAGGCCCAGCGACCCTGATTTCGACCAGTTCGTCGTCACCGTCGATTACCAGCAGAAGATCGCGCAAGTCGCGGCTGAAGACCGACCTACGAGCGGTGGTCTCGCGGGTGCGGCAGGACTGCCGATACACCACGAACCGGGGTTGTGGTTGTACGAGAAGAATCGCCGGGCAAAGGATGACGAGCTCACACGCGGCGAAGCGTTGGAAGTGGAGCTCGATGTCGCACGGCTTGCATCGATCCCGCACGGAAACTCCGTTCTTGCCCTCGGCAAGTCAGAGGTTCATGACGGCATGCCGACGATCCCGCCCGTGAGTGGGTTGCCGTCGGGCCCGTTCGAGGACGTGAGCAGCCCGGACTACGACTTCAAGTCGGATCCGTATCTCGAGCCCTACAAGCACTACATCGACAACCCCTTCATGGGAACGCTCGTCGGGGCCAACGCCATACCTGGATTTCCCGGCTTCAGTCCGGCCGACATGAACGCGATTCTTCGTTTCGCCAATCAGGGCGTGAACGTCGTCCGGACCACAACGTTGACCGTCGACTCGACTCGTAGGAGCGGCGGGATCTCGAATGTTCCATTTTCGGTCCGAGAGGCAGAGCCGGTCAGCATGAAGTCGACGTTCTGGATTCAGGAACTCGACGAGAAAGACGAAGCCGGAAAGCCGAGGTTGCGGCTGCAGTACTCGCAAGTCGTCATGCTGCACTTCTTCTTTCCCCGCCAGGATGAGTTCCCCGAGCGGGTCGTCTGGCCGCACATCAGCATCGCCACCCTGGAGAAGGTGCCGGCAGAGTACGAGCTCGTGCCGAGTTAGCCTCGCCGAAATCGTCGAGTACCGGCAGCCCGCTGAGTAGGTGCTCGCTACGCAGCGTCGATTCGTCCGTGTGGAGCATCGCGCCGGCCCGACGAGACGCCGACCGGTCGGATTGCGATCGTCGGCGGTGGCATCGCTGGTCTTGCGACGGCGCTGGGCTTGGAGCGCGCCGGCAGCGTCTGTGGTCTTCGAGAGGCGAGCGGGCTGCGCCTTCTGGCGCGCCGTGACGATGTGGCCGAATGGCGTCGCTGCGCTCGGCCGCTTGGGTGTCGCGATAGAGGGGTTGGGTCGGCGCCTCGATCGTCTCGAGACCCGTTCGGCGGACGGCAGACTCCTCCACACTGTCGACGCGCCCGGTTGGCTCGCCGGTTCGGCGTGCCGATGATGGTGGTCCCCCGCAGACCCTCGTGCAGCGGCTGGCCGACGAGCTTGCGGAGACGCCGATCCGGTTCGCTTCCGCTGCGAGAACGCCGCCGAGAATGACCGCGCAGTCGTCATGCGGTTCACGTCCCGCGGCGCGGAGCAGGCGGAGTACGTCGTCGCGGCCGATGGCCACCGCTCCGTCGTTCGACAGTGTGCGTTCGGCAGCGGGTGGCCTCGTCGACGGGATGGGCGAGGCAGGCTGGTGCGTGTGTCGACACCATTGACGGACGGTGCGACTGCGTGTCGCGGTCGATCGATCAGGCGCGGTTGGCCTGTTACCCGCGGACATGGCGTGCTCCAGTGGTGGTTCGGCCGCCCGTTCAACCGACGGAAGGTTCTTCGTCGTCGACGGTGGCAATGTTGCGCGCCCGGTTCGGGCGGTGGATGGAACCGATCCCTACGGTGCTGAAGCGCTGTCCGACGAGCAGGTCAACTACTGGCCGTACATCCGCCACCGTGTCCCTCGCTCGCTTGTCACGTCGCGGATCGCTTGGTCGGAGACGCGCACACGCCATGCCGCCCACGCTCGGCCAAGGTGCGAATCAGGCGCTCGAGGACGCAGTCGCGCTCCAGTACCGCGTTCACCTCGACCAGCCTCGACTCGGCACTTGCCCACTTCAACCGACGACGACAGCACGCAGCCGAGCTTCAGGGAGCCTGCGCGTCGCGGTCCTCGACGAGACACGCGAGGATGCGGGTCGCTTCCCCGAAGACGTCTTCGGTGATGATCTCGGGCAGGAGCGCTCTGATGTTGCCGAGCTCCACGGCGAGCGCGAGCCAGATCAGCACCGCGGCCTGCGCCGGCACGCGCAGCTGGTTCTCCGACTGGCTCACCGCATCATCGATCATCAGCCCGGCTCGATCGGCGAACTCTCGCAGCATCTGTGCGTATGCCGCCCGCGCCTGCGGGTTGCGCAGCGCCACCCCGCGCAGCTCGAGCTGCATCGCGCGCTGCTCGAGGGAAACAGCATCGTCGCGAGCCAGGACTTGGCCGAAGGTCCGGAACCGTTCGGCCAAAGCTCGGGACCGGTCGGCGAACATCGAGAAGTCGCCGAACACGAGGAGATCTCCGTGTTCGAGCATCTCCAGGAAGAGCTCTTCTTTGCTCGCGAAGTTGGAGTACACGGCGCCTTTGGTCAGGCCCGCCTCCTCCGCGATCTGCGCCAGCGTTGTGGCCGCGTATCCCTGCTGCTCGAAGAGCCGATCGGCGGCACTGAGGAGCTGGGCTCGGGTCTGCGCCTTTTGTTCGGCCCGGGTCAGGCGCGTCGCCATGTCCGCATCCTACCGCTTGACGTACCACTGGTATCGTGATACCAATAGTATCATGATACCGATGGTACGGGAGCGGCGATGACGACGACCGAGGTCGGCGGCCTCTTCGGTCCCGGCTTCTTCGACGATCCGTATTCGTCCTATCGAGCGGAGCGCGAGCGCGAGCCGGTCCAGCAGATGGGGCTCGGGCCGTGGCTCCTCCTCGGCTACGAAGACGTCGTGCGGGTGCTGCGCAACCCCGCCGTCAGCGTCGCCGGCGGTGATGCCGCCGGCGAAGAGGCGGTCCTCCAGCGCATCGAGGTGATCGTCGGCCGCCGGCCGACGCCCCGGGCACGTTCGTTGCTCGGCCTCGACCCGCCCGATCACACCCGCATCCGTCGTCTCGTCCAGCGGGCGTTCACGCCCAAGGTGATCGAGCGATTGCGGCCCCTCGTCGAGCGGCTGGTCGACGAAACCCTCGAGCGCGTCGCATCGAACCCGTCGATCGACGTCATTGCCGAGCTCGCGTTCCCGCTGCCGTTCACCGTCATCTCCCGGATGCTCGGCATGCCCGACGCCGACGCCGGCGAACTGCGCTCCTGGTCGCACGCGGCCACGAAGGCCCTCGACCCGATCCTGACCGACGACGACCTCCGCGCCGCGTTCTTCGCGACGGAAAACATGGACGCGTACCTGACCGAAGTGATCGCGTGGAAGCGCGCCAACCCGGCCGACGATCTCCTCAGCGCGCTCATCACCGCCGAAGACGAAGGTGATGTGCTGTCAGAGGATGAGCTGCTGTCCACCGTGGCGTTGCTGTTCGTCGCCGGCCACGAGACCACGGTCAACCTCATCGGCAACGGCACACTCGCGCTCCTGCACCATCGGTCGCAGCTCGAACGACTGCGCGACGATCCTGGCCTCGACGCGAACGCCACCGACGAACTCCTGCGCTTCGACAGCCCGGTGCAGTTCTCGGGCCGCATGCTGCTCGAAGACATGCACTTCGGTGGCCACACGGTCCCGGCCGGCAGCTCGGTCATGACCTGCCTCGGGTCGGCGAACCGGGATCCCCGGCAGTGGGGTGCCGACGCCGACACGCTCGACCTCACGCGCGAGAGCGCCGCCCTGCACGTCTCCTTCGGCGGCGGCATCCATCACTGTCTGGGCGCCGCCCTCGCTCGCCTCGAAGGCCAGATCGCCATACCGGCGCTCGTCCGCCGCTTCCCGCACATGGAACTCGCGACCGACCCGCCCGCCCGGAACGGTCGCATCGTGCTGCGCGGTCTCGACGCGCTGCCCGTCACCCTTCGCTGACGCACGCGCCCGTTGGCTGGTCCGCCGCGCTCGCATGGCGCAATCTGTGGGCGTGGAGTCGCGCCCGCGAGCCTCACCGCGATGGGGAGCGCGGACATGCGTGCTGCGCATCTTCTTCGTGACCCGCCGCCGTGGATCTTGGAAGATTTCCTCGCCCGACGGATGTTGGGCTCCGCGTACTTCAACGTGGTCGACGTGTCCGTCGAGCGGTGGCCATCGGAGCTGTTCGCTGCGTTTCGGGCCCACTTCGCAGTCAGGGCGCGGCTCGCTGAGGACGTCGCCGTCGACGGTCTGGGCGCGAACCGACGCGACTACGTGATACTCGGAGCAGGTGCCGACACCTTCGCGTGGCGTCACCCTCTCACGGCAGCATTCACGATTTGGGAAGTCGACCATCCCGCCTCGCAGGCCTGGAAACGTGATGCCCTTGAGCGTGCCAACCTCGCCGTGTCACCCAACATCCGTCTGGTGCCCGCGGATCTCGCGACGATCCCGCTCGAGCACGTCGCACTTCCGAATTGTGCAACCTGGAATTGGCTCGGCGTGACCCAATACCTGGAGAAGTCCGCGACCGAGGCAACGCTTCAGGCGATCGTGGCCAAGGGCTCGGGCACGACATTGGTCGTCGAGTTCCTGTTGGCCGAAGCGAGCTGTGACGCTCTCGGCGCTGCATTCCGAGCGCGCTCGATCGAAGCCGGCCGAACGAGCATGGGAACCGATGGTCAGCTTCTACGAACCACGCGAAATCGACGAGCTGCTCCACGCAACCGGCTTCAACCGCGTGGAGCTGCTCGACTCCGACGAACTCACGACACGATTCCTACCGCAGGACAGCGCCCTGCAGGTTCCGAATGCGGCGATGTTCGCGATCGCAACGACATGAAGCGCACTCTGCGACTCGAAGTCACGCTCTCGGTCGAAACCGCACGGTGCGGGGCGAGCGGGAGCCGGTTGATGTAGTCGAGGTCGTCCGCCCGAGGACGACGAGGCCGTTGCGGTCTACGTGCACGGTCGCGATCTTCCCCACCGTCCGCCGGCCTCGGCAGGGGCGAAAGTCCTACATCGCGCTCGCTCTCCGTTCTCATCAGCGCCGTTGCTGTTGGCCGATGCCCGCCTCCGAGTGATGACGTCCGATCTGGTGCGAGCCGTCTGCGTCAGCCCGGCCTGATCGCTTCCTCGGACGGCGTCACCGCTTCGTTGGAAGGAGCGATGGACCCGCCACCTGGGCCTTCGTTCGGTGCAGGTCCTGGCGCCGGTCCAGAGGCTTCGCCCGGCGAGAACACGCCTCCGAGGGCGCCGATCGCGGCTGAACCAATCGAATAGAAGGCTGACTCCACAGTTCGGCCATCCAGGCTCAAGATGAATGCAAAGACCACAACGAGCAGAGCGACGAGACCCAATGCGATCGCGATGAGGCGGTACACCAGCCTGCCGTAGCCGATTGACGCAGACGGCGGATGGGTCATTTCGGTTCGCGCGACTTGCATCATCTGGCTGGCCAATCGTTCGCGAAGGCCTTCATCGATCTTCTCGTCGCCGGCGATCTTCCTCGCCTGGGTGAGTGCATGCCGTGTTGTCATGAAGGCCAATGAGTCCTCCCGAGGCTCTGGCACCTGCGCGTCGGGCCGCCCAGGATCGCGGACGTCCCTCTCGACACGCTTGCCGAACTGGTACGGCAAACTGTGTTACTCACGACCCAACCATCCGTCAACCCCGACAGCTACAGACTCAAGCTGATCGCTGCACGCGATGCACGCGACGGTGAGATCGACCGATATCTACGTGGGCTCCGTTAGCAAAGTGTTGGCAACGCGGAGGCGGTAGCAGGATCGCGACGCGCTGACTCGACCGACTCGGTGGGACTGGGCCGTGAGCGTCGCAGGCTGAAAGTGGCGTCGCTCAGTTCGGCTCGACGACGGGTTCCCTACGTGGTGGTGAGGTGCTCTGCGGCGGGGCCGAGGACGAGTGCGGCGCGACGCTCCGCGTCGAGCAGGACGTCGACGATCTCGTCGCCGACGAGCTCGTCGCGTTCGAGCAGCGCGTCGCGGAGCGCGCTCACGAGATGCCTGTTCTCGTCGAGCAGCGCTGCGAACCTCGTCCTTCGTCTGCTCGAGCAACGCTTCGACAGCCCTGCGACTCTCGTCGTTCCCGAGCACCTTGCCGACGATCCCCTGAGTGATCGGCCCGTTCTCGATCGCTTCGTACGACACGAGAGAACCCGCCATCCCGAGCGAACCGACCATCGTCGACGCAACTTGTGTCGCGTACGCCAGGTCACCTGCAGGGCCGGTCCCCGCTTCGCCGAGGAACAACTCTTCTGCTGTCATCCCGCCGAACGCGATCTTCATCGCGCTGATGAGCTCTGACCTCGTCTTCGTCCAGCGTTCTTCCTTGTCGGAGTGCGCGAGCAGTCCGAGCGCATCGCGTCGCTTCACGATGGACAACACCTCGAGCTTGCGGTCGTGACCGACGAGGTGCGCGACGACCGCGTGTCCGGCTTCGTGCGTCGCGATACAGCGTTTTTCCGCCGTCCGAGTACTCGACGGGCTGCTTCAACCCGATCTCCTCGGTGAGCTTCGCCTGCTGGACGTCGTTCCAGTCCATCGCGTCTCGCGCCTCGCGCAGCGACCACACGAGCGCTTCGTCCAACAAGTGCTCGAGCATGACGGGCGTGTAGCCGATCGTCATCGCCGCGAGTTGTTCGCGTCGCTCCTCGACGTCGAGGTCGGCGACGTGCGCCTTCCTGTCGAGGTAGTAGTCGACGATCTCCCGACGACCCGAACGGTTCGGCACGTCGAAGTGGATCGAGCGGTCGAAGCGCCCGGGCCGTAGCAGAGCCGGATCGAGGTCGGCGGCGCGGTTCGTCGCACCGATCAGCAGGATGTTCGAGGTCAGTGGTGGCTGCTTCCGGACCTGACGGTCGCCGGGCAGCCATCGGTTCATCCAACTCACGACGCCGCCACGCATCCGCTGGCCGAACGTCGGCACGTCGAACGACTGCAACTGGATCAGCAGTTCGTTGACGACCCCGGAGATGCCCTCGCTGACGCCGCTCGGTGCGACATCGGTGCTCCCTGCGGGATCGAGGAAAGCCGCCGAGGGACTGAACCCTCGCATGCCGCTGCGCGCGCCGGCGATCGCATCGATCTCCTCGATGAAGCCGATCGCACCACCTTCCTCACGCGCGGCCTTGCGCAGCGCCTTGAAGTAGTTGCGGATCTTGCGGCCCGTCTGGCCGTAGTACATCGACTGGAACGCGGTCGAGGACACGAAGAGGTACGGCACGCCTGCTTCCTTGGCCATGGCCTTGGCCATGTAGGTCTTGCCGGTACCCGGGGGCCCTTCGAACAGGATCGCCTTGCGTGGGTTGCCGCCCATGCCTTCACGGAACGTTTGGTGGGCCAGGAACAGGTTGAGCGTCTTGACGACCTCTTCCTTCACCGGACCGAGGCCGACGACGTCGTCGAAGCCGACGTCGATCTCGCTCGCCGCGTAGCGAACATGCGGTGAGCGGCCGGCGGCCATGAGCGGCACGATCAGCACGACCGCGATGAGCGTGATCGCGACGATCGGCACGAGCATCTGGATGTCGGTGCTGGTGAGATGCGGCGGCGCGAGCCTGATCGGGTTGCCGGAGAGCAACCGCCAGTACAGCCACCCTCCGAGGATCGTCAGCAGCGTCAGCAGCTTCCACAAGCGCCGCTGCCGGCTCCGTTCGCGGTTGCGGGGGACGTCGATCGCGTGGCCGCGGAGCACACCGGCCTGGCCGATCGCGCCGAGATCCATAGGCGCGGTCGCACGGAGAGAACCCGCGCCGGTGTTCCGTCGGTTGCTCACTGCGCCGCCCTTCGACCTGCACCAGTTGAACGCGGAGGGTAGCCAACATTTCACCCGCTTGAGGAGTCGCGGTGTCCGCTGCGTTCCGCTAGGTGTGTCGAGCGCGCAGGCGGACCGCATCCGGTATTTCCCTGGTCAGTGGTGCCCGGGGAGGGATTCGAACCCTCACGCTCCTTGCGAAGCTGGCGGGTTTAAGCCTCACCGCAAACCGTACGTCGAGTACTGCGCAGTGTCGCTGAGTAGGTGCTTCGCGACTGCGGCGTCCGCCAGATGCTGCTTCGTACTGTCACGTTGCGGCACGTTCGTTAGCAAAGCGTTAGCGCGGGTTGTGACCCGTCGCCGTCGGTTGTCGGTTGATGCAGGACAGGGTTCGGACTTCTTTGGGCCGGTCCGCTCGTCACCACTGCGCTCGTGGTCGGCGAGGCCGCCTATCTCATCGGCCGTAGCTCGGCGCCAAGCACGAAGCCGCGTTGTTCCGATCCGTCCCCCGTGGCGGTGACATTCATGTGCACCAAGTCACTACGAGACGGCGGCCGACTTGCCGAACTCGTCGATGAGTACGCTGACCTAACGCTCGGTGGCACCGACGCGCGCTGTCGTCGCGCTCGCCGAACGACTCGGCCAAATCGCGTCGCTACCCTCGGCCATCGCCACTTTGGCATCGTGCGTACTGCTCACGTCGACGCCTTCGAACTTGTCCCCTGAATAGTCACGACGACGCTTGCCAGCCGCGTCGATCATGTCCCGCCGCGGCACCGCAAGCACGGGCGGCCCGTGGCTGCCTCAGCGTTCAGAACGCAGCGGCTGCGCGCGCTTCGAGCGCGTCGAGGCGGGGAAGCCAGGCGGCCATTGCGGGGTGGGCACAGCGCCGACGCGCCGCGGCGATGCACGCGGCGAAGTGCTCGGCGTCGCCGGCGGCGGCGAGGCGTATTTCCATCTCGGCCGCATCGTGGTCGACAGCTACGATCAAGGGTTCCGATTCGCGCTCGGCGAGCACCCGTCGCGCCTCTGCGAACCAATGCCGGGCATCGGCGGCGCGTCCGTCGAGAGCGCAGAGCAAAGCGTACGACCATCGGGCGTCGACCTCCGGGTAAGCGAGGTCGGGGTCGAGCCACTTCTCTCGGACGTTGCGTTCGAGCGCGGGCACGAACGTCGCATCTCCGATACGCCACGCAACCTCGACCGCGTACGCGCAGACGAGCGCGTAGTTCGGTGCCCACGCCCCGGCTCGCTCCAATGCCGGCATCGCCGAAACGAGGATCGCACGAGCACGATCGTGCTGACCGTCGAACGCGAAGGTGCGAGCAGCCGCAAGGCGCAGCGTCAGGCCGAACCAGCGTGTGTCGGGCCGCTCGGCGACGTCGAGCAGGACCTCCGCGACGCTCGTGTCGAGGATCGCGCCACCGATGGCAGCTCGGATCGCCTGAGCGGCGATGACCTGGAAGTACTGGTTGGACTCAGGTGAGACGCGCGGCAGCATCGCGAGCGCCGTCTCACAGTCGGACGCTGCGCCATCGAGGTCACCCACTGCGAGCTTCAATCGCGACCGCAATGCGATCACGAAGGCCTCCATCGCCACGAGTCCTTGCGCACGAAACATGTCACGGCGCTCGTCGAGGATGGCGAGCCCTTGCCGCCAAAGCCCCGACGAGAAGATGTTGAAAATGATCTTGCTGCCGAGGTTCGCACGCGCCTCCGCGCCCGAAGCCGCGCCGGCGCATCGGAACCGCTCGGTGGCGTCACTCGGAAGGCGCGCGATGACGGACCGCAGCTCGCGGAACTCGTCGTCGTCGACGGGGATTTCGGGAGTCAGCGGGTCGTGATAGTCACGCTCTTCCAGCTCGGCCTGACGCACCAACGTCCACTGGAGATCACGCCGTTCCGGGTCGAGCCAGCGCCGGGCCAGTCGTGCGAGACGCCAGCACACGGTGATGTCCTCGAGCAACAACGCTCGATCGAGGAGGCCGGCGACAAAGTCGGCGGCTTCGTTGTCGCCCGCCGTCTCCGCCAGCCCGAGGGCGGCGGCCTCGGCATCTGCGAGCACCGTCTCCGGATCCACCTGGGCGAGCACGGCCGCCTGTGCGATTCGACAGCGTACGGCCACCATCCGGTCGTCGCCGTCTTCGAGCAGCTCCGCGGCTCCGCGCAGCGCGATGAGCTCCTCGTGGCGGGCGTAACGAGCTGCGGCATCGTCGGCGACGGCGACGGCGTACGGCACACCTCGTTCGGCGCCGGGAATCGCCGCGCTTTGCAGGTAGTGCCGGGCGAGCGTCGTGGCCGTCGTGGCATCCGGTGCGCCGCGGAGCTCACGTTCGATGGCTTCGGCGATCGCTCGGTGCATGCGGACTTGGCGGCTCGGACCGAGCCCGCCCACGAGCGTGTGGCGGAACAGCGCATGGGTGAACGCGTACCGATCGAACTCATCGGTCGCGGCCACGATGCGCGCGTCCAATGCCTCGTCGATCGCCCCGAGCGCCTCGTCCTCGTCGAGCTTGGTGACCGCAGCCGCGACTGTGATCGGGAACGAGACCTCGAACAACGCGCCCGCCGCGAGCAACGTGTTCGCGGCGGGCGACAGGCGCGAGAGGCGGCGCCCGATCACGTCGCGCACGCTCGCCGGGATATCGAGCGCGGCGCCGGCATCGGCCACCCACACGTCGTTTTCGACGCGCAGGCGACCTTCGTCAACGAGGTGCAACAGAATCTCCTGCACGAAGAACGGGTTGCCGTCAGTCTCGCGGGCGAGCAGCGCAGCGAACTCCGGTGACGTTGTGTGACCGGAGAGACGCTCCACCAAGCTGAGCACGTCGTCGGGACCAAGTCCGTTCAACTCGATGCGCGTCGGTTCGGCCTCGCTTTGCAGCAGCGGCAGCGCAACTGCGAACGGGTGGTCGTGATCGAGGTCGCCCTCCGCGGTACATGCCCACGACGAGCAGGCGCAGACGCGTCGCGAGCCGAGCGAGCGACCGCAACATCCCAACCGTGGCTTCGTCAGCCCAGTGCAGGTCGTCGAGGACGAGAACCAGCGGAGCTTGCGCGCTCAGCCGTGTGAACACCTGACCGACGGCGTCGAGCAGGCGCGCGGTCTCCGCCTCGGCCGGCACCGGCAACGGTTCGCCGGTGTCGACGACCTCATGGATCGCGGGCGCAAGGCGCGCCACCACTGCCGCGTCCCTTCCGAGCACCGCGCGCACGGTGTCACTCGGGTTGCGTCGCACCCATTCGGTGAGCACCTCGACGAACGGAGCGAACGGCACGACGTCCCCGTCGTGGCACCCGCCGACGAGTGTGATCGCGTCGTCGAACTGGTCGCAGACTTCCATGGCCAGTCGGGTCTTGCCGATCCCGGGCTCACCGGACACCAGCACCAAACCACCCGAGCCGGCGCGCGCCGCATCGATCCGACCCGCGAGTAGCTGACGTTCCTTCTCGCGTCCGACGTAGGGAGTCCGACCCCGCAGGTCGGCAGCGCCGTCCGTCTCTTTCCAGCGAACCTCGAACGTCGGCACGGGCTCGGGCAGGCCCTTGAGCTCCAAATCGCCGACGGCGGTCATCTCGTGCCCGCCCCGGCCACGCGCGAGCAGGCGGACGACCTCGGCGGCCAGCACCTGCCCGCCCTCTGCCGCCGCGCACAGGCGTGAGGCCTCCACGACGGGCGCGCCGAAGCAGTCGCCATCTTCGAGCGTCACGTCACCGGCAGAGATACCGACGCGTATCAGGAGCGACACCGCTTCGTGGCGCCCGAGCACGTCGATCGCGCGCTGCATTGCGACCGCCGCCGCCAGCGCCTCAGCAGCGCCGGCGAACATCACGAGCAGACCGTCACCCAGGCCCTTGACCACGGTGCCGCCGTTCGCCGCGGCCGCGTCGGCGAGCGCACGATCATGGCTACGCCTGAGGCGCTCGGCGCGCTCTTCGCCGGCGTCGATACGGAGAGCGGTGGAACCGACAAGATCGCTCACAAGAATGGTCGCCGTGCGCGTCGCCATGCTCCTCCCGACCGAGCCCGCCAGGCTAACGGTGGTGGCCAGAATGACGGGTCGCGATGGCCGGGGAGACCTCACCGAGCCTGACCTGTGGGGGTCAACGGTCGACGACGTCGCTCGCGCAGCACCTCGAGAGCCTCGAACCTGTTGTGCGTTCGCCTCAGCGAAACCTGGGCTGGCCCATGTCGGCTTCGCTCCGCCAACTTGTTCAGCCAGCTCGGCGTGGCCGATCTGGCGGCACAGGTCGGAGAGACGTAGCCAGTAGGTGCCAAAGTCGCCACCGAAGCTGCCGGTGTACGGCACCTCCATCACGCGCAGCTACACGGGATTCGCAGCTTGGCGGGAATTCAGGATGCGAGCGAAAGCGGCATCTGTAAATGCTGGATCAGGGAAGTCCCATTCACAGCGACATCGCAGAATCGCCATCGGTACGCCCGAAGGCAGAGGGATGATGATCCGTGACGACTCGTCGAGCCCTACAGGCAGCGTTTGCGTTCGCTCATCACGATCGGATCGATCGCTGTCGCTGGCGGGAGCGCCACTGCAGCGCCGAAGCCGCCGCCGCCACCGCCGCCACCCATCGACTTGCCCGCCGGAGCCGGCTGCGACTTCGCCTTGCGAATCCAGCCCGGCCAGCCGTTCCCGGAGGCGAAGGAGTTCTTCGACAAGAACGGGAATCTCGTGCGCACGATGACCACTGGTAAAGGTGTCGACCTGACCTTCACCAACCTTGGCACCGGAACGACGTACAACGTGAAAGCGAAGGGGTCGAATTCGAAAACGACGATCGATCCCGTCACCGGGATCGCGACCGTCTCCGCCACTGGCCACAACGTCATCATCTTCTTCCCGACGGACGTGCCCGCAGGGCCGAGCACAACGCTGTTCACCGGCCAGGTGCAGTACACGGTCACCCCCGACGGGGTGTTCACACTGACGAAGACCGCCGGCAAGACCGTCGACATCTGCGCTCAGCTCGTCTGACCGACTGAGCACCGACCGTCTGCTGACCGCCGTCCGGACGTACAGGACCGACCCTTCGGCTGCCCGATATCGAACTCTGAACATGCCGACTAATGGGGTTACGTTGCCGGCACTGCGAACGTCAGGTTGTCGAGCCGCGTGCTCGCTTCGCCAGACGCCGTGAGGCAAACGCAAGCGCGAGACCTGCCGTGGCCAGCCCGAGGCCTGCAACGGCAAGCTCGCCAGGGGACGCGCCCGTGGCCGGAAGTTGACCGCGTGTGCCGGCAGGTGAGGTGCTCGCGTCAATCCCCGCGCCTGTTGGCGGCGTGCCGGCTGGTGCAGCGGTCGTCGTCGTCGGTGTCGGCGGGCAGCTGTCGGTCGCCAGGTCGAATGTGATGGTCACCTGGCCATCGCCGGTGAGAGTGCTCGCCGCCGAAGAGACGTTCGTGGCACCGGCAGCGATGAACGAAGAGCCGCCGGCTCCGCCGCTGAAGTTGCCGCCGCCACCGCCACCGCCACCGAAGCCGCCGCCACCGCCACCGTCGCCGGCCAAGGCACCGCCGCCGCCGCCGAAGCCCGTGCCGCCGCCACCGCCGCCCCCGCTGGGCGAGGCCGCCTGCCCGTTCCCGCCGTTGCCGCCCGTGGTGTTGCCGGGGCCGGCGCCGGAGCCGCCGGCCCCAGCGAGGCCGGTGCCCGTGCCGCCGGCTCCACCGACGCCACCGCCGGGAGCCGTCAGCCCGGAGCCACCACCGCCGCCACCGACCCCGGCTGCGCCGGATCCACCCGCGCCCGCGTTCGGATTGCCCGCCGCGCCACCGCCGGTCACGCCGCCCCCGCCCCCGCCTCCACCGCCGCCGGACCCACCGACGCCTGCGCTCGTCCCACCGGACGCGGGGATGTCCTCGCCGATCACTGCGCCCGAGCCGCCATTCGCGCCAAGCAATCCGCCGGCGCCACCATCACGCGCGCTTGCGCCACCGCCGCCCCCGGCGACCACGAGCGGCCCGCTGCCCGGAACCGAGACCGCCGAAGCACCGCCGCCGCCGCCACCGAACGGGTTGGTGGGACCGCCGGTAGGCCCACTCGCACCGCCTCCGCCGCTACCGCCAGCCCCGGTCGGGGATCCCGCGCCACCAACCTGCACTGACAGCGTCGAACCCTCGGGCACCGCGACCCGCCCGCTCACCGTGGCTCCGACTCCGGCCAGCCCGAAGGTATTTTGGCCCGTCGCGCCACGCCCTCCGTCGGCGGTGATCGTCACGAAGCAGACCCCGGCGGGCACCGTCGCGGCGCTCGCCTGAAACCCCGGCGTGGTGGACGTGAACAACGTTTGTGGCTGCGCCCCCGCGGGGCCGGAGCCGAGAACCAACGCGACGCTCGCCGCGACGCTCATAACAACCGCACCGGTCAGACGTCGCATCGTCACTCCCCAGTCAACAACCCGACGCACGATAGTGTCCGCCGACTGGTGACGCGTGGACATCGCACGCCGCGGACACGGGCCCCTGAAGTTGTGTGCCGTCGGTTCACTTCTGAAGAAGGCAACCCAACGGTCGCAACACTGGTCGCGCTCACCGACGTGCTCGACGCCGAACGGATCATGCGACCGCCTCGCAACTCAATAGACGCGTGAACAGTCACGGGCGTCAGCCCGCGTTCGCGAGGTTCCTCGCCGTGCGCGCCTCGGCGCGCTGATCTGTTCGAAGTGCACTTGACCGCCCGGGGTGACGATGACTCGTCCATTCCACAGCTCGGCATCCCGCGCGTGTGGGACGGCATCTCCTACCGGTCGAAGCATGGCGACGACCTTGAGAACTGGGCGATCTTCGAGCCGTCGACGCCGATCGAGTGCACCACCATGACGGTCGACACCGACGATCCCGACCTCTTGGTCGCCATGAACCTGCACGGTTTGACCTTTGAGACGCACGGCACCTGATTGACGCAACGCTCACTTGCCCGTACTGAACAGCTGGGCGACGGTGGTCGCAGCTTCGGCGTCGAGCTCGGGTTGGACGTGGCTGTAGATGTCGAGCGTGATGCTGGTGGTTGCGTGGCCGAGTCGCTCACTGACGACCTTCGGGTGCACGCCGGCCGGCGGAATCGCTACTTCCCTGCTCAGCGGTGCCCGGGAGAAACCGCTCGGCGTCCGCGAGGGACCTCCGCAACGCGATGCACGTTTCGCACCGTCTTCGGCGCCAGTCCGCCGCCGTAGCGATGACCGTCCTGCAACAGGGACGCGTAGAGCTCCTCGACGTCGAGCGGCCTCAGCGACTGCAGCTTCACGTTTCCGAGACGATCGGACACTCGGGCGAGTCCGTTGCGGTAGTCGCGCAGCGTCGAGGGCCGGATCTTGGGCTGCCATCGTCACGAGCCAGCGGTCGATCCACTCGCGCACCGTCTGGGGGTCGGGTGCGACGTGCGTGCCGGAGTTCCACCGCGCCGACTGCGCTCGGCGAGCGCGGCTTCGGCGGCCTTGCGGGTCGCGGAATCCGCCCTTCCACTGCTGCTTGCGCCGCTTGCGAGTCGCCGGGTCGCGACCGACGTCGAGCACGTAGCTCCAGGTCGGCTCCGCGTTTGCGCACATGACCGCGCACGGCCCCGGACGTTAGCAAATGGTTTGCAAATCGCCAACGTGCACGGTCCGATGCCAACGGCACGTTGCCGCATTTGTCCAGGTCAGCGGTGCCCGGGGAGGGATTCGAACCCTCACGCTCCTTGCGGAGCTGGCGGGTTTAAGCCGCCTGCGTCTGCCGGTTCCGCCACCCGGGCGCAGTTCGGAGCGAGAGGCTACGCAGCGGCGGAATCGTTCGGGAGGGCATCGCTCGGCGACGCAGTGATCGCATGCAGCAACGACGCGCGGATGCGGAGTGCGATCTCGCCTTCGAGACGGTTGGCCACGAGGACGCCGTCGACCATGTCGCACAGCACCTCACCGACGGTGCGGCCGCGGATCGCGACCGCCACCACCGGGCCGCCCGGAAGCCGGCGGATCGTACGCGGAGCTTCGGGGCGACGCGGTGGCGTGCGAAACGCAGGAACGGTGAGCCCGGCCGCGCGCGTCGCCGCACCCAGCCGGCGCGCGACCGACGCGAACCGAGCGGTCGGAGCACGTTCCACGCCTGCGAGTCAACACCCCGGGTGAGACACTCTTATGCGGGCCAGGGTACCCGGCGGACCAGCGCTGTGGTTGCATGGGCGTGTGCCGGAGCCGGGGGATCCCGTCGAGAACACGGTCGATCTTGCCGATCGCCGTCCCTCCGACGCGGCCGAGACGGGCTGGCCGGACCCGGGTCGACTGGTCGAGTCACCGGGCCGGGAACTGGTGCAGGTGCCCCACCCCGAGGTCGAAGAGGCCGACGACAACATCGACCCGGCTCGGCGTTCCGATGTCGATCATTGGGGACGCAGCGAACACATCCGCGCCTTGACCCGGCGGCTCTACGACCCCATCTACCGGTACTGGTTCCGCACCGAGTGGGAAGGCCTCGAGCACCTCCCGGAATCCGGCGGCGCGCTGCTCGTGTCGAACCACGCCGGCGCGATCCCCTCGGACGCGCCCGCGATCATGCACGGCATCGAAACCGAGCTCGGTCGTCCGGTGTACGGCATGGCCGAGTACCTGTTCCGCGCCATGCCGGTGGTCGGCACCCTGTGGTCGCGCGGTGGCGGCATCCCCGCGCATCCCGACAACGCGTATCGGCTCCTCCACGACGAACAGCAACTCGCGCTCGTGTTCCCCGAGGGAAGCAAAGCGACAGGCAAGCTCTTCTCGGAGCGCTACCAGCTCCGGCGCTTCGGGCGCGGCGGCTTCGTGCAGATCGCGATGCGCGCCGGCGTGCCGGTGATCCCGCTCGCGGTGGTCGGCGCAGAGGAGTCGATGCCGATCCTGTTCAAGAGCACTCGCCTCGCCAAGATGTTCAACATCCCCTACTTCCCCATCACCGCGAACATGCTGATGCTCGGCCCGGCCGGCCTCGTCGGCTACTTCCCCGCGAAGTTCAAGATCCGCGTGCTTCCGCCCGTGCACTTCGACGTCCCGCCCAACGAGGAGCGCTACTCGCGCAGCCGCGTGATGGAGGAGTCGGAACGCATCCGGCGCATGGTGCAAGAGGCGCTGTACGACATGCTGCGGAAGCGCCGCAGCGTCTGGTTCGGCTGAACGATGCGCGTTCTCGTCACCGGCCTGAGCACCTATTGGGGCGGACGGGTCGCGCAAGCGCTCGAGCAGCGGCCGGATGTCGAAGTGATCGTGGGCCTCGACTCGAGGGATCCGCGGGTCCCGCTCGAACGCACCGAGTTCGTGCGCGCCGACTCGTCGTACTCGATCCTCGCCCGGATCGTGCAGGCGACCGAGATCGACACGGTGCTCCACTCCCACCTGATCGTCGACTCCACGCGCGCGTCCGGACGACGACTGCACGAGATCAACGTCATCGGGACGATGAACCTGCTCGCCGCGGCCGGTGCGCCGGGCAGCCCGGTGCGCAAGGTCGTCGTCAAGAGCTCGGCGCTCGTGTACGGCAGCAACTTCCAGGACCCGAACGTGTTCCGCGAAGACATGACGCGTACGCGTGCGGCGCGCACCGCGGTCGAACGGTCGTTGCTCGAGGTCGAGGCGTTCCTCCGCGACTTCGCCGAAGACAACCCGCACATCACCGTGACGTTGCTGCGCTTCACGAACGTGCTCGGCAACTCCATCGACACCGCGCTCGCACAGGCGTTGCGACGCCGGGTGGTCCCCGAGATCTTCGGCTTCGATCCGCGAGTGCAGTTCGTGCACGAAGACGATGTGGTCGGTGCGCTGATGTACGCGTCCACGCAGGACACACCCGGCGTCTACAACGTCGCGGGTGACGGCAACCTGCCGTGGAGCGAGGTGTGCACGATCATCGGTAGTCGTCGCCTCGCGTTGCCGCCGGTGCTGACGAACTTGGCCGCGGAACCCATGCGACTGCTCGGCCGTTGGGACCTCACACCGGAAGCGCTGATGTTGCTGCGCTACGGCCGCACGATCGACAACGGTCGCTTCAAGCGCGCCGGCTTCCGGTACGAGCACACGAGCGCGGGCACCGTCGAAGCGTTCGCCCAAGGACTGCGCCTGTCGGGCGCGGTCGGTGAGACGGACCCGACGTACGAGTACCAGCGCGATGTCGAGACCTTCTTCCGGCATTCGTCCGCCGTTGTCCGCCCGGAGTCGTGATGGAACACGTTCGGGTCGACGAAGCCGACGGCGTCGCGACCATCACGCTCGTGGACCAGAAGCGCCGCAACGCGATGACGGGCCCGATGGTGCTCGAGATCGTCGAGACGTTCGACCGGCTCGAAGCGAACGACGAGATCGGCGCGGTCGTGCTCACCGGCGAGCCGCCGGCCTTCTGCAGCGGCGCCGACGTTTCGAGCCTCGGGGCGCTCGCGGCGTCGGACACCGACGATCGCGAGCGCGGCACGGTCGTGTCGATCTACGAAGGATTTCTCCGGGTGCTGCGTTCGCCGTTGCCGACGGTTGCCGCGGTGAACGGGCCCGCCGTCGGTGCCGGGATGAACCTCGCCCTCGCGTGCGACGTGCGGCTCGCCGGCGCTTCGGCGCGCTTCGAAGCCCGGTTCCTGCGCATCGGCCTCCATCCCGGTGGCGGCCACACGTGGATGCTCGACCGCGTCGTCGGCCCCCAGGCCGCGGCCTCGATCGTGCTGTTCGGCGAGCCGATCGACGGGCCCCGCGCGGTCGAGATCGGCCTCGCGTGGCGTTGCCTTCCCGACGACGAGCTGCTCACCGCGGCGCGCGAGCTCGCGGCGCGGCGCGGCCAAGGTCCCGAAGGCGCTGTCGGCCGCGACCAAGGACACGCTGCGCCAGGTGCCGTGGCAACCCGACTTCGACGCCGCGCTCGCGCTCGAGGTCGAACGCCAGACCTGGTCACTCGGCCAAGGCTGGTTCAAGCGGCCCTGATGAGCGCGGGCGTTGCGACGTCGGAGCGACGGCTACTCGAGGTAGTGCTGGACGAGCTCGTGGCCGCGCGCCTTCCAGTCGTCGATCGTGATCGCGTAACGGACGTGGTCCTCGAAGACGCCTTGTATCTGGAGGAAGCCGGTCGCGATGCCTTCGTCGCGGAGGCCGAGCTTCTCGGCGACGCGCCGGCTCGGGGTGTTGCGCGGCACGATCGCGGCTTCGAGCCGGTGCAGCGAGAGCGTCTCGAACGCGTGGCGCATCAGCACCACGACGCCTTCGGGCACGTACCCGCAGCCCGCGAGCGCCTCGTCGATCCAGTAACCGACGTACGCCATCTGGAACGGGCCGCGTTGCACGCTCCCGAGGCTCACCTCACCCGCGAACCGACCGTCGCGGAGGAACAGCCCGTAGCCGTAGGCGGAGTCGAAGTGGCGCTGGCGCTCCCATGCGCCGCATCGCGGCGCGGAATGCTTCACGGTCGAGCGCGGGATCGGAGCTGCCGGGCTCGGGCTTCGGCTCCCACGTCTCCAACCATTCGCGACACCGGATGCGGACCTCGCGCCACGCATCCCAGTCCTCGGTCCGGAGCGGCCGGATGTACACGCGGGCGCCTTCGAGCTCGTGCATCACCGGGCCGCGGCGATCGCGTCGAGCGTTGCGGGATCCTCGAGTCCCGACAGGTCGCCGGTGGGCGTGTCGGTCGCGACGGCACGGATCGCGCGACGCAGGATCTTCGCGCTGCGCGTCTTCGGCAGCGCGTCGGTGAAGCGCACCGCGGACGGGCGGAACGACGGGCCGAGGTGTTCGGCGACCCGCGCTCGCAGTTCGTCCCGCAGCGCCTCGTCGACGACCACACCCGGGCGCGGCACGACGTACACGTACAACGCCTCGCCCTTCACGTCGTCGGGAATGCCCACCGCCGCCGCCTCGAGGACCGCGGGATGCCCGACGAGCACGGTCTCGACCTCGGCGGGACCGAGGCGCTTGCCCGCGACCTTGATCGTGTCGTCGGAGCGGCCATGCAGGAACCACTCGCCGTCCTCGATGCTCGCGAAGTCGCCGTGCCACCAGACGTCGGGCCACCGCGACCAGTACGTCTCGAGGTAGCGCTCGCGGTCGTGCCACAAGCTGCGGGTCATCCCGGGCCACGGCTGCGTGCACACGAGCTCACCGACCTCGCCCCGCACCGGCTGGCCGGCGTCGTCGAACACGTCGACCGCCATGCCGAGCGCGGGTCCGCCCAGTGAACACGGCGAGAGCGGCTGGACCACGTGCGGCGAGAGGAAGCACGCGCCGACCTCGGTGCCGCCCGAGATGTTGATGATCGGGCAGCGGCCGCCGCCGACGACGTCGAGGTACCACCGCCACGGCACTTCGTTCCAGGGCTCGCCGGTCGACGCGAGGACGCGCAGCGACGAGAGGTCGTGCGCCTCGACGGGACCTTCGCCGTGGGCCATCAGGGCGCGCACGAGGGTGGGCGAGACACCGAGGATCGCGACGCGGTGGCGTTCGACGATCGACCAGAGCCGATCGGGTCCGGGGTGATCCGGAGCGCCGTCGTAGAGCACCAGCGTGCCACCGTTCGCGAGCGTCCCGATGATCTCCCACGGACCCATGATCCAGCCGATGTCGGTCAGCCAGAACAACCGCTCGCCGGCTCTGAGGTCCATCTGGAACGCGACTTCTTCGGCGACCTTGACGAGGAAGCCGCCGTGCACGTGCACCGCGCCTTTGGGCCGGCCGGTCGTGCCGCTCGTGTACGCGACGAACAGCGGATGCTCGCTCGGCACCGAAACCGCATCGAAGCGATCCGGCTGCCCGGCGACGAGCTCGGCGAGCGCGAAGTCGCGGCCCGCGCGGCATGGGGACGTCGGTGCGGCCCAGGCGGGGCACGACGACGACGGTGTGGACCGATGCGACCGTCTCGACCGCGGCGTCGGCCGTCTCCTTCATCGCCACGACCTTGCCGCGTCGCGTGAAGCCGTCGGCGGTGACGAGCGCGACCGCACCCGCGTCGCGCAGGCGGATGGCCACGGCTTCGGCGCCGTAGCCGGAGAAGATCGGCAGGAAGATCGCGCCGAGCTTCGCCACCGCGAACAGTGCGGCCACGGTCTCCGGCACCATCGGCAGGAACAGGCCGACCGCGTCGCCGATCCCGACGCCGCGCGCGCGCAGGCCGGCGGCGATTCGGTCGGTCATGGTCCGCAGCTCGGACCACGTGACGGTGCGAACTGCGTCTTCTTCGCCTTCCCACACCACGGCCGGCGTGTTCGCGGTCGCGGGGTCG
The DNA here is from genome assembly GCA_963841215.1 of uncultured Actinomycetes bacterium. Taxonomy (GTDB): domain Bacteria; phylum Actinomycetota; class Acidimicrobiia; order IMCC26256; family PALSA-610; genus CAVUFH01. Next base: position 534,852 of record CAWJBW010000011.1, on the reverse strand, counting down.
TCGGCGCGTCGATCGATACACGTCGCCGCGAGATTCAGCGTGCCGTCCTCGAACCACGTGGCGAACGGCACGCCCTGCGTCACATCGAGCACCTTGCTGTACGGCGTCGCGAAGTGCACGCCGAGGAACCCGACGACTGCGTCCCAGAACCACTCCGGCTCATCGATCGATCGACGGACGAGCTCGTCGAACGTCGCGATCCCGTGCTCGGCCATGAAGCGCGCGACATTGCTGTCGCGAACGAGTTCGGCCGATGGTTGCCACCGCGGAAGTGCAGAACCGGTCACCGGCCGCGCAATCTAGGACGGCGACCAGGTAGCTTGCACTCCGATGGGCCCCCCGAACGGCGAGTTGCTCGCGTGGATCGACCTCGAGATGACCGGTCTCGACGTCGACCGTGACGTGATCGTCGAGATCGCGTGCGTGATCACCGACGCGGAACTGAACCTCGTCGACGCCGGGATCCAACTCGTCGTCCGTCAGGACGACGCGACCTTGGCGAAGATGGACGAGTTCGTCCGCAACATGCACCGAAGTCGGGTCTGCTGACCGAGATCCCGGCGGCGACGCACGACGTCGCTGCGGCGCAGCACGCGGTGCTCGACTATCTCAAGCAGCACATCTCCAAGCCGGAGTCGACGCCGCTGTGCGGCAACTCGATCGGCATGGACCGCCGGTTCCTCGCCCGCTACATGCCCGAGATCGACAACTACCTGCACTACCGGAGCATCGACGTGTCGTCGCTCAAGGAACTGTGCCGGCGGTGGTATCCCGCGGTCTACCGCAAGCGGCCGGGGAAGGCCGAGCAGCACCGCGCGCTCGGTGACATCCTCGAATCGATCGAGGAGCTCCGCTACTACCGCGCCGAGATGTTCGTTGCCGCCGCGTCCGAGGACGCACCCGCGACCGCGGACGCACCGGAGTAGCGATCAACGGCCGCGAGCCGCCATCAAGCGAGCAGCTCGCCGAGGGCACCGAGCAGCGTCGTGACCGAGCGTTCCCGCGCCGAGTGGCCCATCAGACCGATGCGCCAACCCTTGCCGGCGAGGTCGCCGAGCCCGCCCCCGACCTCGATGTCGAAGCGCGTGCGCAGCTCGGCGCGCACCTTGCCGTCGTCGACGCCGTCCGGCAGCCATGCCGATGTGAGTTGCGGCAGTCGCCTCGTCGACGCGAAGAGCCGGAACCCGAGCTCCGGGAGCGCGTCCTGCAGCAGCCCGCCGACGCGCCGGTGCCGTTCGAAGCGACGCATCGAGCCCCTCCTCCAACAGCACACCGAGCCCGGCGTGCAACGCGTACAGCATCGAGATCGGCGCAGTGTGGTGGTAGCGGCGCGCGGTGCCGACGTACTCGGCGAGCAGCCCGAGATCGAGATACCAGGACTGCACCGGGGTGTCGCGCGAACGCACGCGCGTCGACCGCACGCGTGGAGAAGCTCACCGGCGCGAGCCCCGGCGGGACACCGAGGCACTTCTGCGTGCCGGAGTAGACCGCGTCGATGCCCCACGCGTCGACCTCGACGGGGATCCCGCCGAGTGACGTGACGGTGTCGACGAGCAACAACGTGTCGGTCTCCTGCAGCGCGGCGAGCGGCGCGACGTCGTTCTCGACGCCGGTGGACGTCTCCGCGTGCACCACCGCGAGCAGGCGGGCCTCGGGCGTGGCGATCTGTGCGTCGATGAGTCGCTGCGGATCGATGGCACGACCCCACGGCTCGTCGACCCGGACGACGTCGCGCCGCATCGGCCGGCCACGTCGCACATCCGCTCGCCGAACACGCCGTTCACCCCGATGATCGCGGTGTCGCCCGGCTCGAGCAGGTTGACGAAGCACGCCTCCATCCCGGCCGATCCCGTGCCGCTGATCGGCAGCGTCAGCGTGTTCTCGGTTCGGAACACCGCGCGCAGCCGGTCGGCGATCTCGTCGAGCACGACGAGGAAGTCCGGATCCAGGTGGCCGAGGACGGGCCGCTGGAACGCTTCCATCACCTCGGGATACGGGTTCGAAGGTCCCGGTCCGAGCAGCAACCGGTCAGCGTGCAAGCATCAGTCACCTTTTCGCGCGTCCCGCGATGCTGCGGGCGAGGCCGTCGAGGATGTCGGCTTCGGACACGAGCATCTCGTCGAAGTGGAAGTGTCGCATCACCGACACGACGACGATGGCGCCGCCGACGATCACGTCGACGCGGCCCGGCTCGAGCCCGGGGTTGTGGCGCCGCTGCTCCACCGGCTCGGTGGCGAGGGTGCGGAACACCTCCTCGGCCGCGGCGCGCGGCATGCGGAAGTGGTGGATGCGGTCGCTCTCGGACGCGTCGACGCCGAGCTCGACGGCGGCCATCGTCCACACCGTTCCCGCGGTGCCGATGAGCGTCTTGGCGGTCGCGGCTCCGGGCAGCTCGCGGCTCACGTCGGCGAGGTGGTCGCGCACGACCGACACCGCTTGGCTCAGTTCCTCGGGCGCAGGCGGGTCGCCGTGGAGGAACTGCTCCGTGATGCGAACACATCCGATGTCCACGGACATGAGACCGTCGGGTGCGTCGGTGCCGACGATCAACTCCGTCGAACCGCCGCCGACGTCGAACACCAGGTAGGGAGCCGGTACGTCGAGTCCGGACGTCGCACCGGCGAACGTGAGCTGCGCTTCCTCCTCGCCGGTGATGAGCTCCGGCCGTACGCCGATCGCCGCTTCGGCCGCGGCGAAGAAGTCCTCTCGATTCGCGGCGTCACGCGACGCGCTCGTCGCGGTCATACGGACGCGTGCGGCACGCCGAGATCGTCGATCCGGCTGCGGTACTCGCGCAGACGTCCGACCGTGCGTTCGATCGCGTCCGGATGCAGCCGGCGGGCTGGCCTGCGACACCTTGGCCGAGGCGCGTGATCCGCGTGTGACGCTCGACGGTCTGGAGCGGACCCGTTCTCGCCGCCGTCGACGTCGGCGACGAGCAGGCGGGTCGAGTTCGTGCCGATGTCGATCGCGGCGACCCGCATCAGCCTGCGGCTCCGCTCGCGAGTCTGGTCCTCGACCCAACGCCCGACCGGATCGTCACCGCCCGCGAGGTGGAAGGCGTAGTGCGCGTGCAGGCACTTGACGCCGGTGTGGGTCCCGCCGACGCCGCCGGAGGGCCGGGGGCCGCGCATGCTCCGCGACGATCTCGGCGTCTCGCTCACGCGCGTACGCCTCGTGCGCGGCGAGCAACTCGCGACGATCCACGGTGCCTTCGGCGGCGCGGACACCGCCGGCCGACTCGAGGCGGGAGATGCGGACGCTCAGGTCCGGATCCACCAACCAGTAGCGCGTCGGCATCGGGGTGCCGTCGTCGAAGAGCGGCGCATTGCGGATGACGACCGGACGGCCGTTCGGATCGCGCACGACGACCGAGAACGCGGCGCGCGGCGCGCGGCCGAGCAGCTCGGTGAGCACTGCGACGTCGTCGGCGATCGGGTCGTCGGCGATCGGGCGGGCGACGACGCCCACGGCCGAAGTCTACGGACGCCGGCGCCGCGCCGGTCAGGGCGCGGTCGTGGTCGTGGTCGGTGACGGCGCCGGGATCACCGAGAACGCCTGCTCACCCGGATACACGTAGTGGTACTGCTCGCGCGCGATCCGCTCGATCTCCTCGGGCGTCTTCAGCCGGTCGGCCTCGTCGGCCAGCCGCTCGTTCTGCTCGCGCATCACCTCGACGTCGTGACGGGCATCGTTCACATCGCCGCGCTGCTCGAGGAACGAGCGGGTCGGGAACACGAGCAGGAAGAGGATCGCGACGATGATCAGCACGACGATCGCGACGCGCGCGGGCCCACCCCAGCCTCGGCCCCGCGCCGCGGCCGCCGTCATCGGCCCTCACCCGCGAACGCGCTGCGGCCGAGGTACGCGGCACCGTCGCCGAGCTCCTCCTCGATGCGCAACAGCTGGTTGTACTTCGCGACGCGGTCGCTGCGCGCCGGGGCTCCGGTCTTGATCTGGCCGCAGTTGGTCGCGACGGCGAGGTCGGCGATGGTCGTGTCCTCGGTCTCGCCGCTGCGGTGCGACATCACGGATGTGTAGCCGGCGCGGCCGGCGAGCATCACGGTGTCGAGGGTCTCGGTGAGCGTGCCGATCTGGTTCACCTTCACGAGCACCGAGTTCGCGACGCCGCGCTCGATACCCTGCGCGAGGCGCTCGGAGTTCGTGACGAACAGGTCGTCGCCGACGAGCTGCACACGCGCGCCGAGCTGCTGCGTGAGCGCCGCCCAACCGTCCCAGTCGTCTTCGGCCATGCCGTCCTCGATCGAGACGATCGGGTACCGACCGCACAGATCGGCGAGGTACGCGCCGAACTCGGGCGACGTGAACTTCCGGCCCTCGCCCGCGAGCGTGTACACGCCCGCCGCGAAGAACTCGGTCGACGCGACGTCGAGCGCGAGCGCGATCTCCTCACCCGGTCGATAGCCGGCGCGGTCGATCGCTTGCAGCAACAGCCGTAGCGCCTCTTCGTTCGACGGGAGGTTCGGCGCGAACCCGCCTTCGTCGCCGAGCGCGGTGCTGAGCCCGCGTTCCTGCAACAACGCCTTCAACGCGTGGTACGTCTCGGTGCCCCACCGCAACGCTTCCGAGAAGCTGACCGCACCGAGCGGCGCCAGCATGAACTCCTGGATGTCGACGTTCGAGTCGGCGTGCGCGCCGCCGTTGAGCACGTTCATCAGCGGGACGGGCAACACGTGCGCGTTGACGCCGCCGACGTACCGGTACACGGAAAGCGCGGACTCCTCGGCCATCGCCTTGGCCGCCGCGAGCGACACGCCGAGGATCGCGTTGGCGCCGAGCCGAGACTTCGCGTCCGTGCCGTCGAGGGCGACGAGCAGCGCGTCGAGGTCGCGCTGGTCGGACGGCGTCGGTCCCGATGACGGCGTCGCGGATCTCGCCGTTGACGTTGTCGACGGCCTGGCTGACGCCCTTGCCGCCGTAGCGGTCGCCTCCGTCGCGCAGCTCGACCGCCTCGTGGGCGCCGGTGCTCGCGCCGCTCGGCACCGCGGCGCGCCCGCGCGCGCCCGAGAGCAGCTCGACCTCCACCTCGACGGTGGGGTTGCCGCGGGAGTCGAGGATCTCCCGCCCGACGACTTCCTCGATGGGTCATCGTCGATGAAACTCATGAGCTTGGTGTTGCTCCTGTGGAAAGTGTTGCGACTGTAGACGGCGCCGCCGACGTGTCGCTGCATGTCACCGAACGTGCGTTCGCTGCTCGTTCAGATCGTCGGCCGCGCCGGTGTTGCGCGAGTTCGCCGCCGCGCGCGTGGCCACTCGGTGAGTGCGCCCGCGGCGCCGTTCGTGTGCCACACGAGGAGCACACCGTCGCGACGCGTGACCGCGAGCTCGGCTCGACCGTCGCCGTCCCAGTCTCCGAGTCCGGGCGTCCCGACGAGCCAGCCGCCGGTCAACTTCGGCCAGCCATCGGGCCGCACGCCGTCACGGTCGTGCGCACCGAGCATGTAGACACCGTTGCCGGCGACGACTTCGTTCTTCCCGTTCCCGTCGAGGTCCGCGATCGCAGGTGCCACGAAGAACGCCATGTCGGAGGTCACCTGCGGGAAGCCCGGCAGCGCGTCGCCCGACTGCGCCCTGCCAGCCGATGAGTTGGTCGTCGTTGGGCAGCTGCTGATCGGGTGCCTGGATGTCGAGCAGTCGCGAGAGCCCCATGCGTCGGCGCCGCGAACTCCGGGTGCGCGGCGTCGTCGTCGACGGCGCCGATCGCGAAGCCGGAGAACGCGGGAACCGACACGACGATGTCGTAGGTGTTGCGTTGCGCACCGAAACGCGACGCGGTTTCGCCCACGATCCCGGCCGACCACACCGCCGGGATCGCGCGGCCACCGGAATCGCCGTACACGGAACGGCCCGCCGCGTCGAGGACGTACGGCGGCCCCGCGGCCGAAGCCGCGACGATCTCGACACCCGGGTTGCGGGTGCACGTCGCCCGCGGCGGCCTGCATCGCGACGCCGTCGCCGATGGTCGGCAGCACCTCGAGCCCGAGTTGCCCGAGCGCGACCGGCCAGCCCGGCACATACGCGTTGTCGTCGGGGTGCGCCGGCGACCGATCCGGGAAGGTCGCATTCCGGCCGGTCGATGAAATCGCGTACAGCCGGCTGTTGCCCAGGTCGGACACGGCGCCGAGGAGCGCGAGCGCGGCGGCGCCGTCGCCGATGTTCGGCGGTTCCTCGTACTCCTCCTGCCCACCGACGACGATCTCGGGCAAGCCGTCGCCGGTGAGGTCGACCAGGGTCGGCGTGACGATGAGCTCGCCGCCTTCGCGGACGCCCGAGTCGGGCGTGAAGGTGACGTGATGCGATGTTGCGTCGACCGCCGCGACCTTGGCCGGATCGACGGCGAGCACCGGGAAGCCGGCGACCGTGCGGCCGTCGTCGTGCCAGGCGTAGACGTGCCGATCGAGCGCGGCCGCGACGATCTCGAGCCGGCCGTCGCCGTCGAGGTCGGCGGCCGCCGGCGCGCTCGGCGAACCCGTGCTTCGTGCGATTGAACTCGTCCTGCGTCGCGGTGCTGTCGCGTGAGAACGCGAAGTCGACGTGCGTGGCCGAACGTTCGCGACCCTCGACCTCGGTCGGCGTGAATCCCGAACGGCGACGCCCGTTCGCCTGCCACGCCCAGATGTTGCCGTCGGCGTCGCTGACGACGACTTCCTTCTGGCCGTCGCCGTCGAGATCGGCGACGATCGGCGCGCCGGTACGCGATGGCGCGTCCCGGGAACGGCGATGCGGGACTCGAGCGCCGTGCGCGAACCCGTGGGCCACCAGGGCGCGTCGGTCGTCCGCACCGGCCAGCCCAGGATGTCGCGACCGCGCGCGTCGTACGCGTGCACCACGCCGTCGTCGGTCGCGAGGATCAACTCGTCGCCGGGCCGGCCGTCGAGGTCCTCGAACACCGGCTGCGCGGCCGACGCGCTCTCGACCCGTCGCGGGTACCCGCCGACGAGATCGGGATCGTCGTGAACGAACACCTGCTTCTGCGCGACGCCGGCGAGGCCGTCGCCGCCGCCGCCGTTCGCGGTGACGACGATGCGCAGCACGCACGCTGAAACGCTCCTCCGACGGCTTGCCGGTCGCCGGGTCGACGGGGGCGCCGGCGCCGCCGTCGGGCAATGCCGCCGCGATCTCGGCGAGGTCGATGCGGGCGAGCGTCCCCGTGCGCGGCGCGCGCTGGTTCGTGCGTTCCGCGGCGAGGTGCCACGTGTCGACGCGCCGGGTACGGCGGCGGCTGGAGACCGGCCGCCCATTCGACGCGATAGTCGTACGACTCGCGCGCGGACGGCGGCGACGCGTCCGTCGACCTTCAACTCGCCCGACGTCGGCAGCACGTCGAACCACGACGGTCCGGTGATGTCGGCCTCGGGCGGGATGCGCCCGGCCTGCACCGCCTTGATCATCTCGTAGGCTGTTGACCCGGCCGTAGCCGAAGGTCGCGTCCCAACCGGCCGTTGTCGGGTACCGCACGGTGTCGACGAGCCCGCCGGTGGACGTTCCGAAGTTGTTGGCGGGATCGACTGCGTTCGGCGTCGAGAAGTCGATGTCGTCGGCGGTGCTGCGGACGATCTGCATGGCTTCGTTCCGCGCTGAGGACGTTCGTGCCGGCGCCGCGGTAGCGCCGGAGGTCGCGGTGTGGTTCGATGCCGGCGTCACGCGCGGCGGACTCGAGCAGCCCGATCATTCCGGCCGACTGACCCGTCGCCTCGGACGAACAGCTCCCCGACGGCACGGTCACGAACGTGCGGCCACCGAAGTTGGTGCAGCCGTTCAGCGCGAGCCAACCGGTGCTCTCGCCGGTGAGCACGTCCTCCTTCTCGGTGACCGAGTTGACCGCCATCGTGTGCTCGAGCGACGACGGGAGGTTCGGGTGCTTGGAAGCCTCGTCGGCCATCGACGCGACGACGACGACGCCGCGCTCGTACGCGGCGTCGATCGCCTGGCTGCGCCTGGATCGGGTTCGTCGAGCGCGCCCAGTGCCTCCTGGATGACGTCGGCGCCGGAGTCGAGCCCGAACAGCACGCCGGCGGCGAACCTCCCGCCCTCCGCGATGAACGAGTCCGACACTCGCACCGGGCAGCATCCGGCACTGCGGGCAGTTGCCGACGTCGCCGGTCCCGTTCTCACGTGCGGTCGAGTCGTCGGCTTCACCGGTGCCGTGGCCGTACTCGACGGTGTCGAGCGGGTTGTTGTCGCCGTAGAGGAAGTCCCAGCCCGAGATGTCGTCGACGTAACCGTTGCGATCGTCGTCGCGGCCGTTGCTGTACGCGGGGTCGAGGATGAGGTCCTCGGGATCGGCGAGGCCGTTCCCGTTGCGGTCGTCGAGCGCGCCGAAGTCGGCGATGTCGAAGCGGCCGTCGCCGTTGCAGTCGCCGCCGGCTGCTGCACACGCGAGGCTGGGCCTCGCCGATGTTGATGTACGCGGCGGTCGGCGAGGTCGGGCATGCGGTCGGCGCCGCCGCCACATGATCCCGGAGTCGAGCACCGCGATGAGCACGTCGTCGCGACCCTTGGTCAACCCCCACGCGAGGTCGACGGCGGAGCCCTTCTGGCCGCAGAGGTTCTGCGGCGAGTTCGCAAGCTCGGGTCGCGTATCGCGGAGGCTGGTGCGCTTGTAGTTGTCGCGGTCGTACTCGGTCGGGAGCTCACCCGGGGCGGGCTCGTCGGCCGCGCCGTAGCGCCAGTTCGCGCAGTCGAGCGGCGTGGGCGGCGCGAGCGGTGGCGCCGACGAACCGGGCCGTTGCGGAATCGCGGCGCACGCGGACACGAGCAGTGCCAGCAACGACCAACGCCGCCGCGGCGATTCGCGGCACACCTGGCTTCCGCATGCCCGAGCTCCCCCACGTCGCTACAGGTTCGACGCGCGGGACCGTATCGGAGCGGTCAGACCTCCCGCCACAAGGCGGTCACGGCGTCGGTGCCGGCGCTTGCGAGGTCGATGTCGCGCGCGCGCGCGAGCGCCTCCATCCGCTGGAACCGTTCCCGGAAGCGCCGCGCCCACCCTGCGAGCGCCGATTCGGCGTCGACGTCGTGGGCTTTGCCGGCCGCGACGATCGCGGCGAGCGCATCTCCGATCGCAGCTTCGTCGGCCAGATTCGGGGCCGGCAGCTCGGGGTCGAGGCGGATCGCATCCGCTTTGCGCAGCAGCTTCTGCACCGCGAGCAACGACGGCAGCCCGGCGGTGACGCCCGCGACGATCGAGTCCGACCCGGTCTCCTCGCGCTTGATCTGCTCCCAGTTGGACACGACGTCGCGCGGAGCCGCTGATCGCCACGTCGGCGAACACGTGGGGGTGCCGGCGCACGAGCTTGTCGTGGATGCGACGCGCCACATCGGCGACCGTGAAGCCACCGGCCTCCGCCGCCAGCACGGACTGGATCACGACCTGGAACAGCAGGTCGCCGAGCTCGTCTTCCAGTGCGTCGTAGCTCGCGAGGTCGAAGTCGCCGCTCGGCGCGTCGGACGGGAGCAACTCGATCGCCTCGGCGACTTCGTAGGCCTCCTCCAGCACGTGACGCCGCAACGAGTGGTGGGTCTGTTCGGCGTCCCACGGGCAGCCGCCCGGACCGCGCAGGCGTTCCGCCAGCGCGACCAGCCGTGCGAACTCCGAGGCGACGGTGAGCTCACCGGTGTCGACGAACACCGACGTGAGGTGATCGGGTTCGACGTCGCGGTCGAGATCCGAGAGCGCGATCGTGACGACGTGCTCGTCGGGAAGACCGAGCCGTTGCAGCACGGTGACCTCGTGATCGGGGGCCGCGACCTCGAGCAGCGCGAGCTTCACGTCCGAGAGCACGAACCTGCTGTCGGCCTGGGCGATCAGCATCGGCCCACCCATGCCCGCGGCGTCGATCGCGAACGCGCGCGCGTCGACGACTCGCACGCCACCGAGCGGGTCGATGCCGAGGCGCGCCCACGCGAGGTCCGCGAAGGACACGCCGGGGACGATGTCGATGTCGACGTTCGCGGCCCGCAACAGCTCAACCGTCTTCTCCGCGACGTTCGGACTGCCGGGCACCGCGTACACGACCTCGCCGTTGGCGAGCGCGGCGTCCGACGACATACGACGCGATCGCGCTGTACACCGCGTCGAAGTCGTCGCGCTCGTCGTAGAGCTGGTCGAGCGACTCGAACGTGATGCCGACCGAGGCGAGATCGTCGATCGCCGGGTGGCGAGCAGTGCGCGCGAATCGAACTGGCGACGCGTTCGAACGCGGCGAGCGCGGCCGGCAGGACGAGGTCCGCACCGGCCGGACCGAGTCCCGACCACGACGACGCGCGCGCGGCTCACCCGCCGGGGAGTCCCGGAACGGTCTCCGGCACGGTCGTCGAGTCGGGCTCGCGCTGTTCGCGCGGCGACGGCGACTCCGGGGGCTGCGACGCGCCACTGCTGGTTCTCGTCGTCGAAGTCCCAGGTGCCGAACCGCGGGTCGACCGTGACGTCGGCGCCCTCCAGCGTCTCGTTCAGCTCGGCGACGAGCTGCGCGTTCACGTCGCCGCCCGCCTGCTGCTCGGCCTCGGCCTGGAGCTGCGCCAGGATCTGGTCGCGCAAGCTCTTCGAACGTCGCGGCGAACGGCGTGACGAGGATCAGGTGGTAGCCGAACTCGGTCTGCACCGGGCCGACCACCTGGCCGAGCGGCGCGGCGTCGGCCGCCTGCTGGAACTCGGGCGACGTACGTGCCGGCCTCGAGGCATCCGAGCTGCCCACCCGCAGCGCCCGAGCCGGTGTCGGTGGAGTTGGCCGCGGCGAGGTCGGCGAACGACGCGCCGGCCTGGAGCTGGCCCAGCAGCTGCTGCGCGGTCGCCTGCATCCTCGACGAGGATGTGCGCGACCTGCTTTCCGGACTCGCACGCCGACAACGCATCCTTGTTCGCCTCGAAGTAGGCGCGTGCATCCTCCTCGGTGGGCGCAGCCGGTGGGCTCGGCGCTTCGCCTGCTCGTCGGCCGCGATCGCCTCGATGAGCTCTTGCTGGCGGATCAGCTCGTCCTGGAGCGACTTGCGGGAACTGCTCGAAGGTCTCCTGCCCGCCGTAGGACTCGTGCGTGCTCGCAACCGCGGCCTCGTGCACGTCGCTCGTGACCTCGAGGCCTCGCGTGTCGAACATCTGTTGGAACGCAGCGGCGTAGATCCGGGTCTGCAGCCAGTTCGCCGCCAGCGCGGCGTCGACCTTCGAATCGTCGGCTGTCGTCGGCTGTCGTCGGCGTCGCCTCGCCGCCGGCTTCGGCCTGCGCGTCCTGGATGATCTTCTGCGCCTCGGTCACATCACGCAGTTCGTCCTCGAACTCGGAACGATCGATGTCGACGGTGAGAGGGCTGTCGCCCGGGAAGCGAACGGTCGCGGCGTTCTGCAGGGTGCTGCCGCACGCGCTTGCGATGCCGGTTGCGACGACGACGGCGACGAGCGCGACGAGACCACGCCAGGTACGAAGGTTCACGGCGCGGATGGTACCGGCGCGGCGTCGGCAGCAGCGATCGCGGGCGCACTCGGAGGCACGATCTCGTCGAGCAACGAGAGCAGCCCTTCCACCAACGCCGAAGCATCACGGGTGACGACGGGGACGACGATCGCATCTGGCAGCACGGTCGCCTTCGGCGCGATTCGCTTCAGCCGCGCTTCCTGAGACCTTCTCAGTTCGATGCCGTCGAGCCGGGCGCGATCCTTCTGCACCGACAGCGCGGTGACACCGATGCGCAACAGCGCGACTCGGAGGCGCGCGACGTGGAGCAACGCTTCCGCCGGCGGCGGCGGCGGTCCGTACCGGTCGTGCCATTCGGCCCGCACGTCATCGACGTCGTCGATCATCGTGACCGCCGCGAGGCGCCGGTACGCCTCCATGCGCACGTCGTCGCGCGCGATGTAGTCGCGCGGGAGGTGCGCGGTGATCGGCAGGTCGATCTGCACATCGGCGGGGACCTCGCGCACTTCGCCGGTCAGCTCGCCGACCGCTTCGGTGACCATCTCGACGTAGAGGTCGAAGCCGACGGCCGCGATGTGACCCGACTGCTCTGCGCCCAACAGGTTGCCCGCGCCTCGGATCTCGAGGTCGCGCATCGCGATCTTGAAGCCGGAACCGAGGTCGGTGAACTCGCCGATCGTCTTCAACCGTTCGTACGCCTGCTCGGAGAGCGCACGATCGGGCGGATACAGCAGGTACGCGTACGCGCGCTGGCCGCGCCGGCCGACCCGGCCGCGCAGCTGGTAGAGCTGCGCGAGGCCGAGCATGTCGGCTCGATCGACCACCAGCGTGTTCACCGTCGGCATGTCGAGGCCGCTCTCGACGATCGTCGTGCACACGAGCACGTCGTGCTCGCGCTCCCAGAACTCGGTGACGACCCGCTCGAGCTGGCCTTCGTCCATCTGTCCGTGCGCGACCGCCACCCGCGCGTCGGGCGCGAGCTCGCGTACGTCCTCGGCGACGTGCTGGATGTCGCGCACGCGGTTGTGCACGAAGAGCACCTGGCCCTCGCGCAGCAGTTCACGGCGGATCGCTTCGGATGCGGCACGAGAGTCGTACTCGCCGACGTAGGTGAGGATGGGCTGGCGATCCTCCGGCGGCGTCTGCACGAGCGACAGGTCGCGGATGCCGGTGAGCGACATCTCGAGCGTGCGCGGGATCGGAGTGGCGCTCAACGTGAGCACGTCGATGTCGGTGCGCATCCTCTTGATGCGTTCCTTGTGCTGCACACCGAAACGCTGTTCCTCGTCGACGACGAGCAGGCCGAGGTTCTTGAACTGGATGTCTTCGGAGAGGAGCCGGTGCGTGCCGACGACGATGTCGACCGTCCCGTCCTGCACGCCCTGCACGACCTCCTGCTGCTCGCGGCCGGTGAGGAAGCGAGACAGGACCTCGACGCGAACCGGATAGTTCGCGAAGCGCTCGCGGAACGTCTGCCCGTGCTGGCTCGCGAGGAGGGTCGTCGGAACGAGCACCGCGACCTGCGTGCCGTCGAACACCGCCTTGGCCGCCGCCCGCAACGCCACTTCGGTCTTCCCGTAGCCGACGTCGCCACAGATGAGGCGGTCCATCGGGATCGGACGCTCCATGTCGGCCTTGGTTTCCTCGATCGCCTTGAGCTGGTCGGGTGTCTCCTCGAAGGGGAACGCATCCTCGATCTGCTGCTGGAACGGACCGTCCTGCGCGAACGCGTGCCCGGGCGTCGCGAGGCGCTTGCGGTAGAGGATCACGAGCTCGGCCGCGATGTCACGAACCGCTCGCCGCACGCGTGCACGCGTCTTCTCCCAGTCGGCTCCGCCCATCTTCGAGAGACGCGGCTCCTCGCCGCCCGTGTACTTGCGGATCAGCCCGATGTCCTCGGAGTCGACGTAGACCCGGTCGCCGCCCTTGAACTCGACGACGAGCCGGTCGCGCGTGACGCCGAACATCTCGCGCGTCTCCATGCCGAGATACCGGCCGATGCCGTGGACGCGATGGACGACGAAGTCGTCTGCGTCAGTCCCTCGTAGTAGTCGACGCCCCGGCGCGCGCCGCGGGGTGTGCGGTGCACCCGTCGACGACCGGTGAGGTCGGCTTCCGCGACGAGCGCGAGGCGCGCGGTCGGGAAGCACGGTGCCCCGGTCGAGCGGCGCGACCACCACGTCGGCCGGCGCGCCGACCTCGGCGAGCAGCTGTTCGATGCGCGTCTTCGATCCGGTGCCCTCGGCGGCGACGAGGATCCGGTAGCCGTCCTTCTTCAGACCGTTGATCCGCGCGCCGAGCGCGTCGACATCGCCGACGATCGGATCGAACGCACTCGCCGCGAGCACCGGGGTGTCGGGGCTGCTCGGTGCGACGAGGAGGAGCGCGGTGCCGGCGCGCGTGTGTTCGAGCACGCGCTCGAACGGCAGCGAGAGGCGAGGCGAGCGCTCGGGATCGCGCGGCGCCCCACGTGGCCGCGAGCGTCGACGCGAGCGCGAGCTCTTCGTCGAGCAACTCCTGCGACCGGTCGCGCAGGCGGCGGGGCTCGACGATCGCGACGAGCGCGCTCGACGGCAGGAGGTCCGAGAGAAGGTGCTCCTCCTCGGTGAGCCACGGCAGCCACGACTCCATGCCGTCGAAGGTCTGTCCCTCGGCCAGGCGCTCCCACTGCTCTCGTCCCCACGGCTCGGCGCGCAGCAGCTGGGCCGCGCGGGTACGCACCTCCTCGGTCGGGAGCAGCTCCCGCACCGGGAACAACCACGCGTCGGCGAGATCGCCGTGGGAGCGCTGGTCGGCGACCGAGAACTGCGAGAGCCGGTCGACCTCGTCGCCCCAGAGATCGATGCGGACGGGATGGTCGGCCGTGGCGGGATAGACGTCGACGATCGAGCCGCGTACTGCGAGCTCGCCGCGCGCTTCGACCTGGTACTCGCGCCGGTAACCCATCGCGACGAGTTGCTCGACGAGCTCGTCGCGGTCGACACGCTCGCCCGGCCGAACCACGATCGGCTCGACGTCTTCCACGTGCGGGCCGAGTCGCTGCACCAGCGCTCGGATCGGCGCGACGACAACCGCGGGCAGGTGCTCGGGCCGATCGCGTCCGGCCCGCAGACGCCACATCACGCGGAGGCGGCGGCCCATCGTCTCGGTCGCCGGCGACACGCGCTCGAACGGCAACGTCTCCCACGCCGGGAACAGCTCCACCTCGTCGGCACCGAGGTACTGCCGCAGGTCGCCGGAGATGCGATCGGCCTCCGCGCGCGTCGGTACCGCGAGCAGGACGGGCCGGCGCGCGGTCACGGACGCGAGCGTCGCGGCGAAGATCGCGCGCGCCGATTCGGGCACGGCCACCGTGTGCCCCAGCCCGGAGCTCGCGGCGACGATCGTCGGATCGTCGCCCAGCAACGTCGTGAGCCCCGCGAGAGGCGCCGTCTCCGTCATGCCGTTCGTTCCCACTCACTCGCGTGCCGCGCGACGTACCCGGGATGCGAGCTGCACCCCGGGTGGTTGTCGAACCTGCCGTTGTCGCCGTTCAGCGTACGCGCTGACAGCGGGGGGTCGCCGGGGCGGGCGTTGTACTTGGTCATGGCGGCGTCGACGCCGTCGCGGACGATCAGCTCGACCGCGTCGGCGGCCTCCTGCACCGTGACGTCCATCTCGGTCCGCTCGCGCTTGGCGAGCCGGTTGAGCACGTGGTCGGCGCCGCGCTCCTTGGAGACGGGCTTGCCGACACCGAGCCGCACGCGCAGGAACTCGTCGGTCTTCAGGTGTTGCACGATCGAGCGCAGCCCGTTGTGGCCGGCCAGGCCGCCGCCGGCCTTCACCTTCAACACCGCAGGCGGGAGGTCGAGCTCGTCGTGCACGACCACGATCCGGGCCGCGGTCTCGATGTCGAAGCGCCGCACGAGCGCGCTCAGGGCCCGTCCCGAGTCGTTCATGTACGTGAGCGGCACCGCGAGCGCGACGCGCGCACCCTCGATGCGCACCTCTGCGACGAGCGCGTGCTCCTTCCCTTTCCGCAGACGGCCGTCGTGGCGCGACGCCAGCAGCTCGACCACCTCCGCGCCGACGTTGTGGCGCGTCTTGGCGTACTCCGAGCCGGGATTCCCGAGGCCGACCACCAACCAATCGGTGGCCACAGGTCAGCTGCGCGTCGCCGCCGGATCCCTCGGCTGCGCCCTCGCCACCCTCGGCGCCCTCGCCGCCTTCGCCCGCTTCGCCTTCGCCTTCGCCCTCGCCCTCGGCCGCTTCCTCTTCGCCGAGGTCGAGGCCGCGCGGCTGCACGACCTGGACGACGAGCTCTTCGGCTTCGGTGAGGATCGTGACGTTCTCGGGAACCGCGAGATCGGAGACGTGCACCTGGTCGCCGATGTCGAGCGCGCTCACGTCGTAACCGATCGAGTTCGGCAGGTTCGCGGGGAGCGCCTCCACCGACACCGAGAACAGGTTCTGCTCGAGGAGGCCGCCGTTCTTCACGCCTTCGGGCTCACCCTCGATGCTGATCGGTACGTCGGCCTTCACCGTCTGGTCGGCACGGATGCGCACGAAGTCGACGTGGAGCAGCGTGCCCTTCACCGGGTGCCGCTGGATCTGCCGGGCGAGTGCGAGCTGGTCGCCGCCGTCGAGCTTCAGCGTGATGACGGTGTTCGCACCGGCCGCGCCGGTGAGGATGTTCTGGAGCTCACGCGTCGGGACGGTGACCGAGATGGTGTCGCTCCCGAGGCCGTAGACGACCGCGGGCACCAGCCCGGTGCGCCGGATCCGGCCCGCGGGGCGGGTTCCCATCTCGGTACGCGGCTGGGCGGTGAGCAGAACGTCGGCCATGGCGGCGAAACGTCTATCCGGGAGCGAGAGTGGCGGAGCCGACCGGATGGGAGGCGCAGCCCGGAGCGACCCTTCAGACGTTGTCGCCGTCGAAGAGCTCGCTCACCGAGCCTTCGTCGAAGACCGCGTCGATCGCGGTCGCCAGCAGCGGGGCGATCGAGAGCACCTTGAGGCTGTCGAAGCGCTTCTCGGACGGGATCGGCACCGTGTTGGTGACGATCACCTCCTTGATCGGCCCGTTCTTGAGCCGGTCGACCGCGGGGCCCGACAGGAGACCGTGGGTGGCGGCGATGAACACCTCGGACGCACCCCGGTCGACGAGGAGATCGGCCGCGCTGACGACGGTCCCCGCAGTGTCGATCATGTCGTCGACGATCACGCAGGTGCGGCCCTCGATCTCGCCGACCACCGCGGTCGCGACCGCGACGTTGTGCGTGCCCTTCGGCCGCCGCTTGTCGATGAAGGCGATGTCGGCGCCGAACCGGTCGGCGTAGCGGCGAGCCAGCTTGCCGCCGCCGGCGTCGGGCGCGACGAACACGACTTCTCCGTCGAGCACCTCGCGCGAGGTGCTGCTCCAACACGGGCACCGCGGTGAGGTGGTCGACGGGGTAGTCGAAGAAGCCCTGGATCTGTCCGGTGTGGAGGTCGACGGTCGCGACCCGATCGGCGCCGGCGGCGGAGATGAGATCGGCGACGAGCCGCGCGCTGATCGGTTCGCGCGCCGCGGCCTTCCGGTCCTGACGCGCGTAGCCGTAGAACGGGCAGACCGCGGTGATGCGCTTCGCCGACGCGCGCTTGGCCGCGTCGATCATGACGAGCTGTTCCATCAGGCGGTCGTTGATCGGTTCGCAGTGCGACTGGAACACGAACACGTCCGCGCCCCGGATGCTCTCGCCGTAGCGGCAGTAGATCTCGCCGTTCGCGAACGTCGACAGCGCGACGTCGCCGAGCGGGACCTTCAGCGCGGCGGCGACCTCCGCAGACAGCTCCTCGTGCCCGCGGCCCGCCACCAGGACCAGCCGCTTCTTCGTGAACAGCTCCATTAACCCTTCGGCCCTTCGCCGTCGTCCTCGCCGCGCTGCTTCGTCATCCTCGCGGCACGGGACGAGCCACGCGCGCCGGCACGCCTTTCACGAGCATGCCCTCGGCGACGTCGTGGGTGACGACGGAACCGGCACCGGTCTGCGACCCGTCACCGAGCTCCACCGGCGCGACCAACGACGTGTGCACGCTCGTGTGCACACCTTCACCGATCGTGGTGCGGTGCTTGTGCGTGCCGTCGTAGTTCGCGGTGATGGTGGACGCGCCAAGATTCGCGTCAGATCCGATGTCGGCGTCGCCCACGTACGACAAGTGCGGCACCTTGGTGCCCTCGCCGATCTCCGAGTTCTTGACCTCGACGTAGGACCCGATCTTGACCCCCGCGGCCAGGCGGGTCCCGGGCCGCAGATAGGCGAACGGGCCGACGGTGCAGTTGTCGCCCACCTCGGCGTCGATGACCACCGCGTTGGAGATGACGGCGTCGACGCCGATGACCGCGTCGACGAGGCGACAGTCGGGACCGATCACGGATCCGGCCCCGATCGAGGTGCGGCCTTCGATGATCGTGCCCGGCAGGATCCGCACGTCGGGTTCGATCTCGACGGTCGCGTCGACGTAGGTGCGGGCGGCGTCGACCATCGTCACGCCGTCGCGCATCCAGCGGCGGTTGATCCGGTCCCGCAGTTCGGCTTCGGCGTCGGCGAGCTGGGCCCGGTCGTTGACCATGATCGCTTCGCCGGGATCTTCGGTCCGCAGCGCGACGATCTTGTGACCGGTGGATCGCAGTACGCCGATCGCGTCGGTCAGGTAGTACTCGCCCTGCGCGTTCTCGGGGCTCAACCGGCGCAGCGAGGGCGCAAGGAGGTTCCGACGGAAGCAGTAGATCGACGTGTTGATCTCGTCGATCGCGAGCTCGTCGTCGGTGGCGTCGGCGGCCTCGACGATGCGAGCGACGCGCCCGTCCTTGTCGCGCACCACTCGTCCGAGGCCGGTCGCGTCGGCGGGATGGGCGGTGAGGATGCTCGCGGCGGCATCGTCGAGCCGGTGCTGGGTCGCGAGCCTGGCGAGGGTCTCGGCGCGCACGAGCGGGGCGTCGCTCGGCAGCACGAGGATGTCGTCCTCGGCGTCGAGGTCGTCGAAGAGCGTGAGCGCGACGCTGACCGCGTCACCGGTACCCCGCTGCACCCGCTGCTCGACGAACTCGACCGGCACTTCGGTGACGAGCTGTTCCTGCATCGTCTTGGTGACGCGTTCGGCGCCGTGCCCGACCACCACGACGATTCGCTCCAGCGGCAGCTCCGCGAGCGCGTCGACGACGTGCAGCACCATCGGACGCCCGCACAGGTTGTGGAGCACCTTCGGCGTCTCCGAACGCATGCGCGTGCCCTCGCCCGCGGCGAGGACGACCGCGGCGAGCGGCCGGTACTGGTTCACGCTTCCGCCCGGTGGTTCGTCACAGTTGCCTCCGCTCGGGGTTCGGACCGCTCGGGGGCGAGGGTTCGAACCTCGACTAGGGACTCCAAAGGACCCGGTGCTGCCGTTACACCACCCCCGATCCGCTTC
The DNA here is from genome assembly GCA_963841215.1 of uncultured Actinomycetes bacterium. GTDB lineage: Bacteria > Actinomycetota > Acidimicrobiia > IMCC26256 > PALSA-610 > CAVUFH01. The sequence continues at coordinate 515,995 of CAWJBW010000011.1, read as the reverse complement.
CGACGATAGCGGCGCGCCCTGGTGGAACCGTGGCGCGATTGGGAGCGCCGCATCCGGTCCGGTACCGTGCCCTTCGCCATGGGCTCACTGATCAAGAAGCGCCGCAAGCGCATGCGCAAGAAGAAGCACAAGAAGCTGCTGAAGAAGACCCGCTGGCAACGTCGTCAGCAGGGCAAGTAGGGCCCCAACCCTCCAACTGGCGTGAGCAGTGCGGGCTCAGTCCCCGTCACTCACGCCGGTTCGTATACGGGACCGCCAGGCTCGCGTCGAGCCGAACTCGGTGACCGCGCGGTTCGCGGACGCGTCCGCGGACGCTGTCCGCCACGCCGCCATCGAACCAGGCCGCGACCGACGAGCCGCTGCCGCAGAGCAGCGCCGGGCGCTGCAGCACCTCCTCGACGTGCTCGCGGAACGCGCCGCAGGCGCGGCTCGACGTGCTCGGCCGCCGGTTCCAGGTCGTTGCCGAAGGGACCCGGGTAGCCGGAGGGTGCGTCGATCGCCCGGGACGACACCGGACCGGCGAGGTCGTCCCACGCGCGGTAGACGGCCGGGGTCGAGCACCCGAAATCGGGCGCGACGATCACGAGGTCCAAGGGTGCGAGAGCGTCGATCGGCTCGACGGTCTCGCCGCGGCCGCGCATCCACGCCGGACCGCCGTGGAAGCAGAAGGGGACGTCGGACCCGAGCGCGGCGGCCTGCTCCGCGGTGCCTCCGAACGCGCGCAGCACCACCGCGGCATCGGCCGAGCCGCCGCCGAGGCCGGCGCCGGGCGGGATCCCCTTGTGCAGCGTCACCGACATCGTGCGGTCCAGCAGATGCAAGGCGCGGGCGACGAGGTTGTCGTCGTCGCTCGGGACGCCGCCGGCGAACGGTCCGGTGACGGTGACCGTGGTCGTCGCCGCGTCGTGGAGCTCGAGCGTGTCGTGCGGCTCGGTCGCCGACACCGTGAGCGCTTCGAGGTCGTGGAAACCGTCGTCGCGCCGGCCCAAGACGCGAAGCGACAGCGTGACCTTGGCAAAGGCGCGGCAACTTCATCGCGCCGCCTCGGCGATCGGCGGCCCAGTCGGCGAGGTCGAGGGTCTCGGCCCGCCGGGTCGCGTCGATGCCGGCGCTCGCGAGCACGGCTTCGGTGCGGTCGCCGAGCACATTCCGCAACGTGTTGCGCAAGGTCTTGCGGCGGGTCGCGAAGCCGGCGCGCACGAGCTCGAAGAGGCGAACGGGATCGTGCACCGCGACCGGCGGCGGACGACGCACGAGTTGCACCAGTGCACTGTCGACGTTGGGACGCGGTGTGAACACCGTCGGCGGAACGATGCCCACGACCCGCGCTTCGGCGTAGTACGCGACCTTCACGGTCACCGCAGCGTACGCGCGTGTATTCACGGTCGCGGCGAGACGCTCGCCGACTTCGCGCTGAACCATGACGAGCATGCGATCGATCATCGGCGCTTCTTCCAGCGCGCGGACGACCACCGGTGTCGCGACGTTGTAGGGCAGGTTCGACACCATCGCCCAGCGCGCGGACGGTTGGAGCAGCGCCGTCCAGTCGGTCGTCATCGCGTCGCCGACCACCACGGTGACGTTTCGATCGCCGACCACTTCTTCGAGCACGGGCGCCAGATGCCGGTCGAGCTCCAACGCCAACACGTGCGCGCCGGCGTCGGCGAGCTCGACGGTCAGCGATCCGACGCCGGGCCCGACCTCGACGACGTTGTCGCCCGGCTCGATCTCGGCGTGGCGGATGATGCGGCGGGCGGTGTTCGGGTCGGCGAGGAAGTGCTGGCCGAGCGCCTTGCTCGCGCGCACGCCGTGCCGGTCGAGCAGCGCGCGCAGCTCGGACGGGTTCAACGCCCCAACGCGGTCTTCGGGCCGAACACTGTCGCCGCGTTGGCGCGCGTCACCGCCGCGACCTCGTCGACATCCTCGACCCGTGCGGCGGCCAGCGCCTCGCCCACCGCCACGACGTACGCGGGCTCGTTGGGCTTGCCCCGGTACGGCTGCGGCGCGAGATACGGCGAGTCGGTCTCGACGAGCAGCCGATCAGGGGGCGTGATGGCCGCCGCCGCGCGCAGTTCGTCGCTGTTCTTGAACGAGACGATGCCGCTGAACGAGAGGAAACAACCCAGGTCCAGCGCACGCTTCGCCTCGTCGGGTCCGCCCGTGAAGCAGTGGAAGACGGTGCGGTCGGGAACACCTTCGTCGGCGAGGACGCGGAAGGTGTCGTCCCACGCGTCGCGCGAGTGGATCACGAGCGGTTTGCCCAGCTCCGCTGCGAGCGCGATTTGGAGCCGGAACGCGATCTCCTGCTGGTCGCGCGGCGAGTGCTCGTAGTAGAGGTCGAACCCGGCCTCGCCCACACCCACGCACGCGTCGTCGCGCGCCAACGCTTCCAGCGCGGCGCGTTCGGCGTCGAGGTTCACGGCTTCGTGCGGATGGAGGCCGACCGTGGCGCGCACGTCGGACCGACGGGTCGCGAGCGCGATCGCGTCCTCCGACGTCTCGAGGTCGGTACCGACGCACACCACCCACGTCACGCCCGCCGCGTGCGCGCGTTCCAGCTGCGCGTCGGCGTCGTCGGCGCTGTGCACGTGGCAGTGCGAGTCGACCCACTCGGCCACGGAGCTACTCGACATCCTTCCTGGGGAACAACGGTGCACCCTTCTCCAGCCGGGCGCCCGGGACGAGCTGGCCCCAGCGGGCGGCGTCGGGAAGGCGGGCGTGCTCGGGGCGGCCGGGCATGCCGATGCGGCGCCACAGCTCGGCCGCCGCGTTCGGGATCACGGGCGACGCGAGCACCGCGACGATGCGCAGCGCCTCGAGGCAGTCGCCGAGCACTTCGGCGGTTCTCGTCGACTCGCCCGCCTTGTGCAACGCCCAGGGCCGCGAGTCCTCGATGTACGAGTTCGTCGCCCGGATGAGATCCCACACCGCGCCGAACGCGCCGGCGAAGTCGAGCCGCGCCATCGCCGCCTGCATCGCCTCGAACGTCTCACCGGCCGCGTCGACGAGCGGACCGTCGGCGCGCGGTTCGGGCGCGACACCGCCGATGTAGTTGACCGCCATGTTCAGGACCCGGTTCGCCAGGTTGCCGAAGTTGTTCGCGAGGTCGGCGTTGTACCGCTGCACCATCGCTTCGTACGAGAAGTCGCCGTCGGGCCCGAAGCGCTGATCCGCGATGAAGTGGTAGCGGAAACCGTCGACACCGAAGTCCGCCACCAGATCCGCCGGCGCGATCTGGTTGAGTGCCGTCTTCGACATCTTCTCGCCGCCGACCAGCAACCATCCGTGCGCGAACACGCAGTTCGGTGGCGCGAGCCCGGCCGACATCAACATCGCGGGCCAGTACACGGCGTGGAAACGCAGGATGTCCTTGCCGACGAGGTGGTAGTCGACCGGCCAGTAGTAGTCGAACCGAGGCGTGTCTTCCCCGTAGCCCACCGCGGTGCAGTAGTTGAACAGCGCGTCGAACCACACGTACGCGACGTGCTTCGGGTCCCATGGGAGCGGCACACCCCACGAGAGCGAGGTGCGGCTCATCGAGAAGTCGCGCAGTCCCTGCTTGACGAACCCGAGCACCTCGTTCATCCGCGACTCGGGTTGCACCGCCTGCGGATGCTCCGCGTAGTGCGCGAGCAGCTTGTCCTCGTAGCGCGACAACTTGAAGAAGTAGTTCTCCTCGACGACATGTTCCACCGGCCGCAGATGGATGGGACAGGAGGTGCCGTCAACGAGCTCGTCCTCGGTGTAGTACGCCTCGCACGAGACGCAGTAGAGACCTTCGTAGGTGCCGAGCTCGATGTCGCCCGCGTCGTAGACGCGCTGGAGGAAATCCTGCACCGCGCGGTGGTGCCGAGGTTCGGTGGTGCGGATGAAGTCGTCGTAGGCGATGTCGAGCTCGTCCCACGCGGTCCGGAAGGACGTCGCGGTCTCGTCGACGAGCTGCTGGGGGGTGATCCCCCGGCTCTCCGCCGCCCGCTGCACCTTCAGGCCGTGCTCGTCGGTACCGGTGACGAAGACGACGTCGTCGCCCCACAGGCGGCGCCACCGGGTGAGGACGTCGCCGGCGACGGTGGTGTAGGCGTGGCCGATGTGCGGGACGTCGTTGACGTAGTAGATCGGCGTGGTGACGTAGAACTTCGAGCCCGGCATCGCCTTCCATTGTGCCCGGAGCCGGGTGCGCCCACGGTTGGCAGGAATTGGCGATGGCGCTCCCGCTCGAGCGGCTTACGCTCCGTTTCGACCCCGCCGGTCCGAAGCCGGTGCGTCCCGGCCCTCTGCGGGGGTGGCCGGGCGGGCGAGGAGAGCAACGTGAGATCGGTCGGCACCGCTCGTCGCATCGACCAATTGGGCCGGGTCGTGATCCCGGCCGAGCTGCGCAAGATCCTGGGGATCCGCCAGGGAGATCTGCTCGACATCCGTGTCGAGGACGGTCGCCTGACGGTGCTCAAGATCGATCCGGAGTGCGCGATCTGCGGCAGCCCCGCAGAGCTCCAGCAGCTGCACGAAAAGCAGATCTGCCGCGGCTGCGTGCTCCAGCTCACCCCCGCGTAACGCAGGTTCGACGCCTCAACGCACTCCTGCAGCACTCGGCGTCGTCGTACGGCGCGTCCGCTTCGACACCCTCAGATCGCGGGCCACCGACGCAGCTGCGTCCCGCGCGGTCGCGCCGCCGGCGAGCGCGTCCCGCGCCGCCTGCTCGACCGCCGGCTCGTCGATCGCGGCCGCGGGTTCGGCAGGTCCGACGACGATGACGTGCTCACCGCGCGCGGCATCGGCCGCGGCCGCGTTTCGCGCGACGTCACCGAGGAAGCCGCGCACGACTTCCTCGTAGCGCTTCGTCAGCTCACGCGCCACGCTGACGGATCGGTGCGGTCCGCACGCCTCGAGCAGGTCCACGAGCGTTGCTGCCACCCGATGCGGTGCCTCGAAGCAGACCGTCGTCACCTCCGAGGTCGCGATCGCAAGGAGTCGTTCGGCGCGTCCGGAGCCCTTCCGGGGCAGGAATCCTTCGAAGTGGAACCGGCTCGTCGGCAGGCCCGACAGCACGAGCGCGGTGAGGAGCGCGCTCGGACCGGGGACGACCTCGACCGGACACCCCGCCTCGACGCACGCCCGCACGAGGTGCTCGCCCGGATCCGAGATGCCGGGCATTCCGGCGTCGCTCACGTACACGACCCGCGTGCCGCCGCGGATCGCGTCGACGACACGATGCGCTTCGGACCTCTCGTTGTGCCCGTGCACGGCGCGGAGTCGGTTCCCCGCAGCGATGCCGACCGCGCTGCACAGCACGCGGGCGCGCCGCGTGTCTTCCGCCGCGATGACCGTCGCCCCGCGCAGCTCTTCGATCGCGCGCGCCGACAGGTCGCCGAGATTCCCGATGGGCGTCGCGACGAGGACCAGCGCAGCACCCGCGCCCGCCGTCACCCGTTCACCCCTTCACCTCGACGACGTCACCGGGCTCGAGCTTCCACCGTTCGAACGCGCCGGCGGACGCCTCGATCGCGAAGTACGAACGCCAGGTCAGCCGCGACACGCGCCGTGGCGCAAGGGTCGTGCGGTGCAACACGAAGCCGTAGCGGTCGCAGAACGCGACGTCGATCGGGAACCGCATCCCGAAGGTGTGCACCTGCCGGCACGGGCGGATCACGAGCACCCCTTCCATCCCGTCCCGGCCGATCAGCCCTTTGCGGCGCTGCCCCCGGGTGACCGCGACCTCGGCGGCCGCGAGCACGTCATCTCCACGAACCAGCCACGACACGATTCGCTCACTCCCCGGTCACACATTGAAGCGGATCTCGAGCACGTCACCGTCGGCGACCTCGTAGTCCTTGCCCTCGACGCGCAGCTTGCCCGCGTCGCGCGCCTTGGACCACGAACCGATGTCGAGCAGCGCGTCCCACCGGATCACCTCGGCCCGGATGAAACCCCGTTGCAGGTCCGAGTGGATCACGCCCGCGCACTCGGGTGCCTTGGCACCGGAGCGGAACGTCCACGCCCGAGACTCCTTGTCGCCCGTGGTCAGGAACGTGCGCCGGCCGAGCAGGTGGTACGCCGCGCCGGCCACCTGGTCGAGGGCGGATTCGGCGACGCCGTACATCGTCCGCATCTCGGCCTGTTCGGCGGCATCCATCGCCGCGATCTCGGCCTCGATGTCGATCGGCACCGACAGCGCTCGCCCAATCGGTGCAGAGGCGATCGGCGCGTCTGCGCCCGCCTCTTCGCCGGTGTTGCACACGACGAGCACGGGCTTGGTGGTGAGGAGGAACGCGGGCGCCAAGATGTCGCGGTCGGCCGGGTCGAGGCCGGCGCGGTACAGCGGCGTGCCCTCCGACAGGATCGGCAGCACCCGCTCCAGCACCTCCGCCTCGGCGATCACCTCGGGGTCGCGTGCCTTCAACGCCTTCCGGTGACGCGCGAGGCGGTTCTCGACACTGCCGACGTCGGCGATCACGAGCTCGAGCTCGATCGCGGCCAGGTCGCCGTCGGGATCCGGCTCGACCCCGCCGTCTGCGAACGCGCGCAACACGATGAGGATCGCGTCGGTGTTGCGCAGCGCGCCGAGGAACTTCGCACCCAGGCCTTCGCCCGGCTTCGCGCCGGGTGGGAGCGCGAGGTGCACGAGCTCGAAACCGGCCGGAACGACCTTCTTCGACTCGGACATCACCGCGAGCCGGTCGAGGCGGTCGTCGGGAACGGTCGCGATGCCGACCGCGGCCTCGTACTCGCTCGGCGCCGGCAAACCGGTGAGGGCGCTGAACAATCGGTTCGCACCGGCGCCGGTGAAGCCGACGAGCCCGAGGTTTTCCATCGGTTGCGCAGGCTATCGACTACCTTGCTCTCGCTACCTCTTCCGGGCCTCGAGCTTTCCGGCAACGATCGATCAGGACACTTCGATGAGCAAGAAGACGAAGAAGCGCAAGCTGCGGGCCCGCCGCAACAAGGCCAACCACGGCAAGAAGCCGCGCGCCGGCCGCTAGGCGTTCTTGCGAATCGACGGGTGCTCGTCACCCGCGCCGACCGCAGACTCGAGCCAGCGCACGGTCTTGCGCAGCGCGACCGGCGACGCGTCGTTCACAACACCCGTCACGAGTGCTGCGATCGACGTCCGTTGCAACTCGGAGCGCCACACCGCATCCGCGCGGAAGAACGCGCTGTGGATGCCGCACGGCAACGTGTATTCGCGGGCCGGCATCGCCGACGGGCCGCGGCGCCTGATCTCCGTGCAACGGAACGCGGGATCCTCACCATCGATCGCCTCGACCACATCGAGCAGCGTGATGTCTTCGGCGGGCCGCGCCAGGCGGTAACCCCCGCGCGGACCCTTGACGGTCTCGAGCACCTCGGCGCGCGCGAGGGCCTGGAGGTGCTTGGCCATGTACGCCGCCGGCACCCCGTGGAACTCGGCCAGCTTCGCCGCCGGCAGCGCCCGATCGGGTGGGACCGCGGCGAGCACCGTGCACGCGTGCACACCCCACTCGACACCGTCCGAGAGCCGCATAATCCGGATAGCATATATCCGCCTTTCGGGGACTGGGTACGCTCTGCGACCGCATGGCGACTGTCGACGAAGTCGAGCTCCTCCCCGATCCGGAGCAGCACAAGCTGCTCATGGCGACGCTCGAGCGGGTGAACCGCGCCAGCAACGCCGCGCGCGTCGCCGGCCTCGCGAGCAACGCGTTCGAAGGACCGGCACTGCGCGACATCGTGAAGGAAGAGGTCGAGCGGGCGAAGCTGCCGGACGGCTTCGTGCGCCCGATCCTCGACCGTGTCGAAGCATCGTTGCGGCGGCGGGCGGGCAAGCAGCCGAAGTTCTCGAACTTCCAGTCGCTCACGCTCCCGCCGTCGGGCTTCAAGTGGGGCGGCTCGGATCGGGTCACGATCCTCACCGCGGGCGGCCGCCGCACGATCTCGGTGCGCGTCGACCGCAGCCGGGGCGACTTGCGGCCACCGCTCGCCGGCCGGCCCGTGAGCATCGTGTACCGCAACGGCGAGTTCGAGCTCCACGCCGCCGACGTCGAGCGCGTGCGCGAGGACTGAGAAGGCGCTACTCCTTCGCGAACGAAGGCCGCGACGGCGAGTCGCCGATCGGTGTGACGAGCAACGTCTGCGAACCGCGACCGAGCAGCCCGTGCTCGTCGAACAAGCGACTGTCGGCGAGACCGACGCCGGCGGCATCGGCCCATCCGGCGGAATCGAGGCACACCCATTCGCCAACCGGGTGGCGGAGCACGTGGATCGTGACTTCCGGATTGATCGCGCTGGCGCGACTGAAGGTGAGTGGGTTGCCGATGCCGCTCCCGAAGTCGGCAACGGCGGCCACCCGCTCGAACGGCGCGACCGGCTCGTCGTCCACCACGGGGCAACGCAACCGGAGCCATGCCGTTGCCGGGCCCGCGACTCCGAAGCCACCACGAACCAGGCGGATCTCGTTCGCGTTCCAATAGCCGACGTGCTCGCGGTCGAAGAACTGGAACGCCGGCGGCGCGCCTTCCTCGGGCGGCGGTGGCATGTCGACCGCAGGCGACACGACGTCGCCCACATCGACGGCCTGGGCCCGAACTCGCAGCGCGACCGCGCGCACGACTTCGACACCGTCGGCGAGCAACGCGCCTTCGAGCCACTGCACCTTCTTGCCGGGCCGGAACGTGCGCGCCACGACCTGCAACGGCGCGAGCGGAACCGGCCGGAGCAACTCGACCGTGAGCCGCGCGACGAACCCCGCCGGTCCTGGATCGTGGCGGGCGAGCACGTGCGCCATCAGCGCGCTCGGCGCGCCACCGTGCATCGCGTTCGGGCCCCACGGACCGCGCGTGAGCGGCGTCGGCACGAACTGCTCGCCGTGGCGCGTGAACAGGCTGCCGTGCTCGGAGACGACGTCGTCGGACACGGCTTCTTCGGACACGGGGGCGCATCGTAGGCAACGCACTGCGACCCCCACCTCGACACCAACAGGCCCAACGTTGACACCAGCGGGGTCGCTGCATACGGTCGATCGTCGTATCGGAGAAGCGGACTGCGGGAGGAACCACGGCAACCGGGAACTTCACGCAGCACATGAGCGACGAGGACGCGCTCATGTGGAACATCGAGAAGGACCCCATCTTGCGGTCCACGATCCTCGCGGTCTCGATCTTCGATCGTCCCCCCGACTGGCCGCGCCTTCGCGCGCGCATCGAGCGGGCGACGGTCCTCATTCCCCGGTTGCGCCAGCGCGTGCTGTCGCCGCCGTTGCGTCTGGGCCCGCCCCGCTGGGCGGTGGAGCAGACCTTCGACCTCGACTTCCACGTGCGCCGCCTGCGGCTGACGCCACCGGGCGACTCGGCGACGCTGCTCGACGCGCTGCGTCCGATCGCGAGCGCGTCGTTCGATCGCGCCCGGCCGCTGTGGGAGTTCACGCTGTTCGAAGGGCTCGAAGGCGATCGCGCCGCGCTGTCGATGAAGGTGCACCACTCGGTCACCGACGGCGTGGGCGGGATGGCCATGCTCGCGGAGCTGGTCGACCTCGAACGCGAGCCCGCCCCCGAGGCACCCTCCGATCTCCCGGCCGTGCCCGCGCCCGACACATTCGGCGCGGTTGCGCTCATGCGCGACTCGATGACGCACACCACGCGTCGGGTTCTCGGCATCACGCGCCGTGCTCCGGTGCGCGCCGCGTCCGAAGGTGTCTCGGCCGTGCGCGATCCGGTCGGTGCGGCGACGAACGTCGCGGTGTCAGCACGGTCGGTCGGTCGTCTGCTCGCGCCGGCGAACGGCCCGATGTCGCCGCTGATGCGCGACCGCGGTCTCGGCCGGAGCCTCGCGATGTTCGACGTCGGACTCGACGACGTCCGGCGTACCGGCAAGGCGACGGGCGGCAGCGTCAACGATGTTTTCCTCGCCGCCGTCATCGGCGGACTCCGTCGCTACCACGAGCGCCACGGTGCCGTCGTCGACTCGCTGCGCATGAGCTTGCCGATCAACCTGCGCACGGTCGACGACGAGGCCGGCGGCAATCGGTTCGCGCCCGCCCGTTTCCCGGTTCCTGCCGGCATCGAGGATCCGGCCGAGCGGGTGCGGGCCGTGGGCATGCTCGTCCGCAACTGGCGCGCCGAGCCCGCCCTGCGCATGTCGAGCGCGCTCGCCGGCGTGCTGAACCGGCTCCCGACCTCGACCACCACCGCGCTGTTCGGCGGCATGTTGAAGTGTTGTGATTTCGTCGCCACCAACGTGCCGGGTGCTCCCGTGCCGGTGTTCGCCGCAGGGGCACAGATCGAGCGCATGTACGCGTTCGCGCCGACCGCGGGCGCGGCGGTGAACATCTCGCTTGATCTCGCACAACGACACGTGCTGCATCGGCGTGGTGATCGACACGGCCGCCGTGCCCGACCCGACCGTGCTGGGCGACTGCCTTCGCCTCGGGTTCGACGAGTTGCTCGCCACGACTTGATCGACCTGACGCAACTGATCGACTCATCAAACTGAACCGACTGATCGAGGACAGCCGTTATCGTGCCGTGGGTGAGCAACGGCCCCGGCACGGATACCGACACCAGCATCGTCCTCCCGCCTGATCTGCGGCCGAGCGACGGTCGCTTCGGCTCCGGCCCGTCGAAGGTGCGCGACGCGTCGGTCGCCGCGCTCGCCGCGAACGCCCACGACTACCTCGGCACGAGTCACCGGCGCGACGGCGTCAGGTCGGTGGTGCGCCGCGTCCGTGAAGGACTCGGCGATCTCTTCTCGCTCCCCGACGGCTACGAGGTGCTCCTCACCAACGGCGGGTCGACGCTCTTCTGGGACGCCGCCGCGTTCGCCTTGATCGAGCGGCGCAGCTCCCACCTCGTGCTCGGCGAGTTCTCCGCGAAGTTCGCAGCGGTCGCGACGGCTGCGCCCCATCTCGACGCGCCCGAGGTGCTCGAGTCCGAAGCCGGCGCGACGCCCGCCACCATCGACGCACCCGAAGGCGACGTGTACGCGTACCCGCACAACGAGACCTCGACCGGCGTCACGGTGCCGCTGCACCGACCTGCGGGCGACGCGCTCGTCGTGGTCGACGGCACGTCCGCCGCCGGCGGCATGCCGTTCGTCGCGGCCGACGCCGACGTCTACTACTTCGCGCCGCAGAAGTGCTTCGCGAGCGACGGCGGCCTCGCCATCGCGTGCGTCAGCCCACGCGCGACCGACCGCATCGAGCGCATCGCCGCCTCGGGGCGCTGGATACCTGCGAGCCTCGATCTCGAGATCGCGCTCGCCAACTCGCGGCTCGACCAGACCTACAACACGCCGGCGCTCGCGACGCTGTTCCTCCTCGCCCACCAGATCGAGTGGTTCCTCGGCAACGGCGGGCTCGACTGGGCGGTCGAGCGGAGCGCAACCTCGGCGGCAACCGTGTACGGCTGGGCCGATTCCCGACCGTGGGCGACGCCCTTCGTGAAGGACCCCGACGCACGCAGCCCGGTGACCGCGACGATCGACTTCGAAGCGCCGGTCGACGCAGCCGCGATCGCCAAGGCGCTGCGAGCCAACGGCATCGTCGATGTCGAGCCCTACCGGAAGCTCGGTCGCAACCAGTTGCGCATCGCGTTGTTCCCGGCAATCGAGCCGGACGACGTCGTCACGCTCACGCGCGCCATCGACCACATCGTGGAGCGCATCCAGGCGTAGCTGCGCAAGCCGTCGCGCCGTGCGTAAAAATGCGGGTCGATGCTGTTCCTCCACGAGCTCCACACGGTTGCCGGCCGGCACGAGGACGCGTTCGAAGCGGCGGTCCGCACCGGCTGGATGCCTGCGCTCGCCCGCGACGACGACGCTCGGCTCCTCTACTACCTGAAGCTCGCGCACGGCACCGGTCGTGCGTACCAGGTGGTGACGATCACCGGCTTGCGGGACGGTGCCGCCTACGAACGGCTCGCGACACGCGTGCAGCGCGGCGATCTGCGCAAGTGGGCGGCCGACGTCGACCGTCTCCGCCACGAGGTCGCGGGCAAGGTGCTGCTCCCGCTCGACTGGTCACCACTCCAGCACGTCGACCTCGCGACCGTTCCGGTCGACGGACCCGGTAAGGAGCCCGCGCTGTTCATGGAAGACAGTGCGTGGCCGTACGAGGCCAAGCTCGATGACTATCTCGAGGCCGCCCGCACGCACTACGCACCGAGTCTCGAGCAGCAGACCGCGCGGTCGTTGCTCACACTGGTCGGCGTGTTCCAGGCCGCGCTCGGCGCGCCCCGGCGTCGCGAAGATCGTGTTGTGGCAGCGGGTCGACCATCCGGAGCGGCTCCCGGGACTGTTCACGACCGAGCTGCCCGAGCGCGTCAAGGGACCGGGCACCTGGATGCACGACGCGCTCGAAGTGCGCGACGACTGGGAGAGCCGCCTCCTGCGAACAGCAGACTGGTCGCCCCTGAACTGAGCCGAGCGCGACCTGACTTCTGGTCCGAGGCGACTTTCAGTCCCAGGCGGTTTTGCCGACCTTGCCGCCGAGCTCGGGGCACTCGCCCGCGAACACGCCCCAGCTGCATTCGAAGCCGGGCACGACCCACGCGTGCGCCATCCAGATGTCGGTCAGCTCGCGCTTCGTCCCGCCCCGCTGCGTGCACTGCTCCTGGGTCATCTCTTCACCGCCGATGACGGTGCCGCCGGCGTTGAAGCACAGCCCACCGTTGGCGTTGTGCTGGTGCCAGTGGTCGTTGGCGCCGGCGAAGCCTTCGGGTGCGCCGCCTCGGTTGTAGGTGAGGTAGCTGAGGCCGACGATCTTCGCGTCCGGCCCCGTGCCGTCGTAGAGCAACTCGGACGGCTTCGCAGGGTCGAAGCCGATGACGAGCCGGGTGTTGGTGTAGTGCGCACCGATGCACGGGACGTACGCGGTCGACATCCCGTAGCCGGCGGCCATCGCGTCCTTGACGGTCGGGTACTGCGCGATGACGGTGCGGGCCTGGGCCATCTGCTGCTCGAGGAGGACGCGCTCGTCCTTGGTGAGGGCAGTCTGCGCAACCATGCCGCGCGCGCCGTGCTCACCGGCGTCATCCTCCGAGCCGCCGTTGTCGCCGGTCCCGACCTGGCCGGGCGATGCCGGCGTCGGCGACGCGATCTCGCACGGCGAGTCGCCGGTCGCGGTCCCTGCGATCACCGGGCCGTGAGCCGGTGTCGGCGACCGCGGCGTCGCCATCCGCCGTCGCGCTCGCGGTCTCGTCGTGGGCATGACCCGACTCGGTCGTCGCGTCTTCGGTCGACGCAGCCGTGGCCGTTTCATCCGTGCCGGCTTCGGCGTGGTGGTCGCCGGCAGCATCGGGGGCGGGGTCACCGAGATCCGAGTTCATCGCGACGGCCGTGCACCCGGTGATGAGCAGCAACGCGGCAATCGGCGCGCCGACCTGGACGAGCCGACGGCCGACGCTGGGACGCGTTCCCTCGGGGTACGGGCCCTGGCGGTAGATGCGGCCGCCGAACATGAACCCGAGCAGTCCCACGAACGCGATGCAGATGCCGCCGAAGAACAGCGCATGGCCGAAGCTCGACAGGTCGAAGATGCCCTCCGACGACGCGATCGACGGGTCGTCGTTGGTGCGGACCGCGTCGGCGACGAGCCCGGCGGTCATGGCGACACCCCCGAGGCCGAGCATCCACAACCCGATCTTGCGTACGTCGATGTTCAACCCGAACCCCCCGGTCCGCCTCAGCCCATTACTTCGGATTTTCTTCGGTCGATTCTCGGCCGAGTTACCCAATCGATCTACTCGGCGATTTGCACGAGGTGTGCAAGAGTACTTCGTCCGCTGCGATTCACGCGAGCGGGCGAGCGCAGTTCGCGGCGCGGCTGGCGAGCGCGGTCGTGCGGCGGGCCTGACGGAGCGGGTGCTGGTCCATCCCGTTCGTGAGGTACGCGAACGAGAGCCCGGTCGCGGGATCGGCCCAGGCGATCTGGCCACCGGCGCCGTTGTGCCCGAATGCCTGCGCCGAAACCGTCTTGCCCATCCCGCGCAGGTTCGAACGACCGTCGTCACCTGCGAGAACGAGGCCGAGCGAGCGATTGGCGGGGGTGCCGAGCCAGTCGGGGTACACGTTGCGGACACGGGTCTCGGCGTCGGCCAGCACGTCGGGTTTCCAAGTACCGGCCGAGTTGTGGAGCAGCGCCTGGTAGAAGCGCGCCAGGTCGGCGGCGGTCGACACGCCACCGGCGCCCGGTACACCGACCGTTCGCACGCGGGGATCGTTGAAGCCGCGCAGCGCGTCGGGCGTGACCTCGGTCAGCGGCAGCTCGGGGATGCCGAGCACCGCCATCAACTCCTCCGGGGTCGCGGGCTCGCCGGTGTCGACGATGGCCCGGATGTCGTGCTGGTCGGCCTCGGGCACGCCGACCTGCAAGCGCGCGAGGCCGAGCGGCTCGAGCACGCGAGTGCGCACGTACTCACGGAAGTCTTCACCGCTCGCGCGCTCGATCAACTCTGCGAGCACCCAGTGCGCCGAAGTCGGGTGGTACTCGAACGCGGTGCCGGGCTCCCAGTTGCATCGCCACGAAGCGAACCGCGCGAGGCGCGCGTCGCGGTCGTCCCATTCGGATGCCACGAACGGAGCGTGCGGAAATCCCGACGTGTGGAGCATCACCTGCTCGACGGTGATGACCTCTTTGCCGTTGGTCGCGAACTCGGGGATGTACTCGCCGACGCGTCGCGTGACGTCGATGGCACCGTCGCCGATCAGGATCCACACCGCGCTCGCGACGATGGGCTTCGTCGCCGAGAAGATCACGTAGCGCGAGTCGGCAGTCGCGTCGCCGAGCGTCACCGTGGCCGCGACGCGGCCGTTGCGGGCGATCGCGAGCTGGCACGAGGGAACGACGCCGGCGTCGACATCGGCTTGGGCGCGAGCGACGAGTGCCGCGAGCGCCTCCTCGTCGATCCCGAGCTCTGAAGGTTCGCCGGCCGGGACTGCATCCATGACGGTCATGCGCGAGAACGTACGCTAGGCCCGCCCTCGGCGTCATCTGAAAGGGCCGCAGCGTCACCGGAAGGGAAGGGGGTGAAGGGAAGGGTATGGGCCTGGACAAGACGCCCGACCTCGCGCAGATCGAGGAGCGGGCCCGCGAGCTGTGGGCGTCGACCGGCATCTACGAGTTCGACCCGGGCGCGCCGGGCGAGATCTTCTCCGTCGACACGCCCCCGCCGTACGTCTCCGCCGCGCACCTGCACGTCGGCCACGCGATGTCGTACTCGCAGGCCGAGTTCATCGTCCGTTACCAGCGCATGCGCGGCCGCAACGTCTTCTATCCGATGGGCTTCGACGACAACGGGCTGCCGACCGAGCGCTACGTCGAGCAGACCTACAACGTCGACAAGGCCCGCACCACTCGATCCGAGTTCCGTGCGCTCTGCCTGGAGGAGACGTCACGGATCGGCGTCGGCTACGAGCGGTTCTGGCGCAAGCTCGGGCTCTCGGTCGACTGGCGGCTGAAGTACTCGACGATCGACGACCACTGCCGTCGTACCTCACAACTCTCGTTCCTCGATCTCCATCGCCGCCAGCGCGTGTACCGCTCCGAGGAGCCGGTGTTCTGGGATCCGTCGATGCAGACGTCGCTCGCGCAAGCGGACCTCGAAACGATCACCCGCAACACGACGCTTCACGACATCGCCTTCCGGGCGCCCGACGGCCGCGACCTCGTGATCTCGACGACACGACCCGAGCTGATCCCGAGTTGTGTCGCGCTGTACTTCAATCCCGAGGACGAGCGGTACGCCGCGCTCGCGGGACAGTCCGCGGTCGTACCGCTCAGCGAGCGCGAGGTGCCGATTCTCTCCGACGACGACGTGCGCACCGACTTCGGCACCGGCCTCATGATGGTGTGCACCTTCGGCGACGGTGCCGACGTGCAGCGATGGAAGCGCGACGGCCTCGACCTCCGCATGGGCATCGACGCGGCCGGGAAGCTCACTGATGTCGCGGGCGCGTACGCGGGAATGGACATCGAGCGCGCCCGCAAGCAGATCGCCACCGACCTCGAAGCGGCCGGCGCGTTGCGCGGCGCGCAGAAGATCGAGCAGCAGGTCTCGGTGGCCGAACGAACACAGCGACCGGTCGAGTTCCAGATGCGGCCGCACTGGTTCGTGCGGGTGTTGGATCTCGAAGGTGAGCTGCTCGCGCGCAGCGACGAGCTCGCGTGGTACCCGGAGTACATGAAGGTGCGCCTCGATCGGTGGATCGAAGGGCTCAAGTACGACTGGAACATCACCCGCCAGCGCTTCTACGGGGTGCCGTTTCCCGTCTGGTACTGCTCGGAGTGCGACGAAGCCGTGCTCGCGACCGAGGACCAGTTGCCGGTCGACCCGCTCGAGAGCCCACCGCCCGTCGAGTCGTGTGCCAAGTGCGGTGGGCGCGAGTTCGCGGGCGACCCCGACGTCATGGACACGTGGATGACGTCGTCGCTGACGCCACAGTTGAACGCGAACTGGGCCCGTTCGCCCGATCGCGTCGCGGCCGCACCGCTGCCCATGACGCTGCGGGTCCAGGCGTTCGAGATCATCCGGACATGGCTCTTCTACACACTCGTGAAGGGTCATGCGCACAACGACATGATCCCGTGGGAAAACGTGATGATCTCGGGCTGGGGTCTGAACGAGAACGGCAAGAAGTTCTCCAAGCGGGATCTCACCGCGGGCAAGGAAGGCGAGTTCAACAAGTACGACCCCGAGGACGTCATCGACAAGTACGGCGCCGACTCGCTCAGGTTCTGGGCCGCCGGCAGCCACCTGGGGCACGACCTCCGCTACCACGAGGCCGACGTCAAGGCCGGGCGCAAGCTCGTGTTGAAGCTCTGGAACATCGCGCGACTCGTCGAGCAGTACGCACCCGGGTACACCCCCGATGACGCCGTGGCGCTCGACGAGCGCACGGCCGAGGACCGGTGGATCGTCGGGCGCCTCCACCGTCTGCTCCCGGTCGTCGAACGCGGCTTCGACACCTACGACTTCGCCATCGCTCGCGAAGCGCTCGACCAGTTCTTCTGGACCGAGTTCTGCGACGACTACGTGGAGCTCGTCAAGGATCGCTTCTGGACCGAGGCGAGTTACACGGACGAGCAGCGGGCGTCGGCACGGACCACGTTGTCGGAGACGCTGCGTACCCTCCTCGCGCTGTACGCGCCGTTCCTGCCGTTCGTCACCGAGGAGCTGTACCAGTACATGTACGCGGCCCACGAAGGCGCGGTGTCGTTGCACGTGACGAGCTGGCCCGAGGCGCCGGCGTCTCCCCTGGCCGAGGTCGCCGAGATCGATCTGGTGCGCGGCGTGCTGCGCGCGGTGCGCGCCGAGCGCACCCGCACCGGCTTACCGCAGGGCCGTCCGCTGCAGGAGTTGGTGGTCGACGTCGACGACGTCGCGACCCGCGCCACGCTCGAGTCGATGACCCAGAGCCTCTCCGCCGCCGCACGTGCGCGCGCCATCCGTTTCGGCACCGCCGCCACCGACACCTCCGTCCCCGGCGTCCGCATCGACATCGTCCCCGAACCCAAGCCGACCTGAATACCACCACGACCCCACCATCTGATGGCGGACTTTCGGTCCGGGACGGGGCACCATTACTCCACCATGTGATGGCGGAATAATGGTCGTTGAGTGTCAGGCGGGGGTGACGGGGTCGCCGACGGAGACGCGGCCGGCGGTGGTGACGAGCGCGCCGATGCCGAGGTTGCCGGCGCGTTCACGGATGATCGTGCGGAGCACGTCGAGATCGCGATCGATGCCTCCGGGTTGCGGACGGGTGACCATCACGCAGCGGTCGATCTCCTTGCCCACGGCGAGCACGGCGCTGCCGACTCGCACGGCAGTTCCGACGAGTGCTTCCTCGTCCGAGCCCGACAGAACGACGTTGGCGCGGAACCGACGCGGATCCCACGCGCGCATCGTCGCTTCGGAGACCAACGAGACGCGCGTGCGGGTGGAGTCGTGGAACGCGCCCGGCGGACCGTCCCAGGCGTACCAATCGGCGGTGTCCTCGTGTTCGATGTCGAGCGCGATCTCGTAGCGGCCGGCCCGATCGGGGTCGGCCCGCTGTAGGTGCACGGGGCGGCCGAGCCACGACGAGAGCGCGGCGTCGTCGCGCGCGATCGTGCCGTCGGGCAGGGTGAGTGTCACCTCACCGTCCGCTCCGAACCGCGCCCCGGCGAGCAGGAGCCTGGGTTCGCGCCGAGCCGTCAGCACCAGGCCGGTTTCGTCGTCGACGATCCCGAACGCCCGGTCACCGACGAAACCCTCGGCCCCGACCTCCACGTCCTCGACCCGCTCGCCCTGCAGCGACTTCACCGGATAGCGCCAGAGCTGGACGACAGCCCGATCCCCCGCTGCGACAGCCATGGGCCGAACCTATCCGCCGCGAATGTGCAGGTTTTTCGATGATTCCGCCGCCGTGGCTTGCCGAGCGGCCCCACCGGGTACCGTTTCTCCTGGTGACGGGCACGAGGAAAGCTTCGAGGATGATGCGCGGGTCCGTGACCGGGCGCCGACTGTCCTCGATTGCGGCGGTGGCGCTCCTGGCGACCGGCCTGGCCCTCGTGTCGGAGAGTGGCGCGACCGCGGCACCCACCAACGCGTCGTCGTTCGACGTCGCCCTCTTGGTACGGCTCGAGATCGGACCTCCTCCGCCTGCCGGCGAACTCCGACCGAGCGTCACCCTCGTGCCGCCGCCCGGCGCGTTCGTGCCCGGCCACGTCGATCGTGCCGGCAACTGGAGCACCGACGCAGGCGTGACCCTCGGCAGCATCACGGACCCGATCGATCGGGCGAGCGACACGCTGCTCGCCGAACCCCTCGACGAGGTGCGGCTCTCGGCACCGGTTGGCCTCTCCGGCACCGTCGATCCCGGCGCCCACACGATCGATCTCCATGCACCCGACGCGAGCTTCACGTTCGTCGGCAACGACGACCCCGGCAACGACGGCGACCCGTTCTCGTGCACGTCGGTGCCGGCGCCACTCCACCTGACATCGGTCGACTACGACGCCGCCATCGGCATCGCGACGTTCTCCGCAGACGACACGTTCCAGTTCGGCGCCATCCCCGACATCCCGGAGTGCGATGCAGTCGCCGAACACTTCGCGAACACGATGCAGGCATCACCGGCGACCCCCGGGTACGCGTCAGTGGGCGCGATCGCGAGTTTCCTGCCCGCGCTCACAGCCGACGGGCCGATCGGTGGCGCCGGTGACGGCGCCGGATCGCCGGCCGCGCCGCGCTGCGCCGGTGTCGCCCGAAACCGGCAGCGTGCCTCCGTCCTTCCCTGATCTGAGCGGGTTCGCCGCGCCCGGTGCGACCGAACCAACGAGCCCGACCACCGGCCCGACGAGTCCTACGTCGCGCTCGACCGGCGCAACCACGACCCCGAGACCGGCGAGAGCATCGACGGGTTCGGCGTCGAGCGCGATCGGAGGCGCCGTAGCCGACGCGCTGACGAAGCTGTCGACGCCGGAGACCGCATACGTGTGGAGAGGCGCGCGAGAGAAGATCGAGCTCGGCCCCGAACCGACGAGCAGTCAGATCGCGGTGCCGAGCCCGCAGATCGCGGCCAAGATCTCCGAGGACTCCGGGACCCGCTTCGGCCTCGGCATCATCGCGGTCCTCGTCGGAGGGCTGCTCGGGGGCGTTGCCTTGTTGCGCTCCGAGGCCCGGCGGATGCTCCGCCGCCGCGAGCACGCCGCCTTCTGAGGAGGCGACCGGTTCGGGCTTGACCCGTCCGACCGGATCGGTCGATGATTCACCGAATGGTGAATGACTACCGGACGAGTGACGCACCGATGCCGCTCGACGCAACCTTCGCCGCGCTCGCCGACCCCACCCGGCGCCGCGTCATCGAGTTGCTCCGCGACGGGCCTCGGCGCTCCAGCGAGCTCGCGGCGCAGACGGGCACATCGCGTCCGGCCCTGGGCCGCCACCTCAAGGTGCTGCGGACGAGTGGACTGGTCGAGGTCCACCTGGTGGAGGACGACGGAAGGGGCCGCGTCTACACGCTGCGACCCGAGCACTTCGTCGCCCTCCAGGCGTGGCTCGATCAGGTGCACGCCTTCTGGTCGGAACAGCTCGGCCGTTTCAAGGAGCACGCCGAACGCACGCGCCGGTCTCGTTCGTGACCCCGGCATCGGTGCGCGTTTCGATCGACGTCGGTGTCGACCCGGCAACCGCGTTCGAAGTGTTCACCGACGAGATCGACGCGTGGTACAAGCGCGGTCCACACAATTTCTTCGACCCCGAGCGCGTCGTCGCGGTGCGGTTCGAACCGCACGTCGGGGGCCACCTCCTCGAGGTCTACGACGCGCACACCGGTGAAGGCCGCTCCATGGGCCGTGTGACCGTGTGGGAACCGGGCCGGCGGATCGTGTTCGTCGACGGACGCGACACCGAGGTCGACGTCCGCTTCGCAGCCGTTGGGGACACGACGCGCGTCACGCTCGAACACCGCGGCCTCGAGCGGCTCGCGCCGCCGGAAGCGGAGCACCACGCGCGGTTCGGGTGGGCGCTCGTGTTCGGCTGGTTCGACGAATACATGCAGGCCGGCCGCCTCGCGACGGCGGCCGACGCATCACCCGCTCCAACGACAAAGGACGTCCGATGACCGACGCACAGACCGGTGTGAGCCCGTACCTCTACTACGTGGACGGGATCGCCGCGATGGAGTTCCTCGCCAACGCGTTCGGCTTCCGGGAGCACACGCGTATGGTCGAAGACGACGGCACGCTGCGGCACGGTGAGATGCGCCTCGGCGACGCGGCCGTCATGCTCGGCTGTCCGCCCGGTATCCGAACGCCCAAGGAGCTCGGCCAGGTGACAGTGGGCGTGTACATCCGAGTGCCCGACGTCGACGCGCACTACGCGCGTGCGGTCGCGGCCGGGGCGGAGGTCGACGGACCGCCCCAGGACCAGCCGTACCGCGAGCGGCTCTACGCCGCGGTCGATCCCGAAGGCCACCAGTGGTGGTTCGCAACGCCGCTTGCATGAGCCGGAGCGCGGGTCATCGCTCGTCGGTCACGAGGACGCAGCGGGTACCCCGGTAGATCGTCGGCATGCACTTGTTGCAGTGGATGCACAACGCTTCGTACGACGCGTCTTCCTGCATCCGACGCAGGAGATCGGGCTCGCGTAGGAGTGCGCGCGCCATCTGGACGAAGGCGAAACCCTCGGCGAGCGCGCGCTCGATCGGTCTCGAGTCGATTGATGCCGCCCAGGAGGATCAACGGCATCGGTCAGCGCGTCGCGGAACTGGCGCGCGTACGGAAGGAAGTACGCCTCCTCGAAGGGGTAGCTCCGGAAGAAGCGGGGCGCCAGGAGCTTGAAGCCCGGCTCGAGCACGCGCGGGAACGTCGCGGCCATCTCCTGGATCGGCGCGTCGCCCCGGAACAGGTACATCGGGTTCTCGAACGAGCTACCACCGGTGAGCGTGAGCGCGTCGAGCGCGCCGTCGGCTTCGAGCATGCGCGCAACGTCGATGCTCTCGTCCAGCCACAATCCACCGTCGACGCCGTCGGCCATGTTCAACTTCGCGGTGACCGCGATGCCGTCGCCGACGGCGTCGCGGACGGCACGCACGACCTGACGCGGGAACCGCGCTCGGTTCTCGAGGGAGCCACCCCACTCGTCGGTCCGCCGGTTGAGCTTCGGTGACAGGAACGCGCTCAACAGATAGTTGTGGCCGAGGTGCACCTCGATCGCGTCGAACCCGGACTCGGCGAGCATCGCGGCCCCGTCGCGGTACTGCTCCGTGATGCGCGCGATGTCGTCGGTGGTCACCGCGTGGGTGCGTCGCATGCCGAGCGGACTGAACACGCGCGAAGGGGCGACGCTCGGATGCTTCGTCCCGGCGGGGTTGGCGACCGGCCCAGCGTGCCCGATCTGCGCAGCGACCGCCGCGCCCTCGGCGTGGATCGCGTCGGTGAGCCGGCGCAGTCCGGGGCCGACCTCCGGATCGTCGAGCATGAGTTGGTGTCCGTCGGTGCTGCCGGCGCGCGTGACCGCGCAGTACGCAACGGTCGTCATCCCGACACCACCCGCGGCAACTGCCCGATGGAACGCGATGAGCTCGTCGGTGACGCGCCGCTTCGGCGTGCGGCCTTCGAACGTCGCGGCCTTGATCACGCGGTTGCGGAGCGTGATCGGGCCGAGCCGGGCCGGTTCGAACGGCGAAGCACCCTTCACGCGCACCTCCCGGGACGAGATCGCGGTTCTTGCGTACGGGGCGAAAGGTTGTCACGATCCGGTGGACATCCGCGCCCCGAGGGAAGCTTCTCATGCTCGCTGCCGACTACCCGCTCCTCAACATCTTCTGGACGATGTTGTTGCTGTTCTTCTTCGTGATCTGGATCTGGGTCCTCATCGCGGTGCTGATCGACGTGTTCCGCAGTCACGACCTGTCGGGCGTGGCCAAGGCGCTGTGGCTGATCTTCATCTTCTTCCTGCCGCTGCTCGGGGTGCGTCGTCTATCTGATCGCGCGGGGCAACAAGATGCACGAGCACGCGGTCAAGGACGCGCAGGCGCACGAAGCCGCGTTCAAGCAGTACGTGCAGCAGGCCGCGGCGTCGCCCGGCGTGAGCACCGCCGACGAGCTCACGAAGCTCGCAGACCTGCACGACAGAGGCGTCATCACGGCCGAGCAGTTCGAGGCGCAGAAGGCCAAGCTGCTCGCCTGATTCCTGCGCGACCACGCTCCGCGCGCTGATTCGACGGAATTCGAAGCGTGCCGGTTTCTCCGCGTGGGTAGCGCGACCACCTTCGGGCGGTGCATCACGCCGCACCTCGTTTCGGGTGCCGGTTCGAGATCACCTATCCAGCGTTGCCGAAGGGGGAACCGTGCGGAAACGCGTGCTACCGCTCGTACCGTTGCTCGTTGTCGCGCTCGCGACCTCGATCGCCGGCGCGACCGAGACCGAGAACCAGCAAGAGTCCGCGGGAAGCCACGAGCGAGTACGTCGTCGTGTACGACGAAGGCGCGACCGACGCGGCGCGCGCCGCAATCACCGCGACGCACGGCGAGATCGTCCGCGAGAACGCGGCCGTCGGTGTCGCAACCGTGCGGTCGACGGATGCGAACTTCATCGCCGATCTCGGTGCACAACCAGGCATCGACGGCGTCGCGCACAACACGACGATCGGCAGCGTCCCGCATGGCACGTCGAAGCCGAAGGCCGAGCGCGACGAGGTCGAGAAGGCCGGACGGCTCGGGAGCAACCGCAGGCCGCAGCCCGGACCCGCGCCCGGACGCCGAGCCCCTCGCCGATCTGCAGTGGGACATGCAGCAGATCAACGCGACCGTCGACGGTTCGTATCAGGTCGAACAGGGCGACGAACGCGTCCTCGTCGGCATCCTCGACACCGGTGTCGACGGCACCCACCCCGACATCGCACCGAACTTCTCGAACGACCTGAGCCGCAACTTCACGGTCGACATCCCGGTCGACGCTGACGGCAACGAGATCGACGGCCCGTGCGAGGACGAACCCGACCAGTCGTGCAACGACGCCGCCGAACGTCGACGAAGACGGCCACGGCACGCACGTCGCCTCGACGATCGGTTCGCCGATCAACGGGCTCGGCATCGCGGGTGTCGCGCCGAACGTCACGCTCGTGAACCTCCGGGCGGGCCAGGACTCCGGGTACTTCTTCCTGCAGCCGACCGTCGATGCGCTCACCTACGCCGGCGACATCGGCATCGACGTCGTGAACATGAGCTACTACGTCGACCCGTGGCTGTTCAACTGCACCGACAACCCGGCCGACAGCCCCGACAGACCGGCTCGAGCAGCAGACGATCATCACCGCCGTCCAGCGCGCGCTCGACTACGCGCACCGCAACGGCGTGACGCTCGTCTCGGCGGCGGGCAACGGCGCCACCGACTACACGAAGACGCTCATCGACGACTCGAGCCCCGACTTCGCGAGCGAGCCCGGCGAAGTGCCGTACGAACGCGAAGTCGACCCGTCGTGTGTGAGCATGCCGTCCGAGGGCAACCATGTGATCTCCGGTGTCGGCGACCGGCCCGAGCACGCGCAAGTCGTACTACTCGGACTACGGCAACGGGTACGTCGACGTCGCCGCGCCGGGTGGCGACGCGTACGACACGCCCGACGGAACCCGCGACGTCGGCGGCGTCGTGCTCGCCGCGTATCCCGGAGAGCGTCGCGCGCGCGCTCGGCGACATCGACGAGAACGGCGACCCGACGAACGAGTTCGTGATCAAGAACTGCTCGGGGGTCGACCTGCGCGTACTACCAGTACCTGCAGGGCACGTCGATGGCGTCCCCGCACGCGGTCGGTGTCGCCGCGCTGATCGTGTCGAAGTACGGACTGCGAGCGGCAGGGCGAGTTCGGCCTCCACCCGTCGCTCACCGCGTCGAGACTGAGGACGTCGGCCAACGCGCACGCGTGCCCGCAGCCGAACCCGTTCACGTACGTGCGCTTCGTCCCGCTGGAGGACGGGTCGACGGAGCGGCGGGAGTCCGACGCAGCTCTGCGAGGGCAGCACGCTTGCGCAACGGCTTCTACGGCTCCGGCATCGTGACGCCCTCGACGGCCGTCGGACCGACGTAGCCGGTGCGAAGTCGTCGAGCAGGCGATCTGCTGTCAGCGGTAGGCGGCGGCCTGGATGCCGTACAGCTCGGCGTACTGGCCGCCGTTCGCCACCAGCTCTTCGTGCGTGCCGACCTCGACCACGCGCGCGCCGTCGAGCACGACGATCAGGTCGGCCATGCGGACCGTCGAGAAGCGGTGCGAGACGAGCACGGTGATGCGCCCGTCGGCCTCGCCACTTCGCTGCTCGCGCGGAAGCGGCGTACCGCTCGAACAGCGCGTGTTCGGTCTCGGCATCGAGCGCGGCGGTCGGTTCGTCGAGCACGACGAGCAGCGGATGGTCGCGCATGAAGCCCACGGGCCAGCGCGAGCTTCTGCCACTGACCGAACGAAACCTCGACGCCGTCGTCCCACGAGACGCCGAGCTGCGTGTCGAGCCCGTCGGTGAGCCGGTCGACGACGTCACGTGCCCCCGCCCGGTCGCACCGCGGCCTCGATCGCAGGATGGTCGTCGAGACGGTCGACGTCGCCGAGGCCGACGGTCTCGCCGGCCCGGAGCTCGAACCGGAAGAAGTCCTGGAACGCGCCGGCGAGGCGTGTGCGCCACTCCCAGGTCGGGCATGCGCGAGAGGTCGACGCCGTCGACCGAGACCGTGCCCGACGACCGGCTCGTAGAAGCGGCACAGCAGCTTCACGAGCGTCGACTTGCCCGCGCCGTTCTCCCCGACGATCGCGACGACTGCGCCGGCGGGGAGCTCGAGGTCGACGTCTTCGAGCACCAGGCGGTCGGTGCCGGGATAGCGGAACGAGACGTGCTTCGAGGCGGATGCCGCGCGTGATGCGCTCGGGGACGGGCTGATCGGCGCGGTCGTCGATACGTCGGGCGTAGTCCTCGAGCCACGCGAGGCGGCGGGCGCCGTCGAGCCAGATGCCGCGCAGGAACCCGATCTCGCCGACGGTCGCGCCGACGTACTGCGACAGCCGGCTGCCCGCGGCGAGCACGAGCAGCACGGATCCCGACCGGCGCGTCGAGGCCGGCGGCGACGTACACGACCGCGCCGACGTACGCGCTGCCGAAGATCGCCCAACACGAGCGTGTGCCACAACGCGCTCGACCCACCGCGCGCCGCGATCGGCGCGTACCACTGCTCCCATGTCTGCGCGTGCGCGTCGTCGACGAGCCGCGGCCCGAGCGCGCTCGAGCCGCACCTCCTTGCCGGGCGGCGCGGTCGTGCCCAGCAGGAACGTGTGACGCGGCGAGCCGGTCGCGCGACGCCACCGATTCTTCGACGTTGCGTTCGACGCCCGGACGCCAGCTCGCGGTCGAGAACGGTCGGCAACGCGAACAGGACGAGCAGGATCAGCACCGGGCTCACCGATGCGAGCAGCACGATCGTGACGCCGAGCCGGAGGATCCAACCCGCGGTCGAGAACACCGACATGTACATGTGATCGAGGGTGAACACCTGGTCGCGCAGCACGCTGAGGCGGTCGAGGTACTCGGGCCGCTCGTGGTGCTCGATCGTCGGCACCGACGCCTGCAGGCGCGCGACGTGTGACTCGAGGAAGATCGTCACGCGGTCGCGGAAGCGGCGCTGCGCGCGATCGCCGACGACCTTGAGGAACCAGGTCGCCGTGGCCGACACACCGAGGCCGGCGGCGGCGACGTACACGAGTGTGCGGTCGTCGTCGGTCACGCCTTGCGCGATGAGCTTCAGCCACAGCGCGAGGAGCGCGTCGGGTAGCGCCGCGAACAGCACCATGCCGAACGCGAACACCAGGAGACGCGGCTCGGCGCGGTAGCCGAGCTTCACCAGCCGCCACATCGACGACAGGCCGCCGGGCAGATCGTCAGGTGACGCCGTTCGGGCGTCAGCCGAGGATCGTCATAGGACTCCTCCTCGCCGGCTCCGTCTGCACCGAAGCGCGACGCCTGCAGGTCGAACATCGTGCGGTAGCGGCCACCGAGCGTCCATCAGCTCGTCGTGCGTACCGAGCTCGACGACCCGCCCGCCTTCGAGCACGCAGATCCGGTCGGCGTGGCGCACGGTCGAGAAGCGGTGCGAGACGAGGATCGTCGTGCAGTCACGCGTCGCCGCGAGGATGCGGTCGAAGATCTCCGCTTCGCCGCGGACGTCGAGCTGCGCGGTGGGCTCGTCGAGGAGCACGACGCCGGCACCCAGGCGTACCGCGCACAACGCGCGGGCGAGCGCGACGCGTTGCCACTGCCCGCCCGACAGGTCGGTGCCGCCCGCGTAGCCCGCGTGCCAACACGGTGTCGAGCTCGGCGAGATCGGCCGCGCCGGCCTGCTCCGAGCGCGGCGCGGATGTCGGCGTCGGGCGCGCCGTCGGGTGCGACGTTGGCGCGCAGCGACCACTCGAACCGGATGAAGTCCTGGAACACGGCGGTGACGCGCGACCGCCAGGCGTCGAGGTCGAGCTCGCGGAGGTCGAAGCCGTCGACCTCGATCGCGCCGCGCTGCGGGTCGTAGAGACGGCACAGCAGCTTGGCGAACGTCGTCTTGCCCGCACCGTTCTGGCCGACGATCGCGAGCGAGGTGCCGGCCGGGATCGTGAGGTCGAGGCCCTCGAGCACCGGGCGGTCGTCGGTTTCGTACGCGAACGTGAGGTCGCGCACGACGGATCTCGCGCGCGGGCATCCCGGCGGGATCGCGGCGACCCGACGGCAAGGCGCCGATCGGCGCCATCGCGTGCTCGAGGCGCAGGGCCGCGGCCGCCGGCTGCGCGGCGCCGTCGAGCGCCCAGCTCCATCCGCCGAACGCGATCGTGCTCGTCCCGACGGCGGCGGTGGCGAACACGACGAGCTGCGCGAGCGTGATGCTCGCCGGACGTCGCCGCGCCGGCCAGCGACCAGAACACGAGCGCGTTGCCGCCGAGGACGAGCACCAAGCTCCCGAGCACCGACCGCTCGCGCAGCCGGGTGGCGCGCCATTGGAGGTCGAACAGGCGACGACGGCGACCGACGAACCGCTCGACCATCCAGTCGGGGAGGCCGAACAGGCGGACCTCCTTCGAAGCCGGCGCGTCGACTGCGAGCCGGTACGAGTATTCGGCGTGGCGCTGCGCCTCGCGCACTTCGTCGGTGTTGCGGTCGCGCCAGATCGAGCTCTCGCGCAGCAGCCAGTGCGTCGCGAGCCACGCGCCGCCGAGCACGAGGGCAGCCCACCACTCGGTAACGCGCGAGCAGGATCGCCTGGGCGATCCCGCCGACCATGTCGACGAGCCCGATCGCGATGAAGTCCATCGAGATCGCGAGCGGCGGACCGGTCATGCCGATGTCGAAGTCGCGCGCCATGTCAGGTCGTTGGCGAGCGCCGGGCGCTCGAGGTGAGCCATGCCGGGTGGCTGCACGCACGCGCGCATGAGGCGATCGTGGAGGTACGCGGCGGTACGGCTCCCGAGGTTCGCGCTGACCGCCTGGTGGATCGGACGCGAGCACCTGGAGCAGCACGAACACGGCGCCCATGAACGCGAGCGGCGCCCCGAGCGGCCGGCCGTCCTCGACCGCGCCGACCACCAGCCCCATCGCGACGGCGAAGGCGGCCGGCAGCACGCCGCGCACGAGGAGCAACGCCCACCACAGCGCGGCGAGCCCGGGCGCGGCCGCGGGCAACGTCGCGAAGAACTTCCATTCGTCGCGTGCCGCGCACCGATCGGATCACTGCGTCATCGTGGGTCGGGCCTGCGCGAACGTCCAGCGATGACCCTCGAGGTCCTCGGCCACGTAGGCGCGATAGCCGTACTGGTGGATCGGCTTCGACGATCGTCGCGCCCGATGCGCGGGCGTGTTCGAAGTGTGCATCGACGTCGTCGACGTACACGAACGGCATGTGCGTGAAGCCGTGCTCGGACGACGTCGTCCTCGCCGGTGCGGAGAATCAGCGCACCGTTGCCGACGTGGAACTCGATCCAGTCCATGTCCTCGCCCGATTCGGGGAGCAGGGGCGGTTCGAACCCGAACGCGTCGGCGAGCCAGCGGGCAGCGGTGACGGGCTTGCGGTAGTAGAGCAGGAGGTTCAGGCGCGAGAGATCGCGTATCTCGCGCGACGCGGTGTCTCGTCGCGCGCACCACTTCACGAACCAGTCCGGCGTCTGCCGCACGAACGAGAAGCTGCCGGTCGTGTTCGGATCTCCGCCGGGCACCACACGCGCGTCCACCCGCACGTTGGTACCGGTGGCGATCTCGGCGAAGAAGCACGTCGACCTCGACATCGTCGACGGAGCTGCGCCACTGGAGCCGGACACCGGGTTCCCACATCGTGATCCGGCCGATCACGAGCACGTCACCGGTTGCGTCGTCGTAGACCTCGAGCAGGCGGCCACCGACGCCGTGCTCACAACGGCGCGCGATGGCACGTGCGCTGTCGTAGTAGCTGATCGGTGAACGCATCCACCAGTTGTCCATCTCGTCGGTGAACGCGGCGAACGCCGTCTGCGGATCGACGCCGACCTCGACGCTGCAGGACGCCGAGGGAAGTTCGGCCGGCGGAAGCTCGTGGTCGCGAGTTCTCCGTCATGTGGCACCTCGCCTCTCGACGTGCTGCTTGAACGATTGCAGTTGCTCGTTCCAGTGCGCCTGGACCTGGTCGAGCCACGCCTGGAGCGCGACGAGGGAATCGGGCCGGAGCCGGAACACGCGCACCCGTGCGTCGGTCACGACCCGCTCGTCCACCACGACGCCGGCATCGAGCAAGACCCGCAGGTGCCGGCTCATCGCGGGGGCCGAGGTTCCCGACTGCGGTTGCGAGCTCACCGGCGCGGTGCGGCCGCTCGCCCAGCAGCTGCACGACCCGGCGGCGGGTCGGGTCGGAGAGCGCTTCCCACACCGGTTCGTCCACCGAGCGCCTCCGATCGGAGAGATCATTGCGTTGCAGCGCAATAGTTACCATAGACGTGAAGCACTTGCAAGAGGCGGCTCCAGCGGCCTGTGGGACACTCGCCGCCCATGTCGCCGAGTGCACTGGTGCTGGTCCGACACGGCGAAACCGAGTGGAGCCGCTCGGGCCGGCACACGGGCCGGACCGACATCGATCTCACCCCCGCCGGTCGTGCCGCCGCGCACGCCCTCGCCCCGTTGCTCTCCGCGACGACGTTCCCACTCGTGCTCGTGAGCCCGATGCGACGTTCCGCGGAGACGGCGCGGCTCGCCGGCTTCGAGCACTGCGAAGTCAGCAACGACCTCCGAGAGTGGGACTACGGCAGCTACGAAGGCACCACGACCCCGACCATCCGCGAGACCGTTCCGGGCTGGACCGTGTTCACGCATCCGGTACCCGGCGGCGAAACGATCGAGCAGGTTGCCGAACGCGTCGACCGGGTCATCGCTCGGGTGCGAGCGAACGACGGTCCGGTGCTGGTGTTCGGACACGGGCACTCGTTGCGGGTCCTCGGTGCGCGCTGGTGCGGTCTCCCGCCGGCGGCCGCGCGCGTCATCTGCGGCTCGATCCGGCATCGGTCTCGGTGCTCGGCTACGAGCGCGACACCCCTGCGCTCTCGGCATGGAACTGGTGCCCGAAACCCTTGTGACGCGAACCCTTGTGACGCGAACGGTGGGGCGCACCCGAAGGGACACCCCACCGCTTGCTCAGTACGGATAGATCAGGCTGCCGACGGCGGCAGCAGCACACCGTCGATGAGGTAGACGGTTGCGTTGGCCGTCTGCACGTTGCCGCACACGACTGCCGGACCGCCGTTCACGGTGAAGTCCTCGCCGGAACCCTCGACCGTCAACGTCTCGCCCTGGAGCGTCTCGTGCTCACCGGCGAGCGCGTCCGGCGAAAGCCGGCCGGGCACGACGTGGTACGTGAGCACGGTCGTCAGCAGACCGGTCGGGTCCGCCATCGCCGCTTCGAGCGTCGCCGGGTCAACCGCGGCGAACGCGTCGTTGGTCGGTGCGAACACCGTGATGTCGTCGGTGGTGTTGAGCGTGTCGACCAGGCCGGCCGCACTCACCGCGTCGACGAGGTCCGACAGCAACGGGTTGTTCGACGCCGCGGTTGCGACCGGGTCGTCGGCCATGCCGTCGACGCTGCCTTCACCCTCGGTCGGCACCTGCGAGCATGCCGGACCGAACGGGGCGTCGGTCATCGACGAGGCCCCAGTCGATTCGGTCATCGGTTCGTCTTCGACCGCCGTCGTGTCGGACGAGCTACCGCTGTTGTCGTCGTCATCATCGCCACCGCACGCAGCCGCCGTCACCGACAGCGCGAGAGCGAGCGCAACACTTGCGAACACACGCGAGCGCGTGCGCGTAGAACCAAACATCTGATACTTCCTCCTGTAGGAATAGGGACTTTCGGGAGATCAGCCGACCCGGACCACGACCGAGTGCCACCCGGTCGCGCCATCCGGTATCGGTGCGACGCGTTCCTCGGGCTGCACCGCTCCGGTCATGTCCGTCGCACGTACTTCGATCTTGTGGTTGCCCGCGGTTGCATCCCACGCGTATTTCCACTGCCGCCAGGTATCGATGGTGCGCTCGTCGGCCAGGTCGGCACGCCGCCACGAGCCTTCGTCGATCCGGACCTCGACCGCCTCGATGCCGCGGTGTTGCGCCCAGGCCACCCCCGCGACGGCAACCGTTCCGGGCGCGATCCGCGCCAAGGGCTTCGGGACGTCGATCCGTGACTGGGTCTTGATCGGCGCCTGTTGCGCCCAGCCCCGCTTCGCCCAGTAGGCGTCGAACTGGTCGAACGTCGTGAGCTCGAGGTCGACGACCCATTTCGTCGCCGAAACGAATCCGTACAGCCCCGGCACGACCATGCGTACCGGGAACCCGTGCTCGATCGGGAGCGGTTCACCGTTCATCGCGAACGCGAGGCAGCGCGTCGCGGCCGTCGGTGATCGCCGCGACGGGTGTGCCCGAGGTCCAGCCGTCGGCCGATGTGCTCTTCAGCTGATCGGCGTCCGCGTGCACACCGGCGCCGGCGAGCACGTCGGCGAGCGGAACTCCGAGCCAGGTCGCGTTGCCGATGAGCTTGCCGCCGACTTCGTTCGAAACGCACGCGAGCGTGACGTCTCGCTCGACGACGCGCCGGCTCAACAGATCGTCGAACGTGAGCTCGAGCTCGTTGTCGACCATGCCGTGGATCTTCAGGCGCCAGGACTCCGCGGTGATCTGCGGCACGGTGAGCGCAGTGTCGATGCGGTAGAAGTCGTTGTTGGGTGTGATGAACGGCGTCATGCCCTCGACCGACACCATCGTGCCGTCGGCAACGGGTGGGGCGGGCGACTGCACGGGCGGGAGTACGACGCGGTCGCGGCTGGCGGAGACGTTGAAGCGCTGCTTCAGCCAGCTGCCGGCGCCGCCCGCGGCTGCGGCGGCGACCGCGACGGTGCCGCTCACCATGAAGAACCCGCGCCGGTCGACGGCGGCCTTGCGTTCGGTCGTACCGAGGCGCTGCCGCAAGCGGTCGACGACGCCCGTTTCGGGATCGCTGCGGACGTCGAGCACGGTCCGGGGTGCATGCAGCCGATCGATCAACACGACCAACGCGACGATGCCGGCGATGCTCCCGACGACCGGCGGGAGCAGGTCGAGTGGGCGTCCCGTCGGGCGCTGGACGGCGACGATGCCGCCGAACACCCCGAACGCGGCGATGCCCGCAACGCCGACCCACAGCCGGCGATACGAGAGCGCACCCAGAACCAAGCCGAGCAAGCCGATGACGACGAGCATGCCGACGCGCAACGCGACCTTGTCGTTGGTCCCGAACTGCTCGATCGCGAATTCCTTCAGCCACGGTGGCGTGCGATCGATGAACTCGGCGCCGACGGCGTCGCGAGGCGACTGCACGTTGCGGAAGAGTCCGGCGACGAAGTCACCGGTCGCGAGCGCCAGTGCCGCCGCCAGGAGACCAGCGAGCGCGGCCAGCGCTCGGGTGGTCCACGCTCGAGGCTGCGTTGCCGGCGCAGCCCGGGGCGCGATCGCGGTGGTGCTCACGCCCTTACTACGGAGCCGACACCACTGTGGATGCTGCTTCGATCGCGGCGCGCTCGTTCGCGACGCGCTGGTCGGCGAGCTGGCGGGAACACATCAGTCCGGTAACTGCGGCGGTGGCCGCGAACAGCGCGTTGGCCACTCGTCGCCATCCGATCGGCGCCAGAACGAGCGCGATCGCGTCACCACCGTCGGCGAGCGCGCCCATCGAAACCCACTCTGCGTCCTCTTTTTCTTCCTTGAGGTTGGTGATGGCGCCGACGCCGAGCGCGATGTCGCGAACACCGACCATGCGCACGAGCGCGCGAGAGCCCCCAAAGCTCGATTTCACGGATGTTCCGAGGACGATGCGACCGACAACGCCCGGCAGGGCCAACGCCGCGAGGCCGAAGACGACGCGCGCACGCGCGAGTACGAGCGAGATGGTGCGGGGATCCGTGTCCAAGGTGCTCATCCTCGCGCGCGTTCGTGGTTACCGGGGTTCGACGACCTCCGACCAGCCGTGTCCGACCTCGTCGCCGTACTGGAAGCGGCACAGCGCGCGGTCGACGATCGCGCCCGCGAGTGGGACCGGCGCGCCGGTGAGCACTTCGACGGCGATCTCGAGGTCGTCGTCGAGGACGAGGCGGGCCGCCGTCGCACCTCCTTCGCGCCGGCCGCCGGTCACGGCGTGTCGCTCGTCGCCCATCCGATCGACGAAGCCCTCGACGCGACCGCCGGACAGACCGTCGACATGCATCGCGAACGACGTGCCGTAGCACGCGACCGACCACGCGCCGACGGTTCGAGGAACGTCGGTGCCCCACTGCCGCCGATGCTCGCCGCGCGCGTCGAACTCGAGCCGTTCCCGCCCGAGCAGTATCTCGCCGTGCACGATGCCCGGCGCGCAGTAACCGGCGACCGGCCAGTCCTCGGCATGCGCATGCACCGGCCCGTCGATCTCCCACTCGAGATCGAGGCCGAGCGGCATGCGCTCACCGACCTCGCCCGTGAGTGCATCGGCGGCATCATCGAGCCCGACCGCGAACGCTTCCAACCCGTACGTCCAGTGCTCGAGAGGTGTCTCGCACCACAGCTCGGCCCACAGCCCTTCGGCGTGTATCTCGAGACCCTGGCGCGGCAGAAAGACCTCGTGGTCGCGGACGACGACCGGGCCCGGGCGCGCGGGGAGAACGAGGTACGTCCAGAACCACGCGACCTTCTCGTTCGGGAAGCACTCGAGGCGCACGGTGAGGCCGACCCCGTCGGCGGTCGCAGCATCGAGCTGCCAGACATCGGACCAACCCGCAACGGCGACCGGGGCGTGCGGCGCCTCGTCGGCGGGGCCCGGTATCACAGAACCCGGATCGTAACGCCGGCATTCGCTGCGAACGCCGGCGTTACGAGGAACGCGACCGAAGCTCGAACTCAGTCGTCGTCGGCGATGAACCCGTGGGCGTAGTTGGCGAAGAAGTCCGTGCCGAACACTGCGTTGGTGGGCGACGACAGGCCGATGAACAACCACTCGGCGCCGAAGAGCACGCCGGGCTCGTCGATGTCGTCGCCGAGCACGGTGATGGAAACGAACTCTTCGGTGTCGCCGGGGGCGAAGGTCAGGGTCCCGCTCGCCGACACGTAGTCCTGACCCGGTACCAGGCCGGCGGAGGGGACGGTCGTCCAGTTCACCGTCACGGTCGCTCCGGACGGTGCCGAGAGCCGTACCGGGATCTGTAGTGCAACCGTGCCGGTGTCGCCTTCGACGACCGACGCGATGCCGCCCTTGATGACCGGCGGCGGGTCGTCGTTGTTCACGAACACGAACGCGAGGCCGTAGAAGCCGCCGATCGTCGCGCCGTTTGCGTTGCTCAGCGAGACCAGGAACAGTTCTTGTGGTTCGTGTTCGCTATCCCCTTTGACCGCGACGGGAACGGTCTCGAGCGTGTCTCCGGGGACGAAGGTCAGGGTGCCGCTCGTCGTCGTGTAGTCGCTCGGGGCCCGGGCAGAACCATCCTGCGTCGCGTAGTCGACGGTGACAGTGGTCGAGGCCGGCGCGCTCGAGGACGATCGGGACGTTGACCGTGGTCGTTCCCGAGTTGCCCTCGGCCACGGCCGCCCCACCCGGTGAGAGGACCGGGAGCACCGGGGGAACATTCACCGTCCACGTGAAGCTGTCGACGGCGTCGGCGATTGCTCCCTCCCGTACCGAGATCGAAACGTTGTACGGGCTCGCAGACGCAGCACCGGTCGCGATCGTGCCGCTCAGCAGCCCGTTCGTGGCATTGAGCGTGATGCCCGAGGGCAGTCCGGTGGCTTCGTAGGTCAGCGGGTCGCCGTCGGCGTCGGTGGCGCCCGCCGACACCGACACGGCCGCGCCCTCGAAGTCCGTTCGATTCGGAAGGTTTGCGCCGAACACCGGCGCGGTGTTCTCGATCGAGACCTGAGCAGACGTACGTGGCGCACCCTCGGAGATACCGTCGAACGCGGCGACCCGCACCGAGATCGCGTGGCCCTTGTCGCCGTTCCCCGCCAGCGACAAGTCGAGCGTGCTCGCGGTCTGACCTGGAATCTGGACACCGTCCAGGCGCCACTCGTACCGGAGTGTGATCGGATCGCCCTCGGGGTCATGCGCGGTGGCAGTGACCGTGAGCGTGTCGTTCGTCTTCGGCGCCAGCTGATCGATGACCGCGGAGTCGACGACGGGCGGAGCGTTGCCGGCCTGCCCGACCGACAGCTCGAAGATCTTCCCGTCGTTCTCGTTCGGATCGGGTCCGTTGTCGACTCCTCGCTGGACGACCCAGTAGTTCGTGCGGTCGGGACGCATGCTGCCGGGCGCGAGGGCGACATCTGCGGCCGCAACCGACCCCGCAGGGCGGATGTCGATGATCCGAAGGAGCTGGCCGGACATCGTGAGCTCGTACATCGAGCGCGTCGGCGCATCGACGATGATCAGCGTGTTGGTCGCGGCGTTGTGCTCGATGCCTTCGGGGTCGCGCGCGCCGTGCACACCGACGTCGAAGTTGGTCCATACGTCATCGCCGCCGCCGAAGGCGCCGTTCGGGCCTCGGTTCACCCGGTAGACCTGGGTGCCGACTCCGTCGACGATGAAGATGTCACCGGAGAGCGAGTCGTACGCGACATCTTCGGGATCGTCGCTGAAGGGCAACGTGCCGATGAAACTCCGGACGTCGTCCGACGTGCCGTGCTGTTGGTCCGGACCGGGCCGCACGAATGTGACGCGGTTGGCGTTGTCGTCGGATACGAACAGCGTCCGGTCCGAGGATCGGTACGAGAGACCCGTTGGCTCGTTCGAGAACGTGGTGGTCGTGCCGGTGCCGACGAGCGAACCCGTCCGGGTCGATTCGAAGAGGTTGGCCCCCTGATAGATGGGCATCTCCTCGACCTCGGAATCAGCGACGATCAGCTCGTCGGCCTCGGGAACGTACGCGATCCCAGAGGTGTCGGGAGCGGGCGGCGTCCACGCGAACGCATTGATCGTCTGCACGAGCTCCGCCGTCTCAGGTGCCAATGCGAGCGCCGCCGGCGCGGCGAGCGACATCTCGACGACGCGGCCGTCGGTCGCGCCCGCCCCGGCATCGACGACGTACAAGCTGAGGCGTGACGGATCGTCGGTGTGATCCGCGCTCGGCGCGAACGTGAACGAGTGCGGGGCAGACAGCGAGGCGTCGGCGAGGTCGATGACGGATTGGATCGTTCCCGCGGCGTCGACTCCGTACAGCCGGCGCTCCTCGGGCTTGCCGACATAGAGGCGCCCGTCAGCGTCGTTGTACGCAACGCCGGAGAGCGCGCCGGCGCCGAGCGCCGTCAATGGCGTTCGTGCGACCACCTGCGGCGGGTCAGTGCCCTCCACGCGAATGACGGAACGGGTTTGTTCGTCCAACACGAACAGCGCGCCCGAGGAGCTGTAAGACGCGCCCGCCGGTGCATTCACGCTTGCTGCGCCGAGCGCATTGCGAGCGGCTTGTGGGCGTGCCTGTGCCACGCGGGCTGCGGGAACCGTGACGAGGTCGTTCGCGGAGATCACCGCGAGCTGCTTCTGCTTCGGATCGAACGCGAGGGTCTCCGCCTCCGCCGCCGGGAGCTTCGCGGTACCGAGAAGATCCTCGCCTCGGATGCGGGCGATGGAGGTTTCGCTACCGGTTTGGCCGCCGACGACCACCGCGCGGTCGTCGGGCGCGAAAGCGACGCCCGTGGGCTGCGGAACGCCGAACTCGGCCGTGTAGACCGAACGGATCTGGAACGGGCGCGTCACAGGCGGTGATGCCGCCGCTGCCGGAGCCACGTTCGGAACGACGAGGGCGCCGACGACCAGCGCCGTCAGCGGGAGGGCGCGCCGGAAGCGCCTCACGCGGGACACGGGAAGCACCGACGCTCTACGCACACGGGCTCTACGCCCACAGGCTCTACGCCCACAGGCTCTGGGCACACGGGGTCTACGCACAGGGGATCTACGCCCACGAGGTCACCAGCCATTCGTCGCGCTACGCCCGATTGTCGGCGCGCGGTGTTCTGCCGGCGAACATAACAACGCCCCGCCGCGCTCACTCGGCCAGGTGACGTAGGTATGGCACGCCGAATGACGGATCATCAACTCCGCGTAGGCCCACTACATCATCTGGCCGATGGTGGGCCCCGAGTTCACCGACATCGTTGCTGAAATCCGATGCCGGTAGGGGTTCGATTCGTGGGCGCAACGACATATCTCGGCACGCAACCCATTTCGGAGCCGACGCCGTCTCCACGCCGCGCTCTACTTCGCCACGAAGCGGACGATCGACGTTCTCAGCGCGTGCACGCTGCTCCTTCTTGCCGCACCGTTCCTCCTCCTCGCGGCCATCGCGATCAAGCTCGACAGCCCGGGGCCGGTCATCTTCCGACAGCAACGGCTTCGCGGTCGCCGCATCGTCGACCACGGCGAAGTCACATGGGTCGTCCAGCCGTTCACCTTCTACAAGATGCGGACGATGGTCGCCGATGCGGACTCGTCACCCCATCAGGAATACATGACGGCCTACATCACCGGGAACGAGCAATGGTTCGACGCCGCGTGTGAGGCCCGCCGACCCGGCGATTCCTACCGGCCGATTCGTGATCCACGCGTGACCCGGGTCGGTGCCGCGCTGCGAAAGCTGAGCCTGGACGAGATCCCGCAACTGTGGAACGTCGTCAAAGGCGAGATGAGCATCGTCGGTCCTCGACCGCCCATGCCCTACGAAGCAGAGCTCTACAGCGAACGCGAGCTCGAGCGGCTCGCCACACCGTGCGGCTTGACGGGTTGGGCACAAGTGAAGGGCCGCTGCACCGTGTGCTTCGAGGACATGGTCCAACTCGATCTCGAGTACCTCAAGCGCCAGTCGTTGTGGTTCGACGTGAAGATCCTCGTGCGGACGGTTCCTGTCGTCCTCCTCCGGAAGGGAGCCGGGTAGTTGGCGCCTATGAGACTTGCGGTGATCGGTTGCGGGTACTGGGGGCCGAACCTGGTCCGTACCTTCGTCGAGATGCCCGAAGCCAGCCTGCAAGCCGTCGTCGACCGCGACCCGTCGCGGCTCGAGCACGTGGGTCTCCGGTATCCCCACATACCGCTTCTCACCGACGATTTCCGTGCGATCTTCGACATAGACGTCGACGCAGTGGTCGTGAGCACTCCTCCCGAAACGCATTTCGCGATCGTTCGCGTGTGTCTCGAGCACGGCCTGGACGTCCTCGTGGAGAAGCCGCTCGCGACGACGAGCCAGGAAGCCGCACAGCTCGTCGACATCGCGCGGGCGCGCGACCGGGTCTTGATGGTCGGCCACATCGGTGCATACAACCCGGCGGTACAGGCCCTCGCCACGATGATCGAGAGCGGTGACCTCGGAGACGTCGCGTACATCGACGCCGTGCGAGGCGGGCTCGGGCTCTTTCACTCGACGTTGAACGTGATCTGGGATCTCGCGCCGCACGACATCTCGATCTTGATGCACCTGCTCGGCGAATCACCTTCCAGCGTGAGCGCGAAGGGTGTCGCCTGCGTCGAGGCGTCGATCGAGGATGTCGCGTACGTCGCGCTGCGGTTCCCGAGCGGAGTGCTCGCGCATGTCCGACTGAGCTGGCTCGATCCCTGCAAGGCGCGAAGGATCACCGTGGTCGGCCGGAAGAAGATGGTCGTCTACGACGACCTCGAGAACCTCGAGAAGCTGAAGGTGTACGACAAGAGAGTCGACGCCGTCCGTCGTACCGACACGTTTGGCGACCATCAGTTCGCGTATCACTACGGAAGCGTCGTCAGTCCGTACATCCACCACGACGAGCCGCTCCGACTCGAGTGCCTGCACTTCGTGGACTGCGTGGAGCAACGGAAGCGCCCGCTGACCGACGGCGAAAACG
This sequence comes from uncultured Actinomycetes bacterium, assembly GCA_963841215.1. Lineage (GTDB taxonomy): Bacteria > Actinomycetota > Acidimicrobiia > IMCC26256 > PALSA-610 > CAVUFH01. The sequence goes on along the minus strand of CAWJBW010000011.1, from coordinate 477,155 downwards.
GTTTGGCGGTCGTGCGTGTGATCCAGGCGGCTCAGCAGTCGTTGCGGGAGGGCGGCGTCGACGTCGCAGTCGAAACGGACGATTCGCGAGAGCTCGCGGCGGTCGCTCACGACAACGTCGTCGATCTCACGGCGGGCGAACCCGCGCGCGATGAGCCCGGAGCTCGTCGCCGACAGTTCCGTCGTGGAGGCATGATGGACGAGCAGCCGCACGTCAGGATCTTGCAGAGCGGCCTGCGGCACTGGTGGATCGTCCTGATCGCCGTCGTCGTGACCACCGCACTCACCATCTTCTGGGTGAGCTCGAAACCCGCGGTCTTCAAGTCTGCCGGTACCTACGTCATCCAAGCTCGATCCGGAGCCGGCGACGACAACGTTCGAGCCCTCGAGGCGCTCATTCGCTCGGCCCAGATCAACTCGACGTACGCGTTGATCGCTCGCAGCGACGCGGTGCGGGATCCGGCCATCGCTCGCCTCGACGCGATACCTCCGGGTGCCCACCCGAGCCTCGACGCCGAGGCGATGACAGGGACGAATGCACTGACGATCAGCGCGACCGCGCGCGATGCCGAGATCGCGCAGGCGCTCGCGGTGGCTGCGGGTGTCGAGACGATCGCGTACGTGAAAGCGGGTGACGAGCCGTACGATCTCGTGCTCCTCGACGCCCCCGAGCTCCCGAGCAGCCCCGCGAAATTCGAAGAAGTCACTCACGGTCGCGATCGGAGCACTGCTCGGCCTGATGTTGGGGCTCGCCATCGCGACCATGGTCGATCGCGCCGATTCGCTGAAGCGTTCGTCGCGACGCCGGGACGTCGACACCGATCCGACGGATCCCGCACAGATCCGAGCACTCTCGGCCGCCAGTGAGTCCGAGGTCAGCGTCGTGGTCGAAGCGACATCGGACCCTCGAGTGCATCGCGACATCGCCGAGGCCCTGGACCGCGGTTGCACGTACAGCTTGGGTGTCCTGAAGATCGCGCCGGCTGACGTCAACACACAACGGCAACGGGAACGGCAACGGCAACGGCAGCGGCGCCCGTTACCGAACGCTGCTGCGCGACCATGCCCTCCCGAACGGTCGCACGCTCGCGCACGTCCGTGACGGGCTGTTCGCCGTCGTGCTCCCGGACCTGGGCGCGGCGGATGCCGACAAGCTGTTGGGCGACTGGGTAGCCGGCGTCGAAGAGCTCGACGTCGAGGACGGCGAACGAGGCGCGATCCAACGCTGGATCGCAATCGTCGAGTGCGGCGCCACGACGTTCCCGGTGCCACCGGGTTCGAGCTCGACCGGGGCGACGCCGAACACCTTCGAAACCCGATCCATGGCCGGATCGTGGTCGTGGAGCACCGATGCGACCTCGTCGGCCAGCGCCTGCTTGCCCGATCTTCCGCCCGGACGATGACTGCCGTGGTGACGTCAGCGGCTGACGTCGCGCGCACCGACGACCACGACGGTCACATCCTCGCCGCGGCGCGGGGAACCGGCTTTCTCGCACTCGGGAGCTTCTTCGAGTTCGCGAGCCGCTTCCTCATCGCGTTGATGTTGGCGCGCATCCTCGGCGCCGACGACTACGGGCTCTACGTGCTCTCGGTGAGCGCGGCCGCGATCTTCGCCGGTCTCTCGGGACTCGGGTTGGACGACGCCATGATCCGATACGTGGCGATCCTGTCCGGCCGGCGCGACCAGCCCGGGGTCTTGGGGACGATCCGAATCGGCGTCGGAGTCTCGACGGTTGCGGGAATCGTCATGGGCGCCGTGCTCTTCGTTCTCGCGCGCCCGATCGCCGAGAGCGTGTTCAGCGAACCCCGCCTGACCCACATGCTGCAACTGCTCGCCTTCGTCGTACCGTTCCTCACGGTCAGCAACGTCCTCGCCGGCACCGCGCGCGGATTCGGCCGGATGGACTACGCCGCGCTCGCCGAGAACGTCGTCCAATCACTGGTACGGCTGGTGTTGTTGGCAATTGTCGCGTTCTCGGTGCGCGGATTGAGCGTGTCGGCGGCCGTGATCATCTTCGGTATCTCGGACGTCGCGGCAACCGTCACCTTCGTGTTGTTGCTCCACCGGTATCTGCCCTTGGGGCCGGCGCGCGGGCAGGAGGTTCGATGCGATGTCCGGGAGGTGTTCGGGTTCGCCCTCCCGCTGTGGATGTCGGGGATCTTGCGCCAGCTGCGCAGGAACTTCGAGACGCTCATGCTCGGCGCCTCCCGCAATCTGAGCAGCGTCGGCATCTACTCCATCGTGAACAAGGTGACGATGGTCGGTCACGTCTGCCTGCTCTCGCTGTTCATCGCGGTCAAGCCGACGCTGGCCCGGCTCCACGATCGGGGCGATCACGCCGCGCTGGCGCACCTCTACACGGCGGCGACGCGATGGGCGTTCACGGTCACGTTGCCCTTCTTCCTGATCATGGTGTTGTACCGGGAACCGATCCTGTCGGTGTTCGGAACATCGTTCAGCGCGGGCTCCACCGCGTTGTTGATCCTCGCGTTCTCCGAAATCATCAATGCCGGAACGGGTATCTGCGGTCCCGTCCTCGACATGACCGGCCACACGCGGGTGAAGCTCTTCAATTCGATCGTGCTGACCGTGCTCCTCATCGGCTCCAACGCCATCTTGATTCCGCGGTACGGGGTCGTCGGCGCCGCAACCGCTTCGCTCCTCGGCGTCACGATCTTCAATGTTCTCTGCTTGGCGGAGGTCTGGGTCATGGAGCGCCTCAATCCCGTTCGACCGGAGCATCTTGAAGCCGACGACCGCCGCGCTCGTCGCGCTCGGCTCGGGCGCCCTGCTCGGCTATTGGTACCCGCCCGGTACGAACGTGGCAGTCGCCGCGAGTCAGGCCATCGTGGTCACGATCGTGTTCGCAGGCGCTGCTCGTGGCGATGCGGCTCCCGGACGACGACCAACTCGTCATCCGCCGGGCCGTAGAGAAGGTGCGATCGTTCCGACCCGGTCGCCGCCGCGGTCGCGCAAACGATCGCCCGAGCGATCAAGTCGACGATCGCCCAAACGATCGCCCAAACGATCGCAACGCTGATCGCGTCGCCACCGAGAAGCGCGTATCTGCTTCCCGATCGCGTGGGCCGATCTACATCGGAGGTCTCGACCGCAGCGGAAAGACCACGCTCGCGGCATTCCTGACTTCCCATTCGAACATCGCCGTGCCCGGCGTCGGCTCGAACATGTGGACGTACTTCTACGGGCGGTTCGGCGACATCGCCAAACCCGCGAACTTCGAACGCTGCTTCGACGCCATGCTGAGCTACAAGCACGTTCTCCACCTGGAACCCGACCCGGACCGGATCCGCCAGGCTTTCCTCGAGGGCCCGCGTACGTACGCGCGTCTCTTCGCCTGCTTCCTCGATGACTAGGCGGAGCGCCAGGGCAAACCGCGATGGGGCGTGCAGACCGGCCTGATCGAGCGGTACGCCGACATGCTGTTCGCCGCCGATCCTGACGCCAGGGTGCTTCACATGGTGCGGGATCCGCGCGACCGCTACGAAGGTTCGCTGGCGCTCTGGCCCGACGGGCGCGGCCGCGCCGGCGGCGCAACTGCGCGTTGGACCTACTCGATGCGGTTGGCCCAACGGCACGTTCGCAGCTACCCGGATCACTACCGCGTCGTGCGCTACGAGGACATGGTGTGCGACACGGAAGGGACGCTGCGCTCCGTCTGCGCATTCCTCGACGACGACTTCGACCCGGAGATGCTCGGGATGCCGGGTGCGCCGGAGCGCCGCGATCGGCTCTCCGGCCGCGTCGAACAGACGATGCGTCCGAGGGCCCGCTCTCGGCGGAGTTCATCGGCCGCTTCCGCGCCAGCGTGCCCGCCGACGAGCTCGCGTTCATACAGCTGCACGCGGGACGCCTGATGCGCGACGTACGGGTACCCGCCCGAACCAGCCGCATCTGTCTCGCGCCGAATGGAGCCGATTCGTCGTCGCTCGGATGGGCGAACCAGGCCGCGCGAATGGTCGCCTGGCGAGGCGTCGAAGTACTCCAGCAGCGACTCCCCGCATACGTGGGCCGCAAGCCTGATCCACGTACGGTCGTCGACCGTCCCGTCGGAACATCGCCCGTCGGAACATCACAATGAGTCTCGAACCCGCGCCGAGCGAAAGGGCGTCGAGTGAACGGGGGCCGATCTTCATCGGCGGTCTCTCCGGTTCGGGCAAGACGCAGCTGCGATTGGTGCTGGGCGCGCATCCCGACATCTCCATGACGCGACGCAGCTACTTGTGGAACCGCTTCTACGGACGATTCGGATCCACTCGACGATCCCGAGAATCTCGAACGTTGCCTGGCCGTGATGGCCGCCGACCGCGACGTGCAGCGGCTCGATCCCGACTGGGACCGCATCCGGCGCGAGCTGCTCGCAGGGCAGCCGAACGACGCGCGCCTCATCGGGCTCGTTCACGACCACTACGCGCGAACGGCTCGGCAAGCGGCGATGGGGCGAGCAGCTGCGGTTCGTCGAGTGCTTCGCGGATCCGATCTTCGCCAACTTTCCGACTGCCCGCATGATCCACATGGTCAGCGACCCACGGACCGCGGTCACCGGTGCGAGTTCGTCTTCGGGCCCGAGGCCGGGAAAGCTCGGTTGGGAGCTCGCGGTCTGGCTTCATTCGGCCGAGCTCGCGCAGCGCAACCTCCGACGGTATCCCGACCGCTACCGCGTGGTTCACCGCGAAACATTCGCGGCGCAGACAGAAAGAGACGGTCGAGGATCTGTGCGCGTTCGTCGGTGCGGAGTACGTGCCGCCCGTCGCCGACGCCGTGCGCTCGCTGCGGTTCCCGGAAACTGCACCGTCGAGGACGGCACCTCTCGTCGACCTCTACACCCGTCGCGCGCTCGACGAGTCTCGGTTACGAGCGCGCGTCGAGGTCGCCACGGCGCCGGCACCTGGTCGGCGCTGACCGTGTGGCCGCTCAACCGGGCGACCATGACCGCCTGGCGGATGACTCGGGGCGGTCCCCTGACCCGGCGAGCACGGGCATGACATCCGTCGACCCCGGACCCGTGTTCGTCGCCGGACTCGAACGCAGCGGCACCAGCCTCATGTACGCGTTGCTCGCGTCCCATCCGAACATCGCCATGACTCGTCGAACGAATCTCTGGACGCACTTCTACGGGCAGTACGGGGACCTCGCCGACGACGCGAACCTCGATCGCTGCCTCGCCATGATGATGCGCTACCGACGGTTGCAGCTCCTGCAACCGGACCCCGAACGACTCCGCCGCGATTTCCGCTCGGGCGCGCGTACCTATCCACGGCTGTTCGCCTTGCTCGAGGAGCAGTACGCCGAACGCCTCGGCCGCGCTCGTTGGGGAGACAAGTCGCTCAACACCGAGCGCTACACCGACGAGATCATCGACGCCTATCCCGGCGTCCGCATGCTCCACATGATTCGCGACCCGCGTGATCGGTACGCATCGTCGAAGACACGCTGGGAGACCCGGCGGGGCGGCGTGGGCGCCGGTACGGCAGAGTGGCTGTTCTCGGCCCGATCGGCACTGCGCAACGAGCAACGACATCCCGACCACGTGATGAGTCGTCCGTTACGAAGATCTCGCCGGCGACCCCGAGAAGTCGCTCGTCCGGATCTGCGACTTCATCGGTGAGCCCTACTCCGACGAGATGCTCACGCTTCGACGGCGCGCCGGTGTTCCGCGACAAGGGCTCGAACAGCTCGTACGGAAGCCGCACCGTCGGCGCGATCTCGCCGGAGTCGATCGGGAAGTTCCGCAAGCGTGCTCTCGCCCCGTGAGATCGCGTTCACGCAGATGGTCGCCGCGACGGAAATGGTCCGCCTGGGCTATTCACCGGACCCCTTGCACTTGACGAGGCCGGCACGGGTGCAGTTCGTCGTCGGCAATCTGCCACTCGAGGGTTGTCGACTCGTCGCCTGGCGCGCGCGGGAAGCGGTTCGTGACCGAAAGGGACGACCTGTCCCCAGCTACCGCCTGGTCGAAGCTCGGGTCGCGACATGAGCCGCGGCTGCGCTCGCCTCGACAAGTCCTCGAGAGACGCGCGCGCACGACGGGCGCTCGCAGGCCCGTTGCGAGCTCCCCCGTGCCGAAGAGCCTCGGCTTCGTCATGCCCGTCGTCGCCGCGGTGGTCGGAGCGGTGGTCTTTGCTTCGCTCGTGTCGACGGGCCGTTGGTACCTCGCGCTCGGCCTGCCTCCTCGCGGTGCCTGCCGTCGCGTTGATCGACCGGTACCCCATTGCCGTCGTCATCCTGTGGCTGGTCGTCGCGCCGCTCATCGCCGAGACCGACGACAACTCGACCCGCAAGGTGTTCTGGCTGGTGCATCGTGGTCTCCCCATCGCGACGCTCGCGCTGGTTGCCTTTGCATCGGCAACCGGTCTGACCGACCGTCGTCTCCCGAGACTGGGCCCGGCGGAGCTCATGATGGCGGGTTACGTCGCGGTCACGTTCCTGTCCATCGCGTACACCGCCGCGGACCCGGACGCCAGTGCGTATCGCCTGTACGACACCGTCGTCGTTCCGATGTGCCTGTACCTGCTCGTCCGATTGCTCGAGCCGGACGAGCAGGCGCTGCGGCGCATCCTGCCGGCCGCCGTCTTCCTGCTCCTGTCGCAGTCGCTGATCGGAATCCTGTCGTGGATCGCGCCGGCGATGCTGCCGTCCGAATGGCTCGGAAAGCTCGGGCAACGCACGACGGGTTCACTGCGAACCCCGGACGTTCTCGCCGTAACCGTGCTCTTCGGCGGGCTGTTCATCCTCGGGCTCGGCATGAATGCCCGAGGGGTCGCGAGACGTACCGGTGCGGTGCTGTTGTTCGCGCTCGCGCTGATCATGGTGTTCCTCACGTACTCGCGAGGGTGTTGGATCGCCGGGCTCGTCGCGCTCGCCGGCGTGATGCTCCTCACCCGGAAGGCCCTCGGGCAGATCGTCCTGGTCGCCGTCCCGCTCGCGCTCTTTCTCGTTCTGTCCGGTGTCCTGAATGGACCGATCGACGTCGCCCGCGATCGACTGCAGTCCGAGGAATCCGAAGAGTCGGCGTTGAGTCGATTGCCCGTGGTCTACGCCTCGTTGCGCATGATCGGTGAAGAGCCGTCGTTCGGCTGGGGTTACGAGAACTTCGATCGGTTCGACCGGGAGTTCCAACGGCCCGTCGGCAACCTCGTCGCTCCCGAGAAGGATCACGCTTCCCACAACCTGTACCTGACGATTTTCGTCGAGCAGGGCATCGTGGGCCTCGTGCTGTTCTGCGGGCCGGCGGTCTGGTGGCTCGCGCGCACGAAATCTCGTTGGCGCTACCTGCCCACGCACGGAATCACGGGACGGACCCTCATCGGCGCGCTGTGGCTCGTGATCGCCGGACACTTCATCGTCAACAACTTCTCGCGGATGCAGGTGCCCTTCGGTTTCGGCATCTACTGGCTGACGCTCGGCCTCATCGCATCCCTCGTCAGCCGGAGGCTTCCGGCGCGCGACGGCGAGTTGCAGGAGGCGTGATGCGCGTGCTGTACATCATCGGGACGTATCCACTCGTGACGACGACGTTCGTCGACCGTGAGATCCGCAGTCTGCGCGGGTTCGGTGTCGACGTTCAGATCCTTGCCGTACGCAGGCCGGGACCCGAGGCGCCTCTGTCCGAGGAGCAACGCATCCTGCAGCGCGACGTCACCTACCTGGTTCCGTCCGACTGGCGCACGGTCGTGCTGAGTCAGGTCTACTTCCTGCTCCGGCGCCCGCTCCGGTACACGAGAACACTCGTACGCCTGGTGACGCGACCGCATCCCGATGTACGCGCCCGACTGAAGACCTTCGTGCACTTCGCCGAGGGGGTCTGTGTCGCTCATCTCGTGCGCCATCGCGAATACGACGAGTTCCACGCCCATTTCGCCGATCGAGCGGCGGTGATCGCCCTCGTGGCGGGTCGATTGTTGGGGACGCCTTACAGCATGTCGGTGCACGCCGGCGCGGACATCTTCGTGAAGCCCGTGCTGCTGCCGGAGAAGGTTCGCAAGGCGCGTCGGGTGGTGACCTGCACGGCCCACAACAAGTCGCGCCTCCTTTCGACCGTCGGTGCGGACGTACAAGCGTCGGTTTCGGTCGTGGAACACGGGCTCGATCTGCGCGTGTACCAGCCGAAGTCGCGGGCGGTCGGCCAATCACACCGAGTGCTCGCGGTCGGTCAACTACGAGAGAGAAAGGGCCTCGCGCATCTGATCGATGCGTGCGCGCTGCTGCGGAGCGAGGGATACGAACTCTCGTGCCGGATCGTCGGTGACGGGCCGCTACGGGATGCATTGGCCGAACGCGTGGCGAGCGCGAGATTGCAGGACACCGTCGAGCTGTGCGGAGCACTTCCCCAGGAACGGGTCATCCAGGAGTACGAACGGCGCGGACGTGCTCGTCCTCCCTTGTGTCGAGGCGAGCGACGGAGACGTCGACGGCATCCCGAACGTCCTCCTCGAGGCAATGGCGTGTCACGTCGCAGTGGTCTCGAGTGATCTCCCGGCGATTCGCGAGCTCGTCTCCGACGGCGTCAACGGCCTCCTCACTCGTCCCGGCGACGTGGACGGGCTCGCCGCCGCGTTGGCCCGCCTGCTCGACTCGCCGAAGCTCCGCGACGAGCTCGCCACGAACGGCCGGCGCACCATCGTCGAGCTGTTCGACTCCGAAGTGAACGTCAGGCGTTTCGCGGCGGCGCTGTGGCCGGACCGCTTCGCCGCCGCAGCCGACGGTCGGGAACCAACATGATGACGCAGCGAGAGTCCTGGATCGCCGTGGCCTGGGCGCCGTACAGCCGTCGGAGCGAGATGTTCGCCCGGGAGCTCGGCGGACAACTGCACTGCATCCACTACCTCAAGTTCCGATCCCCTCCGTACGCTCCGTTCAAGTACGTCCTGCAGACCGTTCAGACGCTGCGCGTCTTGTTCACCGCCCGACCGCGCGCGGTGCACGTCCAGAACCCACCCTTCATCTGTGGTGTCGTCGTCGCGATCTATTGCCGGCTGACGGGCGCCCGCTTCGTCGTCGAGTACCACACGGCCGCGTTCGGCCGAGCCTGGAAATGGGCCCTCCCCGCGCACCGATTCGTCGCGCGCCGAGCTGCGACCAACATCGTCACCGACGAACATTGGGCGCAGCTGGTCCGGTCGTGGGGCGGCCACGCACTCGTCATGTACGACGCGTTCCTCGACCTGCCCGCCGGCGAACCGTTCGTCGTCAGCCATGATTTCAACGTCGCGTTCCTGAGCACGTTCGCCCCGGACGAACCGCTCGATTCGGTACTGGAAGCGGCCGCGCTGCTGCCCGACGTGCACTTCTACGTGACCGGAGACCTGTCGAAGGCACCGGCGGACGCACTGCGCAGCGCGCCGCCCAACGTCACGTTCACCGGTTTCCTCGAGCCCAACGGCACGTATCTCGGATTGCTCCGGGCGGTCGACGCCGCGCTCGTCCTGACCACTCGCGACCACACCCTGCAACTCGCGGGTTGCGAGGCGGTTGCGCTCGGGAAGCCCCTCGTGACTTCGGACTTCGAATATTTGCGGGCGCTGTTCGAGTACGGCGCGGTGTTCGTGAAGCCACTGCCGTGGAGCATCCGCGACGGGATCGTCGAGCTGATGGCTCGCCGCGAGGAGTTGGCAAGTGAGACGTGTGAGCTGCGAAGCAAGCGTCGCGAGGAGTGGAAATCTCAACTCGCCCTCCTCGACGACCTCGTCTTCGCGAGCAATGGAAGCGACGAATCCAAGGAGGCCGGATCGTGAAGATCTTCATCACCGGAGGTGCCGGGTTCATCGGCGCGAACGTCGCGGCGCATCACATGCGTCGTGGAGACGAGGTCATCGTCTTCGACAACCTTTCGCGCGCCGGTGCTCGTGGCAATCTCGCATGGCTCATACAGCACCGCGAGGGGAAAGTTGCGTTCGTCAACGGTGACGTCCGCGATTTCACAGCTGTGCAGACCGCGCTCCCGCGAGATATCGACGTCGTGTACCACTTCGCGGCGCAGGTCGCGGTGACGACCTCCGTGCGCGATCCGCGCGAGGACTTCGAGATCAACGCCCTCGGGACGTTCAACGTGCTCGAAGCCGCGCGCCAGCAGGCGCCGGACGCGATCCTGTTGTACGCGTCGACGAACAAGGTCTACGGGGGAATGGAGACCGTCGAGGTCGTCGAGGATGCAACGCGATACTGCTACCGAGATCTTCCCCTCGGCATCAGCGAAGATCAGGGGCTCGATTTCCACTCTCCGTACGGCTGCTCCAAGGGTGCGGGCGATCAGTACGTGCGCGACTACGCCCGGATCTTCGGGATGCGCACCGTCGTCATGCGCCAGTCCTGCATCTACGGGACTCGCCAGTTCGGCGTCGAGGACCAAGGCTGGATCGCGCACTTCTGCATTTGTGCGAGGTTGGGCAACCCGATCTCGATCTACGGCGACGGCAAGCAAGCGCGCGACGCGTTGTGGATCGACGATCTCATCGCCGCGTACGAAGCGGCCGCAGTGAACATCGACCGAACCGCGGGTCAGGTGTACAACATCGGCGGCGGACCCGGAAACAGCTTGTCGATCTGGAGTGAGTTCGGTCCACTCCTCGAACGCATCTCCGGGCGAACGCTCCAAGTGACGCACGCGGACTGGCGACCCGGGGATCAACCGGTCTACATCAGCGACATTCGGAAGGCCGAGCACGATCTCGGCTGGCAGCCGCACGTGTCGTTGGAGGCGGGCCTCGATCGACTGTGGCGCTGGGTCGACTCGAACGTCCACCTGTTCGAGGACTTCGCGATCGCGAAGCGGTCTGAGGGGCGAAGCGGTCTGAGGGGCGAAGCGGTCTGAGGGCGAAGCGTCTGATCGAGTCTTCGCGCGAGCCCGCACGCCTCGCCGGCGATTGCCAAGCATTCGGTCACGAGATCTTCCAAGTCCGACTGCACCCACGTGTTCCAGAAGTCTGCGTGCGGAATGACGCCGCCGCTCGACAGCCGGTAGTCGCTGCCGTCCGAGACGTCGTACAGGACGCGGAAGTCGAGCTGCGGGATCTTGACCGGGTGCGACTGCGGACAGCGGTCGGGATCGGTTCCGGCGACGCGTCCGTCCTCGTCGAGACCGTAGGCGACGTGGCTGCGATGATCTCGGGAATCACTTCGTTCGCCGTCCCAGCACGACGGGAAGAACACGTGCAACTTGATCTTGCCTCCCTCGCCGCAGTTCGGGATCGTCCGCTTCCGGCTGCTGAAGCCGGCGTCGCTCTCGCCGTCGCATGTCCAGTACGCATTCGGGTACGAGCCGCCTGCGACCATTCGGAAGTCGGGTGGGAACGCAACGGTCCGGCGGTAGTCGACCGGGCGGTTGCGGTAGTAGAAGATCGCACGCTCGGGTTGCACGCGCTCTTTGTCCGGCGTGAGCAGGCTGGGCGACCAGTAGCCCGCTCGGTCGCCCGACACGCTGCAGCTGCTCGCCGCGGCGCGCATCGAGGCGTAGGTCGAGCTGGCCACGATGGACGAGTTCCCGAAGAAGTCGTGCATGTGGTGACCTTCGCCGCCCGGATTCACGATCGGATCGATTCGACGTTGGCGTGACAGTTCACATTCGATCCGAAACGATCCGAGTGACCGTTCGGGACTCGGAGCGGCGGTCGTGGACGACGAGGCTCGTTCGATCCCGAGCACCGAGACCCCGAGCACCGAGACGAGAAGGCACGCGACGAGGCACGCGACGGGCGCAGCCCGCACTGGCCACTTCACGCCGGCGTACCCGCACGCGCGAGTGCCGCGCTGCCGTTGGTCGCAGACCCGAGACTTTCGACCAGCGCGACGTACTCCTGGCCGATTCCTGTCCAGTTGTGCCGGCGAACGAACTCGCGGCTGCCGCGGGCGAGGGTGCGCCGTAGATCGGGCGACTCGTAGAGGGCGCGCACTCGGCTCGCAAGGTCATCGGCGTCGCCGGGGGTGAAGAACGCCACCATCGTGTCGAGGAAGTAGGCCTCGATGGCGGTCGTGCGCGCCGCGACACAGGGGACACCCATCGCGGCGTACTCCATGAGCTTCGTCGGGAGCAGCCCGTCCGTGAACACGTCGTCGCGATAGGGCACGATGCCGAGGTCGGCGCGCGCGATCAGGTCGGGGAGCTGCTCCGCGTGCATGTACTCGTCACGCAGCTCGACGTTGCGCTCGAGCCGCAGCTCACTTCGCAACGCGGCGAGCTCCGGCATGGCATCCCCCTTGCCCAGGATGGTGAGCCGGATCCCGGGAATCTCGTCGCGGAGCGTCGCGATCGCGCGCACCGCGAGGTCGAGCCCGTAACGGCGCGTCACCGACCCGTGGTAGATCAGCGAAAAGGTGTCGGGCGCGACCGGGCGCCGGTCCGGGGGCCTGAAGATCTCCTCGTCGGCGACGTTCATGACGACGCTGCACTTCTCTGCCGGCACACCGCGCCGGATCAACGCTTGTCTCCAGTGTTCACTGACCGTGATGACGTGATCTGCGAAGCGGCACGCGAGCCACTCCTGGCGCTCGATCAGCCACCCGAGGATTCGGCGGCGCCTGCCGGGCGAAGTCGCGTGAGGCCCCGATCCGGTCGCCACTCCGTCATCGTTCGCAACGAAGCGACCGGCGAAGAACTCCGGCATCAGGTCGTGCAGATCGAGGATGACGGGAACTCGCCGCAGCTTCGGCACGATCGCACAGAACACGAGGAAGTCGGGCAGGTTGTGCACCTGCACGCTGCGGTATTGATGTCGATGCTGAAGCCTCGCGATCTTTGCCGCGGCGCGGAAACCGAAGTTCACGTAGCTCGCGAACTGACGGCCGAGGCTTCGCTTGTCGAGGCGTACCGCGAGTCGATGGATCTCCACCCCCCGATGCGACTCACGCGGGCGCTCGTCGGAGTCACGCAGACAGATCACATCGACGGCGTACCCGGCCCGCACCAGGCGCTCGGCCTCACGTTGCACTCGAGTCTCCCCGAGCGGGTAGTACGCATGCACGACCATGCAGTGACGCGGGCGTGCGCTCGTCCTGTTTGCCATGTCTCAGCGTCCGAGGATGCGGTAGGCGTAGTCGCGGATCGTCAGCGCGTCGATGTCACCGGTCACGGAGAGCGCGCTGCGCGAGCCGTGCGGCCAACGACCGAACCTGAGCAGCGGGAACGAGTCGCGTTCGATCTCGTCGACGAGCTGTCGCTCGTCGCGGCGTGTGAACTGGTCCCGCTCGATGAAGTGCGCGTAGTCGTCCCTCGCCGCCGACACCTCGACGATGTAACCCTGATCGCGCAGGAACTTGGACAGTTGAGGCGGAGCGGCCGGATGGACCCCCAGGAACGGGACGCGGTCGCGCGTCGACCTCGAAGTGCTTCGAGCGCACACGCTCGTAGCCGTCGGCCCAAGGTTCGAGTCCCCTGAGGTCGAGTTTCCGGGCGAGCACGGTGACACCGACGGGCTCCTTGATGGTGATGGACAGCCGGGCACCATCGACGTCACTCGTCGTGATCGTCGCCTCCCGACGTCTGCTCCACCACCGGGCGATCTCCTCGTGACTCGCGATCCAGACCGTCGGTGAACATTCCCGGGCGGCGTCGAGCACGGCGGCAATACCGTGCCGGCAGGCATCGATGCGCTCGGGGTGGGTCGCAAGGGTGAACAGCTCGCCGCGCTCGTACGTGACGGCGAACATCTTCAGCCACAGATCGGCGATCGCGCTCGGCGAGCTCATCTGGAGCCGATCGACGATCGACTCGTCATCCGGAAGCACGTACGGAATGCGGAGAAGCCCGTCCTCCGACCACGGCACGATGAGGTAGTCGTCGGCCGAGAGCGCACCGCAGAAGTCGAGACCGCGTCGGTAGGCATCGCTTTCGAGCAGTGTGCCGATCGGTATGTGCATCGCCTGGCTGCAGTCGTACAAGAAGCCGTTCTCGGCGATCGCTCGCAGCGTCGCGTGGTTCCAACGCAGGTACGGAGCGCGAAATCCGGCCAACGGAAGGCCACGCGCCTCGAATACCTGGCGGGCGCGCGCGAGCTGTGACAGCTGGCGATGCTCCGGAAGGGCGGCGTGATCGACGTGGTAATAACCGTGAACCGGGAACTCGACGCCCAATGCGGCGTAGCGGGCCACGGCCTCGGAATGACGCGCCACGACGACGGCCGTGATCGGCAGCGTCGCTCGGCACCCAGATTGCGCGACGATCTCGTGCACAGACCCGATCTTTCGTTCCATGCTCGAGGGCCCGAAACCGTAACGCGTGCCGATCTCACGGGCGCGACGTAGCGCGTTGGCGGCACCCTTTCCTTTCGCCGCAGTCGCGAGCGCATTCATCGTCTCTCCAGTGTTCGGTGGTCACGTCATCCCGCGGCATATTCGAGGTGGAGAACGGGCGCGAAGGAACCCTCGAATGCCTCCGCGGTTCGCCGGCCGGTACCGGTGATGATGAGCACGAGCGCGTTCCCCGAGGACCATCCGCTGCGGTTGATGACTCCCTGGATGACCGGAGCGAGCTCGGCGGCTCGGCAGCGACCGTACCTCTCGTGCTTCCGAGTGGAGATGTGTCGAGGGCGCCGGCGCTCACCACGTGTCCAATCTCGTGATGAACGCGAATCACGCCCCCGACGCACGAATGGCAGCCTGGAAGACAGCGCGGCGTCGTTCATCCGCGGATGGTCGTAGCCGTGTTGCCCCAAACGGAGGAGACGGCGACGCAGGTTGCCCCTCAACCCAAGACTTTCCAGATGGACTCGACGATGTGATCGAGTTCCGTCGGTTCGAGTCCGTTGTGCACGGGAATCGAGAGCACTTCCCGCGCGTACTGCGCGGCGCGTGGTGTGTACGGCTCGCCGATCCGTGGGTCGGATCGGAAGCAGGCGTAGTCGTACACCGGGCGCGGGTAGTAGACGCCGCACCTGACCCCTCGGGCGGCAAGGTCCTCGAGCACGCCGTCTCGCGTCCGTTTCGCGTCGGCGGTGACCCGCACCGTGAACTGGTGGAAGACATGCGTGCGGTCGTCGCCCTCGGCCGGCAGCACGAGGCCTTCGATGCCGGAGAGCCCGGTCTGCAACTCGGTCGCGTTCTTGCGACGCGTTTCGCTCACCGCGCCGAGCCGGGTCATCTGCGCGACGCCGAGAGCCGCGTGCAACTCCGACATCCGGAGGTTGAAGCCGGGCCGTACGTATTCGTAGACACCCGATTGACCCTGATCGCGCAGGATCCGGACCGTCGCCGCGACCGTGTCATCGTCGGTCGTGACCACTCCGCCCTCGGCCGTCGTGAGGTTCTTCGTCGCATAGAACGAGAAGCACCCGGTGCCGAACGATCCGACGGCCCGGCCGGCGATCGTCGCGCCGAGGGCCTGCGCCGCGTCCTCGACGACGACCACGTCCCGCTCGCGGCAGGCAGGAACGATCTGCGGCATGTCCGCAGGCCGGCCGTACAGGTGCACGGCGATGACGGCGCGCGTCGAGGGTCCGAGCGCGTCGTCGACCTGCTCCGCATCGAGGTTGAAGTCCTCGCCGATGTCGACGAAGCGGGGACTGGCTCCGACATGCAGGATCGCGTTGAGCGTCGCCACGAAGGTGAAGGGAGACGTGAGCACTTCGTCGCCCGCGCCGATGTCGTGAGCGAGCAACGCCGCGATCAGAGCACTGGTGCCGCTGTTCACCGCTATCGCGTGCTTCGTGCCGACGGCACTGCGCACAGCCTCCTCGAAGCGTTCGCCCATCGGGCCCTTGACGAGGCGCCCCGAGTGAAGCACGTCCATGACCAGCGACTCTTCGAGCGCGCCGATGTGCGGCGAACTGATCTCGATCACGGCGCGACGTCCCACTCGGGAACGAGCCCGCAGCGCGCACACCGGGCAGGGAGAGGCGCTTCGGGAGCTGCCAATGGCCTGCCGCAGACGCAGACCCACGCGCGCAGGCGCGCGGGCGCTCCGACGACGAGCCCGTACGCGGGCACGTCGGCCGTCACCACTGCTCCGGCGGCAACCACCGCCCAATGCCCGATCTCGACGCCGCAGACGATCGTTGCGTTGGCACCGATGCTGGCACCGCGACCGATGCGGGTGCTCGACACCTCCCAGTGGAGCGAGTTCGCTCGCGGATAGAGGTCGTTGGTGAACGCGACCGACGGACCGACGAAGACGTCGTCGGCGAGCTCGACGCCTCGATAGAGCGACACGTGATTCTGGATCTTGCACCGGTCCCCGACGACGACATCGGTGTCGACGTAGACGGCGAAGCCGAGCGTGCACTCGGCGCCGATGCGGCTGCCTTCTCGAATGTGCCCGCGATGCCAGACGCGCGTTCCGGACCCGACGATCGCGCCGTCCTCGACGAGTGCCGACGAATGCACCAAGGCGTCCTGCGTGCCTTCGACGACGAGAGAGATCGGCTCGAACATCGAGTCGGGCGCGGGCATCGAGTCCGGCGCGGGCATCGAGTCGGGCTGCGTGATACTGCTCACCATGGTCAGCTCCTCTCGCCTGCATCCTGCAGGCGGAACGACGGCACGCGCACTCGGTGCCTGACGGATTCGCGCCTTGGTCATCCAGGCGACCATCCGTAGACCGTTCACCGGCAGGTCCCGTCCGTAGAAGCGCGCCCAACCTCGCAACGACATGCGAGCCTTCTCACGCTCGTAGCCGGCCTGCACGAGGGTGTTGGAGGCGGCGAGCTCGATGAACGCGATGTCTGCGGGCGTGAGGACGTCGCGAAACCGTCCGATGCCCCGAACCGAGATCACATCGGGCCCGAGATCGCCGAAGGAACTGTTTCCTCCGTTTTCTCGATGCTCGGGGACTGCGTCCATACCGAACATCGCCGGCAGGAACGGAACGTCGATGAATTCGCACACGCTCCTCATCGTCGCTTCCGGTGCTCGCGCGAGGTCCTCGTAGCGGACGATCTTGTAGCGGTCGGGATGGTTCTCGACGTTTCGGCGCGCGGCGCGTGCCGATCGGAGCCAGCGACCCGTCGCCGCCCCGACGCGGGAGACGTTGCCTCCGTTGCGGCGATGCACCGACGCATACCGGTCGCGGGGATCGCGGACGAGGTGGATGATCCGCGCGTTCGGGAAACTCGGTGAAGATGTCGTCGGCGAAGTGTTCGGTGTGCAGTGACTTGTCACCCCAGCGCGATTTCCCGGCCCGTTCGGCGTTGTGGCGGTGGAACAGGCAGAACAAGCGACCGTAGGACGGATCACCCTCGACGAATTCTCGACGTATGCGATCGGCGTCCGGTTGCAGATGTCGCATCCGGCGGTAACGGAGCATCTCGTCCATGCACCGATCGAGGTTCTCGGGAGACGCGAGATCTCCGTAGCGCTGGTAGAAGTAGCGCCACATGTTCGTACGCCGGACCATGCACAGGTCCGGGTGCGATGCGAGAAGCGCGTACATCAGCGTCGTTCCACTGCGGTCAGACCCGGCAATGAACACCGGCGCCATCGCATCGATCGTCTCGATCGCGTCAGTTGTCATAGGAGTATCCGTCCAGGAAGTCGAAGTCGACCATGCGTCGCTCGACGTGGTCGATCCATTCCGGCGTCCACTCGACCATGTCGCGGCTTCGGTCCGGACGAGGGCGGATGATGCCGGTGCACGCGTCGATGTACTCGGGATCAGGGTCCACGCCCACGAAGGCACAGACGTTGCGCAGGACCCCCGCCGGGTCGGCGACGACGTCCTCGTAGCGAACCGGGAACAGGCCGCCTCGATCGATGTGACGACGGAGGTCGACCAACGTGTTGCACGCGGAGAAGAAGTGCTCGATGGAGTTGTCGAAGGTCCGGTTGCCGCGCACCATCATCACGCTGATCGGGTCGAACGGGTTCCTGATGACCTGGATCATCTTGACGTCGACTTCGCGAGTCAGCGCGGCCAACCGATCGAGCAGTGCCGGATCGTCGCCGAGTCTTCGGGTCGACGTACCCGAGGTGCTGTCGCCGACGACGCGCGGTCGTTCGGTGCCGCCCTGCCACTGCCCCGGCACGGCGTACGAGTACGGCTCGAGGCGGCGAGCGGTGACGCGTGCCCTTGCGCGCCTCGGTGCGCGAGCCTCGCAGGAGCACATGGAAGATCTCCTCGCGGTCGAGGCCCGCGTCGACGTACTGGAGGACATCCGCCTCGTCCGCGAGCACGATCTGTCGATGCGCATCGAGGAGCCCGCCGAGCAGGCTGGTGCCGCTCTTGTTGTGTCCGACGAAGAAGCAAAAGGTGCGCACGTCGGCGAACAGCTCGGGGTCGGATCGTGCGGCGCGCGCGGCGATGAATTCGATTCCGTCGGACGTTCAGACTGCGGAAGGTCGCGCTGCGGAAGAAGCGACGTCCCGGTCCGCGCTTCGCGAATCTGCGGAACGAATCCGAGTCGACGATGGTGTGCCAGGTGCTCATGGTTCGCCTGCCGCCGCCGGAGTCGTGACGTTCGGCGTAGCCGAGCTTGCGCATCTCGCGTCGGGCGACGAGACCTACGAACGCAGAGCTCCGCCGATCGAGCACGTCGCGGTAGCGACCGATGTGCGCCGTCGTCAGCGGAATGCCCGTCTTCGAGGCGCGGCGGGCGTCGTCATAGCGAGATTCGCTCTCCAGCCGGAGCATCGACGGCTGGTATTCCTCGCCGAGGAACGTGCAGACGTTGCGGATCGTCTGCTCGGGTCGGCTGACCAGAGCCTCGTATCGGACGGAGCGATACGCGTCGGGGTAGCGGGCCTCGTTTCTGACCGCGAGCGCCGCCGAACGCGCCCACACCATGGTCGAACGCTGGAAGTGCGAACCGGCGCTGCGGTCGTCGTTCGACGACAGCGGCGTACCGGTCGCGGGGGTCCCGCACCATGTGGATGAAGCGCGCTCCCTCATATGCCGGAAGGATGCGGTCGGCCAGGGTTTCGAGCCCTGTGGTCTGATCCCCCCACCGCGCCTTTCCGCAGCGCTCGGCATGGTGCTCGTGGAGGAGTGCAAACAGCCGGGCGTAGCTGCGCGGACCGTCCGAGGAACTCGCGCCGGAGCCGTTCGACGTCGGGGCCCAGTGCCGTGATGTGGCTCTGCGTGAGCATCGCGGCGAGGCATCGTTCGAAGTTGTCTCGCTGTTCGAGGTCTCCGAACCGTTGGTAGAAGCGCGGCCACATGTCGGTCCGGCGGCTGACCACGATGCGCGAGTGCGAAGAGAGGATGACGCTCATCAGCGTCTTCCCCGAGCGGCTCGGTCCGCTGACGAAGATCGGGCCCGGCCCGCTCGATGTTGTCATCACACGGCCACCCGTGCGCCGCCGGCAGGTGCCCGCGTTCGTTCGCCGGCGCCCACGTCGAAGCCGAACAGTGTGGCGAGATGTTCGGCCTGCGCCGCGGCTCCGAAGTGGGTCACGACTCGGCGCCGTCCGGCGACGCCCATCTCCGAGGCACGCGCCGGATCGCTGAGGAGCTCGACGATGGCGCGCGCCAGGGCCGGGGCGTCGTCGGGCGGGACGAGGAAGCCCGTCTCGCCGTCGATCATCACCTGCCGGGTTCCGCTCACCGCGGTTGCGACGACCGGGAGTGCGCTGGCCATGGCCTCGACCAGGGCAACCGGCAACCCCTCCCACAAGGACGGGAGAACGAACGAATCGCTCGCCGCGAGCAGGGCGGGCACATCGCGCCGGCTGCCGAGAAAATGCACGCGACCCGTCAGTCCGGCGTCTTCGACCTGCATGCGGATGTCGTCCGAGAGCTCGCCCTCACCGACGAGCAGTACGTGAAGCCGAGGCACTCGGGTCGCGATCGCGCCGAGGGCGGCGATCAGCACCGCGTGCCCTTTCTGGCGCTTGAACGTTCCGACCATCGTCATGACGTGATCGCCCGGTCCGAATGCCCATCGCCGCACGCAAACCCTCGCGGTCGGACACGTCGGAGTGACGCTCGACGTCGGCCGCATTCGGCACGACGCGGATCTTGTCGCCGCGATAGCCGACCGCGTCGCGGAACGCGGCCACGACGTCGTCGGACACGACGATGATCCCGTTCACGAGACGCGCGCCGGCTCGGTACAGAAGGCGGTGGGCGAGGAGCTTCGGCCGCAGCAGCCACCCGTGCCGTCCCAGGTGTTCGCGTCGAACCATGAACTGGACGTTCTGGATCGTCCACCACACCTGAACTCGACGAGAACCGCGCAGTGTCGCAACGAGGAAATCGAGCGTGCCGAGTCGCGTACGTCTGCACGACGTCCACGTCGTGGCGATCGAGGAGCTGCGACGAGCTTCCGGCGGGTCCCGAACACCTCACGGACGAACGCGGGAAGCGCGAAGACGCCGTGCCGGCGTGCCGGCAGGATCTCGACGGGGATCCCGAGCTCCTCGATCTCGGACCGGAGCGGCCCGTCATCGAACGTGCACACGACGGTGCGCACGCCCGTTGCCCGGAGGTGCCGAGCCATCGTGCGCAGGTTCTCCTGGGCGCCACCGATCTCGAGATTCGGTGTCACCAGGAGCACGGTGATCGGTCGACCTCGGGTCATCGTGCGCCCGGCCCGCCCGCGCCGGCGAGGCGTTCGATCGCCTCTGGGTGTTCGGTGACCCACTGCGCTTGTTCGATCGCGTCGAGCGCGGAGTCGAGCTTCCGGATCGGCCCGTCGGTCTCGACGTACGAGTTCCAGTACTGCACTGCGGATTGCAACTTGTAGAGCCGCCAGATGTCGGGCAGCAACGTCTGCTCGTCCACCGTGAGCGGGAACGCAGCGACGGTACGACTCCATGAAGGTGTCCATGGATTCGAAGTCGTACTG
This sequence comes from uncultured Actinomycetes bacterium, assembly GCA_963841215.1. Classification (GTDB taxonomy): domain Bacteria; phylum Actinomycetota; class Acidimicrobiia; order IMCC26256; family PALSA-610; genus CAVUFH01. The sequence continues at coordinate 456,429 of CAWJBW010000011.1, read as the reverse complement.
CCCGGACCGGTACCGGTACTTGCCGAGTGCAGAGACGAGATCGTTGATGCGCCAGTCCAGCCGTGAGAGCTCGAAGTCCACCGGGATCGCACCGGTCGGCTGGAAGATCAGGTTGTGCAGTCCGTAGTCGCCGTGAATTACGAGCCGCGGGAGCTCGGCCCGGTCCAGTGCCGTGTCGAGCCGTTCGATCTCGTCGAGCAACCACGTCGACCGGTCGCAGAGGTCCTTCGCCCGTCTCCGCGCGTCGGCATCGGCGAGGTTCGCGGTCCGGGCGCCGAGCTCGTCGAGCTTGGCGGCGTGCCACGCGATGTCACGACGCCGGGCCCGGTCGCGGAGACCAAACCCATGTGGTGCTCACCGGCGGGGGTGAACTCGCCGACGGAAGAGATGGAGGTTCGCCAGGGTCTGGCCCGCGATGACCGTCAGCCGCAGCCGGTCCGGACGACGCAGAAAGTTGAGCGAGTAGTTGACCCCGGGCACGAAGTCGAACACGGCGAACACGCGATCCTGTCGGGTGACGTACGTCGCACCGTCGGTCGTGCGGCTGAGACGGACGGCGGGCACGTTCTGCTCTTCGAGCCGGACGAGGATCGAGTGCCCGTACTCGACCGTCGCCGGCTTCCACTGCGGTCGGTACAGCTTGAGGACCCGTTTGCCCGATGGCGTCGCAACCGCGACGTTGAGACTGCGGCGGGCGAGCCGGAGATTGCGTGACGGCCCTGCCGGTGCGAATGCCGTAGCACTCGAGGATGTCGGTGACGGTCGCCCGGTCGATGACAGGAGGACCGAGCTGACCGGCGAAGTAGGCAGACACGCGTGACGGCCGAGGTACCCGCGGCAGACGGGTCAACTCGTTCACGACGCCGAACCGGTCGTCACGGATCCCGTCGTCCCGGAGAGTGGAGCACTCGACAAGACGGAACTGGCTCGCAGCGCTCGCAACAGTTCCGGTCTCGCCTGGGCCGGCGCACGATCGTGGTTGTCGATGTCGAACACCATCCAGCCCCGCTCGCGTGCCCGCTTCGCGGCGAGGCCGACGACGCGGTCGCTGTTCGCGAGATACCGCGACAACTCCTCGCCCGTCATGTTTCGAGAGTGTCGCCACAGACCGCGTCGGCGCACTCGCTCGTCGCACGTATCGCGGGCCGCGACGACGCGGAGCACCAACTGCGGCGCTCGCAGGAGATCGACATAGTGCGTCGATCTCGGTTGCGGAAGGATCGTCGACACGGGAGGCATAGAGGTGCACGGAGCGGTGGAGAAAGCCGTCGTCGACGACCAGCGCTTCTCCTGTTCGCGCGGTTGCGCTCAGCAAGCGCTGTCGGCCTCCGAGCTGAACGAACCAGAACCACACGTGGATCCGTCGCGCGAGAGGCAGCTTGCCCTGTTGCAGAGCCTTCACGACGTGTCGTCCGAGGCGTGGCTGTTCGCGTAGGAACGCGATCGCGTGCAACAGACCCAGGAGGTAGAACAGCAACCAGAGCGAACTTGCCCGCCACCGACGCGGTACGCAGCCGGCGAGTGCACGGCCGACGATCGTCCGCCGAGTGTGGCCGCGAGACGCGTCGATGATGGTCGACGCCGCGACACCCTCGCGCCGTAGCAGATCGACAACTTCACGAGACAAGGTGGTCTTCCCCGCGCCAGGGGTACCGACGAGCTCGATGACCATCAACGGCGAGCCCGAGCTCGTCAGAGTGCACGCCACACCTCCGACTTGACCTCCGACAACACCGCGTCGGCCGAACGGTTGGCGTCCACACGCGCCACGTGGACGTCGGGACGGGACTCGGCCATCGCGGCGAGGCCGATGGCGGCGCGACACTTCGCGTGGAGCACCTCCTGCTCGTGATCGGGCTTGCGCGCGACCGCGATCTCGGGCTCGACGGTCAGCACGATGAGATGGTCCGGGAGCCGGAACTGTTCGTAGAGTCGTTCCTCCATCGGCGCCAACTTCCGCGCCAGGCGCCCGGCCGGCTGCTGCAACCCGCTCGCGATCTGCGGCCCGTCCAGCAGGCGGTCGGCGGGTCGGCTGCTCAAACTTTCCATCGGAAATCGATCGAAGATGACGACCTGCCCGGCTCGGGCGTCGGCGAGTGCGCGCTGATAGCGACGCGCCCGATCGCGGCCGATGGAGAGGTAGTGCAAGGCATGGAGAACGTCTCGTGCCTCGGCCACCGGACGCGCTCGTCGCGAGCCCGGTCCGAGTCGGTCGGCCGTTGCCCGATGGGTGCGCCGGAGCGCCCGGAAACCGACGTAGAGCAGGCGACTGCGTTGCGAGGGAGCCTTGCTCCCCATGTAGCGGACACCGGTCTGGAGCTTCCATCCCAACCAGCCGTCCAGAGCACCGGCCGTCGTCGACTTGCCGGACCCGTCCGAACCAACGAGCGCGATCGTTGCACCGCCGCTCTGCGGCGCCATGCGGACATCGGGCCGGTGGATCGAAAGGTGCTGCCGCCGACGCCAACCGGCCCGCGCGTAGGCGAGCAGCGCAGCTCCGGAGCGACGTCGTCGGAAGGGACGCAACGCGCGGCGGAGTTGGGAACGAAGCCGCAGGAACAAGAGGCCTGACCGGGGCTCGGTCCCGAGTCGTTCGAGGAACGTGCAGATCGGATCGGGCGGGAGGACGTCGCGGTGTTCTTCGACGGCAACGCGAACCCGTGCGATCGTTGTCCGGGCTTCGAGCCACTCGATCTCCTGGCGCGTTTCCGCGGGCACGCCGGGCGACCGAATGCGCAACACGTCCTTGACGACATCGCGGACGCGGTACTTCAACAGCGCGCGTGTCGCGAGAACGGCGAGCTCGAGCTCCGGCCTCGGCACCGGGACACCGTGCAGAAACGAGACCGATTGCAGGAACTGTCGCTCCAACGGGATCGTGTAGTTCTTGATGTACTTCTGGCCCAGCACGAGTTGGTACTGCACGTGCAGATGGAACAGCTCGCCGGAAGGTCGGTCGAAACCGAGGAAGTGCTCAGTGGCCGGATGGCACATGTCGGGCGGGGGCAGGATTCGTTTGATGTCGTGCCGCCCGAACACGTCGGCGAGCACGGCGGCGTCGGCCCGATCGACGAGCAGATCGAGGTCGGTCTGGCCCGCCAAGGCCGCATCGAGGTGCTCGTTGCTCTTCCACGCGCAGTACGAGATTCGAGCATCGGCGAGCGCATCGAGCACCTCGGCAACCGCGTCGAGCGTGCCGCGCGGGTAGCCCGAGACGTCCACAGACGGCTCGACGTCGGCGGCCGCGGTCCCGCTACCCCAGTCGACAACCCGGCCTGCTCGAACCCGGTCTGTTTGCCGCATACCCCACACGCTGTTCCCCTGCCCGATCCCCACCGATGGCGACCGCACCAACCTTGCAAGCGGCAATCGGAAAGAGATCGGGCGCGGCGCGGACCTGGAGTACGCCGATCGCGCGAGAAGCCGAGTGTGCGCCGACGGAGAGCCGACGCGGATGGGGGAGACCAAATACCGCAGACGGCGTAGACACGCCCTGGGTGTTCCGTCTAGAACATCGAGGAAACGGCGGGTCATCGAGGGCGGTTCGATGCACGGACCGGGTGACTCCTTTTCATTGGAATGCGCCGTGGGGGGCGAGGGTCCGTGAGAGTCGCAAGGATTTTGGTTGTGCACCCGCACCGCGTCGCAGGCGAGGCGGTCGCGCGCCGGCTCGACGCCGAGGATTCGGTTCGCGTCGTCGGCGTCGCCGTCGACGAGGCCGGGGCGATGAACGTCGTGAAGGCGCTCGGCCCGGATGTCGCAGTTGCCCAGACCGAATCGCAACAGCCGTCCGCGTTGCGCTTCGTCGCGACGCTGGCGGATCAGGACCCTCCGGTCCGGGTCATCGCGCTGATCGGCCAAGACGACGGCGAGGGTGCGATCCGAGCGATCAGGGCGGGCGCACGCGGCGTTGTCACGACCCAGAGCTCGGCGACGGATCTCGCCGCGGCGGTTGTCGCGGTGTGCACGGGCAGTGGGTGGCTCGAGAGTCACCTGCTGGGCCCGGTACTGCGCGAGTTGCGGGTGTCGGCACCGGCTCCCAACGAGTTCGATCAGCGGCTCGCTCGTCTGACCGACCGCGAACGTGAAGTGCTCGACGGCTTGAGCGCAGGGTGCGACCGCGCGCGTATCGCACGCGACCTCATGGTTTCCGTGGGCACTGTGCGGACGCACACGCGCAACATCCTCGCCAAGCTCGAGGTCCACTCGAGCTTGGAAGCCGTCAGCGTCGCGTTGCGTCGGAGCAGCGTCCCCTCAGCCTGAGAACCCGCCGGGAATCTCGGCCGACGGGAAGCTCGGGAACGCGGGAAGCTTGCCGTTCAGCTGACTGCGACCTCGTCGTCCTCGGCGCACGTCGCCTCGCTCATGGAGCTGATCGGGTGCTCGATGACGAACGCGACCGCCTGCAAGCGGCTGTGGACGCCGAGCTTGGCCAGAACGTGCTGCACGTGGGTTCGGGCGGTTGCCGGCCTGACGCTCATACGCTGCCGCGAGCGCCTTGGTGCTCTCTCCGCGCACCAGCCCGGCCAGAACGTCGATTTCGCGTGCGGTGAGGTGGTAGGCCGAGCGAGGCTTGGGAACTCGATCGAGCGCGCGCTGCGCAACGGCGGCGGTTTCTCGCGACGTCATGACGATCTCGCTGCGCAGTATGTGGCTGAGGCGCTCGAGGCCGTCGGCGGCAGTGACACACGCGTTGGCGCCCGAATCGAGCGCCAGGGCGATGTGACGCTCGTTGTCGACGAGGGCTACGACACGCGGCGGTTGCTCCATGGTGACGACGCGTCGGATGCCCGCGCTCGCGCCCGAGACCCCCATGTCGACCAAGCACGTGTCGGCGGGTTGGGAGTGTTTGACGACAGCATCGAATCCGTTGGGCACGGTCACGTGATATCCCTCGTCCTCGAGATACGACTGGAGCGCATCCGCCACGAAGCCCTCACGGTGACGTACGAAGATGTGTGTGGACACTCTGTCCTCCTTGGAATGAGCGCGCGTTTCCCGCGCGCACGCTCGTTTCATCCCCGGCCCGTGTCCGCGCACGAATGCGCTCACGATTGCGCTCCGATGCCGCCGCGACCGTGATTGGCCGGCATGCGGCGCCAAATCGTCAGCACGCGTCCAACGCGCGCACTTCCACGTTCCGGCAGCCCGTCCTCGCCCGTACCCCCCAGTTCCCGCTCAGCCCCATGGGATTCTCTACGGAATTGAGCGCGCGCGCCACCCCAAGATTTCACTCCACGTCAATTTCTCTGTCCACTTGAAGGTGCCGCGTTACTTCCGAGTCGGGCTAAGAGGCGTTCGCAACTCGCGCGGCGGCGCGGCTGCGCACCCGTCGGATGGTCTTGGTCCATTTGATGAACGACCGGCGCGTGGCCCAGAGTCCGCCCGGGGCATGGATGAGCGTGCTGCGCCGTTCCAGCACCGGGTTGAAGCTTTCCTTGAACGAATCGATGCTCGGGATGCGACTCGCCTCGGAGTTGAACACGCTCAGCCCCTCGCGCGCAGCCGTGGAGATCGCGTGCCAGTGGAGGAGGTAGCTCGTCGGGAGCGATCCGAACTTCGGCAGGGACGCGCCGCTGAGGAAATGCATCTCACGGTCGTCGTGGAGGAACAAACCCGCCGCAATCGTCTGTCCTTGGTACTGCGCCGCCCAAGCGTGCAAGAGATCGTGCGCGGCGAGCCCGATGATCGCGCTGAAGAACTTCGGCGGATGCCAGTTCGATGAACCGTGCCGGTGAAACGTCTCGACGAGGATCGCGTGGAATCGCGCGGCATCGTCGAACGCGACGACCTCGACGCCTTCCCGTGCCGCCTTGCGGACATTGCGCCGGCAACTCGATTTCAGCTGCGCGAACAGTGCGTCCTCACCGGGGCCGAGGTCGAGCCGGTAGCTCCCGGGGCGCTGTTCGTGCCATCCGGCGGGCAGCGGTGCCTTTTCGGGGGTGGCGTCTCGGGTCGTGAACTGTGCGTACGGCGTCCACCATCGGCGCCGTGCGAAATCGGCGCAGGCGATCATCACCTCTCTGGCCGCGTCGCCGGAGAAGTTCGGGTCGAGTGACAGCGGACCGAGGTAGGACGTCATCGTCCCGCGCAATGGTGACCCGAAGAGCCGGAGCGGGCCCCGCTGCGTGAGAAATCCGGGAACCGCCCCGACGATCTCGCTGCCGTCCACGACGGCGATGAAGCGGACCTCGAACCCCGTTCCCTGAGAAACCGCATCGAGCCACGCGGGATGGTGGAAGGGGGAACGTTGGGGCAACGAGGCGGAGTTCGCGGAGAACCAGGATGCGTACTCGGCCGCCTCGAGCGCGCGGAACGTCATGGAGCTCATGCGCGGACGCTCGCTTTCGCTTCCGCAACGCTGGAGTCGAGCGACGCCCTCGGCAACCGGCGCAGGAGTCGGGTGGGATTTGTCACGCCCAGCGATCCGAGCGCTCGTCGGCCGGCATCGACGACGGTGTACTTCGTGTGCAGCGCGGCCGTTCGACGCCGCTCGGATGTCGTCGGCGGCCCGAGCTCGTCGAGTCCGTAGCCGAGCTCGGCGAGGAGGTCGGCCACCACCGGCTGGACGAGCCGCTGATCGGACGGTGCGAGATCTCGACGCCACCGGCCTGCACTCACAGTCGTCACCGGCTTGCGCACATTGCGGTGAATGCCCTGAGAGTGGTGGTGACGTCCGGCTTCGACGTGCGGCGCCACCATCTGTGGGTCGTACTCCTCGCCGAGGAACTCGCACAGGCCGCGCAGCGCCGATTCGGTGTGCGTCGTGAGGTCCTCGTAACGAATCTCGCAATACCGGTCGGACGGCAGCGCGCGCCCGACTTCGATTCCACGACCGAGTTGCTCGCGCCACGAGCGGGCCGCGTAGTAGGCGTCCATGTAGAAGAAGCGGCGGCCGCGGTAGTTCTCGAGCGAAGACGCCGCGACGTCGCGAGCATCTCGGATCACATGCACGATCTGCGACCGGGGAAAGATGGTCGAGATGACGTCGAGGTGGGCCAGGTATCCGGGTGTCTTGTCCCCCCAACGAACCGCGTCGTGCTGGGCGGCGTACCTCGTGTAGAGCGCGCTGAGGAACGACTCGGGTGTCGGTCGGGGCACGCCGTCGAGCAATTCGTGCACATTCGGACGCGCGCCCTTCCAATCGCGCCAGAACGGCTTGTGTTCGGCCAGCTCCTCGAGGATGCGCCGCGCACGCGCTTCGCCGAGCTCTCCTGTCGGCCTGCGCCCGAAGCAGCGCACGATGAAGTTGGACTCAGGTGTCAGATAGATCCGGGGATGGCTGCAGAGCATGTAGCGCAGCAACGTGGTGCCCGAGCGGACTGAGCCGACGACGAAGATCGGACGGTTCGCCGTGACGTCACCGCTGTTCACAGGAACCGCCGCACCTTCTCGTAGCTCATGGTCACGAATCGAAGGCGGCCGGGCGCCGGCACCCAGGTGTCGCGGCCGAAATCGACGAGACTTCCGCCGTACTTCGCCTTGAAGTCGCGCACTCCGTACGGCTCGTCGGGCTTCCCCGCCCCACCGAAGTCGAGGAGCCGGCACCCGCGTGCGTGTCCGAGCTCGATGGCGTGCCAGACGAGCAGGTCGCCCGCCCGACACTCGGCGTGCTCTCGCAGTGTCCCGGTGTACCAGTAATAGACAACGTCCTTGTACAGCAACAGGCACATCACGCCGATCGTCTGATCATCGATCTTGGCCAGCAGCATGCGGTACCGGCCGAGCGGGCCCAGCACCTCGTGCGCGGCGTCGAAGATCGACTGATCCGGGAGCGGGACCCGGAGCCGCGAATACACGTCCCGGAGCACCTCGTACCCCGCTCCCCGATCGCTCGCGTCCTGTGCCTCCGACACGGTGACACCGAGCCGCCGCGCCTTCTGGATGTTCCGCCGAGCACTCGATTTGATCCGCTTGAACAGCGCCTGCTCGTCGAGCGTCAGATCCACGAGGAAGTTGAGGTGCGGCTCGTGGCGGAACTCGCACGCGGTGAGCGTGGGTCCGAGCGCCGAAGTCTCGCTGAGGTTGCGGAACTCGGTGAAGAGCGTCGTTCTCCCGGTGTCGCGCTTGAACGACCGGAGGAGTGCCGCCAACGCGTCGGGTGCCTCGGGCCCCGTCACCACGAGCGGACCGCCGAAGGAGATCGTCCGAGTCGTCAAGGCACGAAACGGGCCCGCCAGGGTCGTGATCTCCACGGGCGTCATGAGCGCCGCGATCTCCCCGTCCGTGTCGAGCGCGGCCAACACTGCCGGACGGTGCCGGCGCGTCTTCTCGAAGACGCGGTACATCTCCGGCGTGTGGAAGATCGTGCCATCCGGGTGATGATCGACGAACGCCGACCACTGTTGTCGATCCAGGTCCCGCACGACGCGCGTGCCGTGCACTCGCGACGCGTAACTGTCGGTGTCGACTTCTCGCATGCCCATCCTCGACGTCGAGCTGCCAGCTGGCCGCCGGGCACAACTCCGCCGTGCGACCCGCGAATCGTGGACGAGGGCGACGGCACCCGTCTCCGCCGATCGTCGTAGAGGCAGTAGCCAAAAGGGACGACTCGTCTTTCGCGGAGTGTCGGCTGTGCTGGTCGCAACGAGTTGCTTGTGCATCCGAGTTGCTTGTGCATCGTGGTCAGCGTCGTTGCGCAGCCGCCCAGCACAGCGGCGCTGACCACCAAGGTTTGGACCGCTGTGAGTTGGACGCTGTGATTCGGATCGTTGTGATTCGACGAACTTGGTGGGCGCCATGACCCAAACAGCCGCGCGGCACGACGAACGTGACGCGCGACGAAGCGATGGTGCGCGACATCGCCGAACGACTCGCCGTGCTGCTCGGCCGACCTCGAGCCGACGTCGAGCGGACGGTCCGAGACGAGCTCGCGAAGTGGCGTACCGCACGCATTCAGACGTTCGTGCCGATCGTCGCCGAGCGCGCCGCCCGTCAGCGGCTGTCAACCTGAACGAGACAACTCGTCCTGAACGAGTTCGCTCATCACGGAACCGGCGGGTAGTAGGTCGAGGGTTCCTGTTCGATCTGCGGTGCGCCGCCTTCGATCAGTTCGAGCAGCGGATACAGGTCGAGGCTGTCGCGTGGCACGGTCCAGTCGAGCTCGACGCCGGCCACCTCCGCGAACGGGCGGAGGAAGGTGAAGTACACGTACGCGCCGGCGTTGATCTTGGCCCGCCGGTCCATCGCCGCGATCATGCGGTACAACGCGCGCTGGGCGCTCTTGGCCCCGACCGAGAGCGCATCGGCGCCGGCGTCGTCGATCGGCACGGGGTCACCGCTTGCGATGTCGAACAGCCCGAACTCGACGACGTGCGGGAGGTAGTCCTCGGGTCGCGTCACCGAGGTCCCGAAGTCGGTCACCCGCAGATCGACGCCCTCGAGGACGAACGCCGCGAGCACGTCCGCATACGGGAGCTCCGACGCGACCGCCGCGTTCCACGGGAAATGCGATTCGCGGAGCCGGTTGAACGAACGCAGGAGCATCACGCGACCATCGGGTAGCTCGTACGGACCGGTGTCCTGATATCCCGACCGGGTGTCGAACCACAGCAGGAAGAGATAGGACGTCACGAGGGCGTTGAGGCGCGACATGCGAGCACGCGACGCGTCGTCGTCCACCGGCCGGCAGCCGTTCGCGATCTTCGCGACGTGCTCGCGGTACGGCGTGGCGCGCCCGTCGGCGTCCGCGGCCTGGTGGGTGCCGTCGTCGAAGCGGTACGCACCTGCCGCGCGCTCCCAGAAGTCGACGACGGGCGCGAGCCGGTCCAAGACCGTGTCGGTGTCGATGACGCCGGCGCCCGCGAGCACGGTGCGGCCGAGGAACGTGAAGTTCGGGACCGCCCAGAGGCGCACCGGGTCGATCTGGTTGGCGAACGCGTGGCCGGCGCGACCGATCTCCTCGGCGGGCATGGCGGCGTTGATCTCCTGCACCATCTCGGGATATCGGCGGTAGCACTCGACGCACGCGACCACGATGTAGGCGGTCACGGGAATCAACGCGGACTCGAGCGCGGTGCGTTGCATGGTCAGCGTGTAGGAGATCTCGCTGTGGTATCGCAGCCACGCGTTGAGCCGGTCACGGTCCCAACCGGCGCCGAGCGGAGCGCTCACGACACCCGCCGGACGACGCCGGGCTCGGAGCTGCAGTCGACCTCGACGACATCTCCGTCGGCCGGTTCGGGCCCGACGAACTGCATCGACATGACACACGGCACCTGGTACTCGCGACTCACGATGCCGATGTGCGACTGCGGTGTTCCCGAGAGGCACACGACCGCAGCCAACTCGTCGAAGATCGGCGCGAGGAACGTCGCGCCGGCGTCGGCCACGCACGCGACGACACCTTCGGCCGTGGAGTCCATCAACGCGAGCACATCATCGGGCGCCGACAGGCGACGCCATGTACCGCTCACCGCGCCTGCCGCGAACACGCGGACGCCGCTGCCCAGATCGGTTCCGTCGTCGGTCACGGCCGGAATCTAACCCGGTACGATCCGGCGCCGTGCCTCCCGACGAGGGTCTTTCCGACGACGGATACGCCCTGTTGCACGAAGTGTGCCTCCGCGGCCTCGTACCGGTCGACGACGGTTCGGACCGCGCGGTGGTCGCGACGCAGCTCGCCGCGGCCGGGCTGGTCGCAACCGTGCGCGAGTCGGTGCGGATCACACCCGAAGGCCGCGCGCTCCACGACGCTTGGGCGCGTGTCGTTGCGGGCACCGAAACCGAGGAAGCGGTGACCCGCGCCTACGAACGGTTCCTGCCGCTGAACGCGGAGTTCCTCCGGCTGTGTCACGACTGGCAGGTCCGGCCGGGCAACGTGCCCAACGACCACGGAGATGTCGCGTACGACTGGTCGGTCATCGATCGCTTGCGCGCGCTCGACGAGCGCGCCGCGCCGGTCCTGCGCCGCGTCGGCCGTGCACTCGATCGCTTCGACGCGTACCCTCGCCGGCTGCGCGCGGCGCTGGAGCACGTCGACAACGGCGAAACCGAGTGGTTCACCTCGCCCCGCATCGACTCGTACCACACGGTGTGGATGATGGCGCACGAGGACCTGCTCGTTGCCCTCGGGCGACGCCGCGAAGACGAGCCCGACGAGGTTTTAGCGACAAGTCTCGCTGCTATGGCGCGAGTTCTGTCGCAAAAAGCTGTTCGTTCGCTCAGGCGCGGTACACGTCGGGCTCGATGAAGATGTGATGCGCAGCCGGGACCGCGGCGCGGATGCTCGCTTCGACCGCGTTGATCTCGTCGGCGAGCTGCACCATCGTCATCGTGTGCTCGAACTCGAGCTTGGCTGCACAGACGATGTCTTCCGGGCCGATGTGCTCGGTGCGAAGGTGGATGATCCTGAGCACACGTTCATGTGCCGCGATCGCGCCCTTCATCGCGTCGATGTCCTCGGATGATGCGGCTTCGCCGAGCAGGAGGCTCGCCATCTCCTGCGCGAGGAAGAGCGCGATCACGACCAGGAGGATGCCGATCGCGAGGCTGCCGGCCGCGTCCCAGCGGGGCTCGCCGGTCACGTGCGCCATGAGCACCCCGAACACCGCGATCATCAGCCCCACGAGGGCGCCGGAGTCCTCGAGCAGCACGACCGGCAGCTCGGGCTCCTTCGATCGCCTGATGTATCGCCAGATCGTCTGGCGGCCGCGTGCCCGGTTGGTCTCGACGAGCGCGGTTCGGAACGACCACAGCTCGAGCAGGATCGCGAACACGAGGATGCCGATCGCGATGCCGATGTTCTCGAGCTCGTGTGGATGCCGGAGCTTCTCGATCCCCTCGTAGATCGCGAACAGGCCGCCCATGCTGAACAGCACGAGCGCGACGATGAACGCCCAGAAGTAGCGGCGGTTCGCGTACCCGAACGGGTGCTCGTCGTCGGCGGGCCTTTCGGCGGCGCTGCGAGCCGTAGAGCAGCAGTCCCTGATTCCCGGTGTCGGCGAACGAGTGGATCGCCTCGGCCAGGAGCGACGCGGCGCCGGTGAGCAGGAAGCCGGCGAACTTGGCGATTCCGATGCCCAGGTTCGCGAGGAACGCGGCGATGATCGCTCGCTTCGAGCCGTGTGACGCCATGGGCGGTGACGCTACCGGCCGACTACGAGATGCCCCCGCGGGTCATCGCGATCACATCGAGCGCGTGGTCGAGCTCGTCGTCGGTCATGAGCTTGCGGCGCTTGACGACGTCGCGCACGGAGCGGCCGGTCTTCGTCGCTTCCTTCACGATCTCGGCCGCGACTTCGTACCCGAGGTAGGGATTGAGCGCGGTGCCGATCGACGGCGAGGACTCGGCGAACGCCCTGGCGCGCTCGATGTCGGCTTCGATGCCGTCGATGCAACGCGCCGCGAACACTTCACACGCCGAGCTGAGAAGCTGGATCGATTCGAGCAGGTTGCGAGCGATCACCGGCACGAACACGTTGAGCTCGAAGTGGCCCTGCGAACCCGCGAAGGCGACAGCGGTGTCGTTGCCGAACACCTGCACGACGACCTGGGTGACGACTTCGGGGATCACGGGATTCACCTTGCCCGGCATGATCGACGAGCCCGGCTGCAGATCCGGGAGCCGGATCTCGGCCAAGCCCGTGCGCGGCCCACTCCCCATGAGCCGGATGTCGTTTGCGATCTTGAACAGCGAAGCGGCGAGGGTGCGGAGCTGACCGCTGCACTCGACGAGCGCATCGCGCGCACCTTGTGCGGCGAAGTGATCGCGCGCTTCCGTGAGCGGCAACCCGGTTTGTGCGGCCAGCCGTTGGATCACAAGGCCCGCAAACCGCTTCGGCGCGTTGATTCCGGTGCCGACGGCGGTGCCGCCGAGCGGCAGCGCGCACACCCGCGGCAGCGTGTCCCGAAGCCGCGTGATGCCGTCCTCGATCTGGGTCGCGTACCCGCCGAACTCCTGACCGAGCGTCACCGGCGTCGCATCCATCAGATGCGTACGACCGGACTTGACCACCTTGGCGAAGGCGCGCTGCTTCCGACGCAGTGACTTGTGGAGCAACTCACAGGCCGGCAGCAGATCGCGTTCGATGCCGAGCGCGACCGCGAGGTGGACCGCGGAGGGGAAGACGTCGTTGGATGACTGCGACGCATTGACCTGATCGTTCGGGTGCACTGGCTCACCGAGCGCCTCGGAGGCGAGGTGCGCGATCACTTCGTTGGCATTCATGTTCGACGACGTACCCGAACCGGTTTGGAACACGTCGATCGGGAAGTGCTCGTCGAAGGTCCCGCCGGCGACCATGTCGGCGGCGGCTGCGATCGCGTTGCCGACCGACTTCGACACCTGCGGAACGTCGCGCAACCCGCTGTTCACGCGCGCGGCATCGGCCTTGATCATCGCCAGTGCACGAACCAGCGACGGCGCGATCGGCAGCCCGGAGATCGGGGAAGTTCTCGATCGCGCGCTGGGTCTGCGCACCCCAGTGCGCGTCGGCGGGAACCCGCACCTCGCCCATCGAGTCGTGCTCGATGCGAAACTCCTCTGGGCGAAACTCCTCCGGCGACTTCCGGCCTCGTCGTCGGGCATCAGGCCTCCTTCAAGATTCGGCTTCCCTGCACGGTACGGTCTCCGCATGGCCGCATTCGCCTACCAGGACATGTTGCCGCTGGGCGCCGACAACACCGCGTACCGCTTGCTCACCAACGACTTCGTGACCACGTTCGATGCCGGCGGCCGCCGCTTTCTCGAGGTCGATCCCGAGGCGCTGACGCTGCTGACCCGCACCGCGATGCACGAGATCGCGCACCTGCTTCGACCCGGCCACCTCGCGCAGCTCGCAGCGATACTCGATGATCCCGAGGCGTCTCCGAACGATCGATTCGTCGCGTTGGAACTGCTGAAGAACGCGTGCATCGCGGCGGGCGGGGTGCTGCCTTCGTGCCAGGACACCGGCACCGCGATCGTGAAGGGCAAGAAGGGCGAGCTGGTCCTCACGGGCGGCGGCGACCGCGAGGCGATCGCGCGCGGAGTGTTCCGCACGTACGCCGACGACAACCTCCGCTACTCACAGCTCGCGCCACTCGATACGTATACCGAGAAGAACACCGGCACGAACCTCCCGGCCGAGATCGACATCGAGGCGGTCGAGCGGCGACGAGTACAAGCTGCTGTTCATGGCCAAGGGCGGCGGCTCCGCGAACAAGAGCCTGCTGTTCCAGGAGACCAAGGCGCTCCTCAATCCCGGAGTCGCTGCTGCGCTGGCTCGACGAGAAACTGCGAACGCTCGGTACGGCCGCGTGCCCGCCGTACCACCTCGCGCTCGTCATCGGCGGAACCTCCGCCGAGTTCGCGTTGAAGACCGCCAAGCTCGCGTCGGCGCGCTACCTCGACACGCTCCCACGCGACGGCAACGACCTCGGCCGCGGCTTTCGCGACATCGAGCTCGAGCAACAGGTCCTCGCGCTCACGCAACAGTTCGGTATCGGCGCGCAGTTCGGCGGCAAGTACTTCTGTCACGACGTGCGCGTCATCCGCCTCCCGCGCCACGGGGCGTCGTGCCCGGTCGCCCTGGCGGTGTCGTGCTCGGCCGACCGACAGTCGCTCGGCAGGATCACCGCCGACGGCGTCTTCCTCGAGCAGCTCGAGACCGATCCCGCCAAGTACCTCCCCGACGTCACCGAGGACGAGCTCGAAGGCAGTCCGGCAATCGCGATCGACCTCGACCAGCCGATGGACGAGATCCGCAACACGCTTGTCGCAGTATCCGGTGCGCACCCGCGTGATGCTCACCGGCTCTCTGGTCGTCGCACGCGACATCGCGCACGCCAAGATCAAGGAGCGCCTCGACGCCGGCGAAGGCATTGCCGCAGTACCTGCGCGACCACTGCGTCTACTACGCGGGGCCCGGCGAAGACCCCGGCCGGCTACGCATCGGGCTCGTTCGGACCGACGACCGCCGGCCGCATGGACTCCTATGTCGATCTCTTCCAGCAGCACGGCGGATCGCTCGTCATGCTCGCCAAGGGCAATCGTTCGAAGGTCGTCACCGAGGCGTGCCACAAGCACGGCGGCTTCTACCTCGGCTCGATCGGCGGCCCGGCGGCGCGCCTCGCCAAGGACTGCATCACCGACGTCGAGGTGCTCGAGTATCCCGAACTCGGCATGGAAGCGGTCTGGAAGATCGAGGTGCGCGACTTCCCCGCGTTCATCGTCGTCGACGACAAGGGCAACGACTTCTTCGCCGCGACTCAGATGTCGGTCACGGAAAGCTGACGCCCTCGCGCGCGAGCAGCGAGCGCTTGAGCGCGACGGCGTTGCGGCCGCCGCCGTAGCCGCCGATCTTCCCGCCGGCCGCAACGACCCGGTGGCACGGGATCACGAACGGCAGCGGGTTCGACGCCATCGCGGTCCCGACCGCGCGTGCGGCACGCGGCCGTCCGGCCATCGCGGCGAGCTCGCCGTAGGACACGGTCTCGCCCCAGCCGACTTCACGTACCAGCGTCTCGAGCACGGTGCGGCGGAAACCGTCGACGCCGTCGAGGTCGAGCGGCACCTCGAGCTGCTGCGACCGGCCCCGGAACCAGCGGTCGAGGGCGCGCGCGACCTTCTCGTCACGCGCCGCCTCGGTGTCGCCGAGCACATCGAGCAGGTCGTCGTCGGGCAACCCGATGGCGTGGACGCCGCGCTCGCTGGTGACAACGGTGATCACGCCGTACGGTGTGTCCTGGCGCCAGTGACGTGCTTTCACGGTGGCCGTCTACCCGAGCAGGCCCAACTCTCGGACCGTGCTCCGCTCCTCCTCGAGCTCGGCGACGGAGGCGTCGATCCGGGCGCGCGAGAAGTCGTCGATGTCGATGCCGTCGACGATCGACCATGCGCCGGCGTTCGTCGTGACCGGGAACCCCGCGATCAGCCCTTCCGGGACGCCGTAGGAACCGTCGGAACACACACCCATGCTCACCCAGTCGCCCGCCGGCGGTGCCCTGCACCCAGTCGCGCACGTGGTCGATCGCCGCATTCGCCGCCGACGCCGCCGACGACGCGCCGCGCGCCTCGATGATCTTCGCGCCGCGTTGCTGCACGGTCGGGATGTACGTGTCGTCGATCCACGGCTGCGTCGACGAGCTCCGCCGCGGTCGTGCCGTTGACCTTCGCGTGCACGAGGTCCGGGTACTGCGTCGCGGAGTGGTTGCCCCAGATCGTCATGTTGGTCACTGCGGTGACCGGCACGTCGCACTTCGCCGGCGAGCTGCGCCTTGGCCCGGTTGTGGTCGAGTCGCATCATCGCGGTGAACCGCTCGCGCGGGATCGAACCGGCGTTGTTCATCGCGATGAGGCAGTTCGTGTTGGCGGGGTTGCCGACCACGAGGACGCGCACGTCGTCGGCCGCACCGGCCGCGAGCGCCTTGCCCTGCGCGGTGAAGATCGCGCCGTTCACCTCGAGCAGCTCGCCGCGCTCCATGCCCTTTGGTCCGCGGCCGCGAACCGACGAGCAGCGCGTAGTTGCACGCCGTCGAACGCCCGCTTGGCATCGTCCGACTGCTCGATGCCGGCGAGGAGCGGGAACGCGCAGTCGTCGAGCTCCATCGCGACACCGCCCAGCGCCGGCAGCGCGGGCGTGATCTCGAGCAGCGAGAGGATGACGGGCTGGTCGTCGCCGAGCATGTCGCCGCTCGCGATGCGGAACAGCAGGCTGTAGCCGATCTGACCGGCCGCGCCGCGTCACCGCGACGCGTACGGGATCCTTCATGCGGTGGCTCCTCCGGTCGATCGGACGGTCGATCGGACTGCTCGCTCGAATGTAATGGGCTCGTCCGGCCTAGCCCTCGGCGGCCACGCCATCAGCAGCGATGTCGAGCAGGATCGCGCGGGCCTTCGTGAGCTCGGCGATCCGGCCCGCAGCCTTGGCCACCGCACCGCCGGAGTCGGGGTGCGCGTCGCGCAGCAGGCGCCGGAACCGGCGGTTCACGTCGTCGCGCTCCACGTCCATCCCGGCGCGCAGGCCGAGCACTTCCATCGCCCACCGCTGCTCCGACGCGATGCCGCGCCACACCTCCTCCTCGGGTGGCGCGCCCGCAGTCCACTGCCGGCGTCCCCGCGAGCGGCGGCGGCGTCGGACACGCGGTCCCACAACGTGCGGACCTCCACGTTGTCGGCGAGGCCGGCCCACCGGCCGTCGATCGACCCGACGGATCGTGTCGAGCAGCACGACCGCCCGCGGAGGCGGGCAGCTCCGCCGCGGCCATGACCGCGCCGAGCACCTGCGGTGTCGCCGACGCGTGCCGATCGATCTCGATGACGAGCCGGCCGTCTTCGCCTAGCACGCGGTGCCGAGACCGATCGAGCCCGTGCGTGTCGTGCTGGAGCCGGTGGCGCAACGCGATGCGCGGGATCGCCAGCCCGTCGCGTGCCTGGTCGAGCAGCCGGGGCAGGAGCTCTCGTTGCTCTTCGGGGACGAACGGAAGGCTGGTCGCGACGAGCGCGGCGATCGAGCGCGGCACCGTGCGCCGATCCCGACGTGGGCAGGTAGACCTGATCGAGCGCGACGCGTCGCGTCGGCATGTGCCGGCGGGTGTGCCGGACGATGAGCTCGGCGAGCAGCACGGTCAGCATCCTCGCGGACGCGGCGGCGCTTGCCGCCGAGCCGGAGCAGGGTCAGCGGGCGCCGGCGATGACGGCGAGCGCCGCGGCCCAGCACACGACGATGAGGAGCGCGACCGCCCACAGCCCGCCGCGCGCCAGACACCCGGGCCGGGATGTGAGAGACCGCACTGCGGGCAGCGAGCGGCCGTGGCGCGCGACCGGCGTCCCGCACACCGTGCACCGCGGCGCACCGTTCGGTTCCGTGCCGTTCACGGTGTGCTCTCGATGCCGGCGGCGCCGCTCGGCGGCATCGACAGTGTTGCGCAGCAACATCGCCCGGGTCGTCGGGCCGACGCCGCCGATCCGGGGCGTGATCCAGCCCGCGACGTCCGCGCACGCCTCGTCACGTCGGGGACGATCCGGCGGCCGTCCATCGTGATGCCGGCACCCACGACCGCGGCGCCCGGCTTCACCATGTCGGGGGTGATGATGCTCGGGCGCACCGGCGGCCGCGATCAGGATGTCGGCCGTTCTGCGTGTAGCCGGCGAGGTCGTCGGTACCGGTGTGACAGTGCGTGACCGTGGCGTTGGCGTTCGGTTCCTTGAGCGACAGCAACACCGCGAGCGGCCGGCCGATCGTCAACCCGCGTCCGACGATCACGACGTGCCGGCGTTCGATCGGGACTTCGTGGTGCACGAGCAGCGCCTGGATGCCGAGCGGCGTGCACGGCCGCGGGCCACGGCACCGATCATGAGCCGGCCGAGGTTGACCGGGTGCAGACCGTCGGCGTCCTTGGTCGGGTCGATCGCGTCCAGCGCGGCCTGGTCGTCGAGGCCGGCAGGCAGCGGGAGCTGCACGAGGAACGCGTCGACGCGCCGGGTTCGTCGTTGAAGTCGTGCGATGGCGGCGAGCACTTCGGCCTGCGTCGACGGTCGCGGGCAGCTCGACGTGGAACGACTCGATCCCGACATCGGCCGAGTCGGCTCGCTTGCCTCGGATGTACGCCGCGCTGTTGGGGTCGTCGCCGACGAGGATCGTGCCGAGCCCGGGCGTGACGCCGCGTTCGCCGAGTGCCTTGACCCGCTCGCGCAACTCGTGCCTTCACGTGGTCGAGGAACGCGTTGCCGTCGAGGAGGATCGCAGACCATCAGTGGAAGAAGTGCCGCTCGCCGGTGAACACCATCGCCAGCCCGAGCTCGTCGGCGGTCTCGATGATCGCATCGTCGCCCCGTCCGCCGCCCGGTTGGATGACCGCGGCCACGCCCGCGGCGGCCGCGGCCTCGACGCCGTCGGGGAACGGATAGAACGCGTCGCTCGCGCACGCCCCGCCCGCCGCCCTCCCGGCCGCTTTCCTCGCCGCGATCTCACCCGACTCGACGCGGTTCTGCTGGCCCGCGCCGATGCCGACGGCCTGGCCGTCCTTCACGAGGACGATCGCGTTCGACTTCACGTGGCCGCAGATCCGCCACGCGAGCTCGAGGTCGCGCCATTGCTCACTGGTCGGTGCGGTCTTCGTGACGACCCGCCAATCGTCGCGGCCGGCGACGAACGCGTGCGGGGATTGCACGAGGAAGCCGCCGGACAGCTGCCGGAAGTCGAGCGACTCGCCGCCGGGCGCCGTCGCCTCGAGCAACCGCGTGTTCCTCCGCTTCTGTTGCAGCGCCGCGATCGCATCGCGCTCGTATCCGGGTGCGATGACGACGTCGGCCTGCGGCCCTCCGACCATCCGTGCGACCGTCTCCGCGTCGATCGGCCGGTTCAGCGCGACGATGCCGCCGAACGCGGATCGTTCGTCGCATTCGAGCGCGCGTCGGTACGCATCAGGCAGCGTGCTCGCGACCGCGACTCCGCACGGGTTCGCGTGCTTGATGATCGCGCACGCAGGACCGGCGCCGAGGTCGTGAACGAGCTTCCACGCCGCGTCGGTGTCGTAGAGGTTGAGGTACGACAGCGCGAGACCGCCGTGCTGCGTGAGGGTGTCCCACCAACTCGTGGTCCCGCGCCGGCGGTAACGCGCCGCGTGTTGATGCGGGTTCTCGCCGTAGCGAAGCGTCCTCGTCGGTGCGTTCGAGCGCGATCACCAGGTGCTTCGGGAGGGACTCGCTCTCTTGGAGCCACTGGACGATCGCGGCGTCGTACGCAGCCGTGTGCGCGAACGCTTCGAGCGCGAACGCGCGTCGGGTCTGCTCGCTCACGTTGCCGTGGTGCGTGCGCAACTCGTCGAGCAGCGCGCCGTACTGCGCGGGGCTCGTCACGACCGTGACCCACGCGTGGTTCTTGGCCGCGGCACGCACCATCGCCGGGCCGCCGATGTCGATGGTGTCGATGCCCGGCCGCTCGAGGAAGGGGTAGAGGTTCGAGACGACGAGATCGAAGGGTGCGATCTCGTGCCGTTCGAGGTCGGCGAGATGCGAGTCCTTGGCCCGGTCGGCGAGCAGCCCGCCGTGGATCTTCGGGTGCAGGGTCTTCACCCGCTCGTCGAGCATCTCGGGCATGCCCGTGACGTCCTCGACCCGGGTCACCGGCAGGCCGGCCGCTTCGATCGCCGCCGCGGTGCTCGCCGACGACACCAGCTCGACACCGAGGTCGTGGAGCCCCGCTGCGAACTCGGGCAGGTAGGTCTTGTCGTAGACCGATACCAACGCTCGCTTGATCGTGGTCCTCATTGCGCCGCGAGCCCCTCGATGACGTCGGGATAGAGCGTGCGCTCGACCTCCTTGATGCGTTCGTGCAACGTCGCTTCGGTGTCGCCGTCGAGCACCGGCACGGCCTCCTGGGCGAGGATCGGCCCGTCGTCGACCTCGGCGGTGACGAGGTGCACGGTGCAGCCCGTGACCTTCACCCCGTGCTCGAGCGCGTCGCGCACCGCATGCCAACCCTTGAACGCCGGCAGCAGCGACGGATGCGTGTTCACCGCGCGACCGCCGAAGGCGTCGACGAACGGCTTCGACAGGATCGTGCCGAACCCGGCGATCGCCACGAGGTCGGCGTCGTGTCGCTGCAACGCGTCGATCACGTCGTGCGTGTAGGCGACTCGATCGAAGTCGGGACCGAACGTCGTGCGCTCGACGAGCTCGACTGCGACGCCGGCATCGGCCGCGATCTGCATCGCTCCACAAGGCCGGTCCACGACCAGCACCGCGATCGGGCAGCCCGCGCCCGAGGAGCGCCCGCAGGATCGTCCCGCTGCCGGATGCGAGGACCCCGATGCGCATGCGCCTCACCGTAGTGGACGCCTTTGCGCCGATTTTCGCCTGTCGACTCCCGATATCCATCCGCCGATTCGCCATCACAGGAATGTTTCACTACTCGGGACCCGAGCGGGAGGAACCGTGGCGAATCCTCGTCCCACCACGGCGGAGTCGGTGTTGCTCGCCGGCGCGATCATCACGGTTCTCGCGTCGTTCCTCGACACCGTCGGCGACGCGAGCGCATGGGGCCGCGGGTTGTCGACGCTGAAGCTCGTGCCGATCTACGCCATCGTGGTCGGCGGCGTCGTAGCGCTCCGGCGCTTCGCCCGCGCCGAGCTGCCCGAGCGCGTCGGTTCGTTCACCTGGCCTCACCTGTTCGTTGCCATCTCGTTCTTCGGCACGGTCATGGCCCTGGCGTGGCTCTTCGTGCCGAGCAACCCGGGAGCCGGGCTGTACGCGATGGCCTTGGGATCGGTCGTGATGTTCGTCGGCGCGGTCTCGGAGTTGCGTGCCGCGAGCCGGCGGCTGCATGTGTGGAGCCCACCCCCGCGCTCCGGCGCGACACCGACGCGCGGCGACTTCGTGGCCCTCGCGGGCGGTGCGCTCATGCTGATCGGATCGTTCCTCGCGTTCTTCGAGCTCCCCGCGCTGTCGCTGAGCTTCAGTGCGTGGAGCCGCGACTACTTGTTCCCGGTCACGGCCATCCCGGTTGTCTGCGGCATCGTCATCGCGCTGGCCGTGGTGGGATCGATCCTGAACGTCGATCTGCCCGCTCGGTTCGCCGGGTTCACCTCGGACCAGATCGTGCTCGCATGCAGCACGCAGGCGGCGGTGATGATGTTCGTGTTCATGGTCGAAGACAATGGGCCGCTCGACTTCGGCATCGGCTTCTACCTCATGCTCGTCGCCGCCGCCGCGCTGATCGTCGGCGCGGTGATGCGGACGCGGGAGCCCCGCACTTCGTACTGAGTACTGACCTCGCCCCGGGGGGAGACATGCACGACGCACCGCAGGACCAATCGAACGTTGCGCGCACGTTGGGTCGTCGGGTGTTCCTCGAACGTTTCCGCGGGCGCCCGCGTCCTTCGTTGGCGACCGCGCTGTCGGCGAGCGGCGGGATCATCGTCTGGATCGGCGTGATGCTCATCGCGCTCGACGTGTACGCGGACGGGAACGACGGCTGGACGGGCGCCCTGTTCTTCGTCGGCTTGACCCTCGTCGCGCTCTCGATCCTCGCGTTCGCGCCGGATTCGACGCACTCGGGCAGCTTCGGGGAGGTCGTGTTGAGCGCGAGCAGCGTCAGCGCGCTCGTACTCAGCATCCCGGCGGTCTACGGGTTCCTCATCTTTCCCGGGGCCGAGTCGTTCGGCGACGTGCGCTGGTTCTTCGTGCTCACGATCGTCACGTGGGCGATCCTCTTCACCGTCTCGAACAGTCGCGGGCGACCGATCCTGTTCGGCCTGGCCGCGGCGCTGCTCTACCTCTGGATCCTCGGCGAGGTCGCCGACACCGACGCGTACGTCGCCGACCCGATCCCGAGCCCTCCCATTGCTTCACCGGCGGCGGTGCTGGACGGCATGCGCGGCGAGACTGCGATTGCCACGACCGCCGAACCGGCCGGATTCACAGAACAGGACGTGACGCTCGACAGCCTCGACCCCTCCGATCCGCTGTACCCGCTGGCGGTCGACTGCAGCGAGGGCGACTTCGCGGCGTGTGACGAGTTGTGGGAATCGTCGGAGCCGGGCAGCGACTTCGAGGCGTTCGCGGAGTCGTGCGGTGGAGACTCGACCGCGACATACCCGTGTTTGCTCTCCGGTGAGAACTTGGACGACGAGTTCGACGACGAGCTCGAGGAAGACCTCGACGACCCGCTCGACGCGACGCCACTCGGCAACCAGGACGACCAGGCGCTCGAGATCGGCCTCGTGTCGCTGGGGTTCGGTGCGGTCTACCTCGCGGCGATCCATCTCCTCGATCGCCGCGCCCGTCGTGCGATCGCGACTGCGCTGGTCATTCCGGCGGTCGCCGCGCTCGTCACCGCAGCCTCGGCGCTGGGGCAGGAGACGGGCTCGGCGATCGCGGGTGGCCTCATCACGTTGGCCGTCGGTCTCGCGATCGGCGTCGTCGGTTGGTTCGGCACCGCGGCCGGTATCGATCGCCGGTTCATGACGTGGGGCGGCGGCGTGACCGCGTCGATCGGCGCGTTGATCGTCGCGGCCGACGTCGCCCCCGAACCGTCGGCGTCCGACAACGTCGACCTCATCGGCGCCGGCCTCGTCGTCGGCGCATTCGGCCTCGCGGTCGTGCTGCTCGCGTGGGGCGTGCACCACCTGCTCGAGCGCACGCCGGACAACGGCATCGAGCCGCTCCCCGAGGAATCCGCGTCGCCGGAGCCGCCGGAACCGCCGGAACTGCCGGAACCGGACTCGGTCCCGATCTGACTGCTCACTCGCGCTCGGCACCGTTTACGCCCCGTTCACGACAACGAAATGCGAGGCCGTGCTCGCTCGGCGATCCTCGCTCGATGTTGGTGCGCGTCGGGAGCGAGTTCGTGTACGCCGCCCCCGACCCCGCGCATGCGCTCGTGCAGGTCGAACCCCGTCGTGACGGCGCGTTCGAGGTGCTCGAGGAACGCTGGGATCTCACGCCCGAGGTCGGCACCCACACCTACGTCGACGGATTCGGCAACTCCTGCCGGCGGCTGACCATCCCGCGGGGCCCGTTCGTGTTGCGCTACGACGCACTCGTGGAGGTGACGCCGCTCATCGACGAGACCGATACCGGCGCGCCCGAGATCCCGGCCGCGGCGTTGCCCGATGACGCGCTCCTCTACACGTTGCCGAGTCGCTTCTGCCCGTCCGACCTCCTCGCCGATGAGGCATGGCGGCTCTTCGGCGGCACCGTTCCGGGCTGGTCGCGCGTGCAGGCGGCGTGCGACTGGGTCCACGAACACGTGCAGTTCGGGTACGGCGCGAGCACACCGATGACGTCCGCGGTCGAGGTGTACGAGCAACACCGGGGTGTGTGCCGCGACTTCGCGCACCTCCTGGTGACGTTCTGCCGGGCGCTCGGGATCCCGGCGCGTTACGCCTTCGGGTACCTTCCCGACATCGGCGTCCCTCCGCCCGAGGATCCAATGGACTTCTGTGCGTGGACCGAGATCTTCCTCGGCGGCTCTTGGTTCACCTTCGACCCGCGCAACAACCAACCTCGCGCCGGCCGTGTGCTCATCGGACGGGGCAGGGACGCGCTCGACGTCGCGATGGTGACGACGTTCGGCTCACCGGTGCTGGAACAGATGACCGTGTGGGCCGACGAGGTCGAAGTCGAGGCGGCGCGGTGATCGCGAACCTCGAGGCGGCGACGCTCGCGTGCGACGAGACCCTTGCCCGAACCGGGTCGCAGCAGTACCTGCTCGAGCAGACCATCCGTTACTCGTACCGGGGTTCGGTGACCGATCTGCGACAGCGGCTCATCGTCGTCCCTCGCGAGCGCCACGGCGATCAACATCGCATGCACTACGCGGTGACCACGTCGGCGCCCGGCGCCCGGCGCCATGAACACATCGACGAGTTCGGCAACGTCGTCACCGACGTGCACGTCGACGTCGTCCACGATGCCATCGAGTTCGAGGTGTGGGCGCTGCTCCGCCGGCAACCCGAAGGCCGCCCCCACCGCGAGCGCACATGGCGCGGCTTCGCGGCACCGACTCGTCTGACCGAACCGGATCAGGCGCTGCGCGAGGTAGCCCGTGAGCTCGCGAGCCGCGCGCCGGCAGGAATCGCGCTCGTCGAGCACATCTGCGACTGGGTCAGATCGACGATGGTCTACGAGGACGGAGTGACCGCCGTCGACACGACCGGTGCACAAGCGTTGGCACGCGAGCGCGGTGTGTGCCAGGACTTCGCGCACGTCATGGTGACCTTGTGCCGCCTGGCCGGCATCCCCGCGCGCTACGTGTCCGGTCATCTTCTCGGCGAGGGTGGCAGCCACGCCTGGGTCGAGGCGTTGGTGCCCGACGGAACCCGAACCCACTCCCGAATCGTCCACGCGTTCGACCCGACCGAAGGCTGCCGCACCGGACCGCGCCATCTCACTGTCGCGGTCGGGCGTGACTACGCCGACGTCGCACCGATGTCGGGCTCGTACACATCGTCCATCCCGGGCACGGCGTCCATCCCGGGCACGCTGCACGTGACGAAGCGGGCGGGCCCCGCCGGGTTCCTGCCCACATCCTGAGCGTTCAACCGCCGGAAACATCACGGCAATCTGACGCAACTACACCGTGCCTGGTGGGCGATCTCCTCGACGGGTACAGGCCCGGGCCGGCATGGGACGAGATGTTCGGCGCGCCGGACGTACCCCGAGAGCACTACCGCGCGCTGCACGACCTGCTCGGCGGCCTGACCGACGACGAGTTCCACACGCGTTGCATCGCCCGCGATCGCGCCCTTCGTGACCAGGGCATCACCTTCTCCTACGAGGGCGAAGAGCGCCCGTTCCCGCTCGACCTCATTCCCCGCATCGTCCCGACCGGCGAGTGGGCACTGATCGAGGCCGGTGTCGCGCAACGAGTCCGCGCGCTCGATGCGTTCCTCGACGACATCTACGGGCGCGCTCACGTCCTCGAAGATCGGATCCTGCCGCGCCGCCTGGTCACGAGCTCCGCACACTTCCACCGGCAAGCGGCCGGGTTCCGCCCCCCGAACGGTGTACGCGTCCACGTCGCCGGGATCGACCTCGTGCGCGACGCCGACGGTTCCTACCGCGTGCTCGAGGACAATCTGCGTACACCGTCAGGGATCTCGTATGTCGTCGAGAACCGGCGCATCATGACGCACGTGTTCCCGGAGCTGTTCGCGAGCCATCGCGTGCGGCCGGTCGGTGACTACGCCGTGCACCTGCTCGAGGCACTGCGCGCGTCGGCGTCGACGCAGAGCTCGGATCCGACCATCGTCGTCCTCTCGCCCGGCCTCTACAACGCGGCGTACTTCGAACACGCGTTCCTCGCCCGCCGCATGGGCGTCGAACTGGTCGAGGGACGTGATCTCGTGTGCCGCGACGGCGTCGTGTACGTCGGCACGACCGACGGGGAGTCGCGCGTCGATGTCGTGTACCGCCGCGTCGACGACGAGTTCCTCGACCCGCTGTACTTCCGCCCCGACTCGCTCATCGGATGTCCCGGCATCATCACTGCGGCCCGACTCGGAAATGTCGCGATCGCCAATGCGGTCGGCAACGGCGTCGCCGACGACAAGGCGGTGTACCCGTACGTCCCCGACTTGATCGAGTACTACCTCGGAGAGAAGCCGATCCTCGCGAACGTCACGACGTACCAGCTCGAAGATCCCGACCAGCGCGCGCACGTACTCTCACGGCTCGACCAGCTGGTCGTGAAACCGGTCGACGGATCGGGCGGGTACGGCATCGTGATCGGCCCGGAAGCGAGCGACGAGGAGCTCGCCGCGCTGGCCGAGTCGATCGAAGCCGAACCCCGCCGCTTCATCGCCCAGGAGATCGTCCGGCTGTCGACGTCGCCGAGCTACGGCCGCGAACGGTTCGCGCCGCGCCACATCGACTTGCGCCCCTTCGCCGTCAACGACGGGACGCACGTGTGGGTGGTGGCGGGGGGCCTCACCCGCGTCGCGCTGCGAGAGGGCAGCCTCATCGTGAACTCGAGCCAAGGTGGCGGATCGAAGGACACGTGGGTCCTGGCCGGTCCGGAGCGCCACGACGGGCCGGTCATCGCGCCGGTCATCGCGCCGCCCGTGCCGCGCCGCACGTCACGGTACGCGAGCCCCGAATTCGGTCCGACGCCCGAGGACGACCAGCAGCAGCAGCAGCAACAGCAACAGCAGCAGCAGGGGTAGGGCCGAAGATCGTGCTCACGCGTCTGGCCGAGTCGCTCTACTGGTTCGGCCGGTACGTCGAGCGGGCCGAGGCCACAGCGCGCCTCCTCGACGTGCACTACCACTTGTTGCTGGAGGAACCCTGGGCCGACGAGCAGGCGGCGTGTCGTGCGCTGCTCGAAGTCATGGGTCTGCCGACGAACGAGGACGACGTGTGCGACATCGACGCCGTCACCACTCGCCTCGCGTACGACCACACGTATGGGGGCTCGATCATCGGTTCGGTCGCATACGCCTGGCAGAACGCGCGCGGCGTGCGCGAGGTCATCTCATCCGAGATCTGGGAGTGCGTGAACGCGACGCACATCGAGATTCGTCCCCATGCCGCGGCCTCCCGTGCGCAGCCTCACAAGTTCTTCACGTGGGTGAAGGAACGGACGGCGATCCTGAGTGGCCTGGGCGATTCGACCATGAGTCACGACGATGCGTGGCGGTACCTCGTCGTCGGTCGGTGCTTGGAGCGCGTCGACATGACTGCTCGGCTGCTCTCGTCGCGATACGACGTCGTCTGGGGCCACGGCGGCTGGGTCACGACGCTGCGCTGCTGCTCGGCCTACGAGTCGTATCTGCGCACGTACCACCGGGCAGTCGACGCGACGCTTGCCGCCGAGTTCCTCCTTCTCGACCGGCTCTTCCCGCGGTCGGTGTACTGGGCGCTGATGACGGCGGAGCAATGTCTGCAGGCGATCGATCCGTCATCGACGAGAACCGGCTTGGACGACGACGCGCGCCGCATCATCGGCCGAGCGCGAACCGACCTCGAGTTCCGCCCACGCGACGATCTGCTCGGTTCGCTGCCCGAGCACCTTGCTCGCCTGCAAGACGAATGCAGCGCGGCCGGCGCGGCCATTGCTCACCGGCACTTCCGGCATACGCATTCGCTCGAATGGACCGCATGAACCACCTGCGCACTGCCGAAGGTTGGCGACTCGCGATCCGCCACGCGACGACGTCGCGATACGAGGGAGAGGTGTTTGCCTCCTACAACGAGGTGCGCCTCACACCTGCCCATACCGCCACCCAGACGGTCATCGAGTCACGGATAGAAGTCACGCCGGCCGCATCTCTCCATCGATACCGCGACTACTGGGGCACGCTCGTGCACACCTTCGACGTGCACGTACCTCACACCGAGCTCGTCGTCGTCGGCTACGCCGAGGTCGACACATCGCCGCGCGCTCCGGATACGAACGCAGGTTGGGATGCGATGACCGACCGCGAGCGCACTGACGACGTCGCCGAGTTCCTCGCGCCGACTCCCTCGGTGACTTCGGGCGACGAGCTCACGTCCGTCGCCCGCGAGATCCGGGCGAACGCAGCAACCCCGCACATCGCGGCCCGGGACACGATCGATTGCGTTCGCGACCGCATGTTCTACGAACGCGGGAACACGACGATCACGACGTCGGCGACGGAGGCCTGGGAACAGGCGACCGGCGTCTGCCAGGACTTCGCACACGTGACCCTCGCGCTCCTGCGCTCGATCGGCGTGCCCGCGCGCTATGTATCCGGCTACCTCCATCCGGAGCCCGACGCGCACGTCGGCGACGTTGCTGCGGTTGAAAGTCACGCTTGGATCGAGGCTTGGCTCGGCGAGTGGGCCGGGTTCGACCCCGTCAACGGCGACCCGGTCGGCGTGCGCCACGTCGTGGTTGCGCGCGGCCGTGACTACGGCGATGTCCCTCCGACCCGCGGCGTCTATACGGGAGCGGCCGCCGCCGGCCAAGACGTCTCCGTCGTGGTCACCCGCGTGGCCTGACTACCCTACAGGACCTTCACGACCTCGGCCATCACTTCGCCGGCCGCGGTGGGGTTGGTCGCGACGTGCACGCCGGCCGCCGCGAGTGCGTCCATCTTGGCCTGGGCGGTGCCCTTCGAGCCCGACACGATCGCGCCTGCGTGGCCCATCTTCTTGCCGGGCGGCGCAGTCACACCCGCGACGTAGCTCACGACCGGCTTCGACATGTTCGCCTTGATCCAGGCGGCCGCTTCTTCCTCCGCGGAGCCACCGATCTCGCCGAACATGATCACGGCTCTGGTGTCGGCGTCGGCTTCGAAGAGCTCGAGGCAGTCGATGAAGCTCGTGCCGGGTACCGGGTCGCCACCGATGCCCACGCACGTCGTGACGCCGATGCCCTTCTCGTTGAGCTCGTTCAGCGCCTGGTAGGTGAGTGTGCCCGAACGGCTCACGATGCCGACCGGGCCACCCGGCTTCGCGACCTCGGCGGGGATGAAGCCGATGTTGCACTCCCCGACCGTGAGGATGCCCGGGCAGTTCGGGCCGAGTATCCGCGACGAGGGGAAGTCACGCGTGATCGTGTCGAAGACGCGCGCTTCGTCGTGCATCGGGATGCCCTCGGTCACGACGACGATGAGCTCGAGCCCGGCCTCGGCGGCTTCGATCGCGGCCGCGCCCGCGGCGGGCGCCGGGACGATCACCATCGTCGCGGTCGCGCCGGTTTCCTTCACGGCGTCGGCCACGGAAGCGAACACCGGGATGCCCTCGACATCCGTGCCGGCCTTGCTCGGCGAGACCCCGCCGACGATCTTCGTGCCGTAGTCGCGGTTGCGCAGCCCGTAGAACCGGCCTTGGCTCCCGGTCAGTCCCTGGACGATCACCTTGGTGTCGGCGTCGACGAGAATGCTCATTGCGATCCTCCTGCGATCCGGGCGATCCTCCGGCCATGGCGACCGCCTTGCGCGCGGCTTCGACCATCGTGGGTTGGCTGACGAGTCGATCGGATTCGTGGGACTTCAGGATCTCGCGGCCTTGCTCGGCGTTGGTGCCGTCGAGGCGGATCACGATGGGCGAGGCGATCTCGACCCGGCCCAGTGCCTGCACGATGCCGTTCGCGACGTCTTCGCCCTTGGTGATGCCGCCGAAGATGTTGATGAAGATCGACTGCACCGACGGGTCGTTGTTGATGACCTCCAGCGCGTTCGCCATCACGTCTGCGCTCGCGCCGCCTCCGATGTCGAGGAAGTTGGCGGGTTGACCGCCGACCTCGTGGACGATGTCGCACGTCGCCATGGCGAGCCCGGCACCGTTCGCGATCACGCCGACGTTGCCGTCGAGACCGACGTACTGCAGGCCCTTCTCGGATGCTTCGCGTTCGCGGGCGTCGAGCTTCTCGAGCCCTTTCAGCTCCGACCATTCGGGGTGGCGGAACTTCGCGTTGTCGTCGAGCGCGACCTTGGCGTCGAGCGCGTGGACCTTGCCGTCGGGTGTGAGGATGAGCGGGTTGATCTCCACGAGGTCGCAGTCGCCGTCGACGTACGCGGTGTAGAGCTTCATGAGGATGTCGACCGCGCCGTCGGTCGCCTGCGGGTTCAACTTCGCGGCTTCGACCCACGCGCGGCACGATGGTTCGTCGAGGCCGGCGACCGGGTCGACATGGATGCGCGCGATGGCATCGGGGTTCTCGTCGGCGACTTGCTCGATGTCGATGCCGCCTTGCGCCGACAGCATGCCGAGGTGCTTCTTCGCGCTGCGATCGAGCGTGAACGATGCGTAGTACTCCTCGGCGATGTCGGACGCGTGCTCGACCCACACCACGCGCACGACGTGGCCCTTGATGTCGAGGCCGATGATGTTCCCGGCGTGGGTGCGGACGTCATCGGCGTTCTCGGCGACCTTCACGCCGCCGGCCTTGCCCCGCCCGCCCACTTGCACCTGCGCCTTGATCACGACGGGAAAGCCGACGCGCTCGGCGGCGGCGAGCGCGTCGTCGACGGTCTCGACCGCTTCGCCGTCCGACACCGGGATGCCGTAGCGCGCGAACAGTTGCTTGCCCTGGTACTCGAACAGATCCATAGGGGTGGGAAGCTATTGCCCGGAGCCGGTTTCGCGCGAGTCGAGCGCCTCGGTGAGCCAGCCGGTGATGGTCTCGAGTTGGGTGCCGGGCGTGAACACGGCTGCGATGCCGCCGTCCCGCAGCGTCGTGATGTCGTCGTCGGGGATGATCCCGCCTGCGAAGACCAGCACGTCGTAGAGGCCGCGGTCGCGCATCGCCTCGACGATCTTGGGGATCAGGGTCATGTGCGCGCCGGAGAGGAGCGACAGGCCGACGGCGTCGGCGTCCTCTTGCAGCGCCGCTTCCGCGACCTGCTCCGGCGTCTGGAACAGGCCGGTGTAGATCACTTCGAAGCCGGCGTCGCGCAGCGCGCGCGCGATGACCTTGGCGCCCCGATCATGGCCGTCCAAGCCGGGCTTGGCGATGACGACGCGGTACCGTCGCTGCATCCGTTCCTCCCGCCGCGGCCGGCGAACGCGCGCTCTCGGGCATCGCGGCGCAGGCATGGCGGCGGCGACATGCTAGAGGGCCGTCCGTGCGCACCCGCCGTCAGCGCAACGCCGACATCAAGCTGATGCTCGCGGCGACTGTCGCCGTGCTGCTCGCCGGCTTCGTGATCGCCGCCGGGATCTACATCGCGTCGACGAGCGACGACACCCGGGCCGACGTGCGGGCGGCTCCCGATCGGGTCCGCCGACAGCATCCGCGACGACCTCGAACGCGGCTGGTCCGTCGTTCCAGAGCGGCGGCGCGAATTGCAGCTTCTGGTTGGCGCTCCAGGACGGCGACATCGTCGCCTACGCCGTCAATCAGCCGGATGGTTGCGTGCTCGACATCGAGCGCGAGGAGTTCGTGTGCGACGACGGACCGGTCGAGGTCGAGGCGCTCGCGCAGTACCCGGTGTCGATCGTGACGCGCGACGACGTCGACACGCTGCTCGTCGATCTCACGACCGACTCCCGCAGCACGACGACGTCGACGACCACGAGCACGTCGACTGCTACGACCAGCGATCGTGCGCGCCGCCGAGCTACGGCCGAGCAGCGACTATGCGCTGGAGCGGCGCCCAGGCGAGCAACAGGCGCTTCTCGCCGACATCGGGGAAACGCACGACGGCTTCGGCCTTGTCGCCGCTGCCTTCGATGTCGACGATCACGCCTTCGCCGAACTTCTCGTGGCGCACGTCGTCGCCGACCGTCAGGCCGAGATGCTCGGCGCCGCGTGCGCCGGTGGTGGACGAGGTCGGCGCGTGCAGACCGCCGCTGTTCCCACCGCGGCGTCGCATCGCCGCCGCGACGACGGTCTCGCGATGCGCTCCGAGCCCGCGCCCGCGCCGCTCCTCCTGACCGACTGCCATCAGCAGGTGCGCGGGGATCTCGTCGAGGAACCGGCTCGGCGGTCGGTAGTCGGTGCTGCCGAACAGCATGCGACTCCACGCGTGGCAGAGGTACAGCCGCTGCTCGGCCCGGGTGATGCCGACGTAACAGAGCCGGCGTTCCTCTTCGAGCTCGTCGGGGTCGCCGAGGCTGCGCGTGTGCGGGAACACGCCGTCTTCGAGACCGACGAGGAACACGACCGGGAACTCGAGGCCTTTCGCCGAGTGCAGCGTCATCAACGTCACCGTGCTGAGGTCGGGATCGGCTTCGTCGATGTCGGTGACGAGCGAGATGGCTTCGAGGAACGCCTGCACCCGGTCGAGCCCTTGTGTGACTTCGGTCGTCTGTTCGCCCTGGCCGACACCCCCGATCGCGACGAGCCCGCTCAGCTCGCCGTGGTGATCTGGTCGTCGAACTCGCGTGCGGAGCCGATGAGCTCCTGCAGGTTCTCGACCCGACCCTGCGCCTCCACCGACCGCTCGGACTCGAGCTCGGCGAGGTAGCCGCTCTGCATGAGGACCGACTCGAGCGCCGCCCGCCACGCCGTTGGCCGCGGCGCCTTCCACCGACTCCATCAGCTCGAGGAGGTCCTTCAGGCCGCCGAGCGCCTTGCCGGTGACGCCGGCCACGGCCGCGCTGCGGATCGCCTCGCGGAACGTGACACCGGCACCGTTGGCGTAGGCATCGATCTTCGCGACCGACGTGTCGCCGACACCGCGGCGCGGCGTGTTGACGATGCGCTTCCATGACACTTCGTCGTCGGGGTTCACGAGCGCGCGCAGGTAGGCCAGCGCGTCCTTGATCTCGCGCCGGTCGTAGAACTTCACGCCGCCGAACACTCGGTACGGGATGCCGGAGCGCACCAGCGACTCTTCGATGATCCGGCTCTGCACGTTGGTGCGGTAGAAGACCGCGACGTCGCCGTAGCGATGGTGCTCGTTGTCGACGAGCCGGTGGATCTCACGCGTGACGAACGCGGCTTCGTCGTGCTCGTCGTCACCCTGGAACCGGACGATCGGCTCGCCCTCGCCCTGATCGGTCCAGAGGCTCTTGGCGCGACGCGACGCGTTGTTCTCGATCACCGCGTTGGCGGCGTCGAGGATGCGCTGACTCGACCGGTAGTTCTGGTCGAGCACCACCGTCGTCGCCTCGGGAAACGCGTCTTCGAACTTCAACAGGTTCCGAAAGTCCGCCCCCCGGAACTTGTAGATCGATTGATCGATGTCGCCGACGACCATCACGCTGCGGTGGTCTTCGGCGAGCAGGCGTACGAGCTCGAACTGCGCGGCGTTGGTGTCCTGGAACTCGTCGACGAGAATGTGCTGGAAGCGCTGTTGATAGCGCTGCAACGCTTCGGGGTGTTCGCGGAACAGCCGCACCGCGAGCACCAGCAGATCGTCGAAGTCGACGGCTGATGCGTCCTGGAGCCGGCGCTGGTACTCGGTGTAGACGTCCGACAAGCGCTTCTCGCTCGGGGCGGAGGCCATCTTGGCGTAGTCGTCGGGGAGCACGAGCTCGTTCTTCAGCGCGCTGATCGAGTTGTGCAGGCTGCGCGGCGGGAAGCGCTTCGGATCGAGGTTGAGATCGCGTCGGACCCAGTCGGTGAGGCGCTGCGCGTCCGACTGGTCGTAGATCGTGAAGCTCGACCGGTACCCGAGCAGGCTCGCCTCGCGGCGAAGGATGCGCGAGCACGCAGCGTGGAACGTCGACACCCACATGCGCTTCGCGACCGGGCCGATGAGCGCGCCGACCCGCTCCTGCATCTCGCCCGCGGCCTTGTTGGTGAACGTGATCGCCAGGATCCCGAACGGCGAGACATCGAGCTCGTTGATCAGGTACGCGAGGCGGTGCGTGAGAACCCGGGTCTTGCCCGATCCCGCTCCCGCGATCACGAGGACCGGGCCGGGCGGCAAGGTGACCGCCTCGTACTGCGCCGGGTTCAGCCCGGAGAGGTCCAGCTCCCGGCGCGGCCGGCCAGAACCCGATTCGGACGGGCGCGCATCATCGTCCGGCGGCGCGTCGGCGTCCGTGGGGGCGCCGACCAAGGCGTTGGCATCGACCATGACCGGCCCCATCGTACCGAGCCGGGAGACGCGAATTACACGGCTGTGGTACCGCGAGCGACCTCGGCATGAGCGTGACGGGCCTCAGCCGCTCGCGCCGACCTCCAGCATGAGCGTGACGGGGCCGTCGTTGACCAGGGCGACCTGCATGTCGGCGCGGAAGCGGCCGGTGGCGACCGAGACGCCCTGGGCTTCGAGCGCGCGCCCGAACGCGTCGACGAGGGGCGCCGCGAGATCGGGCGGCGCGGCGGCCGACCAGCCGGGCCGCCGGCCGCGGCTCGCGTCGCCGTAGAGCGTGAACTGACTGACGACGAGCGCGGCGCCGCCGGTGTCGAGCAGCGACCGATTCATCACGCCGTCGTCGTCGTCGAACACCCGGAGGTTCGCCACCTTGCCCGCGAGCTTGGCCGCTTCGTCCTCGCCGTCTTCGTGCGTCACGCCGACGAGCACGCAGAGCCCGGGCCCGATCTCGCCGACGAGTTGATCGCCGACGCTGACGCGCGCCTCGGTCACGCGCTGGATCAGCGCCCGCATGTGTTTACCAGCGTCAGCCGGCGGCGCGTTCCGCGTCGGTGCTCCACGCACCGGCCTGGGCGAGGCCGTTCATCTTGGCCCGGTGCAGGTACGCCTTTTGGCCGGCACCGGCATTGGCGTCCTCGCCCTGCCACGCGGTCAGCGCCGCGGCCTGGAGGGCGCGGCCGTAGGAGAACGACACCTGCCAGGGCAGCGGGCTCTTCTTGTTGATCGCGTCGAGGTTGGCGGTCGCTTCCTCGTCGCTCTGCCCACCCGACAGGAACAGGATGCCGGGCACCGCCGCGGGCACCGTGTGGCGGAAGCACCGGACCGTCGCGTCGGCGACCTGCTCCGGCGCGGCCTTGCCACCCGAGTGCTTCTTGCCGGGGATCACCATGTTCGGCTTCAACAACAGCCCTTCGAGCTCGCAGCGCTGCGCGGCGAGCTGGTCGAACACCGTGAGCAGCGTCTGCGTGGTGACCTCGTAGCAACGGTCGATCGAGTGGTCGCCGTCCATCAACACCTCGGGCTCGACGATCGGGACGATGCCTTCGTCCTGGCACAGCGCGGCGTAGCGCGCCAACGCGTGCGCATTCACGTCGATGCAGTACTGCGACGGGATGCCGTCGCCGATGTCGATCACCGCGCGCCACTTCGCGAACTTGGCGCCGAGCTCGCGGTACTCGACGAGTCGCTGCCGCAGACCGTCGAGACCGTCGGTGACGAGCTCCTTGGGCGCGCCCGCGAGCGGAGTCGTCCCCTTGTCGACCTTGATGCCCGGGATGATCCCCTGCTCCTCGAGGATCTTCGGCAGCGGCCGGCCGTCGGAGGCGGTCTGGCGGATCGTCTCGTCGAACAGGATGACGCCGCTGATGTAGTCGCCCGCCCCCGCCGTCGTGAACAGCATCTCGCGGTAGGCGCGGCGCCGGTCCTCGGTCGAGTCGGTGTTGATCGAGTCGAACCGCTTCTTGATCGTGCCGCTGCTCTCGTCGGCCGCCAGGATTCCCTTGCCCGGTGACGCGATAGCCCGCGCCACCTGGTTCAGCGCGCTCAGATCCATGCCGCTCGCTCCTCCATCGTCAGGGAAGCGAAATTACTCGGGCCGAGCCGAATTCCCACTCCCATTCGGCTATTCCCATTCAATGGTGCCGGGCGGCTTGGAGGTGATGTCGTAGGCGACCCGGTTCACACCGGCCACCTCGTTGATGATCCGGCTCGAGAGCCGATCGAGCAGGTCGTACGGGAGGCGGGCCCAGTCGGCGGTCATGGCGTCGTCCGAGGTCACCGCCCGCAGGACGATCGGATACGCGTACGTGCGGTCGTCGCCCATGACCCCGACCGTCTTCACGGCCGGGAGCACGGCGAAGCTCTGCCAGATCTCACGAGCGAGGCCGGCCCGCTTGATCTCCTCGGTGACGATCGCGTCGGCGGCCTGGAGGATCTCGACTCGTTCCCGGGTGATGGTGCCGATGATCCTGACCGCGAGCCCGGGACCGGGGAAGGGCTGGCGCCACACGATCTCCTCGGGCAGGCCGAGCTCTTCGCCGACCGCGCGCACCTCGTCCTTGAACAGGTTGCGCAGCGGCTCGACGAGCTCGAAGTCCATGTCTTCCGGCAGCCCGCCGACGTTGTGGTGCGACTTGATGTTCGCGTTGTCGCCGCCACCCGACTCGACGATGTCCGGGTAGAGCGTCCCCTGCACGAGGAACCTCGCGTGGTCCAAATCGTGCGCCGCCTCTTCGAACACGCGAATGAAGAGCTCGCCGATCTTCTTGCGCTTGGCCTCCGGGTCGATGACGTCGTCGAGCGCGTCGAGGAACCGGTCCGCGGCCTTGACGTGCACGAGGTCGATGTCGAACTGCCCGCGGAACGTGCGCTCCACCTGCTCGGCCTCGTCGAGCCGCAACAGACCGGTGTCGACGAACACGCACGTGAGTTGGTCTCCCACCGCCTTGTGCACGAGGGCCGCGGCGACGGCGGAGTCGACGCCGCCCGAGAGTCCGCAGATCACGCGCTCGGTACCCACCTGGGCCCGGATCTCGGCGACGGAGTGCTCGATGATGGATACGTTCGTCCAGATCGGCCGGCATCCGGCGGCGTCGTAGAGGAACGCCTTCATCACCTCTTGGCCGCGTTCGGTGTGCACCACCTCGGGGTGGAACTGCACGCCGAAGATCCTGCGTTCGCGATCCTCGAGCGCGGCGACCGGTACGCCCACCGTCGTCGCGGTGACCGAGAACCCGGGCGGCGGCGCGGTGATCGAGTCGCCGTGGCTCATCCACACGACCTGGTCGGCGGGCTGGCCGGCAAACAGTGGCGACGTGCCCTCGACGTGCAGATTCGTCCGCCCGTACTCGCCGGTGCCCGTCTTGCCGACTTCACCGCCGAGATCACGCGCGATCAACTGCGCGCCGTAACAGATGCCGAGGATCGGGACGCCGGCTTCGTAGATCGCAGGGTCGATGGACGGCGCGCCGTCCACGTGAACCGACGCCGGACCGCCGGACAAGATGATCGCCTTGGGCTCGC
This sequence comes from uncultured Actinomycetes bacterium, assembly GCA_963841215.1. Taxonomy (GTDB): domain Bacteria; phylum Actinomycetota; class Acidimicrobiia; order IMCC26256; family PALSA-610; genus CAVUFH01. The sequence continues at coordinate 419,526 of CAWJBW010000011.1, read as the reverse complement.
GGGCGAGCATCTCGGCGACGGGTGTGGAGCGGGGCACGATCTCGCTGTAGACGTGCGCCTCGCGCACACGCCGCGCGATCAGTTGTGCGTACTGCGCCCCGAAGTCGACAACGAGAACAAGGTCATCCGCCTCGTTCACGCCATTCCAATTCCTTGCGCGCGCTGGAGGGACTTGCCTTCGGTCTTGAGCGCGGGAGCGACCATCACTTCGGCCTTCTGGAACTCCTTCACGGTCTCGTAGCCCGTCGTCGCCATCGACGTGCGCAACCCGCCGAACAGGTTCAGTGAACCGTCGTTCTCGTGCGCGGGACCGACGAGAATCTCGGCGAGGGTCGCCTTCCGCCCGGCTTCGACACGCGCGCCGCGCGGCAGCGTCGGGTGGAACGTGGCCATGCCCCAATGGAAGCCGCGACCGGGCGACTCGTACGCGGACGCGAGGGGCGAACCGATCATCACCGCGTCGGCGCCGCACGCGATCGCCTTGGCGATGTCGCCACCGGTGCGCATACCGCCGTCGGCGATGACGTGCACGTACACACCCGTCTCGTCGAGGTGACGGATGCGCGCACCCGCCGCGTCCGCGATCGCCGTCGCCTGCGGAACGCCGATACCGAGCACGCCGCGCGTCGTGCACGCATGGCCGGGGCCGACACCCACGAGCACGCCCACGGCACCGGTGCGCATCAGGTGCAGCGCGGTGGAGTACGACGCGCATCCGCCCACGATCACGGGCAGTTCGAACTCACGGATGAACTTCTTCAGGTTGAGCGGCTGCCGCTCCGGGTCCTGCGACACGTGTTCGGCCGACACGACCGTGCCCTGCACGACGAGCACGTCGAGCTCGGCATCGAGGACGAGCTTCGAGAACTGCTCGACGCGTTGCGGTGTCAGCGACGCACACGCCGTGACGCCGCCGGCCTTGATCTCCTGGATGCGCACGCCGATGAGCTCGGGCTTGATCGGCTCGTCGTAGAGCTCCTGCATCCGGCGCGTCGCCTTCTCCGCGGGCAACGACGCGATCTCCTCGAAGACGGCCTCGGGATCTTCGTAGCGCGTCCACAAGCCTTCGAGGTTCACGCACGCGAGGCCGCCGAGCCGGCCGATCTCGATCGCACTCGCGGGCGAAACGACACCGTCCATCGCGGCCGCCATCATCGGCAGCTCGAACTTGTACGCGTCGACCTCCCAGGTGATGTCGATGTCTTCGGGGTCGCGCGTACGACGGCTCGGCACGATTGCGATGTCGTCGAACCCGTAAGCCCGGCGTCCGGTCTTGCCGATACCGATCTCGACTTCCACCGATACTCCTCCGCCAAGCTGCCGAAGTCACCAGGATACGCACGCCGGCACCCCGCGCCGGGACGCTCCGACCCTCGGATCAGGCCTTTTCCCTCGATCAGCCCGTGTCCATGAGCGCGTATCGATCAGCCGGTATCGACCAAGGCGGTGAGGAAGGTCGTGAGGATGCGGGCGGTCGCGCCCCACACGGTTTCGTCCTCGAGCTCGTAGAAGTGGACGCCGAGCTCCCGGACCTCGTACCCCGGCCCCGAGCCGAGAGCGCTCGTGTCCCAGCGCTCTTCGCGGTAGACGTCGTCGGCCATCAGCGCCGAGAGTGGCACTTCGAGGATGCGCACAACCTCGCGCTCGTGCGCGACCAGGTGCGGCCGTTCGGTGAGGAACCCGACGAACGGGCTGATCACGAATCGCGACGCAACCGTCCCGATGCCGTCGAGGCGGGCGACGATCTCGACCGCGGCGGGATCGAGCCCGATCTCCTCCTGCGCTTCGCGCAACGCCGTGGCGCGGATGTCGAGGTCGCGCTCGGCGTCGAACTTGCCGCCCGGGAACGCGATCTCGCCCTGGTGCGACGGCATCGTCTCGGGGCGTTTCGTGAGGATCACGACCGCCTCACCGTCCGCCTCGTACAACGGCACGAGCACGGCGGCCGCGGTCGCGTCCTCGACCTGCAGGATCGGCGGCCGGGCTTCGGGCGACGCGGCCAGGCGGGCGCGGATGGCATCGAGCGACAACCGGAGCGCGGCGGGCGCCGCGTTCGCCCACGGCGCCGGGCCACCGGCCCGGAACGACGGCGGACGGGGGATGCGTTGCTGTCCGCCCGGCGGCATGCGGGCACGGTACCGGGACTGGAAGACTGCCGGCGCCTGTACATCGTTCGTCGATCGCACCTTCGTTGATCGCACTTCATTCATCGACCGGGGGACACCGCCGTGGACTGGAATTTCGCGACGACGTGGGAGTCGGTCGCCGACGCGTTGCCCGACCGGGTCGCGATCGTGCAGGGCGAACGCGTGCGGACGTGGACGGAGTTCGACGACCGTTCGGCGCGCCTCGCCGCAGGCCTGGTTGCAGCGGGTCTCGAGCCGGGCGCCAAGGTCGCGTCGTACCTCTTCAACGGGAACGAGTACCTCGAAGGTCTGTACGCGACGTTCAAGATGCGCGGCACCGCGGTGAACGTGAACTACCGCTACCTCGAGGACGAGCTCGTCTACCTGCTCGACAACTCCGACGCCGAAGCGCTCTTCTTCCACAGCAGCCTCGGCGATCGTGTCGCCAAGATCCGGGACCGCGCGCCGCTCGTACGGCTGTGGATCGAGGTCGACGACGGCGGGGCGCACCAGGAATTCGCGGTCCGCTTCGAGGACGTCATCGCCGAGAACGAGCCGATGCCCCGCATCGAACGGTCGGGAGACGACCTCTACTTCTTGTACACCGGCGGTACCACCGGCATGCCGAAGGGCGTGATGTGGCGGTTCGACGATCTGTGGGGCGTGCTCTCCCCGGCGACCTACACACTCGTCGGCGCGTCGCCGCCCGCATCTCCGGCCGAGGTCGGCGCGCTCGCGAAGCAACTGGTCGAGGCGCGCGACACCGCGCACCTGCCCGCGTCGCCGCTCATGCACGGCACCGGCGCGTTCACGACGTTCCAGTCGATCTGGGCCGGTGGTCGGATCATCACCCTCGAGGGCCGGCACTTCGACGCCCACGAACTGTGGCGCGTCGTCGCCAAGGAGAAGGTGACGCAGATGGCGATCGTCGGCGATGCGTTCGCGAAGCCGATGCTCACCGCGCTCGAAGAAGCCGAGGCCCGTGCCGAGAAGTTCGGCGAGCAGCCGTACGACATCTCGTCACTGCAACTGTTGATCAGCAGCGGCGTGATGTGGTCGGCCGAGGTCAAGCAGGGACTCATGAAGCGGGGCGCATTCATCTGCTTCGACTCGCTCGGTTCGAGCGAGGGCGTCGGGTTCGCGAACTCGATCACCGCGCCCGGCGCCGAGACCGCGACCGCGAAGTTCTCGATCGGACCCGACACACGAGTCTTCAAGGAGAACGGCGAGGAGGTCGTCGCCGGTTCGGGCGAGGTCGGACTGCTCGCGGTTGGAGGCCACATCCCGGTCGGGTACTACAAGGACGACTCCAAGAGCGCGGCCACGTTCCAGACCATCAACGGCGAGCGTTGGTCGGTGCCGGGCGACTTCGCACGGGTCGAGACCGACGGTTCGATCGTCCTGCTCGGCCGGGGCTCGGTGGTGATCAACTCCGGCGGCGAGAAGATCTATCCGGAAGAGGTCGAGGAGGCGATCAAGCGGCACCCGGCCGTCGACGACGCGCTCGTCGTCGGCGTGTCCGACGAGCGCTTCGGCGAGGTGGTGGCTGCCGTCGTGGCGCTGGCACCGGGCGTGGCGGCGTCGGGCGACGAGATCTCGGCGTCGCTCGAGGGACTGTCGCGCTTCAAGCACCCGCGGCACTACGTGATGGTCCCCGAGGTGCAGCGAGCGCCGAACGGCAAGGCCGACTACAAGTGGGCCAAGCAGACCGCCGCCGACGGGATCGGGGCCTGAACGGGCCCGGACGCCCACGAGCCGGACGCCCGCAAGTCCGGACGCGACGAGAGACGGCGGTGAAGCCGTCCCTCGTGGATCTCGCGTGCGCCGGAGCGCCCTGACTACTTCTTGGACTTGCTACTTCTTGGACTTGCCGCTGCCGACCTTGGCGAGCACGTCCCGAGCGTTGAGGATCAACAGGTCCTCACCGTCGAACTGGATCTCGGTGCCGCCGTACTTCGAGTAGATGATCGTGTCGCCGACCCCGAGGTCGAGGGGCACGATCTCACCCGAGTTCTCGGTGCGACGGCCGGGGCCGACGGCCAGGACCTCGCCCTGCTGGGGCTTCTCCTTGGCGGTGTCGGGGATCACGAGACCGCTGACGGTCATCTCCTCGGCCTCGGCCGGGCGGACGACGATTCGGTCCTCCAACGGCTGCAGATTCATGGGTGCGCCTCCTCGAGGGGCTTCGGTCGTGCCAGCACTGACGGCAGTCCTGGCGGGTGGGCGGGCGGCCGGGCGAGTTGGCACTCCCCTGCGTCGAGTGCCAACCGTATCGGACCCGGCGCCGCCGGAGCAAGCCCCGCAGGCTCAGGAGAGGCGGAGGGCGGGGTCGACGCCGTCGTCGAGCGGGGTCGGGCCGTCGGCACGGAAGCGGTACCAGGCGCACGCCCCGACCATGGCGGCGTTGTCGGTGCACAGGGCCGGGCTCGGGAGCACCGCCCGCAGACCGGCCCGGGCCGCGCCGTCGGCCACGTGGGCGCGCAGCGACGAGTTGGCGGCGACGCCGCCGCCGATCACAACCGTCTCGGTGCCGGTGCGGTGCGCGGCTCGGAGGAGCTTGGCCACGAGCACATCGACCACCGCGGCCTGGAACGACGCGGCGATGTCGGCGACCTCGACGTCGGGATGGGTACGCACGAAACGCACCACCGCCGTCTTCAGCCCCGAGAACGAGAAGTCGTCGGCCTGATCGAGCATCGGACGCGGGAACGCAACGCGCGCCGGATCACCCTTGGCGGCGAGCCGGTCGATCTCCGGGCCGCCCGGATAGCCGAGGCCGAGGAACCGCGCGACCTTGTCGAAGGCTTCGCCGGCCGCGTCGTCCACGGTCTGACCGAGGACGCGGAACTTGCCGTGGTCTTCCATCGCGACGAGCAGCGTGTGGCCGCCCGATGCGATCAGCGTGAGCAGCGGCGGCTCGATGTCGGACGCTTCGAGGCCCGGCTGCTGGAGGAACGCGGCGTACAGGTGCGCTTCGTGGTGGTTGACGCCGACGTACGGCGTGGCCGTGGCGATCGCGAGCGCCTTGGCCGCGCTGACACCGACAATGAGCGCGCCCGCGAGACCAGGCCCGTGGACCGCCGCGATCACGTCGATGTCGTGGAGCTGCACGCCGCCTTCCACCAACGCCTCCGCGATGACTTCGTCGATCACCTCCAGGTGCGCGCGGCTCGCGACTTCGGGCACGACCCCGCCGAAGCGCGCGTGCAGGTCCGCCTGGCTCGCCACGACCGACGAGCGGATCGTGCGACCGTCGTCGACCACGGCGGCCGCGGTCTCGTCGCACGAAGTCTCGATCGCGAGAACGTGCGTCACCACGACATCATCACCACGGCTTGGGGCGTTCGTAGACGGTCGTTCCCGAGATGCGCGCCTCGAGACCGTTCAGGAGCTGCGAGTACGGCGGGCCGTTCACCTCGTACGCCCACATCACCAACGCGTCCTCACCGGTGTCGGCGTAGTAGCCCTTGCGGATCCCGACGGGAACGAAGCCGAACCGCCGGTACATCTCCTGTGCCGCCTTGTTGGACAGGCGGACTTCGAGCGTGAGCGCGGTGGCTCCGCGCCCGACCGCGTCGCGCGCCAGCGCGAGGAGCAACCGAGTCCCGATGTGATGTCGGTGCCAGGCCGGATCGACGGCGATCGTCGTGACGTGCCCGTCCGTGAGCGACATCATCAGGCCCGCGTACCCGACGATGTCACGCCCAACTTTGGCCACCACGTACACGCGCGTCGAGCGCAACGCGAGCTCGCTCGCGAACAGCGAGTGCGACCACGGCCGCGGGTACACCTGCTGCTCGATGCGAAGCACCGACTTGAGGTTGCGGCGTCGCATCGGCACGACGTGCACGGCGAGCGGTTCCAGCGACTTGCGCAACGCGACCACTACGCGCTCCGAGCTTCCCACGACAGCTCGGCGTCGCTCTTGCGCAGGTAGAGCGGCGTCACGTCGGAAGGAGCGACGAACTCCTCGCGCTCGTACCGGCCCACTGCGAGCTCTGCGAGCGCGGAGAGGCTCGGTGCAGCGTGCGCGTTGCCCGCGAGCTCGACGCGCTCGAGCTCGGCGAAGCTCGACGCAAAACGCCCGATGCCGTCACCGCAGAGCAACGCCTCCTCGCCACGCGCCGCGAGCTCGGCCGCGAGTTCCTCGGGCGTACCGATCGAGTACTCGGACTCGCGTTGCACGCCGCCCGGCACCGGGCGGTAGATCGCGTAGTACACCTCGTGGCGACGCGCGTCGATCGCCGGCACGACGAGCGAACGGCTGTGACGCAGCGGGTAGGCGAGCAGGTCGAGACTCGGGATCGGGATCACCGGGATCCGCAGCGCCAACGCGAGCACCTTGGCGGTGGTCACGCCCACGCGCAACCCGGTGAACATCCCCGGTCCGGCGCCCACCGCGATCGCCGACAGGTGATCGAAGGTCACCTGCGTCTGTTCGCACAGCGATGCGATCGCCGGCGCGAGCACCTCGGCGTGTCGCGGACCGTCGCTGGTGATCGGGCCGCCGAGCTCGATCCGTCCGAGCAGCCCGTGTTCGGATGCCAGCACGACACCGACGCGCCGCGTGGCGGTGTCCATTCCGAGGATCAGCACGACGGTCCGAGGATCAGCACGACGGGCCCACCGTTTCGTCGCCGACCGTGAACGGTGCCAGCGCACGCTCGAGGGCATCACCACGGCCACGCCAGCATTCGCCGTTCGGCGCGACCGTCACGCGGCGCTCGTCCTCGAGCTCCAGCTCGAGCGCTTCGATCTGCACGACGACACGATCGGCGGGGAGCACCTGCGCGGCCGCATCGCCCCATTCGATGATCGTGACGCCATCGCCGTCGACGAGCTCCTCGAAGCCGAGATCGTGCAGCTCCTGGATGCGCTCGAGCCGGTACACGTCGACGTGCGCGACGGGGAGTCGCCCCGAGTACTGCTGCACGAGGGTGAACGTCGGGCTCGTGACCGGGCCGTCGACACCGAGCCCGCGAGCGAGGCCCTGCGCGAACGTCGTCTTGCCCGCGCCGAGATCACCTGCGAGCACCACGACGTCGCCGGGTTGCAGGTGCTCGGAGATCGCCGCGGCCAGCGCGCGCGTCTCGTCCGCGGACGTCGTGTGGAGCTGCAGCGGCAGCATCATGGCTGTGGGCTCATGCCTGTGGGCTCATCGCTGTGTGCTCATGTTGCGAGCGCTCGTTTGACCCGTACGAAGTCGGCGCGCACCTCGGCCAGGCGCTGCCCACCGCCGCGCAGCACCGCCGAGGGATGAAGCGTCGGGACGAGCGCAGCGTCGACACCGGCGCGCGTGAACGGGAAGTGTTGCCCGCGCAGCTTGGTGATCCCCTCCTTGGTGTCGAGCAGGAGCTTGGTCGCGAAGTTGCCCAGCGTCACGATCACACGCGGACGAATGAGCTCGAGCTGACGGTCCAGCCACGGTGCGCAGGCTTCGATCTCTTCGGGCTCCGGGTCACGGTTGCCGGGCGGCCGGCACTTCACGACGTTCGCGATGTACACATCGGCGCGCGTGAAGCCGATGCCGGCGATCAGCTGCGTCAACAGCTTTCCGGCCCGCCCCACGAACGGTTCTCCCTGAAGATCTTCTTGCTGCCCCGGACCTTCGCCGACGAACAGGAGATCGGCGTCGGGCTTCCCCACGCCGAACACCACCTGGGTGCGTCCGGCGGCGAGCTTGCACAACGTGCAGTCGTGCGCCACCGCTGCGACCTCGACGAGCGTCGAGCCGGCTGCGAGCGCAGGGTGTCCCACCGGGGCCGGCGAGGCGAACATCGACACGGCCGATGCTATCCACGGATACCCGGCTGCGGCACCGCCGCGTTGCGAATGGCGGATGCCGCGACGTCGATGGTGCTCGCCCGCAGCCGGTCGAGGTGCGCGTCGACCGTTCCCGTGGCCACCGCGACCGAGACGTCGCCGTCGAAACGGGAGTGGGCAGGGTGCAAGGCATGGGCGACGCCGTCATGGGCGCTCTGCGCCAGGAGGTGGCATGCGAGCTTGTCGAGCCTGCCGTCCGTGACCACGAGCACCAGTGTCGTGTTCGACTCCTCGAACGGACGCTCGGTCGGGAAGCCCTCGGCATGCTCCGGCGCGGTCGAGCCGGCGACGATGTCGCCGGTCGCACCGATCACGTCACCGACGGCGTTGACGACGGCGATCGCAACGACGGTCGCGTCGCCGACCCGCGCGTGTGCGAGACCGATGCCACCGGCAACGGCGTGCTCACGACCTCGCCACTTGCCGATCGTGGCGCCCGTGCCCGCGCCGACCCGACCGGTCTCGAACGGCGAGTCCTCGCCTGCGGCCGTGGTCGCGGCGCGGCCTTCTCGGGCGCCGGGCCGGCGGCCGCCCGACTCGACGAGGTCGTAGATCGCGGCGGTCGGGACGATCGGCACCGGCCCGGCCGCCGTGGCGAACCCCCGACCCTGTTCGGCGAGTTGCTGCACCACCCCGTCGGCCGTCGCGAGGCCGAAGGCGGAGCCGCCCGTGAACACCACCGCGTCGACCTGCGCGACCACACGCGTCGGCTCGAGCAACGCGAACTCACGCGTCGCGGGTGCACCGCCACGCACTTCGCCGCTGCCGACCGAGCCCTCGGGAAAGCACACGACCGTGACGCCGGTGCCGGTACCGGTCCAGTGGCCGGCGCGCACCCCGGATACCGGCAGCTCGCTCACGGCGGCTCGCTCACGACAGCTCGCGCACGGCAGCTGGGCCGATCTCACGTGCGAAGTCGACGATCAGCTCGTTGAGGGCCTCCGCGCGCTCGAGCATGAGCAGGTGGCCGCTGTCCGGCACGAGTTCGAGCCGCGCGTCGGGAATCGCCGCTGCGATCTGCCGCGCGCACTGCGGCGGGGTCATCACGTCGGCGGTACCGCCCACCACGAGCGTCGGGATGCGCACACTCGGGAGCTCGTCCAGCAGGTCGAGGCCGACGAGCACGCGCGGTGCGGCCCGGCGGGTTGCAGGTGCGCACGCGGCAAGCATGCGCCGGACGAGCTCGACGTGACTCGGGTGCGGATCGTTGCCGAAGCCGAGTCGCGCCGCGAGGAACCCGAGGTTCTTGCGCTCCCAGAGCAGCGTGGAGTCCGGAACCCAGTTGAACCAGCGCTCCATGCGATCTTTCATCTGTGTCGACCGCGAGCCGAGCGGCGTCTTCGCGAGCGTCGAGAGCAACACGATGCCGCGCACGCGCTCGCGTGCGAGATCCGGATGGCGCAGCGCGAAGAGTTGAACCGCAACGCCGCCCATCGAGTGCCCGACGAGGATCGCGTCGTGGAGATCGAGACCGAGCACCACGCTGCGAACGTCCTCGGCCAGGTTGTCGAGTGTGTGTCCGCTCTCGCCGAGCTCCGATTCGCCGTGGCCACGGTGATCGAATGCGATCGTGCGGAAACCTTCCTTGGGCAGGAGCTCGAGCTGGTGGAACCAGGTGCGCAGCGAAAGCGTCACGCCGTGCGACAACACGATCGGTGGCCCTTCTCCGTGCTCGACCACGTAGAGGGTGCCTCCATCGTGCGACGGCAGCCGGTGGTCGACGTACAGCGGCGTGTCGAGGGCGCGCCGAGCGTCGGCGTCGGGGAGCCGCCTCAGCCGCGCGGTCGCGAGCTTCGGCGCCGCCCACCCCGCGGCCGCCACCGCCGCGGCGGTGCCGGCACCGGCGACCGTCGCCTTGCTTCCGCGCCTCATCTTCACTCGGTGTAGATCCTCGGGACGCGTGGGCCGATGCCGCACACGATCTCGTAGGCGATCGTGTCGACGAGCGCGGCCCAGTCGGCCGCAGTCACGGTCTCGCCGCCCTGCGTGCCGAGCAGCACGACCTCTTCGCCGACCTCCACCGGCAGGTCGCCGACGTCCAGCATGAGCTGGTCCATCGTCACCGTGCCTGCGATCTCGCAGCGGTGACCGCGCACCAGGGCAACGCCACCGCGTTCCCCGATGGCGCGTGGCACACCGTCGGCGTAGCCGATGGGAACCGTTGCGATGCGCGACGGCCGAGCAGTCGAATAGCGCAGACCGTACGACACGCCGGTACCCGCGGGCACTGTCTTCACGAACGACACCCGGGCGCACACCGAGAGGGCCGGTTGCAGCGGGACACACCCTTCGAGCACGGGTGCAGGGGCGATGCCGTACACGCCGATACCGGCGCGCACCATGTCGTAGCGAGCGTTCGGGAACGCAATCGTTCCCGCCGTGTTGCACGCGTGCACGATGCCGGGCTCGAGACCCGAACCCCGCAGCTCGGAGAGGACGGCTTCGAAGCGCGCGCGCTGTTCCTCGGTATCGGGACGCGCCGGCTCGTCCGCGACCGCGAAATGTGTGCAGGTTCCCGCGAGCCGCAGTTCCGGATGCGCGACGATCTGGCGCGCCAGTTCTGCCGCGTGTTCGGGTGCGCAACCGACGCGATGCATGCCGGTGTCGATCTTCAGATGGACATCGAGTGGATCGGCACTTTCGGTCGAGGACACCGCCTTCGCCAGCGCCTCGATGCCACCGCCCGTGTACACGACGGGTGTCAGCCGGTGCTCGACCACGGTCTCGGCCGCTTCCGCCACCGGCTCCGACAGCACGAGCACCATCGCATCGATGCCGGCCTCGCGCAGCTGGACACCTTCCTCGACGAGCGCGACGCCCAGCCCCGACGCACCGGCGCCGAGCGCAGCGCGGCTCGACTCGGACTGCGCCGTGGCCGTAGCCGTCGGCCTTGACGACAGCGAGCAGCGCGGCGTCGCCGGCCGCGTCACGCAGGGCCCGGACGTTCGCCGCGATCGATCCGAGGTCGATCTCGGCCCAGACCGGCCGGTGCATCGGTCACGTGGTTCGGGCGATGAACCGAACGATGTCGCCGCGCGCCACGATCCCGACCAGACGCCGATCACCTTCCACGACAGGGAGGTGTGAGATCTCCCGGTCGTGCATCTGGGTCGCGATGTCCTCGAGCGTGTCGTCGGGCGCCGCCGTGGGCGGGTCCGCTTCCATCACCTCACCCACCGTGGAGCCTGCGACCTTGTGCAGCTCCTCCTCGACGTGCGACATCTCCCCCGGCAGCGGGATCGACGCACCGAGGATGTTGAGGAACGTCGGCACGTGCACGCGCGCTTCGGACACGACGAAGTCAGAATCGCGCAGGAGCCCGACGACGCGTCCGGCATCGTCCACCACCGGCATCGCACCGTAGTTGTGCGACGCCATGTTGTCGGCTGCGTCCGCGATCGACTGCTCGGCGCGCAGCGTCGCGACGTCTCGTGTCATCACGTCACGCACGAGCGTGTTCGCCGGCATTCAGTCCTCCCAGGGATCGCGACCGCTTCGCAACGCGTCAAGCGTAGGGTGCAACGCGCCGATCAGGTCGAACGCGACGAGATCCGGTCCGGTCCCGGCCGCGCGAGCGGCACGACCGTGCACGTATGCACCGGTGATCGCCGCTGCGATCGCATCCGCACCGTTCGCGAGCAGCGCACCGATGATGCCGGTGAGCACATCACCCGTTCCTGCGGTCGCGAGCGCAGCGGTGCCCGTGGGGTTCACGTAGGCATCGCCGGATGGCGTCGCGATCACTGTCGCCGGACCTTTCAGCAGCACGACGGCTTCGGTCCGGCGCGCGAGGTCGCGCGCCGCCGCGACGCGATCGTCGCCGACTTCACGACCGGCCAGGCGCTCGTACTCGCCGTCGTGGGGCGTGAGGATCGCCGGTGCGAGGCCGGCCGCGCGCCGCACGCGCAGGGCCGACGGATCGATCGCGAGTGCGGTCAGCGCGTCGGCATCCACGACGATGGGTATCGGCGCCTCGGCGATCAGCCGGCGGACAGCCGCCTGGGCGCGGTCGTCGCGACCGAGCCCGGGTCCGATGGCGAGGGCGCGGAAGCGGGTGATGTCCTTGAGCACGGTGCGCGCCGCGTCTTCGTCCATTGCACCCTCGGGAGTCGCCGGCAGCGCGCGCATCACGATCTCGGTCCCCGACGCCCCGGCCGCGGCGGCCGTGCCCGGTAGCGCGCACACCACCATTCCGGCGCCGGCGCGCGCCGCGGCGCGAGCCGACATCAGCGGCGCTCCCGTCATCCCGGTCGACCCGCCGAAGACGAGCAACCCGGTCGACCATTTGTGCGTGGACGCCTCGCGCCGCGGCAGCCGGAGATCCTTCAGCTCGGGCACCGCGAGCTCGGGCGCGCCGATCACCACCGGCTCGATCGCGATGCCGATGTCGGCCACCGAGACGCGCCCGGCATGCGAGCGGCCCGGCTCGAACAAGAGTCCCGGTTTCAACGCCGCGAAGCACACGGTGGCATCCGCGCGTACGGCGTCACCGGCGACGGCGCCGGTTGCGCCGTCGACGCCGGAAGGGATGTCGACTGCGAGCGTTGCGCGACCGGACTCGCCGGCCGCGTGCGCGATCCATTCCGCGTCACCGGTGAGCTCACCGCGGAACCCCGTGCCGAACATGGCGTCGACGAACAGGTCCGCTCGCGCGAGCGAGCGGACGAAGGCCGACCGGTTCACGTCGTCACCAGCCGGGCCACCAGTGGAAAAGAGGTCGACGCCGACGCCGCGGTGCCGCAGGATGCCGGCCGCCACGCGGCCATCCTCGCCGTTGTTGCCCTTGCCGGACGCGATGACGACCCGGCGCCCGTAACTGCCGCCCAGCATCTGCAACGAGTGTCGGGCAACCGCACGGGCGGCGCGCCCGATGAGCACGGTTTCGGGCGTCCCGGCCGCGATCGCGTGCCGGTCGGCGTCTGCCATCTGGGTCGGGGTCACGACCGGTCGCACCGGACCATTGTGCGCCACCGGTTCCTGTGAGCGGGACCGGCCATCGGAGCAGGGCCGCGCCAGATGTTCTCCCTGGGCACACGACCGCTTCCCGACCGGCGCTACCCGCTCGGCGCGGACCTCCAGCGGTCGGCGAGACGGACGACGGGCTCGGTCAGCAGTTCGACGAGATCGATCGTGCCCAGCACGTCGTCTCTCATCACCGGCTCGAGCTCGGTGACCTGGTCGGTGATCGCCTCGTACCGGTCGCGATAGCCCTCGAGCACTCGCCGCGCGGCCTCGGGCGGGAGGCGGTCGCGGAAGCGGACGTGCAGCAGGGTGAGGCCGGTCGTCTGGTTCGCCTTGATCTCGGGCACGATCACGATCGTGCGGCCGTCGGCCCGCCCGCGCACCACCGTGACTTCCCGCTCACTGGCGGCTCGGTGCTTCGTGCCCCGCAGGATCGGGTTCTCCGAGGTGCGCGACGGGATGTCGCGCGCGATGCCACCGGTGTCGACGACTTCGATCGTCGCGCCGGGCCGGCTCGGATCGCCGTTGATGCGGTAGCGCGTCCAGCCCGCGACTTGGTCGACCGCGGGATCCAGGGCGACCATCGTCCGGAGTGCCCGGTAGGTGAGGCTGTCGCGAGCGGCGCCGGCCGCGAGCAGCTCCTCGACGAGCGGGACGCGCAGCAGCGTCTCGTCGGAACGCGAGATGCCGACGGTCACGGTCTTCGCCTGATGCTTGATCGCGTCGATGGTGCGGGTGAGCTCGTCGATCGCCTTGGTGAGCGCGCCGTTCAGGTCCTCGACCACCGTGCTCGGCGTCCCGACCTTGCCGAACTCGACCTGGTACACGTCGAGCGGGACGACGCCGGTGGCGTAACGCAGCAACGACCCGAGCCGCACCGCCGTGCCGGCGTCGAGCGCTCCGTCGTACGACGACGTCCGGAGACCGTCGAAGTAGCGCGCCGCATGCGACTGCAGATCGACCGACAACGCGCGCAAGAGCTCGTCGCCTTCGTAGGAAGCACCGAGCAGGGACTCGATGCAGCCGCGTGCCTCGCGCAACGGTCGCGCGCTCGCATCGATGGCAAGCGCAGCTTCGTAACCGAAGAGGTGCCCGACCATCGTGCACAGAACGAACGAAACATCGGGGTGTACGACCGGAACGGTGAGCGTCTCGAGTGCCGCGAGGAACCGCGCCTCTCCCTCGTCGGCGATCACGATGGGTGCCGACTTGTGAGCGCGATAGATCGCGATCTCCTTGCTGACGTCGTCGGCATTCGAGCCGTGCAGGCCCGCCGCGCACACGACGATCATCGGCTCTGCGGACAGGTCGATGTGCTTCTTGTCCTCGATGATGTCGCAGGAGATCGACTTGTAGCAGAGCTCCGACAACTTGATCCGGATCTCTTCGGCCGCGACCCGGTTGACGCCGTTTCCGACGACCGCCCACGACCGTCGCGAGAGTGCGTGACGCTGCGCGGCGAGCGCGATCGAAGGTCGCCGATCGAGCACGTCACGCATCGCCTCGGGCAGGTTCCGCAGTGCCGCGAGGATCTCGTGGCGGGCGGCGCGGTCGCGCTCGGGCTGGGTGCCTTCGCCGAGCTCCGACGCGATCGCGAACGCGAGGAGGAAGCCCGCAGCGATCTGCGCGTAGAACGCCTTGGTCGACGCGACGCTCATCTCCAGGTCGCGGCCGTCGGAGGTGTAGAGCACGCCGTCGCACTTCTCGACGAGATCGCTCTGGCGCCGGTTGACGATGCCGATCACCGACGCGCCACGCGCGCGCACGAGGTCGACGGTGCGGTTGGTGTCCGCCGTCGTGCCGGACTGCGAGATCGTGATGACCAGCACGTCGGTCATGTCGGTCGCGAGACCGAAGCCCGACAACTCGGTCGCGGCGACGGCATCGACCGTCATCGGCCGGCCCGCGAGGTAGCGGCGCAACGCGAGGGCCACGCCTTGACCCGCGATCGCCGCGGTGCCCTGCCCGGTCACGATGATGCGCGAGAACGCACCGGCGCACAATCGTTCGACCACCGACGCCGGCATGGTCTCGGGCCCGAGCCGCACCTCCAGCGAGCCGTTCGCTTCGACGATGCGGCCCCGGAGCGTCTTGTGGAACGATCCCGGCGCTTCGTAGATCTCCTTGAGGAGGAAATGCGGAGCTTCGCCCCGGTCGACGTCACGGGTGGTGATCTCGGGCCGTTTCATCTCGGTCTCGTCGACGGGCAACGTCGAGCCGTCGTAGCTCCACCGCTCGACACCTCGCGCTGCGCTCACCGACACGATCTGCCCCTGCGTGGCCGGTTCGCCGGGAACGAGCATCGTCTCGCCATCGAGGCGCAGGGACCGGTCGCACTCCTCGACGACGCCGTACGGCTCGCTCGCGATGACGAACGCCTCTTCTGCGACACCGACGTACAGCGCCTGGCCGCTCCCGCGCTGTGCGAGCAGGAGCCGCCCGGGCTCTGCTGCGACCTGCGCCGCGATGGCGACGGAGCCTTCGAAGGCGGCGACCGTGGACCGGAACGCCTCGACGGTGTCGCTCCCCGCGGCGATCCGGCGCGAGACGAGGGCGGGAATCACCTTGGCGTCCGTGGTGATCTCGGCGGGGAAGTGCAGCGCTTCGAGCGCCTTGAGGTCTGCGTAGTTGTCGACGTCGCCGTTCAGGGCGGCAACGACGTATGCACCACCGTCGCGGTCGAGCTCCTCCTGGTTCAGAGGATGCGCGTTCGCCTCGGAGATGATCCCGACACTCGCCCACCGGGTGTGCGCGAGCACGACTGCTTCCGCCGTGTCCGCACGTACCGCGAGCCGGAGGAATTCGTCGGCGGCGATCTGGGCGCGTAGACGAGCGACGTTGTCGCCGAGCTCGCCGATCTCCGCAGCAACCTTGTAGACGAACGCGAGCTGCTCGCCCGCGACGCGCACCGATCCGGACGTGAACAGCGGATCCTGGTTCCGGTCTGCGATCAACCGCGCGACCGTCGGATCCGCGAGGTCGATGCCGTGTCCGGCCACCAACACGTGCAACCCGGCGGAGTCGCGGCCTCGCACTTCGAGCCGATCGAGTGCGGCGAGCGCGATCTGGATCGAGTGGAACGTCGCGATGGATCCGGCACCCAGTGACGACGCACCGAGCTGCTCCACCGAACGGGCGGTACGCAACCGGTCGCGGCTGAGCGCCCAACACGCGTCCTTGACCGACACGACCGCCGCGTTGAGCGACTCGATCTCGCGTGTCAGCGCGCCGTCGGTGTCGAGGGCGACGTCCAACTCGTTGACGAGACCGGTGAGCGCCGCGGCTTGATGTTCGAACGCGGCGAGCCGGACCGGATCGCCGAGAAGCAGCGCGGTGCCGGTAGCGCCGCGCAGCGATCGCTCCACCGCGACGATCCGCCGCGCGACCTCCTCGATGCCCGGAGCATCGGGATGGTCGACGAGGCGACGCAGCATCGTTTCGGCTTCGTCGAGCACCGCGCCGAGCGCGGCGAGATCAGGCGCCGGGTTGTCGACGGCGCCGGCCGGGGCTCGACGGCGCACGACCGCGACGATTCCGCACATAGAACCTGCTCCTCCCCGGCGCTTCCGGGCGACAAGTGTACGGGGCGCTCAGCCCGTGAAACTGGACTCCACGACCGCGCGCAACCGCTGAACGGCTCGATCGGCGGCTTCCTCGGTCGCGGCCTCGACCATGACCCGCACGACGGGCTCCGTTCCCGACGTTCGCACGAGGACGCGACCGTGTTCGCCGAACTCGGCTTCGACCGCGGCGATCTCGGCTTGGAGCGCGGCCGCGTCATCGAGGTTGGGCTTGGCGGCGACGCGAACGTTGACGAGCACCTGGGGGAATCGCGTCATGCGCTGCGCGTGCTCCGACAGCGGGCGGCGCGAGCGCACGACGAGATCGCACAACAAGATGCCGGTGAGCACACCGTCGCCGGTGGTGGCGAGGTCGCTGAAGATCACATGGCCCGACTGTTCGCCACCGAGGCCGAGCGCGTGCTCTTCCAGCGCGACCAGCACGTTCCGGTCGCCGACCGGTGTCTCGAAGACGTCGATGCCGGCGGAAGCGAGTGCGTGGCGCAGACCGAGGTTCGACATCACAGTGACGGCGATCGCATCGTTGTGGAGCTTCCCGCGTTCGGACAGATCGATCGCGAGCGCGACCATCATCTCGTCGCCGTCGACGACTTCACCGTGCTCGTCGACCGCGATGACACGATCGGCGTCACCGTCGAGCGCGAGCCCGACGTCGGCCGAGTGCGCGCGCACGGAGCGACGAAGGTCTTCGGGCGAAGTCGAGCCGCAGCCTTCGTTGATGTTGCGACCGTCGGGCGTGTCGTGGAGCACGACGACTTCGGCACCCAGCCCGCGCAACACGCGCGGCGCAACGGCGTAGGCCGCACCGTTGGCGCAGTCGATCACGACCTTCAGGCCACGCGAGGTCGCGACCATCGAGCGTCGCGACGAGATGGGTGACGTACTCCTCCGGCGCGTTCCGCCTCCAGCCACGATGCGGCCGCGTCGACCGGTGCTGCCGCGAGCGCGGCGGCGACCTCACGTTCGATCTCGGCCTCGACCTCGTCGGGCAGTTTGCGGCCGCCGCGCGAGCAGCTTGACACCGTTGTCGGACCACCGGTTGTGGCTGGCGGAGATCACCGCTGCGGCCGCGTCGCCGGCCTGCGCGAGGTAGGCGACGCCCGGCGTCGGGAGCACGCCGACCGCGGTGACGCTCGCACCCGCAAGGGAGAGTCCGCGACACAGCGCGGCCTCGATGCGGGAACCCGACTCGCGCGTGTCGCGGCCGACGACGAACGATCCCCGCCCGAGGACCTGCGCGGCCGCGCGTCCGAGCGCTACGACGAATTCGTCGGTGAGATCGGTGTCGGCGTCGCCCCGGACGCCATCGGTGCCGAACCGCAGCACGGGCGGCGCGTTTCAGCGCTTCGAGTACTGCGGGGCCTTGCGGGCCTTCTTCAGGCCGTACTTGCGCCGTTCCTTCTCACGCGCGTCGCGCGTCAGGAGTCCGGCCTTCTTCAGCGCACCGCGCGAGTCGGGGTCGAGCGCCACCAACGCCCGCGCGATTCCGAGCCGGATCGCGCCGGCCTGACCCGAGACGCCGCCGCCGTCGAGCGTCGCGTCGACGTCGTAGACCTCTTCGGTCTGGGTGATGCGCAGCGGCTCCTTGGCGATGACCTGGTGGGTGAGGATCGGGAAGTACTGGGCGAACGGCCGTCCGTTGACCACGATGACGCCGGTCCCGGGACGCAGCCGTACTCGGGCGATCGACTCTTTCCGGCGACCTGTGGTCTGGATGAGGGGCTTCGGCACGGAGGCTTCGCTTTCAGTCGGAGGCGCGCGCGCGGGAGCGCTCGGGCAGCGGCCGTTCCACGGGCTGCTGCGCGTGGTGGGGATGGGTCGGACCGGCGTGGATCTTCAACTTCTTCAGCATGCCGCGACCGAGCGGGCCCTTCGGCAGCATGCGCTTCACCGCGAGGCGCACGACCTTCTCCGGATCGCGCTCGAGCATGTGCTCGAGGCTCTCGGAGCGGATCCCGCCGGGATAGCCGGTGTGCCGGTGGTACACCTTGTCCTTCGCCTTGCGGGGCGACACCGCCAACTTCGACGCGTTCACGATGATCACGTGGTCGCCCGTGTCGACGTGCGGCGCCCAAATGGGCTTGTGCTTGCCCCGCAGCAACGTCGCGACCTCGGTGGCGAGACGACCGAGGATCGCCCCATCTGCGTCGATCACGTGCCACTGCCTGGTGATGTCAGCGGGTCGGGGCGTGAACGTGCGCACAAGATCTTCTTTCCGAACAGAACATGGCGAGCAGAACATGGCGAGCAAGAAACGTCGTGTCCTCGACGCGCCAGCCGGCGCCGGACGAACAGTCAAGAGTAGCGGTGAGCAGGCCGTTCTCACAACCGGATCCCTCCGGCGGATCCCCGGCGCATCCGCCCGGGCGGGCGCGGACCCACCGATTAGCCTCACCCGCCGTGACCGACGCCGGCCATCAACTCCCCGACGAGCACCGCGACGCTGCCGAACGAGCCCTCACCGTGCTCCTCGATCCCGCGCTCGACCCGATCGTCGACATGGTGCTCACCCGCCGCGACGACGCCTACGAGGCGCTCACCCCCGACGGCTCGGTGCAGTTCCGACGGACTGACGGCGACGAGACGCGAAGCGACGCCGAGACCCGATGGGTGATCACCGCCGAGTCGGGTCGCAACCCGCTGGCCGCGCAAGAAACGAACAAATTCACGCCGCTCGCGGCCGAGATCGCCGAGAAGCACCCCCACCGGCGGGACAACACGTATCCCCACGCGTTCGACCAGATCAGCCAGCTCTTCGATTCGCCGGCCGCGCCCGACCTCTGCGTCATCCACTCGGCGTCCCACAACTGGGCCGATCAGGGCGGCCATCTCGGCGAGCACGGCTCCCTCGGGCTGGTGCAGTCGCGCGCGCCGCTCGTGTTCGCGGGTCGCGGCGTCCGCACCGACGGCGTGGTCGCGGCGTCGGCGCGCCTGGTCGACGTTGCGCCGACGGTCGCGGCGCTCCTCGGATGCGCCCCCCTCGACGACGGCCGCGCCGTCGGGGTCCAGGACGGCACCGCCCGGACCGAGATCCTCGACGAGCAGGACCACCCCCGCCACGTGGTCGGCTTCCTCTTCGACGGGACGAACGCCAACGTCCTCTACGACATGGCCGCGCGCGGCGAAGCGCCGAACGTCGCCCGCCTGATCGAGATGGGCACGACGTTCGGTCACGGCGCGATGGCGTCGTTGCCGACCGTCACGCTCGCCAACCACACGACGATCCTCACCGGTGCGCATCCCGGACATCACGGGATCCTCCACAACGCGTGGTACGACAGGGCACGCGGTGAGCAGATCATCACCAACTCGACTGCGACGTGGCCCACTGCGATGGATCACCTCACGGCCGGCGTCGAGACGATCCACGACGCGGTTCACCGGACCTGGCCCGACGCGTTCACCGCGTCGGTCAACGAACCGTGCGACACCGGTGCCGACTATTCGACGTTCGACTTCTTCCGCCGCGGCGAGGTGCCGCCGATCCCGGCGTCGCCGGAAGGGTTGCCGCATACGACCGAGCGGTTCGTCCGTCCGTCGAAGGACTATGCGTGGTCGTCCGTCGTCGACCACATGGGAGTCGAGCAAGCAACCGGCATCGTTTCCGGTCACTACCGCGACGTCTCGTACCCGCTCCCGCGCTTCCTCTGGTGCAACTTCACGCTCACCGACGCCGCGATGCACGAAGGCGGTCCCTACTCGGAGATGGCAGCGGCGGCGGTACGCGACAGCGACGCCCGCCTGGGCGAGATCATCGCTGCCGTCGAGGCGCGCGGAGCATTCGACGACACCGCCTTCTTCCTCGTGGCCGACCACGGGATGGAGGAATCCGACCCGTCGTGCACCGGCGACTGGGATGTCGCCCTCCGTGCCGCCGGCCTGTCGTTCCGGGACGAGGGCTACGGGTTCTTGTACTTCGGCGCCTGATGCGACGACGGACCGTCTGCGCGCTCGTGGTGCTCTTGTCGACGGCCGCGCTCGGCGCGTGCTCGGGAGACGACGACTCGGAGTCGAACGCCGACGCAACCGGCGACGACGACGCAACGACTGACACGACCGACGCGCTCGTCGCGAGCCTCGCGAGCATCCTGAGCCGGAAGGAGACCGCGCCCGCCAAGGTCACGTACGAGCGAGGCGGCGAGACGTTCACGATCATCCAGGACGGCGACAAGCGCGCGGTCGTCACCGACAGCTCCATGTCGATCGTCGAGCCCGGCCTCAGCGTCGACTGCAGCAAGCTCGACACACAGCCCGTGTGCCTGGAAGTTCCCGAAGGCGTGAGCAGCGTTGTGTCGCGCGGGCTCGTGTACTACGACGCGATCGTGCGGGGTGTCGAGGCTGCATCCGAGGCGGACCCGCTGCTCGAAACGACGACCGCGCAGATCGCGGGCCGGCGCGCGATCTGCGCCACCGCGCCGGTTGCGGAGTTCCTCGCCCAGCTGAACGAAACCCTCTCGTCGATTCCGACGAGCGAGGCGCGGGCTTGCTTCGACGTCGAGTCGGGCCATCTGCTCGAGTTCTCCACCCCGAATGACCCTGCCAACGACCTGACCGCGATCACCGTCGAAACCCCGACCGCGGACGACTTCGAGCCTCCCGCGCCCGTGCAGGGATTCGGTGCCGAGCGCGAAGCCCGATCCGACTGAGCGACGGCCGACTGAGCGAGACGGCCGACGTCAGAAGCCGACCTCCCAGAGGCACAGGCCGCGCGGCGGCGCAAGCTGTCCGGCGGCGGCGCGATCGTGCGCGCGAATGATGCCGAGCATCTCCCCCGGCCGGCGCCGGCCCGTACCGACCTCGACGAGCGTGCCGACAACGGCACGCACCATCTGCCAGCAGAACGCCGCGGCGCGGATCTCGTAGCAGAGCACACCGTCGCCGGGGTCGGCCCAAGATGATTGGAACACGGTGCGCACGGTGGTCGAGCCCTCGGGACCCTTGCGGCAGAAGGACGCGAAGTCGTGGTCACCGACGAACGCGTCAGCGGCAGTCCGGAGCACGCGCAACTCGAGTGGTTCGGGGATCCACCACGTGAACCGGTCGCGGAACGGGTCGGGCACCGGCCGGTTGACGATCGTGTACCGGTACCGGCGCCACGTGGCCGAGTGCCGCGCGCGTCGAACGCGGGGGAGACGAGCTCGCACGACCGTACGACGATCTCGGGACCGAGCATCGACGTGACCGCGTCACCGAGCCGCCACGGATCGAGTCCGGGGGTCGAAGGGAACGACACGACCTGACCCCACGCGTGCACTCCGGCGTCGGTACGACCCGAGCACGTGAGCTCGACCTCGTGGCGCAACACCTTGGCGATCGCGCCTGCCAGCGCACCGCCGACGGTGCGTACGTGGCGCTGGTTCGGCTGGGCCGCGAAGCCCGAGAAGTCCGTGCCGTCGTACGCGACGACCATCTTCACCTGCGCGAGCCCCGACGGGCTCGCCGACTCGAACAGCGTCACCGGGAGAGTCTGGCGCGCCCCGGTTTGTGGCTCAACGGACCCCGGAGGGGCCGGAAACGTTCAAACGAGTTCGATGCGCGCCATGGGGGCGTTGTCGCCCGAGCGCGGGCCGAGCTTCAGGATGCGCGTGTAGCCGCCGTTGCGGTCGGTGTAGCGCGGTCCGATCTCGGCGAACAGCTTGTGGGTCGCGTCGACGTCGTGGATCGTCGAGACGACCTGCCGCTGCTTGTGCACGCCACCGTCCTTGGCCTTGGTGATCAGCTTCTCCACGTACGGACGGAGCGCCTTGGCCTTGGCCTCGGTCGTTGTGATCGCGCCGACGTCCGAGATGATCAGGCTGGCCGCGAGGTTGGCGAGCATCAGCTTCTGGTGAGCCGGCCCGCCGCCGAAGCGCGGACCTTTCCTCGGGGCGGGCACTGCTACTCCTTGACCCGCAGCGACAGCCCACGCTCGTCGAGCTTCTGGGCAACCTCGTCGAGCGACTTCGAACCGAAGTTCGTGATGGCGAGCAGGTCGTCCTCGGTCTTCTGCACGAGCTGACCGATCGTGTCGACCCGCGCCCGCTTCAGGCAGTTGCGCGGTCGCTCCGACAGGTCGAGCTCCTCGATCGGGAGCTCGAGGTCCGGCGACGTCGAGGTCGGTGACGAGACCTCACCGAGGTCCAGGCTGCGGGGCTCGTCCGACAGCTGCGCGACCAGGTCGATCAGCTTGCGCAGCGTGTCGCCGGCCGACGCCAACGCCTCCCTCGCGCTGATCGAACCGTCGGTCTCGATCTCCAACGTGAGCTTGTCGTAGTTCGTGGCCTGCTCGACTCGCGTCGGCTCGACCCCGAACTGCACGCGCCGCACCGGCGAGAAGATCGCGTCGACCGGGATGACCCCGATCGTCGTCGTGCGCTTGTTGCGCTCGGCCGACAGGTAGCCGCGGCCCTGCTCGACGGTGAGGTCGAGGGCCAGGCGGCCCTGCCCGTTCACGGTCGCGATGTAGAGGTGCGGGTTGAGGATCTCGACGTCGGAGGTCGTCTGGATGTCGGCCGCGGTCACCTCGCCCGGACCGCGCTTGTCGAGGCGCAGGGTGACGGGCTCCTCTGCCGTACAGCGGAGCACGAGATCCTTGAGGTTGAGGATGACGTCGGTGACGTCTTCCTTCACACCCTTGATCACGTCGAACTCGTGCAGCGCGTCGTCGAACCGCACCTGCGTGACGGCCGCGCCCGGGATCGACGACAGCAGCGTGCGCCGCAGACTGTTGCCGACGGTGTGCCCGAATCCGGGCTCGAGCGGGGAGATGGTGAATCGCTGGAGATCGCCTTCGGCTTCGCCGGCTTCGATCTCGGGACGCTGAATGATGAGCATGGTGCAGCCTTCGGCTGGTCGTTCGGAAGTGGACTACTTCGAGTAGAGCTCGACGATGAGCTGCTCGCGTACCGGTACGTCGATCTGCTCGCGCAGCGGCAGATCACGCACGGTCGCAGTCATGTCGTTCGTCGAGACCTCGAGCCACTGGGGGGCTAGACGGTCGAGGGTGTCGACGTTGTGGCGGATGACGATCATCTTCTGCGCCTTGGGCCGCACGGTGACGACGTCACCCTTGCGCATCGCGTACGACGGGATCGTCACCCGCTTGCCGTTCACGTTCACGTGGCCATGACGGACGAACTGCCGGGCCTGGTTGCGACTCGACGCGAATCCGCCGCGGAACACGACGTTGTCGAGCCTGAGCTCGAGCATGCGCATCAGGTTCTCGCCGGTGATGCCCGGCTGCTTCGTCGCCTTGGCGTACAGGGCGCGGAACTGCTTCTCGAAGACGCCGTAGATGCGGCGCGCCTTCTGCTTCTCGCGCAGCTGGAGCAGGTACTCGCTGTCGCGGACACGGCCGCGGCCGTGCACTCCCGGCGGGTACGGCCGGCGCTCGATCGGGCACCGCATCGTCTCGCACTTGGTGCCCTTGAGGAACAGCTTCATCCGCTCGCGCCGGCAGAGCCGGCAGACGGGTCCGGTATACCGCGCCATCGTGTTAGACCCTCCGCCGCTTGGGCGGGCGGCAACCGTTGTGCGGGATCGGTGTGACGTCCTTGATGCCCACCACTTCGATCCCGACGTTCTGGATCGAACGGATCGCGGTCTCCCGACCGGAGCCGGGGCCCTTCACCAGCACGTCGACCTTGCGCACGCCGTGCTCCATCGCGCGGCGCGCCGCGGCCTCGGCCGCGAGTTGCGCGGCGAACGGCGTGCTCTTGCGCGAGCCCTTGTAGCCGACGTTGCCGGACGACGCCCACGAGATCGTCGCACCCTGCTGGTCGGTGAAGGTGATGATCGTGTTGTTGAACGACGACTTGATGTGCACGACGCCGTACGAGACGTTCTTGCGCTCTTTGCGCTTGGGCCGGCGTCCGCCGGCCGGAGGCTTCGCCACTCTTCAGGCTCCCAGGGTGCTCGTGTGACTCACTTGCGGGCGCGCTTCTTGCCCGCGACCGTCTTCTTCGGTCCCTTGCGGGTGCGCGCGTTGGTACGGGTGCGCTGGCCGTGGACCGGGAGACCACGGCGATGCCGCAGACCTTCGTAGTTGCCGATCTCCATCTTGCGCTTGATGTTCTGCGACACTTCCCGGCGCAGGTCACCTTCGACCTTCAGGTTCTGGTCGATGAACGTGCGCAGCCGTGCCACTTCTTCATCGGTGAGGTCGCGGACCCGCGTGTCACGTGACATCCCGGCCTGGTCACACACCACCTGCGACGTCGTGCGACCGATGCCGTAGATGTAGGTGAGTGAGATCTCGAGCCGCTTCTCGCGAGGGATGTCGACGCCGGCGATTCGGGCCATATTCCAGCTCCCTCTAACCCTGACGCTGCTTGTGGCGCGGGTCGACGCAGATGACCCGAACGGCACCGTGCCGGCGGATCACCTTGCACTTGTCGCACATGCGCTTCACGGACGGTCTCACCTTCATGCTTCTCTGTCGCCTTCGCTCACTTGTAGCGGTAGGTGATGCGGCCGCGGCTGAGGTCGTACGGTGTGAGCTCGACCTGCACCTTGTCGCCCGGTGCGATGCGGATGTAGTGCATGCGCATCTTCCCGGAGATGTGCGCCAGGATCTTGTGCCCGTTCTCCAGCTCGACCCGGAACATGGCGTTCGGCAACGGTTCGACCACCGTTCCTTCCACCAGAATCGTGTCGTCCTTGGGCTTGGCCAGAGAGCATCACCACTTCGATATCGAGCCTTGACCTTTGTGCGTGCGGTTGCGCGCCGGAACCCGCAAAACGGGCAGGGGGCCGACCGAAAATCATACCGGAACCCTGCTCAGGATGGAAACTGCGACTGCCCGGCCGGGAAAGTCACCGAGGTCGCGGGCTTTCAGCCGGCTCGGGTCAGGATCTCGGGACCGTCGTCGGTGATGGCGACCGTGTGCTCGAAGTGAGCGGATCGGGCACCGTCCGCGGTCACGACCGTCCAGCCGTCGTCGAGCAACCGCGTGCTCGCGGCCCCCGCATTCACCATCGGCTCGATGGCGAGGACGAGACCGTCCTTGATGCGCAGGCCCCGGCCCGGCGGGCCGAAGTTGGCCACGTCGGGCTCCTCGTGCATGGCCGTGCCGATCCCGTGGCCGACGTACTCCCGCACGACGGAGAAGCCGGATTTCCTGACCACTTCCTCGCAGGCCGCGCCGATGTCGGTGAGGCGGTTGCCCGTACGGGCCGCGCCGATTGCGGCCTCGAGGGAGCCGGCCGTGACCTCGAGCAGCCGGCGGGACTCGTCGTCGATCTCGCCCACGGCAACCGTGATCGCGGCGTCCGCGTGCCAGCCCTCGATGATCGCCCCGCAATCGATCGAGACGATGTCGCCGTCGTGGAGGCGCCGGTCGCCGGGGATGCCGTGCACGATCACCTCGTTCGGCGAGATGCACGCCACCGCGGGGAACCCGTGGTAGCCGAGGAAGTTCGAGCGCGCGTGACGCCGATCGAGCACCTCGCGCGCCGCTCGATCGAGATCGGCAGTCGTGGCACCCGGCTTCGCGGCCCGGACACACTCCTCGTGCATCTCGGCAACGACCTTCCCGGCCTCGCGCATGTGTGCGATCTGTGGCGGCGTCTTGCGGAGAACCACTAGCTCCACCCGCTCCCTCGACCGTGAGGCCTTCGGCGACGTCTCGGTGCGCACCCATCAGTTCAGGTGGTCTTCGATGACCTTGACGAGACGGTCGAAGACCTCGTCACCCTCACCGACCCCGTCGATCACGACGAGCAGCCCCTGGTCGCGGTAGTAGTCGATGATCGGGACGGTTTCGCTGTCGTACAGCGCGAGCCGCCGGTCGATCGCTTCCTCGGTGTCGTCGGCGCGCTGTACGACGCGTCCGCCGCAGGTGTCGCACGTCCAGTCGTACGACGGCGGCATGTTCACGTGGTACACGCGGTTGCAGTCCTCGCACACCCGCCGGCCGGCGAGCCGCTCGAGCACGATCTCCCTCGGGACGTCGATGTTGATCGCGACCTCCAGCGGGTGGGCGCCGAGGACGCGGTCGAGCTCACGGGCCTGGTGCAGCGTGCGGGGGAACCCGTCGAGGACGAAGCCGTCGCCGAGCGGACCGCCGGGCGCCAGGCACTCCTCGACCACGCCGACGACGATCTCGTCGGGTACGAGGTGACCGTCGTCCATGTAGCGCTTCGCCTCGAGGCCGAACGCGGTGCCGAGCGCGGCCTGCTCGCGGAACATGTCGCCGGTCGAAAGGTGCGGGGTGTCGTAGTGCGCGGCGATGCGATTCGCCTGCGTTCCCTTCCCCGCGCCCTGCTTCCCGAGCAGCACGAGGCGTGGCTTCCGCCGTTCGTTCGCGGCTTGCGCCTGGCCGGTCATGCCTACGACAAGAAGCCTTCGTAGTTGCGCATCATGAGCTGGCTGTCGATCTGCTTCATCGTCTCGAGCATGACGCCCACGGTGATCAGGATCGACGTACCGCCGAAGATGAAGCCCTGGATGTCGAAGACCTTGAGCGCGATGAACGGCGTGATCGCGATCAGCATGATGAAGAGACCACCGGGCAACGTGATCCGGTTCAGCACCTTGGCGAGGTAGCGCTCGGTCGGCGGCCCGGGCCGGATGCCCGGGATGAAGCCGCCCTGCTTGCGGATGACGTCGGCCTGCTGCTGCGGGTTGAACGCGATCGCCGTGTAGAAGTACGCGAAGAACAGGATCAGCAGCGCGTACGCGCCCACGTAGATCCAGGTGATCTGCGTCTGGCCGAGGAAGTTGTCGCTGATGAATTCCTTGGCGCTGTCCCACGGCAGCACGTTCGCGATCAGGGCCGGGAACGAGAGCAGCGAGCTCGCGAAGATCACCGGGATCACACCCGACTGGTTGACCTTCAACGGGATGTAGGTGCTCTGGCCGCCGTACATGCGGCGGCCGACAACCCGTTTTGCGAACTGCACTGGGATGCGCCGCTGCCCCGACTCGACGGTGACGATCCCGACGATCATCGCGATGGCGATCACGACGATGATGGCGCCCTTCGCGCCGCCCGACTGCTCGAACATGTTGGCGCCCTGGAACGGGATGCTGGACACGACCGACGCGAAGATCAGGATCGACATGCCGTTGCCGATCCCCCGCTGGGTGATCAGCTCGCCGAGCCACATCACGAGCGCGGTTCCTGCGGTCCAGGTGAGGACGATGAGGGCGCCCTTCCACGGCGTGAAGTCCGGGATCAGATCGAGGCCCGCAGGCAGGTTGAGGCCGAGCGGGCTGAATCCGCCATCGCCCCGCTTCAGCGCGAACACGAACGCGGTCGACTGGACGATCGCGAGCGCCACCGTGAGGTAGCGCGTCCATTGCGTGATCTTCTTCTGGCCGGTCTGGCCTTCCTGTTGCCACTGCTCGAGCTTCGGGATGACCACGCCGAGCAACTGCATGATGATCGACGCCGTGATGTACGGCATGATCCCGAGGAAGAACACCGCGACGTTGGTGAGCGCGCCGCCCGAGAAGAGGTCGAGGAACGCGACCACCCCACCGGTGTCGTCGCTCTTCAGATCCTGGATCGCCTGGAAGTCGACGTAGGGAACCGGGATGTGGGACCCGAGGCGGAAGATCGCGATGATGAAGATCGTGAACAGGATCTTGTTCCGAAGGTCGGGGACCCGGAACATGTTCCGCAAACGGGAGAGCCCTTGCATGATGGTGCGGCTGACCTCGATGAAAGGGGGATCGGGAAAGGGGAGGGATCGGGAAACCGGGACCGGCAGTGTAGTTACCGGTTGGTCAGGGCGTTTCCTCGAGCGGGCGGGCGTCCGGTCGGCCACGGGAGCGGCAGTTTCTCGGCCGTCCCACCTGCGGCTTCGATGGCCCGGACCGCGGATTGCGAGAAGGCATGCGCCCGGACGGTGAGCGCCTTGGTCAGCTCACCGCGGCCCAGCACCTTCACCAGACCCCGCTTCGCGACCAGCCCGTGCTCACGCAGTGTCTCCGGCGTGACCTCCGCGTCCGCGTCGAAGCCCTCCAACGTCGTCAGGTTCACGACGTGGTACTCGATGCGGAACGGGTTCTTGAATCCCTTCGCCTTGGGCGTCCGCCGGTGCAGTGGTGTCTGACCCCCTTCGAAGCCGACGGGCACGGTGCCGCGCGCGCCCTGACCCTTGGAGCCGCGTCCGGCGGTCTTCCCGCCCTTGCCGCCGATGCCGCGACCGACGCGTCGTTTGGCTCGACGCGAACCCGGCGCGGGTTTCAGGTCGTGGACCTTCACTGGATCTCCTCTACCGAGACGAGATGGGGCACACGCGCCACCATCCCGCGCACTTCGGGGCGGTCGGGCAGGACGTTCGTCGAGCCGATGCGGCGGAGCCCGAGTGCACGCACGGTGCCCCGGTGCTTCGGCTTCGTCCCGATCGTCGAACGGACGAGTGTGACCTTCAACTGAGCAGGCATCACGCGACCTCGTTGACTTCGTGCTTGCCGCGCTGACGCTCGCGGTACGCGTTCAGCATCCCCTTGGTCGCCACCTCTTCCGGTGACTTGCCCCGCAGCTTGGCGATGTCGTCGGGACGGCGCAGCGACTCCAGGCCCTGCATCGTCGCCCGGGCGACGTTGATCGCGTTGGCGGAACCGAGCGACTTCGCGAGCACGTCGTGGATGCCGGCGGCCTCGAGGATCGCCCGCGCCGCGCCGCCCGCGATCACGCCGGTACCGGCCGACGCGGGTTTCAGGAGCACCTTGGCCGCGTCGTGCTCACCGAGCACCACGTGGGTGATCGTGGAACCGGCGAGCGGCACC
This sequence comes from uncultured Actinomycetes bacterium, assembly GCA_963841215.1. Taxonomy (GTDB): domain Bacteria; phylum Actinomycetota; class Acidimicrobiia; order IMCC26256; family PALSA-610; genus CAVUFH01. The sequence goes on along the minus strand of CAWJBW010000011.1, from coordinate 390,316 downwards.
GCGAAGAGATTCTTCTTGGCGACCTCCATACCCTTCTGGATCGCGGCCGGCACCTCTTTGGCCTTGCCGTAACCGAGGCCGACGTTGCCCGCGCCGTCACCCACGACGACGAGCGCCGTGAACGAGAAGCGCCGGCCGCCGCGCACCACCTTGGCAACACGGTTGATGGCGATGACCCGCTCGTCGTACTGACCTTCAGGCATGCGTGTTCCTTCTCACCTTCAGAACTCGAGACCGGCTTCGCGCGCGCCTTGGGCGATCGCAGCGACCCGGCCGTGGAACTTGAAACCGCCGCGGTCGAACACGACCGCGTCGATGTTCGCTTCCTTCGCGCGCCGGCCGACGAGCTCGCCCACCTGCTTCGCGCCGGCGACCGTCGAGGTCGCGCCGCCGCGAAGGTCGGACTCCATCGTCGACGCGCTCACGATGGTACGACCGTTGATGTCGTCGATCGCCTGCACGTAGATGTGCTTGTTGGACCGGAACACCGCAAGGCGCGGACGATCTGCGGTTCCCATGACCTTCTTGCGCACGCGCCGCTGACGGCGCTTGCGGTGCTGGAGTTTGCTGAGCGGCATTCGGTTTCGCCTCGCTGCGTTGACGTCTACTTCGCCGACTTCCCGGCTTTGCGCACGACGTGCTCGCCGAGATATCGGACGCCCTTGCCCTTGTACGGCTCGGGCTTGCGGATCTTGCGGATGTCGGCTGCGACCTGGCCGACGAGCTGCTTGTCGTGGCCCCGAACGATGATGCGGGTCGGCTGCGGTACCTCGAAGCTGATCCCCGCCGGCGCCGTCACCCGCACCGGGTGGGAGAAGCCGAGGGCGAGCTCGATGCCGTCAGAGCCCTGCGCCTGCGCTCGGTAGCCGACGCCGACGATCTCGAGCTCCTTGACGAAACCGTCCGACACGCCGACGACCATGTTGTTGATCAGGCTCCGTTGGAGACCGTGCAGCGATCGGTTCGAGCGCGTGTCGTCGGCGCGCGACACCACGAGGGTGTCGCCGTCGCGTTCGACGGTCACCCCACCGATCACGTCGTGCTGGAGCTCACCCTTCGGGCCTTTCACGGTCACGTGCCCACCGGCGATCGTCACGTCGACGCCGCTCGGAACGGTGATGGGCTGCTTGCCGATACGAGACATCGTGGGATCACCAGACCTGGCAGAGGATCTCGCCGCCGACCTTGCGCCGGCGCGCCTCGCGGTCGGTCATGAGACCCTCGTTGGTGGACAGGATCGCGATCCCCATGCCGCCGAGGACGGGCCGGACCGCGTCGGCCTTCGTGTACACGCGCAGGCCGGGACGGGACACTCGCTTCAACCCCGAGATCGTGCGGCGACGATCGTTCGTGTACTTCATCGTGATCTTGAGCAATCGGCCGGGACGCCCCGGACGATCGCCCACTTCGTAGCCCGAGATGTAGCCCTCGCGCTCGAGGATGCGGGCGACCGCTTCCTTCAGCTTCGAGGACGGCATCGCGACGTCATCATGGAACGCGATGTTCGCGTTCCGGAGGCGCGTCAACATGTCGGCGATCGGATCGGTCATCGTCATCGTCTTGCCACCCCCCTCACCAGGACGACTTCGTCACGCCGGGGACTTCGCCGGCGTGCGCCATGTTCCGCAAGCAGATCCGGCAGAGCCCGAAGTCGCGGTACACCGAGCGCGCTCGGCCACACCGCCGGCAGCGCGTGTAGGCACGCACCTTGAACTTCGCCTTCGCCTGCTGCTTGTTCACGAGAGCCTTCTTGGCCATGCGGATTACCCCTGCTGCCCATCGCGTCGGAACGGGAAGCCCAGCGCACGCAAGAGGGCGCGGCCGTGCTCATCGGTCTTTGCTGTGGTGACGATGGTGATGTCCATGCCACGCACCGTGTCGATGTTGTCGTAGTCGATCTCGGGGAACACGAGCTGTTCGGTGAGACCGAACGTGTAGTTGCCGCGTCCGTCGAACTGGGTCGGCGACATCCCGCGGAAGTCGCGGATGCGCGGAATCGTGAGGCTGACGAGCCGGTCGTAGAACTCCCACATCCGGTCGCCGCGCAACGTGACCTTCGCGCCGATCTCGTTTCCCTCGCGCAGCTTGAAGTTCGCGATCGACTTCTTCGCCTTGGTCACCAACGGCTTCTGGCCGGTGATGATCGTGAGGTCGGTGACCGCGCCGTCGAGCAGCGAACGTTGCTGCGTGGCGCCGCCGACACCCATGTTGACGACGATCTTCTCGAGCCGCGGCACCTGCATCACGTTCCCGGCACCGATCTCGCTCTGCAACGCAGCCTTGATCTCGCCTTCGTAACGCTGCTTGAGGCGCGGTGCTTCCGTCTTGCCCGAAGCGGTCTTCCCAGAAGTCGTTCGAGTCGCAGCCATCAGAGGTCGGCTCCGCACTTCCGGCACACGCGCACCTTGGCGCCGTCCGTTGCGAACCGGTAGCCGGCTCGAGTCGCACCGCAGGCACCGCAGAGGAGCGCGACGTTGGAGACGTGGATCGGCATCTCCTTGTCGATGATGCCGGCCTGCATCGTGGCGCGGGTCTGCTTCTGATGCTTCTTGGCGACATTGATCATCTGCGCGCTCGTCACGATCACCTTGTCGGTGTCGCGGAGCACTCGCGTCACTTCGCCACGCTTGCCGACATCCTTGCCGGAGATCACGATGACCTCGTCACCCTTGCGAATCTTCATGTCCAGCTCACTTTCACAGCACCTCCGGCGCGAGGGACACGATCCGCATGAACCTGCGGTCGCGCAGCTCACGACCAACCGGGCCGAAGATGCGGGTGCCGCGCGGCTGCATCTGGTCGTTGATCAACACCGCCGCGTTCTCGTCGAAGCGGATGTAGCTGCCGTCGGAACGGCGCCTCTCCTTCTTCGTGCGAACGACGACGCACTTCACGACATCACCTTTCTTGACCGTCGCGCCCGGGACGGCGTCCTTGACCGTCGCGACGAAGATGTCACCGATACCTGCGTAGCGCCGCCGGGTGCCACCGAGGACCTTGATGCAGAGCACCTCACGCGCACCCGAGTTGTCGGCGACGCGCAACCGGCTTTCTTGCTGAATCACCGCGCTCGCTCCAGGACTTCGACGATGCGCCAGCGCTTCTGCTTCGAGTGGGGACGCGTCTCTGCGATGCGGACACGGTCGCCTTCGTTCACCTCGTTGGCCTCGTCGTGCGCGTAGAACCGCTTGGTGCGCTGCATCGTCTTGCCGTACCGAGGATGGCGAACACGGTCGATGACGGCGACCACGACCGTCTTGTCCATCTTCGTCGACACCGCGATGCCGTCCCGGACCTTCCGGGGGTTCGCGCGTTCTTGTTCATTGGCTTGTTCGTTGGCTTGTTCGTTGGCTTCGGCCACTAGGACTCCCGACCTTCTGCTTCGGCGATCTCACGTTCGCGAAGCAACGTGGCGATCCGTGCGACGTCCCGTCGCAGTTCCTTGATGCGGTGGTACTTGTCGAGTTGCCCGGTCGCGAGCGTGAAGCGGAGCTTGAACAGCTCGTCCTTCGTCTCCAGGAGGCGCGTTTCCAGGTTCTCGTCGTTCAACTCGCGCAGTTCGCTCGTGCCGCGACATCGCTACGCCTCCTCCTGGCGAACGATGAAGCGCGCCTTGATCGGCAGCTTGTGGATCGCGAGCCGCATCGCTTCGCGCGCCACCGGCTCGCCGACACCGGAGAGCTCGAACAGCACCCGGCCGGGCTTGACGACCGCGACCCACTTCTCGGGGTTGCCTTTGCCCGAGCCCATTCGCGTCTCCGCCGGTTTCTGCGTCACCGGCTTGTCCGGGAAGACGTTGATCCAGACCTTGCCGCCACGCTTGATGTGACGGGTCATCGCGATACGAGCTGCTTCGATCTGACGGTTCGTCAACCAGCCCGGCTCGATGGCCTGGATGCCGAAGTCGCCGAACGCGAGCTTCGTACCGCCCTTGGCCGTTCCCTGGAGACGTCCTCGCTGCTGCTTGCGGTGCCGAACCTTCCGTGGCATCAACATCAGTCATCGTCTCCACGGAAGTGCGGCGTCTCGTGGTGCTGCTGGATGCGACGCTCGATCTCTTCTTCTTCGGCGAGCAGCCGTTCGAGCTCGGGGTCGGCCTCGTGCACGAGCTCGCGCGCCGGCGCTTCCTCGTCGCCCGCTGCGGTCTCGGCGGGCGCGGCCTCGTCGGATGCGGCAGGACGCCGTTTGCCGCCACCGGCGCTGACGACACGTCGGCCGGGCGCCTGCCCCGCCGTCTCGCCGACAGCCATCGCGGCTTCCTTGGCGATCTTGTCCTCGACCGCGCTCTTGTACGGAAGGATCTCGCCCTTGTAGATCCAGACCTTGACCCCGATGCGGCCGAAGGTCGTGCGAGCCTCGGCGAGCCCGTAGTCGACATCGGCACGCAGCGTGTGCAGCGGTACGCGCCCTTCGCGGTACCACTCCTTGCGGCTCATCTCCGCGCCACCGAGACGGCCCGCGCACTGCACGCGCACACCCAGCGCGCCGGCCTTGGTCGCGGTCTGGACCGCGCGCTTCATCGCACGCCGGAACGAGACGCGCCCGGCGAGCTGGTCGGCGACACCTTGCGCGAGCAGGGTCGCGTCGATCTCGGGCTGCTTGATCTCCTGGATGTTGAACTGGATCTTCGCGTTCCCGGTGATCTTCCGTAGACCCTCGCGCAGGCGCTCGGCCTCCGCGCCGCGGCGGCCGATCACGATGCCGGGCCGTGCCGTGTACACGTCGATGCGCAGGCGGTCGCGCGTCCGCTCGATCTCGATGCGACTCACCGCCGCGCGCTCCAGCTGCTTGCGCAAGTAGTCCCGGATGCGCCAGTCCTCGATGAGGAAGTCCCTGTACTCGCCCTTGCTCGCGATCCAACGCGACTTCCAGTCGGTGGTGATGCCGAGCCGGAACCCGTACGGGTTGACCTTTTGACCCATTACTTCGGCTCACTTTCATCGGGCGCTTCGGGCTCGTCGTCGACCTCGTCGAGGGCTTCCTCGACATCACTGGTCGCTTCGGGCTCGTCGTCGACCTCGTCGAGGGCTTCTTCGACATCGACGTATTCGCCTTCGGACGCCTCCGCGATCTCCCCCGCCATCGCCGTCGCGTCTTCGTCGAGATGCTCGTCGTCGTCGTCGTGGTCGTCGTGTCGTGGTCGTGCTCTTCCGCCTGCTTGCGACGCGAGCGGCGCACGCGCTCGGCCCGGCGTCGCTGCGCGACTGCGGCACCGCGTCCCGACGACTCCTCGATCCGGCGACGCCGCTCGAGCTCGTCGTCGTCGAGGCGGGCGACGATGACCGTGATGTGCGAAGTGCGCTTGCGGACCCGGAAGTAGCGGCCGCGGGCACGCGGTTGGCCCCACTTCCGCGTCGGGCCTTCGTCGGCGTACGCGACGGCCACGAAGAGCTCTTCGGCAGTGAGGTGGTTGTTGTGCTCCGCGTTCGCGATGGCGGACTCGAGCACCTTGAGCACGTCGTCGGCCGCGTCCTTCTGGCAGAGCTCCAACGTACGCTCGGCATCGTCGACCGAGAGGCCGCGGACGAGGTCGAGGACCTGACGGACCTTGTACGGCGACACGGGCTGGTAGCGCGCGGTGGCACGCGCGTGCGGCGCGTCGATGACGGCAGCCATCAGCGCCGGCTCGATCGCTCTTGTCCGGCGTGGTACCGGAACGTGCGAGTCGGCGCGAACTCGCCGAGCTTGTGACCCACCATCGCCTCGGTCACGTACACGGGCACGTGCTTCCGCCCGTCGTGCACCGCGATGGTGTGGCCGACCATCTCCGGCGTGAGCGTCGAGCGGCGCGACCACGTCTTGACGACGCGCTTGTCGCCGGCCTCGTTGAGGCGTTCGATCTTCACGCGAAGGTGCTCGTCGATGAACGGGCCCTTCTTCAAACTCCGCGGCATCTGTGCTTACCTCCGAGCGCCGCGGGTACGCCGGCGGCGGACGATCAACTTGTCGGAAGCCTTGCCCCGCTTGCGCGTGCGGCCCTCCGGCTTGCCCCACGGCGAAACCGGGTGGCGTCCGCCGGAGCTCTTGCCCTCTCCACCACCGAGCGGGTGGTCGACCGGGTTCATCGCGACACCTCGTACGTGCGGTCGCTTGCCCTTCCAACGGTTGCGGCCGGCCTTGCCGATCGAGATCAGTCCCGCTTCGCTGTTGCCGACCGAGCCCACCGTGGCGCGGCAGTCGATCGGGACCCGTCGCATCTCGGTGGAAGGGAGACGCAGGGTCGCGAACAGGCCCTCTTTCGCGATCAGCTGGATCGAGGCGCCGGCGCCGCGGCCCATCTTGCCGCCCGCGCCCGGCTTCAACTCGACGTTGTGCACCGTCGTGCCGACGGGGATGTAACGCAGCGGCAGCGCGTTCCCGGGCCGGATCTCGGAACCCTGCCCACTCTGCAGCCGATCGCCGACCTGCACGCCGTTCGGAGCGAGGATGTAGCGCTTCTCGCCGTCGAAATAGTGCAACAGCGCGATGCGCGCGTTGCGATTGGGGTCGTATTCGATCGCGGCGACCTTGGCGGGCACGCCGTCCTTGTTGCGCTTGAAATCCACCAGGCGGTAGCGCTGCTTGTGTCCGCCACCCTTGTGGCGCGACGTCATCCGGCCGTGCGCGTTGCGGCCGCCGGTCCTCGGCTTCGACGTCGTGAGCGACTTCTCGGGTCGCTTCTTCGTGACCTCGGCGAAATCGGACGCGGACTGGAAGCGGCGGCCCGGGCTCGTCGGCTTGCGTTTCCGAATGGGCACCTATTCTCCCCCCCGCTCCGTCGCACGCGAGGCCTTCGGCGCGCGGTGCTCTGTACGCATCCCACCCATGGTCAGCTCCCGAAGATGTCGATGCGGTCCTCGCCGGCGGCGAGGGTGACGATGGCGCGCTTCTGCGCAGGGCGTGTGCCCCAGGTTCCGGTGCGACGGTTGCGCTTGCGCTTGCCCTTGCGGTTGATGGTGTGGACCTTCTCGACCTTCTTGCCGAAGAGCTCCTCGACGGCTTTGCGGATCTCGATCTTGTTGGCGTTCGGCGACACGACGAACGTGTAGACGTTCTCGTCGTAGGCGGCGTACGACTTCTCCGACACGACGGGCTTGATGATCACGTCGCGAGGATCCCTTTGGCTCATGCGGCTTCAGCCTCCGGCGCTCCAGCACACGTCTGAGCTGTCGAACGCTCCGCGCCTCCGGCTTGCGCCTGGCTGCTCATGCGTCATCTCCGGCATCGTCTGCTTTGTCGGCGGCAACGGTGCCGTCGGAGAGGCGGGCGACGGTGGCATCGAGCGAGGCGTGCGAGAACACGAGCCAGTCGTTCAGGAGCACGTCGTAGGTGTTGAGCTCCTCGGGCAGCACGATCTGCACGCGCCCGCCCAGGTTTCGGAACGACTTCCAGACGACTTCTTCACCGCGGAACAACACGAGGAGCACGCGGGGCGCCCGCTCGCCCTTGGTCCGCAGACCGAGGCCCTCGAGCGCCTGCACGGCCGCCTTGGTCTTGGGCTCGGTGATCGCCCAGTCGTCGACCACGATGACCTTGCTCTCGGCCGCGCGGTCCGACAGGGCGGACCGCAACGCGAGCTTCACCATCTTCTTCGGTGTCCGCTGCGAGTAGTCGCGCGGCTTCGGGCCGTGCGCCACACCACCGCCGCGCCATTGCGGCGAGCGGATCGAACCCTGACGGGCCCGGCCCGTGCCCTTCTGCCGCCAGGGCTTGGCGCCACCGCCGGCCACTTCGGCGCGGGTCTTGGTGCTGTGCGTCCCGGCGCGCTTGGCCGCGAGCTGCGCATTCACCACCTGATGCATCACGGCGACGTTCGGCTCGATGCCGAAGATGTCGTCGGGGAGCTCGACGCTCGCCCCGTTGCCGCCGCTCGTCGTCCTGGTCGTGAGCGTCGTCACGACGACACCTGTGCCTTCACCGCGTTGCGAACGAACACGATGCCGCCGTTCGCGCCCGGCACCGATCCCTTGATGAGCAGCAGACCGCGCTCGGCGTCGCCTTCGACCACCTCGAGGTTGAGCGTGGTGACCTTGGTGTTGCCGTATTGGCCGGCCATGCGCACGCCTTTGAAGACGCGCGCCGGGGTCGCGCACGCACCGATCGCGCCGGGCGCCCGGTGCTTCTTGTGGTTGCCGTGCGATGCGCCCTGGCCGTGGAAGTTGTGACGCTTCATGACGCCACTGAAGCCGTGGCCCTTGGAGACACCGGTGACGTCGACCCGCTCGCCCGCCGCGAACACGTCGGCCTGGAGCACCTGACCGATCTCGAAGTTCGAGAGGTCGTCGACACGCATCTCGACGAGGTACTTCTGCGCGGGTGCGCCCGCGGCCTTGAGGTGACCGAGCTCGGGTTTCGTCAGGCGCGCAGCCTTGGTGTCACCGAACGCGAGCTGGACGGCGGCGTAGCCGTCGCGCTCGGGGGTCTTGAGCTGGACGACACGACACGGCCCGGCCTGCACCACCGTCACCGGGACGATCCGGTTGTCGGCGTCGAAGACCTGGGTCATGCCGAGCTTGCGCCCCAGGATCCCTTTGTTCGCCATCGATTTCCCTCGTCGTGTGCGTCTTGGCCGTGTGCGTCTTGGTTCGCGTGCGTAGGTCACGCGAACGCTCCGCAGGGAGACTGGCGGTCCCGGCGGAGCGTTGGTTCGGTTGTGCCGCGCGGTTCCCTGCGCAACTTCGGTGCAGGGCCGGCGCGGGCCTCGGTTGATTCAGTGCTTACGGGCAGTTCCGGCCGACACGCGCATGTCGAATGCCGCCACCCGGAGAACCTGGAGATGATAGCGGCCGTGCATTCGGCCCGCCATCCCGGTTTCCGGGCGACTTCCGCAGCGTCCGAACCGCGCGCGGAACGTCAGGTCCGGCGCGCCTCGAGGGTGTAGGAGAGCGGGACGAGCGATCGGTCGCCGGGCAGCCTCCAACGGCCGGGACCGCAGTCCTCGAACCAGGGGTAGGCCGGCCAATCGAGCTCGTCGTGCTCGACGAGGCGCGTGACCGTGAGGCCCGTGTCGATCACCGCCTGCACGATCTCCCCGAGCCCGTGGTTCCACTGGTAGGTGACGGGCTCCGCGAGCGCATCACCATCGGTGTAGGTGTGCGGCTCTTCGAAACGGGTCGGCGCGGCCTCGAAGTACGGGTACTTCAGCTCGAGGCGCCCGGGCCCGAGCTCTTCGGTGGCCCAGAGCATCGGATGGCCCTCTCGCAGGTAGAGCCGGCCACCCGGCCGCAGCAGCCGGCGCGACCACTTCGGCCCAAGCACGGATGTCGGGCAGCCAGCAGAGCGCTCCGATCCCCGTGTACACGAGGTCGAAGCGCTCCTCGCCCAACGCGTCGACCGCGCCGTACAGCTCGCCTTCGACGAAGCGTGACCTCGAGCCCGGATCGGTCTGCGAGGTCGCGGCCGACCGCGAGCGCACCCGGAGAGAAGTCGAGTCCGACGGCCCGCGCACCCAGTCGTGCGAGTGAGATCGTGTCCGTGCCGATGTGGCACTGCAGATGGACGACGTCGAGTCCGGTCAGGTCGCCGAGGTGGATCTCGTCGAAGGCGACGACGTCGCTCAGACGTTTCCGGCCCGACACCAATCCGTCGACGTCATAGGTCTGCGAAGCCGCGTGAACCGGGACGCGCGACTCCCAGTTGCGCAGATTCGCAGCGCGCGGTCCGTCGAGCTCCATGCGGTCAGCCGGTGCCGAGCTCGAGGATCTCGGTTCCGTAGGTGCGGGCGAACCACCGGGAACCATCGGGCGTGAAGTGCACGCCGTCGATCCGGAGCGGGTCGACGCCGCCGGCGGTGGTCCGCTCCTTGCCGTCGGGACACAGCACTGCGTACAGGTCGAAGAACCGGACGTCGGGGCGCAGGTTCGCGAGCTCGTCCGAGAACTTCTTCGTTGACGTGTTCGACGCGCGATCTCGTCCAGCGGACCACCACGTCCGTCGTTCGGCCACGGGCCGATCGTCGTGCGCGCGCACGGGTTCGTCATCCACACGACCCGTGCGCCGCCGGACGAGAGCACGTCGTACACGTTCGCGTACTCGTTCGCGAGGTACTCGTCGAAGCCGGGATCGCCGGGCACCCGCATGTCGTCCCAGCCGTCGAGCCGCCGTTGCTGCAGGTCGTAGATCGTCGACAGCACGACGACGACGTCGGGATCGAAGTCCGCGACCTGTTCGGCAATCCCGTCTGCACTCGCCTGGCACCGCTCCGAGAGTGACGACTCGCGGCCCTTGCTCGACGACCTCGCCGTCGTCGGCGAGACCGCAGCCACCCGATCCCGGCACTCCAGACGACTGCCGTTCGCCGCGTCTCCGCGCTCCATCGCTCGAGCCCGTAGCCGAGCGTGCGTGACGACGAGTCGCCGACCACCATCACGCGTGGCACGTCGCTCGCGGCACCGCGCCGCCCGTACGTTTGCAGGTCGGCGAGCACCGACGTCGAAGCTCGTCTGGGTCGGCGTCCCGTTGTCGCAGGTCCTGGCGCGCTCGACAGAAGCTCCCCCATCGCGGCCCGAACTGGGCGCGCTCCGGCTGCAGCATGTCGTCGATCGGTGAGCGCCGCCGGGTACCAGACGATGGTCGCGCCCGTTCTCGGAGAGCAGATCGAAGCCGCCGCCGAGGAGCGTGCGCATCCATGCGCGTTGGGCCGGGACAGATCGGAGATCCCGGAGACGCGCGTGACCTCGTCGGCTGTCCATCGCGTGACGTCGAAGAGCACGACGTCGGGATCGTGCTCGGCGACGAGCGCCGTCCACTCGGTCGGCCCAGTTGGTGCATGTCGGCTGCGGCGCCGGTCGTCACGCCATCGCAGCGGAACGGCTCCGCGACCGTAACGGTGAGCTCGTCCGACGCGCGCGTCCTCGGCCGTCAGTTGCTGCGCGAGTCCGGCGCCTTCACTGTCGGCGATGACGAGGACGTCGAGCACCGGGTCGTCCGGCGGAACCTCGGGCGCGGCACCGGCGGCCTCGTCGATTCCCGCGAGGTTGGTGTTCACGTCGCGCGCGACTCGCGACACTGACCCCGGCGACGATGAGGGCAACCGTCGCGGCGCCGAGCGCCCACGTTCGTTTCGGACCGAGCCGGAACGCGCGCCGGCGAAATGGCATCTCGAGCAGGAAGTACGACGCGGTCGCGACCCCGAACGTGACTGCGACGCGCAGGGCGAACAACGGCCCTCGCGACAGGCCCGTCCGCTCTTCGTCGAGCCACAGGAAGATCGGCCAGTGGAACAGGTAGATGCCCGTACGAGATGAGGCCGACGGCCGCGAAGGGCTTGGTCGCGAGCACGGCCGGCGAGCGGCCCCACCCCGACGAGCACGCTCACGATCACGGCGGCCGCCAAGAGCGCGAAGCCGAGGAAACCGCCCCGGTAGAGCACGCCGTCGACGAGGTCCAGGCGGGTCCAGCCGACCACGATCACGACGCCATGCTCACGACGCCGATCGACCGCGCAGCGCCCCGCGGCACCTTGTGGGTCGGCAGTGGGACGCGTGTGTACGACCACCGCCAGCACGCAGCCGACGAGGAGCTCGCCGACGCGAGTGTCCGTGCCGTAGTAGAGGCGGTCGAGGCTCGCGCCCCGCTCGTAGAGCACGAACATCAGTGCCGACGACGCGACGGCGCCGAGCGCGAACACCGCGCCGATCGACCTTCGGCGACCGCACCCAGCGCAGCAGGCCGAGGAGCAGCGAGCGGCATGAAGACGTAGAACTGCTCTTCGATCGACAACGACCAGAAGTGCTGCACCGGTGACGGCGCCGCGAACAGCTCGCACGTACGACTGGCCGCTGAACACGAAGAACCAGTTGACGACCTGCAGGATCGAGGCGAGCACTTGGCGGGGAAGATCCGAAAGTTGCTGTTCGGTCGCGACCGTCGCCGCGAACAGGACGACGCCCGCCAAGCGTGAGGTACGCCGCGGGCAGGAGCCGGCGGTAGCGGCGCGCCCAGAACGCCCGCAGCCCGATCGTCCCGCCCGACGCGTGACCGCGCAGCAGGATCGACGTGATCAGGAAGCCCGACAGCGTGAAGAAGAGCGAGATCCCGAGGAACCCGCCGCTTCGCCCAGGGAAACTCTGCGTGGTACACGAGCACGGCCATGACGGCCAGCGCGCGAACGCCGTCGAGCCCCGGCTCGTAACGTCCGAGCGCCTCGGAACCGGGCGCGCGCAGCTCACCGCTTCGCGGATTCGACGAATGAAGATCCCCCAGAGGCAGGTCATGATGGCGCGCCGGCACGCACGATGCCAACTGCCGGTTCTTGCGACAGACGGCGACCGTTTCGGTCGCCGTGTGTCGCTGAACCTCGGGGTCAGACCTGTTGGATCTTGATCTCGATGTCGACGCCGGCAGGGAGGTCGAGGCGTTGCAGCGACTCGACCGTCTTGCTCGTGGGCTCCACGATGTCGATGAGGCGCTTGTGGATGCGCATCTCGAAGTGCTCGCGGCTGTCCTTGTCGACGTGGGGGGAGCGCACCACCGTGTACTTGCGGATCTCGGTGGGAAGCGGGACCGGGCCGCGCACCTTGGCCTGCGTGCGCAGCACGGTCTCCACGATCTTCTTCGTCGACTGGTCGATGACCTCGTGGTCGTACGCCTTCAACCGGATGCGGATCTTCTGACCGGAAGTCGAAGCCACGTCTTCTACTTTTCGATCTTGATGACGCGGCCGGAGCCGACGGTGCGGCCACCTTCACGGATCGCGAACCGCAGGCCCTCGTCCATCGCGATCGGTTTCCCGAGCTCGACGGTCATCTCGGTGTTGTCACCCGGCATCACCATCTCGGTGCCCTCCGGCAACGCGACCGTGCCGGTCACGTCCGTCGTCCGGAAATAGAACTGCGGGTGATAGTTCGAGAAGAACGGCGTATGCCGCCCACCCTCCTCCTTGGTCAAGATGTACACCTGCGCCGCGAAATTCGTGTGCGGCGTGATACTGCCCGGCTTGGCCAGCACCTGCCCCCGCTCCACATCTTCTTTCTTCGTCCCCCGCAACAGCGCCCCGATGTTGTCCCCCGCCCGGCCCTCATCCAAGCAGCTTGCGGAACATCTCCACCCCCGTACAGGTCGTCTTCGTCGTCGCCCGCAGACCGATGATCTCGATCTCCTCACCGACCTTCACCTGACCGCGCTCCACCCGACCGGTCACCACCGTCCCCCGACCCGTGATCGAGAACACATCCTCGATCGGCATCAAGAACGGCTTGTCCATATCCCGCGTCGGTTCCGGCAAGAACGTGTCGACCGCATCCATCAACTCGACAATGGACTCCGCCCACTTCTCGTCACCCTCCAACGCCTTCAACGCCGAGACCCGGATGACGGGCGTGTCATCACCGGGGAACTCGTACTCGTTGAAGAGCTCCCGCACCTCGAGCTCCACCAACTCCAGGATCTCCTCGTCGTCGACCATGTCCGCCTTGTTCAACGCCACCACAATGCGACGGCACACCGACCTGGCGGGCCAACAACACATGCTCCCGGGTCTGCGGCATCGGACCATCCGTCGCCGCCACCACGAAGATCGCGCCATCCATCTGCGCCGCACCCGTAATCATGTTCTTGATGTAGTCCGCATGCCCCGGACAATCGACATGCGCGTAATGACGGTTCTCCGTCTCATACTCCACATGCGCGATCGAGATCGTGATCCCCCGCGCCTTCTCCTCCGGCGCCTTATCGATCTCCTCGAACTTCGTGAAATGCACACCAGGATTCCGGTCCGCGAGCACCTTCGTGATCGCAGCCGTCAACGTCGTCTTCCCATGATCGATATGACCAATCGTCCCGATGTTCAAGTGCGGCTTCGTCCGCTCGAACTTCTCTTTCGCCATGACTACTCCGTTGCTCCTGGTGTCAAAGAACGTTGCAGATCGTCACTCGTCGCGTCATTCACCGCGGACCCGGGCGATGATCTCCTGCGCAATCGACTCCGGCACCTGCTGGTAGGAGTCGAACTGCATCGTGTACGTCGCCGCGCCCTTGGGTGCGCGATCGAAGGTCACCAACATACCCGAACATCTGTCCCAACGGGACCCGAGCGCGGATGACCTGTGCGTTGCCGCGTTGCTCCATGCCCTCGACCTGACCGCGGCGTGAGTTGAGGTCGCCGATCACGTCGCCCATGTAGTCCTCGGACGTGACGACCTCGACCTCCATCAGCGGCTCGAGCAGCGCGGGCTTGGCCTTGCGCACGGCTTCCTTGAGCGCCATCGAACCGGCGATCTTGAACGCCATCTCGGAACTGTCGACGTCGTGGTACGACCCGTAGGTGAGGCGCACGCGGATGTCGACGAGCGGGTAGCCGGCGATCACGCCGCCTTCCATCGCTTCCTGAATGCCGGCGTCGACCGCGGGGATGTACTCGCGGGGATCACGCCACCCTTGATCTCGTCGACGAACTCGTACCCGCCGCCCTGCCCGGTGGGTTCGAGGCTGATGACGACGTGTCCGTACTGACCGCGGCCACCGGTCTGGCGCACGTAACGCTGCTCGACCTTCTCGATCGGCACTGTGATCGTCTCGCGGTACGCGACCTGCGGCTTGCCGACGTGGGCCTCGACGCTGAACTCGCGCATCATCCGGTCGACGAGCACCTCGAGGTGGAGCTCACCCATGCCGCGGATGATCGTCTGCCCGGTGTCCTCGTCGGTGTTGACGCGGAACGTCGGGTCCTCGTCGGAGAGCGAGCCGAGCGCCTTGCCCAGCTTGTCCTGGTCCTGCTTGGTCTTCGGCTCGATCGCGACGGAGATCACCGGCTCGGGGAAGTCCATCCGCTCGAGCACGATCGGGTGCGCGCGCTCCGACAGCGTGTCACCGGTGGTCGTCTGCTTGAACCCGAGGCCGGCGACGATGTCGCCCGCGTACGCGACGTCGATGTCTTCGCGCTGGTTCGCGTGCATGCGCAGGATGCGACCGATGCGTTCGCGCCGATCCTTGGTCGTGTTGTAGACCTCCGAGCCCTTCTCGACCTTGCCCGAGTAGATACGGAAGTACGTGAGCTTGCCGTAGGGGTCGGCGACGATCTTGAACGCCAACGCCGAGAACGGCTCGTCCTCGCTGGGCTTGCGCTCGATCTCGTGATCGCCCTTCGGGTCGGTGCCACGGGTCGGCGGGACGTCGAGTGGCGAAGGCAGGTAGTCGACGACACCGTCGAGCATGGGCTGCACGCCCTTGTTCTTGAACGCGGAACCGCAGAGCACCGCCACGAATTCGTGCTCGAGCGTGCCGACGCGAATCGTGTGGCGGATCTCGTCGCCGCTCAACGCCTCGTCGGAGAGGTACTTCTCCATGAGGTGGTCGTCGACGTGCGCGATCGTCTCGAGCAGCTGCAAGCGCGCGGCCTCGGCCTCCTCGGTCAGCTCGGCCGGGATCTCGACCGTCTCGAACTTCGCGCCCTCGGTGTCGTCGTCGAGCGGCCACACGAGCGCCTTCATCTCGACGAGGTCGATCACGCCGCGGAAATCGCCTTCGGCGCCGATCGGCAACTGCACGACCGCGGGGTTGGCGTCGAGGCGTTCGCGGATCATCTCGACGCAACGCCGGAAGTCGGCGCCGACGCGGTCCATCTTGTTGACGAAGCAGAAGCGGGGCACGTCGTACTTGTTCGCCTGGCGCCACACCGTTTCCGTCTGCGGTTCGACCCCGGCGACCGCGTCGAACACCGCAACGGCACCGTCGAGCACGCGCAGGGACCGCTCGACCTCGACGGTGAAGTCGACGTGACCGGGCGTGTCGATGATGTTGACCTGGCAGTCGCGCCATTGCGCGGTGGTGGCAGCCGACGTGATCGTGATGCCGCGCTCCTGCTCCTGGACCATGTGGTCCATCACCGCCGCGCCCTCGTGCACCTCGCCGATCTTGTAGGTGCGGCCGGTGTAGTAGAGGATCCGCTCGGTCGTCGTGGTCTTGCCCGCGTCGATGTGGGCCATGATCCCGATGTTGCGGGTCTTCTCGAGTGGGAATTCGCGTGCCATTGCGTCGTGCTTTCTCGTGCGGGCGGGTCAGGGAACGGAGACAGGGAACGACCGGGCGCACGGCCCGGTCGGAGATGCGGGTCGAGCCCGCTGCGGCATCAGAATGCGATCAGCGTTCCGATGCCCTCCGTGTCACTGCTCGAATCATCAATGCTCTTCGGTCCCTCGGTTCACCGAGCGCCAAATCACCAGCGGTAGTGCGCGAACGCACGGTTGGACTCCGCCATCTTCTGCAGGTCCTCACGGCGCTTGATCGCGGCGCCGATGCCGTTGCTCGCGTCGAGCAGCTCGCCGGCGAGGCGCTCCGGCATCGTCTTCTCCCGGCGCTGACGCGCGTACCCGACGATCCAGCGGATCGCGAGCGTCGTGGCCTTGCGGGGGCGGACCTCGGTGGGCACCTGGTAGGTCGCGCCGCCGACGCGCCGGCTGCGGACCTCGAGCTGCGGTCGGACGTTCTCGACCGCGCGCTTGAGCACCGTGACCGGGTCGCCGTTGGTCTTGCGGCTGATCTCGTCGAGCGCCTTGTAGACGATGTGCTCCGACGTCGAACGCTTGCCCGAGAGCAGCACCTTGTTGACGAGTTGGGTGACGACGACCGACCGGTAGATCGGGTCGGGCATCACCTCGCGCCGCTCGGCCGGACCCTTGCGAGGCATTACGCGTCCCTCGACATCGTGATCATCATGCTCGTCATGATCAGGCGTCCCGCTTGGCGCCGTAGCGGCTGCGGCCCTGCTTGCGGTTCACGACGCCGGAGGCGTCGAGCGCGCCGCGGATGACCTTGTACCGGACGCCGGGCAGGTCGCGGACCCGCCCGCCGCGGACGAGCACGATCGAGTGCTCCTGGAGGTTGTGACCGACACCGGGGATGTACGCGGTGACCTCGACGCCGGATGTGAGCCGCACGCGTGCCACCTTGCGGAGCGCGGAGTTCGGCTTCTTCGGGGTCGTCGTGTAGACGCGGGTACACACGCCTCGCCGCTGAGGCGAGCCCTTCAGGGCCGGCGTCTTGGACTTGTCCCGCTTGGTCTCTCGTCCGTGGCGGACGAGTTGGGCGATCGTGGGCACGCGAGATCCTTCGAGGATTTCGTTCGGGAGTTCGGAGCGTTCGTTCGGCCGGTTCGGGGGGCGATCCAGAAGCGAGTGGAAACTCGTGCTGAACGCGCCGAAGCCGCGAACGAGGATAGCAGGGCACCCGAGAACTGGAATTTCCGAACGTTTTTTCGCATCGGACAGTGAATCCGACTACGTTTCTCCGGCAAGCGGGGCCAAGGTTCGGGCCTTCCATCGGACCTGGAGGCGATTTCATCGTGCGTAAGGCAGTGGCAATTCTCTTGGCCGTCGCGGCCGTTCTCGTGCCGTCAGCCGTGGCGCAGGCCGACTCGACCAATCTCCCGGGCGGCACCGCGCTGTCCGTGGAGATCACGAGCCCGGCCGACGAGGGCGTGGTGGCGGCGGGCAGCACCACGATCGCGCGGCACCGCGTCGATCGGCGAGGCGGCCGGCGGTCAAGGACAACGACCATCGCCTACGTGCTCGACCTCTCGGGCAGCGCCAACGACCCGGCCAACGTCGACTGCAACGGCGACCTCGGCAATGACTCCATCCTCGACGTGCGAGAAGGCCGCGGTCAGCGGCGGTCAACGCGCGCCGCGGCGAACGCGGCGTCGCCGGTCTTGAACTCCGGCGTCGCGACCTTCAGCGGCGTCGGCGCCGCACTCGACGTCGACCCGGCGGGCGGTACACAGCTGCTCACGGCGCCGGGCCCGAACATCGACATCGCGGTCGCGCCGCTCGCTGCCGGTCGGCGGCACCAGCTACGTAGCCGGCGTCACGGCCGCGAACTCGGTGCTCGTCCGCACCGGGCGTCGGCGGCGAAGAAGACGATCGTGTTCATCTCCGACGGCGACGACACGCGCCGGTGGCACCCTGCCGGCCGACTCCATTCCCGCCGGCACGGTCGTGCGGGCGTTCGCCATCGGTGCCGGCACCTGTGCGCAGCGGCACGCTGATCACGATGAACGCAGGTCGCAGCGCTCGGCGTGCCCCGGGCAGTTCCTGCACCCAGGTCACCAACCTCTCCGTGCTCGACGACGTGATCGGCGACCAGCTCGGTTCGACGCTCAGCGCCGCTCCCGATCTCGGTCGACGGTGGTGCGCGCGACCCCGATCGGCAACGAACACCATCGACCCGGACCTGCCGCAGGGCGGCCCGGCGACGGTGAACTTCTCGGCTCCGGTGACGCTGGCGAGTCGGCGACCACAACGTGTGCGTCACCGCGACCGGCACCGACGCCGGAGGCGCGGGCGAGGCCCAGGACTGCGTGACCCTGCAGGTCACCACTGTGGTCGTCGACTGCACGACAACCTGCACGGCGACGGCGACCGACCCGGGCGTTGCCAAGGCGACGCTCCAGGCGCGCAACCTCCCCAAGACCGTCGGGCTGCGCAACGTGGACACGCTGCCCGGTGAGTGCGGCGGCGCCAACTGCGTCACGGGCTTCGACGTCCTGTTCAACGACACCGGAGCGACCGGTGGACGCGCGTCGCTGCTCGTCATCACCGAACCCGGCATCACGACGCCACTGCGTCAGGCGGCGATCTTCCTCGACGGCGTGCAGGTGACCCGGAGCTGCATCAGCAACCTCCTGACCCGCACGGAAGTGCTGCCCTGCAAGGTCATCACGCCGCTGCCGGGCAAGCGGATGGCGTACTTCGTGAAGTTCGCGGCCGACCCGGGTGGCCGGTTCCGCTGATCCGATCAGTACGGTCACTCGCGGCGCCCGCGTAGGGGGTAGTCGGGAAGCGAGACGACATCGAGGCGGCGGAGCATCTCCGCCGCCTCGACGCGTTGCTGGTGGTCCAGCTGTGCGCCGAGCAGCGAGCCGGCCTGCTCGAAGGCCTTCAGGACGGCGACGACGTCATAGTCCGAGCCGTTCTCCTGCGCGACCTCCAGCGCGACCTCGAACTGCGCATGGGCATCGGCGTAGGCACCGGCCTGTACGAGCGCGATCGCGCGCAGGCGCGGGAGCGATGGGCCCAATTGCTCGATCATGGCGGACTGCTCTTCGAGGGTGTCGAGGAGCTCGAGCGCGGGAACGGTTCGCGCATCCCGCAGCATGATTTCCACGATGGCGAGATCCGTCAACGCAACGTCGGCCTTCGCCCCCATGCGATCGAATGAAGCTCGGGCGTCGTCGAGCAATTCCGTGGCATCGCCGAACCGCCCGACGCGTGCCGCAACAACCCCGCGAATACGGCGGCTGAACCCGACGCCCCAGGAGTCGTCCGCCGCGATCCACACCGCCTCGGCGTCGCGGAGCAGCTCGTCGGCCTCTTCGAGGCGGCCCTGGTCAGCCCGGATCTCGGCGATGTTCGCGTCCGCCATCGCGGCATTGACCGGATCGCCGAGCCGGACGCGTGCGGCTCGAGCGCGTGCGTACCACTGCACAGCCTCGGTCCAACGCCCGTCGTAGTACGCGGCGGCACCGAGGTTGTTCGACGCGGCCGCCTCGCCGCCGATGTCTCCGAGCGCGACGTAGATCTCCAGCGCTTCGGTCGTGCCGGTCCAGACATGGTTGCGATCGGACATCGCCAGCGCATAGTCGAGCACCAGCAGGCCGCGCGCCCGAGCGTCGTCGTCGCCGGAGGCCTCGGACCGAACGATGCCTTCGCGCGCGGCGACGATCGCACGCGCGCGTACGCCCTGACTGACGCGGATGGCCGCGAGCCACACCAGCAGTTGCGCCCGGAGTCGTTCGGCCTCGATGCCGGCAACGCCTTCGAGCACCCGTTCGGCTCGGTGGATGACGCGCACTGCTTCGGCGTAGCGACCGCGTCGCTCCGCAACGAACGCTTCCTTCAGCATGATCCGCGCCGTGGCGAGGCTGTCGCCGGCCAGCAACTTGCGCGTCGTGGCGTACGACGCTCGTGATTCGGCGAGCAGACCACCTCGGTCCTGCACGTCGCCCAGCGACTCGAGAACCGCGGCGCGCGACTGCGCCGGGATGCCGGTGCAGTGCGCGCGCCGCGTCCAGCGCACGGCGGTAGAGCTTCACTGCTTCGACGTTCGCGTACACCTCCCGGGCCGAGTCGGCTGCGGTGCGGGCATAGCTCCACGTCTCGTCGTAGCGCTGGGCGTGGAAGAAGTGCAGCGAGAGGAGCGCGGCGTCGCTCTCGGTGCCGTCGGTCTGCGGACTCGAGGATGGCGTCCGCGATCTGGCCATGGAGGCGCTGACGGGTCCGGTACGGCAGGCCGGCGTACGCGACGTCACGGACGAGGGCGTGACGGAAGCGCACCGATCCCGGTCGTCGTCGACGGCGAGAAACTCCTGCAGGCGGGTCAGCGTACGTTCGACCGGGACGTCGTCGGCGTCGACCGCGCCGAAGTACATCGACGTGAAACGCCGGCGCCGAGCACCGCGACCCGTCGCAGCCGAGCCCGGTCATCGGCGGCCAGCCGGTCGACGCGTGCCGAGATCAAGCCTTCGATCGTGCTCGGCAACTCGGAGACATCGCTGCCGTCGCGCAACGCGCTCGAGCAGCTCGAGGAGGAACAGCGGGTTGCCGTCCGCGCGGTCGACGAGCCCGCCGGCGACGTGTTGCGGCAAGGGTCGAGTCGCGCGTCGCCGCGAGCACGAGCTGGGTTGTCGCGTCGCGATCGAGTGGCTCGAGCACGACTCGCTGGACCCCGTCTCGCACGCCTCGAGCACGAGTCCGGCGAGCGACGCTCCGGCGCGTCAGGCAGATGAGCCACGGTGCTCGGTCGACACGCGCGCGAGCGCCCGCACGAGGTCGCCCGACGCATCGTCCATCCAGTGCGTGTCCTCGAAGACCATGATCGTGGGCTCGGTCGAGCAACGCGCCGAGGAACTGCACCACGACCTCTTCGGTGCGCTGCCTGCGGAACGCGTCATCGAGCTGCGGCGACGACGTCCGAGTCGGGGATGTCGAGCCCGAGTGGAACGCCGAGGAGCGACAGCCACGGCCGCAGGTCAGGAGCGGACGACCGAGACGAGCTGCTCGAGGCGGGTCGCGCCTCGTCCGAGTCGGCTTCGACGCCGATGATCTCTTCGAGCAGCTGCCCGATCGGGAAGTACGGCGTGGTCGCCTGGTAGAGGCGGCACTGGGCGCGCCGCACCGGGACACCCGGCCGCGCGGCGCTCGATCTCGCTGAGGAACCGGCTCTTGCCCGGACCCCGGGATCGCCGACGATCTCGATCACGCCGCCGCGCACCGGCGGGGAGCCCGGTCGACGAGCGGCGCGATCCGGTCCAGGTCGTCGTCGCGACCGACGAACGGCAGCTCGAAGCCCGCGACCTCGGTCCGCACACCGCGTGCCGGCGCCCACCGAGTGTGCGGTCACCGGCAGCCGCTTGCCCTTGACCAGGAACGGCTCGAGCGCCGCCGTGTCGAACAGCGTGCGGGACGCGTCGAGCACCGCGTCGGTGGCGAGGATCTCGTCCGTCGGCTGCGCGCGCCATGACGCGCGCCGCGAGGTTCACGGCGTCGCCCATCACGGTGTAGTAGCGCCGGTACTTCGCACCGATGTCGCCGGCGAACACCGCGCCGGCGTTGACGCCGATGTGCAACGGCAACGGCGGCTCCCGTTCGATGATCGCCCGGAGCGCGAGCAGCATCTGCTCCTCGTCCTGCCCGGTTGCGAGCGGGGCCCCGGCGGTGAGGATGATCTTGCCGCCGTCGGGCGCGATGTCCGTCGCGAGGAAGCAGACGCCTCGCGGGTCGATCTCTTCCTGCACGATCGCACGAGCGCATCGAGTCGATCTGCCGGCCTCGGCCGGATGCGCGGGCGACCAGCTCGTCGAGACCGCCGAAGTGCACGAACGCGATCGTGACCCGGCGGTGTTCCGAGCTGGCCGTCGGGTCGGTCGAGCACGTCGCGGAGCCCGACCGGGACCAGCGTAGTCAGGTCGCGAGTCGATCGGCGCCAGCGGCGACCACACCGATCCGAGGCTCGCCGACATCACCGCGGAGCAAGAAGCCCGGACCGACGCGCGCGTCCGACGTTCGGGCGGGCGAGCGCAGCGGCGGTTGCGGGCCCGATGACGATCTGGCCGGTACGCGGCTGCGCCTTCGATTGTCGACCGCCGCGCTCGCAGTCGGTCCCGCGACGATCAGTTCCCGGTGCGAACCGCCGACCAGGAAGAAGTCGAACGGACCGCTGTGCACGCCGATGGTCATGCGCAACGTGACCGTTGCCGGCTTCGGTCGTGAACGTCGCGATCCGCCGCAGCGTCGCGCGCATCTCGAAGGCCGCGGCCGCCGCCGCGGCGCTCGTGCCCGGACCCGTCGAAGAAGAGCATCAGCGCGTCGCCGCCGAACTTCAGCAGCGTCGCGCCGTAGTCGTACGCGTCGGTGAGGAGCTCGCCGAAGCGGGATGCCGATCACGTCGGTGACGTGTTCGGCACCGACCTTGCCGAAACGCGCCAACCGCTCCGACATCATCGTGAAGCCGGAGACGTCGACGAGGACGACCGAACCGGCGATGCGGCGGTGCAGGTCCTCGTCGGCGCCGAACTCGCGCCCAGTTGCGGGCGATGCGCGACGCCGCGGTGGCGAGCGCGGACTCCGGCCCGCCGTCGATGTCACGCCGGCTCGGCCGCGACCGGTTCCGTACGCTTCGTCGCGCGCTACTCGCCGGCCGTTGCCGTCTGCCCGTCGTCGCCCAAGTCGGCGGACGCCGCCGTCGCCACCGGCATCGCCGTTGGGCATCGCGCGCGTTCGGCATCGCGCAGTCGGGCACGGGCTCACGATGGTGTCGAAGCCGTCGTCGACGCCGCTGAACTCGCGGCCACTGCCCTGCAGGATGCTGATGTCGGCGACATCACCCGCCGGCCGCGTGCTCGACGCTTCGCGCAGCCACGTGGCGAGGTCCATCTCCTCTTCGGCTTCCGACGTGTAGAACGGCAGCGGCTCGTAGTCGGGCGCGTGCGTGCGGATGTCGCGGTAGAGCGGCATGCCGGTACCGGCCGGGATCAGCTTCCCGATGATCACGTTCTCCTTGAGCCCTTCGAGCCCGTCGGAACGGCCTTCGATGGCCGCCTCGGTGAGGACGCGAGTGGTCTCCTGGAACGACGCGGCCGAGAGCCACGAGTCGGTGGCGAGCGACGCCTTGGTGATGCCCATCAGCTCGGGCCGGCCTTCGGCCGGTTGCCGTCCGCCCTCGACCAGGCTCCGGTTCTCTTCCGCGTAGCGGCGGGCGTCGACCTTCTCGCCGGGCAGGAACTTGCTCTCGCCCGGTTCCGAGACGGTGACGCGCCGCAGCATCTGGCGGACGATGACCTCGATGTGCTTGTCGTGGATCGACACACCCTGGTCGCGATACACCCGCTGCACCTCGTCGACGAGGTACTGCTGCGTCTCCCGGACACCCTTGATCTCGAGGAGCTTCTTCGGGTCGACCGGGCTCTTCTCGTCGCCGACCAGACGATCGCCGGCGGCAACGTCCTGGCCGTCGCGCACCGCGACGTGCGCACGGCGCGACACGGGGTTCTCGAACTCGTCGCCGTCGTCGGTGACGACGGTGACGACGCGCTCACCCTTCTCGTTCTCACCGAGCCGAACGACGCCGGAGACCTCGGCCATGAGCGCCGCGCTCTTCGGCGTACGTGCCTCGAACAGCTCGACGACACGCGGCAGACCGTGCGTGATGTCCTCACCGGCGACACCGCCGGTGTGGAACGTCCGCATCGTCAACTGTGTCCCGGGCTCGCCGATCGACTGCGCGGCGACGATGCCGATGGCCTCGCCGAGATCGCCCGGCTTGCCGGTGGCGAGCATGCGCCCGTAGCAACGCGCACACACGCCCGAAACCGTTTCGCACGTGAGCACGGTGCGCACGCGCAGCCGGTCGAAGCCGGGATCGTCGGCGAGCAGACGCATCTCGTCGTCGTCGACCTCGGTGTTGCGAGGCACGACGGTGCCGTCGGTGAGCGTGACGTCCTCCGCCAGCGACCGGCCGAGCAGGCTGGTCTCGAGCAGACGCCACGCCTCGGGCCCGGGCTCGACGCCTTCGACCCAGATGCCGCGGCCCGTCTCGCAGTCCTCCTCGCGGATGATCAGCTCTTGCGCGACATCGACGAGGCGCCGGGTCAGATAGCCGGAGTCCGCGGTGCGAAGCGCGGTGTCGGCGAGACCCTTGCGGGCGCCGTGCGTCGAGATGAAGTACTCGAGCACCGACAGGCCTTCACGGAAGTTCGACTTGATCGGCCGCGGGATGATCTCACCACGCGGGTTGGCGACGAGACCGCGCATGCCGGCGATCTGCCGGACCTGCATGACGTTCCCGCGAGCACCCGAGCCGACCATCATGTCGATCGGGTTGAACGGCGACTGCGCCAGCATGTCCTGCATGGCCCGCGTCACCTGGTTGGTGGCGTCGGTCCAGATCTCGATCTCCTGCTGACGACGTTCGTCGTCGGTGATGATCCCGCGCTCGAACTGGTTCTCGACCTTGGCCGCTTCGCCTTCGAACTGCTCGAGCAGACCCGCCTTCTGCGGCGGTGTCGTGACGTCCGCGATCGAGATGGTCAGGCCGGCTCGCGTCGACCACTCGAACCCGAGTGCCTTCAACAGGTCGAGGCTCTCGGCCACGACCGCCTTGTCGTAGCTCACGACGAGCTCGCCCACGACTTCGCTCATGTCGCGCTTGCGCATGACTCGGTCGACGAACGGGAAGTCGTCCGGGAACGCGGAGTTGAGCAGCAGGCGGCCGAACGACGTCTCGACCAGCACCTGGCTCGTTCCGTTGGTGCCGTACTCGCGCAGCACGATGCTCTGCGGCG
This sequence comes from uncultured Actinomycetes bacterium, assembly GCA_963841215.1. Classification (GTDB taxonomy): domain Bacteria; phylum Actinomycetota; class Acidimicrobiia; order IMCC26256; family PALSA-610; genus CAVUFH01. Next base: position 365,565 of record CAWJBW010000011.1, on the reverse strand, counting down.
TGCCGTCTTCCAGAGGACGCGGGAAGCGCTCGGCCGGGAACTTGCCGACCGGCATCCGCACCTTGATCTTGGTGTGCGCCGACAGCGTCTCGCCGTCGCCGCCGAACCGCTCCTCGTACGCGGCGACGGCCTCGTCGAGCGACGCGAACACGCGCCCTTCGCCCTTCAGGCCCGGTACCACCTCGCTCAGGTAGTAGACGCCGATGACCATGTCCTGGCTCGGCACCGCGATCGGACGGCCCGACGCCGGCGACAGGATGTTGTGCGCCGACAGCATGAGCAGGCGCGCCTCGGCCTGCGCCTCGGCGGACAGCGGAAGGTGCACGGCCATCTGGTCGCCGTCGAAGTCGGCGTTGAACGCCGCGCACACGAGCGGGTGGATCTGGATCGCCTTGCCCTCGACGAGCACGGGCTCGAACGCCTGGATACCGAGACGGTGCAGCGTTGGCGCACGGTTCAGGAACACCGGGTGCTCCTTGATGACCTCTTCGAGCACGTCCCACACCTGCGGGCGAGCACGCTCCACCATCCGCTTCGCGGACTTGATGTTCTGGGCGTACTCGAGGTCGACGAGCCGCTTCATGACGAACGGCTTGAACAGCTCGAGCGCCATCAGCTTGGGCAGACCGCACTGCCGCAACGACAGCTGCGGACCGGCGACGATCACCGAACGGCCGGAGTAGTCGACGCGCTTGCCCAGCAGGTTCTGACGGAACCGGCCCTGCTTGCCCTTCAACATGTCGGAGAGCGACTTCAGCGCGCGGTTGCCCGGCCCGGTGACGGGCCGGCCCCGGCGGCCGTTGTCGAACAGCGCGTCCACGGCCTCCTGGAGCATCCGCTTCTCGTTGTTGATGATGATCTCGGGTGCGCCGAGGTCGAGGAGTCGCTTCAGCCGGTTGTTCCGGTTGATGACGCGTCGGTACAGGTCGTTGAGGTCGGAGGTGGCGAAGCGGCCGCCGTCGAGCTGCACCATCGGCCGCAGGTCGGGCGGGATCACCGGCACGACGTCGAGGATCATGCCCATCGGCGAGTTGACCGAACGACCGTGGTCGTCGCGGCGGTTGAACGCGGACACGACCTTCAGGCGCTTGATCGACTTCGCCTTGCGCTGGCCCTTGGCCGTCGCGATCGTCTCCTTGAGATCGGTCTCCACGATCTCGAGGTCGAGGCGCGACACGAGGTCCTTGACCGCCTCGGCGCCCATGCCGCCCGCGAAGTACTCGTGGTAGCGGTCGATGAGCTCACGCCACACGCGCTCGTCGTCGATGAGCTGCTTCGGCTTGAGCGTCCGCAGCGTGTCCCACACGAGCTTGAGGTGACCCAGCTCCTCTTCGTACCGGACCCGGATGTCCTCGAAGTCCTTGTTCTTGGCCTTCTCGGCCCGCTCGAGCTCGTTCTTCTTGGCGTTTCGCCCCTCGAGCTCCTCGAGCTCGGCGATGTACACCTCGTCGCGCTCACGCAGCTTGACGTCGCGCTCGCGTTCGACGTCGCCGACCTCGGCGCGCATCTCGGCCTCGAGCGACGGCAGGTCCTTGTGCAGGCGCTCGGTGTCGACCCACGTGATCAAGTGCGCGGCGAAGTAGATGACCTTCTCGAGCGACTTGGGCGCGATGTCGAGCAGGTAGCCCAAACGGCTCGGGACGCCCTTGAAGTACCAGATGTGTGTCACCGGAGCGGCCAGCTGGATGTGACCCATCCGCTCGCGGCGCACCTTGGAGCGCGTGACCTCGACGCCGCAGCGCTCGCAGATGATGCCCTTGAAGCGGACGCGCTTGTACTTGCCGCAGTAGCACTCCCAGTCCTTCGTCGGACCGAAGATCTTCTCGCAGAAGAGTCCGTCCTTCTCGGGCTTGAGCGTGCGGTAGTTGATCGTCTCGGGCTTCTTCACCTCGCCGTTGGACCAGGTGAGGATGTCGCCGGCAGTCGCCAGGTTGATGGTGAGGCGATGGCTCTCGTTCACGTCGAACACGTGATGACTCCTCTATTGCTCAGTAGCTCAGTAGCGAGGTGCGTTGCTGGCTCGGGCCGCGTCTTCCTCGTCGGTGCCCCGTTCGGGTCGCGACAAGTCGATGCCGAGCGATTCGGTGGTGCGGAAGGCGTCCTCGTCGAGCTCGCGGATCTCGATCTGCTCCCCGGCCTCGTTCATCACGCGGACGTTCAGGCAGAGCGCCTGCATCTCCTTGATGAGCACCTTGAAGGACTCGGGAATACCCGGTTCCGGGATGTTCTCGCCCTTGACGATCGCCTCGTACACCTTCACGCGGCCGAGCACGTCGTCGGACTTGATGGTGAGGATCTCCTGGAGCGCGTAGGCCGAGCCGTACGCCTCGAGCGCCCACACCTCCATCTCGCCGAACCGCTGACCACCGAACTGCGCCTTCCCACCGAGGGGTTGCTGGGTGATCATCGAGTACGGGCCGGTCGACCGGGCGTGGATCTTGTCGTCGACGAGGTGCGACAGCTTCAGGATGTACATGTAGCCGACGGTGACCGGGCGGTCGTACGGCTCACCGGTGCGGCCGTCGTACAGCTGCGCCTTGCCGTCACGACCGATCAGGTGCGAACCGTCGGCGCCGTCGGGGTTCAGGTTCTCGAACAGTTGCTCGATCGTCTTGTGCGCGCCCGACTGCTCGACCTCGTCCCAGTGCGCACCGTCGAACACGGGCGTGTTGATCCACACCGCGGGCTCGGTGATCGTCCGGGTCTTGTTCGGGTGGGCCGGCTTCGGCTGGTCCTCGCGCCAACCGTGGCGGGCCGCGTAGCCGAGGTGTGCTTCGAGCACCTGACCGACGTTCATTCGGCTCGGGACACCGAGGGGGTTGAGCACGATGTCGACCGACGTACCGTCGGCGAGGTACGGCATGTCTTCGATCGGGAGGATCTTGGCGATCACGCCCTTGTTGCCGTGCCGGCCGGCGAGCTTGTCGCCCTCGCTGATCTTGCGCTTCTGCGCGACGTAGACGCGCACGAGCTGGTTGACACCGGGCGGGAGCTCGTGGCCGTCTTCGCGCGAGAACACACGAACGTCGATCACCTTGCCGCTCTCGCCGTGCGGGACCTTGAGGCTCGTGTCCCGCACCTCGCGTGCCTTCTCACCGAAGATCGCGCGCAGGAGTCGCTCTTCCGGCGTCAGCTCCGTCTCGCCCTTGGGCGTGACCTTGCCGACGAGGATGTCGCCCGCACCGACCTCGGCACCGACGCGGATGATGCCGCGCTCGTCGAGGTCCTTGAGGATGTCCTCGGAGAGGTTGGGGATGTCGCGTGTGATCTCCTCGGCGCCGAGCTTCGTGTCGCGGGCGTCGATCTCGTGCTCCTCGATGTGGATCGACGTGAGCACGTCGTCCTTCACGAGTCGCTCGGAGATGACGATCGCGTCCTCGAAGTTGTGGCCCTTCCACGGCATGAACGCGACGAGCAGGTTCTTGCCGAGCGCGAGCTCGCCGAGGTGGGTCGAAGGACCGTCGGCGAGAACGTCGCCCTTCTTGACGACGTCCCCTTCGGCGACGATCGGCTTCTGGTTGATGCAGGTGCCCTGGTTCGACCGCCGGAACTTGGCGAGCGGGTGGGTGACCTTGCCGGTCTTGTACTCGACGGTGACCGTGTCGCCGGACACGTCGGTGACGGTGCCGTCCTCGCGTGCCAGCAACACGTCGCCTGCGTCACGGGCGGCGCGCGACTCCACGCCGGTACCGATGTACGGGGCGGTCGCGCGCAGGAGCGGCACGGCTTGCCGTTGCATGTTCGCGCCCATGAGCGCGCGGTTCGCGTCGTCGTGCTCGAGGAACGGGATCAGCGCGGTCGCGACCGACACGATCTGCTTCGGCGACACGTCCATGTAGTCGACTTCGGCGGCGGTGACGTAACCGATCTCACCGCGACCGGCCCGCACGAGCACACGCTCGTCGAGGAACCGACCCGACTCGTCCACATCCGCGTTCGCCTGGGCGATGACGTACTCGTCCTCGTCGTCGGCGGCGAGATAGACGATCTCGTCGGTGACCCGGCCGCGCTCGACCCGGCGGTACGGCGTCTCGATGAAGCCGAACCGGTTGATGCGCGCGTAGCTCGACAGGTAGCCGATGAGTCCGATGTTCGGACCTTCGGGCGTCTCGATCGGGCACATCCGGCCGTAGTGACTCGGGTGCACGTCACGCACCTCGAAGCCGGCGCGTTCACGCGACAGACCACCGGGGCCGAGCGCGGAGAGGCGCCGCTTGTGGGTGAGACCGGCCAGCGGGTTGGTCTGGTCCATGAACTGCGAGAGCTGCGAGGAGCCGAAGAACTCCTTGATCGCGGCGACGACGGGCCGGATGTTGATGAGCGTCTGCGGCGTGATCGCCTCGACGTCCTGGGTCGTCATGCGCTCGCGTACGACCCGCTCCATGCGGGAAAGGCCGACGCGGAGCTGGTTCTGGATGAGCTCGCCGACAGTGCGCACCCGGCGGTTCCCGAAGTGGTCGATGTCGTCGGGGAAGTAGCCACCGTCACGGGCGTGGAGCTTCACGAGGTACGAGACCGTGGCCAGGATGTCGGCCTTGGTGAGGGTGAAGTCGCCGCTGCGGTTCTCGACGTCCGCGTTCGGGATCTCGAGCTCGAAGCGCTCGAGGCCGAGCAACGGGTACTCCTTCGAGAGCTTCTTCGACACCTTGTGGCGTCCGACCTTGGCCTGGTCGTAGCGCTTCGAATTGAAGAAGAGGTTGTCGAGAAGGGCGCGGGCCGAGTCCGGCGTCGGCGGCTCGCCGGGACGGAGCTTGCGGTAGATGTCGATGAAGGCTTCGTCGACCGTCGTGGTGTTGTCCTTGTCGAGCGTGTTGCGCATCGACTCGTACGGATGACCGTGCTCGTCGGTGATGAGGGCGAGGAGCTCTTCCTCGGACTCACCGAAGCCGAGCGCCTTGAGCAGGATCGTCACGGGCTGCTTGCGCTTGCGGTCGATGCGGACGTACACGACGTCCTTCTTGTCGACCTCGAACTCGAGCCACGCACCACGGCCCGGGATCATCTTGGCGTCGACGACTTCCTTCTCCGGCGCAGTCTTGTCGGGGGTCACACCGAAGTAGACGCCCGGCGACCGCACGAGCTGCGACACGACGATGCGCTCGGTGCCGTTGATGATGAACGTGCCGCGCGCGGTCATCATGGGGAAGTCACCCATGAAGACCGTCTGCTCCTTGATCTCACCGGTCTGCGAGTTCATGAACCGCGCGGTGACGAACAAGGGCCGCGCGTAGGTCATGTCGCGCTCACGGCACTCGTCCTCGGAGTGCTTGGGCGGGTCGAAGACGTGGTCGGTCAGCTCGAGCTTGAGCTGACCGGTGAAGTCCTCGATCGGCGAGATGTCGCGCAACACCTCCGCGACACCGTCTTCGATGAACCAGTTGAACGAGTCGGTCTGGACCTCGATCAGGTTCGGGAGGTCCTTGACCTCCCGCAACTTCGAGAACGACAGACGCTCACGGGACGCGAGACGAGCCAACGTCACTCCATTCCGGGGTGGATCACGCGGTGGGGCACCGGTCGCCTGCGGCAGCGCGGCGACCAGGGAAATTCAGAGAACGCCGGGACGCCCAGGCCGATTCCGGGCGCGCGTCGGCAGAGGTCGAGAAACGCGAATGACACGAGCAGGCAGACACGGCTCCGCCCAGCATAGCCCCAGGCCATGCCGGCTGCCAACACCATGGCGCGCAGTGCCAGAGCGGGTCCGGCGGCTGCACGAATCTGGCGCGGAGGATACGACGAGACCGACCCGCTGACAACTACCAAACGGGAATTGGCAAACGGGAATTGGCAAACGGGAATTCGCCGGTCCCGAAACCTCCGGGCTACTTGACCTCGACCTGGGCTCCGGCCTCGGCCAGCTTGTCTCGCGCCTTCTCCGCGTCCTCCTTGGACGCCTTTTCGAGGACCGGCTTCGGCGCGCCGTCCACCAGGTCCTTCGCCTCCTTGAGGCCCAGGCTGGTGAGCTCGCGGACGGCCTTGATCACCTGGATCTTCTTGTCGCCGGCCGCGTTCAGGATGACGTCGAACTCGTCCTGCTCCTCGGCGGCCTCGGTGGCACCCCCGGCCGCGGGCGCGCCGGCGGCGGCAACCGCGACCGGTGCGGCGGCGGTGACGCCGAACTCCTCTTCGAACGCCTTCAGGAATTCGTTCAGCTCGAGCACCGTCATGTTCTTGAAGACGTCGAGCAGTTCTGCAGTGTCGGGTGTTGCCATGTTCATTGCTCCTGTACTTCGGATTCGGTCGACGCCTCGGCGGGCGCCTCGGGCTCGGACTGGGGATCAGCTCGGACGGCTCGGACGAGGGCTCGGGCTCGGTTTCCGCTTCGGCGGCCGGGGCGGGTTCGCCCTCAGCCCGCTGGTCGGCGTAGGCCTTGAGGCCGTAGGCGAAGTTGCGGGTGAAGGCCTGGAACAGTCCGGCCGCCCGCGTGAGCGGGGCCTGGAAGCCACCGGCGAGCCGGGCCAGCAGCTCGTCGCGCGGCGGCACGTCGGCGAGGGTCTCGAGATCCTTGGTGGAGAGGACCCGGCTACCGAGGATGCCGCCCTTCACCACCAGGTTCGGGTTGCTCCTGGCGAAGTCGCGCAACGCCTTCGCCGCGGTGACCGCGTCGCCGCCGTCCTGGCGCACGAACGCGATGGCAACCGGGCCCTCGAGCTGCTCGATGAGCTCCGCGAGGTCGGAATCGCTCGCGGCGCGCCGGGCGAGGGTGTTCTTGAAGATCTTGTAGTCGGTCGATGCCGGACGCAGCGCGGCCCGCAGGTTCGCGATGTCGGCGACGGTCAGACCGCGGTACTCGGTGAGCACGGCTGCGTCCGACTGGTCGAGCCGGTCACGGATCTCGGCGATCACGGTCGCCTTGCGCTGCAACTGGGCGCTGTCGGCGTCGGCTTTGGTCGGCATGTCGTTCCCCTCGGGTGCTCGGGCGAGATGCCACGCGAGCTGCGGCTCGGCCATCGCGATCGAACATCGCGATCGGCCGGCGCTTCCCGGGGTCACCTCGTCCGGCGGGCCGCAGCCCATTACCTCGTCAGAAATTGCGTTGTGTCGAGACCGGAGGTCTTTGGTGTATTCTTGCGGTCGGCAATCGTAGCATTCGCACCCGTGCCGATCTCTGGGGACGCTCCGTTGACCCCGGCGATCCGGGCGTTCCTGGACGACCTCCAGCACCTGCTCGACGGCGAGGATTGGCCGCAGCTCGCTCACGATCACGTGAGCACCACCGTCGTCCACGGTGGCGCGTACGTCGTGCTCCGCCACTCGAGCGACCCCGCCCGCAACGTCGAAGTGACGATCAGCGACCGCGAGGTGGACGTCGCGTACACACCCGAGCACATCCGCTTCCGCCGTCCCGATGAAGCGCTCCGCTTCCTGCAGATGCTCGGGGACGGGCGCGTCGAGCTGGTCGTCGCACGCAACCCGGTATGGACGTCGTTGCGCAGTTACCGCGACGGCCTCGCGTTGCCGTTCCGCCGGTCCGGCCACCCGTGGGCGAACTTCCGGTTCGACACGGAGCGCCGGCGTTTCGGCTTCCGCTGACGGTTTCGGCGACGAGAACCTGGGTGTGCGCTACGACGTCGGGTGCCGCTCGCGCCACAGCTCCTGCGCGTACGCGTACAGCTGCACGTCGAGGTGGCTGTCGCGTGCGATCCGTTCGCGCAGCTCCTCCGTCACCGCCTGCGGCTCGGTCCGCAAAGCGTGCTGCGGCGGCCCGAGGTCCCACCCGTATCGATCTTCGAGCTCGGCGCAGAACCGATCGAACTCCTCCTGCAGCCCGAAGACGTCCACCCGGTCGGCGAGCGTGCGCTTTGCGTTCTCGAGGTGACGCTCGCCGAAATCGACATAGGTCACACGACCGCCGGGCATGTCGTCGGGCGTGGCCGAGAGCATCCTGACCATGTGGTTGACGATGAGCGTGTGGAGCCGGAACGGATCTGCGTAGAGCTCCTCGAAGCTGCGCTCGGGGTTCTTGCTCCGGGCTTGCCGCAGCACCGACAGCGTGCGTTCCACCGGATCTCGCAGGACCGTGAACGTCGTGAACGGGACGCCGAGCATCTCGCTGACGCAGTGCGGATAGTGACCGGTGACGACGCGAATCTCGTCACGACGCGACGCGAACGACGCTTGGAGATGTTCGACGTCGAAGGCCGCACGCATCGGGTTTCCGGCGCGCTCGACGGCATTGGGGCACATCGCGGTCTCGCCGAAGCAGTTGCGGAGGCGTCGCGTCAATGTCGTGCCCGCGGTCTTCTGCATGTGCACGAAGAAGAACCGCTGCGGTTCCTCGGGTGCGTCGCTCAATTGCGGCTCAACTACGAGTGCACCTCGACGCGGGAGTCGGGCGCGATCTTGATGCCCGGGCCCATCGTCGACGATGTCGTCACCGACCTCAGGTACCGGCCCTTGGCTGCGGCGGGCTTGGAGCGCATGATCTCGTCGAGCACGGCGCCGTAGTTCTTCACCAGCGCGTCGGTCGAGAAGCTCACCTTGCCGAGCGGCACGTGCACGTTGCCGTAGCGGTCGGTGCGGTACTCGACCTTGCCGCCCTTGAAGTCGGTCACGGTCTTGCCCACGTCGGTGGTGACAGTGCCGGTCTTGGGGTTCGGCATCAGGCCGCGCGGTCCGAGCACGCGCCCGAGCTTGCCGACCTGGCCCATCATGTCGGGCGTCGCGATCGCGACGTCGAAGTCCAAGAAGCCGCCCTGCACCCGGTCGACGAGGTCAGCCGCACCGACGACATCGGCACCGGCTTCCTGCGCCTCGCGCGCGCCGTCGCCCGTCGCGAACACCGCAACCCGCACGTCCTTGCCGGTGCCGGACGGCAGCGACACGGTGCCGCGCAGCATCTGGTCGGCCTTGCGGGGGTCGACGCCGAGCCGGAAGGCGGCCTCGACGCTCTCGTCGAACTTCTTGGTCGCGAGCTGCCGCACCAGATCGAACGCTTCCTGCGGCTCGTGCAGCCGGGTGCGATCGAATCGACGGGCGGCGTCGGTGTACTTCTTGCCGGGCATGTGCGCTCCTTGACGACGGGTCGACTCCGCCTTCGCCTCCCCTTCGGTCGGCTACGGCTTCGTCTCCTTCAAGCTCCCTCGGTTTGCAGTTGGGCCGCGAGGCGGGCGAGGTCCTCCCGCCGGCGGCCGTAGTTGCTTCGGTCGACTAGCCGGTGACGTCGATGCCCATCGATCGGGCGGTGCCGGCGACCTGCGCCATCGCACCCTCGAGGTCGACCGCGTTGAGGTCCGGCATCTTCGTCTCCGCGATGTCGCGCACCTGATCCTTGGTGACCGATGCGACCATCTCGCGGCGTGGGGTCTGCGAGCCCTTCTCGATGCCCGCCGCCTGGCGCAGCAGCACCGGAGTCGGGGGCGTCTTGGTGACGAACGTGAACGACCGGTCCTCGTAGATCGTGATGTCGACGGGGATGACGGTGCCCTTCTGCGCTTCGGTCTGGGCGTTGTACGCCTTGCAGAAGTCCATGATGTTGATGCCGTGCGGACCGAGCGCGGTCCCGACCGGCGGCGCGGGTGTGGCCGCACCCGCCTGGATCTGAATTTTGACGACGGCCGCGACTCTTCGCTTTGCCATGACGGTTCTCTGCCTTCTGTTCTAGAGCTTCGCGACGTCGGCGAACTCGAGCTCGACCGGTGTCTCGCGACCGAAGATGTTCACGAGCACCTTGAGCTTCGAGCGGTCGACGTCGATCTCGCTGATCACGCCGTTGAAGTCGGCGAACGGACCGGTGACGACACGGACCTGCTCGCCCACCTCGTACTCGAGCCGCGGCCGCACCTTCTTCTCGGCCGCCGGGCCTTCGATCTTCTCGCCGGTGCCGAGGATGTCCTCGACTTCCTTGCGCGAGAGGTGCGTCGGGCGCGCGCCGCTGCCGACGAAGCCGGTGACACCCGGCGTGTTGCGCACCACGTACCACGCGTCGTCGTCGAGGCCCATGCGCACGAGGAGGTAGCCCGGGAAGACCTTCTTCTGCACGACGACCTTGCGGCCGTTCTTGAACTCGATGACGTCTTCCATCGGGATGACGACTTCGAAGATCCGGTCCTCGACGTTCATCGAGCGGACCCGGCTGGCGAGGTTCGACTTCACCTTGTTCTCGTAGCCGGCGTAGGTGTGCACGACGTACCAGTGGCCGGGCCGGTCGAACGGGCTCGGTTCCGCCTCGGGGACGGCTTCGATCTCGATGACCTCGGCGTCCTCGAGGAGCTCGGCGTCGCCGGTGATCGTGTCGGCCTGCGTCGTCGCCCGATGCCGTTTCGTCGACGGCCGCTTCGTCGACGGCCGTGCCGTCGCGGGCCGGATCGTCGACGGTGTCGACGGTCGTGTCTGCGACGGTGGAGGAATCGAAGGTGTCGGTCATCAGCCGAAGATGAGGTCGACGACCTCGACGGAGAGGTAGTCGAAGCCGAAGATCAGGGCCGCCATCACGACGACACCCACGACCACGACGATCGACGAGTTGATGACCTCGCTGCGCGTCGGCCAGGCGACCTTCTTCATCTCGGCGACGACTTCGCGGTAGTACTGGACCGGCCCGGTCCGCTCGCGGCGAGGCGCCGGCTGCGCACGCCGTTCGGGCGCGCGGGGCTTGTCGGTTCCCTGCTTCGCCATCATGCGCTTGGCTTGTCGGTTCATCGGAGCAGTCATGGGCGTCGCCTCGGCACGCAGAAGAACAGCAGGTGTGTCGCGGGTCCGTGTCTTTGAGCGGAAGAGCAGGGCAGGAGGGACTCGAACCCCCAACCGCCGGTTTTGGAGACCGGTGCTCTGCCAGTTGAGCTACTGCCCTCCGGGCGCGGGGGCCGGGCCGCGAGGATAGCAGCGGTTCGGCGAACTCCTTCCGGCGGCGATGCGGCCGGAACGGTCGCGTCAGCTGGCGAGCAGGCGCACCACGGAGGAGCGGCGCCGGGACCGGGCGATGATCAGCGCGGTCGCCGCGGTCGCGACGGTGCCGCCGATCGCGCCGGCGTACGCGAGCCGGCGGCCGGTCACGAGGGTGCGGATGGCGCCCCGCTCGGCGGCGTCGGTGATCGCGGCCAGTGTCTCGCCGAGGAGGCCCGGCGTCGGCTCGACGTAGCGCGTCCGCAGGAGCTCGAGGTTGCGGACGAGCTTGCGGTAGCGCACCAGATCGGCCTGGCACCGCAGGCAGGCCTGCACGTGACGCTCGACCGTGAGGTTGGTCTCGTCGACGCCGTCGACCAGACCGGGCAGCAGCGTGGCGACTTCGTCACACCGCATGGGCTTCAACTCCTTCTTCGTACAGGCGATCCCGCAACTTCTTGCGGGCCCGGTGCAGACGGACTTTGGCGGCCGGCACCGAGATCCCGAGCTCTTCGGCGATCGCGTCGTGCGGGAGGCCGTACACGTCCTTCAGCACGACCAAGGAACGCAGCTTCGGCGGAAGCTCGTCGAGCGCGGCCGCGATGCGTTGCAGCGAGTCCGCAGACTCGGTCGACGCCTCGGGCTGAGCCTCCGCGTGGGTATCGACCGGTTCGGCCACGACCTCGAGGGACTCGGTCGCGTGCCGCTTGCGCTTGCGTGTGTGCGTGGCCGCGGCGTTGGCCGTGATCCGGTACAGCCACGTCGAGAACTGGGCCTCGCCGCGGAACTTCCCGATGGCTCGCCAGGCCCGCAGGTAAGCGTCCTGCACCACGTCGCGCGCGTCCTCCTCGTTCCCCGTGAGGCGTCGCGCGAGTGTGAACGTGTCGACGAAGGTGCGGCGCACGAGTTCGTCGAACGCTTCTCGGTCGCCGCTCTGGGCTGCGGCGATCAGCTCGGCTTCGTCCACGGGCTCCCTTTCCGGGGTGCATCCGACTCGCCCCGCGCCCGAAAGGTTACGACCCGCTCGCTGTGGGGCTAGCGGGTCTCCTTGTGCACGGTGTGGCGGCGGTCCCACCGGCAGTACTTCTTCATCTCGATGCGCTCGCGGTCGTTCACCTTGGACTTGATGGTGATGTAGTTGCGGCGCTTGCACTCCTCGCACGCGAGGGTGACCTTCACACGCTTGTCCGACTTCGGCACGACTCTTCCTGTCTACTTTTCGATCTTGATGACGCGGCCGGAGCCGACGGTGCGGCCACCTTCACGGATCGCGAAGCGCAGGCCCTCGTCCATCGCGATCGGTTTCCCGAGCTCGACGGTCATCTCGGTGTTGTCACCCGGCATCACCATCTCGGTGCCCTCCGGCAACACGACCGTGCCGGTCACGTCCGTCGTCCGGAAATAGAACTGCGGGTGATAGTTCGAGAAGAACGGCGTATGCCGCCCACCCTCCTCCTTCGTCAGGATGTACACCTGCGCCGCGAAACTCGTGTGCGGCGTGATACTCCCCGGCTTGGCCAGCACCTGCCCGCGCTCCACATCTTCTTTCTTCGTCCCCCGCAACAGGGCCCCGATGTTGTCCCCCGCCCGGCCCTCATCCAAGCAGCTTGCGGAACATCTCCACACCCGTACAGGTCGTCTTCGTCGTCGGCCGCAGACCGATGATCTCGATCTCCTCCCCGACCTTCACCTCACCGCGCTCCACCCGGCCGGTCACCACCGTCCCCCGACCCGTGATCGAGAACACATCCTCGATCGGCATCAAGAACGGCTTGTCCACATCCCGCGTCGGTTCCGGCAAGAACGTATCCACCGCATCCATCAACTCGACGATGGACTCCGCCCACTTCTCGTCACCCTCCAACGCCTTCAACGCCGAGACCCGGATGACGGGCGTGTCATCACCGGGGAACTCGTACTCGTTCAACAGCTCCCGCACCTCGAGCTCCACCAACTCGAGGATCTCCTCGTCGTCGACCATGTCCGCCTTGTTCAACGCCACCACAATGCTGCGGGACACCGACCTGGCGGGCCAACAACACATGCTCACGGGTCTGCGGCATCGGCCCATCCGTCGCCGCCACCACCAAAATCGCGCCATCCATCTGCGCCGCACCCGTAATCATGTTCTTGATGTAATCCGCATGCCCCGGACAATCCACATGCGCGTAATGACGGTTCTCCGTCTCATACTCCACATGCGCGATCGAGATCGTGATCCCCCGCGCCTTCTCCTCCGGCGCCTTATCGATCTCCTCGAACTTCGTGAAATGAACACCAGGATTCCGGTCCGCGAGCACCTTCGTGATCGCCGCCGTCAACGTCGTCTTCCCATGATCGATATGACCAATCGTCCCAATGTTCAAGTGCGGCTTCGTGCGCTCGAACTTCTCTTTCGCCATGACTACTGGTCACTCCACTGCGCGCCGTCGCGGCCTTCGGCAAGCGGGGCTTCGTTGCGTTCCATGACTACTGGTCACTCCACTCCGCTTCGCGTTCGCAAGCGGTGCTTCGTTGCGTTCCATGGGTGCTCTTTCGCGTCGGCCGCACGGGGCGGGATCGAAGTGGTTCCAGCGAGCTGGGTAGCGGAGGCGGGACTCGAACCCGCGACCCCACGATTATGAGCCGTGTGCTCTTACCAACTGAGCTACTCCGCCGTGTGGAGCGGGCCACGCGGACCGCTCCTCCTTGACTGGTCGGCTTGCGCTACGCCTCCCCTGCGGTCGGCTTCGCTTGCGCAATCCCTTGGAGCCCCCTTACGGACTCGAACCGTAGACCCCTTCCTTACCATGGAAGTGCTCTGCCGACTGAGCTAAGGGGGCGAGGCTCGGCAAGGATAGCGGCCCGGTCGGGACGGGCTCGGTCCGCCATGATGGGCGCCGTGTTGCGCACCCGGCTCGTCGAACCCGCCGACGCGGCGGCGTTGCGCGCGATCTACAACGTCGAGGTGCTCGAGTCGACCGTGACGTTCGATCTGGTGCCGCGCTCGCTCGAGGAGCAGGTCGCCTGGATCGACGAGCATTCGGGGAGCCACCCCGCGCTCGTGGCGTTGCGACGGCGACACGATCGCGGGTTTCGCGTCGCTCTCGCCCTACCGGCCCCGACCCGCGTACACGCCGACGGTCGAGGACTCGGTGTACGTGCACCGGGACCACCGCGGCCACGGCATCGGCGTGCGGCTCCTCGACGAGCTCGTCGAGCTCGCGCGCGACCACGGCTTCCATTCCGCGATCGGGCGCATCGTCGGGGGTCACGAAGCATCGATCAAGCTGCACGCGAAATGCGGCTTCGCGCACGTCGGCGTCGAACGTGAGGTCGGACGCAAGTTCGGGCGGTGGCTCGACGTCGTGACGATGCAGATGATGCTGTGACGCAGAGGCTGAGACCGGCGGTGAGCCAGTGGGCCGGGTTGGATTCGAACCAACGTAGCGTAACGCAACGGGTTTACAGCCCGTCCCCTTTGGCCACTCGGGTACCGACCCCGATCTACAGTATCAGCGCTCGAGTCGAGCTCTTCCAGGAGGAGGACGCGCATGCCGACGTTCGACGTCGTCTCCGAGATCGACATGCAAGAGGTGCGCAACGCAGTCGACCAGACGAGTCGCGAACTTGCGACACGCTTCGACTTCAAGGGCACCGACAGCAACGCCGAGCTCAAGGAGAACGCGATCGAGATCGCCTCCGCGTCCGAGGAACGGTTGAAGGCAGTCGCACAAGTACTCGAGGAGAAGATGGTGCGGCGCAAGATCTCGTTGAAGGCGCTCGACTACGGACAGGTCGAGGAAGCGACACATGGACGCGCCCGCCAGAAGATCGCGCTCCAGGTCGGGATCAACTCCGAGAAAGCACGAGACATCGGCAAATACCTCAAGGGACTCGGTCTCAAGGGAGTGCAGCACCAGGTCCAGGGCGAACAGCTGCGCGTCAGCGGCAAGAAGCGGGACGATCTGCAGCACGCGATCCAGTCGATGAAGGACCACGACTTCGGGATCCCGCTGCAGTTCACGAACTTCCGCGACTGACCGCGCTGACCGCGCCGCAAACTTCCAATTTCGCCCAGCGGGATCCCGGAAGCGCACGCGGAGACCCCGCCGTGCCACGCTGCAGGGTCACGCCAACGCCTGAGGGACGGGTCCGACGCCGACGAGAGCACATCCATGACTCATATCGACGCTCAGGCCGACCCGCCGGCCGATCCACTGGCGGTGACCCGACGACCGTTTCGAGTTGCGCCCAAGCCTGTGAAGACACGAACCATCCCGACCGATCGGTGGCAACTGCAACTGTCACCGTTCGACTTCCTGTTCGGGCTCGTCGTCGTCGCGACGTCCGTCGCGTACTTCCGGTTGTCCGACGGGCTCTGGTTCTCGGGTGACGACTGGCCCCTCGCGACGCGAGGCGGGACGCTCGGCGACTTCCTCGAGCCTTACAACAAGCACCTGAGCATCAGCATCATCGCGATCTACCGCGTGGCGTTCACGATCTTCGGCTTCGACACGTACGTCGCCGTTGCGAATCGCCGGCATCGCGTGTTTCGTCGCGGTCGCGGTCGCGCTCTACCTCGTCCTGCGCCGACCGGTCGGCCCGCTCATCGCCGCGTGTCGTTGCGAGCTACATGCTGTGGTTCCCCGGCACTGGGCCTCGCGCCCGCGCTCCTCAACCACTACCTGGCCGTGCTCGGTGGCGTCGTGTGCGCCTGGGCCCTGATGCGCGACGACCGCACCGGCGACTGGGTCGTCGCGGGCGGGCTCGCCTTTGCGCTGATCGGTGCGGGCGGCGGGATCTCGGTGATCGCCGCGTGCTTCGTACACGCCGCATGTACGCGCGCGCGCCTCGTCGCGTTGGATCGCGGTCGTGGTGCCGTCGGCTGCGTGGCTGATCTGGTTCGTGGTCTTCGGCGAGGCCAAGGCGCGGGAATCGTCGGCCTTCGCCGCTCTCACGACAGGGCAGACGATCCGAGAAGCGTTCGAAGGCGTGATGAACACCTTCGAAGCGCTCGCGTTCGGGATTCCGACCGCTCGGGATCCTCCTCGCCCTTGCGTTCGCGGCGCACCTCGGATGGCGGTTGCGGCAGGGCCTCGTCGCATCGGCGAACGTGCTCGCCTGGACCGCGGCCCTCTCGGTCTGGTGGATCGGGCTCGTCGTACAGCCGCGGCGTACTCGTCGACACCGAGACGTTCCGTTATCTGTTCGTGGGCGCGGTCTTCATCGTTCTCGCGATGATCCCGCCGACGCCGCTGAAGCTCCCGGACGCAACCCGCTCGCTGACCGCCGCCGTCGCGGTCGCGCTGGCGATCGGCGTCGTGGTGTTGGTGAACCGGCCCGACATCGTCGACCAGGCCGAGCGCGATCGCAACATCGCCCGCACGGCCAAGATGATGGTGATCGTCGCCAACCAGGGCCCCGCGGTCATCCCCGACTCGTACCAGCTCCCGCCGTTCACGCTCGGGCTCAACGGCAAGCAGTACCGCGAGGTCATCGATCGCTGGGGCTACCCGCCGGACACACGTCCTCGAGACGTCGACGCCCGCCTCGTCGAGCTGGCGGACATCCGACTCGTGCCGGTGAAGAATCCGGCCGAGCCGTGCACCGAGCCGAACTCGTTGGCGTACGCGGCCAAGCGGCGCGGGTGCGAGTGCAGACGGGCGCGACGCCCACGACCGTCGTGTTGGTACGGTTCGGCGACCGGACCGACTCGCATCGGCGATCTCGGCCCGAACCAGACTGCGATCATGACCCTTCCGGGCTCGTTTCCGATCGGCCCTGGGCGATCGGCGCGCCGGGCGCTTGCGTCTCACTCGCGAATGGCCCGAGAGCGACACCGGGCGGGTGAGCCTGCGAGGTACCCCGGCACACGCTCGCGGGCGCCTACGCGCGGGCGACCTCGGTCCGCAGCCTGCGCACGCGCTCCTCGGTGGGCGGGTGGGTCGTGAACAGGTTCTTGAACTGCATGTCGCGGCCGGTCAACGGGTTGACGATGAACAACGACGCGTGGGCGGCGTCGACGTTCATCGGCACCTGCTTCGCGTAGGCATCGATCTTCTCCAGTGCGCGGGCGAGCGGTTCGCCGTTCCCGAGCAGTTCGGCACCGCCGCGGTCGGCTTCGAACTCACGCGAGCGGGAGAGCGCCGACTGGAGCAGCACCGCGGCGATGGGGGCGAGCAGCATCATCAGCAGGGCGCCGATCACGTTGCCACCCTCGTCGTCGTTGCCACCGCCGAAGAGCGCGCCGAACATCGCGATGCGCGCGATGAACATGATCGCCATCGCCATGGCCGCGGCAACCGACGAGATCAGGATGTCGTGGTGACGGACGTGGGAGATCTCGTGGGCGAGCACGCCACGGAGCTCGCTCTCGTCGACGACCTTGAGGAGCCCCTGGGTGACGGCGACGGCCGCGTGTTGCGGGTTGCGGCCCGTGGCGAAAGCGTTCGGCTGCTGCGCGTCGCTGACGTAGATCTTGGGCATCGGCATGTCTGCCGCGCTGCGTGAGGTCGCGCACGATCGAGTAGAGCTGCGGCGCCTGCTGCTCGGTAACGAGCTGGGCGCGTGCTGCCTTCACCGCGAGCGTGTCGGAGAACCAATACGAGCCGCCGACGAACACGAGGCCGATGAGCAGGCCGATGATGAGGCCGCCGGTGCCGAAGAACGATCCGATGGCCATGAACAGGACGCCGAACCCCGCCAGCAGGGCGGCGGTCTTGACCGAATTCTTGAACATGCCTCTCCCAACGCCGGATGCGGCGACTTCGTTCCGGCTTGCTGTGAAGGTCTTCAGTACCCAAGGCGCCGCCCGCGCGGCTCAGCCCGGCGAGATTGTCTTGTGGAACACCCGGTCGGCACCGTACGCCCGATCCGCCGCGAAACGACGGTACGCGACCCTCCAGGTATTTCCCACGCTGCGCGCAACTACGGGTTCGCTCTCGTATGCCGCGCTGTTGGTTATCGAAATACCCGACGGATCGAGGAGGACGCCGTTCCCGTCGACTCGGGCACCGAAGATGTCGGCGCCGTCAGCCGTGACTCCGCGACGGCGATCGTCACGCCACACGACAAAGAATGAAGTCCCGTTTGCCGCGACGGTTGGTTCGCGCTGCGCCAGCCCGCTCTGCGAACTGTTGGCCGCGATTGCGACACCGGACGGGTCGAGCACGGCCCCCGCCGGACTGATCCGCGCCGCAAAGATGTCGCCCCAAGCGTCGCTCCGATCATCGTCCCAAACGACGAGATGATTCGTCCCGTTGAACACGATCGCCGGCTCCGCCTCCGGGTGAGCCGTGCTCGAGATCGTCACGGCCTCGGGATCGAGCAGTGTCCCGTCCGTTCCGACGCGACGAGCGATGATCCCGCTGTTGTTCCAAACCACGAGAGAGCTGCCGCCGCCGTTGGTCACCGCAGCATTCCAACCATCTGGCGAGATGTTCAGCGGGCTCGGGTCGAGCACCGCGCCGGCCGGACTGACGCGCGCAGCTCGTATGCCGCCGGTGTCGAGGTGCCACGCAACGAGGTAGTGGGTGCCGTCGAACGTGACCACGGGACGAGCCTCGCGGCTCGAGGTCGTTGCAATCGGTATTCCCTCGGGATCGAGCACCTCGCCAGCGGCCGTCACACGAGCTCCGAAAATGTCTGAGCGATCGTCGTCCGCCGTCTCCAACGGGCGGTGCGTCCACACGACGAGGAAGGTTGTCCCGTCGAACGCGACACTTCGGTCGAGTTGGTAGCCAGGCGCCGTCGCGATCGCGATCCCGGTTCCATCCAGCACCGTTCCGTCTGGTCGGACGCGACCGGCGTACACGTCGTACTCGAAGCCGGGTCGTTGATCTGACCCAGACCGCGAGATGGTTGGTGCCGTCGAAGGCGATCGACGGCGACTGCTGATCGTTCGCCGGGTTCGTCACGAACAACGGTGGGTTGTCGAGCGGAGTCGGCCCACTGATCCGCGTCGGCGCGAACCGCTGCCGGCCGCAGGAAGCCGATGATCGGCGCCGATTCGAACGTGAGCAACGTCGTACCGGCGCCGGCCGCAACGGTGGGATGTAGACCCTGACCGAGCGAGAGCGGCGCGGAATCGACCAGTGATCCTTGGGAGCTCACGCGGCGGCCGAGCAACGGGTCATCGTCGTTCACCGGACCCGTCGGACTGGCCCAAGCCACGAAGTGATTCGTTCCGTCGAAGATCACGGTCGGCGCACCGCCACGAGCAGTGGAGATGTTGAAGCCCGCCCCGTCGAGCACAACGGCGCCCGGCGTGATGCGGGCACCGCGAATTTTCCCGAGAATGCTGACGGGATCTGCGGTCCACACCGCCAGGAAGTTCGTCCCGTCGAAGGCGACGGCAGGTGACGCTTCGTTCGCTGGCCGGCTCGTGACGGCAAACGCCGATTCCACGACGGTGCCGGCGGAGCTGACGCGGCGAGCGAAAACGTCGTTGCCCCCATGGATGAAGTTCGCCTGTTGCCACACGACGAGGTGGTGCGTTCCGTCGAACGCGACGTCGGGATCGAACGCCAAGCCTGAGCTGCTGATCTCGATCGGCGTCGGATCGAGCACGACTCCGGACGCCGACACACGCTTCCCCACTGTCTCGAACAGGCTTGGCGACAGGGGGGAACACTGCGCGACACAGGTTTCCCACACCACGAGCGAACTCCCGGCTCCTGCGCTCACGGCCGGCGCACCCAATCGTTCACCAGAGCCGATGATGAAGCCCTGCGGGTCGAGCACGACGCCGGCCGGGCTGACGCGCGCACCGTAGGTCGACGAACCGGCGGTCCAGACGACGAGGAAGTTCGTGCCGTCGAAGGCGACGTCGGGTGCATCCTGGCCGCCCGCGTCGCTCGTGATCGGAATGCCGGTCACGTCGAGCACCGAGCCGTCCGGGCGGATCCGCGCACCGTAGATGTTGGCGTCGAACGGGTGTTGTGGCGTTACCTGCCGAACGTCCGCCCAGACCGCGAGGAAGTTCGTGCCGTCGAACGCCACCGACGGGTTGCGCTGTTCGTGACCACCCGGGCCGTAGACGGGTTCCGAAACCACCCAAACGCAGCCGCTGAGCAGCAACGAGCCCAACACGAGCGCGGCGCACACGGACCGGCGGCCGAGTAGATGCACAGTGCCCTCCCCCCACGACACGCAGGCGCGCCACGACCGTTCCTAGCATTCGTCGACTGCACGAACAAGGCTGCACGGGCGCGACCTCTGCTGCGTCCGCACTCAGTCGTAGTAGCCGGAGTGGACGTACAGGCAGGGGATGCCTTCGCTCCGGAACATCTCCACGTTACGACGGTCGTCCTCGAACGCGAGCGCGAGGTCGAAGCCCGCCGCGCGCAGCTCCCACACCGTCGACTGCTTGAAGTCGCGCGACAGTTCGTAGTCGCCCCACGGCCGGGTGATCAGCATGTCCCAACGGATCCCGTAGCGCCGGAGCCAGGCCTCGGTGAGGTGGTGCACGCGGTGCGGTCGCGCGGTGAGGAGGACGATCTGCAGGTGGGCATCGAGGAGGTCGAGCAGCGTCTTGACCTCCTCGATGACGGGGTCCTCGCCGCACACGTCGAAGAACGATCGCCAGTCGCGGCGCGGCGCTTCCAGGTAGTGCTGACGGCCGGCCGCCTCCGACAGCACGCCGTCGATGTCGACGACGACGGCGCGGCCCGGCGTCGACAGCTGGTGGTGGAGCGTCCAGTGGTCGGGGAGATAGCGCACGCGACCTGCCGTCACTCCTCGGCCGGTGTCGTCTCGAGGTAGCGCGCCTTGATGCCGTCGACGACGGTCGGGTCCGCGAGCGTGGTCGTGTCGCCGAGCGCCTGATCTTCGGCGACGTCGCGCAACAGGCGTCGCATGATCTTGCCCGAGCGGGTCTTCGGGAGCTCTTCGGTGAACAAGATCGTCTTCGGCTTCGCGATCGGCCCGATCAGCTGTCCGACGTGGTTGCGGAGCTCGTCGACGAGCGCATCGCTCGGTTCCTGGCCGGAACGCAGGATGACGAACGCGGCGATGGCCTGTCCGGAAGTCGCATCCGCCTTGCCCACCACCGCGGCTTCGGCGACCGCCGGCGTGGTCGACCAGCGCGGACTCGACCTCTGTCGTGCTGATGTTGTGCCCGGCCACCAGCATGATGTCGTCGACGCGGCCGAGGAGCCAGAAGTAGCCGTCGTCGTCGCGCTTGGCGCCGTCGCCGGCGAAGTACCGGCCGTCGAAGCGACTCCAGTACGTGTCGCGGTAGCGCTCCGGGTCGCCCCAGATGCCGCGCAGCATCGAAGGCCAGGGCCGGCTCAAGGTGAGGTACCCGCCGCCCGGGACGCCGACGGATTCGCCCGCGTCGTCGACGATGTCGGCTTCGATGCCGGGCAGCGGGAAGGTCGCGCTCCCCGGCTTCAGGATCGTCGCGCCCGGCAAGGCGCTGATCATGATCGCGCCGGTCTCGGTCTGCCACCACGTGTCGACCACGGGGCAACGTTCGCCACCGATCACCTTGTAGTACCAGACCCACGCTTCGGGGTTGATCGGCTCACCGACCGAACCGATGAGCCGGAGCGACGACAGGTCGTGCTTCGCGGGGTACTGATCGCCCCACTTCATGAACGTGCGGATCGCAGTCGGCGCGGTGTACAGGATCGTCGCCCGGTACTTCTCGACGATCGACCAGAACCGGTCCTTGTCGGGGTGGTCGGGTGTCCCCTCGTACAAGACGCTGGTGGCACGGTTCGCGAGCGGGCCGTAGACGATGTACGAGTGACCGGTGACCCAACCGATGTCGGCGGTGCACCAGAAGACGTCGGTGTCGGGGTGCAGATCGAAGACGTACTTGTACGTGTAGGCGACCTGGGTGAGGTACCCACCCGTCGTGTGCATGATGCCTTTCGGCTTCCCGGTCGTGCCCGACGTATAGAGGATGAACAGCAGGTCTTCGCTGTCCATCGGCTCCGGCGCGCACTCGTCGCTCTGCGCGGGCACGTGCTCGTGCCACCACAGGTCGCGTCCGTCCTCCATCGCGACGTCGTTCTCGGTGCGCCGGAGGACCAACACGTGCTCGATCGATGGTGTCTGTGCGACCGCCTCGTCGGCGATGTCCTTCAACGCGATCACGGCGCCGCGGCGCCAGGCGCCGTCGGCGGTGATCAACACCTTGGCCTGCGCGTCGTTGATGCGGTCGCGCAGCGACGCCGCGGTGAACCCGCCGAACACGACAGAGTGCGGCGCGCCGATTCGCGCGCACGCGAGCAACGCAGCCGGCAGCTCGGGCACCATGCCCATGTAGATCGCGACGCGGTCGCCCTTGGCGACGCCGAGCGACTTCAGCAGGTTCGCGACCCGGCTCGACTCGGCGAGGAGCTCGGCGTACGTGACCGCGCGGGTGTCGCCGGGCTCGCCTTCCCAGTGGAACGCGACCTGCGTCGCCGTGACCGGCTTCGACGTGCCGGTCGAGGCAGTTGTACGCGACGTTCAGCCGGCCGCCGACGAACCACTTCGCGAACGGCCGGTCCCACTCGACGATCGTGTGCCACTCGTCGATCCAGTCGAGTGCGAGCGCCTCGCGGGCCCAGTGCCCCTGCCAGTCGGCCTCGGCGGTGTCGTACACCGACGCGTCGGTGACGAGTGCGTCCTGACGGAACGTGTCGGGCGGCGGGAAGGTGCGCCCTTCCTGGAGCAGTGCCTCGAGCGCTTCCGCCATGCGTGTTCCCTTCCTCGATGTCGCGGCCCGCCGAGGCTACTGAACTGCTCAGGCTCGTCGTTTGACGAACGTGACGACGCGGTGTGCCCCGAGACCGGTCGGATCCGTGAGCGCGGCACCTTCGTGCACGCGGCTGCGACCGGCGAGCGCGGCGAGGTCGCCGCGAGCGGCGCCGTCCTCCCACGCCTGTCGACCGGCGGCGACGAGCTCGTCGACACCGAGTTCTTCGAGCCAGTCGGTCTGCGACTGGTCGCCGGCGATCGCGAACCCCGACGCGGTCGCCGCGTGCGCGAGTTGCTCGCGGACGACGTCGCCGGTGATGTCCTGCGCGCCGGGCGCGTCGAGGGGGTCGCCGGACCGCGTCTGCTCGCGATACGTACGCAACCATCCACGACCGCGCGCGAACAACTCGGAGAAGTCGACGACGTAGTCGACGAGGACGACGACGCCCGTGTGCAGCGAGCGGCTGCACTCGGCGAGCCACGCTTCGATGCCCCGCGGGATCGGCACGCGCGCGCCGACCGGGATGGCGCGTTCGTGACCGGACTCGATCGCGGTGAGCATCGCGATGTCGGAGTCGGCCGCCGGGACGAGCAGCTCGACGAATGCCGGACCGGCCAGCGCGACGCGCACCTCGTTCCAACGGTCGCCGTCCCACTCCGCGATGCCGAACGGCAGGTTGTCGAGCAGCTCGTTGGCGAACACGAAGGAGTCGACCGGCATCTCCGGGAGGTCCGGCAACGATGCGAACACCGGTCCGGCGGCGTGCACCGGCGCCACTTCCTCGTCGCTCGTGCGCATGGCGAACGGACCGAGCGCCTCGTCGGCCGGTTCGATCGGCAGGAGCTCACGCTGCTGCGCGCGCAGGACGGCCGATCGCTCGACGAGCACGTACCGCAGCGCAGAGAGGGAGTCCGGCGCGGCGCGCTGGACCTCGCGAGCGAGACGACCGTTGCCGGCGCCCACGTCGACGACGAGGAACGGGTCCGGCGAGCCGAGCGATCGCCAAGTGCGGTCGATCTGTCGCGCGACGCACGCCCCGTAGAGCGCGCCGACCTCCGGAGCGGTCACGAAGTCGCGCCCGGCCCGACCGGCGCCATGCCCGCTCGCGAAGAACCCGTGCTCGGAGTCGTAGAGCGCGACTTCCATGAAGGCGTCGAACGTGATCGAGCCCTCCCGCCGGATCTGCGCGGCGATCAGCTCCGTGGCGGTCACGGGTGTCAGCTTCCCACCCTGTTTGCACTCCGGCGCGCCCTCCAGGGGCCGGAAGCGTTCAAACAGACGTCAGAACGCGAGCTCGCCGACGCGTGCGAAGAGTTGGGGGTAGATGCCGATGACGATCGTTATCGCGGCGGTGATGGCGAGCGCGGCGCCGAGCGACGGTGGCAGCCGGATCGGGGTGCGGTCATCGCCGGCGGGCTCGCGGAACCACATCGCCCGGATCACACCCGCGTAGTAGAAGAACGCGATCACCGAGTTCACGGCCGCGATCACCGCGAGTGCGGTCGCCCACGCGTCGCCGACCTGCAACGCCGACTGGAACATCACGAACTTGGCGAACCAGCCCGCGAGCGGTGGGATCCCGGCCAACGACGCCAGGAACGCGGTCATCAACACCGCCAGCCCCGGCGACGTCTGGAACAGGCCGTTGTAGCTCGAGATCTCGGCCGAACGCGTGCGGCGCGCGACCGCGATCACCACCGCGAACGCGCCGAGGTTCATCGCGCCGTAGACGAGCAGATAGATCACGACCGCGCCGAACGCGGTGTCGGCGACTTCGAGGTTGCCCTCGGACGCGGCGATGCCGGCCGCCGCGAACGGCACGAGCATGAACCCACCCTGGGCGATCGACGAATAGGCGAGCATGCGGACGATGTTCGTCTGTCTCAGTGCGCCGAGGTTTCCGAGCGTCATCGATGCCGCCGCCAGCACCCAGACGAGCGGCCACCACAGGTCCGCGCCGGCGCCGTCGGTGCCGTAGAACCCGAAGAAGATGATGTTCAGCAGCGCGACGAAACCGCCGGCCTTGGACGCGACCGAGAGGTACGCGGTGACGGGTGTCGGCGCGCCTTCGTAGGTGTCGGGGGCCCAGAAGTGGAACGGCACCGCGCTGACCTTGAACGCGAACCCGACGATCGTGAGGAAGATCGCGATCGTGAGGAGCGGCTTCGTGCCCTCGCTCGTGATGAACGTGGAGATGTCGGAGAGCAGGGTCGAGCCCGCGTATCCGAAGATCAACGACATGCCGTACAGCATCAGCGCCGACGACAGCACGCCGATGATGTAGTACTTCACGCCCGCTTCGTTCGACACGCGGTCGTGCTTCCGGTACGCGGCCAGGATGAACGTCGGCAGCGAGATCAGTTCGAGGGCAACGAAGATCGTGATGAGGTCGCGGGCCGAAGCCATCACGCTCAGCCCGAGCGTCGACGCCAGCAACAAGAAGTAGAACTCGCCCTTGTAGTAGTCGCCGGACTCGATGTAGTCGACCGAAACCAGGATCGTGATGTACGTCGCCACGATGAAGAACGCCTTGAGGGCGAGCGTGTAGTTGTCGACCACGTACGCGCCGCCGAACATCGACCGGTCGGCGCCATCGACCGCGAGCGTCACGATCGGGATGAGGGAGACGAGCATCCCGACTGCGGCGATGCGCGAGATCTGACCGGCGTCCCGGTCGGGGACGACGAAACAGGCGACGAGCACCACGAGGAGCGTCGCCGCGATGGCGATGTCCGGTGCGAGCGCGTGCCAGTCGAAGACGGGGTTCACGTCAGTCACCTCAGCCGCCGACCACTTGCGCCATTGCCCTCGACCATCTGGGTGACCGCACCGTCGGTGATCCGGAAGAGGATGCCGGGGAAGATGCCGAGGACGACGATGAGGAGCAGGATCGGCAGCCACGCGCCCCATTCGAACGCGTTGACGTCGTGGATGTGCGTGTCTGCGAACTCCGGCTTGGGGGTTCCGAACGCGACCTTCTGGAGCATCCACAGGAGGTATCCCGCCGCGAGCACGGTGCCGACCGCGGCGATCACCATGTAGACGCGGAACAGCTCTTCGGAGAGCCCGAGGCCGGGTTCGAACGCGGAGAGGATCGCCGGGAACTCACCCCAGAAACCGGCCAGGCCGGGCAGCCCGAGGCTCGCCATCACGCAGAAGCCGAGGATCCAACCCATCTTCGGCGCCTGTACGAGGAGACCGCCGAGGCGGGACAGCTCACGGGTGTGGAAGTTGTGCTGCACCGACCCGGCGAGGAAGAAGAGCATGCCGGTGATGAGGCCGTGCGCAACCATCCCGAAGATCGCGGCGTTGATCCCGAAGTCGGTGAGCGACGCGATGCCGAGCATCACGAAGCCCATGTGGGCGACCGACGAGAACGCGATGAGCCGCTTCATGTCGGTCTGGGCGAGGCACCCGAGCGCGCCGTAGATGATGCCGATCACGGCGAGCAGGCCGATCCACGGGGCCCAGCTCTTCGCCGCTTCGGGGAGCATCGGGAGCGCGATGCGGATGAAGCCGTACGTCCCGAGCTTCAGCAGGATCGCGGCCAGCAGCACCGAGCCGACCGTTGGCGCTTCGGTATGCGCGTCGGGCAGCCACGTGTGGAACGGGAACATCGGCACCTTGATCGCGAACCCGAGGAAGAGGCCACCGAAGATCAAGAGCTGCACGCCGTGTGTGATGCCGGCGCCGGCCGCGTTCGACAGCAGCACCATGTCGAAGCTGTGCTGCGCCCCGGCGACCTCGGGCGCCACGTCGACTTGGAAGTACAGCGCCAGGAAGCTCAGCAGCATCATCGCCGAACCGAACAACGTGAACAGGAAGAACTTGATCGACGCGTACTCGCGGTTCGGGCCGCCCCAGACGCCGATCATGAAGAACATCGGCAGCAGGACGATCTCGAAGAAGATGAAGAAGAGGATGAGGTCCTGGGCCACGAACGTGCCGTTCATGCCGACCTCGAGGATCAGCATGAGCGCGAGGAACGCCTTCGGGTTGTGCGGTTCGGGGAAGTGGTTCCACGAGTAGATGACGCACAGCAGCGTGATGAAGGCCGACAGGGCCAAGAGTGGGAGCGCGATGCCGTCGACGCCGAGGTGGTAGCGACTGTCGATGACCTCGATCCACTTGTTGTCGATCTGGAACTGCAGATCGGACACTCGGTCGTAGTCGAAGTCGGCGACGATCCCGATCACGACGCCGAACGTCACCAGCGTCGTGAGGAGCGTGACCCACTTGATCAGCTCCTCTTGCGCGCGGGATGAGCATCACGATGACTGCGCCGACCGCGGGCACGAAGACCGCGAGGCTCAGTGCCCATTCCGACCATTCCATCGAATTCCTATCCCTCCGCTAAGCCACGATCCACAGCGTGAGGGCGAACACGCCCACCGCCGTGACGAGCATGAATGCGTAGAACTGCAGGCGACCGGTCTGGATCTGGCGGACCGCGCCGCCCGCTTCACCGGTGCTGATGCCGATGCCGTTGACGACGCCGTCGACACCCTTCTGGTCGATGTAGTCGTAGGTGGCCTTCCCGAGCGATCGTGCGCCCCGACCGGTGTAGTTGAGGACGTTGTCGATGATGTGCTGGTTGAACCAGTACGCCGCGCGCGCGATCGGGCCCTTGATCGACCCCACGATCACATCGGTGTAGAGCACGTCCAGGTAGTACTTCTTGACGAGGAACTGCTTGCCCGCGTACGCGGCGCGGTTGCGCTCCGTGAGCCGCTGCGGGCCGAGGTTCCGCCAGTAGTACGCGTACGACGCTGCCCGCGCCGAGCAGCGCCACGATCACGGAGAGCGCGGCCAACCCGATCGAGAACTCGGCGTGCGGCAGCTCGGGGAAGGCGAAGCGCGGTTCGAACCACTCGGTGAACTTCTCGATGCCCGGCGCGTTCAGCAGGCCGACGAACAGCGAGAAGAACGACAAGATCCACAGCGGCACCGTGATGAGACCGTTGCTCTCGTGCGGTTCGCCGTGGTGCGCCACTTCGTCGGCGTGCTGGACATCGGCGAGGTCGTGCTCGACGAGCTCGTCGCCGACGTCGTGGGCGTGCGCTTCGCCGTGATGGCCGCCGCGGTACTCGCCGAAGAACGTGAGGTACACGCAGCGCGTCATGTACGCAGCGGTCATGAAGGCGCCGATGAGCCCGACGATCAGGAACAGGACGTAGTCGTTCTCGTTCGCGTTCACGAGGATCTCGTCCTTCGACCAGAACCCGGCGAGCGGGAAGATGCCCGCGAGCGCGACCGAGCCGATGATGAACGTCCAGAACGTCTGCGGCATGTACTTCTTCAGGCCGCCCATGTCCTTCTTCATGTCGAAGGAATGGTGCGCACCCGAGTGGCTCACCGAGCCGGCACCGAGGAAGAGGTTCGCCTTGAAGAACGCGTGGGTGAACAGGTGGAACACCGCCGCGACCCACGCACCGACCCCGAGGGCCATCACCATGTAGCCGAGCTGGCTGATCGTCGAGTACGCGAGCACCTTCTTGATGTCGTCCTGGACGAACGCGAGCGCGGCCCCGATGAGCACGGTGATCCCGCCGATGGCCGCCATGAAGTTGATGTTGCCGTCGCCGATCGAGAAGCCCTCGTAGAACACGGGGAAGAGGCGGGCGCCGAGGAACACCCCGGCGACGACCATCGTCGCCGCGTGGATGAGCGCGGAGACCGGGGTCGGCCCGGCCATGGCGTCCGGGAGCCAGGTGTGCAGCGGGAACTGACCCGACTTGCCGATGATGCCGAACATCAGCCCGACCGCACACCACAGCACGAGCGTGTGACTCACGCCGCCGGACTCGACCGACTCGTTCAGCTCGACGATGTTGAACGATCCCTCACCCGTA
Organism: uncultured Actinomycetes bacterium; assembly: GCA_963841215.1. Taxonomy (GTDB): domain Bacteria; phylum Actinomycetota; class Acidimicrobiia; order IMCC26256; family PALSA-610; genus CAVUFH01. The sequence goes on along the minus strand of CAWJBW010000011.1, from coordinate 337,215 downwards.
CCGGCCTGCACGATGAAGAACGTCATGATCACGCCGACCAGCAACCCGATGTCGCCGGTGCGCGTGGTCAAGAACGCCTTGAGCGCGGCGTCGGAGTTCGGCTTCTCCTCCCACCAGTGCCCGATCAGCATGAAGGAGCACAGACCGACGAGCTCCCACCCGATGAGCATCTGCAGGGTGTTGTCGGCGACGACGAGCAGCAGCATCGACGACGTGAAGAGGCTGAGCGCGGCGTAGAAGTACGTGAAGCGCCGGTCGCCGCGCATGTATTCGAGCGAGTACACGTGCACCAGCAACGAGATGATCGTGACGACGAACATCAGCACGACGGTGAGCCCGTCGACCTGGATGCCGGCGCCGAGCTCGACGCCGCCGTTCTGGAACCAGGTGGTGTGACGGACGATCGGTTCGACGATCGTCGGGCCGTGCTCCTCCTGCGCGCCGAGCTTCGAGATGCTGCGACCGAGCGCGCCGAGGGCGCCGAACGCGTGCTCGACTCCACCTTCGCCTTCGGCATTCTCGGCGTCCATGACGCGGTTGATCCACTGCCACGCCGCGCCCACCGAGAGCACGAACGACGCGCCGACTGCGCCGATGCCGACCTCGGCCCCGCCCCGCGGCAGGCGCTTGCCGAACAGCAGGATCAGCACGAACGACACCGCCGGTATGAGCGGCACCAACCAGGCGTTCTCCATGAACCACATGAACGGAAGGTCCCTCTTGCTAGCCCTTGAGCACGTCGACGTCGTCGAGGTCCGCGCTGCGGAGGTTGCGGTAGATCAGCAGCACGATGGCGAGCCCCACGCCGACCTCGGCCGCGGCGATGGTGAGGACGAACAGCGCGAACACCTGCCCGGCCACATTGTCGTTGAACGCTCCGAACGCAACCAGGTTGATGTTGACGGCCGCGAGCATCAGCTCGACGCTCATCAACACGAGCACCGTGTGCTTGCGCGTGAGCACGCCGTAGATCCCGGTGCAGAACAGGAATGCACTGAGCAGCAGGAACTGGTTCAGCAACATGGCCCTGTACCTAGTCCTTCCGCGCCAGGACGACTGCGCCGATCAGCGCCGCGAGCAGGAGGATGCCGACGACCTCGAACGGGATGATGTAGGTGCGGAAGAGCGAGTTGCGTGACTTCCGCGGTACGGGTCGGTGCTTCGAGATCGACCTTCTGGTCGTCGAAGGCGTCGATCATCAGCGCGGCGAGGATGCCGGCGAGGAACAACGACGCCGCGAAGCCCGGCCACTTGAGGTTGTTGTCGAGCGACTCGCTCGGATGCATCGGCGCGCGCGTGAGCATGATGCCGAAGAGGAACAGCACGATCACCGCGCCGATGTAGACGAGCACCTGCACCCACGCGACGAACTCCTGGCCGAGCAGGATGAACTGCCCGGCGCCGCCCGCGAGGACGACGACGAGGAACAGCGCGGCGTGCACCACGTTCTTGGTGGTCACGACGCCGACGGCGCTGATCGCCATCGCCGCCGCCAGCACTCCGAACGCAACGTTCTCGGCTACCAAGGCGCGACCTACTTCTTGCCTTTCTCGGCGCCGAGCTCGAGCGGTTCGGGCTCGGGCACGCTCTCCATCCACTCACCGAGCTTGTCCTTGTCGTGGAGGAGCTCGGCGATGCGCGATTCCGAGTACTCGAACTCGGGGCTCCAGAACAGGGCGTCGAACGGGCATACCTCGACACAGATCCCGCAGTACATGCAGAGCGCGTAGTCGATGTCGAACCGGTCGAGCACGCTGACGTTGCGCGGTTTGCCGCCTTCACGACGCGGCGGACGGGTCTCCTTGTGACCTTCGATGTAGATGCACCAGTCGGGGCAGGACCGCGCGCACAGCATGCATACGGTGCAGTTCTCTTCCTTCAGCGCGATGACGCCGCGCGCACGCGTCGGCGGGTCTTCCCGCTCGTGCGGGTACTGCACGGTGACCGCGGGCTTCGTCATCGTCTTGAACGTGACGCCCAGCCCGCCGAGCATTCCCTTGATCTCTTTCTTCATGCGCTCACCTTCCCACCCATCCGTCCGCCCATCAGAACGCCACCTTCAGGACACCGGTCGCGAGGATGTTGATCAGGGCGATCGGGATGAGCCACTTCCATGCCAACGCCTGGAGCTGGTCCTCACGGAAGCGCGGGTACGTGAACCGCGCCCAGAACATCAAGAACGCGACGAGCATCACCTTGGCGAAGAGGACCGCGGGCCCGAGGACGTCGGCGAGCAGCGTGTTGTCGGCCGGGATCGATGAACGGTATCGACCAGCCGCCGAGGAACATCGTCGCCGCGAGCGCCGAGAACGCGAACGCGGTACCGAACTCGCCGATGAAGAAGAACAGGAACCGGAAGCCCGTGTACTCGACCATGTACCCCGAGACGAGCTCCGACTCGGCGACGGGCATGTCGAACGGCGGCTGGGTGAGCTCGGCCTGCGCCGCGACCATGAACAGCGCGAACCCGACGAACTGCGTGAGGATCAGCGGGAGGCCGAGGCCGCCGAATCCGAAGATCTCGCCGTCGCGCTGGAACTCCACGATGCCCTGGAGGTTCATCGTCCCGGCCTGGATCACGACGCCGACCACCGCGAGGACGAGCGGGAGCTCGTAGGCGATGAGCTGCGCGGCGGCACGCAAGGCACCGATGAGCGCGTACTTGTTGGCGCTGGCCCAACCCGCCATCAACACACCGACGACACTCAGGCTCGACACCGCCAACGCGTAGAAGACGCCGACGTCGAGTGGCGCGACGACGAGACGCGGGCCGGCCGGGATCACGACGAACACGAGGAACGTGGACATCACGACGATCGCCGGCGCGAGGGCGAAGACCTTGCGGTCCGCCTCGCGCGGCATGATGTCCTCTTTTTGCATGAACTTGATGCCGTCGCCGACGAGTTGGTACCAGCCGTGGAACCCGCCCGGGTCCATCGGACCGAGCCGGCTCTGCATGTGGCTCATCATCTTGAGCAGGAACGTGTACCCGAGGATGAGCGCGGTCGCCGGGATCAGCCCGAGGACGATGAGCGTCTTGACCCCGAGGGTCGTCCCCCACCCGATGTCGAGCGCCAGGAGCGAGGAAGCTCACCGGTCGATGTCTCCGAGGATGAAGTAGAGGCTGGCGAGGATCGTGATGACGTCGGGGACGTACACGCCGCGCAACAACCAGTCGAGGATCGAGACGTTCGAGAACGACGCGGACCTGATCTTCACGCGGAACGGGCCCGTCGCGCCCTTCGAGCAGATGTAGTAGCCCATCTCGCCCAACGGGTTCTCCGTGTTGACCCACACCTCGCCTTCGGGGACCTTGATGATGCGCGGGACCTTGGCCATGATCGGCCCCGCGGGCATCTGGTCGATGAGCTGCAACACCATGCGCGCCGACTCGCGGGTTTCCTGCAGCCGCACCCAGTAACGCGCGAACGAGTCGCCGTCGGGGTGGGTCCAGACCTTCCAGTCGAGCTCGTTGTAGACGAGGTACGGGCGGCCGTCGCGGCGCAGGTCCCAGTCGACCCCGCTCGCCCGCAGGTTGGATCCCGACACGCCGTACGCCGCGCCGAGCTCACCGGGGATGATGCCGATCGAACGCGTCCGCTGTTCGAAGATCGGGTTGCCGGCGACGAGGTCCTCGAAGGTGTCGCACGACTCGAGCACCTTGCGCATCGCTTCGCGGCAGTCGGAGATCCAGCCCCACGGCAGGTCTTCCTTCACACCACCGATGCGGTTGAAGTTCGGGTGGAAGCGACCGCCCGTTGCCGCCTCGATGAGGTTCAGCACGTACTCGCGGTCACGGAAGCCGTAGAACGCGGGGGTGATCGCACCGACCTGGAGACCCATCTCGCCGAGGAACAGCAGGAACGTCGCGATCCGCGAGAGCTCCGTGAGCGCGGTCCGGATGTACTCGGCGCGCGGAGGCGCCTCGATGTTCATGAGCTGCTCGGCACCGTGGATGAACGGGACCTCGTTCGCGAACGACGACAGCCAGTCGATGCGGTTGATCAGCGTGGTGATCTGCGGGTACGTGCGGAACTCGGTGAGCTTCTCGTAGCCGCGGTGCATGTACCCGATCACGGTGTCGGCCGCGACGACGCGTTCACCGTCGAGCCGCACGACGAGGCGCAGCGTGCCGTGGGTCGCGGGGTGCTGCGGCCCCATGTTGAGGACCATGTCGCCGGTGTCGAGCTCGACGTTCAGCTGCGCGTCGGCGAGGTGCCGGTACAACGTCGGGTCGACGTCGATCTCGGGCAGCTCACCCGGCTGCGGCAGATCGGTGCGCGTCACGTCCCCTCACCGACCTTCCCCTGACTTGGCTTCCGTTGCATCACCTTCGGCCGGAGTTTCTGCGGTCGCGGGTTCGCCGGGCATCGGCTCGACGTCCACGAGTCCGGGCCATGGCTTCACCTCGCGGGCGAGCAGCGGGAAGTCCTTGCGGAGCGGATGGCCCTCGAACTCCGAAGGGAGATAGAGGTGGCGCAGGCTGGGATGGCCGTCGAAGACGATCCCGTACATCTCCCACGTCTCGCGCTCGTGCCATTCGGCGCCGGGATACACCGCCACCCACGACTCCGCGTGCGGGCTGTCGGCGTCGACGTCGACCTTGAGCGTCACGCCGAGGGCCTGCACACGCGTCGACTCGACGTGGGCGAACACCTGCATCCGGCCCGCGGAGCCGGCGAGTCCGAACGTCATCTCCTTGGGCTGCACCGGCGCGGACGTGTCACCCGAGCCTTCCTCGGCAACTGCCGGCATCGGCATCCAGTCGAGCCCGGCGACGAACGACAGGTAGTCGCAACCGAGCTCGTCCTTGCAGAACTCCGCGGCACGGCGCCACGCAGTCGGCGCGACCCTCACGACGAGCAGACCGAACGCGACACCGTGCTCGATGAGATCGTCGCCCAGTTCTTCTCGGAGGCGCGTCAGGACGTGCTGGACCGGCTCGGACAGCGCGGGCGGCTGCTCCTCGACCTCGGTGTCGACCTCGGTGTCGACCTCGTGTCGGCCTCGGCCTCGGTGCCATGCTCCGTCTCGGTCTGGGCGTCAGCCAACGACGATCGGCTCCCGGTCGGTGGCGCCCGCCTCCGCGCCGAAGTAGCCGTCCTGGATCCGCTGCTGGAGCAGCACGATGCCCTGGATGAACGCCTCGGGCCGCGGGGGGCAGCCGGGCACGTACACGTCGACCGGGATGACCTGGTCGACGCCCTTGGTGACCGAGTACGAGTCCCAGTACGGGCCGCCGCAGTTCGCGCACGATCCCATCGAGATCACGTACTTGGGGTCGGGCATCTGCTCGTAGAGGCGCTTGATCGCGGGTGCCATCTTGTCGGTGACGGTGCCGGAGATCACGATCAAGTCGGCTTGGCGCGGGCTGGCGGGGAAAGGGATGACACCGAGGCGCATGACGTCGTACCGGGGGCCGGCGAGCGCGGCGCCCATCTCGATCGCGCAGCAGGCGAGTCCCCACTGGAACATCCACAGCGAGTACTTGCGGCTGTAGTTCAAGAGCCAGGAGACCGGCTTCGGCAGCTTCTCGGATCCGGCTAGGCCCACTTCAAGAGCCCCTTCCGCCAGACGTACGCGAGCCCGAGGAGGAGGACCACGATGAAGATCGTCATCTCGACCAGCCCGAACCAGCCCAGGCCTTCGACGTCGATGGCCCACGGGAAGATGAACACGGCCTCGACGTCGAAGATGACGAAGAGCAGGGCGTATATGTAGTAGCGGACGTTGGCCTGGCCGAAGAGCGGGAGCGGATCCGAACCTGATTCGTAGGTGACGTACTTGTCGGCCTGCGGGTTCACCGGACGCAACAGCCGGGCGATCCCGAGCATCGCTCCGACCATGCCGAATGCGGCCACGACGAACACCGCGACGGCGAGATATTGCCTGTAGAACTCGGTCACGCGCGCTCCGGAACCGGGCCGAGGGGGGATTGCCGCGGAGTATACGCGTGCGCTTTTTTCACGGTCGGAATCGGCGATCTCCCTTGCGGACACGGTCGACTCGTGCTCCGGCGCGACCATGGAGGGATGGACGCCGACCGCACCCATCCGCCGCGCCGGCTGCGGGTCGAGATGGGCCGCCTCTCCACGTGGCGGCCGTTCGCCGACCCGCGGGCGCCGCGAGACGAGGTGCCCCGCACCGCGTTCGTGATGTCGGGTGGCGGCAACCAGGGCGTCGCCCAGGTCGGGATGCTGCGGGCGGTCCTCGAACGCGGCATCATCCCCGATGTCGTGGTCGGGACCTCGGCGGGGGCGTTGAACGGCGCCGCCGTCGCTTACTCCCCGAACCTCACCGGGGTCGCCCAACTGGATGCGGTATGGACCGCGCTGACCGCAACCGAGGTGTTCCCCGGCTCCAAGTTCCAGCGGGCGTGGAATCTCGTGCGGCGCGAGACGTACCTGTTCGAGTCGACCGGCCTCGACGCGCTCGTCGACCGCGCCACGCCGGCCCGCAGCTTCGCCGACCTCGCAATACCACTGCGCGTCATCGCGACCGACCTGGACTCCGGTGACGAAGTGGTGTTCGCGCGCGGCCCGCTCAAGCCCGCCCTCCTCGCCAGCGCCGCACTCCCGGGTGTCTTCCCGATCGTCGAGCACGACGGGCGGCGGCTGGTCGACGGCGGCGTGGTCAACAGCGTTCCGTTGTGGCACGCGCTCTGCGGGCCGGTCGATCGCGTGATCGTGTTCAACGTGTCCGCCGGCGCCGCCGACCGCGAGGAGCGCTCGCGCGCTCGACGTCGTGATGACGAGCTTCATGCACTCGCGCAGTCAGCGCTTCGAGCTCGAGATGCGCAACATGCCGCCGCGGGTGGAAGTGATCGTGCTTCCCCGCCCGCCCGATCGGCGCGAGCTGTTCGACTTCTCCGGCGGACGCGAGCTCATCGACGAGGCGCACCGACTCGCGAGCGTCGAGCTCGACCGCGGTCCTGGCACCGCCGACGGTGCAACCGACCGCGCCGCTTCTGGCGCCCCGGCTCCAGCGAGCCCGCCGTCCGCTGAGCCACCGCGCACGTCGAGCGCGCGTACCTGGGAGCCTCCGACCGGTGATCACCGCCCAGTCCGCGTCACGGCGCGTCACCCCGACAACCCGGAGCCTCCAGACGCGCATGCGTGCGGGAGACGGACGGCTGGGCTCAGCGGCGAGCAGCTGGGTGGCGTCGCGGGCGAACTCGAGGACGACGTTGGGGAGGATGCCGAGGAACAGCGACGCCGGCCGCGGTGATGGTGAGCGCGACCGCGGTGCCGCTGTCGACGGTGAAACGCGGTCCGACGACGGCGGCTCCTCGCCTCTCCCTCCTCGGCCTCCTGGCCCTCTTCGCCCGCGTCCGGCGCGTACATCGTGAGCACGATGCGCAGGTAGACGAACGCGCCGATCACGGCCGTGAGCATGCCGATGAGCGCGAGCGAGTACTGCCCGGCGTCGACCGCGGCGTCGAACACCGAGAGCTTGGCGACGAACCCGCCCGTGAGCGGTACGCCGGCCTGGGCGAGCAGGAACAGCGTGAGAAGCGCGGCCAGGACGGGTTGGCGCGCCGCGAGGCCGCGGTACGAGGCGAGCGAGTGGTCGTCGTCACCGCGCCGGGCGACGACGGTGACCACCGCGAACGCGCCGAACACCATCAGTGCGTATGCCATCAGGTAGAAGAGCGCCGCGCTCGTGCCTTCGCGCGTGCCCGCCTGCACGCCGATGAGGATGTATCCGGCGTGGCTGATCGAGGAGTACGCGAGCATGCGCTTGACGTCGGTCTGCACCAACGCGGCCACGCTGCCCACGAAGAGCGAGAGCACGGCGAGGCCCCAGATCGCCGGCCGCCAGTCGACGCGGTAGAGCTCGAAGGCGCCGAGCAGCACCCGCAACATCGCGCCGAACGCGGCCGCTTTGGTTGCGCCGGCCATGAACGCGGTGACCGGCGTCGGTGCACCTTGGTACACGTCGGGCGTCCACATGTGGAACGGCGCCGCCGCGACCTTGAACGCGAGCCCGACGAGCATCAGCGCGACGCCGAGCAGGAGCACGCCGTCGTCGAGCAGTGTCGTGATCGCGAGGAAGTCGGCGATCTTGGTGAGGTTGGTGCTCCCGGTTGCGCCGTACACGAGCGCGATGCCGTAGAGGAACACTGCGGACGAGAACGATCCCAACAGGAAGTACTTGAGCCCGGCTTCTTGCGACGTGAGCCGCCGGCGGTCGAACGCGGCGAGCACGTACAGCGCGATCGACAGGATCTCGAGCGCGAGGAAGACGATGATCAGGTCGTTGGCGGAGGCCATCAGCATCATGCCCGTGGCCGAGCAGAGCAGCAGCGCGTAGTACTCCGGGCCTTCGAGGTTCTCTCGATGTAGATAGCCCGCCGACAGGAACAGCGCGAGCAATGTCGCGATGAGCACGACGGTCATCACGAACACCGCGAAGCCGTCGACCGCCACCATCCCCGCGATGGCCTGGTAGGGACCGTCGCGGTCGACGAAGTGCCACTGCACGTACACGAAGACGCCCGAGACCAGCACACCGATGCACGCGACGAACAGCGATGCCTCGGCCAGCCACGAGCGGTGCCGCAACAGCGCCCGCGCGAGCACGATGAGGATGGCGGTGCCGAACAGCACGAGGTCGGGCGCGATCGCGAACCAGTCGATGGACGGCGTCTCGATCGGTTCCGTCACCTGTCCGAGCAAGGAGCCGACGAACGCCGCGCTCATCACTCCTCTTCTCCTTCCTCGACTGCGACCGCAGGGCCTTCCTCGCTCACCGTCGGTTCCTCGTAGTCGCTGCGATCCTCGACGTGGCGCACGAGACGTTCGACGCTCGGCTGCACGCGGTCGAGCACCGGCTGCGGGGAGAAGCCGAGGAACAACGAAAGGCCGAGCAAGGGCACGACCGTGCAGAGCTCGCGCGCCGAAACCTCACGCATCGTCGTGTTCTCACCGTCGGGTTCGCCGGTGAGCGTCCGCTGCACCGCCCACAGCATGTAGACCGCGGCGAGGATCACGCCGGTGGTGGCGACCACCGTGTACCAGCGACTGGTGAGGAACGAACCGAGCAGCGACAGGAACTCGCCGATGAAGCCGGAGAAGCCCGGCAGGCCGATCGACGCCATGGCCGCGATGACGAACAGCCCGCCGAACACCGGGATCACCTTCCACAGGCCCTTGTAGTCCGTGATCGCATATGTGTGGCGGCGCTCGTAGAGCATGCCGACGAGCAGGAACAGCGCGCCGGTGGTGAGGCCGTGCGACACCATCGTGAACAGCCCGCCCTGGATGCTCTGCTGCGTGAGCGCGAAGAACCCGAGCACGACGAATCCGAGGTGGGCGACCGACGAGTACGCGACCAGCCGTTTCAGGTTCGGCTGCATCGTCGCGACGATCGCTCCGTAGGTGATACCGATCACCGCGAGCACGAGCATGACCGGGGCGAAGTCGACGGCCGCCTGCGGGAACATCGGGATCGCGAACCGCAGGAACCCGTACGTGCCCATCTTCAGGAGCACGCCCGCCAGGATCACCGAGCCCGCGGTCGGCGCGTCGGTGTGCGCGTCGGGCAGCCACGTGTGCAACGGGAACAACGGAACCTTCACTGCGAACGCGATCGCGAACGCGACGAACAGCCATCGGGCCGTGCCGTCCGACAGCGCGCCACTCGATGACGCCCAGTCGGTCAGGACCTGCGAGTCGAACGTCAGGAAGCCCTGGGCGCTGCGGTGCAAGAACGCGACCGACAGGATGCCGACGAACAGGAACGCCGAACCGGCCATCGTGAACAGGAAGAATTTCGTCGCGGCGTAGCGGCGGTTCTCGTGGCCCCAACCCGCGATGAGGAAGTACATCGGCACGAGCACGATCTCGAAGAACACGAAGAACAGCACGAGGTCGAGCGCGACGAACACGCCGATGAGCGCGCCCTCGAGGAGGAGCATCCACGCGATGAAGGACTTGGCCCGGGCGATGTCGGCCGACGCGAGCAGCCCGATCGGCACCAGCAGCGCGGTCAGCACGACCATGAAGAGGCTGATGCCGTCGACGCCGACCGAGAAGCGGACGCCGAGCGGTTCCATCCAGGCGTGGCTCGCACCGAACTGGTACCCGGCGTCGCCGGTGTCGAACTCGGCGAGGAGCGCGAGCGAGAGGCCCAACGTCGCGACGCTCGTCGTGTAGCCGAGCGCCCGCGCGATCTCCGGACGGCTGCTCGGTGTGAGCACGGTGAGCAACGCGCCGAGGGCCGGCAACACGACGAGCGCGGTGAGGATCGGGAAGTCCATCACGTCACCGTCACGACGACCATGTAGCCGACGAGCAGCACTGCACCCAGCGTGATGCCGAGCGCGTAGTTGCGGACGAGACCGGTCTGGACCTTGCGGAGGCCGCCACCGAGGAACTTGAACCCGGACCCGATGCCGTTGATGGCGCCGTCGACGACCTTGCGGTCGACGCCGTCGCTCACGAACCGGGCCGCGGCCGTGGCCGGACCACTGACGAAGCGGGCGATGCCGACGTCGAAGTAGTACGCGTTCTCGAGCACTTTGGCGAAGCCGCCCAGCCGTTGCACCGTGGGGTCTTCACCCGTCGCGGGCAAACCGTTCCGGTACACCGCACGGCCGAACACGAGGCCGACGACGCCGATGATCAGCGCGACCGTCGAGAGTCCGAACCCCAACGCGAATGACGAGACGTGCACCTCGGGCACACCCTCGAACGACGGTTCCAGCCAGATGGTGAGGAAGTCGAGGTGCGCTCTCGTGAACGGCAGGTTGAGCAGGCCGCCGAGGGCCGACAGCGCTGCGAGCGCAACGAGCGGGAACGTCATGACCCACGGCGACTCGTGCGGCTCCGGTACGTGGTGCTCGTCCGCTTCCTCCGGCGCGCGATCGGACGCGTCTTCCGGCGCGACGTCGGACGTACCGGCCGTCGCAACTTCCGGCGGTGGCGCTTCGGCCGCGTCCCACCGGGCGTCGCCGTAGAACACGAGGTACACCTGGCGCGTCATGTAGAACGCGGTGAACAACGCTCCGACCGCGCCGACGAACCACAGCGCGTAGTCGTCCCGGATCCAGGCCGAAGCAAGGATCTCGTCCTTCGACCAGAAGCCGGAGAAGGGGATGATCCCCGCGATCGACAGCCAGCCGACGATGAACGTGGCCGCCGTGATCGGCATCCACTTCCGGAGCGCGCCCATGAAGCGCATGTCTTGTCGGCCGTGCAGGCCGTGGATGACCGAGCCCGCGCCGAGGAACAGCAGGGCCTTGAAGAACGCGTGCGTGACCATGTGGAACATGCCGGCGGTGTACGCGCCGACCCCGACCGCGAGGAACATGTAGCCGAGCTGGCTGATGGTCGAGTACGCCAGCACCCGTTTGATGTCGTTCTGGACGATCGCGACGGTCGCGGCGAGGAGCGCGGTGATCGCGCCCACCCACGCCACGGTCGTGCCCGCGCTGCTCGATGCCTCGAAGAAGGGATGGGCCCGGCACACGAGGAACACCCCGGCGGTGACCATCGTCGCGGCGTGGATGAGCGCAGAGACCGGGGTCGGGCCCTCCATCGCGTCGGGCAACCAGACGTGCAACGGGATCTGCGCGCTCTTCCCGACCGCGCCGAGCAACAGCAACAGCGCGATCGCGGTGACGGTGCTCTGACCGAGGGTGCCGGCGCCCTCGGTGGTGGCGGCGTAGTCGAGCGTCCCGAGCGACGCGAAGATCAGGAACATCGCGAGCATGAACCCGAAGTCGCCGACGCGGTTGGTGACGAACGCTTTCTTCCCCGCGACCGCGGCCGAGTTCTTCTCGAACCAGAACGACACGAGCAGGTACGAGCAGAGCCCGACCCCTTCCCAACCGAGGAAGGTGACGAGGAAGCTCGAGCCGAGCACGAGCACGAGCATCGAGGCCGCGAAGAGGTTGAGGTAGCCGAAGAACCGCGTGAAGCGCGGATCGCCGTGCATGTACCCGATCGAGTACAGGTGGATCAGCGTGCCGACGCCCGTGACGAAGAGGATCATCGTCGTCGAGAGCGGATCGACGAAGAAGCGGAAGTCGACCTGGAAGCCGCCGACCTCGATCCACGTCCAGCCGTCGGACACCACGCTGCGCTCTTCGGCCGGGAGCGACCAGAGCGCGAGGAACGCGACGAACGACGCCACGAACGTGGCCGCCATGATCCCGGTGCCGAACCAACCGGCCCGCGGTTCGCCGATGCGCTTCCCGACGAGCAGGAGCACGACCGCACCGAACGCCGGGATGGCCGGGATCAGCCACGACAGTTCGAGCAGATCGTGCGCGCTCATCTCTACCGGTGACTCCACTCCGCGCCGTCGAGGCCTGCGGCAAGCGGGGCTACGTTACGTTTCACGGCCTCATCCTTCGAGGATGTTGACGTCGTCGGCGGTGACGTTCTGACGACGCCGGAAGATGGCCACGATGATCGCCAGGCCCACCGCGACCTCCGCGGCCGCGACGACGAGCGTGAAGAAGACGATGGCCTGGCCTCCGATGTCGTCGAGCGCCTTGGCGAAGGTGACGAACGTGAGGTTCGCGGCATTGAGCATCAGCTCGATGCACATGAACATCACGAGGGTGTTGCGGCGGAGCAGCAGCCCGACACCACCGACCGTGAAGAGGATGGCGGCGAGGATCAGGTAGTAGGCCGGAGTGATCTCGAGGGCGGCGAGCACTACGGCTCCGCTTCGCGGAGAGGCCTTCGGCACTCGTGGCTTCGCTCCGTCCGCACAGCCTGCGCTCGCTCTCCTGCGGCCGCGGCTGCCGCCGGGTGGCCGCTGCGGCGCGCGAGCACAACGCCCCCGACGACCGCGATCACGAGCAACACCGCGGTGATCTCGAACGCCCAGATGTAGTCGGTGAACAGCGCGCGGGCCAGGGTCTCGACGTTGCCCGTGCGCGGGCCTTCCAGCGCGGCGGTCGACGAACGGGCGCCGGTGGCCCAGTCGTTGCCGGCCAGCGCGATGACCTGCGCCAGCAACAGGATCCCGAGCCCGATCGCGACCGGCCGCTGGAACCGGAGCGGTTCGGTGAGAGACTCGTGCTCGTCCACGCCGAGCAGCGTGATCACGAACAGGAACAGCACGACGATCGCGCTCGCGTAGACGACGATCTGGATGATGGCCACGAGGTCGGCGTCCTGCATCAAGAAGAACACCGCCATCGTCACCATCGTGACGAGCAGGAACAACGCCGAGTGCACCGGGTTGCGGGCCAGGATCACACCGAACGCGCCGACGAGGGCAGCGGCGGCACAGACGAAGAACAAGACTGCTTCCATCAGTCGTCCCCAGTGTGCGACCTGTCGGTGTCCGGTTCCTCGGGCGGGCGCACGCCGAAGCCGAGCTCGCCCGACCAGCTCGTGCGACCTTCGTACGCCGCGCTCCCCGACGGCGACGTCGCGCGCATCCACGCGCTCGTGTCGTCGTCTTCACCGCCGAGCCACAGCTCCCAGGGCAGGCGCTGGGCGCGGCCGTCGTCGCCGACGAGGAGCTCGTTCTTGGTGTAGATGGCGTCGGCGCGGTTCGCGAAGGAGAACTCGAAGAGCTTCGTCTCGGTGATCGCCTCCGTGGGGCACGCCTCGACGCACAGGTCGCAGTGGATGCACCGCAGGTAGTTGATCTCGTACACGAAGCCGTATCGCTCGCCCGGCGACACGGGCTCGTCGATCGGGTTGTCGGCGCCGCGCACGTAGATGCAACGGGCCGGGCACACGCCCGCGCACAGCTCGCAGCCGATGCACTTCTCCATGCCGTCCTCGTAGCGATTGAGGACGTGCCGGCCGTGCAAGCGCGCCGGCTTGGGGCGCTTCGCCTTCGGGTATTCGGTCGTGAGGCGCGGCTTCCCCATCTGCCGCAGGGTCACCCAGAAACCGGAGAGCCGACCCATCAGCGGAACTCCTCGATCTGATCTCCGGCCCTCGGCATCGCGAGGTAGAGCGCGCCGAACGCGAGCAACGCAACGCCGGCTGCGAGCGGACCGACCACCCACACGTTCCAGTCCTCTTCGCGAGCGACGACGATCGCCGCCGACACCAGCGCCCAGAGGATCGCGATCTCGATCAGGTACTTCCAGCCGAGCGACATGAGTCGGTCGTAGCGCATGCGCGGCAGCGACGCGCGCACCCAGACCGTGCCGAACAGCAACAGCAACACCTTGGCCACGAACCAGAACACTGGCATGACCCACGCGTTCAGGAAGCCGTCCTCGGAGAGGAAGCCGAGACCGGGACCCGACGGACCGCCGAGGAACAGGGTGACCGCGACGGCCGACATCGTGATGACGTTCATGAACTCGGCGAGGAAGAAGATCGCGAAGCGGATGCCGGTGTACTCGGTGTGGAACCCGCCGACGAGCTCCTGCTCGGCCTCGACGAGGTCGAAGGGCGGGTGGTTCGTCTCGGCGAGCGCCGCGATCAGGAAGATGATGAACGGCACGATCGCGGGCAGCCAGTACCAATCGGAGAAGATCGCGCCGAAGCCGGTGCCGCCCTGCTCGTCGACGATTGCACGCGTCGACAGCGTGCCCGCCTGGATCAGCACGCCGAGCACCGCGAGACCAAAGGCCGCTTCGTACGAGAGGAGCTGCGCGGTCGCCCGCACCGAACCGAGCAGCGGGTACTTCGATCCCGACGCCCAGCCCGCGAGCATGATCCCGTACACGCCGATGCCCGACATCGCGAGGATCCACAGCGCACCGATCGGCGGGTCGAAGACCTGGAGGTAGGTGCGGTGCCCGAGGATCGACACCTCGCCGCCGATCGGGACCACGCAGAACATCAGGAACGCCGGCATGATCGACAGGTAGGGCGCGAGCCGGAACACGGGCCGGTCCGCGGTGGACGGGATCGACTGCTCCTTGAAGAAGAGCTTGATGGCGTCGGCGAGCGTCTGCAGGACGCCGTACGGCCCGGCGCGGTTGGGTCCGATGCGGTTCTGCATGTCCGCGATCACCTTGCGCATGCCCCAGATGTAGAGCATGACCGCGATGAGCAGTAGCACGAACGCCACCAGAACTTTGATCACGACGACGGCGAACACCGACCACGTGACGTCACCGCCGTCGAAGAGGGGATCGAGGGCCAGCACCGCGTTCACCGCAGCGTTTCTACACGCACATCGGTGACGGGCGCGGTGACGTCGATGAGCTCGGCGGGGCCGGTTCCGTCGGCCGGGAACGGGAGGAACGCAACACCGGCCGGCACCGCGGCGTCGCCGACGACGGGCCGGGTCAGCGACGTGCGGGCGCCGGTGATACGCACCTGGGTGCCGGCGTCGACGCCGAGCGCAGCGAGCGCGTGCGGATTGATCCGCAGCGCGGGGGCGGCGACGAGCCCGGTGAGGATCGGCGTCTCACGCACGACGCGCCCGTTGTCGTAGAGCGTGCGGCCGACCACGAGCCGCAGCGCGTACGCGTCGCGGGGTGGGACGTTCGCCGTGGCAGTCGTGCGATCCCATTCGTACAGCGGGGGCGCGACGGCATCGGCAGTGGCGCTCACGGAGTGGGCGACCTCGACCGCCAGCGCGGTCTCGTCGGGGTCCGCGTCTTCGGTTGCGTCGTCGGCTTCGGTCGCGGGGGCTTCGGTCACGGGGGCTTCGGCGTCGGCCGCAGCCGGTTCGTCGGGGGCCTCGCCCTCGACCTTGATCGGATCCCAGGACGTGCCGTGGCCGTCTTCCGACATGATCGTGAGCTCCCGCGTTCGCAGCACGAGCTCGTCCAGGTGCGCACGCAGCGGCAGCACGACGCCGTCACGCGCGCGGCGCAACAGTGCCGCGGTCGCGCCGAGGTGCGCAGGCGCAACGCGCGGCGACTTCGTCGGCGACCTCGTCGACCGTGGCCAGGTCGAAGTCGACGCCGAGCCGGAACGCGAGCTCGACCGCGATGCGCCAGTCGTCCATCGCGGTGCCCTCGGGCGCGATCTTGCGGCCGACGCGCTGCATCCGCCCCTCGATGTTCGTGACCGTGCCCGTCCGCTCGCTCCACAGGGTGCAGGGCAGGAACACGTCGGCCCGACGGGTGGACGCGGACACGAACCCGTCGACCGCGATCACGAAGCCGGCGCCTTCGATACCGCGGTGCGCGAGCTCGGCATCGGGGAAGTCGGTGATCGGATCGGCACCGAGGAGCACGAGCACCTGCACCTTGCCGTCGGCCGCGGCGGTGAGGATGCCGGCGGCGTCGAGGCCGGTCTCGGCGGGCACGGATCCCCAGTGCTCACCGAACCATTCGCGACCCGCGTCGAGCGTGACCCGGCCCGGCATCATGCCGGGAGCGAGGCCGGCGTCGAGCGCACCGTGCACGTTGCCGCGTCTGAGCGCGGAGAGGAACCGCACGTCGGGAAGCTCCGCCAGCGCGGCCGCCGACCGGACGGTCGCGTCGGCGGGCTCGGCCAGAGAAGTGCGGCCGAGCACGACCACCACGGGACCCGGTCGTTCGCCGCGCGCACGGCTGATCGGCTCGAGATCGGTGACGCTCGCGCCGGGCGCGAGGCGTGCCGATTCGGTTGCGAGCGCGCTCAAGGCATGGTCGACCGGTGCGAGATCGACGATCGGGACTCCGAGCTCGGCCGCGCGCTTGATGCGGAGGAACAGGACCGGTAGTTCCTCCTGGAGGTTCGGGCCGAGCAACACGATCGCGGCGGCGGTGTCGCAGTCGGCGATCTCGGCGCGCGGGAGGCCGAGCACCACTTCCGCAGGAAGGCCGTCGCCGAGCTGGGCGTCGACATTGTCGGTGCCGATCACACCCTTCGCGAGTCGCGCCCACGCGTACGCGTCTTCGTTCGTGCCGCGCGTGCCGCCGAGCACGGCGATCGCGCCGGGACCGTGGAGATCGCGTACCCGCTTGATCTCGGCGGTGGCCGCGTCGAGCGCCTCGGGCCAAGAGACCTCGTGCGGCTCGCCGTCGCGCCGGATGTGCGGATCGAGGACGCGCCGCTCGGAGTGCACCCACTCGATGCCGTAGCGGCCCTTGTCGCACAACCAGCCGTGGTTCACGGGCTCCGAGTCGACACCGAGCAACCGCACCAGTCGGTTCGACGACGACTGCACCGCGCCCCGGCACTGCACTGCGCAGGTGGTGCACGAGGTCTCCGCGGTCGACAGGTCCCACGGGCGGGCGCGGAAGCGGTACTGGCTCGCGGTGAGCGCGCCGACCGGACAGATCTGCACGGTGTTGCCGGAGAAGTACGAGTCGAACGGCTGCTCGGCGAAGTTGAGCACCTGGGTGCGCTCGCTGCGATCGACGAAGTCGATCAACGGGTCGCCGGCGATCTCGTCCGCGAAACGGGTGCAGCGCGCGCACTGGATGCACCGCTCGCGGTCGAGCAGGATCAACTTGCTCAGCCGGATCGGCTTCTCCCAGTGGCGCTTCTCCTCGACGAAGCGCGACTCGCCCGGACCGAACGCGAGGGTCTGGTCCTGGAGCGGGCACTCACCGCCGCGGTCGCACACCGGGCAGTCGAGCGGGTGGTTGATCAACAGGAATTCGAGCACGCCGTCCTGGATCTTCTTCACCGTGTCCGTCTGCGTGTGGCAGACCATGCCGTCGGTGACCGGCGTGGTGCAGGCCGGCGGATACCCGCGCGCACCCTCCACCTCGACGAGACACATGCGGCACATGCCGACCGGCTTCATGCGCTCGTGCCAGCAGAAACGCGGGATGTAGACGCCGTGCTCCTGCGCGACCTTGATCAGCAGGTCACCGGGTTTCGCTTCCACCGCGACACCGTCGATGGTGACGGTAACGGTGGTCTTCTGATCGGGTTCGGTCGTCGTCACGCGGAAACCTCGGCGGGGCTCGCGAGCCGTTGCTTCGATCTCGGCGCGGAAGTACTTGTTGAGGCTCGCGATCGGCGACACGACGCTCGGACCGAGCGGACAGAGCGTCGTCTGCGTGAACGGCGCGGTCGCGACGTTCGGGGAGATGCCGGCACCGATGTCGGTGAGCAGGGCGAGGTCTTCGGGACGCCCGAGGCCGTTGGCCATGCGGTACAGCACCTTCTCGATCCAGCCCGTGCCCTCGCGACACGGCGTGCACTTGCCACACGACTCGTGCGAGTAGAACTTCGCGAGCCGCCACGCGACCTTCAACGGGTCCGTGGTCTCGTCGAACACCATGATCGCTCCCGAGCCGAGCGTGGTGCCGAGGTTCTGCTGCACGAAGTCCATGTCGTACGGGGCGTCGAGGTGCTCGTCGCTCCCGACGAGCCACTGGAACGACGCGCCACCGGGCAGGAAGAACTTGAGGTCGTTGTCGTCGCGGATCCCGCCCGCGAGGCCGTAGATGAGATCACGGAACGTGCAGCCGAACTCGACCTCGTAATTGCCGGGTCGGTTCACGTGCCCCGAGATGGCGGCGATGCGCGTGCCGGTGGAACGGCCGACGCCCAACTTTGCGTACTCCTCGCCGCCCATCCGGACGATGTGCGGCACCGTCGACAGTGTCTCGACGTTGTTCACGACCGTGGGCTTCGCGTACAAGCCCTCGATCGCGGGGAACGGAGGCTTCAGGCGCGGCATGCCCCGTTCGCCTTCGAGCGATTCGAGCAGCGCGGTCTCTTCACCGCAGATGTACGCGCCCGCACCGCGGTGCACGACCAGCTCGAGGTCGAAGCCGGAGCCGAGAATGTTCGTTCCGAGGAACCCCTTGGCGCGCGCGTCCGCGATCGCCTGCGCCAAGCGATCGTGACCGAGCGCGAACTCGCCCCGAAGGTAGATGAACGCCTGGTTGCAGCCGATCGCGTGCGCGGAGATGACGATGCCCTCGATCAACTGGTGCGGGTCGCGCTCGACGAGCATGCGGTCCTTGAACGTGGACGGCTCGCCTTCGTCGGCGTTCACGACGAGGTAGCGCGGGAACACGCCCTGCGGCAGGAACGACCACTTCTGTCCGCACGAGAAGTTCGCGCCGCCACGGCCGCGCAGCCCGGACTTCACGACGTGATCCTGGATCGCGGCGGGGTCGTCCTTCGCGAGCACGTCGCGCAGCACGTCGTAGCAGCCGGTTGCGAGCGCGGCGTCCATCGTCCACGAGTCGTCCGGACGCTCGTACAACCGCTTCGTGACGATCCTGGTCTCCTGCAACTGCGTTCCGTTCGTAGACGAGCTCACGTCGCACTCCCGACGGGTGTGCCGGAGACGGTGCGCGCCTGCCGATCGCCGCGCTTGTACTCCTCGACGATCTCCTCCGCCGAAGCCGGCGTGAGCAACTCGTGGAACTCGTAGTTGACCTGCATCGACGGCGCGTTGCCGCACGCGGCGAGGCACTCGACCTCTTCCACGTCGACCTCGTCGTCCATCGCGTACTTCGACTCGAGATGCTCGAGGATCTCGGGGCCCCCGGTCACGAGACACGTCACGTTGGTGCACACCGACACGATCAACCGGCCGCACGGAGCGCGCTTGAACATCGTGTAGAAGCTGCACGTCCCCTGCACGATCGCGGGCGTGACCTCGGTCAGCTCCGCGATCTCCTCCATCGCTTCGGACGTCAACCAGCCGTGCTGGTCCTGGGCGAGGTGAGCGAGCGGGAGGATCGCCGACTTCGGCCGCGGGTACTGCGCCACGATCTCGCGCGCCCGCACCCGGTTCCGATCCGTGAAGAAGCTCATGATCTCGCCACACTGCCTCAACGGTCGACCTCACCCATGATCGGGTCGATGCTGGAGACGATCGCGACTGCGTCGGCGACGAGGCTGCCCTCCGCCATCGGTTCGGTCGCCTGCAGGTTGTAGAACGACGGACCGCGGATGTGCATGCGCACCGGCTTCCCCGATCCGTCGCTGACCATGTAGCAACCCACCTCGCCGCGCGGTGACTCGACCGCGACGTACGTCTCGCCCGGCGGCACCTTGAATCCCTCGGTGAACAGCTTGAAGTGGTGGATGAGGGCTTCCATCGACTCGTCGATGCGCTCGCGCGGCGGCGGCGTGATCTTCTTGTCCTGCAACCGGTAGTTGCCGCCGGGCATGAGCTCGACGCACTGGCGGACGATCTTCACCGACTCGAGGATCTCCCACAGGCGGATGCGGTAGCGGTCGAAGACGTCGCCGTTGCTCGTGTAGATGACGTCCCAGTCGACGGCTTCGTAGGGCAGGTACGGCTGCGACTTGCGCAGGTCCCAGGGAAATCCGGTCGAGCGCAGGATCGGCCCCGTGATGCTGTGCGCCAGGCACTGCTCGGTCGAGATGACGCCGACGCCGACGGTGCGCTCGCGCCAGATCGGGTTCTCCGACAGCAGCTCGTCGTAATCGCGCACACCACCTTCGACGAGGTCGCACGTTTCGAGCACCGCGTCGCGCCAGCCTTCGGGGAGATCGGCTGCGACACCACCCGGTCGCACGAAGTTGTGGTTCATGCGCAGCCCGGTGATCATCTCCATCAGGCGCAGCACCTCTTCACGCTCGCGCCAGCCGTAGAGCATCATCGACACCGCGCCGATGTCCATGCCGTTGGTCGCCTGGAACAACAGGTGCGACGCCATGCGGTTGATCTCCGCGAGCATCATGCGGATCCACTGCGCGCGCTCGGGCACCTCGACGTCGAGGAGACGTTCGACGGCGAGGCTGTACACCATCTCGTTCGAGATCGGCGCCGCGTAGTCCATACGCGTGACGTTCGTGCAGCCCTGCACGTACGTCAGCTCCTCGCCCGTCTTCTCCATACCGGTGTGCAGGTAGCCGATGACCGGCTTGATCCGCAGGACCTCTTCGGAGTCGAGCTCCATCATGAGGCGGAGCACACCGTGGGTGGACGGGTGCTGCGGACCCATGTTGATGATCATGGTGTCGCCGAGCTCGTCGTCCTCCGGCCACATGCCGCCGCCCGCGATGACCATCTCGCGCGTGCGCACGGTCGACGGGCGCAGCTCCTGCGCGCCCTCGTCCGTGCGCTTCTGCAGATCTCGCTCTTGTTGGTTGAAGGTCATCGTGGCGAGGGGTCGCCTTTGAACGTCACCGGGACGCGGGCGGGCGGGTAGTCCTTCTGGAGCGGGAAGCCGTCCCAGTCGTCGGGCATGAGGATGCGCGTGAGCTCGGGATGGCCGACGAAGGTGATGCCGAACAGGTCGTAGGTCTCGCGCTCGGCGAAGTTCGCGCCCGAATACACCGGCGTGAGCGACGGCACGGTGAGATCGGCGGCGGGAATTTCGCAGATCACGCGGATCCGCCGGTTGCGCGCGTGCGAGAGGTAGTTGGCGACGACTTCGAACCGCTCCGGATCGACACCTTCGGGCACGTGGCGGGCACCGTCGAGCAGGTGATCGACGGCGGTGACGTCGATGAGCATCGTGAACTGCTGCTCGTCACGGAGGTAGGTGGCGACGTCGGCGAACACGGCGCGGTCGACGTAGACGACCGGCTGGCCGTGGCTCTCGAACGACACGGATCCGGCGAACCGTTCGAGCAGCGCGGCGGCGACGTCGTCAGTCTCAGGAGCGGGATCGGGAACGGCATCGGGATCGTGATCGTTTTCACGAGCTTCGTCATCGCTCATCGGATGGCCTCGTCGCCGCTCACGTCAACCCGTCGTCACCGAGACCGGCGTGACCGGTTCGGCCATCGCCGGTTCGGAATCGACCTTGATCTCGGCGCCACCCGACGCCGACTGCTCCCGCCGCCGCAACAGCTCGCCGGTACGGATCTGCTCGTGCAATGTGACGATCCCGTGCAGCAACGTCTCCGGGCCCGGCGGACATCCGGGCACGTACACGTCGACCGGGACGATCTGATCGACGCCCTGGACGATCGCGTAATTGTTGAACATCCCGCCGCTGCTCGCGCACACACCCATCGAGATGACCCACTTCGGCTCGACCATCTGGTCGTACACCTGCCGCAACACGGGCGCCATCTTCTGCGACACGCGGCCGGCGACGATCATGAGGTCGGCCTGACGGGGGCTGGCGCGGAACACCTCCATGCCGAAGCGGGCCATGTCGAAGTGCGGCGCACCCGTCGCCATCATCTCGAGCGCGCAGCAGGCGAGGCCGAACGTGGCCGGGAACACCGAGTTGCGGCGACCCCAGCGCACGACGTCCTCCAAGCGCGCGGTGAGGAAGTTGTGCGGTACCTGATCGAGACCCATCAGGCCGCCTCCTCTTCTTCGGCATCTTCCGCGCGTCGCGCGCTCGCGGGATCGAACACCGCGTCCTTGGTGCGCAGCATCGGACCGGGCAAGCGTTGGACGAGATCCTTGACCGGACCCCAGTCGAGCGCGCCGACCGACAGCAGGTACGCGAAGGGCACCAACAACACCAGCACGAACATCGACATCGCGAGCAGACCGAACAGGCCGAGCCCGCGGAACACGGTGGAGAACGGATAGAGGAAGACGATCTCCACGTCGAGGACGATGAACGCCATCGCCACGAGATAGAACTTCACCGGGAAGCGCTCGGCGGGCTCGTGTTCGGGGACGATCCCCGACTCGTACGGCGCCTGCTTGGCGGCGTTCGGTCGCTTCGGAGCGAGCAGCTGCGACGCGACGAACGAGAGCAGCACGAACGCGATGACCAGTCCGGCCATGATCAGGATCGGCAGATAGTCAGCCAAGTTCCACTTCTTTCGGGCTCACTACGTTCGGCTCTTCGTGTCCCGGCCGCGCTCGCGCGGAGGCTACCCGCGTCGCGTGAGGGGATACGAGACACGTGAGGGGAGACGAGACGCGTCGGCGCTAGGGCTCGGGCGCGATCCGTACGAGCGCGGCGACGGCGCGGTACGCGGCTTCGGCCGGACCGATCTCGTCGGGGCGGAGCAGGTTCGCCATGATTCGGAGCACCCAGTCCATGAGCGTGCGGCTCTGGAAGCCGATGCGGGTGAGCTCTCGCATCACCGCGGGGTTGCCGATCGCCCGCACGAACGCGCGGGCGACCTTGAAATACAGGCCGTACACCTCGTCGAGGCGAGTGTCGTACGTGCGCAGCGCCAGGCCGTCGCCGGTCGTCAGCGCGAGGTCGACCGCGTCGGCAGCCAGACGGCCCGTCTCGTAAGCGACCGAGATGCCCTCACCGTTGAACGGGTTCACCGATCCCGCGGCGTCGCCGACGACCACGAACGTCGGGCCGACGCGCGGCTCGACCGAACTGCCGGTCGGGAGCCGGCCGCCGGTCGGCGCGCAGGTGGCGGTCTCGGGTCGGATCTCCCACGAGGCGGGCGCGGTCGCGCAGAACGCCTCCATGAGCCGGGACGTGTTGATCGACTTCCACTCCTTGAAGGTGGAGAGGAGCCCGACGCCGACGTTGACCGTCCCGTCGCCGACCGGGAAGATCCACCCGTAGCCGGGCAAGTGATTGCCGTCCTTGTCGCGGAGGTCGAGGTGGCTCTCGATCCAGGGCTCGTCGTGCCGCGGGCTGGTGTAATAGCCGCGAATCGCCATGCCGAGCGGGTAGCTGCGGTCCCGCGCGGTGCCGAGCGCCCGGCCGAAGCGGGAGTTGGCGCCGTCGGCCACGACGACGTACCGGGCGCGCACCGTCTCGACGGTCCCGGTGTCGTTGCGGCGAACCTTCGCCCCGGCCACGACGCCGTCCTCGAGGACCGGCGTGAGCGCTTCCGCCGCAGGCCAGAGGGTTGCGCCGGCTTTCACGGCGCGGGACGCGACCAGGTCGTCGAGGTCGCGCCGGCGCACGACATATCCGTAGGGCGGGAAGTCGGGGTGCTCCGGCCAGGCCAGCTCCAACTCCACTCCGTGGCCGATCGACCGCAGCCCGTCGAACCGCTGGAAGTCGGCCAGCGGCTCGGCGAGACCCATGTCGTGGAGCTGGCGGACGGCCCGCGGCGTGAGGCCGTCGCCGCACGTCTTCTCGCGGGGAAATCGCTTCTTCTCGACGATCAGCACGCGGTGCCCGCGCTCGGCGAGCCAGTATGCGGCTGCGGCGCCCGATGGACCTCCACCCACGACGAGCACGTCCCACCGGTCGTCCCGTTCGTGTCGCTCTTCGACGTCGGCGATCTCGGCGCGCGAACCCTGCACGTCTCCATGTTCACACGTCGGTGAACCCCCGGCCGCACCCAACTCGGTTTGCACCCGAGCGTCCCTCCCAGGGCCATAACCGTTCAAACACGCGTCGAGACGGACCGATACCACACCGTGCGGACGGAACATCTTCCCCTCGCCGCAGGCCGTTCCGAAGATGTGGAGGGAGCGATACCACAATGTGCTGTTGGCGCATCTAGCGTGGTACGAAAGAGCAACGAGCCGGGCCGCTCAGCCGAACCTGGTCGACCGGCTTTCCCTTCGCTTCGAATTGAGGAGATTCCGGGGCGATGCCCGACACCAGCACGAGCCCGCTCGCACTCCAGATCCCGAACTTCCTCGACTGGGGTCCGGCCTTCATGGCTGCCGCCGGGCGGCTCATCTGGGCGTCGGTGGCGTTGGGCATCGGCATCGCGATCGCCTTCGCGATGGTGCGCCGGCCGAAGCGTTCCGCAGAGCCTTCGACCTGGGCCGCATCGATCTTCGGCGCGGTGCTCGTGTTCGCGATGATGACGATCGCGTACGGCGTCTGGCCGCACGAGTGGCTGACGTTCGCGAACTCGTACCTCAACTGGGGCAAGGACACGTTCGTCGTACGCGAGAACCAGCTGCTTGGGTGGTTCGTTCCCGCCGATCGACGTGCCCCGGTACGTGATCGCCGACATCGTCGCGGCAGGCTCGTACTTCGTGTTCGGCACGATCAACGTCTACCTGTTCTCGGCGTGGCAGAAGCGCAAGGTCGCCGAGCCGGTCGTTGCATCCGAAGACGACGCGACGCCGGGCGAACCGCTCACCGGTCCGTTCTCCCGTCTGCGTCGTCGACGCGCCGGTACCTCCGCCTACGGCCGCCCGGTCACGACAAGCGAGTGAGCGCATAAGCATGGCCAAGACCGACGCCAATCCGCCGATGCCGGAGTTCTCCGAGAGCTACGTGCTCCAGGAGGTCGACCCGACCTGGCTCACCTCTGCGGTGAAGCCGAAGCAGTTCCTGCACATCGACCAAGCCGAGTGCATCCTGTGCGAAGGCTGCGTCGACATCTGCCCGTGGAAGTGCATCCACATGCTGTCGACCGGCGCGATCGACGAAGCCGTCAACGCCGATCAGCCCGGCGACGACCCGAAGGACCACGTCGTGTTCGTCGTCGACGAAGACGTCTGCACACGCTGCGCGCTGTGCGTCGACCGCTGCCCCACCGGCGTCATCATCTTGGGCAAGGTCACCGATGATTGGGCCGAAGGCGACCCCAACACCCGCACCAACCGGCACGGCTACGCCTACGGCGTCCGCTTCTAGGCGCGAAAGGAACGAAGCTCGTGGCCAGTAGCAACGGCAGCAACGGTCACCGGCCCAAGGTGCTCGAGAAGGTCGGCGAGATCGGCCAGAACGTCTGGGGTTCCCAGGTCGTCAACTCGATCTTCCGTCCCGGCTCGGTGTTCCGCAAGGGCTACACCGACTCCCCGCGTAACCGTTCCTACGTGATCATGAACAACGTGCTGTACCACCTTCATCCTGTGAAGGTGAAGCGGCACGCGGTGAAGGTGTCGTACACGCTGTGCCTCGGCGGCCTCTCGTTCTTCTTGTTCATCCTGCTGACCGTCACCGGCATCTTCCTGATGTTCTTCTACCGGCCGACGGTGGAGGCGGCGTACGCCGACGTGCAGACGTTGGAGACCGCGGTCTCGCTCGGCTCACTCGTGCGGAACATGCACAGATGGGCCGCGCACCTCATGGTGTTGTCGGTCTTCCTGCACATGGCGCGCGTCTTCTACCACGGTGCCTACAAGTCGCCGCGTGAGTTCAACTGGATGATCGGCATCATCCTGCTGTTGCTCACGCTGCTGCTCTCGTTCACCGGCTACCTGTTGCCGTGGGACCAACTGTCGCTGTGGGCCGTCACGGTCGGTACGAACATGATGGGTTACACACCGGTGTTCGGTGACAACGTGAAGTACGTGCTGCTCGGATCCAAGGAGATAGGCAGCGAAACGCTGCTCCGATGGTACGTACTCCATGTGCTCTTACTGCCGTTCGTGATCGTGATCTTCATGGCGGTTCACTTCTGGCGCGTCCGCAAGGACGGCGGCATCTCGGGTCCGCTCTAAGGCGAAGGAGGCAGACGCATGGCTGACGTGCCCGAACACCTGCTTCGCCGCAGCAAGGAGCGCCGCAAGGCGCTCGGTCTGCCCGTCGAAGGTGAAGACGAAGGCGACTCGACCGCGGCACCCGCCGCACCCGACGAGTCCATGGTCGTCGAGGCCGACGCGACGGCGGGCGAATCGCCGGCGGCGGCTGCGGCCGACACCGGCGACGCGATCACCGAGGACGTCGGTGGTGTGCCCGCGCACCTGCTCGAGCGGTCGCGCAAGCGCAAGGCCGCGCTCGCCGGCAACGGCGGCGGCAACGGCGGTGCCAGTGGTGGTGCCGCTGCTCCCGCCCCCGCGGGTGGCGCTGCACCCCGACGCGCCGCCGCGACCGCGGTCGCACCCGCGCCGGCCGGCACCGGTCCGGGTGGTCACACGCAACGGCTGCTCACGGTCGTCAAGTCCGGATCGATCCAGCAGACGCGCGCCGACGCGCAGGACAAGGTCCACACGTGGCCGCACCTGCTGTCGATCGAGTTCGCGGCGGTGCTGTCGATGACCGCGCTGGTCACCATCTTCTCGGCGTTGGTGAAGGCACCGCTGCTCTCGCTGGCAGACGTGAACCAGACCCCGAACCCGTCGAAGGCGCCGTGGTACTTCCTCGGTCTGCAGGAGCTGCTGACGATGTTCCACCCGATGGTCGCCGGTGTGACCATCCCGGGTGTCGCGATCGTGCTGCTGGCGATCACGCCGTACTACGACAAGAACCCGTCGACCAAGCCGTCCGACCGCAAGTTCGCGATCGCGATGATGACGATCTTCTTGATGCTCTGGGCCGTGCTCGTGATCATCGGCTCGTTCTTCCGGGGTCAGGGCTTCAACTTCGTCTTCCCCTGGAACGACGGCATCTTCTTCGAGCTGTAGGAGCAGGAGCGTTCGTTGTACATCGCCATCGCCATCGTCATCATCCTCCTGGCTGCCGCGGTCACGATCTTCTTGACCGCCGGCCGGCGGCGTACGACGACCGGCAACCTGTCGCGGGAGACGCGCAGCCGCGACCAGTCGATCCCCGACGAGGCGGCACCGGACGCGTCCACGTCGACGGAGTTGGAAGCGACCGGGCGCACGCGCGCCGAAGACACACGCGAGAACCTCTCGGGTGAGGTCGAGGTCCGCAAGGGCGGCGACGTCGTCCAGTGGGAGCCGGTCGACGAGGAAGAGATCGGCGTCTCGCGCCGGCAGTTCCTCAACCGGGCCGTGCTCGGCATCTCCGGTTTCTCCGCCGGCGTGCTCGGCATCGGTGTGCTCGGGTTCCTGTGGCCGACCGGTGCGAGCGGGTTCGGCGGAAAGATCAACGCCGGCAACTTCGACGACATCATGGGTCAGATCGCCGACAAGCGCGAGCCCTTCTACGTGCCCGACGCCAAGACCTACATCCTCCCGTACCCGGAGGACGACATCGGCAACGCGGAGAAGGTGCCTTCGTACAAGCCGGTGCTCGCGGGGATGGAAGCGGGCGTCGTCGCGCTGTACCAACGGTGCGTGCACCTCGGTTGCCGGGTGCCGTGGTGCCTGTCGTCGCAGTGGTTCGAGTGCCCGTGCCACGGTTCGAAGTACAACGCGGTCGGTGAGAAGCGCGACGGTCCGGCACCGCGCGGCCTCGACCGGTTCACGGTCACGGTCGACGCGGGCAACATCGTGATCGACACCAGCGTCGTCGTGACCGGCCCGCCGATCGGGACCAACACGACCAACCAGACGCAGGAAGGGCCCTCGTGCATCTGACGCCCGCCGGCCAGGCGCAAGGCACAGGCCCGGAGGAAGCACAACCGATACACGGTGATCGAGGGCCGGAGCACGCAGCCGCATGAACGGCCTCGTCGCCTTCACCGTGTGGAAGTCGGACCTCCGCCACTTCATCGTTCTCTTCAACATCCTCGCGATCCTCGCGATCGGCGGATACCTGCTCTGGTCGGTGTTCACGCGCAAGCGCGTCGAGAAGTCGCCCCCGAACGAGACGAAGTTCTTCTCCGACGACGACCTCGAAGGGCGCCGGCTCGAACGTGTGCTCGGGTGGAGCCTGGTGTTCGTCACGATGTTCGCGGTCGCGATGCTCGTGTACCTCGTGCGCGAGCCGTCGCGTCAGGACGAGTCCATCTCCTACTTCGAGGACGGTTCGGTCGAGCGCGGCGCGGCGTTGTTCGCGAACTCGGCGAGCGAGGACTACAACCCGGTGCTCTCGTTGCAGTGCGCGAACTGCCACGGCAGTGAAGGCGGCGGCGGCTCGACCACGCAGGTGATCGACCCCGACGGGCCCGACGGACCGCTTCCGCCGGAGCAGTTCGTGTGGAAGGCACCCGCGCTCAACACCGAGCTGCTGCGCTTCAGCGCCGAGGAGGTCGAGCAGATCATCACCTACGGCCGGCCCGGCACTCCGATGCAGGCGTTCGGGGTCGCGGGCGGCGGGGCCGAGAACGAGCAGACGATCGAGGATCTCGTTGCGTTCATCCAGTCGATCCAGCTGACGCCCGAAGCGGCACAGGAAGAGGCCGTGGCGGCGTTGGGCGAGGCGCAAGAAGCACCGGCCGCGCAGCTCACCGAGGCGCAAGACGCGTTGGCCACCGCGACCACTGCGCTCACCGAAGCGCAGGCCGCGGTGACGACTGCCTTCGGCGTCCCCGCGACGACTCCGGTCGACGAACTGCGCACCGACTGCGACAACCTCGCGGCGCAGCTCGCGGCAGCGGGCGAGTCGAACGAACAGGAAGTCGCCGAGGGCGAGGCGTGCCGCACCTTCCTCACCGCGGCCGACGACTACACGGACGCGCAGGAAGCGGTGGCGTGGTCGCAGGAGTGGGCGGCGTCGCGCACGAACGTCACCGACGGCCAACTCTTGTTCGAGACCTACTGCGCGCGCTGCCACACGCAAGGCTGGTCGATCTTCGACCCCGCCGTTCCCAACAGCACGCGCGTGCTCGGCCTGGCCGGTGGCGGTGGCGGTCAGGGCGGCGGCATCGGCTTCAACCTCCGCGACGGCGCGACCGAGCGGCGTTTCGGTCCCGGTTCCGAGAAGGGCACGATCGGCTTCGACGCGCAGGTCGAGTTCATCAAGTCCGGCTCCGAAGCCAACAAGCAGTACGGCAACGGCGGCGTCGGCTCGGGCCGCATGCCCGGTTTCTCGGCGATGCTCACCGACGAGATGATCGACGAGATCGTCGCCTACGAACGCAACGACCTGAACGACACGACGTACCTGCCGCCCTCGACGACGACAACGGTTGCGGGCGCCACGACCACGACGACGGGGGGTTGAACATGAACCTCATCACGGTGCTCGGTCAGCACGGGGGCGGCGAGGCGAACCTGTGGGATCCCACGCTCCTCGGTGTGCTCGTCGCGCTCTCGGCGGTCGGCCTGTTCTGCGGCTCCGTCTACCTGCTGCTCGGCACCAACCTCGGTGCGCGGCTCGGCTTCCTCATCGCGGGCGCGTGCCTCACCGGCTTCATGGTGCTGCTCTCGAGCCTGTGGATCACCACCGCCACGCCGCTCAACAGCCCGAAGGGGCGTCCCGCGGGTTGGGAGGTCAAGGAGGTCGTCGACAGTCCGGCGGACGCTTCCGTGGCCGAGGCCAGGGAGATCGTCGAGAACGGTGACCCCGTCGAAGCCGAGGGGCTCGCGCTGTTGCGGCCGGCGATCGACGGCGCGCTCGTGACTGCCGCGCCGGAAGGCGCCGAGGAACCGCCCGAGCAGCCGTTCGCAGAGTTCGGCCGCAGCACCGACTTCCTCACCGACTTCGAGGGATTCCAGACCTTCACCGTCGGCGGCGGTACCCGCAACCTGTTGTGGCACAACGCCCGGTACGCGGTCGTCGAGATCTGCAACGCGCTCCCGCAGACCGCGGTGGCCGGTCAGCCGCCGCCCACTCCGTCGTGCGACCCGCTCACGCCCAAGCGCTACGTGGTGATGGAGTACGACTTCGGGTCGTTGCGCCAACCGCCGTGGGTGTACTTCTTCACGTCGCTCGTGCTGTTCGGTCTGTTCCTGCTCGGGTTGCACTGGTACGAGCAGGACGCACGCGAGCAGAAGAAGCGCGCCACCGCGGACCTGCGGCCGGTTTCCACCTAGGAGCCCATGATGTTCGTTGCCCAACAGTTGATCGACGCGAGCGAGCAGGGCGGCGAAGCGTTCCTCGCGTTCGCGATCATGGTGTTCCTGTTCACCGGATCGCTGTTCTACATGGACCGCATCCGCAAGCGCCGCGAGCAACGCGAGAACGAGCGCAACGAGTAGTCGCGTTTGCGTGCTTACAACGCGGCGGCGGCCTCGGCGACGGCGTTGATCGTCGCGTCGATGTGCTCGGGCGTGTGGGCGAGGCTCGGGAACAACGTCTCGTAGCCACTGGGGGCGAAGTACACGCCCCGGTCGAGCAAGCCGTGGAAGAGCCGCGCGTAGGTCGCGTGGTCGGCCGCCTTGGCGTCCTCGTAGTTCCGCACCGGCCGTTCCGCGAGGAACACGCCGACGAGCGTGTGCACGCGTGTGACCTGCGCCGGTACCCCGGCCTTGGCGAACGCGTCGTGCAACCCGTCGGCGAGTTGCGCGGCGGTTGCCTCCAGGCGCTCGTAAGCCGCGTCGTCGAGCTGCGCGAGCGCAGCGAGACCGGCGGCGGTCGCGAGCGGGTTCCCCGAAAGAGTGCCGGCTTGGTACACGGGGCCGGTCGGTGCGAGCTCGTCCATCACTGCGGCCGGACCGCCGATCGCGGCGAGCGGCATCCCACCGCCGACGACCTTGCCGAAGATCGAGAGGTCGGGCGTGATGCCGGCGCGGCCCTGCATGCCGGCGGGACCGACGCGGAAGCCCGTGATGACCTCGTCGAACACGAGCAGGGCGCCGGTGCGCGTGCAGCGCTCGCGGAGCGCTTCGAGGAAGCCCGCGATCGGGCGCGACGAGCCCCATGTTGGCGGCGACGGGCTCGACGAGGAGCGCGGCGAGGTCGTCGCCGTGCGCGGTCGAGCGTCTCGTCGAGTGCATCGAGGTCGTTGTACGGCACGACGATGGTGTCGGCGACGGTGCCGGGGGTCACGCCGGCGGAGCCGGGGAGGCCGAACGTCGCGACGCCGCTGCCGGCCTGCACGAGCAGCGCGTCGAGGTGGCCGTGGTAGCAGCCCGCGAACTTCAACACCTTGGCCCGACCCGTGACACCGCGCGCGAGCCGCACCGCGGTCATCGCGGCTTCGGTGCCGGACGACACCAGGCGGACCTTCTCCACCGAGGGCACGCGTGCGCAGATGACTTCGGCGAGCTCGACCTCGCGCGGGGTGGGCACGCCGAACGACGTTCCGTCGGCCGCGGCGCGCTGTACCGCCTCGACGATTGCAGGATCGGCGTGGCCGAGGATCGACGCGCCCCACGACTGCACGTAGTCGAGATACCGGTTGCCTTCGGTGTCTTCGAGGTACGCACCTTCGCCGCGGGCGACGAAGAACGGTTCGCCGCCGACCGCGCCGAACGCACGCACCGGCGAGTTGACGCCGCCGGGAATCCTGGCCTGCGCCCGTGCGAACCAGTTAGTCAAGCCACTCGGCGACGTCGCGGCGAAGTAGGTGAGGATCGCGTCGGCGCCGGCGCGCTTGATCGCGAGCAGGTGTTCGAGCGCGACTGCGTCGCCGTCGATCCAGCCGAGCTGGGCTGCGGCCTTCACCATCGCGTACTCGCCGCT
This sequence comes from uncultured Actinomycetes bacterium, assembly GCA_963841215.1. GTDB lineage: Bacteria > Actinomycetota > Acidimicrobiia > IMCC26256 > PALSA-610 > CAVUFH01. The sequence goes on along the minus strand of CAWJBW010000011.1, from coordinate 305,456 downwards.
GACGTGGTACGCGGCGACGGGTACGTCGAACGCGGCGCGCACCTCCGCGATCACGTCGAGGTACGCGAGGGCCGGCTTCACCATCACCATGTCGGCGCCTTCGTCGACATCGAGCGCGACCTCGGTGAGCGCCTCGCGGCCGTTGGCGGCGTCCATCTGGTAGTGCTTGCGGTCGCCGAAGCGCGGCGCGCACTCGGCCGCGTCGCGGAACGGTCCGTAGAGCGCCGACGCGTACTTCGCGGCGTAGGCGAGGATGGGTGTCGTCTCGTGCCCGGTGCCGTCGAGGGCGGCGCGGATCGCGGCGACCTGTCCGTCCATCATCCCCGACGGTGCGATCACATCGGCGCCGGCGTCGGCCTGCGCGACCGCGATGCTCGCGTAGCGCTCGATCGTCGCGTCGTTGTCGACCTCACCGGATCCCGTGAGGATGCCGCAATGGCCGTGGTCGGTGTACTCGTCGAGGCAGTTGTCGACCATGAGCACGAGCGCGTCGCCCACTTCGTCGCGCAGGTTGCGCAGCGCGACCTGCACGACGCCGTCGGCGGCGTCGGCCTGGGTTCCGGTCGGGTCCTTGGTGGCGGGGATGCCGAAGAGGATGACGCCGGGGATCCCGAGCCCGGCGAGCTCGCGCACTTCCTTGCGCAGGCTCTCCTGCGTGTGCTGGACGACCCCGGGCATCGACACCACCGGTTCGGCGGCGTCGATGCCCTTCCTTGACGAACAGCGGCGCGATCAGGTCGTCGGTGCCGAGCCGGTGCTCGGCGACGAGGCGCCGCAGTGCCGGAGTACGTCGCAACCGCCGCAGCCGCCGCTCGGGAAACGCCACGTCAGGAATGCTACGGGCTGTTTGTGGACGGGAGGGCCCCGGAGGGGCCCGAACCGTTCAAACAGTCGAGGAGCGCGGTCACGAGGCCGGGGAGCGTGTGGGGGTCGGCCTCGACATCCACCCGCAGGCCGCGAGCGCGAGCGGTGTCGCTCGTCACCGGGTCCGATCGAGACGACGAGCGGCTGCGGGTCGGGGAGGTCGCCGACGATGTCGCAGAAGTTGGTGACGGTCGAGGACGACGTGAACGTGATCGCGTCGACTGCGCCGGTCCGGACCCGCTCGAGATCGTCCTGCGTCGGGGACCGCAGCAACGGTGCGGTACACGGGCAGCACGTCGACGCGCGTAGCCGCGCGCTTCGAGACCCTCGGGCAAGACGTCGCGCGCCACCTCGGCGCGCGGCGAGCAGCACGCGTGCGCTCGGACGCCGACGGCGCCGGGAACGCGTCGAGCAGCGACTCGGCGACGAAGCGCTCGGGCAGGAGGTCGGCGCGGACACCACGGGTCGCCAGCGCAGCGGCGGTGCCGGGGCCGATCACGGCGACGCGCACCGGTGCCAGCGCGCGGGCGTCGAGCCCGGCCGGGGCGAGGCCACGATCGAAGAACGCGTCGACGCCGTTGGCGGACGTGAACACCAGCCACTCGTACGCGCCGAGATCGGGCATCGCGAAGTCGACCGGTTCGAGCGCGATCGACGGCAGCTCGATCACCTCGGCCCCGAGCGCTTCGAGCTTCTCGCGCAGCTCACTCGCCTGTTCGCGCGCGCGCGTCACCACGACGCGCCGTCCGAAGAGTGGCCGCTGCTCGAACCACGAGAAGTCGAGCGCGGCGACGTCGCCGACGACGATCGCCGACGGTGCCTCGACCCCGGCGGCGGCGATCGTTGCGAGCGTCGCGCGGACGGTGCGCTGTTCGGGGCGCGTGCCCCAACGCACCGCCGCGACCGGTGTGTCGGGCGCGCGGCCGCCGTCGATCAACGCGCGGGTGATGGCGTCGAGCCGGCCCGCACCCATGAGGATCACGAGCGTGCCGCCGCCGCGGGCCAGTGCGTCCCAGTCGGTGTCGAGCGTTCCCTTGGTGGGATCTTCGTGGCCGGTGACGATCGTGACGCTCGTGGACACACCGCGGTGGGTCACGGGGATCCCGGCGTATGCGGGTGCGGCGATCGCGCTGGTGATGCCGGGTACGACCTCGAACGGGACGCCCGCGGCGATGCACGCCTCGGCTTCCTCGCCGCCGCGGCCGAACACGAACGGGTCGCCGCCCTTCAGGCGCACGACCTCCTGCCCGGCCCTCCCGCGCTCGACGAGCACCGCGTTGATCTCTTCCTGCGTCATCGCGGCCCGGCCCGGCGCCTTGCCCACGTCGATGCGCGCCGCGCGCTCGGGCGCGAGGTCGAGCAGCAGCGGCGACGCCAGCCGGTCGTATACGACCGCGTCGGCGATCCGCAGCAGTGCTTCACCGCGCCGGGTGAGCAGGCCGGGGTCACCGGGCCCGGCACCGACGAGGTACACGGTCACTGCGCGACCCCCTCGGCGTCCAGGAGGGCACGTCCACCCTCTTCGTCGAGCAGCACGCGCGCGGCTTCGACGCCGAGCGTTTCGGGCTCGCGCCCGACTCGGCGCACGCGCACGACCTCGCGACCGTCGAGAGATGCGAGCAGGACCTCCAGCGCGAGCGCTTCGCCGTCGCCCGTCGCGAGCGCGCCGCACGGCAGGTCGCAGCCGCCGCCCAGCTCGGCGAGGAACGCGCGCTCGGCCGCGACCCTGCGGTGCGCGTCGACGTCGTCGATCGCGGCGAGCTGCTCGCGCGTCGCGGCGTCGTCGGCGCGGCACTCGACGCCGAGCGCGCCTTGCGCGACCTGCGGCAGCATCACCGCGGGCTCGAGCACTTCGGCGACCACGTGCGCGAGGCCGAGGCGTTCGAGCGCGGCGAACGCGACCACGATTGCGGCGAAGCCCTGCTCCACCTGCTTGCGCAGCCGGGTCTCGATGTTGCCGCGCAACGGCGCGAACCCGAGATCGGGCCGCGCGTGCGCGAGTTGCGCGCGCCGGCGGACCGAGCCCGTGCCGATCACGCCGCCTTCGGGCACCTCCGCGAGAGCGGCGCCGACCATCGCGTCACGCGGGTCGGCCCGTTCGGGGATCGCCGCGAGGACCAACCCGTCGGCGGTGGTGGAGGGCAGGTCCTTGGCCGAGTGCACCGCGATGTCGGCGCGACCGTCGAGCACGGCTTGTTGCACTTCCTTCACGAACACACCCTGTCCGCCCATGCGGTGGATCTCGGAGGTCTGGTCGGCGTCACCGTGCGTTTCGACGAGCACGTACTCGACGGCGTCACCGATGAGTGCACCCACCCGTTCGGCCTGCCAGCGCGCCAGCCGGCTGCCGCGCGTGGCGATGCGCATCAGCGGCGCCGGCTCAGTCGGCGACGGGAAGATCGAAGAGGGCACCGAGCGCATCGGCGTAGTAGTCGCCGCGGGGCGTGCCCGCGGCGTCCTTGACCCGCACCGTCGGCTCGTGCAGCAACTTGTTCACGATCGCCTGGGTGAGCGCCTCGACCGCTTCGCGCGTCTCGGGATCCAGCCCGGCGAGGCGGGCGCGGTACCGGTCGAGCTCGTTGGCGCGCACGTCGTCGCCGAGCGAACGCAGCGCGGTGACGAGCGGCGCGACCTCGCGGGACGCGCGTTCGGCTCGGTAGCGCTCGATCTCGGCCGAGAGGATCTCGCGCACCTTGCCGATCTCGGCGCGGCGACGCTCGGCGGACCGCTGCGCGTAGTCCTTGAGGTCGTCGAGGTCGAGGAGGCTGACGCCGTCGATGTCGCCGACGCCGGGGTCGACATCGCGCGGGAGGGCGACGTCGAGGATCAGGAGCGGCCGTCCGTTGCGGCACGCCATCACCATCTCGACCGTGGCCCGCTCGACGAGGACGTCGGGCGACGCGGTCGACGAGAACAGCACGTCGACATCGACGAGCGTGTCGGCGATGTCGGCGAGGGGAACGGCCGAACCGCCGACGTGCGCGGCGAGCGCGCCGGCGCGCTCGGCGGTGCGGTTGGCGACGAGCAGGTCGGCGACGCCGCGCGAGCGCAACGTCGACGTGAGGCCGCGACCCATGCTCCCGGCGCCGATCACGAGCACACGCGCGTCCTCGAGCGTTCCGAGCTGCTCGGCCGCGACCGTGACCGCGGCCGACGGGACCGACACGGGATGACGGCCGATGCCGGTCTCGGTGCGGACGCGCTTGCCCGACTCGACCGCGTGCCGGAACAGTTGCGGGAGGAGCTGGGTCGCGCTGCCCTCGCGCACCGCCGCCTCCCAGGCGTGACGGACCTGACCGAGGATCTCGCTCTCCCCGACGATCATCGAGTCGAGACCGGCCGCGACCGAGAAGAGGTGCGTGACCGCGGCGTCGTCGTAATAGGTGTAGAGGTGGTCCGCGAAGTCGTCGGGGTCGGCGCCGGAGTGTGCCGCGAGGAACTCGGCGACGTCGCCGACGGCAGCGTGGAAGCGCGTACAGCGCGCGTAGATCTCGGTGCGGTTGCACGTCGAGAGCGCCACCGCTTCGAGCAGGTGCTCACGTGCGGTCAGATCGTGCAGCACCTTGGGCAGCGCGATCTCCGCGACCGTCATGCGCTCGAGGAGCTCGACGGGAACGGTGCGGTGGTTCAGGCCGACGACGATGAGAGACACGTGCTCAAGAGCTCCTTCGCCTCGTCGAGGCGCCCGGCTCGGACGAGTTCCACGATGCCCGAACGGAACGCCTGCTGCCAATCGGCGTCTTCACTGGAACGCCCCGAAGCCCGGAGTGCTTCCCGGGCTTCGGAGAGGAGGTCGAGCAGGGTCGCGTATTCAGGGCCGATCTCCTCTTGGAGCTGTGCGCCGGAGGTGCGTGGCGAGCGCGGGGCTGCGGCCGCCGGTGCCGATCGCGAGCACGAGATCCGAACGCCGGACGACCGACATCAGCGTAAACGAGCAGTTGGCGGGATCGTCAGCGCTATTGGCCCAGATCCGCCGTTCCTCGGCCGCCGCGAACACGGCCCGGTTGGCGGCGGGGTCGTCGGTGGCGGTCAGCGCGAGCCAGGCACCGTCGAGGTCGGCCGGTTCGAACCCTCGGACGATCACCGTGCAGCGCCCCTGATCGGCCCAGCCCCGCACCTCGTCACCGATCTCCGGAGCGACCACCGTCACCTCGGCCCCACCGTCGAGGAGCGGTTCGATCTTGCGGGCCGCGATGCGACCGGCACCCGCCACCACCACTCGCCGTCCCCGGACCAGCAGGTTCGCGGGATAGCCGGCGAGCGCGGGCCGCCCGGGAACGTCACTCATGCGGCGTTGCAGCCTCGCGGCTTCACGGATACGACCCGGCCGGGATGCCGTGGCGCAGTTGGTAGAAGGAGAGGATCTGGAGCTCGATCGCGAGGTCGACCTTGCGCAGCGAGACGCCCTCGGGCACGTTCAGCACCGCGGGGGCGAAGTTGAGGATCGAGCGCACGCCCGCGTCGACGAGCTGGTCGGCGACGTCTTGGGACACCGCGGCCGGCGTGGCGAGCACGCCGATCGCGATCTGACGCTCCCGCACGATGCGGTCGAGGTCCTCGATCGGCTCGACCGCCTGGTCGCCGACGACCTGGCCGACGAGCGCAGGGTCGGCGTCCACCAGCGCGACCACCCGGAACCCGCGGGCGCCGAAGCCCTTGTAGTTGGCGAGGGCCCGGCCCAGGTTCCCGATGCCGACGATCACGACCGGCCAGTCGCGGGTGAGGCCGAGCTCGCGGCTGATCTCGTGCAGCAGGTACTCGACGTCGTAGCCGACACCCCGGGTGCCGTAGGAGCCGAGGTAGGAGAGGTCCTTGCGCACCTTGGCCGCGTTCACACCGGCCAGCTCGGCCAGCCGCTCGGACGAGACCGTCGCCACCTGGAGCTCGGCCGTCTCGAGCAGCGCCCGGTAGTAGAGCGGCAGCCGCGCGACGGTCGCCTCGGGGATCCTGCGTCCTGCTGCGTCCGCCATCACGCCCACCGTACCGACCTTGTGACCGGATTCTCAAAGTCTGCGACTCCTCTCCCACCCGCTCCCTCCGCCGTCGAAGCCTCCGGCCCGAGGGGCGTCGGTGCGCTGCCCGCCCGTTAGCGTGGCGAGCGCTCATGGTCGCCGGTCTCGCCTTCATCGCCACCGCGGTCGCGACCGTGTTCGCCCAGGCCACCGCGGTGCGCTGGTCCCGCACCAAGGCGCCGCACCAGGGCGCCTGGACGGTGGCGCTGGCCCTGTTCGCGCTGGCCTCGGCGGCGTTCGCGACCGGGTCGTCCACCGGTTGGGACGACGGCACGTTCCGGATCTTCTATCTCTTCGGTGCGATCGTGAACGTGCCCTGGCTCGCGCTCGGCACCGTCTACCTGCTCACGAACCGCAAGATCGGCAACCGGGTACGGGCCGGGCGTCGTGTTCTTCAGTGGCCTCGCGGTCGGGGTGATGCTGTCGACGTCGATCAGCCCCGAGATCACGGGCGACGCGCTCCCGGTGGGCAAGGACCATCTCGACGCGCTGCCCCGCGCGCTCGCCGGCATCGGCAGCGGCGTCGGCGCGGTCGTACTGATCGGCGGCGCGCTGATCTCGGCGGTGCGGTTCGGTCGTAGCCGCGCGCCGGGCACCGGCCGGCTCGCACTGGGCAACGTGCTGATCGCACTGGGGACGCTCGTGCTCTCGAGCGGTGGCCTCATCCAGGGCGCCGTCGGTCACGACGAGGCGTTCGCGATCTCGCTCGCGACGGGGATCTCGGTGATCTACGTCGGGTTCGTCGTGGCGTCGGCACCGCGGCCGGTTGCGTCGGTGTCGCTCGACAGTTCGCCTTCGACAGTTCGCCCGCAGACAGTTCGCCCGCAGACAGTTCGCGTCGCAGCAGCTTGCCTGCGAACGAGCGCGGCAACGCGGTGACCACTTCGACGCGCGTCGGCAGCTTGTAGCGCGCCAGCCGGCGCCCGGCGTGCCGGAGGAGCTCGACCGGATCGGGCTCGTCGGGGCCGGACGGCACGACGAACGCAACGACCGTTTCACCGGTGCGCGGATGCGGTTCGCCGATCACGGCGACCTCGCTCACGGCAGGATGTTCGGCGAGCGCCTGCTCGACCTCGCCGGGATACACGTTGAACCCCGAGACGATGATCACGTCCTTGGCCCGTTCGACGAGCGACAGCCAGCCGTCGTCGTCGGCGACCGCGATGTCGCCGGTGTGCAGCCAGCCGTCGCCGTCGAGCACGCGTGCGGTCGCCTCCGCGTCGTTCCAGTAGCCGGCGAACACGTTCGGACCGCGCACGAACACTTCGCCCGGATCGCCTTCGAGCGCGTCGCGGCCTTCGGTGTCGACGAGCCGCACCTCGACACCCGGCAGCGGTGGACCGATCGACCCGGTGCGCGGTTCCTTCTCGACCGCGCTCGTCGTCACGACCGGCGACGCTTCGGTGAGCCCGTAGCCCTCGTGCACGGCGACGCCGAACCGGGCTCGCATCTGCTCGGCGACGTCGGGTTCGAGCGCCGCCGCGCCCGACACACACAGCCGTACACCGGCGAACGCGTCCGCGGACGCGTCGGTTTGCGAGAGCGCGCACCAGGCGGCGTACACCGCGGGCACCGCCGCGATCACGGTGACGCCGTCGCGCTGCACGCGCGCCAACGTCTCGGCCGGATGGAAGTGGTCGATCGAGCGACAGCGACGCGCTTGCGTGCAACGCGAGTCCGAGAACGACGTTGAGGCCGAAGACGTGGAAGAAGGGCAACACGCCGAGCGCGACATCGGACTCGTGCGACACGCAGACCGGCATGCCCCTGGAGCTGTTCGAGGTTGGCGAGCAGCGAACCGTGCGTGAGCATCGCCGCCTTCGGCGGTCCCGCAGTGCCGGCGGTGAAGAGCAGCACCGCGAGCGTCGTCGGCTTCGCGTGCGACGGGTTCGGGCGTGCCGCTGCCGTCGCTCGCTTCCGCGTCGAGCACCAACAGCGGGGTGCGCCCATCGGCGCGCGCCGTCGCCCTTCGCCCGCGGTCCGCGTGTTCGGCGGACGCGACGAGGAGCGCGGGCTCGACCTCCGCGAGCTCCCGCGCCAGCTCCTGGGCGGGCGCAAGCGGATTGAGCGGCACCGCAACTGCACCCACCGCCAGCGTCGCAAGGTATGCAGTGACGAAGGCCGGTTCGTTGTCGGCAACGATCGCCACCCGATCGCCGACGCTCACGTGCTCACCGAGCAGCGTGTGCGCCCGTGCGACCCGGGCGCCGAGCTCGCCGTAGCGTCACCGGTTCGCCGGCGCCCACGAGCGCCGGTCGATCCGGCGTCGCATGCCGCGGCCGCCAGCAGCGCGTCAACGAGGTTCATCGGCTGCGGAGGCTACGCAAGACGGTCAGGCGCTCGCGGCGCGCCAGCCGTTCAGAGCTTGATGACGAACTGGGCGATCGCGGCGAGGAGGATCACGAGGATCAGGGCGACCAGGGTGATGCTGGTGCCCCACCTCATCGTTGTCCTGGGCCCGGGAACGAGCGTGAGCGTGCTGCCCGCTCGCAGCTTCAACTGCGCCGCAGCGGACTGGCGGTCGTAGGCAAGGGCGAAGCTGCCGTACGAGTCGACGATCAGCAGGAGCTCGGACGGGTTGGCGTCCGCGAAGGCGTGGGCCCAGCGGGCGCGGCGACCGGTCTCGCCCATTCGGATCTCGATCGTGTCGCCGGGCGCGGCGCCGAGCTCGGTCAGCGTCGCCGGGTCCACGTTGAGCTGGCAGTTGCCGAAGCGGTCGACCCAGAGCACCTCGGCCTGCACCTGCCCGTCCTCCACGTTCGGGAGCGGAAGGATCGCCGGCGTCGAGTGCGGTCGGGTCGAGGTCCGCGCCGAACGCTTCGCATCGGCACGCCGTTGGCGATGTGCGCAACCGCAGGCGCCATGATGTCGCGGCCCGCGAACGTCGGGCCGGGCGCCGGCAGGCGGTACTCCTCGTTCTCGAGCGTCACGATCCGGTGCGGTCCGCCGAGCATGGCCACTGCCGGTGCGAGCAGGCCGTTGTCGGGGCCGACGAGCACGCCGTGCTCGACCGCGACCGCGATGCAACGCCGGTCGGTGCCGACCCCCGGATCGACCACCGCGAGCACGAGTCCTTCCGGGAGGTACTGCACGGCGCGGGCGAGCGCGAGCGCGCCGGCACGGACGTCGAAGGGCGGAACGTCGTGGGTGATGTCGACGACGCGGAGCTGCGGCGCGATGTCGGCCATGACCGCGTGGCAGACGCCGACGAACTCGTCGGCGCGGCCGTAGTCGGAGAGGAACGAGACGAACTCGGAGCGCGACACCACCGACCGACGTTAGTCGACGAGTGGTCCGAGCGATGGGACGCTGCGTGCTACCCGGCTTGCGTGTAGCGCGCGGCCAGGTAGGCGTTCACGTCGGACTCCGCGACGCGGAAGGAACGTCCGACGCGCACAGCAGGCAGGTCACCGGCCTTGATCAGCCGGTAGACGGTCATCGACGACACCCGCATCAGTTCGCGCGACTTCCTGCACGGTGAGAAAGCGCGCCTTGCTCAAGTCCTGCCCCACGGGACACTCCCTACTCCGCCGCTGGCGCACGGGACCCTATGCCCGTGGGGACGGAGTTGTCGAGCGTGCTCGGCGGGGCTCCTGTTAGGAGTCGTTACGACCGAGCTCGCGGGAACGATCGGTGGCGGCGGCCACCGCGTCGATGAACGCCGCCCGCACCGCCCGGTCCTCGAGCGCCCGCAGGCCGGCGGCCGTGGTGCCGCCCGGGCGACGTGACCGCGGCCCGCAGCACCTCCGGCGTCTCCTCGCCCTGGGCGAGCAGCGTGGCCGAGCCGAGGAGGGTCTGCTCGACGAGGCGTACCGCGATGGGCCGGGGCAGGCCGGCCAGCACGCCCGCTTCGGTGAGCGCTTCGGCGACCAGCATGACGTACGCCGGCCCGGAGCCCGAGAGTCCCGTGACCGCGTCGAGCTGGTGCTCGTCGACGCGCACGACGACGCCGACCGCACGCAGGAGCTGTTCGGCGAGGTCGAGGTGTTGCTCGGTCGCGGTCGCGCCGGGCGAGATGGCGGACGCGCCGAGGCCGACGAGTGCAGGCGTGTTCGGCATCGCCCGCACGACCGGCCGGCCCGGCGCGGCGGCTTCGAGCGTCGCGATCGTCACGCCCGCGGCGATCGAGAGCACGAGCGTGTCGCGGGGCAAGGCCGGGAGCGCGACCTCGAGCGTGCTCGCCGACGTCGCCCGGTTTCACCGCGACGATGACGACGTCGGTGTCGGCAACCGCCCATGCGCCGCTCGGCACCACGCGCACCTTGGGGAACTGCGCCTCGAGCTCGTGGCGACGGGCGGCATCGATCTCCGCGATCGCGACGTCCTCGGCGTCGTAACCGCCGTCGAGCAGGCCGCGCGAGCAGCGCCGCGCCCATCTTCCCGCCACCGAGCAGCGCGACGCGAGCCATCGGCGGAGGGTAATCCGCCGCCCGACGACAAGTCCGCCATCACATGGCGGACTTGTGGTGCCCCGTCCCGCGCCAACTCAGCCATCTGATGGCGGAGTTCTGATGCGTCGACCGGGCGGACGCGACGAAGCCCGAGGAACGATCGGAACCGCTTCGCACTTCCCCGAACGAAGCGGCCCTCCTGCACCTCGGGCCTCGCGTTGGCGTCACCGTACCACCGTCGACCCGCACAGTTCAAGACACTTTTCGACAATCTGACGTGATTTCCGCCGCGAGGGTCAGCGGGGGCCGAAGCCGATGCGGATGGCGGCCTGGAACCACCGCTCGACCGCCTCGTAGAGCACGCCGATGATGCGGTCGAGCTCGGCGCACGTCGAGGTGCTCGAGCAGCGTGCGGCCGACGAGGTAGCAGTCGCCGTCGGGGCCGATCGAGAAGTGCGCGCCGTACATCGCGTGGCTGCACTGGAGGAGGAAACGGTAGAGCGCCTCGTGGTTCGCGGGCGGGTCGGGCATGAAGTAGAGCTCGTAGCGCAGCGTGCGCTGGTGCAGATCGAAGTAGATCGTCGCGGCGTCGCGTCCCTCACACCCGAACCGCACGTACCAGCGTGGGATCGACGCGTCGTACTCGACCGTCTGCACCCACGGCTCGCGTGCGACTTCCTGTTCGAGATGCTCGGCGATCAGCTCGTGCTTGGCGGCGTGGAATGCTGCGTCGAGGACGGTGTCGACGCCGGTGTCCACCATTGCGTCAGTCGCAGCGCACCAGCGCGCGAGCGGCGAGGTCGCTGTACGACCGACGGAGCCGGCCCGCCGTCGTGCTCCACGAGTAGCGGCGCGATCGCGCGACCGCCGTGATGCTCATCTTGGCGGCGAGCTGGGTGTCGTCGAGGAGCGCGCGCGATCGGTGACGGCGTAGTCGACCGGATCGCGACTTTCGACGAGGAAGCCCGTGTCGCCGTCGTCGACCAGGGAACGCAGTCCTCCGACCGACGCCGCCACCACGGGCGTGCCGCAGGCGGCGGCTTCGAGTGCGACCAGGCCGAAGGATTCAGTGCGGGAGGGGACGATGCACACGTCGGCGGCCCGGTAGAAATCGGCGAGGTCGGCGTGGGGCTGGGGCGGGAAGAAGCGCACCCGATCCTCGACGCCGAGCTCCTCGACCAGCGCACGGGTCTTGGCCAGCTCGGCTTCGCCGTCGGCGCCGCTCGGTCCGCCCACGACGACGAGCGTGACGTCGGGGTCTTCGAGCTCGGCGAGGACACGCACCGCGAGCGGCAGTCCCTTGAGCGGCTGGATGCGCCCGACGAACAGGAGCACGCGTGCCGCCGTCGAGGCCGAGACGTTCGCGTGCGCCCGCGCGGTCGCTCGGCGCGAACATCACGTGGTCGACGCCGGGCGCGACGATCTCGATGCGTTCGGGATCGGCGTCGTACAGCGTCGAGAGCTGCGTGCGTTCGTCCTCGGTCGAGGCGAACATCATGTCGGCGCACGCGATCACGTCGTGTTCGACGCGGGCGCGCAGCTCCGGATCATCTTCGACACCGGCATCGGCCTTGACGCGCGCGAGCGTATGGAACGTGGCTGCGAGCGGGAGGTCGAGCTCGTGCTTCAGCCGGTGTGCGACGGCACCGGAGAGCCAGTAGTTCGCGTGGAGCACGTCGACTGGTGGCGACGCGAGCAGCTCGCGCGCGACGCCTCGACGAAGGGATCGACGAGGTCGATCAGCTCGTGCTTCGGAACCGGCGGCGACCGGGCCGGCCTCCACGTGCAGCGACGCGGAATCCCGGCTCGACGACCACGATCTCGCTTTGGTCCGGGTGCTCGGCGCGGGTGTAGACGTCGCATTCGACACCGGCCCGGGCGAGCGAAGACGCGAGCGCTGCGACGTACACGTTCATGCCGCCGCCGTCGCCCGCACCCGGTTGGGCGAGCGGCGACGTGTGCATGCTGAACACGGCAACGCGGCGCTCGGACATCGGGGTGTAAGGGTACCCAGCGGCTGGGCTATGCGGATCCGCCGGCTGCCACGTCGGGCGCCGGGGCCTCGGGCGCGGCGGTGCGCTGCTCGGTCTGGAAGGACCGGTAGACCTCGACCAGAACCTGCTTCTGGCGCGGGTTCAGCGTCGAGTCGTTGAGCACCGCGTCGACCACGTCGGGGGCGTCGTCCGTGCGCTCGTCGAGGATGCCCGCCCGCACGTACAACGTCTCTGCCGAGATCCGGAGGCCCTTGGCGATCGACTGGAGGATCTCGGCCGAGGGCTTGCGCAACCCGCGCTCGATCTGGCTGAGGTACGGGTTCGAGATGCCCGCGGCCTCGCTCAACTTCCGCAGCGAGAGGCGGGCGTTGCGGCGCTGGTCCCGGATGAACTCGCCGAGGTCGTGGAGCCGATTCTCGATCGCGTCCGTGGCCATTGCGGCAGAGGGTACTGCCCGGTCAGCAGGCGGCCCGGACGGTCGGGTACGGGTTCACTGCGCTGCCGCCGCCGGGATGGATCTCGAAGTGCAGGTGCGGCGTACCGCGCGCGTTCCCGGTGTCGCCGACGGTTCCGATCTGATCGCCGGCGTTCACCGGACCGGCGCCACCGACATACGACTGCAGGTGTGCGTGGAAGTACGTGTTGCCGTCGTTGCCGCGCAGGTAGAGCTGGTTGCCGCCCAGCCCGCTGGTGCTGTGCGAAACCGTGCCGCTCACCGCGGCGTAGATCGGGGTGCCGTACCCGGCCATCATGTCGACGCCCTGGTGCCCGCGGCCGCCGGAGCGCGCTGCGCCCCACGAGTCGCTGAACGACGAACCCGGGAGCGGGCAGCCGAACCCGCCGCTCACCACCACCGAGCCGCCACCGCGCGGTGCCACCGGCGCGGCACCACCGCCGCGGCTGGCCTTCGGTGCGCTCGCCGCGGCCTTGGCTGCGCTCGCGGCCGCCGCCGCCTTGGCGCTGGCGGCTGCCGCCGCGCGAGCCGCCTCGAGCCGGGCCTGATACTCGCGTTCGCGACGCTCGCGTTCGAGGCGCTCCTTGAGCTCTCGCTCGGCCTTTTCGGCGGCCGCCGAGCGCGGCTCGCATCTCGGCTTCGCGCTTCTCGAGGCGCGACACGAGGTCCTTCTGTTCGGCGATCTGCTTGTCGAGCGAGGCCTGCTGGAGGTCGAGGTCCTCGGTGAGCGCGCCGAGTTGGTCGACCGCGTCGTTGCCTTCTTGGTTGGCGCGGTCGAGGAGCTCGCTGCGGCGCATGGCGTCGAGCACGTCGGAGCCCTGCATGATCGTGTCGAGGTCCGAGTTGCCGCCCTTGTACGCCTCGATCGCTCGTTCGCTGGCGACCGTGGTCAGCGTGGCGGCCTGCTGCTCGAGCGTCGCGATCTGTTGGCGGGTCCGCTCGATCTCTTCCTCGAGCGTGAAGTACTTCGTCTGTGCGTCGTCGTACTCCGCGGCGGCGTCGTTGGCGGCGCGGCGGGCCTCGGTGACGCGTGCTTCCGCTTCGGATACGGGGTCACCGGCGGCGCCGACCGGGTGGGTCGACAACAACGGCAGCGCCAGCGCAACGGAAACGGCGAGGGCGCGCTGCCACCATGGGCGAAGAAGGTGGAAGGGCACGAGCGGTGTCGAAGCTAACAGAACCGATGCGAGAACTGGACAACCGGGCGGAGCGTGCGGTCCGGTTCAGGCGCCACCGGAGACCGGCGGCAGGACGGCCACTTCGTCACCTTCGTGCAACATCGTTTCGAGGCCGGCAGCGGGTTCGTCGCCGTTCACCCAGACCCGCGATGCGGCGAGGACAGCGGCGAACTCGGCGCCGTAGCGCCCCTCGGCTTCGGCCAGCAGCGCCGCGATCGTGCTGGTGGGAGGCATTTCGAAACCGTCAGCCGAGCGGCCCGCGGCCTCTCGCGCCGCTGCGAACAATCGCAGCTCCACAGCAGGCATCAGGACCGGACCATCTGTACGAAGATCAGTGCGGGGTGTCGACGTTGGTCCGGGCTGCGGGCTGGGCTTCGAGGCGGGCGGGATCGATCGGTGCACCGGTCACTTCGTCCACTCCGTAGGTGCCGTCGTCGAGTCGCTGGAGCGCGGCCTCGATCTCGACCAGGTCGGATTCGAGCGACTCGAGGATCGAGAGATCCTTCTCGCGTTCGAAGGTGTCCGAACCGGAATCAGCCGGGTGCTGGTCGTAGTGCGACAGCTCCCCGGACTGGTCGGCCTCGCTCTGGTCGAGACCCTCGCTCTTCAACTCGCCGATGAGTCCGTTGACCCGGTCGCGATCGGCTTCGAGGCGTCGGCGCGCCGCTTCGTCGGTGCTCGTCTCGTCGGGAGGAGTCATGCATTGCACGTTAGCCACGCGCCTCCACGTCTCCTTTCGAGGCCATTCACTCGAGGCCATTCACTCGAGGGCGATGCGCCCGCGCAGCTCCTCACCGAGCTCGCCGAGCAGCGCTTCGAGCAACACCGCCCGCGCGTCCGGATCGGCTTCGAGCACCCGCTGGGCGTCGAGCGGCCCGAGCGGCGCGGTGGCGGCGACCTCGTAGACGTCGCGTACGGGATCGTCCGACGGTGCCGGGACCGCGGTGGGGACGCGCGCGTCGAGCTCGTGCCACAGCGTCAGCACGTCGCCGAACGCGGCGAACACCCGGTCACGCGCCACGGCGATGCCGCCGCTCGACGTCGGTTTCCGGGAGCGCTTCGATCTCGGCGATCGGGTACGGGTCGTCGGGCAGCCAGCGCGTGACGCGCAGCCGCGAGATGCCGACCGCCGCGATCGCAAGCCGACCGTCCTCGATCTCGGCGGCCTGGATGATGTGACCGATCGTGCCGACGTCGAACCGGATGTCACCGCCGCCGACCTCGCTGCCCCGTTCGATGAGGACGACGCCGAACTCGCGATCGCCGTCCAGACACTTCCGCATCATCACCCGGTAGCGGGGCTCGAACACGTGCAGCGGAAGCACTGCGTGCGGGAACAGCACGCAGCCGAGCGGGAACATCGGGAGTCGACGCGGCGCCATGTTCAGCTCCACATCTCAGTTCCACCGTTCAGTTCCACCGGGCGCGGAGTCGGCCCGACTCGGCGCGCAACGACTCGGCGATGTCGTCGGGCGCGCTCGCCGCGATCGACTCGTACGCGCGTTCGGCCTGCGCGGGCGAGCCACCTCGGGCGAGAGCGTGCGCGAGCTGCACCTGCTGTTCGATCGGGACGCCCGGGAGCGCGAGGTGCAACTCGCTCAACATGGCGAGCTGCGCGGGATCGGTGCCGAAGCGCCCCTGCTCGAGGTTGGCAAGCATGCGGGCGAGGATCGCATGCGGTGGAGTCGGCTCGAGGTCGGTCGGGCGCAGTGGCCGGGTGCCGCCGTGCACCATCGCGAACAGACGCGCGCAATCTTCGAGGTCGAGCTCGGCGCCGCCGTGGAACGGATCGCACCACGTGTCGTCGACGGAAGCATCGCGCACGAGGAAGTGACCGGGCATCCCGATGCCGAACACCTCGATCCCGAGCCGGCGCGCGACTTCGATCACGAGCACCGACAGCGTGATCGGGATGCCCCGCCGCCGCTCGACCACGCAATCGAGGAACGAGTTGCGCGGGTCGCCGTAGTCGTCGGTGTCGCCGCGAAAGCCTTCGCGCTCGAACAACAGCGTGCGCACCGCGGCGAACGTCGGCATCGTCGCCGCGCCGGCGAGGTCGTCGAGGCGACGGCACCAAGCGTCGACATCGACCGACGGACGCGCGCACGCAGCGACGCACAGCGCCGCTTCGTCCAGCCTGAGCTCCGCCTCGGGTGCACGTACGAGACGCTGGAAACGCTCGGACGGCTTCTCGCCGGCGCGGTCCGGGTCCATCGGGAGCGACCGTACCCGGCTTGTAGAATCGTCGCTCCTATGCGTCAGCCGAGCCACGACGTGCGCGGTCGCGAACGATGACCGACGATCCGTGGATCAACTTCTTCGTCGTGCTCACCGTTGCCGCGAACCTCGCGACATTGGGCCTGTGGACGCTCGCGCTCGCAGCCCGCGCCGGCCGCGAGCGCGAGAGCTCCGCCCGGGAACTGTGGGAGCGGGTTCGGATCACCTTGGGAGACAACGGCCTGCTGCTGGCGACGATCGTCGCCGGTACCGCAATGGCCGGTTCGCTGTATCTCTCGGAGGGCGCCGGGTTGCCGCCGTGCCGCCTCTGCTGGTACCAGCGCATCGCGATGTACGCGCTGGCGGTGATCCTGGGTGTGGCCGCGATCCGGCGCGACTGGAACGTGCGGCCCTACGCGCTCACACTCGGTTTCATCGGCCCTGCGATCTCGATCTACCACTACTTGCTCGAACGCTTCCCGAGCTGGGAGAACACGACGTCCTGCGACCCCGCCAACCCGTGCAACATCACGTGGTTCTTCCGGCTGCACTACATCTCGATCCCGATGATGGCGCTCTCCGCGTTCGCGCTCATCGACACGATCCTGCTCACCGGCCGGCCGTACGTGGCGCCCGAAGCATCGGAACCGCCCCAAGCATCGGAACCAGTGGAGAGCAACGAGAAGGTGATGGCCCGGTGAGCACCACTCGATCTGGTTCGTCAGGTCGATCCGGTTCGGCACGTTCTCGTCCGGCGAAGCGGAGTCCCGCGTCGACGCCGGGCAAAGGCCTGCCGATCTGGCCGTTCCTCGGTGGTGCGCTCGTCGTCGCCGCGATCATCGCAATCGTCCTGTCGATGGGTGGTGGCGACGACGACGACGGCGGCGACACGGCGACGGACAACGAGACCGCGACCGTGCAGGTCGAGGGCGCACCGCTGCCTCGCTTCGTCCCCGGCGAAGAAGACGACGCCATCGGCGACGTCGCGCCGACGCTGCAGGGCAGCGACTTCGCCGGCGCGCCGGTGACGATCCCGGCGGGTACCGGCAACGCGCAAGCCATCTTCTTCGTCGCGCACTGGTGCCCGCACTGCCAAGCCGAGGTGCCGCGCCTCGCGGAGTGGATCGAGTCGCACGGTGTCCCGGCCGGCCTCGACATCGTCATGGTGTCGACGAACGCAGACCCGTCGCTCGACAATTACCCGGCCGCGGAATGGCTGGCGCGCGAAGGGCTCGGCGATCTCACCACGATGGTCGACGACGAGGAGTTCACCGCGTTGCAGGCGTACGGCGCCGGGCGGTTCCCGTACGTCGTCTACCTCGACGGCGAAGGGAAAGTGGCCCTGCGGACAGAAGGCGAGTACCCGGACGATCCCGAAGCGTTCACCGCGCTGTTCGAAGACTTGGCGGCCGGGAACGCCGTCAGCGATCCGCGGCAGTGATGGGTGTGCCTTCGGCCGAGGTGACGGTGTTCGACCTGGTCGGCGGGCAACCGTTCTTCGACGCGCTCGTCGAGTCGTTCTACGAGCGCGTCGAACGCGACCCGCTCCTGCGCCGCCTGTATCCGGAAGATCTCGCGCCGGGCAAGCGCGGCCTCGCCCTGTTCCTCGGGCAGTACTGGGGCGGACCGTCCGCGTACAGCGACGAGAAGGGGCATCCGCGTCTGCGCATGCGCCACGCGCCGTTCGCGATCGGTCAGGCCGAGCGCGACATGTGGCTGACGGCGATGCTCGCCGCGCTGGCGGATGCACCGGCGCCCGAGGCCGCCAAGGCGGCGATGCGCGAGTACTTCGAGATGGGGGCGACCGCCATGATCAACGCGGGCGCGACAATGGGCCCGTGAGCAAGCGGCAGCAGAAGGAGAAGATGACCCGGCGCCGGCTCGCGGCGACCCGCCGGAGCCCTGCGGTGCGTCGTGGGGCGGTTCGCGCCGGGCGCTTGTCGCCGGCCCGGATCGTGCCCGCTTCGATCCCGCGACCCGCCGTACGCGCCCGACGCGCCGGCGCTCGTGCCCGTGGTCCCGCCCGACGAGTTCGCCGATCGCATGCGCGAGGCGGGGCGCGCGGCACGAGAGGTGCTGCTCGAGGTGGGCGCGGCGGTGCGGCCCGGCATCACCACCGACGAGCTCGACCGCATCTGTCACGACGCGTGCGTCGCGCGTGGCGGCTATCCGAGCCCTTTGCACTACAAGGGCTACCCGAAGTCGTTGTGCACATCGGTGAACGAGATCATCTGCCACGGCATCCCCGACGACCGCACGCTGGTCGACGGCGACATCGTCAACTGCGACGTCACGATCTTCCTCAACGGCGTACACGGCGACTGCAACGCGACCTCCCTCGTCGGTGACGTGGACGACGTCGGCCGCGACCTCGTACGCGTCACCAAAGAGGCGATGTGGAAGGGCATCGACGCGGTGCGCGTCGGTGGCCGCATCAACGACATCGGTCGCGCGATCCAGATCCACGCCGAAGCGCACGGCTTCGGTGTCGTGCGCGCGTTCGTCGGTCACGGGATCGGTGAGACGTTCCACACCACGCCGTCGGTGCCGCACTTCTACGACCCGCACTCGGACACGCCGATCGTGAACGGCATGACGTTCACGATCGAGCCGATGATCACCGAAGGGTCGTGGGAGCTCGGGCGCATCTGGTCCGACGGCTGGACCGCGCCGACGCGCGACCTCTCGCGCAGCGCGCAGTTCGAGAACACGCTGCTCGTCACCGCGACGGGCGCCGAGGTGCTCACGCCGCCTTCCCGACGAGCCGCACGGGAGCTGAACGCCGGGTGCGGCTGGCTGGCGAGCGCGCACTCGTGACCGGATCGACCGCCGGTATCGGACGCGCGATCGCGATCGCGTTCGCGCACGAAGGTGCACGGGTTGTCGTGACCGGCCGCGACGCCGCTCGGGCCGACGCCGTCGTGGCGATGATCACCGATGCGGGCGGCCACGCCGTGTTCCTGCGGGCCGACCTCGCCGAGGAAGCTGCGTGCACCGATCTCGTCGACCGCGCCGCGGCCGAGCTCGGCGGGCTCACGGTGCTCGTGAACAACGCGGCGGGGGGCGGAGCGACCGACGCACCCGTCGGCGGGCTCACCACCGACGCCTGGGAGGCGATCCTGCGCGTCGACCTCACGGCGCCGTTCTGGTGCAGCCGGGCCGCGCTTCCCCACATGCAACGCGCCGGTCATGGAGCGATCGTGAACATCTCGTCGCGCCAGGCCGAGCGAGCGAGCAAGGGGCTCGCCGCGTACATCGCGGCCAAGGGCGGGCTCAACGCGCTCACCCGGTCGATCGCGGTCGACTACGCGGAGGCGAACATCCGCTGCAACACGATCAGCCCGGGCTATGTGCTCAACGACCGTCGCGATGCCGACATCGACGACGCTCGCCGCGCGGTCTACGAAGGCATGCACCTCACGCGGCTCGGTGTCGCCGACGATGTCGCCGCCGCCGCGATCTACCTCGCCGGACCGGAGTCGGGGTTCGTCACCGGCATCAACCTCCAGCTCGACGGCGGCAGCAGCATCGCCCGCGGGCGCACGCTCGGATAGCGACCGCGAGCATGCACGACCGCGTGTGCGTGAGCGCGATCTCGTCGTACCGGAACTCGATCGTCGAGGACCTCGAGTTCTGGGCGCGACACGGCATCGATCACGTCGGGGTCTCGGTTGCGAAGCTCGAAGCGCACGGGTGGGACGACGGCGTGGCGCGAGTGCTCGACGCGATCGGCGGCGGTCTGCGCGTCGACAACCTGATCGGTCTCGGTCCCGTTCCACCTCGCGCAGCCCGCGCAATGGGACGCGCAACGGGAGCGTCT
Source organism: uncultured Actinomycetes bacterium (assembly GCA_963841215.1). Taxonomy (GTDB): domain Bacteria; phylum Actinomycetota; class Acidimicrobiia; order IMCC26256; family PALSA-610; genus CAVUFH01. Next base: position 285,526 of record CAWJBW010000011.1, on the reverse strand, counting down.
CACCCGATCGATCGACGCCGCCGCGGAGCTCGGTGCCGGCTGCATGGTGTTCACCACCGGTCCGGCGACGCCGCTGACGTGGGAAGCAGCCGCCGACGCGCTGGAAGCCGCGCTGGCACCGGTGCTCGAGACATCGCACCGGCGGTCGGTCCCGTTCGCGATCGAACACACGAACTCGCTGCGCGTCGACGTGGGATTCGTGCACTCTCTCCACGACGTCATCGACCTCGCGCGGCGGCTCGACACCGGCGTGTGCATGGAGATCAACGCGTGCTGGGCCGAACGCGACCTCGCGACGACGATCGCGAGCGGCATCGACCGTATTCGCCTCGTGCAGGTGAGCGACTTCCGCGTCGGAACGCTCGCCACGCCGGACCGGCTGGTACCGGGAGACGGCGACATCCCGATCGCCCGCATCCTCGGCGACGTGCTCGCCGCCGGCTACACCGGCCCGTTCGACCTCGAGCTCATCGGCCCCGCGCATCGAGGACGAGGGCTACGACGTGGCGATCCCGCGCGCGGTCGACACGCTCACCGCGATGCTCGAAGACCTCCGCGTGTGAGCAACGGCGACTAACTCGTGCTCACCGGCTCGCAGGCTTCGTCCGAGATCTGCGGGTCGAAGTTCGCGTTCTCGGGAATCTGCATGCAGATCTCGGCTTCCCGGAACGACTCGCCGTTCAGCTGCACCCGCCAGTCGGAGGCTTCCCAGTCGTCCTCGGTCGCAGAGAAGATCGAGGCGCCGTTGGCCAGGATCATCGACTCGAAGACGTCATCGAATTCCGTTGCGTTGTACGCCCGTGCGAGCGTCTCGGCGTCCCGGACCTCGGTACCGGAGAACGCCGCCTCGCGCTCGGCGTTCTCGACGAACGCCTTGGCGTCGGAACGCAGCTCGGACTCGATGATGTCGTCGCCGAACACCGTGAATGCGACGACGATGCCGACGACGCCGAGGATGGACAACGCCAGGCCGACGTAGCCGACGATCGTGCCCGCCCGGGCCAGGCCCTTGCCGCCCTGGGTGCCGTTCGAGCGTTTGATCTGCGCGGACGCGATGTGACCGGTGATGATGGCGACGATCGCGCCGATGAAGAAGCAGATGACGAAGTTCGCGATGGCGAAGACGAGCGAGACGATCGCGAGGGGGTTGGTCTTCTGGGGCCCGTAGGCCGCAGACGCCGGCGTCCAGGTGGAGGCGGTCGGCGGCGGCGCGTACGGCGAACCGCTGCCCGGCGGGGGCGGGGGTGATGCTTGTGGTTGCCCCCACACGTCGGACGGGCGCGCGGGCTCGGCCAGCGGTGGTTCGGGTGGTGCCGGCGCGGGCTCGGGACGCGGGGGCTCGGCACTCGGTCGTTCGGGCGCGGGCTGCTCGGGCGGGATACCGGAACCGGCGTCGTCGGTCACGAGGGAAACGCTACTCCGGCCGCGCTCACGCCCACATGAACGCGCCGCCGTCGACCATCAAGGTGTGCCCGGTCAGGTAGCGGCAACCGTCGCTGCACAGGAACCACGCGACCGCCGCCGATGTCGAGCTCGGGGTCGCCTTGTCGTTTCATCGGGCAGCTCTCGATGAAGATGCGGTAGCCCTCGCTCTGCTCACCGGCCGGGCCGTGATGGGTGGCGGCGGCCGGTGCGATCGCGTTCACGACGATGCCGTCCATCGCCCATTCGCGCGCGGCGGTGCGCGTCGAGCGCGCGGATCGCTTCCTTCGACGCGTTGTACGCGGCGAAGCCGGTACCGCCGGTGATGCCCATCGACGATGCGAAGTTCACGATCCTGCCCCAACCCTGGTCTCGCATGTGCGGGTACGCGGCCTGCATCGTCCAGAGCGTCCCCTTCACGCCCGACGTGTAGAAGACGTCGAGATCGCGCTCGCTCACCTCCGCGATCGATGCGAGCGGCCGAAACGTCTGCGCGTTGTTGATGAGGCAGTCGACGCGACCGAAGCCGTCGACGGTCGCGGCGATCATCCGTTCGATGTCGCTCCGCTCGCTCACGTCGCAGACGACGCCCAGGTTTCGGATCGAGAGCGCATCGAGCTCGGCGCAGGTCTGCTCCATGAGGTCGGGTTTCCACTCGGCGACCACGATCGCGGCGCCGCCCTTCCCGAGATGGAACGCCATGCCCTTGCCGATGCCCTTGCCCGCACCGGTGACGACGATCACCTTGCCGTCGACACCGTGCATCGCTCGCGTTTCCTCGACGGTGACCACCGCCAGACCCTAGTTTTCCGCCTCGTGACCGGAACCGTGATCGTCACCGGTGGTGGGAGCGGCATCGGCCGCGCCACCGCATTGCGCGCCGCACGTGACGGCAACGTCGGTCGCCGTCATCGATGTGAACGACGAGAACGCGCGCGAGACGGTGGCGCTGATCGAAGCTGCGGATGGCCGCGCCCAGGCGTTCGCGGTGGACGTCGGTGACGACGCCGAGGTGCGGGTCACCGTCGGCCGCGCGATCGACGATCTCGGACGGTGCGTCGGCGTGGTCACCGCCGCCGGCATCTTCCACGGACCCGACCTCCAGCCTGCGCACCAGGTGCCGGTCGACGACCTTCGTGCACGTGCTGCGGGTGAACCTGGTCGGGACGTTCTCGGTCATCACGGCCGCGCTGCCCTCGCTCGTCGAAGGCGGTGGCTCGATCGTGACGATCGCGTCGACGGCCGCGCTCAAGGGACACGGCTACGGCGCGGGATACACCGCGAGCAAGGGCGGCGTCGACGCCCTGACCCGGCTCCTCGCGGTGCAGTACGGGCCGCAGGGTGTCCGCGCCAACTGCATCTGCCCGGGCGGGGTCGACACGCCGATGACGGCCGGCACGTTCGCCACGCCCGAGGCGAAGGAACGCGCGCAGCGAACGGTCCCGCTGGGTCGCTACGCGCAGGCCGACGACATTGCCGACGTCGCGGCGTTCCTGTTGTCGGAGGACGCGCGCTACGTGACCGGCCAGACGCTGCCCGTCGAGGGCGGCGCGATCATCGCCTGAGCGCGCACCTCAGCAGCGGAACTGCTCCGGTTGCTCGGCGCGTGGCGCGGCCGGAACGGCCCGCTGCGCCACGACGATGTCCATCTCCTCGTATCGGATGGCGAACTCGCCCGCGAGCAACCGCTCGGCGACCGCGGCGCCGCGTTCGTCGAAGAGGCGGCGATCGAGGACCAACCACTCCACGCCGGCCGGATCGTGCAGGTTCTCGCCCTGCACGCCCCAGTTGACGTTGCACCACGGAACCGGGAACTCGTAGACCTCTTCGCGGTGCGTCAGGTGCGGGACCATCGTGTACGTCGCGCTCACGGATGCGTCCTCGGGTACGAGACCGACCGCGTGTTCCTGGATCGGCTGGTGCGCGCTCGCCGCAACCGGCCAGATCTGGTCGTAGCGACGCGCGAGGGGTGACGCGCCCCAGAAGATCGTCGCGACGAAGGCGGCACCGACGACGATGCCGACGGCGACGTTGCGGTAGACCTCGCGTCCGCCGCTGACGCGTTGCAGCCACGCGATCGCTTCGACCGTCGCGACCGTGCATCCCGCAACGACGAGCGCCGAATAGTGGAACCGGTAGTCGCGCGTGTAAGGGAAGAGCGTCAAGACGTTGACCGTGATCATGGGCAGCGCGATCGCGAGCGTCCGCAAAGACAGCAGCGGCAGCAGTGCGAACGGCGCGAGCATCTTCCAGTACCAGGACACACGCGTGGACTCGGTGACGCGTTCGAACGCGAGCGACGGTTGCTGCGCGATGTTCTTCGCGATCGTGCTCGGCGTCTCGCCGAGCTCCGGTCCGAAGAACGAGTCGTAGAAGCGCCCGATCCCGTTGAAGCGCGGGATGAGCACCTGGGTCGCCAGCAGGAACCACGAGAGCGCGAGCAGCGCGATCGCGGTACCGGCGCGCCAATCAACACGCCGGTCGAGCACGAGCCAGAAACCGACCAACCAGCAGACCGCGGCGAGCACGAACTTCCAGGTTGCGCCGGTGTCGAGGACGATCGGGACGAGGAACCCCGCGGCCATCGCGACGACACCGAGGAACAGTCGCCGCCGGGCGCGTCCGAGACGGAACGCAAGGATCAGCCCGAGCATGACGACGGCGAGGGCGACGTCTTCCTTGCAACTCATCGCGATCACCGCCGCGACCGTGAACCATCCCCACCGTCGCTCCCGTGCCGCCCAGTACGCGAACAGCAACGGCCCGATCGCGACGGCATCAGGGTGGAAGAACTCCCACATGAGCCACTGGTACGTCGGGTTCAACAGCAACGCGATCGCGAGCGCGACACCACACCAACGCGACTTCAACACGTCGCGACCGAGCAGGAACACTGCGATTGCGCCACTCGCCTGCGCGAGCACTTGCACCGCGAGCAACACCTCGACGCCGCCGCCGAGGCGATACAGCGGTGCGATCGCGAGCGAGGAACACGTTCATGTGGTGGCCGAACAGGTCGATGCCGCGCACCGTGACGAATGGATCGCGAAGTTGCGAAAGGAGCCACACGCCCTGGTCGTAGATGCCGAGATCGAAACCGAACGTTTGGAACCGCTCGTGACGCAACTGCGGCAATCGGAAGAACCACACGCTCCACACGACGACGCTGACGAACAACACCGTGCGCGCCGGCTCGAAGCGGTCGATCACTCGTGCGAACAAGACCCGGACGAACGTCGGCGATTCGTTCGAGACTCGAGGTGTGCGCCGCTGCATTGCGCGACACCTCACCGTCAGCAACGTCCGGGATCGGGTCGCGCATTGCGAAGATTCTCGCATTCGTCACAACGCCGATGACCAGCGGGTTGTAGACGCATCGGGCGTTCGATCTCACGCAGCGTGACACCCCAGTTTGCGCCTCGCGGCCCTTCGAGTCGTTAGGGTCCTCCCCTAATGCACATGCCCCGCACGTGCCGTTCGGGCCGCGGGCGCAGCACTGGTGAACGCATCACATCGAGCCCACACCGTGCTGTCACGTGGACGCGTCCTCATGGTCGCGTTGGTCGTCGCGCTCGTTTCGGTTCCGGTTGCCGCCGGCGCGCAGGACACGAACGATCGCATCGCGAGCACACGCGCCGCGATCGACGACGCGGCCTCGCGTTGGTTCGACAGCAAGGAAGAAGTAGCGAAGCTCGACGCCGACATCGCGCAGCTCGAACGCGAAATCATCGACACGAAGCAACGTGCCGCCACGACTGCCGCCGCGGCACAGGCGCGCGCGCTGGCGATCTACAAAGGATCCGGTACCGACCTCGGTCCGATCTTCGCCTCCGACGACGCGCTCGACACCGTGCGGCGCGCCGAGCTCCTCGATCGCGCGAATGCCGACAGCGAGCGCGTGATCGAAGAATTCAACATCGCGTCGGAAACGCTCGAGGACCAGAGCGAGGCGCTCGAAGAGCGGAAGTCCGAGCAGGCGTCGCTCGTCGAGAAACTCGCCGACGAGCAGGCGGACCTCGAACGTCAACTCGCAGAGCTGCAGGCGCAGGCCCAACGCGAAGCGGCCGCGGCCGCGGCAGCCGCGGCCGAGGCCGCGGCGGAACGCGCCCGGCAGGAGCAGGCGGCCGCAGCGGCCAGAGCTGCAGCTGCGCCGAAGCCCGCAGGTACGAAAGCACCCGCGCCGGCCGCGCCGAAACCCGCGGCCACGAAACCGGCGAAGCCGCCGTCGCAGCCGGTCGACACCCCGGCACCACCGCCCCCGAGCGGCGGGACCCACCCACACCACGACGACCCGTGGATGGTGTGCACGCGCGCCCGTGAGAGCGGCGGCAACTACGGCGTCGTGAGCTCCTCGGGCCTCTACTACGGCGCGTACCAGTTCATGACGACGACGTGGAACGCCACGGCGAGCCGCGCCGGCCGACCCGAGCTCATCGGCGTCAGGCCCAACCAGGCCAGCGCCTACGACCAGGACGACATGGCCTGGACCCTCTACCAGTGGCAGGGCAAGGGCCCGTGGGGCGGCCGCTGTTGAAAGGTCGCGTCAGCCGCTGCGGGGCGTGAGGCGCGCGATCGCGTCGTCGAGGGCGCATTCGGCGAGCGACGACAGCACGAGGTCGGCGGTCGAGAAGTCCATCGCGGACGTCACGCCGTTCGGCACCGCGACGACCCGCATGCCTGCGGCGCGAGCGGCGACAACACCGTTGAAGGAGTCCTCGACCGCGATTGCGTCACCGGGTGCAACACCAACGGCCTCGCACGCGTGGAGATAGGTATCCGGCGCGGGCTTGGCCCGCAGACTGTCACCGTGACACGCGAGACACGCGAAGCGCTCGCGGAGGCCGAGCCGGGTGAGGTGCGCGTCGACCCACTCGTGCTCGGAGCTCGACGCCACGGCGAGGCCGAGACCGCGCGCCTGCGCGGCGTCGAGCCAGTCCACGACACCGGCGAGGACAACTTCGCTCGCGAGCAGCTCATCTCGATGCGCGCGGCGTCGTTCCTGCAGCGCATCGATCTCCACCGCGACTCCCGCACGCGATTGCAGCATCTCCACGATCTCCAGCCTGCGCGCCGTGCCGACCTCGGCCGCCCACTCCTCGAGCGAAGGTGGCGCGCAGTCGTGCTCTTCGAACACGCGACACCACGACGCGTAGATGGAGCTCTCGGTGTCGAGGATCAGCCCGTCGAAGTCGAAGACAACGGCGCGCACCGTCATCTCGCGCCGCCGAGACTGTCGGCGGGGTCGATCGGGCTCGCGAGCGAGACACCGCCGTCGACCGCAACGATCTGGCCCGTGACCCATTCCAAGCCGCACAGCGCGACGATCGCGGCGGCGACGTCACCGGCCGAACCGAGACGGCCGAGCGCGGCGCGCCCGGCGACGCGATCGCGGTAGCCCGGCAAACGATCGGTGGCGGCGAACATCGGCGTGTCGGTCGTACCCGGCGCCACCGCGTTGACGCGTATCCCGTGTGGGCCCAGTTCGCGGGCGGCGACCTTGACGAGAGCGGCCAAACCGGCCTTCGAGACCGAGTAGTGGCTCATCATGCGGTCCGTGAGAAACCCGGACACGCTCGTGACCGCAACGATCGACCGCGGCCGGCCGTCGCCGGCACGGTCGCGCATCGCCCGTCCGCACTCGCGGATGGTGAGGAACGCGCCGCGCAAGTTGACGGCCATCACGCGGTCCCATTCCGCGGCATCCATGTCGAGGAGCGGGCTCATCCCTCCGACGCCGGCGTTCACGACTGCGACATCGAGCCCGGCGAGCGCGTCGACCGCCTGCGCGACACTCACAACGACCTGGTCTTCGTCGGCGACATCGGTCGTGAGCGACACTTCCGCGAACGCCGACTGCGACAGATCGAGCGACGCAACGCGCACGCCCTCGGCCTGCAACAACGACACCGTCGCGGCGCCGATGCCGCTCGCGCCACCCGTGACGATCGCAGCGTTGCCCCGCAGATCCATGGGTCGCGACGCTAGTTCTGGCCGCTCAGGACGGGAAGTGGCGCTCCATCCACGAGACCGCATGTGCGACGAGCTCGCGTGCGGGGAAGAGCGTTGCCTCGGCGTCGCCAACCGTGCTCGTTCGGCCGATTCCCGCCGCGAGCGCGGCGCGGCTGATCACTGCGAACTCATCGTCGTCGAGACCGAGTCGTTCGTAATCGAAGGCGCCGCGAGAGCTGTCGAGCTCGCGGATTCGCCGCCACGTGCGCACGCCGTCGATCAACACCGGCATCTCGTACTCGACCCAACGTTTCGGCCCCGCGTCCGCGAGGTACTCGGCGTAGTGCAGGAGCGTCACGGTGTCGAGGGGCGCGCCGAGCATCAACACCGCGCCGTCTCGAGCGACGAGACGGTCCAGCGGCGAGCCCGCGCCGTATCCGTGATCGAGCGATTGGTCGGCGAGCAACTCGGCGGCGCTTGCGCCGATCGCGGCGAATGCACAGACGGGGTGCACGCTGTGGCACGCCCCGGTCCATGTGCGGACCGCCTCGGGAACGCGGCCGTGGTCACGCTCGGCTCGCGCGACTCGGGGGTCGAACGCGGGGCACTCGTCGCGATACGCGGCGCGCGCCGGCGCCGGCCAGTCGTCCTGGTGATAGGGCGGCCGATCCTCCCATCCGGTCAACACGAGGATGCAGCCCTCGGGTCCGAGCACCTCCAGGAGTGCGTCGACGACGGTGGGTGCGCCACCGACGACCTCGCCGATCGCCGACATCCGCGTGTGCACCATGAGCGTCGGTCGTTCGCCGACGCCGAGAGCGTCGAGTTCGGCGACGAGCCGCGAACGCGGCACCAACGGCCTCGGCATCCGCCCGAGTCTCGCATCCGAACGATCCGGCGACGGGCCGCGAATCCCGTGTGAGAACGGTGTGAGAGAACCGATTCCCTTGTTTGTCGCGCTCTCGACTGCGAACATCGTTGCCGCACCTGAACCGCCGGGTCGGAGCAGACGCCGGCAGGAGGCGTCATGGCACGCGAGAACTACATCGGCGGCACGTGGCGAGCCGCCAAGTCCGGCACGACCGACGAGGTTCGCAACCCGGCGACCGGGGAGCTGCTCGACGAAGTCGCGGCGAGCGGCAGCGTCGATGTCGACGAAGCCGTGGCCGCCGCCGGCGCCGCGTTCGGCGAGTGGAGCCGCACGACGCCGCGACACCGGTTCGAGGTGCTGACGAAGGTTGCCGACGCGATCGCCGATGATCTCGAGACGATCCAGGATCTCGAGATCCGCAACGTCGGTAAGCCCACATCGATCATCGACTTCGAGATGGACCTCACCGTCGACAACTGGCGGTTCTTTGCGAGCGGCGCACGCTTCCTTGAGGGCAAGGCGGCGGGCGAGTACCTCGAGGATCACACATCGTTCATCCGGCGCGACCCGCTCGGTGTCGTCGCGTCGATCGCGCCATGGAACTACCCGTTGAACATGGCGACGTGGAAGGTCGGCCCCGCGCTGGCCGCCGGCAACACGGTCGTGCTGAAGCCCTCCGAGCTCACGCCGCTCAGTGCATTGCGCCTGGCCGAGATCACCCAGGACATCCTTCCGCCCGGTGTGCTCAACGTCGTCACCGGCGACGGCGAGAACGCGGGCGCCGCGCTCGGTGTCGCACCCCGACGTCGCGATGGTGTCGCTCACGGGTGACGTCGCGACCGGCAAGATCATCGCGAAGACTGCGGCAGACTCCCTCAAGCGGGTACACCTCGAGCTCGGCGGAAAGGCGCCGGTGATCGTCTTCGACGACGCCGACCTCGAAGCGCTCGTCGCAACGCTCACCGAGACCGGCTACTACAACTCGGGTCAAGACTGCACCGCGCCGACGCGCGTGCTGGCCGCGCCCCGTCTCTACGACGACTTCGTCGCTGCGCTCACGGAATCGGTCTCGAGCATCGTCACCGGCGACCCACTCGACAAGGACACCGCGATGGGTCCAGTCGTCTCGGCCGACCAGCTGGCGCGCGTCGACGGCATGGTCGACCGCGCCCGCTCGGCCGGCGCGGAAGTCACGACGGGTGGCACCAAGCGCGACGGCCCCGGGTTCTTCTACGAACCCTCGGTTGTCGTGCAGCCGGCCCAGGACAGCGAGATCGTGCAACGTGAGGTGTTCGGTCCGGTCATCACGGTGCAGCGCGTCGCGGACGAGGACCAGGCGCTGGCCTGGGCGAACGACGTCGACTACGGCCTCGCCGCGAGCGTATGGACACGCGACGTCGGACGCGCCATGCGCATGGCGCGCGCGCTCCAGTTCGGCACGGTCTGGATCAACGACCACATCCCGATCGTGAGCGAGCTGCCCCACGGCGGCTTCAAACAGTCGGGCTACGGCAAGGACATGTCGATCTACGCGATCGAGCACTACACCGAGCTCAAGCACGTCATGGTCAAGCACTGATGGACACCCACATCGACGAGAACGCTGATACGGAGCGGCTCAACCGCCGCGCCCGTGAGATCGCGTCGGTCGAGACGCGGCGCCTGCTCGATCGCACGCCGAAGTCGAAGGCGCTGTACCAGCGCGCGCTCCACAGCCTCCCGCAGGGCGTCGGGTCTTCGTTCCAAGCGGGCGATCCCTACCCGATCTACCTCCGCGAGGGCCGCGGCTCGACGGTATGGGATGTCGACGGCAACGAATACGTCGACACCCACGGTGGCTTCGGCTGCATGATCGTCGGGCACGCGCACCCGAAGATCGTCGAAGCGATCAACCGGGCCGCGCGCACCGGAACGCACTTCGCCGCGCCGACCGAGGACATGGTCCTCTACGCCGAAGAGCTGTGCCGGCGGTTCCAGCTGGAGCAGGTCCGCTTCGCGAACTCGGGCACCGAAGCGACGATGAGCGCGATCCGCATCGCGCGTGCCGCGACCGGACGCGACGACATCGTGAAGATCGAGGGCTCCTACCACGGCCACCACGATCCGGTGATGTTCTCGGTCGTCCCGAACGCAGACCTCATGGGTGGCCGCGACCAACCGACTTCGACCCCGATGTCGCTCGGCGTCCCGAAGCATCTGGAAGGCCACACCCACGTGGTGCCGTTCAACGACGTCGTCGCGCTCGAGCGGCTGCTCGCGGAGCGCGGCGACGAGATCGCGTGCCTGATCATCGAGCCGGTGATGATGAACATCGGCATCGCCGAACCGGAGCCCGGCTACCTCGAGCAGCTGAAGGAGCTGCTGCACCGTCACGGCGCGTTGTTGATCTACGACGAGGTGAAATGCGGCGCCACGATCGCGCCGGGTGGCGCAACCGAGCGCTACGGCGTGGTTCCCGATCTCGCGTGTTTCGCCAAGGCGATCGCGGGTGGGACACCGGGCGCGGCGTTCGGCGGACGCGCCGACGTCATGGCATCGATCGAACGCGGCGCCGCCCAGCAGGGAACGTTCAACGGCAATCCGCTCGTGGCCGCGGCCGGGCTGGCGGCGCTCACCGAGGTGCTCGTCCCCGACGCGTACGAGCATCTGTCCCGGTTGGGCACGCGTCTCGCCAACGGTTGCGCCGATGCCCTGGAGGCGCACGGCATCCCCGGGCACGCTGTCGATCTCGGCGCCAAAGGGTGCGTGTCCTACCGCGCGACTCCGCTGCGCAACTACCGGGACTTCCTCGAGGCCAATGACGAGCTGTTCACGGCGACCTACCCGTGGATGGTGAACCGCGGTGTCTTCATGACACCCGGCGACGAGGAGCAGTGGACGCTGTCGGTGCAGCACACCGAGGCCGACGTCGATCGCTACATCTCGGTGTTCTCCGAGTTGTGTGCCACGTTGGGAAGCGGGTGAGGGGGAAGACGGGTGAGAGGGGGAAACGGATGAGACGCCGGCCGCCCGACGTGCTCGACGACTGCGACAAGGCAATCGTCGAACTGCTCCAGGAGGACGGTCGCATGTCGTACACGCGCATCGCATCCGTGGTCGGGCTCTCCGAGGCCGCCGTCCGCAGCCGGGTCCAGCGCCTCGTCGAGGGCAACGTGGTGCAGATCGTGGGCGTCACCGACCCGCTCCGCCTCGGATTCCGGCGCCAGGCGATGATCGGCGTGAAGACCGAGGGCGACATCGAGGCGATCGCCGACACGCTCGCCGCAATTCCCGAAGTCGACTACGTCGTGTTCGTGTCGGGGTCGTACGACCTCATCTTCGAGATCGTGTGCGAGAACGACGAGCATCTCCTGTCGATCCTCAACGACAAGATCCGGAGCGTCCCGGAATTCGCACGACCGAGACCTACACCTATCTGCGATTGCACAAGCAGACGTACGCCTGGGGGACACGTTGACGGCCGGGACTGCACGCGTGCTGACCGTCGGGGTCCCGCGCGAAGTGAAGACCGAAGAGCACCGCGTCGCGATCACGCCGGACGGCGTCGCCGAGATGACGCACCGCGCGGTGCCCGTCCTCATCGAGCACGACGCCGGCGTCGACTCGGGCATCTCCGACGACGACTACCGGGCCGCCGGCGCGGAGATCGTCGCGGACGCGGCGGAGGTATGGGCACGCGCGGGACTCGTGTTGAAGGTCAAGGAGCCGCAACCAACCGAGTTCCCCTTCATGCGTGACGACCTCGTGCTGTTCACGTACCTGCACCTCGCCGCGTACCCAGAAGTCGCGCGCGCCTTGATCGACGCCAAGTCGACCGGCATCGCGTACGAGACCGTGCAACTGCCGAACGGGCAGTTGCCGTTGCTCGCACCGATGAGCGAGGTTGCCGGCCGCATGGCGCCGCAGATCGGCGCGCACTTCCTCGAGCGGGCGCACGGCGGGCGCGGCGTGTTGCTCGGCGGTGCTCCGGGCGTCCGGCCGGCGCGAGTCGTCGTGCTCGGGGCGGGCAACGTCGGGTGGAACGCCGCCTGGATCGCACAGGGCATGGAGGCCGAGGTCCTGCTCTTCGACAAGAACCTCGACCGGCTGCGCTGGGTCGACCAGATCCACAAGGGTCGCATCATGACGCTGGCGAGCAACCGCGGCGCGGTCGCCCGCGCGGTGGCCGACGCCGATCTCGTGATCGGGGCGGTCCTCGTGCCCGGCGGGCGGGCGCCCGTCCTCGTCACCGACGACATGATCAGCCGCATGAAGCCGGCTGCGGTGATCGTCGACTGTGCGATCGACCAAGGTGGGTGCGTCGAGAACATCCGCGAAACGACGCACACCGATCCCGTGTACGAGACGCACGGGATCCTGCACTACGCCGTCGGCAACGTCCCGGGCGCGGTGCCGAACACGTCGACGTACGCGCTGACGAACGCAACGTTGCCCTATGCACTGGAGATCGCGACGCAGGGTGCTGCCGAAGCAACGCACGCGGACCCCGCGCTCGCGCTCGGCGTCAACACCGCCGGCGGTCACGTCCCGAATGTCGCAGTGGCCGAGGCGCTCGGAACGGAACCCGTTCCCCTCGAAGACTGCCTGCGCTGATCAGCTCAGGTCGGCGAACTCGCCGCGGCGGCGTCGTTGCCGGACGTTCCGAGGTCGGTCACCTTCTCGACCGATTTCGCTCGATGGCATTTCGCTCGATGGCGTTTCGCTCGACGGCGGAGCCGGGTCGCGATTCGCCTGTTGCAACTGCACGAAGATCTCTTCGCGGTGTACGTCGATCGAACGCGGAGCCTTGATGCCGAGCCGAACCTGGTCTCCGCGCACCTCGAGTACCGTGACGACGACGTCGTCTCCGATCATGATGCTCTGATTCGCACGCCTCGTGAGCACGAGCACGGTGTCCTCCCTCCGTGGCAGGCCGCGCCGTGGGGCCGGCGTCAGCATACGCTGCGTCTGCCGCGCCGCTGCTTGCGAATGCGTGCGAATGCGCGTGTCGCGCGCAACGTGGCCGGTTCGCAACGGGGCGGACTCGTGCCGGGAGCGAGGCAGTCGTGCGCGAGCTGTATTTCGGCTCGCGACGCGCGGTATTTCTCGACGCTTCGGGATCAGGCGGCGGCGGTTGCTTCGGCCGAGGCCCGCGCTTTGCGGGCTGCCTTCTGCTGGCGCCGGATGAGCCGGTGACGTTCGGTGGGGGTCGCGCCACCCCACACGCCTTCCGACTGGCGGGTCGAGATCGCGTGCTCGAGGCAGGCCTCGGCGACCGGGCACGCCGCGCAGACGGCCTTGGCTTCGCCGGCATCGGCTTCCGACACCGGGAAGAAGACGGACGTGTCCGAGCCGCGACACGCGGCGTCGGCCTGCCAGTCGGGGCGTTCGGGGACGGCGTCAGCGAGAGCCATAGGGAATCTTTCAACCGTCCGGTGGCCGCCGGCATTCCCGACGCGCCGGCCCGCTCATCCTCACGTCGATCGCAGGCCAGTGCTCATTCTCGGGGCGCAACCAGGTCGACGAGCTCCTGGCGCAGGACCTTGCCGATCTCGTTGCGGGGCAGCGCGGCGATGACGGTCATGCCGGCCGGGACCTTGTACGGGGCGAGGGTTGCTCGACACCAAGCCTGGACCTCGGGCAACTCCGCGGTGCCGACGACGAACGCCCACGGGACCTCGCCGAGCCGGTCGTCCGGGACCCCTGCGATCGCAACGTCCTCGACGCCTGCGAGCTCGCGGATGCGCTCCTCGACCTCGTCGGGGAAGACCTTGAGGCCACCCCGGTTGATCATGGCGCTCACCCGCCCTTCGATCCACACGAAGCCGTCACCGTCGATGCGGGCGAGGTCGCCGGTGCGGAGGTAGCCGTCGTCGGTGCGCCGCGCCGTCAGCGAAGCGTCATCGGTCGCGACGCGCGGCGGAGGTGCGGATCTCGAGCTCGCCGACTTGATCGGTGCCTGCGATCGCGCCGTCCTCTCCGCGGATGCGCACCTCGAACGCCGCGTGCGGCCGGCCGACGGCGCCGAGCTTGTCGACACCGAACGTCTTCCAGTCGGCTGCACTCCACCCGACCGCCTCGCCGCCCAACTCGGTCTGGCCGTACCCGTTCAGGATCGCGACCCCGAACCGTTCGTGGAACCGGCGGGCGTGCGCGGGAGAGAGCGGCGCCGAAACGCTGCGCACGTACCGCAACGGTTCGAGCGTGGTGACGGCATCGTCGTTCATGAGCATCACCAACGACGCGGGCGGGAGCACCGATGAGGTGATGTGGTGCGCACGGACGAGGCGCGCGAACTCCTGCGGCTCGAACTGCGCCATGAGGACGACGGGTGCGCCGACCCGGAACGCGAACAGCACCTGGTAGATGCCGGCCCACAGCGCGAGTGATACGGGGACGAGGTTCGGCATCGGCGGCCGATCACGAGCGCGATCACGACGTGTGCGGAGCGATCCGATCACGGAGTCGAGCAGGGCGATGATCGTGTCGTGACGGAGCACGACTGCTTTGGGTGCGCCCGTCGTGCCGGAGGTGAACTGCACGATCGCATCGTCGGGTGTGACCGCGCGCGGTTCTCCGGGCCGGCATCGCACGACCGAGAACGGCGAACCTTCGACGGTGTCGCGCTCACCCTCGACCGATGTCTGCGAGTGGCGCCGATGTGACCACAGCCGACACACCGGTCGCCGCGATCGCGCGTTCCCGTTCGGCAGGGGGCACACGCGGGTTGATCGGCACGAACGTGGCGCCGGCCTGCCACACGCCGAACCAGGCCGCGATCGCGTCCGGTTCGTTCCGCATCAGCACGGCGACGGCACGGCCGGTGAGATCCGCGTCGCGCAGGTGGGCGGCCAGTTGGGTCGCGGCGTGTTGCAACTCCGCGCGCGTCGCAACGCGCCCGGGGGCGTACGCGACGACGTCGTCGGGCGGGCCTTCGAGCAGCGTCGTGAGGTTCGTGCCCATCATCAGAGGTCATCAACGTACGCGTCGGTGCCGGGAACGGTGCGGAGGAACGGGCTCGCGAAGCCCAGGCCCGGCACCTCGGGCAGTGCGGGCGCCACTTGGTCGCGCCACACCCGAAGCGGGTCGGCGCGGCAGAAGCCGAGCAGGAGCACGTGGTCGACCGCGTCGGTTGTCGTCATGATCGTGCGCGCCGATGAGAGTGCGACCAACAAGTGCATCTCGTTCGAAAGATGCTTGTGCGCCCAGTCGGCGAGCCAGTCGGCCGGCGCGACACTGGCGATCGCGATCACTCCTGCGAAGCCGTGATCGAGCGCGGTCGCCGGCGGTGGCGCGTCCTCGGTTCGGGCGTCCCAGCGGAACCGGTACATCGCGGTGTGGATGTGGTCGCGCGCCGCGAACAGCCGATCCGCGGGTGTCTTCGCGTACTCCGCCGCCGCCCACTCGTCCCATGCGGGTTGCATGCCCGGCAGCAACCAGTACGTAGCGAGGAAGGAACCACGCGCGGGGTCTCCGAAGAGCGCGTTCTCCGGACGCGCGGCTTTGCAATCCCGGGTCGCGACCCAGCGCGCGCCGGCGAACATGCCGGGGCCCGCCATCGCTGCCGCGTAGAAGTGGTCGCGCTCGTACCAGCGGTTGAACGCGCGCGCGGCGCCGGCGTGCGGCTCGATGTACGCGACGACTGCGGAGCCGATCGTGACCGGGTCGGACACGATCACTCCTCGCGGATGAGTGGTTGCCAGTTCGCGGCGCGCTTCTCGGCAAAGGCGCGGGGGCCTTCCTCCTGATCGGGATGACCCCACATCGAAACGAGCTCGGCCGCGCCGGCGCGGCATGCGTCGGTGAGCCCGTGCTCCATCGCGGCCCACAGCGCTCGCTTGGTCGCGGCCATCGCCGCAGGTGAGTTCTTCGCGATCTTCTCGGCCAGCTCCTGCGCCGCGTCTCGCAGGCGTTCCGGCGGGTCGACGATCTCACTGATCATCCCCAGCTCGTACGCCCGCTGCGCAGGCATGCGCTCGTGCCGCCCGACGAAGGCCATGCGCATCACTGCTTCCACCGGGATCCGCTTCATCAGACCGATGGCCTCGATGGCGACCACCTGGCCCACCGACACGTGCGGATCGAAGAACGTCGCGTCGCTCGCCGCGATCACGATGTCGGCGTCGGCGACCCAGTGGAAGGCACCACCGGCACAGATGCCGTTCACCGCGGTGATCACCGGCTTCCAGACCTGGTTGTGCCACGCGGTGAAGTGGAGGTCCCACTGCTCGACCGATTCGCGGTAACGCTCCATGCCCTGGCCGTCGCTGGCGAGCTCGGCCACGTCGACACCGGTCTGGAAGGCACGGCCGGCGCCGGTGTGGACGATGACGCGCACCTCGGGGTCGGCGTCGAGTGTCTTCCACGCAACCTCGAACTCGTCGCGCATCCGCGCGTTCATCGCGTTCAGCTGTTCGGGCCGGTTGTTGATCAGCCAGCCCACGGGGCCGACCCGCTCCAGCTCCAGCGTCTCGAGCTCCGGATATGTCATTGCTCGTTCTCCCGTATCTGCGTGTCGTCTTCGAGCGCGGCCCAGAGCGCACGCTTGGTGGCCGCCAATGCCGCCGGATCGTTGCGCCCGATCTTCTCCGCGAGGGCGCCGGCCTCGGCGCGGAGCTCCTCGGCCGGCACGACCTGCGAGCAGATGCCGAGCTCGTACGCGCGCGCCGCACCGACACGCTCGTGCGCGCCGGTGAGAGCCATCCGCAGCACCGGCTCCATCGGCGACTTCTTGGCCAGCGCGATCGTCTCGAAGGCGCTCACCTGGCCGACCGAGACGTGCGGATCGACGAACGTCGCCTGGTCGCTCGCGACCACGATGTCGGCGTCGGCGACGAAGTGGAGCCCGCCGCCTGCGCACACGCCGTTGACGGCGGCGATCACCGGCTTCCACACTTCGTTGTGCCAGGCCGTCAACCGCAACGTGAAGTGCTTCGTGCGCCGGGACTGCTCGCGCAGGGCCTCGGGCGACCGGCTGAGCTGCACCATGTCGAGGCCGGTCTGGAAGGCGCGTCCTGTGCCGGTGTTCACGATGACCCTCACCGATGCGTCGTCGTCGAGCTCGCGCCACGCGACCTCGAGCTCCTGCCATCATGCGCGCATCCATCGCGTTGGCCGCGTCGGGCCGGTTGAAGACCAGCCATCCGACCGGACCGTCGCGCTCCACGATGAGGGTGTCGTAGGTCATCGCGCCGGGTCAGTGCGGCGTATCGCGCCACGACGCGCGCTGATACGGGTCGGGTTCGCGCGGCAGGCCCAGCACGCGCTCACCGAGGATGTTCTTGTTGACCTCGGTGGTGCCGCCCTCGATCGTGTTGGCGCGGCTGCGCAACATGCCGCGCACCTCGGCCGGTCCGGTCGGCTGCGCCGTCGTCTCCCACGCCATTGCGCCGGCTCCGAGGATGTCGACCGCGAGGGCCTGGATGCGCTGGTTGAGACCGCCCTGGTGGACCTTGCCGACCGAGCTCTCGGGCCCGGGGCTGCGACCGGCCCTGACCCCGGCGCGCACGCGCTGGTTGGTCCACTCGCGGATGCGTTCCTCGGAGTACGCGCGCATCAGCTCCTGGCGCAGCAACGCGTCGCCTGCGACACCGCGCTCACGCGCGAGCGCGATCACGTGTTCGGCGCTCCGCCCACCGATCCGGTCGACGCCACCCGAACCCGTACCCGACACCATCTGACGCTCACCGGAGAGCGTGGCGTTCGCGACCTTCCAGCCTTCGCCCACGTCCCCGACGCGCATGTCGTCGGGGACGACCGCGCGGTCGAGGAACACCTCGTTGAAGTCGACCTCGCCGGTGATGTGCCGCAACGGCCGGACGTCGACGCCCGGTTGCCGCAGGTCGAGCAAGAAGTACGTGATGCCGCGCCGCTTCGGGACGTCGGGATCGGTGCGGGCCAGCAGCACACCGAAGTCGGCGGCGTGTGCCCACGTGGTCCACACCTTCTGCCCGGTCACGAACCACTGGTCACCGTCACGCTCGGCCCGGGTTGCCAGCGAGGCCAGGTCGGAGCCGGCGCCGGGTTCGCTGAACAGCTGGCACCACACCTCTTCGTTGCGGACGATCGGCGGCAGGTAACGAAGGCGCTGTTCCTCGGTGCCGTGCGCGAACAGTGCGGGTGCCGCGAGGTTGAGGCCCAGGGGGTTGAGCCGGCCCAGGTTGTACGGCCGCAGCTCCTGCTCGACGAGACGCGCGGTCGCCGGTTCCAGATCGAGACCGCAGTACGCGACGCGGCCAAGTCGGGACGACGAGCCCCGAAGCGGCGAACGTCGGATACCACTGCTCGTACATCGCACGAGGGCGAACGGCCCTGATCGCGGCGACGCCGCCATCGCGCGCCGCGTCGATCCACGCACGCGGGACGTTCTCGTCGATCCAGGCGCGCACCGCGGCAACGGCATCTGCGGGCGCGGCGTCCGCGCCGAGCGCGAGCGGCGTCGTGACCGTCATCGGCCGCTGAACTTCGGCGGACGGCGCTCCTTGAACGCGGCGAGCCCTTCGCGGAAGTCGTCGGAGCGCGAAGACAGCTCGAGCGCGAACGCCTCGTTCGCGAGCTGCTGGTCGAGCGATGCCGCGACACCCTGGTGGAGGAGCCACTTCGTCAGGCCCAGGGCCACCGACGGCCCCTGCGCGAGCGCGTTGGTGAGCTCGTCGGCCGCCGCCGTGAGCTCGGCCGCGGGCACGGCGCGGTGGATCGGCGCCCCACTCGGCCGCCTCGGCGCCCGAGAGCTTCCGGCCGAGGAGCAACAGTTCGCGGGCGCGAACGTCGCCGACCCGACGCGGCAACAACCACGTCGCGCCACTGTCGGGGGTGAAACCGCGCTCGCCGAACGGTTCCCAGAACGTCGCGTCGTCCGCGGCAACAGTGAAATCGGCCGCCGAGCGCGAGCTGGAACCCGATGCCCGCGGCCCAGCCGCGAACCACGCAGACGACCGGGGTCTGCACCGTGCAGAGCAGCGGGATCAGCCGGTGGGCCTGGGTCGGGAGGCGGCGCTGGATGCTGCCGGCGCGCGGGCGGGTGTTTCCCTCCCGCGTTGCGCGCCACGATGTCGGCGCCACCGCAGAAGTGATCACCCCGCCCCTCGAGCCGGATCACGCGCACGCGCTCGTCGGTCGTCGTCGCGGTCAGGCCGGCGATCAGGCCCGACATCATCTCCTCCGAGATCGCGTTGCGCTTCTCGGGCCGATCGAGTGTCACGCGCAACACGCCGCCGTCCAGCTCGACCTCGAGACCGTCGGCGTCGTGCCCGGGATACTCGGTCATCGGGCGTCGTCACGAGCCGAGGTGTCGCGACGTCCGGCCGAGAACTCGGCGGAGATCGCGGCGAGAGCTTCGGTGAGATCGCGCGCGCCGCCCGGTGCTTCGGGCAGGCGCACCGAACCGTGCTTCCGGCTCGGCAACACGATCGTCGCGGTTCCGGGCGTCGTCACCTCGCCGCGTTGGTTCTCGGCGCGCAGCTCGAGGTCGACCGCCGGACGATCACCCGGTGCCAGGTACTTGCGCGTGATGCTGCCGCGCAGCCACTGCGTGTCGCCGACGTAGTTGAAGGCGCGGAACTCGCATCCGAGCTTCCACAACCACGCGTCGTCGCCCATCCAGTCGGTGCACAAGTGGATCAACCATGTCTCCCGCATGCGGCCGTAGTCGAATGTCGACGGGTTGCCGGACCGACGTGCGAACTCGGGATCCCAGTGCACGCGTTGCATGACGTCGGGGACGTTGAGGTCGTCGCGGTGGAAGAAGCGCGGGATGCGCTTGCGGTTCCTGGCACCGAGCCGCAGCGGCTTCACGCCGTAGAGACCCATCCCCATGCCGCTGTGCCAGCAGATCATGTCGGTGACGGTGAGCGGACCCTTCACCATCGGGCCGACCTCGTCGCCCTCCTCGACGTCTTCCCACCAGCGCGGCTCCGCACCCCGCACGCGTTCCTGGTCGTACTGGGCTTCGATCGCATCGATCTCGTCGTCGGAATAGGCGCGGATCTCGACGTCGTCGTACTTCTTGCGCTCGCGTGCCTGTTCGCGCTCGGTGCGCACCATCAGCCGGTACTGGCCCGAGAGCAGCACACCCTCGTCGTCGCGGAACACTTGGGCGGTCCATTCGTGCACGGCCCGACCGCGCGAACTCGCTCGGCTTGTCGAAGACGGCCACGAGCGCGTTGCGCCGTTGCACGCGTCGAAGCGGATAGAGCGGGGCCCACCACTCGCGCGCGCTGGCGGCGTAGAACGCGTGTACCCCGCGGAGCGGATCACCCTTCATCAGGTCGCGGTGCTCCGGTGCAACCTCGGTGACCTCGTCCTCACCGATCAGGGTGTCGCCACCGACCAGCGCCGGTGAGGCGATCGCGTCCTTCCAGCGCGTCTTCCCCCCGTATTCGGGATCGCACCACAGCGGGTTGTCGTCGCCGTACGCGACCGCGACGTTTCGAAACGTGTCGTACGTCGGCACCGTGTAGAAGGGCGGCATCGGGTGCGGCTCGGCAACACCGATGCGCGCGCGCAGTCGGCGCGATTCCCTCGTCGGTGATGCGACCCGCTTCGGCCAAACCGGGCTCCATTTCATTGCTCGCCGGCGGAATACTGTACCGACCGTGGCCGCACCGCTCCCCGACACGATCCCGAGCGTTCTCGAACGCGCCGCGACACGCTTCGCGACGCGCGAAGCACTCGTCGACGAACAGGCGCGACTCACGTTCGCCCAACTCCGTGACGCGGCCGGCGACGCGGCACGCGGGTTGGTCGCGGCCGGGGTGCAGCCCGGTGACCGCGTCGCGATCTGGGCGCCGAACATCTCGGAGTGGGTGATCGCAGCGCTCGCCGTCTACCGCGCCGGTGCGGTGATCGTGTCGGTGAACACGCGGTTCAAGGGAAACGAGGCGTCCTACATCCTCGACAAGACGCAGGCGAAGTTGTTGTTCACGGTCACCGACTTCCTCGACACCGACTACGTCGCGCTGCTCGAAGCCGGTGACCCGGTTCCGGCGCTCGAGCGTACGGTCGTGTTGCGAGGCTCCGCACCGGCCGGCACGCAGTCGTGGGACGAGTTCCTCGCCGCCGGCGCGTCGGTGCCACTCGCCGAGGTCGAGGCGCGCGAAGGCGCGATCACCGGCGATTCCGTGTCCGATGTCATCTTCACGTCGGGCACGACCGGCCGGCCCAAGGGCGCAATGCTCACGCATGCGGCGAGCGTCGCCGCGTACGACGCGTGGACCTCCGTGGTCGGGCTCCGTGAAGGCGATCGCTACCTGATCGTGAATCCGTTCTTCCACACGTTCGGCCTGAAAGCCGGCATCCTTGCGTGCCTCATCACAGGAACGACGATCGTCCCGCACGCGGTCTTCGACGTCGACACGGTGATGCAGCGCGTGGTCGAAGAACGCATCTCGATGCTCCCGGGGGCGCCGACGATCTACCAGTCGATCCTCGACCATCCGCGGGTGGCCGAGTTCGACATGTCGACGCTGCGCCTCGCGGTCACCGGCGCGGCGGTGGTTCCGGTCGAGCTCATCAAGCGCATGCGGGCGGAGTTGGGCTTCGAGACGATCGTCACCGGCTACGGCCTCACCGAAGCGACCGGCATCGTGACGATGTGTCGAGAAGACGACGACGCAGAAACGATCGCCACCACCTCCGGACGCGCGATCCCCGATGTCGAAGTGCTCGTGGTGGACGGCGAAGGGAAGGAGGTCGCGCGCGGCGAGTCGGGCGAGGTCGTCGTGCGCGGCTACAACATCATGCAGGGCTTCGTCGACGACGAAGCCGGCACTGCGGAGGCGGTCGACGCCGACGGCTGGCTGCACACCGGCGACATCGGGATCATGGACGAGCGCGGCAACCTGCGCATCACCGGCCGCAGCAAGGACATGTACATCGTCGGCGGGTTCAACGCCTATCCCGCCGAGATCGAGAACATGATCCTCGCCCACCCGAGCGTCTCCCAGGTGGCCGTCGTCGGCATCCCTGATCCGCGGTTGGGCGAGGTGGGATGCGCGTTCGTGATCCTGCGACCGGGCACATCGCTGCAGCCCGACGCGCTCATCGCGTGGTGCCGGGAGCAGATGGCGAACTACAAAGTGCCCCGGCGCGTCGAGATCGTCGACACGTTCCCGCTCAACTCGACCGGCAAGGTGATGAAGGACGAGCTGCTGCAGGAGTTGCGACTGGATCGCCACCCGTAACCCCCGCTTTTGGCGACAATCGGCGACCGTTTCGGGCGCCGATTGTCGCCGAACTGCGGTTCACACGGTCCAGGCGTAGTTCTCGTCCGGCCAGTACACGGTGCCCTCGTCCTTGAGCGCCTGCATCTGCGCCTCGTCGTAGCCGAGCCATCCGAGGATGTCCTTGGTGTGTTCGCCGACGAGCGGCGGCGGGCCCCCGATGTGGCCGGGCGTCTCGGAGAAGTCGATGAGGTTCCCGAACTGTCGCATCCGCCCCATGATCGGGTGCACGTACTCGGCGACGAGCCCGAGCCGGACGTTGTCCTCGTCGAAGAACACGGCCTGCCCCGCCTGGGTGTCGCGCGGGATCTCGTTCGGTACACCGGCATCATCGAGCATGCGTGACCAGACGATCGCCGTACGCGTCGCGAACGGCGGCGCGAGGAGCGCTTCGAGCTGCTGCCGGTGCTCGTGGCGCGCGGATCGATCGGCGAAGCGGGCGTCGTCGACGAGATCGGGCAGGCCGAGGGCGTGGCACAACGCTGCGAAGTGACGCTGCTCCACCGCCGCGATCTGGATCCAGTCGTCCACCGTGCGGTACAGGCGGTAACAAGCGTCGATGCCGGCCTGATCGGCATCGAGCTCGGGGCGGGCGACGGGCGCGCCACCGGCGAGCAGCGCGTCGGAGGAGAGCATCGCCGCGCCGTCGAGCAGCGACGTCCACAGCTCCTGTCCCTCACCGCTACGGCGTTGGTTGTACAGCGCCGCGAGGCACCCGACGACGGACAACATCGCGTTGGCGGTGTCGGTCATGCCGAAGCGGATGTAGAGCGGCTTGTTGCCGGCGCGCACGGGACCAGCCTCGTACTCGAGCCCGGCAGCGGCCTGGAACAGCGGGTCGAGGCCACCGAAGTGCGCGAGCGGACCCTCGAGGCCGTACGCCCAGGTGTTGCAGTACACGACGTCGGCATTGACCCGCTTGCAGTCTTCGTACGCGATCCCGAGACGCTTCGCGACTCCGGCCGTCATGTTGTGGTGCACGATGTCGGCCCGCTCGATCAGTTCGAGCGCGATCTTGTGACCGGCCTCGCTCTTGATGTTGAGGCCGATGTCGCGCTTGCCACGCGAGCAGCCGAAGAACGCTTGGTTCACCATGCGCATGCCGTCACCCGTGACCGGCTCGACCTTGATGACGTCGGCGCCGAGGTCGCCCAGGATCATGGGTCCGAACGGCCCTGCGAGGTACTGGCCGAAGTCGACCACGACAACGCCTTCGAGCGCGTGCATCAGTGCACCGCCGGCGCGCTCGCGGTGAACGTTCGGATCTCCTCGTCGGTGAATCCGAGGTCGCCGAAGATCGCCGCGTTGTGCTGCCCGGGTTCGGGCCGCGGACCCTGGATCCCGCCCGGTGTGCCGTCGAGGTGGATCGGGACACCGACCTGGGTCGTCGAGCCGAGCACGGGATCCTCGACCGTCGCGATCATGTCGTTCGACACGAGTTGCGCGTGTGGCGCGCCACCGGCACCGAGTGCGGCTTCCATCGTGTCGATCGCTTCGATCGCATGGTTGTTCTCGCGGAACTCGGCGATGAGACCCGTCGCGCTCGCGTGCCTTGTACCCGGCGCGTCGCAGCGGGGTGATCTGGGCGCGCTCTTCTTCCGAGAGCATCGGATAGCGCGACGGATCGGACGCGCCTTCGACGCCGACGATCTCGTCCTGGCTCTTCACCGGCGCGAGCCCGCTCATGATCGACGTGTGCACCCACTCGTCGTCGGCGACTTCGAAGATCATCTCCTGATGCACGCCGGGCGGGATACGACTTCACCATCGTGCCGAAGAAGTCGGCACGCGAGTTCTCGACCTGTGTCCAGATCTGCGTCGTGAACAGCAGTGCTCCCTGGAACAGCGACGTGCGTACGTGCTGGCCGCGACCGGTCTCTTCGCGTGCCACGAGCGCGGCGAGGATGCCGGTGGGAACGAGGAACATCGCGGCCATGCTCGGCAACGGCACGTGCAGGAAGATCGGGCCCATGCGCCAGCCCGGCTGCTCCCACTGCTGGCCGCTGCTCGCCTGCACGAGCGCGTCGTAGCCGGGCCGTTGCGACCATCGGTGACCGTCGGGATACGCCGGACACGACGCGTAGACGAGTCGTGGATTACGCGCGTGCACGGTGTCGTAGCCGACGCCGAGGCGATCCATCACCCCGGGGCGGAAGGTCTCGACGATCACATCCGCGCTGTCGGCGAGCTTGTGGAACGCGTCGACGCCGGCCGGGTTCTTCAGGTCGAGCGTGACCGAGCGGCGCGACCGGTTCCACACCGCGTAGCCGCTGTAGTCGCGGAACGGATCGCCGCCGGGTGGCTCGACCTTGATGACGTCGGCGCCCTGCTCGGCGAGGAGCAGCACGCCGAGCGCACCGGCGATGCCCCAGGAGAGGTCGAGGACGCGCAGATCGGCAAGGGCTCCGGACATCGACGGATCATCGCACCCACCTGACGCAGGTGTCACCTAGGCGGATCCTGACGGCCCGCGTCTGGAGCGGGCAGCGTCGCCCGAACGACGCGGAACCTCCAGACGCGGCAACCCGACCGCTGGCGTACGCGCGTTGGAGATTCAGGGTCGTCCGGGCGACACGGATCCTCCAGACGCGGTGCGATCGGCGGGATGCCGCGGCAGCGCGTCGAGATGAGCGCTGTGTCTCATTGCGACCCTTTCACGATCTGGCCGATCAAGAGCTCGACCACCTTCGCCCGTGCGCCGTCGTGGGTGATGTCCGCGTCGGCGAGGATCTCGGCGCCGACGCCGCCGACGCCGAACAGCGCCAGCAACTGGTGCTCGGTGCCGACGTAGTTGTGCCCGAGCATCGACCGCCTCGCGCGGGCTCGACGCGAGCGCCGCCCACGCGCGCGGCGTGAACGGTCCCCTCGCTGTCGGACGATGCGCCAGGTTCGATGCGGGCGTTGATGCCGGCGACGACCTTGTCGCGGTCGATGCCCGAAGGCCTCGAGGACACGGGGCGCCAGCGCCGCGGGTTCGGCGTAGAAGCCCAAGAGGAGGTGCTCGGTGCCGACCCAGTTGTGGCCGAGCGACTCGGCGGCCGCCGGTGCGTGGTCGGTCACGAGGCGCCGGGCGCGTTCGGTGAATCGCTCCAACCCTCCGGGTTCGATCATCTCGGTCGTGAAGCGCTTCTGCACGGCCTGCTTGGTGACGCCGAGCGCCGATGCCGATCTCGGCCCACGAGTGACCGGAGCGCCGGCACTTGTCGACGAAGTGCGAGAGCATCGAGTCGGTCAGGTCGTCGAGGTTCCGGACCGATGCCGACGCGGTCTCGAGCAGCGTGAGCGGCTCGGGCGACGGCGAAGCGTGTTCGACTTCTTCGATGAGTGCTGCGAGGGACGGCATTCGTCAACCCTACGTTGACGCTCGAGCGTCGTCAACCCCGAGTTGACGGACGCGAGCGGCGAGACTGCCGCAGTGGTGACGGTGCGGGCATCGACGATCGACGACACCGAGGCCTGGCGGTCGCTGGCCCGCACGGTGGAGCACCTGTTCGGCGCGGCGATGGCGGACGCCGACGGATGGAACGAGAGCCTCGTCCGGCACATCGAGCGCGGCACCGCGTGGTGCGCGGTCGACGAGCACGACGCCGTCCTCGGCGGCGTGTGGTGCTCGATGCCCGAACCCGAAGGGGTGCACATCCGCTGGCTGGCCGTGCTCCCGGAGGCGCGCCGGCGAGGCGCGGGACGCGCACTGGTCGAGCACGCGATCGAACGGGCGGGAGAGAAGCACGTGCTCGTCGTGACGTTCGGCGAGGGACATCCGGGACGGCGACGAAGCCGAAGCCGCCGCGCAACTTGTATCGCGCGCTCGGCTTCGTCCTCGCCGATGCCCACATCGATTCGCCCGACGGCACACCGCGGAACTCCTCGTTCGTCGGGCGGGTCGATCAGGGCGCGTCGATCCAGGCGCTGGGTTGGCGTGAGGTGCCGTTGGCCCGGACCGGGACGCGCGTCTCGCCCGCGACCTCGAAGCCCAAGCCGTCGAGCAGCACTGACGGTCGCCGCTTCGCATCGGTCCCCGCGTTGTAGAAGCTGACCAACAGGCGCCCGCCCGGAGCAACTGCGTGCGCGAGCAGGTGCCGGACGAGGTCGCCGCGCCGCGCATCGGGGACGCAGTCGAACTGCGCGTGCACCACGTCGAAGCGCGCGCCGGCAGGCGGTATCCACGTCAGCGCGTTGCCGACCCAGATGCGGTCACGCCAGCGCGGTAAGCCGGCGGCGGGCGAGCTCGACGAGCGGCTCGGAGATGTCGACGCCGTAGGGCTCGACCGTGATGTCGCGTTCGGCGCACCACTGCACGACCGACTCCATCAGATGTCCGTTCGCGCAGCCGGTGTCGAGGAACGAGCCGTTCCGGTCGATCGAGTCGCACAGCACGGAGCGTTCGGCGCGCCAGTCTTCCGCGGTCCCACCGAACCCGGAGCCGCCTTCGGCAGTCTCGGCCGCGAGGTAGGCGGGGTCGAGCACCCGCTGACCATCCGACCAGAACTGCGCGTCGGTCAGGCCGTCGCGTGCATCGGCGGCCATCTCGACGAGGGCGGCCGCATCCGGATCGCCGGCGTTGCGCAGCACATCGGCGGCGGCACCCGCGTCGCCGGTCCACCACGTCGCGTGCTGCTTGTGGGCGCGGTCGCCCGCGTACCGGTCGCCGTCGACCCACATCGCGACGTGACGTCCTGCGTCGGTCACCGCGAACGGATGCGTCGCTTGCCGGCGGAATCCGCATTGTTCGAGCGCGATGCGCGTCGGCGCGTCGGCGAGCGGGTGCTCGCCCGCCTCGATCGCGCCGGCGACGAGTCGGGCGCACTCGCCGTCCGCATCGAGCACCACCCGGCCGTCGGCCAGGAACGGGACGAGCGTGAGCTGCGAGACCCGGTGCCAATCGATCTCTTCGGCTCCGACGCGGCGGAACTGCGGGCCGACAGTCATAACGGATCCCGAGGATACGGGCCTCGAAGCGACCCGTAAGCTTGCGCAAGATCGGCTCACGACGAGGAGCACTGAAACATGCGTGTCGACGACATGATCTTCATCAGCGTGGACGACCACGTGGTCGAACCCCCGGACATGTTCGAGGGCCGGCTCCCGGCGCGCTACGCCGATGCCGCACCGCGCGTCGAGCACACCGAAAGCGGCAACGACGTCTGGAAGTTCAACGGCGCCGCGATCCCCAACATCGGCTTGAACGCGGTGGCCGGTCGTCCGAAGGACGAGTACGGCGTCGATCCGACTGCGTTCGACGAGATGCGCGCCGGTTGCTACGACGTGCACGAGCGCGTCAAGGACATGAGCGCGGGCGGTGTCGCTCGCGACGATGAACTTCCCCTCGTTCCCGTCTTTCTCGGGCCGCCTCTTCATGGGCGCCGACGACAAGGACCTCGCGCTGGCGATGGTGCAGGCCTACAACGATTGGCACATCGAAGCGTGGTGCGGCTCGTATCCCGGCCGGTTCATCCCGATGGCGCTCCCAGTGCTGTGGGACCCGGACCTCTGCGCGAACGAGATCCGGCGGGTCGCAGCGATGGGCTGCCATGCGATGACGTTCACCGAGAACCCGGCGACACTCGGCCTGCCCAGCTTCCACGACGAGCATTGGGACCCGATGTGGAAGGCGCTCGAGGACGAAGGGACGGTCCTGAACGTGCACCTCGGTTCGTCGGGACAGCTCGCGGTGACCGCAGCCGACGCGCCGATCGACGTGATGATCACGCTCCAGCCGATGAACATCTGCGCGGCCGCCGCCGACCTCGTCTGGTCGCGGGTGTTCCGCGAGTTCCCCGATCTCAAGGTGGCACTGTCGGAAGGCGGGACGGGTTGGATCCCGTACTTCCTCGACCGCCTCGACCGTACGTACGACATGCACCACCTGTGGACGGGCCAGGACCTCGGTGACCGCATGCCCTCGGACGTGTTCCGCGAGCACATCCTCACGTGCTTCATCGCGGATCCGATCGGCATCGCGCTGCGTGACGAGATCGGCATCGACAACATGTGCTGGGAGCAGGACTATCCGCACTCGGACTCGTCGTGGCCCAACGCACCCGAGGAGTTCGCGCGTGTCGCGGCGCGTTACGACGTTCCCGACGCCGAGGTGAACAAGATCACGCACGAGAACGCCATGCGCTGGTACCGCTTCGATCCCTTCGCCCACCGGTCGCGCGAGCAGTGCACGGTGGGAGCGCTACGGGCCGAGGTCGCCGGCCACGACGTCGAGATCCGATCCATGGACAAGGGCCGATTCGAAGGAACGACGAAGATCACGCTCGGCGAGCTCGCGAGCAAGGCCACCGCGTAGCCGACCGGTTCGGGAGCCTCAGCGGCGCCGGTTCGTCAGCTTGCGCCCGGCAACGGCGAACGCGGCGCCGGCCGCGACCACACGGGCCGCGCGACGTGGGTTCTTCCACCCACTCGTCTTGCGCAACGCGGGGTACGCGCCCACGACCGGACCACCGCAGTGCAGCGCGACCGGACGGCCCTCGACGCGCTCGACGTGCACGGCGAGCGGTGGCATTCCCATCGCCGCGAGGTCGACGGCGTACACGCTTCCGTCGTCGTCCACCGGTCGCATGGGAACGCCCTTTCCGAGCCCGGGCAGTGGCGTGGCCGTACGGAGCACGAGCCGACGTCCGCGCACCGCGATCTCCACGCCTCCGCCGAGGACCAGCACGCGGGCGTTCGTGAGCGGACCGGGATCGGGCCGGTAGTAGCCGATCAGGTCGTTCCAGTGCTCGGGCTGCAATCTGCGGCGCGGTGGTCGCGCTTCGACGCCCAACAATGCGCACAGCACCCGGTGCGCCGCGAGCGCGACGGACTGTCCACCGCCGTTCGTGAACGCGACCACACCGACGCCGTCGTCCGGTGCGAGCGCGAACGCGGTCACGAAGCCGGGGACCCCACCGCCGTGACCGACCGTGACGTGGCCCCCCACGTCGGCGCGGAAGAACGACAGTCCGATCCCGGGATGCGACGGGCACGGGCGATAGTGCGGCTCGAATGCGGTCGTGAGCGTGTCGGGCTTCACGACACCGTGCCCACCGTCGAGCAGCGCGGCGGCGTAACGCGGCCATGTCGGGCAACGTCGAGAACACGGACCCGGCCGGCTGGGTCTCGATGTCCGTGTCCTTGGGCGACGCGAGACCTTTCCGGCGGTTGACGTACGCCGTCGCGAGCTGATCGACGACGCGGTCGGTGCGCGTGACGTCGGTGTCGTCCATGCCGAGGGGCTCGAACAGCACCGAGCGCATGTGGGCGGCATACGGCTCGCCGCTCAGCGTCTCGACGAGATACCCGAGCACGTTGAAGCCGTGGTTCGCGTACGCCCATTTCGTGCCGGGTTCTGCGTCGAGGCGCAAACGACCGCCGTAACGCGCCGCGGCATTCGGGGCCTCGCGGCCGACAGGGATCGCGAGCCCGACCATCGGTCGCCGCACGTCGCTCCATGCCGACAGCTCGCCGATCCCCGCGGTGTGGGTGAGCAGATGACGGATCGTGGGTGCCGCCCATCCGGGCTTCCCGACGAGCTCCAGGCCGGGCAGATGGTCGTTCACCGGATCGTCGAGCTCGAAGCGGCCGGCTTCCCACTGCCGCAGCAGCGCGAGCGCAGTCATCGTCTTCGTCACCGACCCGATGCGAAACACCGTGTCGAGCCCCACCTGTCGTTCGGAAGTCGCGACGCCGCGCAACACGGTGTCGGTCAGCCCGTCGCGTGTCACGACTCCGAGCGAGAACCCGGCGAGCGGGTGGTCGGCGAGCACGTCGTCGACGATCGTGGCGGCATCGCCCATGTGCGCTCCGATCCCGAGGGCTGTCTACACCTTGTTCGAGGGCCACTCCGGCCGGTAGTAGCCGTCGAACCGGAGCTCGCCGCCGCGCAGCTCGCGGATCGTGAGGAAGTCGCCCTTGTAGCCCTTGTGGTCGCCCGGGCCGAACTGCACGTACGTTCCCGGTCCGCCGTTCGTCGCCGGCATCCAGCGGATGCGGTCGAGGCCGTCGCGCACTTCGCGCGGCGTCGGGATCTTTGCATTGGCGATGCCGTGGATCGCAGCCCGCGCGGTGTCGTACGCGAGCGCCACGACGACGTTGCGCGTCGCCCGTCCGAAGCGGGCTTCGAACCGCTTCAACATCGCCTCGTAGTTCGGGTTGGTGCCGTCCTCGCCGAGCTGATCGACGCCGTGCCAGCCCTCGAGGCCTTCCGCCCACTTGTTCGAGTTCGAATAGAACATGAACGCGGTGCCCATGACGCGCGGCGGATCCCAGTCGAGGGCGCGGAACGCGTCGGCGAAGTGGAACGTCGCGTAGCCGTACCCGCCGTAGTAGATGCCCTCCGTCCCCATGTCGCGCATCTCGGAGAGGTGCTCCTTCAAGTTGCGCGGGTTCGGTTCGAGCTTGACCTCTCGCGTGATCGTGAGCCCGAGCCGGATCGCTTCGTCACGGAAGAAGTCGGCGTAGTCGCGTCCCGACGAACCGACCTCCCAGAACATGCCGACCTTCTGGAGGTCGTGCTGGAACAGCCAGTTCGCGCACATGACGCCTTCGGTCGGGATGTCGCCGTTCGCGACCGTGTAGCAGTAGTCACTCGCGAACTTGTGCGCGCCGGTCCAACCGATCACGGGCACGCCGATCTCGTCCGCGATCGGCTGCAGCGTCAGGCAGTTGTCGGAGATCATCGGACCGAGGATGACGACGCAGCCCTGCTCGACGAGCCACTTGTAGCCGTCGATCAGCTTGCGGTAGTTCTCGCGAGGCAGCCCGCGCGCGTCGCACGTCACGATCGCGACCGGCGAGCGGCCCCACGCGCCTTCGTTGAGCGCGTCCTCGAGGGCGAGGATGGTCGGGTCGATCCAGTCCGCGAGCAGCTGCCCGAGGTCCATGTCGACGAGCACGCCGATCTTCACCGGCTCGAACGGATCGCCCTGGGTCTGCACGCCGCCCGTCGGTGGGTAGACGACGATCTCCGCGACCGCCTTCTCCGATGCGCTGCCGCCGCCTTCGTACCAACGTTCACCCGCACCACCGGCACCCTCGAGATAGGAGCTCGTCCCGAAACGCACGTTGCACACGGCGCGGTCGGGCTGCGCGATGCCGTGATCCACCGGCGCGGGAAACATGCGCTCGGCGTAGGGGTGCTGCTCGTCGCTCATGGTTGCGAACACTAGGTTCGGCCCGTGACGTCCGTCGACCCTGATGACACTCGGCCTGACGAACTCGGCCTGAAGAAACTGGGGCGATCCGGCGACTCGAGATCATCGAAGCCGTACGCGTCACCAAAGCCCGCTACTTCCGCTTCATCGACCAGAAGCGCTGGGACGAGTTCCCGTCGCTGTTCGTCGCGGACGTGCACGTCGACGTCACCGACGACATGCGTCTCTCCGGTCTCGATCCGAGCCGGGGGATCACGACGGGCGCGGACCAGTTCGCGCGCAACGTCAGCCGCGCGCTCGACGGTGTCCACACCGTGCACCACGGCCACATGCAGGAGATCGATGTCGTGGACGACGCGCATGCGAACGCGATCACGGCGATGTTCGACCGCTTGCAGTTCCCCGACGGGCGAGTGCAGGTGGGCTACGGCCACTACGAGGAGGAGTACCGCCTCGACAACGGTGCCTGGCGCATCGCCCGCCTGACCTTGCGCCGCCTGCACGTCGGCGACGGGCTCTGAGCCACGTGTCTTCGGGCTACTCGGATTTCAGGGCGATGCCGACCTCGGCGCGCGCGGCGGTCTCGTTCGCAGGTGTGCCGGTCTTGGGTGCGAGCATCGGGATCTCGAACGTCACGTCGTGCAGCGTGCCCGTGAACGGGAACGGCACCGCGTAGTCGTCGCAGACGGGAAAGCCGCGGTCGTAACCGATGGTGAGCCCGGCGCTCCCGATCTGCCATCGGAAGGGCAGGTCGTGCGGGAGCTCCCCGCGGCCGACCTCACGGCCGTCGACGCACAGGATCCCGTTGCGCTCCCCGCGGTTGCGTTCGTACCGGTACGAGAGCTCGTGGGCGCCCGCGGGGACGGGCTCGGAAGCGACGATTCGATGCGCGTTGCCGAACCCGTTGAACACGTGCACGAGCCGACCGTCGAGCAGATAGAGCGCGCAGCCGTTGGTCCAGTTGCCGAGCGCGAAGAGGATGCCTTCGGCGTTTCCTTCGACCTCGACGCGCGCGGTGACGACGTATCCCGCACCGAGCGGCGGCATGACGTCTTCGGAGATCGATCCACCACCGGGCGCGAACACCGTGCGGAAGTGGGGACCATACGGGGGCCGGTACATCGCGGCGGCGCGCGCGATGAACGAGTCGTCGAGCGGCAACACGTGGTTGCGCTCGGCCTCGGACCACCACTTGTCGACGAGCTGCTGCACCCGCTCGGGCTGTTCGGCCGAGACGTCGTGCGACTCGGAGAAGTCGTGGGCGAGGTCGAACAGCAGCCAGTTGTCCTCGTCGAAGACGTGGCTCCCTTCGATGTGCTCGCGTTCGACCGCGAGCTGACCGCCGACGTGGTCGGTGGTCGCCTTCCACCCGCCTTGGTAGATCGCGCGGCTGCCGAGCATCTCGAAGTACTGCGAGTCGCGCGGCGCGGGTGCGCTCGCATCAGCGAAGGTCGCCAGCAGCGAGCGGCCTTCGATCGGGAGCTGTTCGACGCCGTCGACGACCGATGCGGGCGCGATGCCGGCCGCGTCGAGCACGGTCGGCATGAGATCGACCGCGTGGCAGAACTGCTCTCGCACTTCGCCGCGTGCGGCGATCCCGTTCGGCCAGTGCGCGATGAGCGGCGTGCGCACACCACCGAGCCAGGTGTACCGCTTCCAGAGCCGCAACGGCGTGTTGCCGGCCCAGGCCCATCCCCAGGCGTAGTGGTTGTAGGCACGGAACCCACCGAGGTCGTCGATGCGGGCGAGGTTCTCGTCGAGGTCCTCGTCGAGCCCGTGCACGAAGCGGTGCTCGTTCACCGAGCCGTGCGGACCACCTTCTGCGCTGGTGCCGTTGTCCGACAGCAGGAGAACGAGCGTGTCGTCGAGGAGGTCGTTCTCGCGCAGGTGCTCGATCACGCGCCCGATCTGGTGATCGGTGTGCGTGAGGAAGCCGGCGAAGACCTCCATCATCCGCGCGTACAACCGTTGCTCTTCGGAGGGAAGATCGTCCCACGCTCGGACCCAGCTCGGCCGTTCGCTCAACGTCGTATTCGGTGGCACCACGCCGTTCTCGACCTGTTGCGCGAACGCGCGCTCCCGCCAGGCATCCCAACCGTCGTCGAACCTGCCCACGTACGGCTCGATCCACTCGGCCGGCACCTGATGCGGCGCGTGCATCGCGCCCGTCGCGAACCACGTGAAGAACGGCTTCCCCGGTGTCGCCTGCTGCTGGTCACGCAGCATGCGGATCGCCTGGTCGGCGAGATCTTCGGTCAGGTGGTACCCCTCGTCGGGCGTGCGCGGCGGCTCGATCGAGTGATTGTCGGCCTTGAGCTCGGGCGTCCACTGGTTGGTGTCGCCGCCGAGGAAGCCGTAGTAGCGCTCGAAGCCGAGACCGAGCGGCCACCGCTCGAACGGGCCCGACGCACCCCACTCGGCGCGCGGTGCCAGGTGCCACTTCCCGACCGCGTGCGTCGAGTAGCCGTTGTCGCGCAGATGCCGGGCGAGCGTCGCGGCCGAGCGCGGGATGCGGCCGTTGTATCCCTCGTAGCGAACCGCGAGCTCGGGCAGCATGCCCATACCGACAGTGTGATGGTTGCGCCCGGTGAGGATCGCGGCGCGCGTCGGCGAACACAACGACGTCACGTGGAACCGGTTGTAGCGGAGACCGTTGGCCGCGAGCGCGTCGATGTTGGGTGTCGCGATGTCGGAGCCGAAGCAGCCGAGCTGCGCGAAGCCGAGGTCGTCGAGGACGATGACGAGCACGTTGGGCCCGTCGGTGCGGCCGCGCGGTGGCTCCGGCAACATCTCGGGATCGGCCGGCCGCGCTCGGTCGTTCGTCCTGTCGACAGCCACGCTCAGGCCGCCGAGACCGTGATCGGCACCTGCGAGTACCCGCGCACCGTGCTGGTGTGCAGCCGCACCGTGCGGTCGTGGTCGACGTCCCAGGTCGGGTAGCGCGCCAGCGTCTCCTCGATCCCGATGCGTCCTTCGAGTCGCGCGAGCGCGGCACCCAGGCAGAAGTGGATCCCGTAGCCGAACGCGACGTGGTGGTCGATCGACCGGTGGATGTCGAAGCGATCGGCGTCGGGATAGCGACGTTCGTCGCGACCCGCGGCGCCGGTGAGCAGCAAGATCTTCGAGCCCGCCGGCACTGTTTCCCCGTGCAGGTCCACGGCCCGCGTCGTCCAACGGCCCTGAACCGGCGACGGCGCTTCGTAGCGCAGCAGCTCTTCCACCGCGTTCGGTATCAACGACGCGTCGGACGCGAGCTCCGCGCGCTGATCCGGGTGGGCGGCGAGCACGACCGCGGCGTTGCCGAGCAGTCGGGCGACGGTTTCGGTACCGGCACTGATGATCAGGTTCGCGAACGTCGTCGACTCGGTCGGTGTCAGCTTGCGAACCTTCCCGGTCTCGTCGGTGATCTCGGCCTGCACCAGCCCGGTGAGCATGTCGTCGCTCGGTTTCTGCGCGCGCTCCTTGAGTTGCTCGTGCAGGTATCGGTTGAGCACGTTCCCCGCTTCGAGCGAGATGTCGTTGATCATGCCGACACCGGGCTCGATGTGGAAGACGAGGTCGATGTGCTTCCGCACGAACTCGTGATCGGGCTCGGGCACGCCGAACAGCGTGGTGATCACTTCGGCGGGCAGGCGCGCGGCGAAGTCCTGCACGTAGTCGAACTCGGGTCGGCCGTGCTGGGCGCCGAAGAGCTCGGCGCAGAGCTCACGGATGCGCGTCTCGAGCTGGGCGACCCGGCGCGGGGTGAAGGCGCGCGAGACGAGGTTGCGGAGCTGCGTGTGATCGGGCGGATCCATGAAGATCATGAACCCGCCGCGCATCTCCCGCTCCGACATCAACTCCAGCACGGTGCCGTGGGCGGAGCTGTAGGTGGCCGGATCGCGGTGCGCGGCCTCGACGTCCGCGTAGCGGGTCAGCGCCCAGAAGTCGAAGCGGTCGTTGCGGTACAGCGGCGCTTCGTCGCGCATGCGCCGCCAGACCGGGTGCGGGTCACCGTCGATATCGACATCGAACGGATCCCAGTAGAGGTCGTCCATCAGCTCGCCCACCCCGACTCGTGCACCATGCGGGCAGCGTAACCACGGAAGGCGCAAGGCTTCACAGCCCGGGCAGACGCCCGATCGCGCGACGTAGATTCTCACTCGTGACCGAACGATCCTGGGTACGCGGCGAGCAGCACACGATCACCGCGTTGCTGGAGCGGCGCCTCTCCGACGACCCCGATGGTCAATATCTCGACGTGTGCGGCGTCGCGTTCACCACCGCCGAGGTGAACCGCAAGGCGTGCACCCTCGCCAACGCGCTCCGCGAGCTCGGTGTACGCCCCGGTGACCGCGTGGCCAGCCTCGTCGAGAACTCCCCGGAGGCGTTGCTGTCGTGGTTCGGCGTGGTACGCGGCGGCGCGATCGCGGTGCCGATCAACACTGCGTACAAAGGCCAGTACCTGCGGCACCAGCTCGGTGACTCGGGGGCCAAGGTCGTCGTGGTGCAACGCACGCTCGCCGACCGCGTCGCACCGGTGCTGGCCGAGCTGCCGGAGCTCGAGCACGTGATCGTCTGCGACGACCACGACGATCCGGGCGGGGGCACCGAGATGGACGCGACGGCCAAGGTCGCGGTGCACCAGTGGGACGACGTGCTGCGCGGCGACGACGCGGCGCCCGATGTGACGATCCGAGCGTCGGATCTCGCCACCTTCATCTACACCGGCGGCACGACCGGACCGTCGAAAGGCTGCATGCTCAGCCACAACTACCACGAGGCGTTGGCCCGCCAGATCGGCATCTGCTGGGAGCGCACCGCCGACGACGTCGTGTGGACCCCGTTGCCGTTGTTCCACTACAACGCGCTCGTCACCGCGGTGCTCGGCTCGCTCGTGTACGGCGGCCGCGGTGCGATCTACCGCCGGTTCTCGGTGTCGAACTTCTGGCCGGAGATGAACCGGGTGGGCGCGACGATCACGTCGACGCTCGGCACGATGGCCTATCTGCTGGCGAACGACGTCGACCGACCCGAGATGCCGCAATCGGGCGCGCCGGAGGCGAACACGACCCTGCGCCTGCTCGGTGCCGCGCCCCTGCCCGAAGAGATCGACAACCAACTGCGCGCCCGGTTCGGGATCGAGACGTTCAGCGGCGCGTTCGGCCTCACGGAGGCGAGCCTCGTGTCGTGGCAGCCGCCGGGCGTGCGCAACAAACCCAACGCGGCGGGCGTGTTGAACACCGAGTACTTCGACGTCCGCCTGTTCGACGACGACGACCAGGAAGTCGAGCCGGGTGCGCGCGGGGAGATCGCGGTGCGGCCGAAGCGTCCGCACGTGATGTTCGAGGGCTACTGGGGCCGGCCCGACGCGACCGTCGACGCTCTCCGCAACCTGTGGTTCCACACCGGCGACATCGCGCGCGTCGACGAGGACGGCTTCCTGTTCTTCGTCGACCGCAAGGCCGACTACCTCCGGCGCCGGGGCGAGAACATCTCGAGCTTCGAGGTCGAGAGCGTGCTCATGGCGCACGTCGCCGTCGCCGACGTCGCGGTGTGCGCGATCCCGAGCGAGCTCACCGAGGACGACCTCAAGATCACTGCGACCCTCAAGGAAGGTGCGGTGGTGACGGAGGAGGAGCTGTTCCGGTGGTGCATCGACCAGCTCCCGTACTTCGCGCTCCCGCGCTACGTCGAGTTCCGCGCCGAGCTCCCCCGGAGCCCGGTCGGCCGCGTGTTGAAGCGGACCCTGCGCGACGAAGGTGTGACCGCGGCGACGTGGGACGCCGAAGCCGCCGGCATCACCTACCAGAAGCGCTGACGCTGGTGGCGGCCGCCGGCATGACCCTCGCCGAACAGCTCGGCTATGTGCACCGGCGACCGAACCTCGCGCAGCGCGCGATGCGAAAGTTCGCGAGCACACGCGCGGGCTCGTGGTTGTTCTCGAAGTCGTTGCGTCACGCCGACCGGGTGCGTGGCGAGATACGCGAAGGGTCGGACGGTGCCCGAGATCCTGGCGGGGCTGCGAACGGTCTTCGTCACCACCATCGGCGCCAGGAGCGGGAAGCATCGGACGTCCGCGTTGGTCGGCGTGCCGGTCGGCGACGGCATCGCGTTGATCGGGACGAACTTCGGCGGCGCGCGGACGCCGAACTGGTACCACAACCTGCGCGCGCACCCGAAGGCAGAGATCCGCTACCACGAGACGACGGTGAACGTCGTCGCGCGGGAGGTCGCGCCCGGACCGGAGCACGACGCGATCATGCGCGCCGCGGGTCGCGTGTACGCGGGCTACAGCGCGTACGAGGCGCGGATCACCGATCGACCCATACACGTGATGGTGCTCGACCCGACCTGAGCGAGGCGACCTGAGGCCGACCTGAGTCAGGCCGAGCGGGACCCGGTCTTCTCCACGTTGCGGGCGAGGATGCCGAGCGTCGACCGGATCGCCAACTCGGAGATGATGGGGAAGATCTTCGCTTCTCGGTAGAGCGGATCGATGTCGGACCAGTCGTAGTACGAGGTGACGAGGGTGCCGTCGTCGGTCGGCTCGAGGGTGTAGCCGTAGATGTGACCGATCGGCGGTTGGATCTGGCCGAAGATCGTCCAGGCGATCTCGCGGTCGCGCTCGAACTTGGTGATGTGCACGGTCACGTCGTACTTGCCGAGCGGGAAGTCGTTCAGTGACTCGCGGTCCATGTGCACGACGAACTCGTCGTCCACCGCGTTGGCCGGCTCGCCGGTCGCATCCTGGAGCATTCCCGAACTGTCGATCAGCACGTGGCCGTGAGGATCGCTGAGCACCCGGAAGATCGTCGTGGGGTCGGCGGCGATGGTGCGCGTCACTTCGAATCGTTCGGTCGTCATGCGCGCATCCTGCCACCAGGTCGCACCGGATGTCAGGGCGTGAGCAACGCTTCGACCCGGTCGAGCATTTCGTCGTACCGCGTCCGTTCACCGGGCCGCGACGTGAACGGCTCCGCGATCTTGAACGGTTGCGCCAGATAGCGCACCAGGTGCGGCACCTCCTGCTCGCCTGCGAGCGAGATCCCGGCGAGGGCTTCGCGTGCAGCCACGGCCAGGCGCTCGTGACGGACGCTGGCGTAGCGGCGACTCGTCGTGCGCGCCGGGTCGATCGCGGGCCACAGCGCGCGCAGCGCACGCGACACATCGAACGCGACCTGAGCATCGAAACCTTCGGGCGGCTCGGGATCGACCTGTGGGTACGTGCCTTCGAACGGCTCGATGACGATCGGGCCGATCACCGACGGGTCGGCCGCGAGCGCGGGCAGCGCCAGCATCACGTCGTGGGCGTGGCCGGGGCCTTGCAGCAAGGCGACGAGCTTGTCGCCCGGGCTGGAGAGGCACTCGCCGAGGGCGCGGCCGAACTCCGCGCGCCGGGCTGCCGGATCCATGGCGCGGGACGAGAGCCGGACCGTCACGTCGACGCCCGTCTCCTTGCTCTCCTGCTCCGCGCCTGCCTCGCTGTACGGACCGTGCTCGAAGCCGAGGAGCCAGAAGCTCGCCGGCCGCACGGCATCCGCGATCGCGTACAGCAACACCGTCTGCCCGAGCCCGACCGCCGGCGGCCAGTGCTGCACTCCGCCTCGGTGCAGCGGGGCGAACAGGTCGAGCGCCCGGATGCCCGTCACGACCATCGACGGGTCGGGCGTGGTTGCCGTCGCTGCCGGGTCGCGGATCGCGAGCCAGTCGTACGCGCTGCGACCGTAGACATCGACTGCATCGGGATCGGCACCGGAGGCCAGCAGCACCGGGACGAGGTGGTGGTGCCCCCGCTGGATCGCAACGTGCAACGGCGTCGCACCCGCGAACGCGGGCGCGTTCGCGTCGGCCCCGGCCTCGAGCAGGAACTCGACCACCTCGCGGTCACCGCCGACGGTGGCGTTCCACAACGGGCTCTCGGCGCCGGCGCAGTCGCACGCGCTGCGCACGGGAGCTCCGGCATCGACCAAGACCCGCACCAGCTCGACATCACCCGTCTGCGCGGCGCGGATCAGCGCTGACGCGCGACCGGCGAACGCGAACGGGAGGCCGACCTCGAGCGCTTCGTCGACCGACCAGTCCTCGGTGGCCTGCGCGAGCGACGGGTCCGCACTCACGAGCGTGCGCACCGTCTCGATGTCGTGGTCGCGGTATCGCGACGAAGAGCAGGATCGTGTTGCGGAATCGTTCGCCGCGCGACGGGCGGGCGGCGCGAAGGGCTTCGGTGACCATCGGGAGTGTCTCCTTGAGTCTGCGTCGAGCGGTGAAGGCTCGCTTCTTGGCGGCGGACAACCCGATGCCGAGGAACGCCGCCACGTCGCGGTACGGCAGGTCGCCGAGATAGTGCAGCGCAACGACCGCGCGTTCGGGTTCCGGAAGCAGTTCGACTGCCGCACGCAGACGAACCGAGTCCTCGTCGTCCGTCACGACCGACGCGGGATCCTTGTCACTGTCCGCGATCTCGACGCCGTCGAGCGGCACGAGCGCGAGTTGCCGGCGGCGGGTGCGGCGCGCGCTCGCGGTGCGTATCAACGTCGAGAACCAACCCGGGAACGCCCTCGGATCCTGCAAGTCGGCGAAGTTCCGGTACGCCAGACCGAACGCCTCCTGCGCGACGTCCGGAGCGCCCTCCCAGTCGCCGGAGTACGCCACGGCCATCGCGACGGCCGCGTCCTGGAACCGGGCGATCAGCTCGGCCCAGGCGCGGTTGTCACCGGCCTGTGCCGCCTCGACCACCTCGGCGAGCTCGGCTCGAGTCGGGTTCATCGTGTCCACCACAGGGAAGGAGCCGGTCGGCGGCGGCGCGGTTACCGACCGCCGTCCGTCCGGTCGAGGCCGACGATCTGATCGTGATCGACGCGAGGAATGACCCATCCGTCGCCGGAGGTCGCGGTGCCTCGTGGGACGAAAGCGTGCGTGAAGTCCTCGGCCTCCGGCCGCCCCGCCGCGAGCCACTCGTTGCCGTGCGTGACGAGGTCGACGGCGAGCGCCCGACCCGTTGGCCCGCCCCACGCGACCTGGCCCGCACGCGCGTCGACGCGAGCGGAGGAGCCGGCACCGTCGTTGAGCTCGACCAGTGAACCGGCGCGCTGATCTTGGAGCGCGACCCAGAACGCGAGGTTCCACTCGCCCAGACCGCCGAGCTGGCAGCGGTCGGGCGTGACGACGAGCGCAGCGGCGAGGTCCGGCGGGAGCGAGGCGCGGGACGGTGCGGCCGCGGCCGCACGCGCGTTCGGCCACAACCGGGCTCGGTGTTGCACCCCCTGTATCGCGACATAGCCGCTGCGCGTGACGATCCGGCCAACGCCGCTCGCGTCGAGCTGCACCATCGGGTGCATGGCGCCGTGCAGCAACGGGATCAGCGCGTTGCCGCCGGAAACGAGCTGATCGAGCCACGCGGCCGCGATGTCGGTGCAGCCCACGCTGCCGACGACGCGATCGAACGGGCCGAGCTCGGGCGCGCCGGCATGGCCGTCGCGCACGAGCACCGTGACGTTGTCGTATCCGAGCCGCGCCAGGCGAGACGCGGCGCCGGTCGCGACCGGTTCGTCGATGTCGATGGTCACGACGCGGCCGCCGGGCCCGACGAGCTCGGCGAGGACCGCGGCGAAGTAGCCCGGGCCGGTACCGATCTCCAGCACGCGCATTCCCGGCGTGAGCGCGAGCAGGTCGGTTTGCACTGCGAGCAGGGCCGGCGCCGACGCGGTGCTCGTGGTGACGCCGGTGTGGCGCGACGGCGGCTTCACCGCGAGCGCGCGGTCCGCGTCGTGCAGCATCCGCACACCGGCGACGTCACCCTCACGATGCTCCACGGCCACTGTCCGGCGCTCGCCGATCAGGTTCGGCAACGTCCAGAAACGGTCGACCAAGCGGTGGCGGGGCACGGAGGCGAACGCGGCGAGGGTTGCCTCGCTCCTTCCCATCGCGCGCAGCCGCTGCACCATCGCGGCGCGAGCGCTTTCCGCCGCAGCCTCGTAGTCGCCGACCACCCGATGATCCTGGCACTCTGGCGCGCAAATCGCCGCCTCGACCTGCCGAGGCCCGACCGGCGCGGGTACGCTTCGGCTCGTTGCGACCGGAAGACCTGATCCTCGTCAGCGTCGACGACCACATCTGCGAACCCGCCGACATGTTCGCGGCGCACGTTCCCGCGCGGTACCGGGACGAGGCACCGCGCGTCGTGACCGACGACGACGGCGGTGAGCAGTGGTGGTACGGCAACGTCAAGGGCCGCAACCTCGGGCTCAATGCCGTCGCCGGGAAGCCGCGCGAGATGTTCAACGTCGACGCTTCCCGCTACGACGAGATGCGGCCTGGTTGCTACGACGTCCACCAGCGCGTGCGGGACATGAACGCCGGCGGGCAGCTCGCCGGGCTCAACTTCCCGAACTTCACCGGATTCTCCGGACAGGTCCTCAACCAGGGACCTGACCGCGACGCGAACCTCGTGATGATCAAGGCGTACAACGACTGGCACATCGGGGACTGGTGCGGCGCGTACCCCGACCGCTTCATCCCGTGCGGGATCCTGCCGCTCTTCGACGTCGACGCCTCCGTCGCCGAGATCCGGCGCCTCGCCGCGATGGGTTGCCATGCCGTCACGTTCAGCGAGAACCCCGAAGCGCTGCAGATGCCGTCGATCTTCTCCGACCACTGGGACCGCCTGTTCGCGGCGGCGTGCGACGAGGGCACGGTGCTGTGCTGCCACGTCGGGTCCGCGTCGCGCACCATCCCGTCGTCGCCGGACGCCCCCGCCGGGGTGCGCATGACGTTGTCGTCGACGATGTCGATCTTCACCCTCGTCGACCTGCTGTGGGCTCCGTTCTGGCACCGGTTCCCGGACCTGCGCTTCTCCTTGACCGAGGGTGATGTCGGCTGGATCCC
Source organism: uncultured Actinomycetes bacterium (assembly GCA_963841215.1). Taxonomy (GTDB): domain Bacteria; phylum Actinomycetota; class Acidimicrobiia; order IMCC26256; family PALSA-610; genus CAVUFH01. The sequence continues at coordinate 243,080 of CAWJBW010000011.1, read as the reverse complement.
GTACTTCCTCTGGCGGGCCGAACACGTCCACGACCGTCACGCGGGCTGGACCAAGCACGACTTCGGCGCGTACGCAGGCCCGCGGGACATCTTCGACCGGCACATCCTCTGCTGCTTCATCAACGACCCGATCGGGGTCAAGCTCGTGGACGACCTCAACGTCGACAACCTCTGCTGGGAGTCCGACTTCCCCCACTCCGACGGCACCTGGCCCGAAGCGCCGGAGCGCGCCGCCGCATTGCTCGCGTCGCTGCCCGTCGAAACGATCGACAAGATCACCCACGAGAACGCGATGCGCCACTACCGGTTCGATCCGTTCGCGACGCGCCCCGAAGACCGATGCCGCGCCGGCGCGTTGCGGGCCGAGTCACCCGACGTCGATGTCGTGACCCGCGTCGGCCGGCCCGCGGACGGGCGCGACCTCGAATCGTGGCGGCGTCTGACCAGCCGGCGCTGAGCCCGCCGACCAGGGAAAGGCATGAGCATCAGATCAGCGTGAGCCCGCCGTCGACGGGCAGGACCTGACCGGTGACGTAGCTCGCGGCGGGCGAGAGCAGGAACGTCGCGACGGTCGCGACCTCCCACGCGCGTTCCCTGCCGGCCGAGCGGAACCGGCGTGCGGTCACGTGAGGGTCGGCCGCGCGTGGCGTTGCGGCCGAGGGGCGTGTCGATGAGGCCGGGTGCGAGCACGTTGGCACGGACATCGCGCCGGGCCGCTTCGAGCGCGACGTGGCGACACAGGCCGTGCAGGCCGGCCTTGCTCGCGTCGTACGCAGGCAGGCGGCTCCCGGGCTGCAGGCCCGCCACCGAGCTGACGAACACGATCGCGCCGCCGGTCCCGAGCACCGGGAGCGCGGCCCGGGCGAGCAGGAAATGACTACGCAGGTTGACCGCGAACACGGTGTCCCAGTCCTCCGCGCTCGTGCCTTCGAGGCCACGACCGCGGCCGATACCGACGTTGCACACCAGCCCGTCGAGACCCTCCCGGCCGTCGGGCCGTTCGGTCGCAGCGTCGGCGACCATCGCCGTGCACGACGCCTCGTCGCGGACATCGCCGACAACGATCCGGGCCGTGCCGCCAACGTCGGTGATCATCGCGGCCGTTTCGCGCACCGAAGCTTCGTCGCGGTCCGCGCACACCACGGTCGCGCCCTCCCGCGCGCACTGCACCGCGATCGCGCGTCCGTTGCCAACGGGGGCGTCGGGCTCCGGACTCGGTTGCGTCCCTGCGCCCACGACCAACACGCAACGACCCTCGAGCAGTCCTTCGCGCACGGGCGGGACCGTACTGCACCCTTCGTCGGGAAAATCGTTCGCCGGCACCGACAGGGACTCGTAACATCGGGTCTCCCACCGTTGTGAGCGATCCGTCTTCGTCGCGCCCGGGAGAATGTCGTGCGGGAACGAGCCCTCTGGCGAGTGCTGCCCTACCTGCGGCCTCACGTCGCGAAGGTCGTGTTCATCACGCTCTCCGCGTTCGTGTCGATCGCTTCGCAGCTCGCGATCCCGCTCGTCGTGAAGGCCGCGATCGACGGGCCGATCACTGACGGCGAGGCGTCGGGACTGTGGCCGCTGTTCGCACTGACGGTCGGCGCTGGCGTTCCTCGACCTCGGCCTGACCTACGCGCGCCGCAACCTGCTCTCCGTCGTCTCGACCGACGTCGAGACGCAGATGCGCAACGACCTCTACGAGCACCTGCAACGGCTCGAGGTCGGCTTCCACGACCGCTGGCAGTCGGGGCAGTTGCTCTCGCGCGCGAGCTCCGACCTCTCTCTGGTCCGGCGGTTCGCGTCGTTCGGCGCGATCTTCCTGCTGGTCATCGTCGTCGAGGTGCTGGCGATCTTCGTCCTGCTCTCGATCCTCTACTTGCCGCTCGCGCTGTTGACGATGACGACCGCGATCCCGGTGGTCGTGCTCTGCCGCCGGTTCGAACGCAATTATCACGAGGTCGTCCGTCGCATCCAGGACCAGACCGGCGACCTCACGACCGCGATCGAGGAGGACGCCAAGGGCATCCGGGTCATCAAGGCGTTCGGGCGCGGGCCGCGAGATGTTCGAGCGCTACGACGCGCAGTGCCGAGACCTGCGCGACACGCAACTCGAACGGGTGCGAGTGCACACGCGCTTCATCTGGGTGCTGGTGCTCATCCCGAACCTCACGGTCGCGGCGGTGCTGCTCGCCGGTGCGATCGCGGTGTCGAATGGCTGCCCTCACCGTCGGCGGCCTCGTCGCGTTCGTCTCCTACGTGCTGATCCTCGTGTGGCCGATCGAAGAGCTGGGTTGGATCCTCGCGATGGCGGAGGAAGCGGAGACCGCGGCCGGCCGCGTGTGGGAGGTGTTCGACACCGAGCCCGTGATCGCCGACCGGCCCGGAGCGCGGCACGCTCGGCGGACGCACGGGGCGAGGTGCGGTTCGAGAACGTGCACTTCACCTATCCCGGTTCCGATCGGGCGGTGCTGCGCGGCATCGATCTCGAGATCCATCCCGGCGAGACGCTCGCGCTCGTCGGCGCCACCGGCGCGGGCAAGACGACGATCGCGACGCTGCTCGCGCGCCTCTACGACCCGACGACCGGGACGGTCCGCCTCGATGGGCACGACCTGCGCGACACGTCACTGCGCAGCCTGCGCGCGCATGTCGGGTTCGCGTTCGAGGAGCCGACACTGTTCTCCGCGAGCGTGCGCGAGAACCTCCTGATCGGCCACCCCGACGCGACCGACGCCGACATCGAGACCGCGCTCGACGTCGCGCAGGCCGGCTTCGCGCACGACCTGCCGTGGGGCCTCGACACCCGCATCGGCGAACAGGGGCTCTCGCTCTCGGGCGGCCAGCGTCAGCGCCTCGCGGTCGCGCGGGCCATCATCGGCCGTCCGCGCGTGCTCGTGCTCGACGATCCGCTCTCGGCGCTCGACGTGCACACCGAAGCGCGCGTCGAGGAAGCCTTGCGTCCGATCCTCGCCGATCGCACCGCGCTCGTCGTCGTCCACCGCCCCTCGACGATCGCGCTCGCGGATCGCGCCGCGCTGCTCGACGACGGCCGCATCGTCGCCGTCGGCACCCACAGCGAACTGCTCCGTCGTGAGCCGCGCTACGCCGCGATCCTGAGCCAGGCGGCCGAGGAGGAAGGGCGGGCGATCGCGTGACGCTCATACGGCCCTGAACCCGACGAGATCCCGGATGTCGATGCCGAAGGACCGCTCGACCTCACCGGCGACGCGAAGGTGGACGCGTGGCGCGGCGTCGCCGCCGAAGACGTCGACGATCTCGGAACCGGGCCTCGCCGGGATCCTGCGGAGCCGGAGCCGTCGCCTGCTCGGCGTCCTCATGCGACCGCACCGCCGGCCGCTGTCGGTCGCCGCGGCCCTGATCGTCGCGAACACGCTCTGCCAGCTCATGGGTCCCTGGCTCGTGCAGGAAGGCATCGACAGCGGCATCCCGCCGCTGCTGCCCGACGGCAGCGGCAGCATCCAGCCGCTCGTGACGGTGGTCGTTGCGTACGTCGCGATCACGCTCCTGGGCGCGGCGACGTTCAACGGGTTCCTGCTCATCACCGGACGGGTCGGACAGGACATGCTGCTCGACCTCCGCCGGCGCGTGTTCCATGCACTTCCAACGCCTGAGCCTGTCGTTCCACGAGCGGTACACGTCGGGGCGCGTCATCTCGCGGCAGACGTCCGACGTCGAAGCGATGGAGCAGATGCTCACGTACGGCGTGGTCACGCTGGTGACGTCGGTGCTGCTCGTCGTCGGCATCGGCATCGCGATGCTCCTGCTCGACGCCCGCCTCGCGCTCGCGGTGATCGCGACGTTCCCGATCCTGTGGTTCCTCACGCGTTGGTTCCGCAACCACTCGGAGCGGGCGTACCGCGCGACGCGCGACGCGATCGCGCTCGTGATCGTGCACTTCGTCGAGAGCCTCGGCGGGATCCAGGCGGTGCACGCGTTCCGGCGAGAGCCCCGCAACCAAGAGATCTTCGACCATCTCAACGCGCGCTACCGCGACGCGAACCGATGGTCGACAGCGCCTCGCGGCTGCGTACGGGCCGGGTGTGCAGTTCATCGGCCGCATCACGACGGCGGTCGTGCTGATCTACGGCGGCTGGCTCGTCATCGACGGGCAGATGAGCGTCGGCGTGCTCGCCGCGTTCTTCCTCTACCTGCGGCGCTTCTTCGAGCCCATGCAGGAGCTCAGCCAGTTCTACAACCTGTTCCAGGCCTCGGCCGCCGGCCTCGAGAAGCTCTCGGGCGTCCTCGACGAGCAGCCCACGGTTCCCGAGCCCGCCGAACCGATCCGGCTCCGTCACCCGCGTGGCGCGGTGCGCTTCGACCACGTGTCGTTCGCGTACCGGGAGAACATCGTGCTGCCCGGATCTCGATCTCGACATCCCCGCGGGCGAGACCATCGCGCTCGTCGGCGCCACCGGCGCGGGCAAGACCACGATCGCCCGGCTCGCCGCGCGCTTCTGGGACCCGACCACCGGACGCGTACTGCTCGACGGGATCGACGTGCGCGACGTCGGCGAGACCGACCTGCGGCGCGCGATCGCGATGGTGACGCAGGAGAACTTCCTCTTCAGCGGTTCGGTCGCCGACAACATCGGGCTCGGCCGGCCCGCTGCCGCACGGGACGAGATCGTCGCGGCCGCGCGCGCGATCGGCGCCGACGACTTCATCCGCGCCCTCCCGGACGGCTACGACACCGACGTGCACCAGAAGGGCGCGCGGCTCTCCGCTGGTCAACGGCAGCTCGTCGCGTTCGCGCGCGCCTTCCTCGCCGACCCGGCCGTACTGATCCTCGACGAAGCGACGTCGTCGCTCGACATCCCGTCCGAGCGGCTCGTACAGCGCGCGTTGCGCACGCTGCTCGCCGACCGCACCGCGGTGATCATCGCCCACCGTCTCACGACGGTCGAGATCGCCGATCGCGTGCTCGTGCTCGAACACGGGCGCGTCGTCGAGGACGGGACGCCGCGCGACCTGATCGAGTCGGGGGCGCGTACGCCGGACTGCACCGGGCCTGGATCGACAGCCTCGTCTGACCGAGTCGGCGTTCAGGAGCGAGCCCGCAACAGGATGCGACGCTGGCGGATGGCGATGGGGCGGCCATGTTGCATCTCGTCGTCGAGTTCGGCGAGCGCGTCGCGGTGTTGCAGCGGGTCGAAGTCGGCCCACTCCGGGTGGAGTGGCATGACCGCTCGCAGGTACCAGACCAGCGCCCCGACGTCGGAGAACACGTAGCGTTCGACGCCGCTGCGGGCGTCCTCGACGACAAGTCCTGCAGCTTCGACCTGCGCGACCGCGACCGGGAGCCAGGACGGTTCGAGCGGCGGCGGTTCCACTGCGAAGAGCGCGGCGCAGTCGTGCAGGTTGTTGTTGTCCACCTGCTGGGTCAGGAACACGCCGCCGGGCGCGAGGATCCGCGCGACCTCGCGCGCGACGAACGCCTCGTGCCGGTTGACGACGAGGGTGAACGCGCCGCTGCGGAACGCGAGCCGGCCGGTGGACACCTCGCATGCTGCGTCGTTGTCGGGCTGGTCCTCGTTGTCGGGTGCACCTTCGTCGCGCACGAGCGACCCGCCGATCGACCGGAGCGTGCGTGCGGCCAGCGCGACGTTCGGTTCCCAGGCCTCGGTCGCAACCGTGCGCGACGGCCGCGCCGGCAGTCCGGCCAACCACTCCCCGCCGCCGGTTCCCATGTCGAGCAGGTCGGGCGAATCACGCGCGGCATCGAGCACGAGTTGCGTGTAGTCCCACGGTGGCTCGATCGTCATCCGATCCGCGACCCACGAGAAGTCCCAGCCGGTGAAGGGTCGGGCGACGGCGGCGGCGAGCCGGTCGTCGAGGTCCGTCACCCGCGCGTCGTGGTTGCGGCCAGTTGTTCGTGGTTGTCGATGTGTCGGACGATCACCGCCAGGCTCGATGCCCAGAACGCGGGGTCGCGCACATCGAAGCCGAACCGGGCCGTGAGGGTCGCGGCGTCCGCCATCCCGGTGCCCGACAGCAGGTCGTCGTAGCCGCGGCGGAAGCGCTCCGGATCTTGCGCGTACTCGGCGTAGAGCCCGATGCCGAACAGGAGCCCGAACGTGTACGGCCAGTTGTAGAACGGCGTGAAGTAGTGCGGCTTCACCGCCCACATGTAGGAGTGCCGGTAGCGCGGGTCGAGTCCGTCGCCGTACGCAGTCTCCTGCGCGTCGAGCATCATCTCGTTGAGCTCGGCCACCGAGACGGCCGTGCGCTTCCGGCGCCGGCACAGTTCGCTCTCGAAGAGGAAGCGGCTGTGGATGTCGACCACGACCTGCGATGCGCCGACGAGGTAGGTGTCGAGCAGCGCCAGCCGTTCGGCGTCGTCGTCGACGTGCTCGACCGAGCTCTCGAAGAGCAGCGTCTCGCAGAAGATGGACGCGGTCTCGGCCAGCGCCATCGGCATCCGGCGCTGCATCGGTGTGCGCGCGGCGAGGGCGACGTTGTGGAACGCGTGACCGAGCTCGTGGGCCAGCGTCGACACGGAGTCGTGACTGCCGTCGAAGTTCATCATCACGCGGCTGACATCGGCGTCGACCGACGCGCAGTACGCGCCGCCGCGCTTGCCGTCGCGGATCTCGGCGTCGACCCAGTGTTCGTCGAAAGCGCGCGTCGCCAAGCCCCTGAGGTCGTCGGAGAAGCCGCCGAACGCGTCGAGTACGAGCTCGGTCGCGTGCGCCCACGACACCGCGCCCGCGTTGCCGACCGGCGCGAACAGGTCCCACCACGGGAGTTCGCGTCGTGACCGAGCACGCGTGCCTTGGCGCGGAAGTACCGACGGAATTCCGGTAGCGAGTCGACCACGGCGGCAGTCATCGCGTCGACGGTGGCGCGGTCCACGTTGTTCGCGCGCAGGTTCGGGATCGAGATCGGAGGAGAAGCCGCGCCGGCGGTTGAGCACCGCGAGCTCGCCCTTGGCGCCGTTCAGCGCCGCCGCCAGCGGCACCGCAACGGTCGCCCACGCCGCGAGCTCGCCGTCGTACGCAGCCCGGCGGCGCGCCGCGTCGGGATGGGTCGCCAGGCCGCGAGCGAGGGCCATCGGGACCCGTTCGTGCTCGCCGTTCACGACCATGTCGACCATGAGTTGCGACGACACGTCGCCGTGGAGGCGTTGCCACGCGAGCGACGCCGAGGGCGCGAGCTCGGCCGCGAGCGCCTCTTCGGGTTCGTCCATCTGGAACTCGGCGTTCTCGGCCGCTTTCTGCAGCGCGAACGCGTGCTCGCCGGCCGCGGTGCTGCGCGCGGCGAACTCGTCCACACCGAGGACCGCGAGCCATGAACCGAGTCGCTTCATCAGCGGCCCCAACGCGGCGCTGCGGGTCTGCAGCTCGACCATGTCGGCGTTGGCCGCGTCGTTACGCGAGTCGGTGGTGACGAGCGCGTACAGGAAGGTGCTCACGATGCGCATCTGGGTCTGCAGGTCGTTGACGTCGGTGAGCACCGACTCGAGCGTCGCGATGTCGGCATCGGTGACCGGCCGCGGCGGCTGGTCGCGGATGTCGTGCTCGTCGAAGAACGCGACGAGCCGGTCGACCCCGGCGTAGATCCCTTCGAGCGCGCCGGCGAACGCGCGGTCGTCGGTTCCGGCAAAGATGGGGGTGAGATCCCAGCGCGGGGCAGTTTCGCGTGGTTGCCATTCCGAGAACGCTAATGGGTGGGTGGCGGGAGAAACACGGGTCGGTGATGCGAGCGAGAGCGGGGACCGAATCGAGCGAGTGACGACGACGTCGCGTCGTGGCGCGAGCAGGGTTGGGCGCTGCTCGAAGGTTTGATCGATCCGGCAACGATCGACGCCGCACTCGAGGACGTGCACCGTGTGTTGCCGACCGCGGCCGAGTACCACGCCGATCCCCGACGCGTCACCGAGCAGTACCTCGGCGTCCCGCCGCCATCGCGGGATCGGTTCCGGTGGCCGCCCGAAGGACCGGGATTCCGACCGGAGCAACACCGCTGGGGCGCCGAGTTCCCGTTCCCCGGTGGCCGGCTGAACCGCCTGTGCGTGCACCCCGCGATCGTCGACTTCGTGGTCCGCGCGCTCGACACGCAGGAAATCCGGCTCTATCAAGCGCAGGTCAACGCCAAGTACACCGGCGCCGCGAACTACGAGCAGCCCCTGCACACCGACCGCAACCACTCGTGGCTCCCGGCCCACCCCGACGCAGAGTGGTGGCACGTCGAGACGTTCGTGTACCTCTCGGACGTCACCGACGGCACCGCGCCGACGCACCTCGTTCCGCTGGACGCGACGCGCCACGTCCCGTCGACGACGCCGTTCCTCCGGCCCGACGAGCACCTCGACGTCTACGGCGCCGAGCAACCGGCGCGTGGCCGGCGCGGCTCGGTCCTCGCTTACCGAACCGACGTGTTCCACCGAGGTGTCGACCTGACCGAGCCGAACGGCGCGCGGTTCCTGTTGAACGTGAGCTACAAGGCCGCGAGCCACGAATGGATCGCCTTCACCGCGATCCAACCGCGCGCGACCGCGCACAACTTCGTGAAGTTCGTGGAGCGCTCGACACCGCGCGAGCTCGAGCTGCTCGGCTTCCCGGCGCCCGGCCACGCAATCTGGACGCCAGAGCTCCTCGACCTCACCGCGCTGCGCTACCCCGAGCTGGATCTCACGCCGTGGCGGAACGCACTCGGTAGAAGTCGCGCATGAGGGCCACCTCCGCGCCGTGGTGGATCAGCTCGTCGAGCTCGTGCAGCACGAACGCGTACCGCGTCGCGCGCGCGTAAGGACCCGCGATCTCACCCAGCGGAACCCAGAGCGCGTCCTCGGCAACCAGGTCGAGATAGCCCTGCCAGATCCGGTACGCGCGCTCGAGGCGCGCGATCGCGAGCTCTACCGTCGGCTCCGCCGTGAGATCGTCGGGCGCGACGACCTCGAGCCCGAGCCACGAGCCATTGCGCTCCTGCGCGAGGACGTCGGTGATGTGGGCGATGCGCCAGGCGATCGTCGTGAGGGGTGACGGGTCCGTCGGCGCGTCGCTGGAGTCCGGCATCCACGTCCCGTCGGCCTGCGGTCGGATCGTCCACACGTCCGCCGCGGGCTCCCACAGGTACTCGTCGTCGGTCATCCCCTCGATGCGCGCCCGCAGCCGCAGCCATGCCCAGGAGGAGAGACCGAGGAGTTCCTGCTTCGTGTCGATCAGACTTCTCCAGGGACAGGCAGAAGGGATGTGGTCGCTCCATGGTTTACCCCCGGTTACGTCGCGTCGCCGCGGACAGCTCGTCGCTGGTCTGTGGGCCTGCTGTGGGCCTGATGTGTGGGCCGCCAGGGACTCGAACCCTGAACCTGCGGGTTAAAAGCCCGTTGCTCTGCCAGTTGAGCTAGCGACCCGGAGCGCTCCAGTTTGCCCGACGCGTCCGCGGACGCGTGACCGTTCGCTCGCGGTCCGTGGTGTCTCACCTCCTGCGTAGGTTGATGCTCACAGCTCGTCAGCCTGCTGCGACGGCCGACCGACAGACACGAACCGCGCGAGCACAGGAGCGCAGATGTCGGTTGTATCGGATGAGCCGCGAACAATCCGCGGGCAAGGCAGCAATGGGTCGTTGCGGGCCGAGGTGGTCGAGGCCGGTGCGCGCTTGTCGACCGAGCAGCGCCGGTTGGCGCATCTCATCGTCGCGCTCGATGTCTCGCACGAGTGGGCACTCGATGGCGCGGCGACGTGCGCGCACTGGGTCGCTGACGCCCTCGGTATGGAGGTGTGCACGGCAAGGGAGTGGCTGCGCGTCGGTCGGGCGCTCGGCGCCTTGGAGATGCTCGACGAGGCCTTCGCCGCCGGTCGGCTGTCGTACAGCAAGATCCGCACGTTGACCCGTGTCGCGACGACCGAGAACCAGGCAGAGCTGTCCGCGCTCGCCGAACGGGTGCAGGCGGGCAAGCTCGGATGCGCGCTGGCCGCATGGCAGCAGCAACGAGAGACCCCCGAGGAGACCGAGGCCCGCCAGCACGCGGCGCGCGGGTCTCGGGTGGAAGGTGGACGTCGATGGCACCGTTGTGGGTTGGTTCCGCCTCGCGCCCGCCGACGCGGCCGTCGTGACGCAGGCGATCGACTCGGTGGTGCGCCGGCATCAGCCCGACGCGTCCGCGGACGCGTCCGACGCCAGGGACGCAGCGTGGCCCTCGACTGCGCAACAGCGCGCCGATGCGCTCGTCAGTGTGGCGCAGGGAGGCGGAACCGGCGTCGACGCCGAGGTGATCATGCACGTGCGCGCCGATGGTTGCTCCCTCGACGACGGGACCCCGATCGCAGGCAGCGTCAGTGGAACGCATCGCGCCGGCGGCGTTCCTGCGCGCGTTGATCCACGACGCTGAAGGCCGCCCGATCAATGCATCGGGTCGCCGGCGCCATCCGTCGGCGCGGCAGCGACGCGTGGTGCGCGAGCGCGACCGCGCGTGCGTCGACTGCGGAACCACCGATTTTCTCGAGTACGACCACGTCCCGCCGTACGCGCACACCTTGCGAACGGTTGTGTCCGAGCTCGAGGCGCGCTGCTGGACCTGTCATGCGCGGCGTCACGCGACGAGCGCAGACGGGCCGAAAGTCACGGAACGAGAGCACGAACGACCTGCGCCTCCGTGAGGCGATCAACGAGACGGCTGCCGCGACCATGAGGATCTGACTGGCACCGATGGGCAGCCACGGCGCCGCACGTCGAATCGACGATCGGTTCCCTGCAATGCATGCGCGTGTGGCGCTTCTGTACCCTTTGCCCCGTGCTGAAGCCGTGGCCGCTCGTCGGCCGGCGCAGCGAGCTCGATGCGGTCGAGGCTGCGCTCTCGCGTCCGGGGCTCGGCGGGGTGGTGTTCTCCGGCGCGGCCGGCGTCGGGAAGACACGCCTCGCGACGGAGTGCCTCCGGCTCGGCGAAGCGGCCGGCTTCGTGACCGCATCGGCGCTGGCCACGCGGGCGGCGGCGACCATCCCCTTGGCTGCGCTCGCACCGCTGCTCCCGGCCGAACCCGACGCCGACATCGGCTCGGCGTCACTCGTTCGCGCCGCACGCGCGCTCGTGGAGAGCTGCGGGGATCGGTCGTTGATGTTGCTCGTCGACGACGCGCAGCATCTCGACGCGGCGTCATCGACCGTCGTCCACTATCTCGCGCGCAACCCGAAGGTGTTCGTCGTCGTGACCTTGCGTTCGGGTGAGGCCACGTCCGATGCGATCGCGGCGCTGTGGAAGGACGAACTGGCTCTCCGCATCGACGTGCGCCCGCTCGACCGCCCGGACACCGAACGGCTGCTCTCGGTCGCGCTCGGCAGCGACGTGGACGGAGCCGCCGCCCACCAGTTGTGGCGATCGAGCGAAGGCAATCCACTCCTGCTCCGAGAGCTGCTGCTCGGCGCCCAGGAGACGAACCTGCTGGTCAACCAACACCGCGTCTGGCGGCTCGTCGCTCCCCTCGGCGCAAGCGCGCGGCTGAGCGAGCTGATCGACGCCCGACTCCAGGACCTCAGCGCCAGTGCGCGCGCTGCGCTCGAGCTCGTCGCGCTGGGTGAGCCGCTCGGACTCGACATCATGTCGGCGCTCGGCGCGGTCGAGGACATCGAGGTGCTCGAGGCGCGGGGCCTGATCCGATTCCACGTCGACGGGCGTCGCCGCGAAGTCCGACTCGCGCATCCGGTGCACGGGGAAGTGGTCCGGAACACACTGCCTGCGCTCCGGGCGATGGCGATCGAACGCCGACTGTCCGAGGCGGTCCGCGCATCGGGTGCTCGCCGCCGGGACGACCGCATGCGCGTTGCCGTGTGGGCGCTCGCGTCGGGAAGCTCCATCGAACCCGCCGAGCTCGTTGATGCGGCGCACTACGCGTGGTTCGCGAACGACTACGCCCTGGCCGAGCGACTCGCTCGCGCGGCCATTGCTACCGACCGGGCCGACATGATGGCGCACCATCTGCTCGGCGAAGTGCTCGCCCGACTGGGTCGTCCCGAGGAAGGTGAGGTCGCGCTGCAACGGGCCGCGGCGCTCGCGACGTTGGATCGAGAGCATGCGCTCGTCGCGCTCACTCGCGCCGGGATCTCGTTCTGGGGCCTCGACCGGCGGGAGGACGCAACGACCATCTTGCGCGACGCGGTCAGGGAGTTGCCCGAAGGCGCGTGGCGCGACGAGCTGCTCGGTGAGCTCGCAACGTACGACCTCCTGAACGGGCACCTCGCCCGCGCCATCGAGCAAGCCGAAGTGATCGTCGAGCGGGCCGACAGCCCGCGCGCGTTGGTCGTCGGCGCGATCGCGGGTGCTCCCGCCCTCGCTGTCACCGGTCGCACCGATGAAGCGCTGGCCCTCGCCGACCGCGCGCTGCTCATCCACCTCGAGCTCGGGGAGCAGGTCGCGATGGCCGATCCCGGCATCCATCTCGTGTCGCGGTGTCTCGCCCTCATCGAAGCGGGCGCGCTCCAGCAGGCCACGGATACCGCGACGTTCGGTTACACCCAGGCCGTCAACGACGGCGCCCGTGAAGGCCACGCCTGGTTCGCGCTGATGCTCGGCCGTGGAACGTGGCTCGGAGATCCTCGCGCTGCGCTGCGCTGGTTCACGGAGGGTGCGGCTGCGTTCGGCGACATCGGTCAGCGGGGACCACAGCGCTGGTGCCTCGCCGGCGCTGCACTCTCGGCGATGACGGTTGGGGATCGTGCCGCCGACGGGCTGCTCGCCGCCGCGCTGGAGCTTCCCGGCCGGCCGTTCGGAATGATGCAGAGCGACGTGCTGCGAGCCCGAGGGTGGTGCGCCGTCGCCCACGGAGAGCTCGGAAACGGTCGGCGGCTCATCGACGACGCCATCGCGCTCGCATCCGAACAGGGCGCTCACTCGCTCGAGGTCGCCGCCCTCCACGATCAGGTGCGACTCGGGTTCGCCGGCGACGTCGTCGACCGTTTGCAAGACGCCGCGTCCGAGGTCGACGGCGTACTCGCCGAGATGCAACGCGACCACGCAATCGCGTTCAGTAAGGAGGACGCCGAAGGCCTCGCCGCCGTGGCGGAGAACTTCGCCGCGATCGGCGCCCGGGTGCTCGGCGCCGAGGCCGCCGCCCACGCGGCCGGCGTTGTGCGTCGGGCCGGCGACCGGCGTACTGCCGAACGGCATGCACAACGGGCACACGAGCTCGCCCGAGCAGCCGGAGGCGTGTCGACGCCTGCCCTCGTGCTGGTGGGTGACGCGGCGACGCTGACTCGGCGCGAACTGGAGATCGCAACGCTTGCGGCGTGCGGCCGCTCGAACCCCGACATCGCCGCGGCACTGTTCCTCTCCGTGCGCACGGTCGCGAACCACCTCCAACGCGCCTACGACAAGCTCGGCGTGAAGGGTCGCGACGGGCTCGCCCACGCGCCTGAGCCGCCAAAACTGAGTAAGCCTGACTCAGGACACGGCCGCGGTCGCCGTGGTTGTCTGGGCACGTCCACGACGCAGGGTGGACCACGGGCGGTAAGACGCGACGGGGCGGGCACCAGGACGGAATCGGTGCTCGCCCCGCGCGCGTCAGGCTCTCGGGAGGGGGACGGGTGGCCGGAATCGAAGAGGCGATGGATCGGCTGGCGATCGACCCGAATTTCCGCGATGCACTCCACCGTGATCCTCGTGCCGCGCTCGACGGCTACGACCTGTCGGCGGACGATCTCGAACGCCTCGCGGGACAGCTCACGACCGACGACGAACCGAAGTCCGGGCGTCCGTCGAAGGCCGCGTTACTCGATCTCCTCCGGCACCTCGCCGGCAACTGATCGCCTCTGCACAGAGGGCATCTGCCGCCCGCCCGACGAGGCACGCGTCGTGTCGTCAGGAGATCGACACCGGTGTGCCGAGCGGGAGCATCGACGCGAGCTCGACGGCGATGTCGTTCGGCACCCGCACGCAGCCGTGGCTCACGTTCTTGCCGATGCTCGACGGTTGGTTCGTGCCGTGGATGCCGATCTGGCCGTCGCCGCCGCCGAACTCGGAGAGTTCCAGGGAGTGGGCGGAGATCCCGATCGCGAATCGTCCGTAGTCCGAGCCGTCGTCGCCGGTGTCGAGCACGTCGGTGACGAAGAAGCTGCCGACCGGCGTCGGGTTCTCGGGCGAGCCGATCGCGATGGCCGTCTCGAGCATGACCGTGCCGGCCGCATCGACGACGCGCAGCGTCCGGTCGCCGAGGTCGACCGCGACGGTGTGGTTCACGCGGGCGAGCGCGACATCGTCGGCGCGCACGAACCCGCGTGAACCATTCGGCCGCACCGGGAGCGCGACCTCCAGCCACTCGCCGTCGGTGCCGCCCCAAGCGACGACCTGCACCGTCGTGGGTGATCCGAACTCGGTGTGGGCACCGAGCGTCAGTGCTGGTGCCGCATCGAGCGCGGTCGTGTACACCGGCAGTTCGCCGTGTGCAGTGGCGACGAGTCCGAACACCTGCGTCAGCGCGGACTCGGTCGGAGCCGCGGGCGCCGGTCCATTCGTGGCCGGCGCCCGCGCCGCCCGCTCCGCCCGCCCGGACGACGAGCCCGTGTCCTCACCGCCGCATGCACTGAACAGCGCGACGGCGACGACGAGGACGGGAAGTACACGTACGGTTCTCACAGCTCTGCTCCTTCGGACGAAGAGGGAACGTCGTGCGAAACGGGGTCAGCCGGTGAAGTTCGGTGAGCCCGACACCGCGTCGGCCGGATCCGCGGTCGGGACCTCGCCGCCGCCTTCGGGCTCTTCACCCGGGTCCTCGTCGTCGGTGCTCGCACAGTCCTCTTCGGGTGCGATCGAGAAGCACCAGTCGAGATCGGGCTGGTCGACCGTCGGGCCGTCGTCGTCGGGGTCGGGGTCGCCCTGGCACACGGGGAGGTCCGGGTTCCCGGCGCAGGGGTTGTTCTGGATGTCGTCGACGGGGTTGTCGGCCGGGCCGGCGGCGCCGGCGGTGCCGGCGAACGCAGACAGGGCGAGACTCGCGCCGGCGACCAGTGTCAGCAGCTTGGAAGTACGCAGCATCGTTGGCTCCGTTTCGTTCGAGGCCCGGCGGTCCGGGTCCGTTCGGTGCTCCTGAACCACGAGCCGGCACCGCGATTACGCGGTTTCGCGAGAAACTTTCGGCGCGGCGCCGCGTAAGCGCGCGTCGGGGACGTGGGTCATGGACGGCAGATGACAGAACCTCCCTCGCCTCCCGAGGACTCCGAGACCGCGGAACCTGACCGGCGCGGCGCGCAGGATGCACGGCTCGTCGCGGCACTTCGCGGCGGGCGACCCCGACGCTTTCGGGCGTCTCTACGACAAGTGGTTCGATCGTGTGCACGACCTGGCGTTCCGCATCTTGTACGACCAAGAGGCCGCTGCCGACGTCGCTCAGGACGCGTTCGTCGCGGCGTGGCGCGGCATCGACACGCTCGACGACGACCACGCGTTCGGCGGGTGGCTGCTGCGCATCGGGCGCAACGGCGCGCTCAATCGCAAACGCAAGGAGCAGCGCTCACGGCCGGTCGATGAGACCCAGCTCGCAATGATCGAGCGGGCGCAGACGCGACCCGAAGACCTGATCGGCACGATCGACGATCCGGCGCAGGTCGCCGCGAACGCGTCGGTCGCCGCGCTGCTGTGGGATGCGGCAGACGCGCTCGGCGAGCGCGACCGCGATGTACTGGATCTCCAGTTGCGGCACGGTCTCACGCCGAACGAGGTCGCCGAAGTGGTCGGTATCAATCGCAACGCGGCGAACCAGCTCGTGCACAGGGTTCGGCAACGACTCGGTACGGCGGTCGGTGCGCGCACGCTCTGGCGTGACGGCACGCCGTCGTGCGCGGCACTGCGGGCCGAGCTCGTCGCCGCCGAGGCCGACGAGTTCGACGCCGATGCTGTGCGCGTCATCGACCGGCACGCGAATGTGTGCGCCGAGTGCGAAGGCCGGCGCAAGCAGCGGCTCTCGCCCGCCGCGATGTTCGCGGCCCTGCCGATCCTGAGCCTCCCCGCGCTCAAGGCGAAGGTCGCGGCCGCGCTGATGGCGCAGGGCGCACCGATGCAGGGCTCCACCGCGCCGGCGGACGCGGCCGCGCACCCTGCGACGACCGAGTTGCACCCGATGTCTCGGGCGGTGAACCACACCGGGCGTTGGCGGCGGTTTGCGCTCGGTGCGGTCGCGGCCGCGGCGGTGATCCTCTTCGCGACATGGGTCGGCGCGTCGCGACTCGACGACAACTCGGCCGACCTGGTCCGCGACTCCATCGCGGGACCGACCGTCGCCACATCCGGGACGACCTCGACGACCACCACGACCACCGCCGGCGCACTGCCGACGTCGCCGATCGGGCCGAATCCGACCGCGTCACCACCCGTGCTCGTCGACCCGACCGGTCCACCGGCGACGGACCCACCGGCGACCAGCCCACCGGTGGTGACGACCGCACCGCCACCGCCTCCGACGATCACGCTCACGATCACCCCGACAGTGGCCCCGCCCGTGTATCTCATGGCGAACGCACCGATGCTGCAGTGGGCGGTATCCGGCGCGGCGAGCATCACCGTGAGCGGGCCGCCGTCGATCAGCTTCACCGACCCGTCGGGCAGCGCGCCGATCTGTCCGGTCGTGAGCTCGGTCCCCGGTGAATGCGTCGTGCCGCCGGGCGACTACCAGTACACGCTGCGCGCGCGTGACGCGGCGGGAACCATCACGGGGGAGCGGAACGTCACGCTGACGATCGGCTTGACCCGTGCGGACGAGCGGAGCCCCGCCCGCGGCGAAGCCGCCCCTCGGCGCGCAGCGGAGGGAGCCATGAACATGTCTTCCTAGACTCGCGGTGATGCCTCTCCACGGTTCGTACGAAGCGAGTCCAGCGGCCTGGGTGCGGGAACAAGTCGACAAGTACGAGTCGAGCGGTGGCACCGAAGGTGCCGAGCTGAAGGGCAAGCCGGTCATCGTCTTGTGGACGAAGGGGCGGCACAGCGGAAAGCTCCGCAAGACGCCGTTGATGCGCGTCGAACACGACGGCACGTATGCGGTGGTCGCGTCGATGGGCGGTGCGCCGAAGCATCCGGTCTGGTACCTGAACGTGCTGGAGGACCCGGACGTCTCGTTGCAGGACGGTTCCGACGTGCGCGACTACCGGGCGCGCGAAGTGACCGGCAGCGAGAAGCGAGCGTGGTGGGAACGCGCGACCGCGGTCTGGCCCGATTACGACAACTACCAGGCCAGGACCGACCGGCAGATCCCCGTCTTCGTCCTCGAGGCGCGCTGACTCCGGTCTCACCCAGCGGTCGGTGCGACGGTCGTGGTCGTCGATGCCGCGCCACATTCGGCTGCGGCGAACGCGTCGAGGGGCGCACGGGCAGTGAGCGCAGCCGCGAAGTCGCGCCGTCGCATCGCGCGACTGACGTCACCGATCGCGTCGTGCAGAGCTTCGGGCGCGATCTCGTCGAGCGTTCGCAGGTCGGCGACGTACTGGTCGACCGCGTCGTCGAGCGTTGTCGTGAAGGCGTCGGGGTCGGCGACGTCGGCAGCCGCCACCGGGTCGGCCCGGGTCGCGAGCACGCCGAGTTGCCGGCACAGCGCGGTGACGTCGACCTCATCGGCGGTACCGGTCGGCCGACTCGTGCCGCCGTCGCCGTCACCGCTGCATCCGGCGGCACTGAGCCCGAGCAGCACGACGATCAGCGCACACGCTCGCGCGCGTCGGCGGCGGGGGCACGGCATCTGCGCCAAGGTAGCCACGGCTCCGCCGATGGCGACGAACAGTGCCTGCGCTACGATGCTCGTCTCCTGTTGGAGTCGAGCCCCCATCGTCTAGTGGCCTAGGACGCCGCCCTTTCAAGGCGGTAACGGGGATTCGAACTCCCCTGGGGGCACGCCAGAGCACGAACAATCTGGTCCTGTGGTGCAGTTTGGAGTGCACGCCGCCCTGTCAAGGCGGAGGCCGCGGGTTCAAATCCCGTCAGGACCGCTGGGAGACCCCAGACAAGTCACGCGGCCGGGTAGCTCAGTTGGCAGAGCGCGCGCCTGAAAAGCGCGAGGTCACCGGATCGACGCCGGTCCCGGCCACTGCGTCAGATGCGCTCGGCCGTCCTCGACCTGCTCGAGGAACTGGCGGATCTCGCTCGCACGAAACCGCCGGTGACCACCGAGCGTGCGAATCGCCGAGATCTTCCCGGCGCGGGCCCAACGGGTAACGGTCTTGGGATTCACGCGGAACATGGCCGCGACTTCGGACGGGGTCAGTAGCGCGTCGTCATCGTTGGGTTGCATTGCTTCCACCTTGTTGGCTCGAGGTTCATCCGTGAAACGATCCGGTCTCGGTCACGTTGTGTCACACTGCGTACCCGAGTCCCGAACCTGCCGATCCTGGAAATTCCTCCCCCGGATTCGAAGGCCAGGGTACGGGGCGGATCAGCTGTATCCGCAATATTGGACAGAATCTGTCAGAAAGGCCGGATCCGGGCCGGGTTCATACCGCCGATAACTCGACAAAAGTCCAGATATCGCCCACGGACATCCGGGCGCTGGTCGCCTCGGTCAGCGGCCGACGGTCTCCGAGATCGCCGCACCCGTTCCCTCGCTCACAGTGGTGTAGCGGTCGGCGGCCGGCGACAGCGCGATCGCCTCGCCCTGCGGCTCGTTCGGCGCAGGCGGCCGGCACGGCGAGCGGCCGAGCGTGGTCGCGAGGTTCTCGCCCCCCTTGCGATCCCAGACGTACACGCCGCCGTAGGTCCGCAACACGACGACGGAACCACTTGCCGAAATGTCACCCGCAGTGACCATCGAACCGTTCCCGAGGTTCAACGTCGCGACGTGCTGGAGCGTGCCGGACCGGTCGAGCGAAATCGTGTACACCCGCGAACGCCCGGTTCCTTCCTTCGTGACGATCACCACCCGGCGCCCGATCGGATCCACCATCAGCGCCTCGGCGTCGTGCGGACCATCGGGATACCGGAGCACGAACGACGTCGCCGCGGCGGACTGCGCACCGAACGCGGGCTCCGCGACGCGGTACACCGTGACCGAAGGACGGCTGCGGGTGTTGTCGCCGATGTCGCCGATGTACAGCGACTTCCCGTAGACGGCCATGTCTTCCCAGTCGCTCGCACTCGCGCCCGACACGTTCACCGTTGCCCGCCAGGCACCCTTCCGGTCGAACCCGTACAAACGGGGGAGGTCGCCGGAGTCGTTGTGCGCCCAGAGCAACCCGGCGTACGTACGGCTGGCGCCGAGGCCGGAGAGCTCGCGGATCTGCGGATCGGTGAGCGCGCCCGTACGCACGGGCGCGTTCGCGTTGCACAGGCGCGTCGCGAGCGGCACCGACGAGACCGTTGGCACGAGACCAACAGCGGCATCGCGCACGCGACGAAGGCCATGACGGCCGCAAAGCGTCGGATGTGGCGCGGCATCAGGCTTGTGGCCCCCAATGCACACGCCCAACGCCGTCGACGATCTCGCCGACGAGCCACGCGTCGTGCCCGGCCGCGCGGGCGACGTCGACCGCGCGCCAGCGCGTCCTCGGCGCTCACCACCGCGAGCATCCCGAGTCCGAGGTTGAAGACGTGTCCCATCTCGTCGGAACCTATTACACCGGCGACCTCGATCTCACGGAAGATTCGGGGCTCATCCCATGCATTCCTGGCAATTACCGCGTCGCAGCGGTCGGGGAGGACACGAGCGAGGTTGCCGGGGATGCCGCCGCCGGTGATGTGCGCGAACGCATGCACATCGGTGTCGTGGGCCATGCGCAACATCGCGGGTGCGTAGATCACGCTCGGCCGCAACAGCTCCTCGGCGAGGCTGTGGGCCGCGCCCGGCCATGCCGGCTCGTCGAGCGCGCGTCCGGCGCGGTCCAAGCAGCGCGGCACGTGCGAGCGAGTACCCGTTGCAACGCAGGCCCGGGCTCGCCAGCCCGACGATGCGATCGCCGGACTCCACGCGCTGCGGCAGCACGTTCGCCCGGTCGACGATGCCCACCGCGAAGCCGACGAGATCGAACTCGCCCGGCGCGAGCAAACCGGGATGCTCCGACATCTCGCCGCCGAGCAGCGCGCAGCGCGCGGTCCGACAACCTTCGGCGACACCGGCGACGATCTCGTCGACCTCTTCGGGCACGAGCCGTCCGACCGATATGTAGTCGAGGAAGAACAGCGGTTCGGCGCCCTGGGCCGCGATGTCGTCCACCGACATCGCGACGCAGTCGATGCCGATCGTGGTGCGGCGGTTCGCGAGCCGGGCGATCTCAGACTTCGTACCGACACCGTCGGTGGACGACACGAGCAGCGGGTCGCGGTACTGCTTCCAGTCGACGGCGAACAGACCCGCGAAGCCCCCGATGTCGCCGACCACCTCGCGCCGGAAGGTGGAACGCACGTGCTCCTTGATGAGCTCGACGGCCTTTTCGCCGGCGGCGGTGTCGACACCGGCGTCGGCGTAGGTCAATTCGTCGTCGTCGCGCGCTCACGAGCGATCGGTCGTGCCCGACACCGCGCCCGACGCCGTGTCCGAGACGACAGCGGGGTTCTCGATCTCGAGCGCGTGCTTGGTGTCGTGATCCGGAACGGGCACCGGATAGTCGCCGGTGAAGCAGGCGGTGCAGAACGATTCGCCACCGGCACGGGTCGCGGCGATCGTGCGTTCGAGATCGAGGTAGGCGAGCGAGTCGACGCCGAGGAAGTCGGCGATCTCGCCGACCGACATGTCGGCGGCGAGCAGGTCGGAACGGCTTCCCGTGTCGAGCCCGTAGAAGCACGGCCACCGGTACGGCGGCGACGAGACGCGGAAGTGCACTTCGGTCGCGCCGGCTTCGCGCAGCAACGCGATGGTCTGGCGCGTCGTCGTGCCGCGGACGATCGAGTCATCGACGACGACCAGCCGCTTGCCCTTGACGTTCTCGCGCAGCGGGTTGAGCTTCAGCCGGACGTTCTTGCCGCGCTCCTTCTGCGTCGGCTGGATGAACGTGCGGCCCACGTAGCGGTTCTTCACGAAGCCGTCGCCGTACGGGATGCCGGAGGCGCGTGCGTAGCCCTGTGCGGCCGGTACACCCGACTCCGGTACCGGCATCACCATGTCGGCAACGCACGGCGCCTGGCGCGCGAGCTCCTCGCCCATGCGCTGGCGGACGCTGTGCACGTTCTGACCGTAGAGATTCGTGTCCGGTCGCGCGATGTACACGAACTCGAACAAGCAGAGCTTCGGGTTCGGTTCCGCGAAACGCAACGAACGAACGCCGCTGGCATCGATCGCGACGAGCTCGCCCGGCTCGACATCGCGCACGAAGTGCGCGCCGACGATGTCGAGGGCGGCGGTCTCGCTCGCGAGCACCCATCCGCCGTCGGTGCGACCGAGCACCAGCGGCCGGAACCCGTGCCGGTCGCGCACCCCGAACAGGTGCGCTTCGTCCATCAGCACCAGCGAGAACGCGCCCTCGAGATCGCGGCAGCACGCGCTGCAGTGCGATCTCGAGGTCGCGCCCGTCCGATCGCGACTCGCTCGCCGTACTCACCGGCGAGGAGCTCGCCGATCAACTCGCTGTCGGAAGTGAGCACGCCCGGCAACATGCCGAGCTCCCGGCACAGTTCCTCGGTGTTCGTGAGGTTGCCGTTGTGGCCCAACGAGAAGCCGACATCTCCGACCGAGCGGTACACCGGCTGCGCGTTGCGCCACGTGCTCGAGCCGGTCGTGGAGTAGCGCACGTGCCCGATCGACAGGTGGCCCTCGAGCGGTGCGAGGTGGCGCTCGTCGAACACCTGCGTGACGAGGCCCATGTCCTTGACGACGGTGATCGTCTCACCGTCGCTCACTGCGATGCCCGCAGACTCCTGTCCGCGGTGCTGCAACGCGTAGAGGCCGAGGTACGTCTCGTGGGCGACCGGCTTGGCCCGGTGCGTACACGCCGAACACGCCGCACGCCTCGCGCGGGTGATCGTCATCTCGCTGAGGCCCGTCGTGATCGTGCTCGCGGAGATTCGTCCAAGACCTCCATTATCTCATCCCGGGACGCCCCTCCCGTAACCTGCCGCCCGTGACCACCGCGCCTGCGCTCCCGCTGCCGACCGGTTTCTGCCTGTGGTTCACCGGCCTTTCCGGCGCGGGCAAGAGCACCATCGCCGAGATCGTCGTCGACGCAGCTGCGGGCGCGTGGCCATCGTGTCGAATTGCTCGATGGCGACGAGGTGCGAGAGCACATCTCGAAGGGGCTCACGTTCTCCAAAGAAGACCGCGACATCAACATCCGGCGAATCGGGTTCGTCGCGAGCCTCCTTGCCCGCAATGGCGTCGTCGCCGTGACCGCCGCCATTTCGCCTTACCGCGCGGTGCGCGACGAGGTGCGGGGCTACATGGACGACTTCGTCGAGATCCACGTCGCGACCTCGCTCGAGGACTGCGAAGCGCGCGACGTGAAGGGCCTCTACGCCAAGGCCCGCGCGGGCGACATCCCCGAGTTCACCGGCGTCTCCGACCCGTACGAGCCGCCCGCTCGATCCGGAGGTCCGGATCGAAACCGCGGGCCGGACACCCGAGGAGTGCGCGACCGAGGTCGTGGCCTGGCTCGAAAGCGCCCAGCTGAGTCCGCCACGCGCGGAACCCGCGCAACGCCCGACGTAGCGCTCACGCACCGGCCATCAGGCGGGGCAGCGCGTCGCGCCACGCCCGGTGCGCGTCTGCTCGCGCGACGTCGAACGCGTCGGCGGCGACGAGGTGATCGCCCCCTGCGGTGCCGATCGCCTGTGCGGGAACGCCCGCCGCTCCTGCCCGAGCGAGAACGTCGACAACGTGCGCAGGGGCGACCGATGCCACGACGCGCGACGCCGACTCTGCGAAGCACGCTTCCGCCGCGGTGCAGCCGTCGCTCGCGAGGTCGACCCGGAACCCGACCTCGCCCGCAAACGCCATCTCGCTCAACGCCACTGCGAGGCCGCCGTCGCTGACGTCGTGGATGCCGTTCACCTCGTGCGCCGCGACGAGGTCGCGCGACGAACTCGTGCAGGGCCCTCGCTCGTTCGAGGTCGGCTTCGGGCGGCATCCCGCCGGTCTCGCCGTGTATCACCGAAGCCCACTCGGAGCCGCCGAGCTCCGGCCGGGTCCGGCCGAACGCGACGATCGCGTCGCCCGACTCGAGTCGAGCGGTGGGCGGCGCGGCGTCGAGCCGGTCGATGAGACCGAGCACGCCGACGACCGGTGTCGGATGGATGTCGGCGCCTTGCGATTCGTTGTAGAAGGAGACGTTCCCCCCGATCACCGGGATGCCGAGCGCTTCGCACGCCTCGCTGATGCCTTCGACGACTTCCGCGAACTGCCACATGACCTCGGGGTGCTCGGGGTTGCCGAAGTTGAGGCAGTTGACGAGCGCGAGCGGGCGGGCACCCGTGGTCGCGACGTTGCGCGCGGCCTCGAGCACGACGTGCCGGCCACCCGTGCGCGGATCGAGCCGGCAGAACCGCGCCTTGCCGTCGGTTGCCAGCGCGAGGGCCTTGCTCGTCCCCTTCACCCGCAGGACCGCGGCGTCGGCGCCGGGCCCGGCGACCGTGTTGAGGAACAATTGGTGGTCGTACTGCCGTGACACCCACGTCTTGTCGGCGATCGTCGGTGTCCCGAGCAGCGCGAGGAGCTCGTCGCCCAGGTCGGCGCCGGCGCCGAACTTGGCGCGCAGTTTCGGCGCAGGGTCGTCGGCCTGGAGCTCGTCCTGCGACGCGGGCCGCACGACGCGGGCGGTGGTAGCTCGGTCCGTCGCCGAGACTTCCAGCCGGCACGTCTGCGATCGGTTGGCGATCGGAGCTGAGCGCGACGGGATCGTCGCCGGGCGGCGGCGCCGGGTTCTCGCCCGGAACCCCGATCGCGTCGAAGAGCCCGTCGAACACGCGGAAGCGATCCGTTGCGGTGACGCGCCCGACCACCGTCGCGCGCACTTCCCATCGGGCCGCGAGCTCGAGGACGGCGTCGAGCCGCTCGGGCGCGACGATCGCGAGCATTCGTTCCTGGCTCTCGGAGGTCAGCACCTCGACCGGGTCCATGCGGGGTTCGCGCTTGGCGACGCGCGCGACGTCGACATCCATTCCGACGCCGCCCTTGGCTGCGGTCTCGGACGCCGCGCACGACAGTCCGGCCGCGCCGAGGTCCTGGACGCCGACCGCGAGCTTGCGATCCGAGCAATTCGAGGCACGCCTCGATCAGCCGCTTCTCCTCGAACGGATCGCCGACCTGCACCGAAGGCCGCTTGGTCTCGCTCCCCGCGTCGAAACCAGCCGAGGCGAGCACGCTCGCGCCGCCGATCCCGTCGCGTCCCGTCGACGAGCCGAGCAGCACCGCCAGGTTGCCTTCGCCCTCGGCCCGGGCGAGCACGAGCCGTTCGGTGGGAAGGATGCCGAGACAGAGCACGTTCACGAGCGGGTTGCCGCGGTACGTGTCGTCGAACACGACCTCGCCGCCGACGG
Source organism: uncultured Actinomycetes bacterium (assembly GCA_963841215.1). GTDB lineage: Bacteria > Actinomycetota > Acidimicrobiia > IMCC26256 > PALSA-610 > CAVUFH01. The sequence continues at coordinate 218,704 of CAWJBW010000011.1, read as the reverse complement.
TCGGCACGCCGACCGAGTTCCCATAGCCGCTGATCCCGGACACGACGCCCTCGAAGAGGTAGCGAGTGCGGGGATCGTCGAGCGTGCCGAAGCGCAGAGGATCCATGAGCGCGATCGGACGCGCGCCCATCGAGAAGATGTCGCGGATGATGCCGCCGACGCCGGTCGCCGCACCCTGGTACGGCTCGATCGCCGACGGATGGTTGTGACTTTCGATGCGCACCGCGACTGCGAGGCCGTCGCCGATGTCGACGACTCCCGCGCCCTCACCCGGACCGACGAGCACCCACGGCGCCTCGGTGGGAAAACGACCGAGATGCACGCGCGACGACTTGTACGAGCAGTGCTCGGACCACATGACGGCATACATCGCGAGCTCGAGGTCGGACGGCTCCCGGTGCAGCTCGGCGATGACCACATCGAGCTCGTCGTCGGTCATGCCGAGTTGCCGGTGCAGCGGTTCGGGCGACGAGGCGGTCACCCGTCGAGATTACCGACCCGGCGCCTTGCAAACGGCCCACGAAGTGCGGGGCGGACGACAGATGCGCGATGCTGTGGATTCGTTCATTCCAAGAAATAGCGAGGTTCACCATGGCCGCCAGGACGAAAAAGCGTGCGATGTCCGATGCGCACAAGAACGCGCTCGCCGAGGGCCGCAATCATTCGAAGGTGGTCGGTCGCTATCTCGAGGCACTCGATGCGAACAAGCCCAAGCGCGGCCGCAAGCGCACGCCGGACAGCGTGAAGAAACGGCTGGCCGGGGTGCAGTCGGAGCTCACGGAAGCGGCCGGCGTCCAGCGGCTTTCGCTCTTGCAGGAGCGCCGGAATCTCGAAGTCGAGCTGGCCGGCATGCAGGCGGGCGGCGCCGACATCTCGGGTCTCGAGAAGGAGTTCGTGAAGGTCGCCAAGCCCTACGCCCAGCGCAAAGGCATCAGCTACGGCGCGTGGCGCGAGTTCGGTGTGCCGCCCGAGATCTTGAAGAAAGCCGGCATCACGCGCGCCGCCTCCTGAACGCCACCTGACGCAGCTCCCACATCACGGTTGTCGCGTCTTCGTGCCGTTCTTGCGTCCGAAAGTGCGCGATCAGCTCATCGGCGTCGGGCACACGTTCTCGCCATTGCATCGCGTTGCGCCAGAACATCCCGGCGGCGCGTGAAGCCGGAACCGGATGCTCGACGACCCGGTCGAGCACGCGCTCGCAGCCGGGCGGATCTTGGTCGAAGGAGTTCGACGCCCAGAGCCGTCGCGCCGGTCTCGGTCACGATCGTCGTGACGGCCTCTTCGTAGCGCTGGAAGTACGGGTCATCGCTGCGGTAGCGCACGGGTTCCTCGCACGCGAGCAGCCCGCTTCCCGGACGCAACGAAGCAGCCCACACCGCCATTGCCGCAGCAGGGTCGCGGCAAGTGTCCGAGGAGCAACCGCGAGTACACGAGGTCGGCCGGCAGCAGCAGGGGCTGCGTCACGTCGTAGATCGCGAAGGTCGCGTACGGGACGCGCGTGCGCGCGTCGGCGACCATCGCGTCTGACGCGTCGAAGCCCGTGATCTGTGCGAGTGGGAACACGTCGTGCAACAGCTCGGTCGTGAACCCCGGGCCGCAGCCGACGTCGATGATGTACCGGCCGAGGGTCGGTGGCAGGTCCCCGAGGAAGCGCGCGCGTCGGAGGTTCGAACGTGTCGGCGACGAGCGCCAGCCGCTCGCGCGCCAGCTCGGAGTCGCCGAAGCTGTAATGACTCAAGTCCGGACGCGGCTGGCAGCGAGCAGCGAGCGGAGCAGCGGAACACCGTCGGCGGATCCGAGGATCGGGTCCGAGGCCCGCTCCGGGTGGGGCATCAGGCCGACGACGTTGCGGCCCGGCGTTGCAGATGCCGGCGATGTCGTCGAGGCTGCCGTTCGGGTTCTGCGTGTAGCGCACCACCACGCGTTCCTCGGCTCGCAACTCCGCCAGCGTCTCGGCGTCGCAGACGTAGTTGCCCTCGAAGTGGTTGATCGGGATGCGGAGCCGCTGACCGACCTGGGCCTGGTTGGTGAGCACGGAGTCGGTCGTCTCCACCCGCAGCTCGACGGTCTCGCAGAGGAATTTGAGGCCCGCGTTCTTCTGCAGCGCGCCGGGCAGCAGCTCGGCTTCGGTGAGCACCTGGAACCCGTTGCAGATGCCGACGACCGGGCCGCCCGCCGCCGCGAAGGAGCCGACCGCGTTCATGACCGGCGAGAACCTCGCGATCGCTCCCGTGCGCAGGTAGTCACCGTGTGCGAAACCGCCGGGTGCGACGATCGCATCGACACCCTTCGTGGTGTCGTCGCCGTGCCACAGGATCTCGGCGTGGCCGCCGAGCTGCTCGATCGCCCAGACGACGTCGTGTTCGCAGTTGGACCCGGGGAAGAGCACGACCCCGACGCGCGCGGCCATGGCGCTATCGCGCCAGCGCGGAGATCGTCACTGCGTACGCCTCGATCACCGGGTTCGCGAGGAGCCGCTCGCACATCTCCTCGACCTGCGACTGCGCGTGCGCCGCGTCGTCGGCTTCGACGACCAGCCGGATCGTCTTCCCGATGTGCACCTGGCTGACGTTCGTGTAGCCGAGCGCCGGGAGCGCGCGTTCGACGGTCGCCCCGGCCGGATCGGCGATACCGGGCAGATGAGTGACTTCGACGCGAGCTTCGAACGCCGTCATGTCGCCATCGTACTCAGCCAATTCCTCCAACTGGCGTGAGCCATGCGCAACTATTCCCCGCCGCTCACGCCAGTTCGACGTTGTTGGCGGCGGCTACGCGTCGTCGGGGCCGAACCAGTCGTCCAGGCTGGCGCCGGTGATGAGCTCGTACGCCTCGCGGTAGCGGGCGCGGGTGTTGGCGATGGCGGCGGGCGACATGTGCGGCGCCGGCGGCTCGTGGTTCCAACCGGTCGCGTGCATGAAGTCCCGCACGTACTGCTTGTCGAACGAGGGCGGCGAGGTGCCGACCTCGTACGCGTCGGCCGACCAGTAGCGCGACGAGTCGGGCGTCATCATCTCGTCGATGACGATGAGGTCGCCGTCGACGTCGCCGAACTCGAACTTGGTGTCGGCGAGGATCACGCCGCACTCCTTGGCGAACGCGGCGCCATAGGCGTACAGGCGCGAGCTGAGCTCGCGCAGGCGTTCGTACGACTCCTCACCGACCACCTCGATCGCACCGTCGCGTGTCAAGGGCACGTCGTGACCCGACTCGGCCTTGGTGGTCGGCGTGAAGAGCGGCTCGGGCAGCTGCTCGGCTCGGCGCAGACCGGCGGGCACGGTGAACCCGCCGACCGTTCCCTGCTCCTCGTACTCGGACCACGCCGCCGCCGAAGAGGTAGCCGCGCACGACGCACTCGAGCGGCACCGGCCGCGTCGTCCGCACGAGCGTGGCCCGGCCCGCCACCGCGCCCGCCGTCTCGGGGAAGTCGGTGGGGTCGGCCGAGATCACGTGGTTGGCAACGATCTCCCGCGTGCGATCGAACCAGAAGTTCGACAGGCCGGTGAGCACGCGGCCCTTGTCGGGGACGAGGTCCGGGAGCACGACGTCGAACACCGACACCGCGGTCGCTCGCCACCATCAGCAACCGGTCGTGACTCACCTCGTACAGGTCGCGCACCTTGCCCGAGTAGAGATGCGGCAACGAGGTCGCGTGGCTCACAGGTCCTCGAGGGCGTCCAGCGCGTCGAACACCCGGCCGGTGTTCGCGAGCGCGCGCTTCAGGTCGAAGCAGGCATCGAGCCGGGCGGTACCGAGTGCCGCCGTGACATCTGCGTCCTCGGAGAGGATGTCGCGGAACGATCGCTCCTCGTGCCACGCCTTCATCGCGTTGCGCTGAACCATGCGGTAGGCGTCGTCGCGCGTCTCGCCCGCCTCCACGAGCGCAAGCAGCACGGCCTGGCTGAACACGAGACCGAACGATGCGTCGATGTTCCGCACCATGCGCTCGGGATACACGCTCATGCCCTCGACGACGGTCGTGAACCGAACTGCGAGGTAGTACGCGAGCATCAACGAGTCGGGAACGATCACGCGTTCGACCGACGAGTGCGAGATGTCGCGCTCGTGCCACAACGCCACGTCCTCGAGCGCGGCCTGGAGATTGGATCGCAGTACACGAGCGAGACCGCACAACTGCTCGCATTTCACCGGGTTCCGCTTGTGCGGCATCGCGCTGGAACCCTTCTGCTCACCCTCCCGGAACGGCTCCTCGGCTTCGCGCACTTCGGTGCGCTGCAGGTGCCGGACCTCGAGCGCGAACGACTCGACCGTCGCCCCGAGCGACGCGCACGCGTACATGACCTCGGCGTGGCGATCTCTGGGCAACACCTGGGTCGCCGGCACCGGCTGCAGCCCGAGGCGCTCGCAGACGTACTTCTCCACGAACGGGTCGACATTCGAGTACGTGCCGACCGCGCCCGAGAGCTTCCCGACCGCGATCACCGCGCGCGCCCGCTCCAATCGTTCCCGATCGCGGCGTACTTGCATCGCCCACAGCGCGAGCTTCACGCCGAACGTCGTCGGCTCGGCGTGTATGCCGTGCGTGCGACCGACCATCGGCGTGTCGCGGAACTCCCGAGCCCGGCGCGGCGATCGCAGCTTCCAGTGTCGCGGCAGCTTCGACGATCCGATCGACCGCGCGCGTCATCTGCAGCGCGAGCGCGGTGTCGACCACATCGCTCGACGTGAGGCCGTAGTGGACCCAACCACCGGCCGGAGCGCCGACGCGTTCCTGGACGACGTCGACGAAGGCCGCCACGTCGTGGTCCGTGACCTTCTCGCGTTCGTGCACGGCCGCGGTCTCGAACCCGGCCCGCTCGCGCACGGTGCGCGCCGCATCGGCGGGAACCACTCCGAGCTCGGCCCACGCCTCGACCGCGAGGATCTCGACCTCGAGCCAGGCACCGAACCGCGCGTCGTCGGTGAACAGCTCGGCGATCTCCGGCGGGGAGTACCGGGGGATCACGGGTGGGCCGGCGGGGAGGTCATGTAAGCGCTTGGGCGGCGATGTCGCGACGGTAGTGGAGCCCGGGCCACGAGATGCGCGCCGCCGCGTCGTACGCGCGGTCGCGCGCGGCCCGGACGTCGGCCCCGGTCGCAGTGACGGTCACGACTCTTCCCCCGCTGGTCAGCACCTTGTCACCCTCGGCCCGGGTACCCGCGTGGAACAGCACGACGTCCGGGCTGCGCGGCCGCGTCGTCGAGGCCGGAGATGACGTCGCCGGTGCGCGGGCTCACCGGGTACCCCTCGGTGGCCAGCCAGAGCCCGACGCACGCGTCGTCGCGCATCTTCACCGGCGTCTCCAGGCTTCCCGATCGCCGCCTCGAAGCAATGGGCGTACAGATCGGACTCGAGTCGGGGGACGAGCACCTGACACTCGGGATCGCCGAAGCGGATGTTGTACTCGACCACCTTCGGCCCCTCGGGTGTGAGCATGATCCCGCAGTACAGGACGCCCCGGTACTCGGCACCGCGCGCCCGCAACTCGGTGAGCGTCGGCCAGATCGCGCGCTCCATGACTTCGTCGACGACGGCGTCGGGCACGAACGGCACGGGCGAGTACGCCCCCATGCCGCCCGTGTTCGGACCCTGGTCGTCGTCGTACACGCGCTTGTGGTCCTGCGCCGACGCGAACGGCTGCGCGTCGTGTCCGTCGCACAGCACGAACACCGACAGCTCGGGGCCGGTCATTCCCTCTTCGATCACACACGTGCGCCCGGCGTCGCCGAACGCGGCGCCCGAGAGGTACGCGCGCACTGCGTCACGCGCGTCGCGCGATCGATTCGGTGACGATCACGCCTTTGCCCGCGGCGAGCCCGTCGGTCTTCACGACGTACAGACCCGGCAGCGTGTCGAGGAACTGCGTACGCGGCCCCTTCGTCACCGGCGCCGAATGTGCCGTGCCGCGCCGTCGGCACCTCGGATGCGGCGAGCACGTCCTTCATCCAGGCCTTGGAGCCCTCGAGCGTGGCCGCGGCCGCGGTCGGCCCGAACGCGAGGTGCCCGGCCGCCGCCAGCGCGTCGACCACCCCGGCGACGAGCGGTTCCTCGGGACCGACCACGACCAGTTCGGGATCGAGCTCGTCGGCGAGCGCGGTCACGGCACCGGGATCATTGGCCTCGACCGGACGGCACTCCCCCACGGCGGCCATGCCGAGATTTCCGGGCGCGCACACGATCTCGTCGACCGCGGACGACCGCGCCAGCCCCCACGCGAGCGCGTGCTCGCGCCCGCCGCGCGCCGACGACGAGGACGCGGGTCATCTACGCCGCGCGCGGCAACACGACGGTCTGTTCGCGCGCCGGGCCGACACCGACGAACGTCGCGGGGACGCCGAGGAAGTCCTCGACGAACTTCACGTACTCGCGCGCCGCGGGGGGCAACTGATCGAGGCGACTCGCGGTGACGATGGGCGTGTTCCAACCCGGCAACGTCTCGTACACCGGCCGCACCTTGTGCAGCACCGACTGGTGGTACGGCACGTGCTGATAGCGGTTTCCCGCTTCGTCTTCGTACGCGACGCACACGCGCAGCTCGGGCAGTGCCGAGAGCACGTCGAGCTTGGTGATCGCGATCTCGGTGGTGCTGTTGAGGCGCACCGCTTGCTTCAGCATGACGAGATCGAGCCAGCCGATCCGCCGGCTGCGGCCGGTGTTGGTGCCCCACTCGGCGCCGTGCTCGATGAGCAGGTCGCCGTTCGGGTCGGCGCCGTCGAACAGCTCGGTGGGGAACGGGCCGGATCCGACGCGCGTCGTGTACGCCTTGACGACCCCGAGCACGCGGTCGATCGCGCGGGGGCCGACACCCGCGCCCGTGCACACCCCGCCCGCGACCGGGTTGCTCGACGTCACGTACGGATACGTGCCGTGGTCGAGGTCGAGGAACGTCGCCTGCGCGCCTTCGAACAGCACCCACTGCTCGGCCTCGAGCGCCTCGTGCACGAGGTGCACGGTGTCGTCGATCATCGGCGCGAGCCGAGGGACGAACTCGAGGTAGCGCTCGGTGAGCTCCTTGGCGTCGAACGGCAGCCGGTTGTAGACCTTGGAGAGCGTGCCGTTCTTCTCGCGCAACGCCAGGTCGAGCTTCTCGCGGAAGATCTTCGGGTCGAGCAGGTCCTGGACCCGCAGCCCGATGCGCCACGCCTTGTCGGCGTAGGCCGGGCCGATGCCGCGCTTGGTCGTGCCGAGCTTGTTCTTCCCGAGGAAGCGCTCCGTGACGCGGTCGAGCTCCTGGTGGTACGGCATGATCAGGTGCGCGTTCCCGGAGAGCCGCAGCAGCCGGGTGTCGACGCCCTTCGCTTCGAGCATGTCGACCTCGGCGAGGAGCACGGCGGGGTCGACGACCACGCCGTTGCCGATGATCGGCGTGACCCAGGGGTAGAGGACGCCGCTCGGCACGAGTTGGAGCTTGAAGACCTCGCCGTCGACGACGATCGTGTGGCCTGCGTTGTGGCCGCCCTGGTAGCGGACGCACAGCGAAGCTTCCTTGGCGAGGTAGTCGGTGAAGCGACCCTTGCCCTCGTCGCCCCACTGCATGCCGACGATCACGACGCCCGGCATGGCATCCGTGAATGTTCCCGTGAAAGGTGATCACGTTGGGGACATTGTAGTGCGGACGCAGCGAAGCTTGCTCGCCGTCAGGCCGAATCAGCGGGAGCGGACGGAGCCATGGTTGTAGTCGACGCTGTTGGTGCCGCATCGAGGTGCGATCGGTACACCGCGCGGACGGCGAAGGATTGACGGAGCTCGCCGACAACCTCCTCGCGGAACTCCGTGCGGTACGCCGGGTCGGTCACCAGGTAGACGGTGAAGTTGAGCCCGGCGAACGCGGTGAGGAACCCGGCGACACGTAGCAGCTCCTCCGTCAGCACGAGATCGCGTTGTCCGAGCGAGAGCGTCGCGAGCACGTGCACCTGACCGGCGAAGGACTCGGTGGTGCCGGCGTCGACGAGGAGCAGGCCGAGCAGGACGAAGAAGCCGCCGATGATGACGCTCACGATCGCGATCTGCACACCCTGACTGAAGAGCGCCACCAGCGCCACGTTGCCCCACTCCCGCGCGGTCAGCCCCGTCGGCCGGTCGGTCGAGCGCGCTTCGGGCGTAGTCCCGATGGGCGTTCCTTCGACGAGCGTCGCGATCTCCGCGGGCTCGTCGAAGTGATTGAGCTCGCCGATGTCGCGGGGTACTCGCGCCGCGAGGAACGTCACGCCGACGAGCGGGAACAAGAGCACTGCGAGCCAGTACGGAGCGCCGTCGAGCACACCCGCGGTCTGCCACACCTCGACGGTGAGGAAGAGAAACGTCACGAGCAGCGCGATCATCGGCAGCGCGCGTGCGAGCAGGGAAACGACCGCCTCGAGCTGGTGGGTCAGCCGGACCAGGCCCCACCTCAGCATCGGGATCACCGCATACGACGTCGCGAGGAAGATGAGCCCGAGCAGCACGACGTTGACGATCGTGGTGGTTACCGCCTGTGCAACCTGCCCGCCGAACACGAGTGGAACGATCGCAGGGACGAGTACGAACGCGGCGATCTCGTACACACCGATGTCGTCCGGGCGTGCGAGCGGGCGGCGGCCTCGCGCCCGGTTCACGAGCGCCCAAGCGCCGATGGCCGCGGCGAAGATCACGACGACTGCGAGCAGGCTGACCCACCACGCGAAGTTGTGGTTGGGCGCGAGCGCGACGAGCTCGACGAGGAACAGCAGCGTCAGCGCGGGAAGCGCCCGGGTCCAGATGTCGGTCGCGGCGTCGTAGTGCGCGATGAAGTGCGGCAACCCGCGTGCGAGGAACCACTTCTCGGTCCGCTCGGCGACCTCGTCGTCCACATGGCTCCCTCCGCTACGCGCCGAGTGGCGGCTCCGCCGCGAGCGGGGCTCCGCTCGTCCGCACTGCCACACATCCAGTCTGGGCGCGTGACCGCTATGACGAGTGGATGATGTTCAAAGTTTGAGGTACTCCGCGTACACGAGCCGGTACTTCACGGGCTTGGTGATGAAGGACGTGTCGCCCGGCACCGGCCGGACGATCACGTCGTCGCTCTCCGTCGCGTCGGATTCGAAGATCTCGTACTCGCGCAGCGCGACGCGCAGCTGCTCACCGTCCGCACGCGTCGGCAGCGGCAGCGTGCCGCTGAAGCGGACGTCCGTCGTGCTCGGCTGCGCTGCGAGCTCGAGGCGAACCTCTTCACCCGCGGCGGACCACGCCAGATCGGTTGTCGCGTTCGCGGGCAGGCGCTCCACCTGCGCGACGACGAAGCGAGACAGGTTCATGCGTTCGTCTTCGTCCGACGCGAGGACGTCGGCGATGTAGGTGTAGCCCGCGGGCCCGCGCAGCGACACCCGGACGCCTGATCGTCCGATCTTGGTCAGCGCGGCCGTACGTTCGGCGACGAGCTGCGCGAAGTCGGGGAAGACGACCTTGGAGAGGTGTTGACCCGTGATCGAGTCCGGTTGGTAGCGGGCGAGCGCGAGCTTGATGAACGGGAAGTACGACGAGCCGGCATCGACCTGCAGGTCGCAGTACCAGAGTTTGCGGTCGTGGTCGAACTCCGGAGTGTGACCGACGACGGTCGCCTCATGACCCGGCGCCTCCAGCAACGAGACGCTGTAGCCCACCGCCGTGCGCAACGGGAACTGGTGGATGTACGGACCCGCGCTCGTTGCGTCCGAGCCCCAGATCGGGTCGCGGCCCCAATGGGTGACGAACTTCTGCGGATCACCGCTCTGCAGGAGGTACGCGCCGATCACGCCTTCCAGCTCGGCCAGTTCTCCCGCCGTCGACAGGCCCGACAGCGCGACGTCGTGCGACAGCGCGGTCGCCGCGGCGAGCGTCTGGTTCGCGCGCCCGCGGCGGGCGCGCACGCGGCCGGAGGTGCGCATCACCCCTGCGAGCAGCCGCTCGCTCGCCGCAGTCGTGATCCTGCCCGCCGGCTTCACGAGCCCTTCATCGATCGCGCGTTGCGCGAACTCTTCGGCGACCGCCTGGGCCACGGCCGAGGCGAACAATCCGTTCTGCACGTCGATCGACCACGTGAGCCACGGCTGGTGGGTGAGCACGACGCCGAGCAACTCGCCCTCGCCCGAGGACCACCACGGCCGGTTCATGTAGACGCGCAGCCCGCCGCCGCTGCGTGTGCGGAGAAGCGTCGAAGCCAAGCGTTGCTGTCGGTTCGGGACGGCGAGCCCGCGCACGGTCTGTTCGTCGAACGTCCACGTCGGCACGACGTAGAGCAAGTCCGGCGGGTCGGGCCGGCGCGAGGACGGGATGTTGAGCAAGGCCTCCGGACCGGTGTGGGTGATCAGCGTCCGATCGTTGGTGATCACGGGCGGGAAGTACTCGCGGAAGCGGGTCGTCGCGGTTGCCTGGTAGGTGACGTTGCGATGCTTCGTGTCCTTGAACTCGTGACGCAGCTCGTGCTTCGGTGGCTGCGTCCCGGACGCAGGTGCGTCGTCGCGGTCGATCCGACACGCGTCCTCCGACGGGAGGAGTTGGAAGTCGCCGACGTGCGCGTTGCCGGCGAGCGTGTCAGGAGCGGGCTGCAACACGTCGTCGACCGGTTCGCTCCAGGTCGCCTCCACGTCGAGGCGGCCCGTGCTCTTCGCGTGGTTCTGCACGACGCCCGACAGCACCGCGAACGTCTCGCCGACGAAGCGTTGCACCCCGGTGTTCGGCACGCCGACGGCGGGCACCTCGATCACCGGTGGCTCGAGCGGCTTCTCGACCGCGTGCACCAGGGTGAGCTGGCTCCATGGCGTCAGCATCCACGCCCGACCCTGCTGGGATGCGGCGCGGCGCTGCGGCAACGAACGGAAGATGCCGCGCTGGATCATCCACGGTCCGAACAGTTCCTGTGTGCCCTCGGTCAGATACGACGACAGGTTCACGGTCACCATCTCGGCCTGCGGCAGCAAGACGGTGAGCAGGCGTTGGTTCGCGCTGTACACCGGTGGACCCGATCCGTTCTCGATCCTGACGCGCAGCGGTCGCCGGTCGTGCCACGGCGTGTTGGCAGCGGTCGGTTCCCACTGCTGCAACCAACTACCCGGTGCGCCCGGCAACGACGTGAACGACGCGCCCACCGACAACGGGTCGGGGAGGTAGGGCAGGTCGAGCTGGTCGACGTCGTGGCACACGTATTCGCCCGACTGGAGGGTGTCCTCCTTGTTCCAGGCCGGCGTGAGCTCCGTCGCTTCGTCGGGGTGGGCCGGGTTCACGACGAACACGTTCGGGCCGGCCTGCAGGAACGAGCCCGATTCACGCTTCGCGATGTCGAACTGCGCGTTCAGGTTCGCCGATCCCGTCGCGGGACCGATCGCGGGCTCGAATTTCGCGTGCCATTCCGCGAGCTGTTGCGATCCGAGCGGCGGCGCGACGTGGCGGTCGTTGGCGGCGAGGTACTCGAGGCCGGCGTCGGTGTGCCCTTCGAGGTTGGTGATGCGGCCGAGTTGCACGTAGGCGTTCGGGAGCTCGCCGAGGGTCGAGCGGATCACCATCCGCATCAGCGACTCGCCTTCGGTGAACTGCCGCCGCGGGACGACCGCGGGTGACGGCACCGGATCCCAGCGCCACCAGGTGTGCAACGGCGTGACGTGGTCGGGCACGATCGCTTCCTCTCGCACCGAGTTGCCGGCGAGATCCACCGCGCGGGCGCGGAAGCGGTAGGTGCGGCCGAAGCGCAGCCGGGGCAGCGTGCCCTTGGTGGCCTCGAAGTGGGTGACCAACGGCATGTCGTACGGGTTTTCGTCGGCGTCCTCGGCGGTCGGCGGCGCGGTGTCCGTGTTGGTGATCGCCTGGCCGGGTCGCTTGGCCGCGAGGCTCCAGCCTTCCCAGCCGAACATCGCTTCGTGCAGGTACTGCTCCTCCTCCTTGCCCGGTACTGCTGCTGTCGACGCGCCCTTCACGTAGCCCTCGTCCGGCGGGACCTCGCTCGGGAGCGGGAGCTTCGACAGGTCGTCCTGCTGGAGCAGGTAGTCACCGAAACGCTGGTGCAGCGAGAGCCAGCGCCCGGGCCGCTTCTGGTCCTCGACGTCGAGGCGGTAGCCGCGGTTCACGTCCTCGGCCCAGAGGTCGGCAGCCGCTTCGTCGTCGGTGTGCGTGTCCTCGTTCGTCGCCGCGGCGTCGAGTCGACCGACCAGCTTCTTGTTGCGCGCGTCACGCGAGATCATGAAGCCGCTCGAACGCAACGCCGGCAACGACGATGCGTCAGCGGTCATCGACAGGCCGTTCTGCGCCTTCAGGTGCGCATTGATCCGCTGCAGGTTGGCGGCGAAGTCGACGGTCTTGAGCGAACTGCCGTCGACGTCGATCTGGTTGACCTGGAACCGGTCGATCCACTCGAGCCGCAGCATCCCGTCGACGAGGTCGCCTTCGCGATCGTTCGGGCGCGCGAGGAACCGGCGGTCTTCGATCTCGTAGTTGGTCCACGGACGCGCGGCCTCCGCGAACATCCACTCCGCCGGCGACTCCCGCACCTCGAGCCGGATGCGACCGTCCTCCTTCATGCCGGGTGGCTGTTCGAGCAGCACGTCGAACGCGAGGCCGAGGCGACGCATCAGGTTCGGGTAGTCGCCGCAGAACGCGACGAAGCCGTGGAAGTCGACCTTGGGCGGCTCGGGTGGAGGAGGTGGTGGGTTTTGCGCGCGCTGAGCTCGCGCGCACCCGGGCGGTCGTGGAAACGTTGCGCCTCGGTGAACACGAGCAGCGGGTCCCGGTTGCCTTCCGGCGTGACCGGGAAGTCGTCCCGGTCGAGGTACCGCCACGACCGACCCTTCGGACCTTCGACGGTGCGCGCCATGTCCTCGAGCATCGGGTAGTAGCGGCGTCGACCGTCCCCGGAGATGTTCCCGAGGTCCTGCGCGAGCGTGGCCAGTGGTCCGGTCGTGACCGGCGGGAAGGCGTTCGGGTAGCTCTCGGACACGGTCGTGTAGAGATCGAGGATGTACTTCGACGCGTCGGCCACCGGGAACGACGGGAACTGCGTCTCGGAGAGATCCTTGAACTTCCCGTCGCCGACCTTGGTCTTGTCGAAGAGCGTGTGCCACGTCGGCGAGTCGGGCGTCAGCGCGTCGGGATCGATCGTGACCGGGGCGGACCCGATCCCGTCGACCTCGATGGTGAAGACGCACTGCGCGAGCGTCTGCGGCCAGTCCTCGAACGAAGGGAAGTTCCCCGCCAGCGCGAGCTCGCTGCCGTCGTCGGTGAGGAGGCGCGGCGACACGAAGATCGTCGCGCGGAGGAAGCCGCTGTCCTCGTGCACGCCGTTGGGCAGCAGCGTGAGCGTTCCCGATTCGGTCGGCATCGTCAGTTCCCTCAGTCGTCCGCGAACGCGTGGCAGTAGGTGTTCCAGGGGCGTTCGGAACCGGGCGGTGCGAGCGCGTGCAGCCCCATCACGTCCTCGAACGACGGGTCACCGGCCGAGCCCGCGAACTTCTTCTCCGCGCTGATCGACACCGAGAACGAGAAGAAGAACACCTCGACTTCGATGGTGATCGTCGCCCGCCCGACCGCTTTGCCGGTCGCGGTCTCGTAGGTGAACTCCAGGTACAGCTCGATCGAAGCGGAGATCAGATCCGAGTACGTCGACCTCTCCCCGCAACCGGAAGTAGCCGCTGAGCGTCGCCTCGATGTCGCCGTCGTCGTTGGTCTCGAGCTTGAAGTAGATGCCGGCCATGATCGACACGCCGCCGCTCGCGACGCCGAGGTTCACCTCGATCGCGGCGCCGAACTCGAACGCGGCTTCCAGGATGCGCAGGTTCTTCGGGGTGATCGTGACGCCGAAGAACCCACCGCCCGCGAACAGCGACACCGAGAGCCGGAACGGGTTCTCGCGCGTGCAGAAGTTGAACCTCGTCTCGATCGACTCGTCGATGAACGGCACGACGAAGTGCGCGCCCAGCGCGATGTTCGTCAGCGCGAACACACCGACCGCGAGGTCGGGGATCGCGAGGTCGAACCCGGCCTTGATCCCTCGCGTGTCGACGTCGAGGTAGGGCGGGTCGCTGAAGCCGTCGAACGGGATGATGTCCTTGAGCCGGTTGACGAACGAGAGCGGCCCGTCGAACTCGATGCCGTCGGGTTCGCGGAACTGGACGTTCACGTCCGGCTTCTTGCCGGGGACGATCGAGAACTCGATCAGCTCGAAGTGCAGCGTGAGGAACTTGACCGGCGCGATGAGTTGCAGGTCGAACGGCGAGAGCGAGCACGAGATCAGCGCGCTCGGCTCCTTCCCGGGCCGGGTCGGCGCCTGGATCTCGACCGCCAGCGTGAGCGCGCCGGTGTTCCCGGGGCCGAGCGGCCGGAAGATCGCGCTCGTCGGCCGGGTCGTTCGAGTGCGGGCCACGCCTCGAGATTCGCGACCCAGTCGAGGCGCGCGGTCACGACCTCGGGAAGTTGCAGCCCCTTGGCGAACTGGAGCAGCGCGCCGACCGCGGCGGTGACCGCCGCCGCGTTCTCCAACTGGTCCTCGATGCGGCGACCGATGCCGACGATCTGTTCCTTCGCGGGGCGGGCGAGCACGTCGGGACCCGCGCTCTCGACCGCGCCGAGGAACGCACCGAGGTTGCCGGTGATCGCGTTCAGGTCGCCGGCCAGGTTCGGGGGTGTCGCGGTGTCGGGATCGGCCGCGAGCAGACCGAGATCGGCGAGCAACGTGTCGACCGCGGTCATGATCGCAGTGGACGACGAGCCGAGCGCGCCCGGCCTGCCCTTGCAGGTTCTGCGCGGCGTTGCGCAGCCGCTCGGCGTTCTGCGTGAGCGTCGACGCGACGTCGAGGGTCTGGGTCACGAACTTCGGGAGCTTGTCCAGGTCGAAGCCGACCGCTCGCAGCAGCATCGGCAGTTCGATGAGGCCGAACAGCTTGGCGCTGATGCCCTCGAAGAACTTGCCCGGCGTTGAAGTCGGCGGCGCCGTTCACTGCCTTGCCGACGTCGCCCGAGATCGGACCGGTGAGCGCGCGACAGCGCCTTGACGTTGAGGCTCGGCGTCACGAACCCGCCGGAACGGTCGCCCTTGCCCGCGAACTTCATGCCCGGTGGTGTCGGGAACTCGAGGAACGCCTCGACCGCGTTGCTCGCGAAGCCTTGCTTGGCGTAGTGCTTCTGGTACTTGACCCGCTGCGGCGCGGCGTCGCCGGTGAGCGCGCTCATGGCGGGCACGACGACTTGCGCCTCGTCGAGCACGGGCACGAAACGGGGTTCGTCCTGCGACCCGCCGATGCCGATCGGGATCGCGACGTTGAACGTCAGCGAGCTGGTCGACAGCATGGTGTCGTCGGGCTTGACGCTGTCGGCGTACGCGACCTTCTGGCCCTTCAGATCGAACTCGCGGTCGACGAGCGCGTGCGCGTTGTACGTGTCGCGCGCGGCTTCCAGCTTCCCGTCGACGACGTTGTGATCGCGTTCGACGAACACGAGCGGCGCCTCGAACTCGAGGACGTTGTTCTCGACGTCGGTGGCGACGATCTTGAACGGGAAGTTCGCGGCGCCGACACGGGGCATGAAGAACATCCCCGACGACACCGCCGGCAGCGACTGCGGCGGGTCGAGCGGTGGCGTCACCGTCGTGAGGATCTGCACCATCCCGAGCGGGTTGCTCAGCCCGACGTTGAACGTCTCGCCGTTCTTGTCGACGAACGTGGCGGCGCCTTCGGGGTACTGCCGCACCGGTTCGCGCACGATGATGAACATGCGCTGGAACATGTACGCGACCGGTCCGGCCGGGCCCGCCGCGAACTTCCGCTCGGTGATCTTCACCAGCGACGCCCGGTGCCCGAACGGCATCAGGAACCCGGCGTACACGACCTTGACCTCGTGGTCGCGACCGAGCGCAGCGCGGTGCTTCCACTCCTCGATCGTCAGCCCGCCGTCGGGCAGGGTCTCGAACAGCACGCGGCTGTCGAGCCAGCCACCGAGCGCGGTGAGCATCAGGCGGTTGGTCGGGACGGCTTCCGGCGTCCAGCGGGCCGGGTTGCCCTGCGTGGCGGTGCGCTCGAGGTGGAAGTTCGACGTCTCGTGCACGAGCATCATGCGGTCACGGCTGTTGAGCGAGGTCCGCACCAGCGGCTTGTCCTGCGTGCCGTCGGCCTTGGGGAACGCGGCGGGCGGTGAACTGAAGCCGAACTGCGGGAGCTGGGCGAAGTCGCGCGCCCGACACCGCGCGGATCGTGCGGAGATCAGGGCTGTGCTCGTCGACGGTCGGCTTTCCTTCATCGTCGAGGACGCGCTTGCCGTCGGGTCCGAGCGCCCGCACACCGAGCCGGGTGTGCCAGAGCTCGAAGCGGCCGTTGTGCTCGACGGCGGTGGCGCTGTGCGCGAACGCGCCACTCGCGTTGGGCGAGATCTGGAGGCGCCACGGGAGCTCGATGCTGGTCTGGGTCTCGGTCGGTACGGCGGGGAGCGGAGGGAGCACCTCGAACGGCACGAACACGTCGATGTCCTCGATGACACCGGCGACACCGAGCTTGTTGCCGACGTTCGCGCTCGTCACGGCGGCGAGGGCCGAGTCGAGTCCGAACCGGGACTCGAGCGTGCGCGCCGTCGCCTGCATCCGTCCGAGCGCGATCAGCTCCGCGGACGCGGCCGTCGCGCCTTGCGGTGATTCGACGCGCCGGCGGGCGCGCTGGCTGCGGAAGGTGGGCGCGTTCGCGGCGACGAGGATCTCCGTGATGTCGATCGCTTCGCTCGCAAAGATGTCGTCCCACTTCCAGCGGAGGCGCTTGCGCACCGGTGGAACCGCGTGCGGCGCGACGCTGAGGTCGAGCACGCGCATCGCGGCGATGAGCCCTTCCTCGGAGTAGAGCAACGTCTCGGTCGTGACCCTGAACGCGAGGCGGGTGGAACCGGCCAGGCTCGCCCAGAGCGGCGGGTGCGGGAGGGAGGCGAGTCCGGCGGCGGTCGAGAGGTCGTAGCCGGGCTTGCCCTCGTCGGGATCCTGGGGCGCCGGCGTGCCCTGGCCGAGTTGCAGCGGCTTGGGTGGAGCCTTGACCGGGTAGCCGGGCGCGACCTCGAACAGCGCGTGCTCGATCGCGTGTTGGGCGTGGAAGTCGACGATCAGGAACGCAGGTCGGTTCTTCGTCCGACGCGCCAGCAGCGGCGGCGTCTGGGCATTGCCCGCGGCCGCGAACTGCATGTTCTCGAACGAGAACGTGAGGTACACGAGGTCGCTCGGGCGCACGACCTCGACCGGCCGGGGTTCGAAGGCGACGCCGATGATGTCTTCGAGCGACGGCCGCTCGGCGATGATCCGCCGGGGCGGGATCGCGTAGAGCGACGCGCCCAACCGCTCGAGCTCGGCCTCACCGTTGGGCATTTGCGCCGCCTCTCCACCATCCGACCGGGACAACCTAAATCGGACGACGTGTACGGGCAATGGCGAAAACGCCCGGGGCGCCGACGGCGACCGTTCGTTACCGTTCGCACCCGTGCCGCTCGAAGCGCGCGACCTGCGATCGTCGCTCGGGATCCAGTACGCAACTGCCGGTCGCTTCGCGCGCCCGGAGCCCGTCGGTTGGGACGGCGACGTCACCCGCTCCGGCCGGTTCGGACCGGCGGCGCCGCAGTTGCCCGGCGACGACCTCGTCCCCGGCATGCACGTGGGTCCGTACGACGAGGCCGGTTGCCTCACGCTGAACGTGTGGGCACCGAAGGACGCGCGCGACCTCCCGGTGATGGTCTGGTTCCACGGCGGGTCGTTCGTGCTCGGTGCGTCGTCGCAGCCGAGCCACCACGGCGGACGGCTCGCCGCCGAGCAGGGGTCGTCGTCGTCTCGGCGAACTACCGGCTCGGTGCGCTCGGCTTCCTCGACACGCACGCGATCGGCGGCGACGGCGCGAACTTCGGTCTGCTCGACGCGCTGGTTGCATTGCGGTGGGTGCGCGACAACATCGGCGCGTTCGGCGGCGATGCCCGGCGCGTCACGGTGTTCGGGCTCTCGGCGGGCGGGGGGCTCGGCATCCACCTGCTCGCGTCGCCCCTCGCATCGGGTCTTTTCGAAGGCGTCATCGTGCAGAGCGGCATCACCGACCGCACCCTCGATACCGAGCGCGCCGCGCTCGTCGCAACGACGTTGTGCGAAGCGGCCGGCGTCGACGACGTCGATGGGCTGCGGGCGCTCGATGTCGACGCGCTGCTGGCGGCCCAGGCGCAGGCGTTGGGACCCCTGCTGAAGCCGGTCGGCATGATGCCGTTCCACCCGTGCATCGACGGCCAGATCGTGCGGGCCGCGCCCGCAGTCGCGCTCGCCGGCGGTGCCGCCGAGGGTGTGCGGCTGCTCGCGGGAACCACGTCCGAGGAGATGAACCTCTTCATGAATCCGGCGGTCCCGCCTCCCGAACACGACCGTCTCGTCACCCGGGTTGCGAAGTACGTCGGCGTCGAGCCCCACGTCGCCGAAGCCGTCGTTGCTCGGTACGCCGCCGAGCTCGGCGACGAAGACCGCGTCTGGCCCGCGCTGTTCAGCGATGTCGAGATGCAGGTGCCGTTGCGGCGGGTGCTCGAAGCCCACGCGCCGCACGGACCGACCTTCGCGTATCTCTTCACGTGGCCGGCACCCGGACGCGGTGCGTTCCACGCGATCGACATCCCGTTCACGTTCGACACCTTCGACCAGGACGGTTGGGGCGACTTCGTCGGGTACGACGACGCCGCCGACCGCCTCGGCCGGGAGCTCCGCGACGCGTGGGCGGCATTCGCGCGGGAGGGCAAGCCGGGCTGGGATGCGTATCCGACGACCCACATCTTCGGTCGCGAATCAGCGGATGCGCCGGCCCACCCGTTGTTCGGACGGCAGCAGGATTACTGGCGCTCGTCCTGAGTGACGAAGGCGCGACGCGGCGGGCGGCCCAGTGCGCGCTCGACATCGGGCGACACGTGATCGAGCGCGCCGCGTGCGACCGCGGCGTACAGCTCCACGGTCGACGCCGCGAGCCACGGATCGAGCCCGCTCGCGACGACCCGCTCGTGCCAGTCCGCGAGCGGCGGATCCAACCGGCGGACTCCGAGCCGCGCCGCGACCTCGTCGCCGTCGAGTGACTCGGGGCCGGTGAGTCGCAGCGGACCCTCGATGTCGCGTGTCAGCGCGACCGCGGCGACCGCCGCGATGTCATCGGGGTCGATCCACGCGATGCGGCCCTTCCCGAACGGCAACACGACGGTGCCCCGGGCGATGAGGTCACGCTGCCGGTCCATCACGGTCGTGAAGAACGTCGGTTGCAGCACCGTCGACGCGACGGGTGACCGATCGAGGCGACGCTCGATCGTGCGATGGTTGCCGTGCAGCCCGCTTTCGAGTCCCGGGACAGGGATGTTCGACACCTTCACGATGCGTTCGATGCCGGTCCGTTCGGCCGCCTCGATCACATTGGTCTCGAGCTCGACCTGCGCCCGCGACGGCGACGAAACGAGGAACACCGCCCGTACGCCTTCGCTCGCGGCCATCACCGACGACATGTCGCCGAGGTCACCGAGTACCACCTCGGCGGCATCGATCTCGCCGACGGCCTCGGGCCTGCGCACGAACGCGCGCACCGGCGTGGAGAGCGCGCGGAGCTCGCGCACGACACGCCCACCCAGGTCACCCGCAGCACCGATCACGAGCACGGTCACGCTCGGAGTCTCGCGAAGTAGCGTGCCGCTCGTGGGTGAGGAGGTCCTGCGTTGAGCGGGATGTCGATCGACGATCTCGCCACCTCGAGCGCGTTCGGCGGCGGCAAGGGCCGGCGGAACGAGGTGACGTTCCTCCCCGAGCCCGAGCCGCGTGAGCGGCGCTACACGGTCATCTCGGTCGACGACCACGTCGTCGAGCCACCGGACGCCTTCACCGGGCGCTTCCCCCGCAAGTTCGCGGACGACGAGCCGCGCGTCGTCGCCACCGACGACGGCGGCGAGGCCTGGACGTGGCAGGGCCAGCTGCTCCCGAACGTCGGGTTCAACGCCGTTGCCGGCCGGCCGAACACCGAATACGGATTCGAACCGACTCGCTTCGACGAGATGCGCCGTGGCGCCTGGGATGTGCACGCGCGCGTCGCCGACATGGACATCGACGGCGTGTACGCATCGCTGCTGCTTTCCGTCGTTCCTGCCCGGCTTCGTCGGGCAACGGCTCACGCTCTGGCCCGACGATGCCGAGCTCGCGCTCACGGCGATGCGCGCCTACAACGACTGGCACCTCGAGGCGTGGACCGGCGCGCATCCCGACCGCTTCATCCCGAACCAGATCACGTACCTGCGCGATCCCGAGATCGCGGCAGATGAGATCCGCCGCAACGCCGAACGCGGTTTCAAGACCGCCGACGTTCTCCGAAGCACCCGACAAACTCGGCCTGCCCACGATCCATTCCGGCCACTGGGATCCGCTGTTCCGCGGCGTGCGCCGAGACCGGCACGGTGCTGTGCCTCCACGTCGGGAGCTCGGGCACGTCGCCGACCACGTCGGATGACGCGCCGCCCGAGATCACCGCAGTGCTGTTCGGCGCGTACGGCATGTACTCGGCCGTCGACTGGCTCTACTCGAAGGTTCCGGTGCGCTTCCCCGAGATCCGGATCTGCCTCTCGGAGGGTGGCATCGGATGGGTCGCGGGCATCATGGATCGCCTCGACCACTGCTACCGCTACCAGCTCGGATACTTGCCGACGTGGCGCGACGTCGCCGAGTCGCCGACCGAAGTGCTCCAGCGCAACTTCTGGTTCTGCGCGCTCGACGACGACGCGGGCATGCGCGTGCGTGACCGCATCGGTGTCGAGCACATCCTCGTCGAGTCCGACTACCCCCACGCCGACTCGTCGTGGCCGGACACGCAGGCGATGCTGGTGCGCCAGCTCGAACGTCAGGGCGTCGACGACAGCGACGCGCGCCGGATCACGTGGGAGAACGCCTCCGAGCTGTTCCGTCATCCGGTCCCGGCGTCGTTGCAGCACTGACCCGTGGACGAGACGACGCTCAGTGCGGTCGCGCGTCGCAACGCGCGCGAGCGACCCGACGCGCCTGCATTCGTCGAAGCCGCGAGCGGCGACACGCTCACGTTCGGCGCATACGACGACGTCTCGGACCGCATGGCCGGCGCGCTGCTCGCTCGGGGATGGGAACGGGGCGACCGCGTCGCGTTCCAGTGTGCCGATGGACCCCTCGCCCACGCACTCCTCCTCGCGTGCGAAAAGGCCGGCTTGGTCGGCGTCGGAATCGGCGCGCGTGCGGGCGCACGGGAGCGCGACCACCTCGTGGCGCGCACGTCGGCCCGTACGTTGGTCACCGACCCGTCGCGCCCTCCTCGCGAGCGCGCCCACCGGCGGTGCCGCCGCGCCTGGAACCCACCGGCGACGCCGAGCTCTGGTTCCTCAACTCCACCTCGGGAACGACCGGGCTCCCGAAGTGCGTCATGCACGACCAGCGGCGGTGGTTCGCCTTCCACGAGCTCGCGCACGCCGCCGCGAACCTCTCGGCGGATGACGTGTTCCTCAGCGCGTTGCCAATGCCGTTCGGGTTCGGGTTGTGGACGTCGCACTTCACGCCGTCGATCACCGGCGCGTCGTGCGTCGTCGTCGAGCGCTTCTCACCCGCGACCGTGCTCGACGCGATCGAGCGTCATCGTGTGACCGTGCTCGCTGCGGTCTCGAGCCAGTTCGTGATGATGCTCGAGGATCCCGGTTTCGAAGCGCGTGACCTGTCGTCGTTGCGCATCATGTTCACGGGTGGCGAGATGGTGCCGTTCGCGCGCGCCAAGGACTTCGAGGACCGCACCGGTGCCACGGTGCTCCAGTTCTACGGTTCGAACGAGACCGGTGCGCTGTCCGGGACGGCGCCCGATGACCCGCAGGAGAAGCGGCTGCGCACCGCGGGCCGCGTGATCCCGGCGATGCAAGTGCGGCTGCTCGACCGCGACACCGACGCCGACATCACCGCAACGGGAGGACCCGGGATACCGGCCGGCAAGGGGCCGACCTGTTGCCTCGGCTATTGGGACGACCCGTCCGCGAACGCACAGCTGCTCACCGCCGACGGTTGGATGCGCATGGGTGATCTCGCCACGATCGACGCCGACGGGTACCTCACCGTTGTCGGCCGCACGTCCGACATCATCATCCGCGGCGGAAAGAACATCAGCGCGCCCCAGGTCGAGGACGAAGTCGCATCTCACCCCGCGGTCGCGATCTGCGCGGTCGTCCCCGTCGCCGACCGGCAGCTCGGCGAGCGCGTCTGCGCCTGTGTGCAGCTGCGCCCCGGGTCGACCCTCGACCTCGACGACCTGCGTACGCACCTCGAAGCACGCGGCACCGGCAAGGAGCTCTGGCCCGAACGGCTGGTCGTGCTGGCGGAGCTGCCACGCGCGTCCGGCGACAAGATCGCCAAGGCGCAGCTCCGGGCGCTGGTCGAGAGAACGTGGTCGAGGGGAATTTGATCGCGAAAATTGCCGCTTGTGTGTCGCGGGGTACTGACGGGCCGCCGATCCTGCGTCGATGCTCGACCCCATGACGAGCAACGAGGCCATGACGAGCAACGAGGTCATCACCCCGCCCGAGGAAGCACTCACCCCGACGGAGCGGCGGGTCGCGGAGCTCGCCTTCGAAGGCATGACGAACCGGGCGATCGCGGGGACGCTGTTCCTGAGCCCGAAGACGGTCGAGGCGAACCTCTCTCGCGTCTACCGGAAGCTCGGCATCAGCTCTCGCGCCGGCCTCGCCGGTGCGCTGTGAGGACGCGTTACTCGCGGATGTAGACGTCGGTGCCCGCGATGCGGTCGTGCAGGCCGCGCCGTTGCCGTCCGAAGATCGGTACGTAGACGGCCACCATCCAGGCGAGCGACAGCCAGTCACCGACGTCGCCGAGGAACCACACGAGCGGGAAGCCGGCGAT
Organism: uncultured Actinomycetes bacterium; assembly: GCA_963841215.1. Taxonomy (GTDB): domain Bacteria; phylum Actinomycetota; class Acidimicrobiia; order IMCC26256; family PALSA-610; genus CAVUFH01. The sequence continues at coordinate 195,860 of CAWJBW010000011.1, read as the reverse complement.
CACCACGGCGTATCGGATGACCGCAACCCGAAGTCCGGGCGGCGTGACGCCTTCGATGGAGACGACCTCGGTGTCGACGATCCGCTTTCCGACCGTCTGACCGAACCGCGCCGTCAATCCGATCGTGTACACCGCGTCGATCGCGAAGAAGAGCGCGACGAGGAACGCGGTGTCGGCGACGTACGCGTAGACGAACATCCGCGGGATACCGACGATCGCTCCGTCGATGAGCGCGCCGACGATGCGTCGTCCCGGACCGGCAAGCTCGGGCGTGCGCGGCGCGAGCCGCGCGAGCGGAGCGAGGGGCCGGGGCTCGATGCCGGCAGGACGCGGATCCGGCACGCCGTCCTCGATCGAGCGCAGCATCTCGTCCATGTCGGTTTCGTGCGCGGCCGGGACCACGACCCGGCCGTCCCGCCACTCCACCGGGACCTGCGACACGAGCAGCCAGAACTTGAGCGTCTCGAGCTGATCGTCGGACCATTCGGAGACGTCGTACTCGACCAGTTCGCGATCCACCCCGAGATCATCGCGCCCCGCAGGTTTCGGCGACGATCGGCGACCGTTTCGGTCGCCGATTGTCGCAAAAACCCGGGGGTTCAGCTGACGAAGTCGGCGGTGGCCGCGGCCTCGAACAGCAGGTGGCCGTCGGGTGCGGCATCGATGACGATCGTGTCGCCCTCCGCGTAGCTCCCCTTCAGCAGCTCGAGCGCGATCGGGTCCGCGACTTCCCGTTGCAACACCCGCTTGAGCGGACGGGCACCGAAGTCGGGGTCGTAGCCGACCTTGGCGACGTGCGCGCTCGCCGCGTCGGTGAGCTCCAACCGCAGACCGCGTTCTTCGAGCCGGCGCGCCAGCTGCTCCACCTGGATGTCGACGATCTTCGCGATGTGCTCCTCCGACAGGCGGTGGAACACGGCGATCTCGTCGATCCGGTTGAGGAACTCGGGCTTGAAGTGGTTCCGCATCGCGGTCAGCACCTGATCTTCGGCCGCGCCCGCGCCCAGGTTCGACGTCATGATCACGACGCTGTTCGTGAAATCGACCGTGCGGCCCTGTCCGTCGGTGAGTCGGCCGTCGTCCATGAGCTGCAACAGCACGTTGAACACGTCGGAGTGCGCCTTTTCGATCTCGTCGAGCAGGATCACCGCGTACGGCCGCCGGCGCACCGCTTCGGTGAGCTGACCGCCCTCCTCGTAACCGACGTAGCCCGGCGGCGCGCCGACGAGGCGCGACACCGAGTGCTTCTCCATGTACTCCGACATGTCGATGCGCACCATCGCCCGCTCGTCGTCGAAGAGGAACTCGGCGAGCGCACGGGCCAGCTCGGTCTTGCCGACACCGGTCGGGCCGAGGAACAGGAACGAACCGATGGGGCGGTGGGGGTCGGAGAGGCCGGCACGCGACCGGCGGATGGCGTTCGCCACCGCAGCAACCGGGGCATCCTGGCCGATGACGCGCTGGTGCAGGTGCTCCTCGAGCCGCACCAGCTTCGACATCTCGCCTTCCATCAACCGGGAAACCGGGATGCCCGTCCATTTGGCCACGATCTCGGCGACGTCCTCTTCGTCGACCTCTTCCTTGAGCATCGCACCGTCGTGCTGCATGTCGTCGAGCCGGGCGCTGAGGTCGGTCATCTCGCGCTCGAGCACCGGGACGTCGCCGTACCGCAGCTGCGCGGCACGCTCGAGGTCGCCGTCGCGCTCGGCCCGCTCCGCTTCGAGCTTGGCCTGCTCGAGTCGTTCCTTGCCCTCCTGGATCGCCGTGATCGCGTCCTTCTCGGCCTGCCAGTGCGCGACCATCCCGTCGCGCTCCTCTTGGAGCGACCGCAGGTCGGCTTCGAGTGCATCGAGTCGGTGCTTGGATGCGTCGTCGGTTTCCTTCTGCAACGCGGCGCGTTCGATCTCGAGCTGCCGGATCCGGCGCTCGACCACATCGATCTCGAACGGCATCGAGTCGATCTCGATGCGCAGCCGCGATGCAGCCTCGTCGATCAGGTCGATCGCCTTGTCGGGGAGCTGACGCGCGGTGATGTAACGATCCGAGAGCACCGATGCCGCGACGAGGGCCGCGTCCTGGATACGGACGCCGTGGTGGACCTCGTAGCGCTCCTTCAGGCCGCGCAGGATCGCGATCGTGTCCTCGACCGACGGCTGGCCGACGTACACCTGCTGGAACCGACGCTCGAGGGCTGCGTCCTTCTCGATGTACTTGCGGTACTCGTCGAGCGTGGTTGCGCCGACCATGCGCAGCTCGCCGCGCGCCAGCATCGGCTTGATCATGTTGCCGGCGTCGACCGCGCCCTCGGCACCGCCCGCGCCGACGAGCGTGTGCAACTCGTCGATGAACGTGACGATCTCGCCCTGGGAATCCGCGATCTCCTTGAGGACGGCCTTGAACCGCTCCTCGAACTCGCCGCGGTACTTGGCGCCCGCGACCATCGAACCGATGTCGAGCGCGACCACACGCTTGTTGCGCAGCCCTTCCGGCACGTCGCCCTCGACGATGCGGCGGGCCAAACCCTCGACGATCGCGGTCTTGCCGACACCGGGCTCGCCGATCAGCACGGGGTTGTTCTTGGTGCGGCGGGACAACACCTGGATGATGCGCCGGATCTCGTCGTCGCGGCCGATGACCGGATCGATCTTGCCGTCGCGCGCCGCGTCGGTGAGATCGCGGCCGTACTTCTCCAGCGCCTGGTACTGCTCCTCCGGGTTGTCGCTCGTCACCCGGTGCGAACCGCGCACCTGCTTCAGCGCGTCCAGCACTGCGTCGTGCGACACACCCGCAGCGCGCAACCGGTCGCCGACGCCGCCGGGCACGTTCGTCATCGCGAGGAGGATGTGCTCGGTGGACAGGTACTCGTCGTCGAGCCCGGCTCGCTCCTTGTCGGCTTCCTCGAGGATCCGGAACGCCTCGGCCGCGAGCTGCGCGTCGCGGACCGTCGCGCCGCTGACCCTCGGCGCCTGGTCGAGCTCACGGTCGACGTCGCGACGCAACGCCGCGAGGTCGACGCCGATCCGCTCGATCACGCCTGTGACGACGCCTTCGGGCTGATCGAGGAGCGCGCGCAAGAGGTGCAGCGACGACACTTCGGTGTTGCCGGTGTCGCGCGCACGTGCTTGCGCCGCGCCGAACGCTTCCTGGGTCTTGCGGGTGAATCGGTTGGGATCGAGCGGCATGTCAGTTCACCTTGTGGCTATGCACGACGGCCTATGCGCGACGGCTGGCTTGGAACTTCACGACCGTGCCCGACTGCACGGGCACGAGATCGCGGCGATACTCCTTGTGAACACCTTGGATGCGGCGTTCCATTTCCTGGCGCAGCACGTCGAGTTGGGTTTCGAGCTCGGAGATCGTGCGACGCGCGTCCCGGAGCTCGTCCTCCAGCTCGAGGATGCGTTGCACGCCGGTCAAGCTCACACCGTCGCCGCTGAGCGTCTGGATGCGTCGCAGGAGCTCGATGTCGCGTTCCGAGTAGCGGCGGCTGCGTCCGCTCGTGCGCGCCGGTTCGATGAGCCCTTTGCGCTCGTAGATGCGCAGCGTCTGCGGATGCATACCCGCGAGCTCCGCCGCGACCGAGATCACGTACAACGCCCGCGCGTCAGCTTCCATCACTGTTCCCTTCGGCGGTCGCGCCATCGCTACCCGTGCTCGTCGCTGCGAACAGCGACGCGCGCGGGGAGTCGCCGAGCACCTTCGTCAACGCCTCGACTGCTTCACGTTGCTCGTCCGTGAGCTCCGTCGGTACCTGGACGTCGACGGTGACGAGCAGGTCGCCGGCACCCTTGCCATTCGCGGCGACGCCCTTGCCGCGCACCCGCATGACCTTGCCGCTCGGTGTTCCCGGCGGGATCCGCACCGTGACCTGACCGTCGAGCGTCGGCACCGGGACGTTCGCACCCAACGCCGCCTCACCGAACGTGACCGGGAGCCGCAACGAGAGATCGTTCCCGGTACGCCCGAACAGCGAGTGCGCGGCCACGTGCACGACGACGTACAGATCGCCCGCGGGCCCGCCGTTTGCGCCCGCGCCACCGCGTCCCTTGACCCGGATGCGCTGGCCGTCGGCCACACCAGCCGGGATGCGCACCTTCACGTCGCGGTCGCGCACCTCCACACCCCGACCGTGACAGGTCGGGCACGGACTCGGGATGACCTGGCCGCGGCCACCGCACGTCGGGCACACCTGCGAGAACGAGAACGGACCCTGGTCCACCGCGATCGTGCCCGCGCCGTGGCACTGCGGACAGTTCTCGGGCATCGTCCCGGGCGCGGCACCGTTGCCGTGGCAGGTGTGACACACCGCGTCGGAGCGGAAGCGAACCGTTGAGTGATGCCGTGCACCGCGTCGTCGAACGCGAGGTAGAGCTCGGTCTCGAGGTCCTGGCCCCGCTGCGGACCCGCGGGTCCGCCGCGGCCGCCCCGTCGCCTGCCGCCGGCGCCGCCACCGAACATGCCGCCCAAGAGGTCGGAGAAGAAGCCGCCCTCACCGTCGGTCTCGAAGCGGAACGTCTGGCCGCCACCGAACCCACCCGGACCGCCGGGGCCGTAGCCGGCACCGCTCGGCCCCATGCCCGACGCCACCATCTTCCGGACCTCGTCGTACTCCTTGCGCCGCCCGCTGTCGCCGAGCACGTCGTACGCAGCCGAGATCTCCTTGAAGCGATCCTCTGCGTCCTTGTTCCCCTGGTTCGCGTCGGGATGGAACTGCTTCGCCAGCTTCTTGTAGGCGCGCGCGAGCTCCTTGTCGGACACGCCCTCGGCGACTCCGAGGACGGCGTAGTAGTCCTTCTCGAACCACTCCCGCTGCGCAGCCAACTGTTCCTATCCCTCCGCGTTCCGCGTCACTTTGACCATCGAGGGTCGCAACACACGACCCTTCAACTTCCAACCGGTGCGCAGCACTTGTCCGACCACGGGCTCACCGGCGCCGTCGTCCTGCATCACCGCTTCGTGCTCCTGCGGGTCGAACGGCGTGCCTTCCGCCTCGATGCGCTCGAGGCCGTTGCGCTCCAACACCGATACGAGATCCGCGTACACGAGCTCCACACCCTTGCGAACCTTCTCGCTCGTGTCGTCGTCCAGATTCGCGATCGCGAGCTCGAAGTTGTCGAGCACCGGCAAGAGCTGCTCGAGCAGTCCTTCCGACCGCGCGCTCGACGAGCGCGGTCTGCTCACGCACCACCCGCTTGCGGTAGTTCTCGAAGTCCGCCTGCAAGCGGCGCGTCGTGTCGAGCACCTCGTCCCGCTCGCGTTGCAACGTCGCGAGATCGGTCTCGAACTGCTGGACCTCGTCGGAGGCGAACACGTCGTCTTCACTCCTTCGTTCCGGAACCGCCGCCTCCGGACCCGGGTTCATCGACCGGGTCCGGAGTCGCGTCGTCGTTTCGCCGACATCGGGCTTACGCGGTCTGCTGGTCGTCGTCGACGATCTCCGCGTCGGCGACCTCGTCGTCCGAAGGCGCATCCGCTGCACCGCTCGGGCCGGGCTGGTCACCCGCCTGCTGGTTCTGCGCCGAGGCGTTCTGGTACATGCGCGTCGAGAACTGCTGGAACTCGGTCATCAGGTGCTCGTGCGCGCTGCGGACCTCCTCGACGTCCGCGCCGGCCAGCGCGTCCTTCAGACGCTTCACCGCCGCTTCGATCTTCTCGCGGTCCTCCGCACTGACCTTGTCGGCGTGCTCCTTCAGCAGTTGCTCGCTGCGATACACGAGCGCGTCGGCCTCGTTGTGGACCTCCGCCTCGTCTCGCTTGCGCTTGTCCTCCTCGGCGTGGGCCTCGGCGTCCTTCACCATGCGGTCGATGTCGTCCTTGCCGAGGGCAGTTCCCCCGGTGATCGTCATCGACTGCTCCTTGCCCGTGCCGAGATCCTTGGCGAACACGTGCACGATGCCGTTGGCGTCGATGTCGAAGGTGACCTCGATCTGCGGGACGCCACGCGGCGCCGGCGGGAGGCCCGTCAGCGTGAACGTGCCGAGCGGCTTGTTTCGGTAGGCCATGTCGGACTCGCCCTGCAGCACCTTGATCTCGACGCTCGGCTGGTTGTCGTCGGCCGTCGTGAACGTCTCCGACTTCTTCGTCGGGATCGTGGTGTTGCGCTCGATGAGCTTCGTCATGATCTGGCCCTTGGTCTCGATGCCGAGCGACAGGGGCGTGACGTCGAGCAGCAAGATGTCCTTGACCTCGCCCTTGAGCACGCCGGCCTGGATCGAGGCACCCATCGCGACGGCCTCGTCCGGGTTCACACCCTTGTGCGGCTCGCCACCGGTCATCTCCCGCACGAGCTCGCTCACCGCGGGCATCCGCGTGGAACCGCCGACGAGGATGACGTGCTCGATGTGACCCTTCTCCAGACCTGCGTCGCGGATCGCCTGCTCGAACGGCCCTCTACAGGCCTGCAAGAGGTCCGCGGTCGTCTCCTGGAACTTGCTCCGCGTGAGCGTGAGCTCGAGGTGGAGCGGACCGTCGCTCGTCGCGGTGATGAACGGCAGGTTGATCGACGTCTCCTGCAGATTCGAGAGCTCGATCTTCGCCTTCTCGGCCGCTTCCTTCAGACGCTGCAACGCCATCTTGTCGTTGCCGAGGTCGACACCGTGCGCGTTCTTGAACTCGCTCACCATCCAGTCGATGACGCGCTGGTCCCAGTCGTCGCCACCGAGATGCGTGTTCCCGGCCGTCGACTTGACCTCGAACACGCCGTCGCCGATCTCGAGCACGGACACGTCGAAGGTGCCCCCGCCGAGGTCGAAGACGAGGATCGTCTGGTCCGCGCCCTCCTTGTCGAGCCCGTACGCCAGCGCGGCCGCAGTGGGTTCGTTGATGATGCGCAGCACCTCGAGACCCGCGATCTCGCCCGCCTCCTTGGTGGCCTGGCGCTGGGCGTCGTCGAAGTACGCGGGGACGGTGATGACCGCCTGGTTGACGCTCTCGCCGAGGTACTGCTCCGCGTCGCGCTTCAGCTTCTGGAGCGTGCGGGCGGAGATCTCCTGGGCGGTGTACGGCTTCGCATCGATGTCGATCGACCAGTTGGTGCCCATGTGACGCTTGACCGACCGGACGGTGCGGTCGGGGTTGGTGATCGCCTGGCGCTTCGCCACCTCGCCGACCAGGACTTCGCCGGTCTTCGAGAACGCGACGACCGACGGCGTGGTGCGACTGCCTTCGGCGTTGGGGATGACGGCGGGCTCCCCCGCTTCGAGCACTGCGACGACTGAGTTGGTGGTGCCGAGGTCGATACCGACGGCCTTTGACATGCGGAAATCCTCCGGACTGACGAATACGAACAACGAGTACGGACAACGAATACGGACAGGCCTGACGACCTGCATAAACCTAAGTGGTTACGCAGAGTCTAACTTGAGTCGTGTCGACTCATATTCCGGCCGGGCCCAGGAAATCGGCCAGACGTGCACAAATCCCGAGCGGGCGTTAATTTGCGCCGCCTATGGCTCGCCGCGATGTTTTCATCGACCACCTCCAGGAGGTGGCGCTCTTCAGTGCCTGCTCGCGCAAGGATCTCCAGCTCGTCGCCCGACGGGCCGAGGACGTCCGCGTCCCGGCCGGCAAGGTGCTCGTGACCGAGGGGGAGACCGGCCACGAGTTCTTCGTGCTCCTGGAGGGCAGCGCCAAGGTCACCCGCCAGGGCCGCCGGGTCGCCACCCTCGGCCCCGGGCAGTCCTTCGGCGAGCTCGCCCTCCTCGACAAGGCGCCTCGCAACGCGACCGTCGTCGCCGAGAGCGACGTCGAACTGGTCGTGCTCGGCCAGCGCGAATTCGCCGGCATCGTCGACGAGGTCCCCGGCTTCTCGCGCAAGCTCCTCGCCGGCATGGCCAAACGGCTGCGGGAATCCGACGCCAAGTCCGTCCAGTAGCGACGGGTCTACCGCGCCGTGTCGACCTCAGGCGACGAACGCCGTCGTAGCTTCTCGCGACGCCGAAGCCGGGCGCGAACAACCAGCACTCGAGCGCGTAGCGCGCGTACTTCATGTCGCGGCTGTCAAGTGCGTCCGGTGCAGAAAATGCCCGTCGAACATGATCGCGTCACCCGGCTCGAACTCGGGTTGCATCGGCGGCGTGTCGCGGCTGCGACGTCGACGACTTTCCAGCCGGACACGGAGACCGCGCCGAGACCGCCGTCCTTCGGCAGCATCTCCGGCGACGCCGTCGCGGCACGACTTCGAGCCCCGGCGTCGGCCGCTCGCCGCCGCACGGGCTGAGCGCGACCCAGATGTTCATCGGCCGCGCGTCGGGACCGAGGAACGAACCGTCCTGGTGCCAACCGGTGAAGCCGTCGTACCGGGCGCAGACGCAGCGGAACGTCGACTTCTGCAGCGAGAACGAGCGGCCGGTCGGCGAAGTGCTCGGTGACGACGTCGATCGCGCCGACGCCGCGTCAGGTCGTCGAGCACCTGCGCCGTCGCGGCCGGCGAGTCGGCCAGCCACGTCCCACCGTCGGCGCGCGACCATCCGCCGGAGCGTCGCGGCCGGCGCTCGGCTCGGTCGGGAACGGGTCGTACCACTCATCCGGCGCGCCGTCGCCCTCCGCGGCCGCGCTCCCACCGATCAACCGTCGCGACGCGCGCCGCTCGATGGAGTTGCGACTGCCGGTCGACCTGCGCTGCTCGTCGAACAGGCCGCGCACGACGAGGCAGCCGTGGTGCAGGACGGACCCGCCGAGTGTCTCGGCGTCGAGATCGGCGCGATGCACTTCGGGCAGCCGGCCGACGACATCGGGGAACGGATCGGGATGAACCGGGCGGCCACGGAAAGCGACCGGTGGTCGAGATGGTCGCGGCCGCCTGGTGCCGCAAGCGAACGAGCACGCGTCACGAGCCGGCGTCGCTGCCTCCGACGATTCGCAGCCGCCAGGAAGTCGACGGCGTCGAGCAGACGACCTTGCGTCGACGAGCTCGTCGGCGGACATGAGCGCGGCGGTGGCGCCGGCCGTCGGCTCGTCGGTACACGTTCGTCCGTCCGTCGCCCCGCACGCGGGCGAGCATCTTCTGCAACCTCACGATTTCGATGCCTCCGACGCACGCGCCGTGCGGTGCCGGCATGCACCGCTCGACCGGAGCCTAGAGGGGTGCGGTCCGGCCTCGCCCGTCGGTCGGAGCTCGGCGCGACTCCCGTCGGACGCAACCGGCGCTGTAGATTTCGGGGCGATGCGGCGCCTGCGGATCAAGCCTCACGTCTTCGTGCTCGTCGTCGGCGTGCTCGTCATGCTCGGCGCGTTCTTCTCGGGGATCTTCCCGCGCATCACCGAGTGGCACGAAGAGTCGCCGATCTCGCGCGAGGTGTTCATCAACATCCCGGACGCGCTGTATTGGGCGTTCTACGTGACCGTCCCGATCATGTTGCTCATGACCGCATACCTCGTCTCGCTGCGGTTCCGGAACTACGAGCGGGGCGCGGCCGACGACCGCCGCACCAACAAGAAGAACGTCGAGCAGCGGCTCCGCGACTTCCGCCGCGGCGTCTGGATGCAGACGCTGATGCGCGACCCCGCGGCCGGGGCCATGCACTCCTGCATCTACTTCGGCTTCACGTTCCTGTTCATCGCGACGGTGCTGCTCGAGATCGACCACCAGCTCCCGGAGTCGCTGAAGTTCCTCCACGGACGCACGTACGAGGCCTACGCGTTCGGCGCCGACCTCGCCGGCGTCATCTTCCTCGTCGGCATCGGTTGGGCCGCAGCCCGCCGCTACATCCAGCGCCCGTACCGAATCCGCATCAAGACCAAGCCCGAAGACGCGGCGATCCTGATCATGTTCGCGGTGATCGGCGTCAGCGGCTTCTTCGCCGAAGGCTTCCGCATCGCGCTCGAGGACCAACCGGGCTTCGAGAAGTGGTCCTTCGTCGGCTACCCGCTCTCCACCCTCGTCGACGGGTGGTCGGCGAGCTCCCTCAGCGACGCGCACCGCTGGATGTGGGTGCTGCACGTCGTGGCGTTCATCTCGTTCCTCGTGATCCTGCCCACCACGAAGTTGCGGCACATGATCGCGTCGCCGATGAACATGTACCTGAAGGCGAACGGCCGGCCCAAGGGTGCGATGAAGCCGATGCCGAACCTCATGGAGACGGAGCTCGAGACGTTCGGCGCCGCGGTCGTTCCCGACTTCACGTGGAAGCAGCTCTTCGACACCGACGCATGCACGATCTGTGGGCGCTGCACCTCGGTGTGCCCTGCGCACAACACGGGCAAGCCGCTCGACCCGCGCGAGATCGTCTTGAAGGTCGGCGAGGTGATGAACGCGTCGGGTGAGCCGCGGACGTCGCCGCCGGTCGGAGTCGACGCCGACATCACCATCGGGGCCGACAACGTCTTCGAGCGCATCAGCTCCGAGGAGATCTGGGCCTGCACCACGTGCAAGGCGTGCGACGAGATCTGCCCGGTGAACATCGAGATCCTCGACAAGATCCTCGACATGCGCCGGTACCTCGCGCTGATGGAGAGCGACTTCCCCACCGAGCTCGGCAACACGTTCCGGTCGATGGAGAACGCCGGGAACGTCTACGGCATGAACCAGGGCGAACGTGGCGACTGGGCCGCGTCGCTCGAAGGGGTCGAGATCGTCGAGCCCGGCGGCACGTTCGACCACGAGTACCTCTACTTCGTCGGGTGCGCGGGAAGCTTCGACGATCGCAACAAGAAGACGAGCCGCGCGCTTTCGATGCTGCTGCAGCGCGCCGGGATCGACTTCGCGATCCTCGGGCCGAGCGAGATGTGCAACGGCGACCAGGCCCGTCGCTCCGGCAACGAGTACATCTTCCAGATGCTCGCGATGCAGAACGTCGAGACGTTCAACGGCATGGGCGTGCAGAAGATCGTCACGCAGTGCCCGCACTGCTTCAACGTGTTGAAGAACGAATACCCGCAGATCGGCGGGAACTACGAGGTGATCCACCACAGCCAACTGCTCGACCAGCTGGTCGCGAGCGGCAAGCTCTCGCTCGCCGGTGCGTCGCTCGAGGAGCGCGTGACCTATCACGACTCCTGCTACCTCGGCCGGCACAACGACGTGTACCTCTCACCGCGGCGGGTCGTCGGTTCGCTGGGCGGTATCGACCTGGTCGAGATGCCCCGCAACGGTACGAAGGGCATGTGCTGCGGCGCGGGCGGGGCGCGGATGTGGATGGAAGAGAACATCGGCAAGAAGGTCAACGACGAACGCAGCCAGGAAGCCGTCGCCACGGGGGCATCCCGCATCGCGGTCGCGTGCCCGTTCTGCTTCGTGATGATGGACGACGGCGTGAAGGGCCAAGGCGCCGACGAATCGGTCAAGGTCCAGGACATCGCCGAGATCCTCTGGGAAGCGCTCGAGAACGAGGACAACGAGCGCACGCCGGTCGCGGGCACCTTCGACGTCGGGATCTGACGCGGCGGGGACGTCCGGCGCGTTTTCGGGCGTCCGCCCGGTCGGCGCCGCCTTTCTCGCCAACGGCATCGCGGCCACGATCTGGTTCGCCGCCACACCGCGCCTCGCTTCCGAGTTCGATACGACCGCCGGCGCGTTCGGCGTCGCGTTCGTCGCCCTTGGCGTAGGCGGGATCGGTGGGACGATCACTGCGCCCCGGCTCATCGGCCGCTTCGGCCGCGGCCGGGCAACGGTCCTCGCCGGGTTCGTCGTGGCCGCGACGCTGGCGTTGCGCGCGCTGGCACCCAACCTCGCTTGGTTCGTGATCGCACAGCTGGCCGCAGGCATCGCCGACGGATGGCAGGACGTGTCGATGAACGACGACGCGGTACGCGTGGACGCACGAGCGCGGCAGCCGATCATCAATCGCCTGCACGGTGTGTGGAGCATCGGCACTGTCATCGGCGCGCTCGCCGGCACGTTGCTCGCGGTGCTCGAAGCGCCGAGTGCGGTGTTCTTCCTGACCGGCGCGCTCATCGTCACGTTCCTGAATCTCGCGACGTTTCCACTGTGGCGCGACGTCCCGCTCCGGCACGACGAGCCCCATGCCGATCACCCGGTACCCGAGACGCGCGTGCGCGTCTGGACCGTGCGGCCTCTGGTGCTGCTGGCCGCAATGGGGATCGCGGTGTCGGTGCTCGAGGGTTCGCCGGTCGACTGGGGCGCGCTCTACCTCGCCGACGAGATCGGCGCGTCTGCGGGCGTCGCGGCCGCCGCAACCGTCGCGTACACGGTCGGCATGGTCGTGACCCGGCTCGGCGGCGACCACCTCGTGGCGCGCTTCGGCGTGCCGCGCGTCCTGCGCGTCGGCGCCGCGTCAGCCGCCGTCGCGATCACGCTCGCGCTCGTGTTCGATCATCCCGCCGTGGTGCTCGCCGGGTGGTTCGTCGCCGGGGCGGGCGTGGCAACCTGCTACCCGGCGCTGTACGTCGCGGCCGGCCGCACGCCCGGTCTGCCGCCCGGCGCCGCGATCGGCGCGGTGACCTCGGTCGCCGCGCGCCGGGTTCCTGCTCGGTCCGGCGGTGATCGGGCTCCTCGCCGACTCCTGGAGCCTTCGTGTCGCGCTGCTCGTGCCGGTCGCCGCGGCCGTGTTCATCACGATCACTGCGGACGCCGCCCGCCGGCCGGAGCGAACGTGAAGCCGGGTTCAGCCAGTCGCCGGCCGAGAACCGATCAGGCGGCGGCCTTGGCGGCGGTCGCTTCGTCGATGGGCTCGTAGGCGAGCAACTCGCGACCGCTCTCGATGGCGATGCGGTCGGTCCAGCTGCTCTCGGGAAGCAGGTGGCGACGCACGTAGCGCAACGCGACGAGGGCCTTGCGGGCATCATCGACCGAACGCTCGAGCAGCAATGCGGCCGACACCGTCGCCACGAGACGCGCGATGAGCGCGCCGCTCCGTGCCTCGGACTCGTCGCGGTCGAGTGCGAGCACCTCGTCGACTCGCGGACGCGAGCGCGGCACGTGCCACCGTGAGTCGTTCGACCGCGGGAGCGAGGAAGTCCGGCGCACCGGCTTCGGCGCACCGCAACGCGTCGTCGACGCGCTCGAACACCGCGTGCTGGGCGCCGTCGCGGCGCATGGCTCGCAACACGTCGAGCACGCACACGTTCTCGCTGCCCTCCCAGATCGGGTGGCACTGGGCGTCGCGGAGTTGCCGGGTGAGACCCCAGTCCTCGCAGTACCCGTTGCCGCCGAACAGCTCGACGGTCGCGCTCGCCGCCTCGACGCCGAACCGGCACAGCCGTGCCTTGGCGACGGGGACGAGGAGCCGGCGCAACAGGTCGCCGTCCGGGCGGCGCGAGGCGAGCGCACACTCGAAACCGAGCGAGAGCGCAGCCTCGAGCTCCACCTGCAGGTCGACGAGCTGCTCGCGAACGAGCGGGAGATCGACCAGCAGCCGGCCCCGCACACGCCGCTGGTGCGCCCAGATCGCGGATTCGAGGAAGCAGCGGCGCGCGATCCCGAGTCCCATCATCGCGACACCGAACCGCGAGCCGTTCACCATCTCCATCATGCGGTTGAGCCCGCGTGCGTCGGTGCGGTGCCTCGCCGTGCTGCGCGCGCAACGCGTAGCCGACTGCGCCGTGGAACTCGACCTCGGCGGTCGGCACGCTCTTCGTGCCGAGCTTGTCCTTCAACCGGCGGACGGTGAAGTGGTTGCGCGCGCCGTCGTCGAGATGTCCCGGGACGAGGTACAAGCCGAGGCCGGCCGACCCTTCGGCCGCGCCCTCCGGACGGGCGAGGAGCGCGATCGCCTCGCCGTCGACGTTCGAGCAGAACCACTTCTCGCCGTCGATCGCGACGCGGCCGTCGCCGAGGTCGCGCGCGACACAGTGCACGGAGTTGCCGAGGTCCGAGCCGCCCTCGCGCTCGGTGAGGAACATCGAACCGTCGATCCCGGAGTCGAGATCGTTCGGCGCGCAGCCCGGCGAGGAGCGTGTCGCGCACGTCGGGCGGCGCGTACGCGGCGACGAGTCCTGCAACGCCACTCGTCATCCCGGTGCTGCACACGAGACCGGTGTCGGCCTGCGACACGAGATAGTGCGCGGCCGCGATCACCACGCCCGGCGTCGTGCGATCACGGTCGGCTGCGTCGCTCGCGAACCCGGAGACGTAGCCGCACTCCCACATTGCCCGCTTCGAGTCGAGCATCGCCGGGTGGTGCTCGATCGTCGTCGATCTCGTTCGCCCAGCGGTCGAAGCGCACGAGGCGCGGCGGGTTGGCGTCGACGATGTCGGCGTTGCGCGCGATCCGTCCGCCGACGAGTGGCGCCGAGCTCGCTGAGCTTCGCGTCGGCCCACGCCCGATCCTCGGCCGCGCAGCCCTCGCCACGAGCGTCCGGCACTCGGGATCCAGCAGGTACCAGTTGTGACCGACCGCCCGTTCGAAGCTCGAGTAGTCGACGCGTCACGTTCGCGCTCGATCCGACACGCTGCGCCTCCTCATCCGAGTCGTCGCGGTTGGTCACGCGCATCCGCGTGGTCACCGGAGCACGCCTCGACCATCGTCGCGCGCACTCGTAGCCTGGGGAAATGGCGTCGTCGCATCTGTCGGACGTGTGGTTCTCGGTCACCGACCTCAGGTTGCGACCGGGCACGGCTGCTGGATCACCACCACCGACGGCGTCGAGTACCTCGACTTCACTGCGGGCATCGCGGTCGCGTCCACCGGCCACTCGCATCCGAAGGTCGTCGCCGCGATCGCGGCGCAGGCCGAGCGGTTCATCCACGCGCAGGTCAACTGCTACCGCCACGATCTGCTCGAGCCGCTCGCCGACCGCCTCGCCGAGATCACACCGGCCGGCATCGACACGTTCTTCTACGCGAACTCGGGTGCCGAGATCACCGAAGCCGCGGTGAAGCTCGCGAAGCAAACGACCGGACGCCCGCACGTCATCGTGTTCTCCGGCAGCTTCCACGGTCGCACGCATCTGACGATGGCGATGACGACGTCGAAGATCGGCTACCGCGCCGGGTACGCGCCGCTCCCGGCCGGGCATCTTCGTCGCGCCGTTCCCCGATCCCCTCGCCGAGGACACCGAGGCGCGAGATCGACCGTGCGCTTGCCGGGCTTCGACCATCTGCTCGCTGGCGCAGACCGCACCGGCCGAGACCGCGGCCGTCATCATCGAGCCGGTGCTCGGCGAAGGCGGCTACGTCCCCGCACCGGCGCGCTTCCTGCAGGAGCTCGCGGCGCGGTGTCGCGAGCACGGCATCCTGTTCATCGCCGACGAGGTGCAGATCGGGGTTCGGTCGCACCGGCGAGATGTTCGCGGTCACTCACGCGGGCATCGAACCCGACGTGCTGTGCATGGCCAAGGGCATCGCGTCGGGGTTCCCGTTCTCCGCGCTCGGAGCGCGCGCGGAGATCATGGCGCGCTGGCCGAAGGGCAGCCACGGCGGTACGTACGGCGGCAATCCGATCGGGTGCGCGGCCGCGCTCGGCGTCGATCGACGTGATCACTGCACCGGGCTTCCTCGACAACGTCACGGCGCGCGGCGCACAGTTGACGGCCGGGCTCGCCGAGCTTGCGGCGTCCGATGCGCGCATCGTGCAGGTGCGCGGGCCCGGGCTGATGATCGCGACCGAGTTCACCGACGCCACGACCGTCGACGCGGTGCGCCGCCATTGCCTCGAGGTCGGGCGCTCTGGTGCTGATGAACGCAGGGACGTACGGCACCGTGCTGCGCTGGATGCCGCCCCTGGTCGTCGACGAGCACGAGATCTCCATCGCGCTCGACGCGTTCGCAGACGCGCTCGAAGAACGTCTAGCTCGGCGCCGGCAACGCGTCTTCGACGATCGTGACCGCCAGCTCGCATGTGGTGAGCAGCGCCTCGGTGTCACGCTTCGCTCGACAGAGCAGGAACGCGCCCTCCACCAGACAGAAGAGCTCGACGGCGAGTGCTCGGGCGCGCACCGGGGCGATCCCGGCCGCGACGAAGCGCGTGCGGAGCACCGCGAGCCATGACTCGAAGGCTTCAGACGCGGCGACGCGCATCGGCTCGCTCGTGCTCGCCACCTCGAGCGCAATGGTCGCGATCGGGCACGCGTCGGCGTAGTCGGTCTCCTCGAGCACGGCCGCGGCGCCCACGAAGAAGGTGCGCGTCGCGGTGGCGACGTCGACATCGTCGGCGAAGATCGCCTCGACCAGCTCGCGGTAGGTCGTACCGCCCGCTTCCAGCGCCGCGACGCCGAGCTCCTCCTTGCCACCCGGGAAGAAGTGGTACAGCGAACCGAACGGCGCGTCGCTCGCGGCGAGGATCGCCTTCAAGCCGGTGCCGGCGTACCCGCGTCGCCGGAACAGCTCCGCACTCTCCCGAACGAGCGTGGCCCGCGTGTCCTTCGGCTTGACCGACGTCATCTCGTGCAGCATAGTAGAGCGATCTATCTAGAGGCTCAGCAGAGTCGGAGGTGCCGGATGTACAAGGCGGCAGTGCGGTGGATGATGCGGCGCAATATCGCCGCCCTGAACCGCGGCGACTACGCGCCGGTGCTGGCGATGTTCGCCGACGACGCGACGCTGCGGTTCCCGGGCGCCAACACCTGGTCGCAGCAGTTCCGCGAGCAGCATTCGGGCCGGCAGGCGGTGCCGACGCACCGCGGTCGCGACGAGATCGAGGCGTTTCTCCGCCGGTACGTCGATCACGGCATCCAGATGGAGATCGAGGAGATCCTCGTGAACGGGCCACCGTGGAACATGCGGGCCGCCGCCGTCGTCCACGACTGGATCCCGGGCGACGAGGGCGACCGCTATGCGAACCGCGCGGTGCTGTTCGTGCGCAGCAAGTGGGGGAAGATCCTCGCCCAGGAAGACTTCGAGGATTGCGAACGCGTCACCGCCTACGAGCGCGAGTACCTGGACGAAGACGGTCGACCGCTCGCGCAGGTGTCCTAGGCCGACGCTCTACACGTCGCGTCTGAAGTTCAGGTAGTAGCGGCTCGGCGTCGGGCCCCGCTGTCCCTGGTACTTCGACATGGCCCCGTCGGACCCGTAGGGATGCTCGGCGGCCATGGTCATCTGCAGGAAGGAGATCTGCCCGATCTTCATCTCCGGGTAGATCGCGATCGGCAGGGTGGCGACGTTCGAGAGCTCGAGCGTGAGGTGACCGTCCCAGCCCGCGTCGACGAACCCGGCGGTCGAGTGGATCAGCAGGCCGAGGCGTCCGAGCGACGACTTGCCCTCGAGCCGCGCCACCAGATCGTCGGAGAGCGCGATCCGTTCCAGGGTCGAGCCGAGCACGAACTCCCCGGGATGGAGGATGAAGGCCCGATCGGGGTCGACCTCCACCAGCTCGGTCAGGTCCTCCTGGGGTTGCTTCGGGTCGATGAACGGCGTCGTGTGGTTGCGGAAGACCCGGAAGTAGCGGTCGACCCGCAGGTCGGCGGACGACGGTTGGATCGCACCTTCGAGCAAGGGGTCGATGACGATCCTGCCGTCGGCGATGGCCTTCTGGATCGCCACATCCGAGAGGATCACGCCCGGAACACTAACGAATGCAGCGCGCCCGGGATGCGGCCCCGAGCGCCGTACCCGACGGCCTAAGCGCACCTTTAAGGGTGCCTCCCGATGCCCCGAGCGGCGCCGGCGTCCAGGCTGCAGGAGATGCTTACCGACACTTGCGACCGCCCCGCGTCCGCGTCCCGGCCCACCGACGTTCTCGCCGACGACCTCACCGCCTCCTTCGCGGCCGGTGACGCCACCGTGCTCCCGCAGCTCTACACCCGCTACGGCCGCCCGATGCTCACCGCCGCGCTCCACCTGCTGCGCGGCGACCGGGCTCTGGCCGAAGAAGCCGTCGGCGCGGCGATGCTGAAGGCGTGGCAGGCCGCCGACACGTTCGACCCCGCGCGTGCCGCTCGCGCCGTGGCTGTTCACCATCGTGCGCCACTGCGCGATCGACATCGCTCGCCGGGAACGCCGCCACCGCATCGAGTCACTCGACGCGTCCGAGTCGGAACCCGCCGCGATCGCTACCGACGGGTTCGAGCGCGGCGTGGGAAGCATGGACCGTGCAAGACGCGCTCCGAACGCTCCCCGACGAAGAGCACTCTGTGATGCGACTCGCGTACTACGAGGACTTCACGCACTCCGAGATCGCGCGAGAGCTGGAGATCCCGATCGGAACGGTCAAGTCGCGCTCGGCCCGTGCGCACGCACGCCTCCGCTCGCAGCTCGGACGGCGGTTCGCGCTCGCCGGCTGATGCCCTGTAATGTCCCCGGTTCGCCCGCGGTCTCTGACGCGGCGCCGGGGAGGGACAGGTTCATGCGGCTCGGACGACGGATGCGCCGGCAGGTCGCCGCAACGACACCTGAGGTCGTCGACGTCGAAGCCACGTGCGCGAAGGCGCAGGAATACGTCGAACAGCGTCGCTTCACCGACGCCATCGATCTGCTCGCCGACGCGTTCCGGAAGAGCGGCGCCACCGAGCTCGCGATCGCGCTCGCAGATCTCCGTGTCTCCGCGGCACGATCGTACGAGCCGACTTCGCCGCGCTCGCCCTGGCCTCCCGCGTACGAAGATCGCTTCCCCGAGATCGTCGGTCGGATTCCCGCGATCTCGGCCGCCGAGCTGGACGCCGATGTGCTCGGCGGCGCCGTCAGCCATCACGGCGCGCTGATCGTGCGCGGGCTCTTCGACTCGGATCAGGTGCGCCGCGGCATCGACGCGATCGAGCGCGCACAGGCGTGCCGCGATGTGGCAGGCGATCCCGACGGCTGGTTCCGACCGCCCGCCATCGAGGGCGACAAGCGGGCGCTCGCGATGAACTCGGCCTTGCGGCAACGCGTCCGCGAACAGGGCGGCACGTGGCTCGCCGACTCACCGCGCGGCGCTGCGTTCTTTCTCGGCGAGCTCGCCTCGTGCGGTGTCATCGACCTGATCACCGAGCACCTCGGCGAGCGGCCGTTCATCTCGTTGGAGAAGTCGACGATGCGGCGTTCTCCAGCCGAGGATCGCATCGTTGCATGGCATCAGGACGGCTCGTTCCTCGATGCGCAAGTCCGCACGATGAACGTGTGGGTCGCGCTCTCGAAGTGCGGAGGCGACTATCCGTCGCCCGCGCTGGAAGTCGCTCCGTTCCGCATCCCCGAAGTGCTGCAGACCGAGGGTCTGTTCTCGCCGAATGCGCTCTCGTTCGATCTCGTCGCCGAGATCACCGCGGAGACACCGACCGTGGTCCCCGAGTTCGATCCCGGTGATGCGATCCTCTTCGACGAACTGTTCCTGCATCGCACCTACTTGAACGCGCAGATGACCGAGGACCGCTACGCGCTCGAGTGCTGGTTCTTCGCCCCATCGCATCCCGCGACGGCGTACGTACCGGTACTCGTCTGACGGCCGCGCCGCGCGCCTTTGGTAGCGTCGCTGCTCGTTCTGCGGGTGTAGTTCAGCGGCAGAACATCAGCTTCCCAAGCTGAGAACGCGGGTTCGATTCCCGTCACCCGCTCTGTCTACGTTCAGACCATCCGCGAGCCGACATCTTGCGTTCGCGCCGACACTGCGTTCGCCAACGTCCCGGAACGACGCGTCGTGTGCGAGGCTGCGTTTGATGGCGCAGTTCTCCACCCGTGATGGGGTCGCGATTCGGTACGAGGTACATGGCGACGGTCCGCCGGTGGCGGTGTGCCACGGCGGCCCGAACAATGTCTGCGACACGCTCATGCGCGACCTCCTCGGGCTGGAGGAATCGCATGCGCTCATCTTCCACGACTACCGCGGCAGCGGCGCGTCGCAGACCGCGCCACCGGCGACCTACCGGTTCGATCGCTTGGCCGATGATCTCGATGAGCTCCGCCAGCATCTCGGCTTCTCGTCGATGGCGGTGCTGGCCCACTCCATGGGCGGCTTCGTTGCGCTCAACTACGCACTCCGTCATCCCGACCGTTGCAGTCGCCTTGCCCTCGTGGGCACGACCCCGTGCGGCGCTTCGGCGCCGATGGCATTGCCGGTCCTGCGAGCCCTCGGCCCGCTCCGCACCATGAAGGCCTTGCTCATGGCTGCACGCTTCGTTGTCTTGTGGAGTTGGCGGCGTCCGAGCATGGAACGGTTGCACGCGATGTATGCACCGATGCGCGTTACGCAAGAACCCCGCCCCGCGCTCCGTGCGAAGGTCGCGGCCGCGCATCCCGAACTGCCGGTGGACAACGACAACGCACCGCATCTCCTGCAGGTCATGCAGACTCTCGACCTCAGGGGAAGCCTCGGCGCGATCCGCAATCCGGTGCTCGTGCTCTTTGGGTCGCGGGACGCGGTGATGGTCGCGGGCGGACAGATGTTGGCTTCCGGCCTTCCCAACGCGACGGTGCGCGTCTTGTCCGACGTTGGGCATGAGCCGTTCACGGAGGCGCCCGAGGAGACGATCGCGCTCCTTCAAGAGTTCCTCGCCGGCTGAGGACGCAGAGCTTCACTCCTGGCATTTCCTGGTTGTTGACGGTTTCGGCGCTTCGCGCACGAAAGCGTGCGTAGTGGCCGATATGTCGGGTCGACGTGGTGAGCGCGGGCTGATTCGATACGTGATTCGTCGGCGCTACACCCTCGAGGCGACGGTCCGCGTCGCATCCTCCTCGACGCGGTCGGGACACTCATGGGACTCGACGGGAGTGAACACATGCAGTTCCGCATTGCAGCCGTGTTCTTCGCCGCGTTGATCGGGCTCGGCGCGTGCAGGACTGCCCCTCCGATTGCGAACGGACCGGCGGCGGATGGTTCTTTCCGCGTCGAGTGTGTGTTGTCGCACCGCGCGCAAGTCGATCCGATCGTTGCGCCGGGTCGTCCGTCGGGGCACATGCACGACTTCTTCGGTAACCGGTCCACCGGAGCGAACTCGACCTATGCATCGATGCAGTCGGGTTCGACGAATTGCACGCTCTCCGGGGACAAGGCCGGGTATTGGGTGCCGACGCTGATCGGCTCCAACGGCGCGATCGTCGCCGCCCGAGCGCAGCATCTTCTACTACCGCAACCGCCCCACCGCGTACAGCGCGACAGTTGCCTTCCCGCCGAACTTCCGCATGATCGCCGGCGGTTCCTTCCCCAACTCGTATTGGACCTGCGACGGCGAGCAGGACACGGCAATGACCTACCGCCGGAACCACATCCCGAACTGCGGCCCTGGCGGAAAGATCAAGACTGCATGTGTTCTTCCCGTCGTGCTGGGACGGTCTGCGTCTCGACTCGCCTGATCATCGGAGCCATGTCGCGTACGGGCGCGACAATGGCGGTGCGATCGACGGAACTGATCCCGACCGTTGCCCGGCGTCGCACCCGGTGAAGATTCCGCAGCTCGACTTCCGCGTGCAATACAACGCGTCGAACGGGACGAACGCTCGGCTCTCCGACGGAATGGTGTTGCCGCACGCCGACTTCTGGAACACCTGGGAGCAACCTGAGCTCGCGCGATGGATGCGCGATTGCATCGGCCGGCTCGGCCGGTCGTGTGGGCTTGCTTCCGACTGATCCGTCGTCGCGGTCAACACAACGGATCAGATGCACGCGCGACCTACATCTCGCGGGCTACCTCGCGGAAGTGATCTCGCCTGTGACACGCCCAGCCGGTCACGCCGCTCATCGGGCGTGGGGCCACGGGAACCGGGATTCTGCCGGGGCCCGACGTAGCGAAGTTGCAGTGCTCGTCGTGATCCCAGTCGCAGGTCGAATCCGGTGCGTTGGTGTGCGGGCATGGTTGCGCTGTACCGCGACCGCACGGGTCGACAAACCGCACGCCGAGTATGCCCAGGTCAGGCCGTACACCGCCGGCCTGCAGAGCCGTCGTGGCTCAGGCGAACTCGTAGTCGTCGGGATCGGGCCGGACCGTCTGTTGCCAGTACTCGAGCAGCGTGAACGGCCAGTTCTGAGCCACGTGACCGTGTTCGTTCTTGTACCAACTGTTCACGTCCGACCATCCCCACGCCATGCGCCGGTTCTGCGCGTCGACGCGGTCGTTGAAGTCGTCGTGGATGTCCTTGCGCACGTCGACAGTCGCGTGGCCACCGCGCAGCAGTTGTTCGAGCAAGCCGAGGATGTAACGGACACCGCACTCGGAGAAGTACACGATGCTGCCGTTCACGACGATATTCGTGTTCGGCCCGTAGAGGCAGAAGAGGTTCGGGAACCCGGGCACGGTCACACCGAGGTACGCGCGCGCGTCGCCTGCCCAGTGCTCGTGCAGGTCGACACCGTTGCGGCCGCGGATCGACATCGGCGTGAGGAACTTCGACGCCTGGAAACCGGTGCCGTAGATCAGCACGTCGACCGCGTGTTCCGTACCGTCCGCGACGATGACGCCGTTGGGGGTGATCTCACGGATTCCGTCGGTCACGAGCTGCACGTTGTCGCGCTGCAACGTGCGGGCCCAGATCCCGTTGTCGCGCAGCATGCGCTTCGCTCCGGGCGGATAGGTCGGCACGACGGCTTCGAGCAGGTCGGGCCGTTCGGCGAACTCGGCGCCGAGGTAGCCCGAGAGGACCATGCGCACCATGTCGTTCGCCGCGCTCACGGCCTCACCCTTCGGCTCCCACGCCTCGTCGACGCGCACCGCATCGAGCGCGCCGTCACCCATCCGCCAGAAGATCCAGAACCGGTTCCACTCGCTGTAGGACGGGACGTGTCCGTAGAGCCACCGCAAGCCCTGCGAGACCTCGTCGTGGTAGTCGGGGGTCGGCGCGAACCACGGTGGCGTGCGTTGGAACACCACGAGCTCGCCGGCCACCGGCGCGATCTCGGGAATGAACTGCACCGCGCTCGCGCCGGTGCCGATGACCGCGACGCGTTTGCCCGCCAGATCGATCGAGTGGTCCCAACGGGCAGAGTGGAACGCCGGACCGGTGAACGTCTCGAGACCAGGGATGTCCGGTAACGACGGCCGGTTGAGCTGCCCGACCGCGCTGATGAGCGGCGTTGGCCTCGATCGTTTCCTGCGCACCGTCGGCGGTGCGCAGCTGCACGTGCCAGCGCGCGTGCGGCTCCGACCAGTCGGCCGATACGACCTCGGTCGAGAGGCGGATGTGTTCACGCAGCTCGAATGCGTCGGCGCAGCGCCCGAGATAGTCGAGCAGCACGTCCTGGGTCGAGAAGTGCAACGGCCAGTCGTGGCGTTGCGCGAACGCGTAGCTGTAGTTGTGGTTCGGGTTGTCGACCCGGCATCCGGGATACGAGTTCTCGAGCCACGTCCCGCCGACGTCGTCGTTCTTCTCGATGATGACGAAGTCGATACCGGCCTGCTGCAGGCGGTGCGCAGCAAGGAGCCCTGACATCCCGGCACCGACGATCACGACGCGGAAGTCGACGCCCGGCGCGATCTCCTCGATCCGCCAACCGGGCGCGCGACGGTCCGCGCCTCGGTACGCGAGCTCCTCTTCGAGCAACGGGAGGTACGGCTGCATCTCCGCGCCGCCGACCGCGTACTGCATGATCTCGAGCAGCTGCGCGTCCGAAGGCGGCGGTGCAGGCCGGCAGCCCGCGTCTCGGAACCGGACGAGCGCGTCGAACGCCGCGGCGCGCGCCTGCGCTTGCTGCTCCTCGCTCAGTCCGCCCTGTGGCAGGGCGACCATCAAGGGATCCGGTCGCAGCTCCGGTCGCAGGAGCGACGGATCGCCGGTCGCGTAGGCGAGTGCCGGGAGCAACGGCGGGATCTCCGCGTCTTCGAGAAAGGCGCGGATCTCGTCGTCGGATTCGGTGATCGGCTCGATCGCGGCGACGAACGGGCTCGATGTGAACGTGTCGGTCAAGGTCTTCCGCTCCTGGCCCGCGCGCTCACGCGTCGACGCCCTTCGGCGCACGCTGGCTCATGAAACCGAACAGGTACCCGGCGACACGTCGCATCTGGATCTCCTCGCTGCCCTCGGTGATCCGGTAGCGGCGGTGGTGCCGGTAGATGTGCTCGAACGGCATGTGCCGCGAGTAGCCGAGGCCGCCGTGCACCTGCATGGCGCGGTCGGCGGCTTCGCAGCAGAGCCGGTTCGCCCAGTAGTTGCACATCGACACCTTGTCGGAGACGGAGAACGCACCGTAGACGTCCATGGACCACGCCGTCTTGTGGATCAGAGCCCGCAGCATCTCGCACTGCGTGTGCAGCTCCACCAGCGGGAACTGGATCGCCTGGTTCGTCGCGAGCGGCTTGCCGAACGGTGCCCGTTCCTTGGCGTAGGCGACACTGCGGTCGATGCAGAACTGCGCGGCACCGAGGCTCGACGCGGCTTGGCGGATCCGGTTCTCGTTGAAGAAGTGCTGAACGACCTGGAGCCCGCGTCCTTCACCACCGAAGATGGACGGTGTGGGGCACGCGCACGTCCGTGAGCCTGATGTGCGCGTGGTCGGTGGGCATGTTGAACGTCCAGAGGAACTCGACGATCTCGAAGCCCGGACTGCTGGTCGGCACGAGGAACGCGGTGATGCCGCGGCCGTCGCCGGCTTCGCCGCTCGTGCGGGCGAAGATCAGGTCGTACGGAGCGGTGTGGATGCCGGTGTTCCATGTCTTCTCGCCGTTGATCACCCACTCGTCGCCGTCGCGCACGGCAGTCGTCTCCATGTAGGTCGCGTCGGAACCGTGCGCCGGTTCGGTGATGCCGAACGCGAAACCGCCGCGGCCTTCGGCGAGGGCGTCGATCCACTCCGCCTTCTGCTGCTCGGTCCCGTACTCGATCATCAGCAGGAGCCCCACGTTGTTGCCGACGATCATGTGCTCGTTCTGTAGATCGCAGTGCAACCCGAGGCCCTTGCGCGCGAGGTGCTCGCGGATCACCGCCATACCGAGGTTCGTGCCGTCCTGGCCGCCGTACTCCTCCGGGAACGGATAGCGGTAGTGGCCGGCCGCGTCGGCACGGCGCCGGGCTTCGCGCAGCAACGCTTCCCAGTCGGCGTTCGGCAGCCCGCCGCGGTCCCAGTCGGTGCGAGCGTCCTCACGACGGTGGTCGAAGAACCGGATGTTGTCGTCCTGTTGCTCGAGCGGCACGATCTCGCGCGCGATGAAGTCGTCCAGTTCGACGAGGTAGGCAGCGAGGTCGGCCGGGAGCTCGAAATCCATGGCGAACGCCTTCCTACACGGCTCGCCCGAGAGACGCCATACTCGGCACATGACCGCTTTCGACCTCGCCGCGACGGTCGCCGGGCTCTACCGAGACGGCACCTCCGACCTCATCGATCCGCCGGCCGGCAAGCCGGTGCGGATCGATGGCTTCACCGTTGGCGCGCCGTTCATGAAACGCAGTGCCCCACACCGCGGCGAGATCCATCCCGACGGCGACGAGCTCCTCTACCTCGTGTCCGGCGCCATCGACGTGGTCGTCGAAACGGGCGGAACGCAGGAGTCGATCGGCGAGGAGCACGTCACGCGCGTCGAGCCGGGGCAGGCCTTCATCGTGCCCCGGGGTTTGTGGCATCGCGTCGAGGTGCGCGAACCGAGCCGGCTCGTCCACATCACCCCCGGACCCGGAGACGGTCACCGTCCACTCGTGTGATCATTCGCAATCGATCGGGACACCTGATCGCGACGATTCGAGCACCGCGGTCAGGACCCGCAGCACGTCACGCGCCGCAGGTCCGTCCATCAACAGGTCGCCTGCGCCCGTGCGGAACCACTCGATGCCGTGTGCGGCCTGGCTTGCGAACGCATCCGGCGGGCGGTCGGGAATGGCGTGGAACGCTCGCGTCTGACCGTCGCAGTACGCAACGACCGACGGCTCCTGCACACCCCGCGCGCTGATCCCGTTGCACCGCACGAATCCTCGGCTGCCGGTCACTTCGACCCGCTCGTCGTCGGCGTAGTAGTCGGCGTGGATGTACATGTCGCGCGCGAATGTGATGTCGAGCACGCCGCGCACGCCGTTGGTGTGCTCCCACACGACGGTTGCCGGCGCGTCGATCATGACGTCCGGCGCCAGGTCGGGCGCGGCCTGGGTCGCGCCGATCCACCCGAAGACCCGTCGTATCGGGCCGAACAGCCAGCGCGCGACCGCGAGCTGGTGGCAGCCGTGGTCGAACGTCAGGATGCCGCGACCGTCCTTCGCCTGCTCGAGCAGCCAGACGTAGCTCGACATCGGCACGTCCCATCCGCCGCGACCCGCCGCCACGATCTTCATGTGCACCGCGACCGGCTCACCGATCTCGCCCGACTGCACGACTTCCCGCAACTTCACGAGCGGTGGATAGAACAGGTAGTCCTCGAGCACGCGCAGCGTCGCGCCGCTGCGTTGCGCAGCCTCGACCATGCGGTCCGCATCTTCGAGCGACCGCGCGAGCGGCTTCTGCACCTGCACGTGAAAGCCGGCATCGAGCACGCGCGTGGCAACCGGACCGTGCAACGGTGTGGGCACGAGAATGTCGACGACGTCGGGTTGCAACGCGAGGAGGGTGTCGACGTTCGTGGCGGTCGCGGCTCCGGGGAACTCGGACGACCAACGCGCGAGTCGTTCGTCGCGCTCGTCGCAAAGACCGATGACCTCGACGTCGTGTCGCGCGCGATAGGGCGGGAGACACAGCTCGGACACTTGACCGAGGCCGACGATGCCGACTCGCAACGCGCGATCGCCAATCGGAAGCGGTGCCGGCACGGCGGCAGTCTGGCCGACCTCAGCCGACCGAGACCAGCACGATGCCGGCGAACGCCAGCACCAACCCGAGGCGCTGCACCGAGCCGAGGCGCTCGCCGAGCAACAGCCATGCGAGGACGACGGTGAAACCCGGTGCGAGCGACGCGACCGGAGCGACCACGACGATGAGGCCGCGTCGCACCGCGAGCAGCAACAGTGCGGTCGCAGCGACGTCCAGCACGCCCGCGGCGACCGCGAGCCCGAACGTCCGGTTCCGAGGGATCGCCGGCATCGCCTTTCGGAGAACGAGCACGAGAACGAGCGCGAGCAACCACACGAGCGCCGCCGCGGTCGCCCGCGCGGACAACGCCGGCCACATGCCCGAGTCCGATGTGGTCTCGGCGAAGAACACCAGCGAGGTTCCGAGGGCGACGCCGGAAAGCGCCGCGACGACGGCGCCGGCAGCAAAGGACCCGTGCTGCTCGTCGCGCTCCCGTGCGATGAGCGCGCCGGCCACGATCGCGAGGACGATGCCGCACACGACCAACGCGGAGGGCCGTTCGCCCTGGACGAAGCCCCACACGACCGGGACGAGCGCGCCGAGCACCGCCGCAATCGGCGCAACGACACTCGACGCGGTAGGTCGCAAGCGAGTGGTAGAGCAAACCGAGGCCGACGACGTTGAACGCACCGGCGCACGCTCCGAGGAGGAGGTCGTCGTTCGTGAATGTTCCGTCGATGAACACCACGAGCGCGATCGCGCCCACGAGCGAACATGCTTGCGAGACCACGAGCGTGCCGAGCACCGAAGCTCGGGCCGAGGCTCGTCCGCCGACGAAGTCCGCGGTGCCGAACGACAGCGCAACGAGCACTCCGAGCAGCACGGCCACGCCGCATCCTAGAAAGATCGGTGACATGATCGACGCGTGCAGTTGATCCACCGCGTGCGCGCCGTGAACCTCGCGACGGCGTCGTCCAACAAGATCCACGACGACGAGGTCGCGCGGCGATACGGCTTCGCCGGCGGACTCGTTCCCGGCGTCGAGGTCTACGCCTACGCGACGCACGCGGCGGTCGCGGCATTCGGAGAAGGTTGGCTCTCGGACGGCGCGATCGACATCAAGCTCGTGAAACCGGTGTACGACGGGCGGGCGACGACGGTGGAGATCGACGAGGACGCCGAGGTCCCGGACCAGATCGCGCCCGGCGCGATCACGCCAGATGCCATGAGCATCGTCGTCCGTGACGAAGCGGGTGAGCACTGCGCGACTGCGACGGCATGGATCGGTGCGGGCGCGCCGCCGGTGCTGGAGCGGGCGATGCCACCGCTCCCCGTGTCGCGTCCGCAGGCATCGGCCGCCACGCTCGCGCCCGGCACCGTGCTCGGCACGCTCGTCGAACGGTTCGACGCGGATCTCGCGAACGCATACCTGGCGGCAATCGGCGAAGATCTCGCGATCTACGGCGACGAGCGGATCGCCCATCCCGGTTGGTTGTTGCGCCGCGCCAATCGGATCCTCGCCGCGAACGTCTCGCTCGGTCCGTGGATCCACGTCGGCAGTGAGGTCCGGAACTTCGATCGTGTGCACGACGGCGATCGGGTGTGCACACGGGCCGAGGTGGTCCGCGAGTGGGAACGGCGTGGTCACCGGTTCGTGACGCTCGCAGTGCAGATCGCGGCCGGGCCCGAATCCTCGGAGCGACTCGTGGTCCAGACCGCGCACACGGCGATCTACCAGCCCCGTACCGCCCGGACCAGTAAATGAGGACTTGACTCAGATCCTGATTTCCTGTTGAATAGCGGCCATGGTGACCAAGACAGCAGCAGCCGACCGCCCTCTCATCGACGAGCGCGTCCGGCGGCTCTCGGCGCTCTCGCTCAAGCGCATCGTGGAGCCCGACGACGCCGTCCCCGGCGCGATCGGGCCGGGTCAGGTCCTCCCCGACGAATTGCTGTCGGTCGCCGGGCTCGAGCTCGACCTCACCGCCGACCAGCGGGCAACGCTCTCACGCGAGGAGGTCGCGTCGATCGCGGCGAACGGCATCCGCTTCGAAGCCGTGCTCATGGCCGGGTTCTCGCTGGAGATCCTGCGGCGTGACGACCTCACCGATCCGCGCGTCGCGTACATCCTGCACGAGTTGGGCGAGGAGACACGCCACTCGCGCCTGTTCGTCGCGGATGATCGAGCAGCTCGCTCCGACCGCACGCAATCCGATCGACAAGCGAATCTTCGTGCAGTTGCAGAAGCATGTGCTTCCGCGCCTGATGGCGCGTCCCGCCGTCTTCTGCGTGCTGGTGTTGAGTGGGGAAGAGATTCCGGACCTCTTCCAGAAGCTCGCGTCGGAGCACCCCGACACCGACCAGTTCGTGCGCGAGGTCAACCGTTACCACCGCATGGAAGAGGCGCGGCACATCAACTTCGCGCGCATGCTGCTCCCCGAAGTGTGGGACCGCGCGAGCCGGTTCGAGCGGTGGCAGGTTCGCAACCTCGCGCCGCTGCTGCTCGAGGGAATGTTCGACATGCTCGTGCATCCCGGCGTGTACGAAGTGATCGGGCTGCCCGGCTGGGAGACGTGGCGCGCCGCAAAGCGCACCCCCCAACGCCTCGATCTGAAACACCGAGCGTTGCGGCCTGTCGCCCAGGCCCTGATCGACGCCGGCGCGCTCGTGCCGGGCCGGCTCCCCAAAGCGTGGCAGCGCGTGTGCGGTCTCGATCGTCACGGCTCGCCCGTCGCAACAACATCCGAGGTCAGGTCTCGACCTCTACCGTCTGAACGTGGCACTACCGTCTGAACGTGGCGACACCCGAACCCGACGAGGAAGTAGTACCGACGAAGGGGGCGCGCACGCGGCGCACGCTCCTCGAAGCGGCGATTGCCCGGTTCGCGCGCGACGGCTACCGCGCGACGTCGGTCACCGAGATCGCCCGCGACGCGAACCTCAGTAGCACCGCGGCATACGTCTACTTCCCGAACAAGGAAGCACTGTTCATCGCCGCCGTCGACGAGGACAGCGCCGGTGTCGTCAACGCAGGCCTCGGCCTGATCCTCGACCCGCAACGATCGAACGTGTGGCGCGAGGAGTTGCTCGGAACCCTGCTCGAGTCCCTGGCCCACCACCCACTCGCGCGCAGGGTCCTGGCCGGGCTCGAACCGGAGTTCACGGTTCGCCTCCTCGACATCCCGGTGCTCGCCGAGATGCGCAAGGCGTCGGCCGACCAGCTCCGCACCGCGCAGCTCGAGGGCGTCGTGCGCTCCGACATCGACCCCGATCGGATGGCCGGCGGACTGCTCACGATCGTGCTCTCGATGCTGATGTCGCTCATCCAGACCGGCCTCGACCCCGGGGAGCCGCGCGTCGCCGACGTGCATGCCGTGTTCGACGCCGCCCTCGGTACGCCGAACCCGCTCGAGTAGGCGGTTGTCCGAGCTCGCGAGGGTGGGGATTGCACCGATTGACGAGGCAGTCGAGCGGATGACAATGCAAAGGGTCGAGACAGGGGGAAGTCATGGCCGACACAGAGAACGAAGAGCAGTCGAAGGAGGCGCGCGCCGAGGGGGTCAAGCGGGCGCTGAAGGGGGAGCCTCAACCGAAGGAACCGCCGACGAACGATCCCGGAGAGCCGGGTGAGGTCGGCGGCGCGAGCAAGGTCGGCGAGAGCACCACGCGCCGCGGCGAAGATGTGGTGAAGCAAGAAGGCAAGGAGCCGGGCCGGCGCGACACCGGCGTCGAGGGAGAGGCCGAGCGTCCCACCGGCGAATCAACGGCACGCGATCAGAGCGGTGTCGACCCGCAGGAGCCGGCCGACGGCTGAACGTGACCTGCGCCGAAGTGCCTTGGGCGTGACGCGCTTCGTCGACTACGAACCCTGGTCTGCCGTCCCGAGCCGCACGCAGTCTCGACAGCGGCCGGTGAGTGGTGAATGGCCGGCGTGCAACCGGAAGCCGTAGGCGCGGCGCAGATCATCGGCGAGTGTGCTGACGACACTTATGGGCGCTTCGACGACGCGGCCGCACGACTCGCACACGAGATGTTGGTGCCGTTCGTCGGTGAGATGGAACACGACCGCGCCGTGCTCGACGTGCACGTGCTCGACGACGCCGAGCGACTCCAAGAGATCCAGCGTCCGGTAGACGGTCGCGCGGTGGAGCTGCGGGTCGATGCGCTGGGCGGTCTCGACGATGTCGGCCGCCGTGCGGTGTTCGTGCTCGTCCGAATCGAGAAGGGCGTGCAGCACCGCGACACGCGCGTCGGTGACGCGTTCACCGTTGCCGCGCAGCGTTTCGAGGATGTGGTCGAGGCGATGCGCACCCATGGTCAGCCGTACGTTGCGCCCACGTGGAAGCCGCGCGGCAGTTCGAGACGGTGGGCAGCCAAGAACACGGCGTCGCCCAACAACGCCTCGGTCGGACCATCGGCGACGATCAGCCCGTCGTCCATCACGACCGCACGCGCGCAGAGCTCGTACGCGTACGGAAGATCGTGCGTGACGAGCAGGAGGGTGACGTCGAGTCGGAGGAGGATGTCGGCCAGCTCCCGGCGGCTCGCGGGGTCGAGGTTCGACGACGGTTCGTCGAGCACGAGGATCTCGGGCTCGCTCACGAGCACGGTCGCGAGCGCAACCCGCCGGCGCTGACCGAAGCTCAAGTGATGCGGCGCGTGGTCGCCGAAGTCCTCCATGCCGACCGCATGGAGCGCGGCATGCACGCGGTCGTCGAGCTCGGAGCCCCGCACGCCGAAGTTGGCAGGCCCGAACGCGACGTCGTCGTGCGCAGTTGCCATGAACAGCTGGTCGTCCGGATCCTGGAAGACGATCCCGACCCGCCTCCTGACCT
This sequence comes from uncultured Actinomycetes bacterium, assembly GCA_963841215.1. GTDB lineage: Bacteria > Actinomycetota > Acidimicrobiia > IMCC26256 > PALSA-610 > CAVUFH01. The sequence continues at coordinate 164,581 of CAWJBW010000011.1, read as the reverse complement.
CCTTGAAGTGCTCCTTCACGACGGGCAGCCCGCCGACACGCACCGAGCCGGTCGTGGGCTCGAGGATGCCGTTGCAATGCAGCGCGAGCGTTGTCTTCCCCGCACCGTTCGGACCCAACAACGCGACCCGCTCGCCCGGCTCGATGCGCAGGTCGACACCGAACAGCGCCTGCCGCCCGTCGGGGTAGACGTACGCGAGCTCGACGGATGTCGAGCGCCGGCAGCGCTCATTGGACGAGCCAGGCAACGGCCGCGACGAACGCCGCCCCGGCCGGCAGTAGCAGCGCGACACCCCACGCGGCCTGCTCGTGGCGCATCGAGACGGCGGGCATGGTGCCGTCGTAGCCGCGGGCGGCCATCGCCAGGTACACCCGCTCGCCCCGCTCGTACGAGCGCACGAACAACGTCCCGGCCGACGCCGCGATCGCGCCGGCTTGCCCGAGCCACCGCGGGTCGTGACCACGGGACATGCGGGCGATGCGCATCGCGCGCACCTCGCCCGCGATCACTTCGAGGTAGCGCAACATGAACGAGGCGATCGCGACGAACACCTTGGGCAGGTGCAGGCGTTCGAGACCTCGGAGGATGTCGCGCGTGTCGGTCGTGGCGACGAGCACTGACGAGGCGGCGACACCGAGCGTGCCCTTGACGAGGATGTTCCAAGCGCCCCACAGTCCGTCGACCGACAAGGAGAGACCGAGCACGTCGACGCGGGCACCCTGACCGATGAACGGCAGGAACAAGGCGAACGCGAGGAACGGCAGTTCGATGACCAGGCGCCGGGCGAGCACGAGCACGGGGAGCCGCGCGCTCACCGCCAGTACCAGGATCATGCTCGCGTAGATCCCGAAGGCCCAGAACGCCTCACGCGGAGTCACCACCACTGCGAACACGAACAGGACCGTGGCCGCGACCTTGCACTCCGGCGCCATCCGGTGCAGCCGCGAGGCACCCTCGAACGTCAGCGGCCGGTGATGACCGGCACCCATCAGGTGCCGGCGGCGAGGGGTCGCGAACCAGAGCGTCGCCGCACCGCGTACCAAAGGCCGCCGAACACGGCCGCGGCCACGAGCAGCGTGATCGTCACGCCGATGATCCCGGACAGGCCGGTCGAGACCTTTTCGTTGTCGACGTTCCGCACGGAGTAGTCGGCCAGTGGACTGTCCGCCGTCGCGCTGTTGCGCGCGGTGCCGTCGAAGCCCTTGTCGACCGCAACCCGCTCGAGCCCGTCCGGCTCACTGCTCGCGAACGGGCTCGCGAACGCCGCCAGGCCCAACGCCAAGAGCACTCCGGCCACCAGGAGTCCGGCGATGCCGATGCGCGTGCGCGTCCTTGCCTCGGTGTTCGCCATCGCTAACTCCCCATGCTCGGCGCCAGCGCACCGCGGTCGACGACGGCTGGAGCGAGATCCGAAGCGCCGTACACGAGGTCCGGTCGGGCCGCGAGCACCGCGCCGACCGTCAGCGTGGTGATGATCCCTTCTCCGATGCCGATGAGCGTGTGCACGCCGACCATGGCGCCGAAGACGGTGCTCAGCGACGCGTTGCCGGTGCCGCCGATCGCGTACTCGAGCGTGAACGCCGCCGACGCGAGCACGACCGACACCCCCGCCGCGATACCCGAGGCCACCACGACGCTGCCCTTGGTGCAGGGCAGGATCGCCCGTAGGAATCGGAACACGAGATAACCGCCGAGCGCGGTCACGAGCGCCATGATGACGACGTTCGACCCGAGTGCCGACAGGCCGCCGTCCGCGAACACGACCGCTTGCACGGTCAACACCACCGACACGCACAACACCGCCGCCCACGGCCCGACGAGAACCGCCGCCAGCACACCTCCCAGGAGGTGCCCGCTCGTCCCGCCGGCGACGGGGAAATTCAACATCTGCACGGCGAAGATGAACGCCGAGACCAGCCCGCACAGCGGGATCTGCCGCTCCTGGAGCGTCTCGGACGCCTTCTTCAGGCTGACGCCGACCCCGGCTGCGGCCACGACTGCCGCTCCCGCCGACGTCGGCGCGTCGATGAACCCGTCCGGGATGTGCACGGCACCTCCAGATGCGCTCCATCCACATGCGATCATGTCGCAAGAAGCAACCTAAGCAGCGCGGGCGGCGACCGCAATGAGTGCGTTTCTCAACGTTCCGGCGACGGTCGACACTCGCGAAGGCGGTGGGTAGCGTCCGCCCATCCGAGGGTCAACCCATCCGAGGGTCAGCGGGGGTGTGTCATCGCAACGATGAAACCGCCAGCCCAACCCGGAGGTTCGACGGTCGCGGGAGCGGCGCGGCTCGCAGTGCTCGAAGCGATCGTCGAGACGTCGGACGACGCGATCTTCAGCCACGACGGTGAGGGCGACGTCACCAGTTGGAACCGGAGTGCAGCGCGCATCTTCGGCTACGCCGAGCCCGAGGTCCTCGGCCAACCTGCGATCGAACTGTTCCCGACCCATCTGCGCCGCGCCGTCGAGCTCGTGCTCGGATCGGTCGCGGCCGGTGACCGTGTGCATCACCTGGAAACCGAGATACGACGCAAGGACGGCATGCCGGTGCCGATTGCGTTGTCGTGTGCGCCGATACGAGACGCCGATGACCTGATCGTCGGCGCGGTGCTCATCGCGCGCGACATCACCGAGCAACGCATCGCCCAAGCGACGCTTGCCGAGATCGAAGCTCGCACCCGCACGAGCGAAGCCGAAGCGCATGTCGGCGCGTGGTTGTGGGACATCGGAAGCGGCGTCGTGCAGTGGACCGACGAGCTACATCACATCTACGGCGTCGATCCCCACGACTTCGAAGGAACGTTCGCCGCACATCTCGAGTGCGTGCATCCCGAAGACGTCGATCGGCTACGCCTCGCGCTCGAGCAGGCCGCCGCGACCGGGCGACCGTTCGCCGAGAAGCACCGCATCCTCCGGCCGGATGGTGAGCTGCGCTGGATCTACACCCGCGCCGAGCCGACGATCGGCTCGGACGGCACCGTCGTCGGGTTGCGCGGGCTGAGTGAGGACGTGTTCGACCGGGATCAGTCGCGCGTCACGAGGTGACGCACCTGGTCGACGAGGTCACGCGGATCGCCCAGCCGTTCCGCGGCGGGTTCGACCTTCGACGCGAGCTCCCGCAGCGTGTTGCCCACGTGTGAGCGCACCGCCATCGTGAAGTCGTCGAACTCCTCCGATTCGCGAATCGCCTTGACCGCCTGGGTGATCTGGTCGAAATCCTTGCTCCCCGCGCTGGCGCCGACGACGTAACCGACCGCGAGTGCCACGAGCCACCTCATGGGCGCAACCTCCGTTGCAACGACTTCACCCGAGCCCAGATGTGAGCGAAGTTTGCGCTTCGATGTGCAGGCGCACCCGCACATCGGGATAGATGCGCAGCATCAGCACCGTCGGCGACGCGATGTCGAAGTCGCGGATGTCGAGGGCCTGTTCACCGGTGACCGCGAGCCGTCCTTCGTGGTGCCCCAACGTGACCTCGACCGTCCCGTGGAGCGGCCGGGTCACGCCGTGGAAGTCGAGATCACCCGACAACCGGTACCGCTCTCCGTAGGTCACCTCGAGACAGTCGCGTAGATCGATCGACGCCGTCGGGAACCGCCGGGCGTCGATCCGGCGCAGCAGTTCCGCGTCGTAGAGGCGGTTCCCCGATCGCAGCCCGTCGACTGCGATCTCGATGTGCGCACGGGTGTGCTCTCCGCCGCGCACCGCCTCACCGTTCGTCGTCGGTCTCGATCCAGCCCGAGAGCCCGACCGCGCCGAAGCTGATGGGGCCGACGTTCGACCGGGCCTCGATCAACACGACCGACCGCTCCGGCAGCACCTCGAACCGCTGGAGCGCCCAGCCCGGTGCATCCTCGGAGACGTGCAGTCGCGTCGGACGCCGTCCGGTGTGATCTTCGATCGGTGAGGTCGACGACACCGGGGACCACGGGCGACCGATCACGTTCGCCCATCCACCGTCGACGCCGGCCAGCACTGCGTCACCGGTGCCGGTCGCTTGGTACCGCTGGAGCACGCGCGCGAGGCATGCGTGCTCCTCCTTGATGACGCCCATCCACGCCCGCAGGACGTTCTCGCCCAATGCGGTGAGGCCGTACACGTGACGCGGGTTCCCGGCCTTCGACGCTTCCGACCAAGAATCGACGAGTCCGTCGGACTCGAGCTGGGCGAGCGCGCGATACACGCTCGGTCGATCGACCCGACCGAACCGGAACTCGTTGAGTCCCTTGACGAGGTTGTAGCCGTACCCCGGCTGCTCCGACAACAGCAACAGGATGCCGGGCAGGAGGAAGCCGCGTGGCGGCGCCAGGTGGAATCGCGAGAGGAGCTCGTCGGAGTCGCGCCAGCGTCGCGCGGTTCGGCTTCGGGACTCCCAACCCCGAGCGGGGCGGTCTCTCGGCCGGCGTGATGCGCGGTGGCATACGGACCTCCAGCAGTCATCGCTTTGCTACTGCCGAACTCCGGCCACGTCAACCCGCCGGCCGATGCTCACCGCGACCTCGCGGTGCATGCGCCCGAAGTTGTAGTACGCCGCGCACGCGCCCTCGGAAGACACCATGCACGTGCCGATGGGCGTCTCCGGAGTGCACGCGGTGCCGAACACCTTGCACTCCCACGGCTTGATCACCCCTTTGAGCACCTCGCCGCACTGGCACGCCTTCGGGTCGGCGACGCGCACGCCGGGCAGCGTCGAAACGCAGCTCGGCGTCGAACGCAGCGAACTCCGGATCGCAGCTTCAGCGCGCTCTGCGAGATGAACCCGAGGCCCCGCCACTCGAAGTGCGGGCGCAGCTCGAACACCTCGGCCAGCACCGCGAGCGCGCGCGGGTTCCCTTCCTCGCGCACGACCCTCGTGTACTGGTTCTCGACCTCACAGCGCCCGGACCGGATCTGCTCGAGCAGCATCGCGATCGCCTGCAGGATGTCGAGCGGCTCGAAGCCCGCGGTGACGAGCGGCTTGCCGTACTGCGCGGGCACGAACCGGTACGGCCGTTGCCCGATCACCGTCGAGACATGGCCGGGACCGAGGAAACCGTCGAGGCGGAGGTCAGGCGACTCGAGGATCGCCTTGATCGGCGGCACGATCGTCACGTGGTTGCAGATCACGCTGAAGTTCGTGATCTCCTGCTCTCGTGCTCGGAGCAACGTGAGCGCCGTCGACGGTGCCGTTGTCTCGAAGCCGACCGCGAAGAACACCACGTGCCGGTCGGGCGTCTCCGCCGCGATGCGCAGTGCGTCGAGCGGCGAGTACACGAAGCGAACATCCGCACCCCGTGCCTTCGCCTCCAGCAGGTTGCCGCGGCTCCCGGGTACTCGCATCATGTCGCCGAAGGACGTGAAGATGACGTTCGGCATCTCCGCAACGGCGATGGCGTCGTCGACTCGACCCATCGGCATCACGCAGACCGGGCAGCCCGGCCCGTGCACGAGCTCGACGGTCTCGGGCAAGCACGTGCTCGATCCCGTGGCGGTAGATGGTGTGGGTGTGGCCGCCGCAGACCTCCATGAACTTGAAGTGCGTGCCCGACCGCGAGCTCGGTGATGTGCGCCACCAGTGCGCTCGCGGCTTCGCGGGCTCTCGGTACTCGTCGACGAATCGCACTCAGCCTCCGGACTCGCGGCGTGATCCGTGAGGACGACAACGCATCCATTTCCTCGCTGAACGGAGCGCCCATCAGCTCGAGACCTTCGAGCGCGCGAGCAGCTTCCAGTTCGTCGATCTTCGACATCGCGAACCCGACGTGGATCAGGACCCAGTCGCCACGCTCGAGTTCTTCGTCCTCCAACAGTCCGATGTTGATGATGCGCGTCACGCCCGTGACGTCGACGCGAGCGAGGTGCTCGTGTTCCTCCATCATCTCGACGAGTTGACCCGGGATACCGAGGCACATCTCGGTTACGCCTCCTTCTGGGCGACGATGTCGACGCTGACGTTCACGTCGGGCTGGACCCGCAACATGAGGATCCGCGGCGGCTCCATCCCGAAATCTCGGATGTCGAACGTCGATGCGCCTTGCATGCGGATGGTCTCGGCATCGACGAGCTCGAGTGTCATCTCGTCTTCCATTGCCTTGGTGACACCGCGGAACTCGAGATCGCCTCGAACTCGATAGCTGTGGTCCTTGCCGGTTGCCTCCATCGTCGACAGGACACCTCGGATCGTCGGGTACCGGCGCGCGTCGATGCGCTTCTGGAGCTCGCGATCCTCGAGCCGATTGCCCGAGCGCAGGTTCTCGACGGGGAACGACAGCTCGCCGGACGGTGGCACGGTGAAGTTCACGTCGCCACCGTCCTGCACGTCGAGCTCGACGTAGCCCTCGAGCCCGTCACTCCGACTGTTGATCGGGTGCAGCGTCGAGCGCGCGTCGATCTGCACGTGCGAACGCGCCGGGTCGATGCGGTAACGGGACATTCGTCGGTCGATCACATCTCGCGAATCTTCAAGTAGCGCGCGATGTCGGGCAATGACCTGACGATCAGCGCCGCGATCAACGCCAGTGCCAACGAGAAAACGAAGCGACGGATCATGCTCGGATCTCCCTTTCTGCGTACAGCTCATCGAGCAGCTCGCTCACCCTGCGCGCGGCGACCATGACGGCATCGGTGACAGGAGCCGACAGACCGATGCCTTCTTCGAGGGTCGCCGGTTGACAGCCGACGACATAGACGCGCCCGACCGTGCCTCCGAGGCCGGCCAGCAGTCCGAGCACGACATCGGGACTCATCGAATGGGCATCGACCACGGACGCGTACGGGTCGGCGGGCGCGCCCGGAGCGGGCGGATCGATCTCCAGGAGCGCAACGGTTCCGGGAGCATCGTCCAGGGAAACCGCATCGATGAGGACGAGGACGTCGTAACCGTCGAGGAGCTCGTAGGCGAGGTGTACGCCGCGAATACCGAAGTCGGCCACTCGCGCTCCGGCGGGCATCGGTTCTGCCAACAGTCGCTGGGCGACTGCGACACCGAACCCATCGTCGCCGAAGAAGATGTTGCCGATCCCGGCCACGAGGGTGCGCCGGCTCACGAGGCAGCCTCCGCGCCGCGGAGCGGTTCGAGCTCGTCCGGCGCGAAGTAGAGGTAGCGCTTCTGCCATTCGAACATCTCGGAGGCGGGATCGTCGTCCAGGGTCACTGCGACGTGATCGTTCCCGTCGACGTCGCGAAACACTGCTGCCACCGTCGCGGTGAGTCCCGCGAGGAACATGTCGTGCGCGTCGGCGCGTCGCCCCGGATGCAGTCGTACCGGAGTGCCCTTGCGTACGTCCACGCCGTCGACCCGCACCGCGTCGACGTCGGGATCAACGGAGCCGTCGACACCCGGATCCCACCACGGTGGCGCGTCGACCTCGTCTGGAACTCGGCGCGTCTGGAACTCCGGACTCCCCTGATTCGGGCCGGCCGGATAGCGCCTGTCCAAACGAGTACTCGCGCATCGTTCCGTGGAGTTGCGCGAACGCAGCGGGGTCCATTGCGTCGCAGCGGTCGACGATCGCGGCGGCACGAAGATCCGTTGCGCGTGCTTCGGCCTTCTCCTCGTCGGTCAACGTGAGCACCCGGAGGGCGAGGATCTCGTCGATCTCGGTCGAGTCGTAGAGCGCGCCTTGGCTCTCGGGCGCGATCGCCGGATAGTCGTAGAGGATGATCGGCGACGACAGCACCAAGTCGGTGGCGCCGGGGCTGCCCACGAGCACCGGGAACGTCCCGATGTTGTTGCATTCCGCGACGGCCGCGATCGCGTCGGCGGTCGGATCCAGGAGGGAGACGAACGCGCCGTCGTCGATCGCGAGCATCGTGTGCGCGGCGACGATCGAGCGCCGGGTGACGGCTTCGCGAGTCGCATCCGGTTCGGACCAATCGGTCGTGTTCTCGACGCTCACCGCCAACCGCAGGAGACCCGGCGTTCCGTCCGCCGTGCGCACCGAGACCGCCAGGCGGCCGCGGATCTCCTCGCGGGTACGGGTCACGCGACCCAGCACGACTTCCGTCGGGGTCCGACAGCAGCTCGGCTGTCGCTCCCGCCGGGGATCACGAAGTCCAGTTCGGTGCGAACGTTCGGGACGAGCGCGATCGTTCGGCAGGTCGATTTCCTGTTCGACTGCCTCGTCCCAAGGCACGAGTCGTGTCCCGTCGGTGTTCGAGCTCGTCCGCGGCGAACGAACGTTCCCGAGCCCTCGATCAGCCGCTCGAGCGTGCGCGCTTGCACCTGGAGGCAACGCACGCGCACGTGCACTCGCGGCGAACGTGCCGACGCGGGCACGCGGGTCGACGATGCACTCGGTCTGCATCGATGCCCGTTCGGACGAGCCGGCCTCCTGACACTGCGGCGGCACGAGGACACCGAACTGCCAGCGCACCTGGTTCTTCTGCGCCGACGCGCGGTACGGGTAGAGGACGTAGCCCTCGTAGAGGACGGCATCGGCGACCGCGCGTGTCGCGGCGAAGCGGTCGCTCACGGCGGATCCGCTCCGGCTTCCTTGAGCAGCTGCGCGATCGCTTGGTCCCAGGTCGGCAGGGCCCGCTGAGACTTGAACCGAGAGAGTGCGTCGAGCGTGTCGCGACTCATCCGCGCCCAACCGCTGTTGGGGAAGTAGTGATCCATCGTCGTTCGCCACACTGCGACGGGAAGGCGGAACGATGCTTCCTGGTCCCACGGGATCGGCTCTGCGGAGAACCCGGACATGGCGTTGGTGAACGCGGTGCCCGCGAACAACAGGACGACCGGGATGTCACCGTCTTCGAGCGCGTGGAGGTACTTCGTGCCCGCGACCTCGAAGTCGTAGGTGCAGGTGACCTGTAGGTCCACTTCGGTCGAGCCCGCGAAGCCGGTGACCGTGAGACTCACATGGGTCCAGAGGAACGGTCGCAGCGTTTCGCCCCAGCGGGCGGTCTCGCCGAACAGGTCGACGAGCCGGTCTTCTTCCGCGTTCACGTACGTCCGGAGCTGTGGCTCGATGCGGATCTGGCACCGGAGCGCGAGCGCGTGCACGATCGCGCCGCTCGACTCGGTGATGCGCAGCCGGAACGACAATGTCGGCACGGCTGCATACGGCTCGGTGCGCGCGCTCAGCACCTCGAACGCCAGCGCGGTCATCGCGCGCGCTCGCGGACCCGTTCGAAGAACTCGTCGAGCGCTTCGTGCGCCTCGCGCCCGCCGTCGAAACCGCGCCACAGCTGCCGCAAGCGCCCGACGAGCTCGTAGCAGGCGTCGATCGGCACGAGGTAGAACTCGGAGCCTCCGTCGCGCGAAGTGCGGACGAGGAACGCTTCGACGTCCGGCTCGACACCTGCGAGATCGGGGTTCGACGCGACGATCGCCTCCCACGTCTCGAGCGCGAGGAGAGACTCGGTCGCTCCCGCCGGGCCCGGGTAGAACGCCGCGACCCGGTCGAGCTCGGAATTGACGAAGAAGAACGCAACGCTCACAGGGATCTGCAGCGCGTCCCACTGCGCGGCGGTGAGCTCGAGGTCCGGGAACGCTCGGTACCGATCCGGTACGGCACGGAAGTGCAGCCCGCCTGCACCGGGTCCCAAGAAGAGCAGATAGCAGCCGCGGCACGAGCACATGAGGTTGCGCGCGCGGAGGTCGACCAGATGACCGTGCTCCTCCGCGATCGGTTCCGAGCACACTTCGCAGCGTTCGCCGGCGCGGGTTGCGGTCGGCCGTGACGAGCGGATCCGTTGGAGGATCGCGAGCGCGTCCGTCGTCACGCGGGAACCTCGGTCGGACACTCCTCGTAGACGGGCTTGGTCCCGAGTTGGATCGAGACCTCCGGGGCCGTCGGTTCCTCGACGTCGATGATCACGATTTCGGGCGCGGCCTCGGTGATCGCGGTCTCGACTGCGGTGCGCAGCGTGATCGCCGATGACGGGCAACCGTCGCAACTCCCGAGCAGCCGAAGGAGGACCGCGCCGGCATCGGGATCCACGTCGAGGAGCTCGACGTCGCCGTCGTGCGCGGCGAGCGTCGGACGGACGCTGGCGAGCGCGCGCTCGAGCCGGACCTCGAGCGAGTCCGGGTGCAGGCCGTGCACCATGAGCAAGCTGCCGATCAGCTCGTCGTCGGCGAAACGGCGGAGCGCGGTGTCGTCGACGTCACTGGCAACGTCGATGGCCCGCGCGAGTGCACCGCCGTAGAGCTCGGTCACCAGCCGCAGCAGCTCCTGTGTCTTGTCGAAGACGCGCGGGTCGGTCTCGGCCGCGAGCTCGTCGACGAGCACTTCGATCCGGTCGCCGACTGCCCGGAGGTTCTGTGCGGTCATGCGAACCCTCCGGGTTCAGTCGGGATCAGTTGGGATCAGAACGCAAGCTCGGGATTGGAGACCTGCGCCGGTGAGTGCACCTTCTCGAGCGTCCGACCCTTCCCCAGGAACATGTGCACGCCGCACGGCAGGCACGGGTCGAAGCTGCGCACGGTGCGCATGATGTCGATGCCCTTGAAGTTGTCGAGGTTGTTCTCCTCGAAGATCGGGCAGCCGGTGACCGCGTCTTCGTACGGGCCGGGCGTTCCGAACGAATCGCGCGGGTTCGCGTTCCAAGGCGTCGGCGGGTACGGGTGGTAGTTGGCGATCTTGCCGTCGCGGATGACCATGTGGTGCGAGAGGACGCCCCGGACCGCCTCGGTGAACCCGCAGCCGATCGCGTCGTCGGGCACCGTGAACGGCTCCCACGTCTTGCTACGACCGGCCCGGACCTCGGCGAGCGCCTTCTCCATGAAACCGAGCGCGCTCGCGGCCGCGTACGCCTGGAAGTAGGTGCGGGCCCGATTGCGTTCGATCGTGTTCGACCACTTCGGGATCTTCCACTCGAGCGTCACCTCGGGCTTCAGCGCGGTCTTCGGCAAGTTGATGACGACGCTCTGGCCCGTCGCTTTCACGTAGCCGGTGTCGACGAGTCCGGAGAGCGCGGTCGACCACAAGCGCGCGAGCGGACCGCCGCCGGTGTCGAGGGCGAGATGGTCCTTGCCGTCGAACCAGCGGGGCGACATGACCCAGCTGTACTTGTCGTCGAAGTCGCGCTTCTGCGGCGCCGGGTTCGTGTGCTGGTTCCACGGGTGCCGAGGATCGACCGGGTTCCCGAGCGGGTCGCGGGTCACGAACATCTCCTGGCCTTCCCAGTCCTCGTAGAACGAGTGGCCGAGAAGGATGCGGATGCCGAGGTTGATGTCGACGAGGTCGTTGGTCACCAGCTTGCCGTCGACGACGACACCGGGCGTGACGCCCATGGCCCGGCCCCACTCGCTCATGTCCTTGTAGTCGAAGTTGCAGACTTCCGGGTCCTGGAACGCGCCCCAGCATCCGAGCAGGATGCGTCGGTTCCCGACTTCCTCGTAGCCCGGCATCGCCTCGTAGAAGAAGTCGAAGAGGTCGTCGTGCATGGGCACGACGCGCTTCATGAACTCGACGTACCGCATCAGCCGCGTGAGGTAATCGGTGAACAGCTGGATCGTCGCCGTCGTGCCGACACCACCGGGATACAACGTCGACGGGTGGACGTGACGGCCCTCCATGAGGCAGAACATCTCGCGCGTGTACCGACTCACCTGGAGTGCCTCGCGGTAGAACTCACCCGAGAACGGGTTGAGCGATCGCATGATGTCGCCGATCGTCTTGTACCCGTGCGCGTCGGCGTGCGGCGCCTCGGTGCGATTGGCCTGCTCGAGGACACCGGGATTCGTCTCCGCGACCATCTTCTCGCAGAAGTCCACTCCGACCAGGTTCTCCTGGAAGATGTTGTGGTCGAACATGAACTCCGCGGCTTCACCCAGGTTCACGATCTGCTCGCCCAGTGCAGGCGGTGTCACGCCGTACGCCATCTGCTGCGCGTAGCACGAGCACGTCGCGTGATTGTCGCCGCAGATGCCGCAGATGCGACTCGTGATGAAGTGCGCGTCGCGCGGATCCTTGCCCTTCATGAAGATGCTGTAACCGCGGAAGATCGACGACGTGCTGAAGCAGTCGACAACCTTCGACTGGCCGAAGTCGATCTTCGTGTAGATCCCGAGGCTGCCGACGATCCGCGTGATGGGGTCCCACGCCATCTCGACGACGCCCTTTTGGTCGCCGCTGACTTTCTGAGGCTTCGTCGTGGTCACCATCGTCGTCTAGCTCCATTCGCCCTTGTAGCCGGTCTGCAGGGACTTGCCCTTCACGCGCCACTTCGGTTCGGCGTCGAGGGTCTTGGCGGTCACCTTGCGCAAGCCGCGAATCGCCTTGCCGTACGCCTTGGTGGCCATCGTGGACACACGCGCACCCGGCGGTTCGTCCATGAAGGGCATGAACTTGTCCGGGAAACCAGGCATCGTGCAGCCGATGCAGATGCCGCCGACGTTCGGGCAACCGCCGACGCCGTTGATCCAGCCGCGCTTGGGCACGTTGCACTTCACGACCGGGCCCCAACAGCCGAGCTTCACGATGCATTTCGGCGAGCCGTACTCCGTTGCGAAGTCGCCTTGCTCGTAGTAACCGGCGCGGTCGCATCCCTCGTGCACGGTCGCGCCGAACAGCCACGTCGGACGGAGCGCGTCGTCAAGCGGGATCATCGGCGCCTGTCCCGTCGCCTGGTAGAGCAGGTACAAGATGGTCTCGGAGAGGTTGTCGGGGTGCGTCGGGCAGCCGGGCACACACACGATCGGCAACCCGGCCTTCGATTTCCAACCCCAGCCGAGGTAGTCGGGGACGCCCATCGCGCCGGTCGGGTTGCCGGCCATCGCGTGGATGCCGCCGTACGCGGCGCACGTTCCCGCGGCGAGGACCGCGAGCGCTTTGGGCGCGAGACGATCGAGCCACTCGCTCGTCGTCATCGGTTGACCCGTCTCGGGATTGTTCCCGAACCCGCACCAGTAGCCCTCGCGTTTGATCGCCTCGTTCGGGATCGAACCCTCGACGACGAGCACGAACGGTTCGAGCTCGCCGCGGTCGGCCTTGAAGAACCACTCGAGGAAGTCGTCGGCGCCACCGACGGGTCCGCACTCGAAGTCGATCAGCGGCCAGTGGACCGCGATCTTCGGCAGTCCGGGCAGCGCGCCCAGCGCGATCTCTTCGATGCTCGGTTGCGTGGCCGCGGTGAGGGCGACCGAATCGCCATCGCAGCTCAGGCCGGCGTTGATCCAGAGCACATGGATGACGGTTTCGTCGGGCGGGGCCTCAGTAGATGCCGTCACGAATCCCCCTCGCGTGTCGAGAACACAGCGACTGCGCGCCGGGTCCTGGATTACGCCGAAGCGGAGGCGCTGTAAAGGGGTGCGTTTCTCACCCTCTGGAGGTCAGCAGATGCGCGGCAGCGGGTCTCCGACCAGCATGTCGACGATGCGAGTGCCGCCGAGCCCGGTGACGAGGACGACGAGACCCGGCGGTTCGGCGCGAATCTCCCCGACCGCGGCCGCATCGGTTCCGAGCGCATGCGCCCGCAATGCGGCGAGTGCCGCGTCCGCTTCGGCCGGCGGGACCACGGCAACGAACTTGCCTTCGTTGGCGACGTAGAGCGGATCGATCCCGAGGAGCTCGCATGCTCCGGCGACCGCAGGCTTGACGGGGAGCCGGTCCTCCTCGAGCACGACCGTCAGGTTCGTGTCGCGCACGAGCTCGTTGCACACGGTGCCCACGCCACCTCGCGTGGCATCGCGCAACGAACGGGTCGACGGCGCCGCGTCGAGCAACACCTCGACGAGGTCGTGGAGGGGCGCGGTGTCGGAGGCGATTTCGGCCTCGAGTGCGAGGTCACCGCGGGCGAGCATGACCGCAATGCCGTGGTCGGCGATGGTTCCGGACACGATCACGACGTCGTCGGGCCGCACGTTCGCCGCATCGAGGATGCGCCCGGACGGCACGATACCGACGCCCGAAGTCGTGATGTACATGCCGTCGGCGGCACCGCGATCGACAACCTTGGTGTCGCCGGTGACGACGTCGACACCGGCGGCGGTCGCCGCGGCCGCCATGTCGGCAACGATCTCGCGCAAGGACTCGATCGGGAACCCTTCTTCGAGGACGAATGCCGCCGCGAGTGCGAGGGGACGAGCGCCCATCATCGACAGGTCGTTGATCGTGCCGTGCACTGCGAGGTGCCCGATCGACGCGTCCGGAAATCGCAGTGGCTTCACGACGAACGAGTCCGTGCTGAACGCGAGCGTCTCGCCGGATGGCAGCGCCAATACCGCGGCGTCGGTCTGGGCGATCAACGTGTCGTTGGCGAATGCAGGGAGGAACACGGCATCGAGGAGCGCCGCGGAGGATTTCCCACCGGCGCCGTGCGCGAGTGTCACGACCTCTTCGCGCAGGCGGGGCTTGCGCCGCCGGAAGGCCTCGATGCGGTCCAGAACCGCAGCTTCACGAGCGCGGGCGTCGGATTCGGTCGTCATGCGATCGGCGCTCGCTCGAGGACCCGTTGCACCGCCGACCACAATGCGAACGACAACGCCTGCTGCGACTCTTGCACTCGGTGCACGCTGTCGGAGCGCACGACGAGACAATGCTGCACATCGCCGCTCGCCGCCATCGCGCCACCGTCGTACCCGCACGTGCCGACCGTGAGCAGGCCGCGCGATCGTGCTTCGGCAAAGGCGCGCAAGACGTTCGGCGAACCCCCGCTGGTCGAGAACCCGAGGGCGATGTCCTCCGCGCGTGCGTGTGCGATCAGCTGACGCGAGAAGACGAGCTCGAACCCGACGTCGTTGCCGAGTGCGGTCAACACGGACGGATCGGAGACCAGTGAACGCGCCGGCAGCGACCGACCGTGCGCCGGGTGTAGGAAGCGATGGGCTGCCGCTTCGGCATCGGTGGCGCTGCCGCCGTTCCCGAACGCAAACAGGCGGCCGCCGGCCGCGAAGCGGAGCGCCATCTCCTCCGCGGCGCGGCCGATCGCTGCGTCGCACGTCGTGAGGGTTTCCCGCTGCAACGTCTCGCTCTCGGCGATCTTGGTACGACCCGATCGCGCCAGATCCTCCAGCAGCGCCGTCGCGTCCTCGGCTTCCGCGTCGATGAACGGATAGAGGAATCCCGTAGGTTCGGTCACGAGAACTCCTCGAACCGCGAGATGGCAGTTCCCGCGTGTACGAGTACCAGGTCGCCGGGTTCGAGCTCGTCGACGAGCGTCGTATCGATGGTCTCGGCGCGGCCTCCTGCCCGCACGACTGCTCGACGCGCATCGACCACGGTGGCGACTTCGGCGAGCGTGCCTTCGTCCGAACACGTCACGCAGACGTCGTCGCGACACTCCTCCGGGAGCGCGAGCACGCCTGGGTGCTCGAACACGACGTGGGTGAGCTCCCACAGCAGGTGGTAGGTCAGCACGAGGGCCGCGTCGTCGACCCCGTCGACGAAGAGCACATGCTCCGCGGCGTGCGGCTCCGGCCGTTCGCCGGTACCGAGCCACACGCTCGAACATCCCCACGCCTCGGCCCGGCGCAGGGTGGCTGCGAGCTCGGCATCGTCCGCAGGCCCGATCGCACAAACGATGTCGCCCGTACGGGCGAGCAGGCGCACGGTAGCAACGAGGTCGACATCAGCGACCTGCACCGCGGGCAGCGCCGGCTTGCCGACGATCACCGGATGCACGAACTCGACCGCGACGTGTTGGGCGTGGAACGGCCACTGCGGAGAGATGCACCACATCGTCGCACCGGCGGCAAAGCGGCGGGCGAGGGCCAGGGCGGCGACCGCCACATCGTCGGCGAGCGGGTCGACGGTCACTGCGACCGCTCGACGGAGAGGGCGTTCGCGCCGGCCGCGACCTGCCCGAGCGCGAGCCCGCCGTCGTTGGGCGGCACGAGCCGGTGCGTCAACACCTCGAAGCCGCGTGCGACGAGCTCGGCGCGCGTCAACCGGAGCAGCAGCACGTTCTGGAACACGCCACCGGTCAGAGCGACAGGAATCCGTGAATTCGGAGCGGCTCGGCTGACGACCTCGGTGGTCATTCGCGCGACGGCAACGTGGAAGCCCGCCGCGATCGGCCCCGCCGGGAGACCGCGCGCGAAATCGGCTGCGATACCACGAACGACTGGCGTCGCGTCGATCTCGTCTTCGACGAGCTCGAACCGGTAGCGCGGCGCGTCGGCGACGTGCGGCGCGGCGAGCGCCTCGAGCTCGATCGCGGCCTGCGCCTCGTACGACACCTCGTGACGGACGTCGAGGAGGGAGCTGACCGCATCGAACAGGCGGCCCATGCTCGAAGTCGGAACGCAGTGCACGTCGCGCTCGAGCTGCCGTTCGAGCACCGCGACCTCGCCCGGCGCGGCAGCTCGTACCGGCGCGACCTCCGTATCCCACGGGACCTGTGCGGCCCACAGATGCGCGAGGGCAGCTCGGTACGGCTTGCGGATCGTCGCGTCGCCGCCCGGCAACGGCACGTAGCGCAAGTGCGCGATCCGATCGAAGCCGGCGTAGCGAGCACGCAGGATCTCGCCACCCCAGATCGCGCCGTCGGTGCCGTAGCCGGTGCCGTCGTAGGCACACCCGATCACTTCGGAATCGACGCCGAGCTGGTGTTCGGCCATGACGGCGACGACGTGCGCGTGGTGGTGCTGCACGAGGACGACGTCATCCGTGCCGGCACGTGTCTCGGCCCAGTGACGAGTGTGGTAGCCGGGATGCGCATCCGCGACGGTGCGTTGCGGTTCGATCTCGTACATGTCGCGGAACTGCTGGACCGAACGCTCGAAGGCGACGAGCGTCTCCGTGCTCCCCATGTCGCCGATGTGCTGGCTCATCCACGCGTCGTGACCAGCCGCGAGGCAAAAGGCGTTCTTGAGCTCGCCCCCGACCGCCAGCGCCGGCGCGACGCGGGTGGGCAGCCGAATCGGCAGCGGCGCGTAGCCGCGCGAGCGGCGGATCGGCAGTTCGTCACCGTCGACCAGGCGGACCACCGAGTCGTCGCACGGCACATGGATCGGCCGGTTGTGACCGATCCATGCATCGGCGATGCGCCCCAGCCGCTGCCGAGCGTCCGCGTCTTGGAAGCAGATCGGCTCGTCGGTGAGGTTGCCGCTCGTCATCACGAGGACCTCCGGCGGCGCGTGTCCATCCGAGACTCCGGGCACCGGAGCAAAGAGCAGATGGTGCAACGGCGTATACGGGAGCATCACGCCGATCAGCGGGTTCGCCGGTGCGACGAGCGCCGACAACGGCGAATCGGCGCGCGCGGCGACGAGCACGATCGGCCGGGCGGGTGATGCGAGCAGGTTCGCCTCCCCACCGTCGATCTCGGCGAGCCGTCGTGCGACTGCGAGGTCGCGGACCATGACTGCGAACGGCTTGTCGACCCGCCCTTTCCGCTCGCGCAACCGTCGGACCGGTTCGTCGATCGATGCCGCGCACGCGAGGTGATAGCCGCCGAGGCCCTTGATCGCCACGATCGCACCGGCCGCAAGCGCGTGGTGAGCCGCGGCCAGGACGTCATCGGTTCCTTCCACCCGCCCGGTTCGATGCTCGAACCACACGTACGGCCCGCAGCGCGCGCAAGCCAGGGGCTGTGCATGGAACCGTCGGTCTGCGGGGTCCTCGTATTCGGACGCGCACTGCGGGCAGAGCTCGAAGTCGGCCATCGTCGTGTTGGGGCGGTCGTAGGGGAGCCTGAGGGTGATCGTGAACCGCGGGCCGCAGTTCGTGCACGTGATGAACGGGTAGCGGTAGCGCCGGTCGGTGGGATCGGCGAGCTCGTTCAAGCAGTCTTCGCACACCGCGGCGTCGGGCGCGACGAACGTGCGCGCCGGGAATCCCTCGACGTCCTGACTCTCGATGATGCGGAAGCCGCCATCGGCGCGGGTCGACGCGATCGCCGTCGCCTCGATCGTGTCGATCCGGGCCAGCGGCGGTGCGTCCGATCGCAGCCGCCGCGCGAACGCATCGAGCGAGGTTTCGGGACCCTCGGCCTCCACGAACACGCCGTCGGTGTCGTTTCCGACGTGGCCGTCGAGCTGGAGGTCGCGCGCGAGCCGGTAGACGAACGGACGAAATCCGACGCCCTGGACCAGACCGCGCACACGGATCCGGTGGCGCACTCGGGCGGTGCCGAATGTTGGAGCCGACGTCACCCGCGTCCCCTCCGAACCTTCACGTGTGAGACGTCGAGTCTGTCATGTACCGTCAACCGGCCGGAAGGAGGCGCCCGCGTGCACGAGCTCTCGCTGTGCGAAGCGATCGCCGACAAAGTGCGCATCCGCGCCGACGGGCGACCGGTTCTCGGCGTCGTGCTACGGATCGGCTACTTCCGCCAGGTCGTCCCCGACGCAATGCACTTCTCCTGGGAAGTCCTCACCAGCGCGACCGAGCTCGAAGGCACACGACTCGAAATCGAGCACGTTCCCGCCGTGGTCATGTGCCGCGACTGCGGCACGGAATCACAGCTCGAGACGCCCGCGCTGGTGTGTCGCGCGTGCGAGGGTCACAATGTCGACCTCGTCACCGGCGACGAATTCCTCGTCGTGGCACTGGAACTCGCGGAGGCCTGATCATGGGCCGTTTCCACCGACATCCCGACGGCACGATCCACACCCACGACCACGACGACCACGAGCACGACCACGAACACGGGCCACGAACACGGGCACGGGCACCGGGACGTCGGCGACCACAGCGGCTACGTCGAGACAGGACTCGATCGCGTTGCCGTGCTCGAGGACATCCTCTCCGAGAACGACCGCATCGCAGACGCGAACCGCCGCGATCTCCTCGCGGCCGGAGTGCGGTCCGTCAACCTGATGTCGGCACCCGGCGCCGGCAAGACGACGCTGTTGAAGCGCACACTCGCGACGCTGGGGGAGCACCTTCGAATCGGCATCCTCGAAGGCGACATCGCCACCAGCCTCGACGCCGACCAACTCGATGCCGACGCCGCGGCGGTCGCGTTGGTGAACACGAGTGCCGGTTTCGGCGGCGAATGCCATCTCGACGCGGTGATGGTCCGCTCCGGCCTCACGCGCCTTCCGCTCGACCAGCTCGACCTGCTGGTGATCGAGAACGTCGGCAACCTCGTGTGCCCGGCCGAGTTCAATGTCGGTGAAGACGCCAAGGCGATGGTCTACGCGGTCACCGAAGGCGAGGAGAAGCCGCTCAAGTATCCGGTGATGTTCCGCGCCGCCGAAGTCGTCGTGGTCAACAAGATCGACCTGCTGCCCCACCTCGACTTCGACATGGATGCGTTCCTGGTGAACCTGCGCGACGTCAACCCGCACGCGCGCGTCATCCACACGAGTGCACGCACCGGCCAGGGCGTCGACGAGTGGTGCGCATGGTTGGCGTCGCGGCAGCCGGCGCCTTCGATCAGCTGAGCGTGACGTACATGTGCCGGATGCCGGTGTGCCGGTTGCTCCGGGTCCACTCGACCGGAGCCGCGAGCTCGTAGGTGGAGAAGCGCGGCAGCATCTCTTCGTACATCACCCGCATCTCCAACCGGGCGAGGTTGGCACCGAGGCAGTAGTGCAGGCCGTGCCCGAAGGAGACGTGCGGGTTCGGGTCACGGCGGATGTCGAACCGCATCGGGTCGGCGAACACGCGCTCGTCGCGGTTCGCGGACGCTTCCCAGACGAGCACCTTGTCGCCCGGTTCGATCGCGTTTTCGGCGAGAACGGTGTTGCGGGTGCTCGTCCGCCGCTTCGACGGCGAGGGAGTCGTCCAGCGCAGCATCTCTTCGATCGCGGCGCCGAGCCGTGCGTTGTCGTCACGGAGAACTTCGAGCTGATCAGGTCGTTCGATGAGCGCGAGCAGCCCGCCGGCGACGGCGTTGCGGGTCGTCTCCGATCCGGCCGCGAACAGGAGGGAGAAGAACGAGTACAGCTCTACGTCGGTGAGCTGCGGCGGCTCGACGTCGCCGAGCGTTGCGTGCACGACGACCGACAACATGTCGTCGGTCGGGTGGGCACGCTTCTCGTTCACGAGGTCGACTGCGTACTCGAGGAGGCTCGACTGTGCTTCGACGACGGGCGACGGCGTGTACTCGCCGTCGCCGTCGCGGATGTCGAATGCAGTGTCGACCGCTTGCCACAACGCGTGACGGTCGGACTCGGGCACGCCGAGGAGGATGCAGATCGTCTGCATCGGCAGCTCCGCAGCCACGTCGACGAGGAAGTCGAACGGCTCGTCGACGGGGGCGGCGTCGAAGAGGTCGCGCGTTCGTCGTCGGAGCTCGTCTTCCAACCGGCCCACCGTTCGGGGTGTGAGCCCGCTGCTCACCAGGCGACGAATGCGCGCGTGTCGGGGGTCGTCCATCATGTTCAACACCACGCCCGCGACGTCGAGGTCCTGGAGCAGCGTGCCGCCGCCCTTGCGATTCCCGCCTCGCTCGGACGAGTAGGTGCCCGGATCGTGGAGCACCTTCAGCGTCTCGGCGTGGGTGGCGACGCTCCAGAACCCTTCGCCCCCCGGCGTGTGCGCGGTGGGTTCGTGCCAGAACACCGGTGCCTCGCGCCGGTGGATGGCGAACAGCTCGTGCGGGAACCCGTTGGCGAAGTTGTCGAGATCGGTGAAGTCGATCTCGCCGAGTGCGGGCGCGCCGTCTGCCACGAGGTCGGTCAGGTCGTGGGAGACGAGGTCCCGGCCGCGAAGAACAGCACCGGGTTGCCGTCGGCGTCGAGGAGCTGGAGGGCGTCGTCTTCGAGCACGGCGCGGCGGGCGCGTTCGTAGCCCGCGAGCACCCCCTGCTCCTGCGCCTGGATCTCACCCTCGCAGGCCATCCTCGTCGTCGCGAGCGGCCCGAAGCTGATGTCGCCGTCGTCACCGAGCTCGTACGAACCGTTGTAGTTGTTGCATCCCGTCGTGCCGTTGACGGCGTCCGCCGCGAACGTCGCCGTTGCCGGCGATGCGGTCGACGCCGCGGTCAGGTCGTCGGCGCCGCTCTCGGCGTAGGACCTCAGCTGCCAGTCGCCCTCGATGTCGCTCGCGGTCGCCGGCTCGGCTCCCGCCTCGGATGACCCGGCTTCGGAGTCGTCGTCGTCATCACCACCGCACGCGGCGAACATCACACCGACCACGAGGAGCATCGACAACATCGGGAAGCCGAACGAGATCTTCTTGCGGTTCATCGACCTCTCTTCCCTCGACGCAGGTGTTCGACGCTACTTGCGAACGCGACGCGGCGGCCGTCCGAGAACGGCCGCCGCGTGGAACTCGCCGAATGATCGCGTCAGGCGAGCGCCTTGGCCTTCAACCGCTGGAACTCGGCGTCGTCGATCACGCCGCGTTCCTTGAGGTCGGCGAGCCGCTGCAGCTCGTCGGCCGTGCTGGGCGCGCTGCCCGCGGCCTGCTGGATGTACGCCCGGGCCGCTTCGTCCTGGGCCTTGGCCGCCTCGAGGGCGTGTTCGTGCATCTTGTGCCCGCGCGCGATCAGATAGATGAACACACCCAGATACGGGACGATGATGATGCCGATCACCCAGATCGCCTTGGCGAACCCGCCCAGGTCACGGCTGCGGAAGATGTCGCCGAACACGACGATCAGCAGCCAGATCCAGATGAAGAACATCGTGAACCAAAGGATCGACCAGAACACCTGGCCGGTCCCGAAATCATCAGCGAGTATCAATTCTGTCTCCTCGTTTGGGTTTGCAAGATCTCATCACACCGACGCTCGCGCCACGGTGTCTTCGGCCTGATACCGGTCGAGCAACGGCTTCTCGGCATCACGTTACGATGCCGTCACCCGGGGTCGGCGGCATCGCCCGAACGGGATGAACGCTCGTCAGCCGTCCGGCTCGTCCCGGCCGTCGTTCGATTCGCAGGCGTTCACGGGAGCCCCGGCAGGGTGGCCAGGGTGATCACCGCCACCGTCAGCACGACCCCGCCGACCGCGACGAGTCCAATTCGAGCCTTACGGACGCGGAAGTGGCCGCTGATCCCGACGAGGAAGAGCACCGTCGCGAGATAGACCGTTGTCTGCACGTACTTGTCGGCGTTCTGACCGGCCTCCTCGCCTGCTTCGAACTTTGCGGTCGCACGCTCGTCGAGCTCCGCGGCCCTTTCGATGAAGGGCTGTTCGTATTCGTCCATGAACGTCGGGCCGGGAGGTGCTTGCGCGTTGTTGGCCGGATCGGTCGCCTGCCAGGCGTCGAACGCGACCCGGAACTCGGGCCGGAACCTCCGGGCGGCCAGCTCCATCGCGGCCGGGTCACCGAGCGTGTAGGCGGTGAACCACGCATCGAACGTCGACGAGTCGAAATTGCGCTGTTCCAAGCCCTCGATCTGGGCCGCGCTCGACTGCGTGCGGGCGGCGGAGGCGGCGGCGAGAAAGACGCGCGATTCGGTGCTCCACTTCGAGGCCGAGAATCCGGACCAAGCCGCCAGGAGCGCCACGATTGCGAGCAACACCGCTTCGACGATCGTGATGACGCCATCGTGGCGGTCTTCGAGTCGGTCGCCCGAGTGACTCCGGTGCGTGTGCTCGCCGATCTCCTTGCCGACCTCCGCCGGTGACAAGCCCTCCGCCATCGGGCCAGTCTCGCCGACGGAGCGCGCCTTCATCCGTTGCGGTCACGAGCGTGGCTCGTGGTGTTCGTTCGGCGCAGCTCAGATGTAGTCGTTGCGGCGGAGCCATTGCAGCGAGAACCAACCCCAGATCGGCGGCAGGTACGCCGTGAAGAGGCGGTGCGTGAACGTGGCGGCGACCGCCGTCGTCTGCGGGATCCCGGCGGCGGTGAGTCCGCCGATCAGTCCCGCCTCCATCACACCCATGCCGCCCGGGACCGGCGCCATCCCGCCGAGGAACGACGCCAGCGAGTTGATGACGATGAGCTGCAGCAACGGGAGTGAGCCACCGTACGCGTTCAGCGACGCGTCGAGCACCAGCGCGAACGTGATCTGCGCCAGGAGGTTTCCGCCGAACAGCATCGCGGCCTTGCGCGGCGTTCGCATGATCTGTTGGAGGTTCTCCTTCGCGGCGTCCCACTGCGGCGCGATCATGCCGTGCAGGCGACGACGCAGCTTCGGCACCACAAGGGCGATCGCGACAGCGATGCCGGCGACCACGATCAGCACGATCACGAAGCCGGCGATGCCCTTGCCGCCGCTGTCCGAAGGTGCGAAGTCGCTGCCCGTCACCACCAGGCCGAGCACGACGAGCGCGGCTTGCACCACGAAGCCCGCGAGCGAGTTCAGCACCCCTGAGCTCGCGGCGACCGCGATCTTCAAGCCCTGCTTCTGGAAGAAGCGGATCACGAGTGCGGTGGTCGCGACCGTGCCGCCGACGAGACCGGTGAAGTTGTTCGCGAACTGCTCGCCGACCACCGGTTTGAACGGCAGCGGCGCCGAGACCGCGCCCATCATGGCAACGGCCTGCGGGAACGGGGGCACGAACGACAGCATGAACGCCACGACGACCCAGCCCCACAGCGCATCGTCGAAGGTCGTCGACCAGTCGATGTCGGCGAGCTGGCCGATCAACAGGTAGACGCCGAGGATGGTGCCCGTCGCGAGCGCGATGTCGGTCGGGCTCACCCGCCGGAGCGCGGTCGGTTTGGTCAGCTCCGTTCCGGTGAGCTCCACGCCCTTGTCGCGGAGCGACTGCAGGAGCGGCTTGGGTTTGCCGCCGAGGTCGTGACGCGTCGCGCTCGAGAGCGCGGCCGGTTCGAGCATCGGCAGCACGTCGGCGAGCCCGCTCGGCCCGAGCGCGCGGTGCGCAGCTGCGAGCGCGCCGTCGTCACCGACCAGTGCCGCAGTCGTCGTCAGGAGCTGGACCGCGTCGAGCCGGCTCCGATCCGGTGGAGCGCCCGACGAGGCTCGGGAGAAGTCGGTGACGGCCGTCGTGCCGTCGTCGCGGAGCAACACGTTCTCGGCCCGAAGGTCTCCGTGCGCGATGCGTTCTCCGAGCAGCAGGCCGACGTTGCGCCACGCGTCGTCCAGCACGGCTTCGGTGATGCGGTCGGGCGCCACTTCCGTGAGCGGCACGCCCTCGGGTTCGCGCATCACGAGCAGCGCGATGTCGTCGGGTCCGCCGACACCGGCGATCACGACCTCACGGACCGGCACACCCGCACGTTCGGAGAGCAGCAACAAGTACGCACGCTGCTCCAACTGCTGGGTGCGCGTCAGGGTCAGGCTCGCGCCCGAGTCCTTGTACCAGATCATTCGCCAGACCTTGGCGAACAGGCGCGCGTCGGTCGCGTCGCGTCCGATCACGTCGATCGAGACCGCGCCGCCGTCGGGCGCGGCTGCAACGAAGCGCGTCTCGCCCCACACCTGGCTCGGCGAGAGCGTCAACTCCTCGACGACGACGCCGAGCTCGACGAGGGCCTTCTCCACCTGGTGCAACGAAGGTGTCGCGGCCGGGGTCCCCACGGCGAGGTGGAACGCGGCGGCGACGCCCCACGCGAGCGCGACACTCGCAACGATGTCTTCGGGAAGTCCCACGGCTGCGAACAGCGCGCCCAGCGCGCCGAGGACCACCAGCGCTTGCACGGTACGTCGCGCCGGGCGGAGAAGATACGGCGCGGCGACGAGCAGCACCGTCATCGCGACGGCGAGCACGATGACCGGGTACTCCGGGCTCGAACCATGGAACTCCAGCCCGGCGGCCTGGCGCTTCGACTCGGCGTCGACGAGCGCGCGGAGGCCGACCGCGCCGAGCCAGCCGAGCACGGCGGCGACGCCCACGATCAGCAGCAGCCGGAAGCGGCCCGAGAAGAGGAACGCGAGTGCGAGCACGACGACCGTGCCCGTCGTCCCGACGTGGTAAGCGACCTCGGCGCTCTCGCGCAACCACGACGGCAGACTGACGACGAGGTCGTAGCTGTACCGCTCCGGACGCACGATGTTCGCCGCGCTCAGCCCCGTGACCACCACGATCACCGCCGCGGTCGCGAGTCGGACGAAGTCGCTCGGCCGGCGCCGGCTCGCGCCTTGCGGCACCACGCCGAAGACGGCGGGCGCCCACTTCCGGGGCGCGACCGACGTCAGGATCCCGAGACCCGGTCCCCGCTCCGCGATCGTCACCCGATCAGTCTGGTGCACCGCCGAACGCGTTGGGCGGAGTCAGTGGCTGAACGCCTCGCCCTCGTTCGAGCGCGGTAACGGCGCCGGAAACTTCGCGAAGTAGTCGAGGTGGCGCCGCAGGTCGGTGATGAGCAGGTCGGCGAGGTCGCGCGAGAAGCCGTTCCGCACGACGATCCGCAGCGCCGCCAGATCTTGGCGATTCTCGGGATACGTGTACGCAGGAACCAGCCAGCCGCGGTCACGGAGTCGCTCGGAGACGTCGAACACCGTGAATGCCGCGTCGGGATCCTCGACCGCGAACGAGAAGACGGGCAATTCGCTGCCGTCGGTGAGGAGGGTGAACGGGCCCAGGGCCGCGATCGCGTCGGCGGTGTACCGCGCGACGTCACGTGATGTCTGCTGGACGCGGCGGTAGCCGTCGAAGCCGAGACGCAGGAAGTTGTAGTACTGCGCCGCGACCTGGTTCCCAGGTCGCGAGAAGTTGAGTGCGAACGTCGGCATGTTCCCGCCGAGGTAGTTCACGTTGAAGACGAGGTCTTCGGGGAGCGCGTCGGGGTCGCGCCAGATCACCCAACCGACCCCGGGATACACGAGGCCGTACTTGTGACCCGACGCGTTGATCGACTGCACTCGAGGCAGCCGGAAGTCCCACACCAGGTCCGCGTCGATGAACGGCGCGACGAAGCCACCCGACGCGCCGTCGACGTGCACCGGGATGTCGAGCCCCGACTCGACCTGGTACCGGTCGAGTGCTGCGCATATCTCGGCGATCGGCTCGTACGATCCGTCGAACGTCGAGCCGAGCACGGCGACGACACCGATCGTGTTCTCGTCGCAGTACTTCACTGCCTGCTCGGCGGTGAGGTGGTACGAATCGCCTTCCATGGGTGCGAGCCGCGCTTCGACATCCCAGTAGCGGCAGAACTTCTCCCAACACACCTGTACGTTCGCACCCATCACCATGTTGGGTCGGTCCGCGCTCTGCTTCGCCTTGCGTCGGCGCTCGCGCCAACGCCACTTGAGCGCCATGCCGGCGAGCATCGCGGCCTCGCTGGAACCGGTCGTCGAGGTACCCGTGGCCTGGTCCTCGTCGGGCGAGTTCCACAGCCGGCTCAACATGTTGACGCAACGTTCCTCGAGGTCGGCCGTGCGCGGATACTCGTCCTTGTCGATCATGTTCTTGTCGAACGTGTCGGTCATCAACTGCTGCGCCTGGGGCTCCATCCAGGTCGTCACGAACGTCGCGAGGTTCAGGCGCGCGTTTCCGTCGAGCATCAGCTCGTCCTTCACGACCTGGTACGCCGTGTCGGGATCCATCTCGAGCTCGGGGATCGTGTGCCGAGGTGCGCGGCCGCTGTCACCGGGCCGCGAGTACATCGGGCTCAGGACGAGCGGCGTCAGGTCCTTGATCAGCTTCTGGTGCAGCGCCATGTCAATCGCACTTCTCGTCGTCGATCTTGTCGGTGAGGTTCTTGGCCGAGTCCTCGACTCCTTGCAGCGCGTCGGAGACACCCGACACGCCAGTCGAGCTCGATCTCACGGATCGACGTGGCGAGCGCCTCGAGCGACGACTGCAGATCGTCGACATCCGATCCGAACTCGTCCCGGGCGGCAGTGATCAACGTGCTCGGCATCGTCCTCGACCGCCGAGATCGCGGACTCCAACGCGGAAGTGCCGTTCTCGACCACGTCGACGTCGCCGAGGTCCGAGATGGACGATTTGCAACGCAGTCGCGTCTTCGCAGATCGACGGCGAAGAGCTGGTGGTGGTGGTGCTGGTGGCGTCGTCGTCGTCGTCACCGCCGCACGCAGCGACAGCAGCGGACGCCATCAACGCGACCGCGACCAAGGTGACGAAACGACGCGCCCAGCCTGAGTTCGGACCATTCATCGCAGGACTTCCTTCCTCGGGACGCGGAGCATCGCGCGTTTGGGCACCGGGCCGTCGGGCATGCGCACAGCGGAACCCACCCCGACGGAAAACGCATCATCCCGTCGGTATGAACCTCGCGTCCGCCAGGACTACCCGGGCACTCACCGGGTGAGGAGCCCGACCTCCTGCCTCGCCGATCTCCGGAAAGGTGGGGTGGGTGACGTCATCCCCCCGCGCGCCCATCGTGAGCGAGAGACTTCTGGTGCGGGGTTGGTGGGGGTCGTCTTCGATTCGACGACCGGGCCCGGAAAACCGAAAGGACCGTACATGACCGCATCCGTCGCAATGGACGAGGCGCCGCCCTCACCCATCGTCTCCGACTGGCGCATCTTCGGGGCCGAGGTCATCGGCACCGCAGTGCTCATGATCATCGGACCCGGCACCGCGATCATCGGAATCGACGTGATGGGCACCTTGGGCATCGCCTTCGCGTTCGGCCTCGCCCTCCTCGCGATGGCGTACACGATCGGCCACGTGTCGGGCTGCCACATCAACCCGGCGGTGACGCTCGGCTTCCTGCTCTCCCGCAAGATCACCGCAGTGCAGTCGGTCTACTACTGGGCCGCGCAGTTCATCGGCGCCGCGATCGGCGGTGGCATCATCTATCTGATCACCGAGCAAGGTGATCTCGACAAGACGACCGCCGGCGTGGGCGGTCCGCAGATCTTCGCCGCGAACGGGTGGGGCGACGACATCGGGACCGCCTACGGCCTCGGGTCGGTCGTGGTGATGGAGATCGTGTTCACCGCGCTGCTCGTGTTCGTCGTGCTCGCCACCACCACCGTCGGCTACCCGACCGGGTTCGGCGGTCTTGCCGCCGGGCTGACGCTCGGCATGATCCACATCGCGACGATCCCGGTCGACAACACGTCGGTGAACCCGGCCCGCAGCTTCGGCGCCGCGATCTACAGCGGCTCCGACGCGCTGAGCCAGTTGTGGGCGTTCTTCGTGTTCCCACTGATCGGAGGCGTCCTCGGCGTGCTCATCTGGTTGTTCGTGCACAACACCCGCCTCGAGGCCCAGATGCTGCAGCGCGATGGAGATGTCGCCGATCGGGACCGTGCCCGCGGCGCCGAGACCGACACCGAGGGTCGCTTGCCCTGACCCGGCACACCCGACAGCCTGTCGGGCATGACCACGCAGGCGAGGACCAGCTGCGCGCGCCTCGACGCAACTGCACAGGCCGATCTCGTTGCGCGCAAGGAGTGCACCGCGCGGGAACTCGTCGAGGCGGCGATCGCTCGGATCGAACGGGTCAACCCGGCGCTCAACGCCGTCATCCACGAGCGCTTCGACCGGGCGCCCGAGGAGGCCGAGTCCGCCGCCGCGGGTCCGCTGCAGGGCGTGCCGTTCCTCGTCAAGGACGCGGTGTGCCACACCGCCGGTGACCCGTTCCACTGCGGGATGCGCGCGCTGAAGGATGCCGGCTGGACCGAACCCGACGACACGTGGCTGGCGGCCCGTTTCCGCGCCGCGGGTTTCGTGTTCGTCGGGAAGACGAACACGCCCGAGCTCGCGTCGAGCTGCACCACCGAGCCGCTCGCGTACGGTGCGACGCACAATCCTTGGAATCTCGAGCACAGCACCGGCGGATCGAGCGGCGGCGCGGCCGCGGCGGTTGCGGCGGGACTCGTGCCGGTCGCGCACGGCAACGACATGGGCGGCTCGATCCGCTTCCCGGCCTCCATGTGCGGCATCGTCGGCCTGAAGCCGACGCGGGCCCGCACCACGTTGGGCCCCGACTTCGGCGAGTACTGGGGTCCGCTCACCCACGAGTTCGTGCTCACCCGCTCGATTCGCGACACGGCCATCGTGCTCGACGCGGTCGCGGGCATGGGCACCGGCGACCCGTACACCGCGCCGCCACCGCGCCGCCCGTACCGAGAAGAGGTCGGCGCGCCCGTCGAGTCGCTGCGCATCGGCTACCGCACCAAGCAGCGGGACGGGTCACCGTCGCACCCCGACTGCGTGCAGGCCGTGGAGTCGGTTGCCAACCTGCTCGCCGCGCAGGCACATCAGGTGGAGTCGACAACTTTGAGCGCGCTGGACCGCGAGGATGAAGACGGGTTCGGGGTCGTGATGACCGTGGCGATCGCGCGAGATGCCGCGCGCTGGTCGGCACGGCTCGGGCGCGACATCCGGCCCGAGCTGGAGCCGATGAACGCGATGATCGCCTCGGTCATCGACACAATCTCGGCGATGCAGTACGTCGATGCGCTCGACGCGATGTCGACATGGTCACGCGAGATCTCGGCGTGGTGGGACGACTACGACGTCCTCGTGCTGCCCACGAGCCCGCTCCCGCCGGTGAAGCTGGGCGAGCTCGCGCCCGAGAACCTCGAGAACCTCGGCCTGATGGCCCGACTGGTCGGGTTCACCTCGCCCTTCGACCTCACGGGCCAGCCCGCCATCTCGTTGCCCCTCCACTGGAATGCCGACGGCCTGCCGATCGGCGTGCAACTCGTCGCGCGCTACGGCCGTGAAGACGTGCTGCTCCGTGTCGCGGCCCAGCTCGAGGCGGCGCAACCGTGGTCCGAACGCACACCGCCCGTCTTCGCCTGACACCTCGGACTGGTGTCGCGCTCCGCGAACCCGCGGCTCAGCCGAAGATCGAGGCGAACGCCCAGATCATGACGACCAAGCCGATCACCATGTAGGTGACGGTGCGGGCGATCGGCGCCTGGCTGAGGTCGCGCCGGTTGCCGCGTACGGGACTCCCCGGCCGGTTCTTCGCCACGACCGGCGTCTTCGACCGCTCCGCGTCGGAACGGCGACGGAAGAGGGCGTAGGCGTTGGCGAGGAAGAGGGCCGCCCCGAGTGCGAGCACCAACTCCTTCAGCACGTCGTCGTACGGGATCACTGCCCGGAAAGGCTATCGAGAACCGCCCACCTCCCTTACGCTCGGCGTGTGCGTCTGCTCGTCGCCCGCTGCGCGGTCGAATATCAAGGCCGGCTCGGCGCGCGGCTCACACCCGCGGTCCGGCTCATCCTGTTCAAGGCGGACGGGTCGATCGCGGTGCACTCCGACGCCAAGGCCTACAAGCCGCTCAACTGGATGAACCCGCCGTGCGCGATCACCGAGACCGACGGTGTGATCACCGCGCGGACTCCGAAGGGCGAGACGCTGCGCATCGAACTGATCGAAGTGCTGCACGACGCGGCGATGCCGCTGGGCGACGATCCCGGCCTCGAGAAGGACGGCGTCGAAGCGGAGCTGCAGCAACTGCTCGCAGCGCGCGTCGAAGCACTCCGGATCGGACTCAGCCTGGTGCGGCGCGAATACCCGACCGACATCGGACCGGTGGATCTGTTGTGCACCGACGCTGACGGTCGCACGCTCGTGATCGAAGTGAAGCGCGTGGGTGAGATCGCGAGCGTCGAGCAGCTGCTCCGCTACCAGGAGCGACTCGATCGCGACACGCGCTTTGCGCCCACCCTCGGCATGCTCGTCGCGCAGCAGATCAAGCCGCAGGCCAAGGTGTTCGCGGAGAGCAAGGGCGTGCAATGGATCGAGGTCGACCTCGACGAGCTCCGCGGCCTCGACACCTCGCTCAAACTCTTCTGACCGACCAGTCCTTGCGACAACACCAGCAGTGACAGCCCAGTCAGCGGAAGACGACGAGGGCGACGAGCCCGATCGTCACCACGGCCGACGACATCAGCCGGTGCCGGCCCAGCGGTTCGTGCAACAGCAGCCACCCCATGAGCGCGCCGATCACGACCGACGACTCGCGGAGTGTCGCGACGTAACCCACCGGCGCGTGCTTCACCGCGACGAGCACGAGGCCGTAGGCACCCGTGACGCACGCGCCGGCAACGGCGTACTTCGGCCACTGCGTCCCGAGACTCGCGACGAGGTCGGACCCGCGGCCCGCGCGAGGGCGACGGCTGACACCGCGATCGCGCTCGTGACCATCAAGAGGCACGCGTACGTGAACCCGTCGTCGGTCCGGCGAGAGCCCGCCGCGTCGATCACGGTGTAGGTGCCGATGAAGACGGCGGTGAGGAGCGCGTACGCGATTTCGTTCCTCGCCGTACCCGGCCGGATCAAGGACGCAAGCCCGAACGCCACCACGGCTATCGCGAGCCATGCGCCGAACGGAAGGCCGTCGTCGAGCACGAGCGCCGCGAGCACCGCCGCAACAACTGCGCCGCCACCGCGCGCCAGTGGATACGCAAGCGAGAAGTCGCCGTGGTGGTACGCCCGCACGAGCGCGTAGATGTACACGACGTGCACGAGCGACGACGCGCCCAGGAACGGCCACGAATCCCGATCGGGCACGCCGGCGACAACCACGACGGGTGCGAAGAGCACTGCACCGGCGATCCATTGTCCCCACGCTGCGAGCTCCCGATCGTCGCTGGTCTTGACGAACAGGTTCCATGTCGCGTGCAGGAGCGCCGCGGCGAGTGCAAGCAGCGTGGCGAACAGCACGAAGCGGCGACCGCTAGTCGCGTGTGCGATCGAGCTCTTCGCGCAACAAGGCTCGCAGGGACTCGAAGTACACCGAACGCGGCTCGTCCGAGATACCCGAAGTCATTTCGACCATGTGCTGCAGCTTTTGCTCGCTGAACGCATCCTCGCTCCAACCGCGAAGAACCCCGAGCACCTCGTAGAGCAAGGCGGTCGAGGCCGCAGCTCGGGTGAAGGCGACGTGTTCCAGCAGCTGGCGGGCGCGCATCGCGTCGCCCCGCTGAAACGCCACGCACGCGAACGCGGCGATGATGGTGCCTGCCATGGGCGCAGCCGGCGCGTTGGCGAATCTCGTGCCGATCGGACGCAGGCACTCGGTCGCAGCCACGAAGTCCCCGCCGCGCGCGAGCGCGACGGCTTGTGCGAAGAACCAGTCCGCGCACCAGTCGGTCAGGTCCACGGTGTCGGCCACTGAGTCCAAGACGGACTGCGCATCGGACGCCTGTCCGAGCTGCGTGAGGCTCATCGCGGCACCGGCGGCCGACCACAGCCGGATCATGCTCGTCGGTTCGATCTCTGCCAGCGCGTCTGCCGACCGCATATGGATCGCGGCTGCCTCCGCGAAGCCGCGGCGATTCATGACCGCGCCGCCGAGGTAGTAATCGAGCACCGCCCGATCGTGATCAGCACGGGTCGTCTCGAGTCCGTCGAGACGGGACCGCGCCGCTTCGAGCTGGCCGACGGCCTGGTCCGGAAACACAAATTGCTCCACGATCGACGTCATGCCCACGGCGCCCGCCCAAGTCCCGTCGCCGGGTTCGAGCTGCGCGACGGCCCGGCTCGCGTAGGACCCGAAGTTGCTTCCCCCGTCTTGCGTTGCCTCGATGAAGCCCCGCGCAATGAGCAACCGGCCGTGCAGGGGTCCGTCGATCTCAACCGCGAGCGCCGCTTCGCACCGGCGTCGCGCCTCGTCGAACAGCCCGAGGTTCGTCAGGAGGTACGAGAGTGGTTCGGTCGCGCGTGCCCATGCCGCACGGAGCTCCTCGTCGTTCGCGACGGCCGCGTAGTCGAACGCTGCGATCAGATCCTCGAGGTCGGGCTCGAGCGCCTTCCAAAGGTCGCGCGCCACCATCCGCCACGGCGGCATACCGCCGAGCCGGGTCAGGTAGTGGCGGGCATGGGCCGAGCGCGCCGCTTCCTCATCACCACGCGCGCGCAGCTGTTCGCCTGCGTACGCGCGCAGGCTGTACAGAAGGCGATACCGGCGGCGTCCCTCGTCGTCGACGCGGGTGTCGACCATCGACTTCGCGACGAGCTCGTGCAACCGCTCTTCATCGAATTCGTCCAACCCGGCGACGTGTGCAGCGGCGGCCGCATCGAAGGAGCTTGCGAACACCGCGAGTCGCTCGAACATCCGCCGTTCGTCGTCGTCGAGGAGGTCGTAGCTCCAACTGATCGTCGCGCGCAGCGTCTGGTGACGGCCGGGCCCCCGGCGCGCACCGGCGAGTAGATCGAGTTGGCGATCGAGCCGTTCGATCGTCTCGCGCGGTGAAGCAGTGCGGGCGCGCGCGGCGGCGATTTCGATGGCGAGTGGCACACCCTCGAGCAGCTCGCACAGGTGTTGGACATCCGGATCGTCGGCGTCGACGGCCTCTCCGCCGGCGGCGGCCGCACGCTCCACGAAGAGTTGCGCGGCCTCGGAACCCTCGTTGGTGTCGAGAGGGGCGAGAACGTGCACGTGCTCGCCCGTGATCCCGAGTGGTTCTCGGCTGGTCGCAAGCACGCGTACGTCGGCGCAGCCGGACAGGACGTGGTCTGCGACCTCTGCCACTGCGTCGAGAACGTGCTCGCAGTTGTCGAGCACGAGGAGCACCCGCTTCGTGCCCAATGCGTCGGTCAGCTCGTCGATCGGCGTGCGCGACGCGTCGACAGGCACGAGGCAGGCGCGGGCGATGGCGGCCGCCAAGTGGTCAGCGCCCTCCAGCGCGGCCAGGTCCGCGAAGAACGTCCCGCCGTCCTGGTGTGGCTGCTCGCGACCCGCGATCTCGACGGCGAGTCGCGTCTTCCCCGTGCCGCCGGGACCGGTGAGGGTGACGATGCGGTGATCGATCAGCAGGCGACGGACGATCGCGATGTCGGGTCCGCGGCCGATGAAGCTCGAGCGCTGCGCGGGAACGGTTGTCGGCACGGCGTCGAGCGTTCGGGGTGGCGGGAAGTCGATCTCCTCGGACACCGTGAGGATCTGGCACAGCGCGACTTTCCCGTCGACGTCGCGCAACCGATGCTCACCGAGTGACGTCGTGGGCGAACCGATCTCCTTGGCAACCGTGGCGGTGCACAGGATCTGACCGCCCCATGCAGCCGACATGACGCGCGCCGCGAGGTTGACTGCCGGCCCGAAATAGTTACCGGAACGCTCCTGTGCGGTACCCGCGTGCAATCCCATGCGCACCCGCAGCGGGCCCGGCAGCTCGGTCCACGGGTCGCCGAGCAGTGCTGTCTGCGCGTCGAGCGCGGCGGCCACCGCGGCTGCGCACGACTCGAACGCCGCGCCGAAGCTGTCGCCCGCGATCGAGAACGTGTAGCCGTGGTGACGCGCGATGACGTCGCGCATGAGCTCGTCGTGGCGCGCGAGCGCCTGCTCCATTGCGGCCGTGTGCGAAGCCCACAGCCGCGTCGAGCCCTGCACGTCGGTGAACAGGAACGTGACCCTCCCGCTGGGCTGCGATCCCACCGCGACAGTCTCACAGGTCGAACGCAACGCCACACACGCGCGCGACCTACTCCCGGGCGAGCTACTCCCGGGCGAGGTTCGCGAACTGCGTGTACTGGTCGCGGAAGGCGAGACGGGTCGAGCCGGTCGGACCGTTGCGGTGCTTCGACACGATGATCTCGGCCATGCCCCGCTGGTCCGAATCGGGGTTGTAGTACTCGTCCCGGTAGATGAAGAGCACGACGTCGGCGTCCTGCTCGATGCTGCCCGACTCACGGAGGTCGGCGAGCATCGGACGCTTGTCCTGGCGGTACTCGAGTTGCCGGTTCAGCTGCGACAGGCACAACACCGGCGTGTCGAGCTCGCGGGCGAGGATCTTCAACCCGCGCGACATCTCCGACACCTCGATCTGGCGGCTCTCGACACGCTTGCTCGACGACATGAGCTGCAGGTAGTCGATGACGATGAGGCCGAGCTCGCCATAGCGGGCTCGCGTTCGGCGCGCCTTGGCCCGCATCTCCATGACCGTGCAGTGCGGGTTGTCGTCGATGAAGAACGGCGCTTCGGCGAGGCGGCCGACCGCCTGGTGCAGTTTCGGCCACTCGTGCTCGCTCAACTTCCCGGTGGAGAGTTTGCGCGCTTCGATGCCGGCCTCGGCCGCGAGCAGTCGCTTCGTCAGTTCGAGGTGCCCCATCTCCATCGAGAAGAACAGCACCGGCTTGCGCGCGACCAACGCGCAGTTCAGTGCCGCGCCGAGTGCGAGGGAGGTCTTGCCCTGACCCGGGCGAGACGCCAGCACGTTGAGCGTCGACGGCTGCAGTCCGAGCAGGAGATCGTCGAGGTCGTGGAAACCCGTGGGCACACCGGTGATCGTCGAGTCGCGGTCGTAGAGCGCCTCGAGTTGCACGAGCGCCTGTTCGAGCACCGGATAGAGCTGCATCAGCGAGTCGGAGACCCGCCGCTCGGCCACCTCGAAGATCATCGACTCGGCCCGGTCGAGCGTCGCGTCGACATCGTCGTCGACGTCGTACGCCATGTGCTGGATGTCGGAGGCGGCCTCGATGAGCTTCCGCAGCATCGAGAGCTCGGAGACGATCGACGCGTACTGCGCAGCATTTGCCGACGCCGGGGTCGCGGCCTGGATGCGCAGCAGCGCAGGTCGTCCGCCCATGCCGTCGAGCTGACCGCTCCGCCGCAGCTCTTCCGAGACGGTGACCGGGTCGACCGGCTCACCCCGGCTGTGCAACAAGAACGCAGCGTCGAAGATCACACCGTGCGCGGGCTTGTAGAAGTCACGGCCTTCGACGTGCGCCTCGACCGCAGCGGTGAGCGCTTCGCGCGAGAGCATCATCGCCCCGAGGAGCGACTCTTCGGCCTCGAGGTTGTGCGGGGGGATGCGAGCGCCGTCGCGACGCGCGTCGGCCGTCGTGTGGTTCCGAGCCTGCTCTCTCGCGCTGTCGAGCGATTGAACCACTGACGCAGACATCTCCTTTGCGCTCGCCGGCGCGTTCGCGGCACCGGCTCGGGTCGGCTCGGGTGCGGCCCTGCAGGGTCGCACCCCGACCCTGTGGGGAGGTAGGGGAACAACCCTGTGTCTTTGTTGTGGACCGGTTTGGACCGCCGAGCCGCGTTTCCACAGCCATGGGGATTGTGACGGGTGGGTGCGCCACAAACGCGGATGGGATCCGCGCGCGGGCCGAGCGCTGGGGCCTACGACTGGGCCGCGACCTCGACGTTCACCATCGCGGTGACGTCCGGGTGCAGGCGAATGCTGAGCTCGGCGGTACCGAGCTCCTTGAGCGGCTCGTCGAGCTGGATCCGGCGCCGGTCGACTTCGACGCCGAGTTGCGTGCGGATCGCGTCGGCGATGTCGGTCGAGGTGATCGAGCCGAAGAGGCGACCGCCTTCACCGGCCCTCGCGTCGATCGTGAGCGCCCGGCCGGAGAGTCGCACCGCAATCGCCTCCGCGGCCTCGCGGTCGCGCCGGTCCTTGGCGTCGCGGTTGCGGCGCATCGCGTCGGCCTGCTTCTGGACGCCCGGCGACGCCGGCATCGCGAACCCCTTGGGCACGAGGTAGTTGCGGGCGAACCCGTCGGCGACGTCGACGATGTCGCCCTTGTTCCCGACGTTGTCGACATCGCTGCGGAGAACGACCTTCATCAGACCTCCGCCTCGATATCCGTGTCGACATCGGTCTCGACCGTCTCCACGCCCGCGTCGACGCCTTCGAGCTCCTCGGCCTCGGGCGCGCGCGACTCGACGGCTTCGGACTCGGACGGTGCCCGCAGCTCGCCGCGATCGCCGCGGTCACCGCGGTCGCCGCGATCCCGTCGGCCCTTCGACCGCTGGGTGACCTGACGCACGCTGTAGGGCAACAGCGCCATCTCGCGCGCGAGCTTGATCGCACGGGCGACGGCCGCCTGCTGCTTCTGATCGTTGCCGGTGACGCGCCGGGCCCGGATCTTGGCCCGCTCGGACATGAACCGCCGCAGCAGGTTCACGTCCTTGTAATCGATCCACTCGATGCTCTCGGTCGTGAGGATCGACGTCTTCTTCTTGATCGGGCGGCGGTCTTTCGCCGACCCGCCCTTCTTGTTGCCTTCGCGTCGTTGCGCCATCAGAACGGTTCCTCGCCGTACTCGCTGTAGTCGGTGTTCGCAGCCGGGACGGCCGCGGGCTGGTTGCGCGCCGGCGCGGCGTCGCCGGGACCGCTGCGCTCGACCCGGTGGACCTCCGCCGTCGCGAACAGCAGGCTCGGGCGCGACATCGTCGGCGACGATCTCCACGACCGAGCGCTTCTCGCCCTGCTCGGTTTCCCAGCTGCGCTGCTCGAGCCGGCCGGTGGCGACGATGCGGTTGCCCTTCTTCAAAGACGCGGCGACGTTCTCGGCGAGACCGCGCCAGCACACGATGTTGAAGAAGCTCGTGCGCTCCTCCCACTCGTTGGTCTGCTGGTTGCGCCACGAGCGGTTGACCGCGACGCCGAAGGATGCGGTCGAGACACCACTGGCGGTGTACCGCATCTCGGGATCGCGGGTGAGATTGCCGACGACGGTGATCGAGTTCGTGTTGTTGGCCATGGGATCCTCCCTAGGAGCTCTCCGCCGCGGTGCCCGCAACCTTCGGAGGCCCGTAGACCTTCTCCGGAATGCGCAACACCTTGTGACGGACGACTTCGTCTGCAAGGGAAAGAGTCCGGTGCAACTCGTCCATCGCCGGGGGTTCCGACCGAGCCTGGAAGACCACGTAGTAGCCCTCCGTGCGGTGCTGGATCTCGTAGGCGAGCCGACGCTTGCCCCACCAGTCCACGTGCCCGCGCTCGGCACCCCGGGATTCGATGAGCTGCATCCACCGTTCGACGGCGGCGCGGATCGTCTCCTCTTCCAGGTCCGACTCGAGGATGATCATGACTTCGTACGGCCTCGCGCCTGTCGGCATCAGCCTGTACCTCCTGTGGACCGCCCCCGACGAGCGAGGTCACGGGCCCTCGACGACCATGTGCGTGAGGGCAGAAATCTCGGTTGTGGAACCGGGGAAGGCTACCAGCGGCGGCCGTTTCCCGACCCAACGACCTCGATTCTTGCGCAACTGGGTGAACGAACTCGACGGACCTATCGCTGCGCAAGCTACACGGGGCCTGCGACACCAACGCACGAGCCGACGGCCTCCGACGGCATGCTAGGCGGGGCAGGAGCCGATGGGCGCGCCACTCGCACCGGAACCGGCCTCGGTTTCGAGCGCGTAGCGGAACCTCCCACCCGACGCGTACGTCGGACACGTCGCGTCGGTACCGTCCGGGCACGGCGTCATGCGCGTCGAGCTCACCGGTGTGCCGTCGGCGGCGTAGAACGTGATGTCGAGCGGCAGCGGCGTCCGCGACATCGTGAAGGCGGCTTCGAGGTCGGTGTCGTACACGAACAACATCCCGTCGTAGCCGCCGAGATCGGTGACTTCTCGCAGCCCCTGGCTCCGCTCCTCGCTCGTGTCGGCGACCAAGACGCGGAGGCAGTCGTCGCCGACCCCGAGGTTCGTCGCGGTCAACCCCGCGAAGGGCGCGCCGGCCGGAATCGTGCGCGCGAGGGCTTCGGCCACGCCTGTGCCCGGTTCCGGATCCGCGGTGGCGCGGTCGTCGGTGTCGCGCACCAACAGGGCGATGCCGACCCCGCCGAAAATGATCGCGGCAACCATGAGAGCTATCGCGATCACGACACGTCGAGACACGCGCCGACGGTACTCGCAGTACTTACGACGTGAGCTCGGGCTCCCGTGTGGTGCCGCCGTAGAGGCCGAGCGCGTCGGCGATCTGGTCCGTCATGTGGTACGTCTCCGCGCTGGACGGGAACGACCCGTCGCGCACGTCGGCGACGAACGCGCTCACCGCATCTCTGGCGTCACCCTCGAGCGACGCGTACTGCCGCACGAACTTCGGGATCTTGCGACCCTCG
Organism: uncultured Actinomycetes bacterium; assembly: GCA_963841215.1. Lineage (GTDB taxonomy): Bacteria > Actinomycetota > Acidimicrobiia > IMCC26256 > PALSA-610 > CAVUFH01. The sequence continues at coordinate 126,162 of CAWJBW010000011.1, read as the reverse complement.
CCGGTGAACCCGAGCAGGTCGTGCCACACGAGCACCTGCCCGTCGCAGTGGCGACCGGCGCCGATGCCGATCGTCGGCACCGCCACCGTCTCGGTCACCATGCGCGCCACGCCGTCGGGCACGGCCTCGAGCACGATCGCGAAGCAACCGGCGTCGGCGAGTGCGACCGCGTCGTCCACCAGCTTGCGCGCGGCGTCGAGCTGCTTGCCCTGCACCTTGAAGCCGCCGAGCGCGTGGATGGACTGCGGCGTGAGGCCGATGTGGCCCATCACCGGGATCTCGGCGTCGAGGATCGCCCCGACCGATTCGATGCGTTTGCGACCGCCTTCGAGCTTCACCGCGCCGGCGCCGGCCCGGATCAGTGCAGCCGCGTTGCGGACGGTCTCGCCCCGGGAGACGTGGTAGCTGAGCCACGGGAGGTCGCCCACGATCAGCGCCCGCGGTCGGGTGCGGGCGACCGCGGCGACGTGGTGGGCCATGTCCTCGGTCGTGACCTGCAGCGTGTCGTCGTATCCGAGCACGACCATCGCGAGGGAGTCGCCGACGAGGATCATGTCGGCGCCGGCTCCGTCGACGACACGCGCCGACGGCGCGTCGTACGCCGTGACCATCACGAGCGGCTCGCCGCTCCCCTTGCGGGAACAAACTTCGGGCGCGGTGACACGCGTGGCCAGAGCCATTTCGGTACCTCCACCGTCCAGGGCACGTTCGGCTCCCGGCAGCGAGCGGAAGGGTACCCAAGCCCCTCTCGTCGCACACAACCGACGAGGCAGGCGAGACTGGTGCCGTGAGCGAGCGCGCCTGCGAGAACTGCGGGTTCGAGGACGACGAGCTGGTGCTCGTCCGACGGGTCTACGTGGTCCCCGAGACCTGGGACCAGGCCGCATCCGAGACGGTCGTCCCCGAGGCCGAGCTGTGGTGCGTCTCGTGCTGTTCGCAGTACCCGCACGACCTCGTCGATAGCTCGGACGAACAGGACGATCCTTCATCCCTGGGGTAACTGGCCCTGGGGTAGCTGGCCCCGGGATAGCTCGGCCGGGCGCGGTTCAGCTGGCGTGCAGGCGGCCGTGGAGCCACTGCCGGCGCAGATGGTTCCAGCCGCAGTCGACGCAGACTTCGACGTCGTAACAGGCGAATTCGTCGTAGTTGCGTCCGAGCCGTGCGAGCTCGTGCTCGTTGGCGACGCACCGGCCGTTGGCCTGCTTGAGCTTGTCGCCGTAGACGTAGGTGACCTCGCGCATGCGGCACTTGTCGCAGACCGGGCACGCATCGGAGAGCTCGGTGCCGAGGTAGGTGGCCGCCCGGACCAGCTCGGGATGGGCGTCGCACACGTCGAGGCGGGTGACCGCGCCCTGCTGGAAGTCGCGGAGCACTGCTCGCCGAGCCAGCGCGTAGTCCGTGACGCTTCGCACGCCGGAAGCATAGGTGCGCACCGCCCGCGGCCGATCACCCTGCCCGCGTCGACCTTCCGCGCCGAAACGACGTGTTCAGGCGGTTCGCGCGTGAGTGCTTGATCGATATATCGAATCGATATATCGTGTGACACTCATGTTGGAACTCGCCGTGCTCGGCCTCCTCGCCGAACAGCCCCTCCACGGGTACGAGCTGAAGAAGCGCCTGTCCGAGACGCTCGGTCCGCTCTGGGGCATTTCGTTCGGTTCGCTGTACCCCGCGCTGCGCCGGTTCGAGCGTGCCGGAGCCATCGAGGAAACCGAGGCGCAGGAGTCGACCCGAGCCGGGATCGTGCCGACCGGATCCGTCGACGGTGACCTCGCTTCCGCCCGCCAACGCCGCCGGGCACGCCCGGGCCGCCGCACCCGCAAGGCCTACCGGATCACCGAGCGGGGCCGGGCAACCTTCGCCGACCTCCTCACCGACGATCAGACCGACGACGAGCGCACCTTCGCCCTGAAGCTCTCGTTCTGCCGCTACCTGAGCCGCAACGACCGCCTCGCCCTGCTCGAACGGCGCCGCAACCAACTCGCGCAGCGGCTGAGCACCTCCCGCCGACAGCCCTCCCGCACCATCGACCGTTACACCCGGTCGCTCCTCGAGCACCGGGCCCGATCGACTCAGCACGACCTCGACTGGATCGACGAGCTGCTCGCCGAAGAACGCGCCCAGATCGTCGACCACACCGAGGACCTGCGGCGAACGCCCGCACCCCCAAGGAGCAACATCGGCATGACCGCCGAGCCAAACACCCAAGGAGCTGCATCAGCATGAGCGGCCCCGACCCACAGAGTCCGAGTTGCCATCGCCGGCATCGGGAACTGCGCGAGCAGCCTCGTGCAGGGCGTCGAGTTCTACCGGAACGCCAATGCCGACGAGCGAGTTCCCGGGCCTGATGCACGTCGAGCTCGGCGGCTACCACGTCGGCGACGTCGAGTTCGTCGCCGCCTTCGACGTGGACGCCGAGAAGGTCGGGCTCGACCTCGGCAAGGCGATCTTCACGAGCATCAACAACACGATCAAGTTCGCGGACGTGCCCGAGCTCGGTGTGCTCGTGCAGCGCGGCCCCACGTTCGACGGTCTCGGCCAGTTCTACCGAGAGGTCGTCGAGGAGTCGCCCGCACCGCCGGTCGACGTCGCGCAGGCACTGCGTGACGCCCGGGCCGACGTGCTGGTGTCCTACCTGCCGGTCGGTTCGGAGGACGCGCAGCGCCACTACGCGCAGGCCGCGATCGACGCCGGCGTGGGTTTCGTGAACGCGATCCCGGTGTTCATCGCGAGCGACCCCGAGTGGGCGCAGAAGTTCACCGATGCCGGCGTGCCGATCGTCGGCGACGACATCAAGAGCCAGGTCGGCGCGACCATCACCCACCGCCTGCTCGCCCGCCTCTTCGAGGATCGCGGGCTCGCGATCGACAACACCTACCAGCTCAACTTCGGCGGCAACATGGACTTCAAGAACATGCTCGAGCGCGAGCGCCTGTTGTCGAAGAAGAAGTCGAAGACACAGTCGGTGACGAGCCAGATCGATCAGGGCATCTCGTCGGAGAGCGTGCACATCGGCCCCTCCGACCACGTGCCGTGGCTCAACGACCGGAAGTGGGCGTACATCCGCCTCGAGGGTCGCAACTTCGGCGACGTGCCGCTCAACGTGGAGTTGAAGCTCGAGGTGTGGGACTCGCCGAACTCGGCCGGCGTGATCATCGACGCCGTCCGCTGCTGCAAGGTCGCCCTCGACCGTGGCATCGGCGGGCCGCTCGCGGTCCGTCGGCGTACTTCATGAAGTCACCGGCCGTGCAGTACCACGACGACGACGCCCACCGCATGGTCGAGGAGTTCGTCGCCGGCGAGTAGTCCGAACCCGACGCAACCCAGACGCAACGAAGAGGGCGCCCCCGCAGGGGCGCCCTCTCGCGTACGTGGCTGCCGGCGTTCAGCTGACCGTGAACTCCTGGCTCATGCCGAGCATGAAGTGCGGCTGGCCCGTGCCTTCGGTGTCGCCGACCGTGCCCTGCGGGATGAAGCACACCGCGACGTGCTCACCCGGTTCCAGGACGCCGGTGGCGTAGCTGGTCTCGCCAGGCGATGCGAACCCCTGCGTCACGACGTGACCTTGGATGAGCGCTTCCTCCTCGGGCAGTGCGAGCAGCTCCTCGAAGCTCTCGGTGACACCGTCGTTCTTGCGAGCGATCGCGATCTCGTGGTCCTCGGCGCCCTCGTTCGTGAACTTGAAGCTCATCGAACCGGCTTCGTACTCGTCGTCGATGCCCTCGAACGAGAAGTCCTTGGCCGTCACCTCGGCGGTGACGTAGTCGCAGTTCTCGAAGAAGTACGCGTCGATCTCAGCGGAATCGAAGTTCTCGATGCCGGAGGGATCGCCCTCTTCGCCGAGCTGCCGGATCGCCGACGCGCCCGCGCTGACGTCAGCGGCGATCTCGTCCGGCGCGTTCTCCTCGAACTCGGTGAGCAGCTCCGCGATACCCGACTCGGCGTACGCCGCCTGGATGGCCGCCGGGTCCTCGCTCTCGAACAGCCCGCCGAGCGCGGCGTTCAGCTCGATGTTCTCGTCGCAGAGCTCGGTGTCCGCCGATTCGGCGTCACCCTCGGCCGTCGTCTCCGTCGTCGAGCCCGCGTCGTCGTCATCGTCGCCGCCGCACGCGGCGAGACCGCTCGCCAGCGCCAGCACTGCAACACTCGCCACGACTGCCCGTCCGCCCTTGAATGCTCTCACCCGCATCACCTCGTGGTTCTTCGAAAGGCCCTGTGCCAACCTACGGACGGACGGTACCGGCGTCAACGATGGCAAAACCGAACGGCGAGCGGTGCCGGCACCCTCGCCGTTTCTCTCGTTTTCTGCGCGCGAGCTCCGTGACGGGCGAGAATGTGCGGATGGCCGACACCTTGACCGAAGTCGTGCGCTACGGGCCCGATCTCCCGACCGAGGCCGACCTGCGACTGTGTGGAGACGCGCGCGACAAGCGCGTGCTCGACCTCGGATGTGGTCGCGGCCAGAACGCCGTCACCTTCGCGCGGCAGGGTGCGCACGTGATCGCGATCGACCGCTCCGAGCAGCGCGATCGCATCCGGTCACGAGCTGGCCGAACAGCACGAGGTGCGCGTCGAATGGCACCAAGGCGACGTCGCCGACCTCGCGTTCCTGCGGGCCGACTCGATCGACCTCGCGCTCTCCGCCGGGGTGCTCTCCGAGATCGACGACGTCGACCGGCTCTTCCGCCAGGTGCACCGCGTGCTGCGGGCCGGCGCCCCGTTCGTCTTCTCCTACGAGCACCCGATGGCGCTCGCCGTCGCCCGCGACGACGCCGGCCCCGGCGACCTCCCGCTCGGCCGCCTCGAGGTCCGCCGCTCGTACTTCGAGCCCGGCCCCGTGTCGGTGACGAGCGAAGGCGCCGAGATCACGCGCTACCCGCGCACTGTGGGCGACATCTTCGCGGCGCTGCACCGGGCGGGATACCGCGTCGACGCGCTGCTCGAACCGGAGCCTCTGCGTACCGCCGATCCCGGCCCGTCGGTGCCGACCACGATCATCTGGCGAGCGCCGCAAGGAAGGCGTCTAGGACTCGACGGCTCGACTGGCTCGACTGGCTCGGCGGCTCGGGCGCACCGGTCGCATGAGCGGCTTCGGGATGCCGCGCGACGTAGCTGTTCCAGCGCGCCGCGTTCAGCGTGGCGGAGGCGACGATCAGGCGACCGAGCACGTACGCCCAGAACAGCAACGCCAGCGCGGTCCCGAGCGCGCCGTAGGTGTCCGACTTCGTCGCGATGAGGTGCGAGATCCAGTACACGCTGAGCAGGTGCAGCAACTCGACACCCACGCCGAACAGCGCCGCGCCCGGGATCAAAGCCCACCACGGGCACTCCTTGCGGGGCATGAACCACGACACCAGGAGCCAGGCAGCCGCGGGCACCAGCACGTAGAGCACGGTGCCGAACAGCCCCGCGATGAAAGACCGGTCGCGGAGCCACTCGACGCACCAGGCGAGCCCGAGGGCCAACGTCACGATCCCGACGAGCACGCCCGCGGCGCGGGTCAACTTCTTCGGCTTCCGCATCGGGAGGTCCCATACGAGGCAGTGGATGATGACCAACACCTTCACCGCGGACCGCGCCGCGAGGAACAACGCGAAGCCGCCGACCACGAACGCGCTGATGCGGCTCCACCACGTGAAGTCGCTCGCGTCCCGGATGGCCTGAGCAGTGAGCCCGCCGATGCCGGCGTCTCGGGCGGCGGCGGACGGTGACGAACCGGCGGCGTCGGACGCGATCCCGAAGCCGGCGACGAGCACGTACACGTACGGCACCTGGAAGAGGAACACGCGGAACGCCACGGCACCGGCGAGTACCGGCCCGCCGGTGAGCGTGTCGCGCTCGAACACCGAGAAGACGGTGTCGATCGTCTGCGACTCTCCGCGTCGCGCGCTGTACTTGTCGCGGGTCTCGAGCGCTCGCGTCGTGAGCCGCTCGCGTTCGGCCTTGAGCCGGGCGACGCGCCCGAGCTTGGCCGGCGGGACCGACGGCGGTTCGACAAGTGGCGTTTCGGCAGGCAGCGCTTCGGACGACGGGGCGTCGACGCCCGGCGCATCAGCGGGCGGCGCGCTCGTGTCCTCGGTGGTCACGCGTCCATTCTCGCCCGCGTCGGGCGCGACGCGCTCGCGAGCTCGACGCCGGGATCAGCCCGCAAGCTCGATGCCGTGCGCCGCGGCCCATTCGGCGAGCCGCCGGTAGGCCGCGTCCTTGCCGATCGGGCCTTCGTCGAGCCGGATCTCGCGGAGGAAGCCGAGCGCCTCGCCCACGACCGGGCCGGGTGGCAACTGGAGGAAGGCCATCACCTCGTTGCCGTCGAGATCGGGGCGGATCTTGCCGAGCTCCTCCTGCTCGCGCAGCACGGCGATGCGCGCAACGAGGTCGTCCATGCGCCGTGCCAGCGCCTGTGCCTTGCGCGCGTTGCGGGTGGTGCAGTCGCAGCGGGTCAGCTCGTTGAGCTCGTCGAGGAGATCGCCGGCGTCGTGTACGTACCGTCGCACCGCGCTGTCGGTCCAACCCATGCGGTACGTGTGGAACCGCAAGTGCAGGTACACGAGCTTGGTCACGTCGTCGACGATCTCGTTCGGGTACCGCAGCGCGAGCAGCCGTTCCTTGGCCATGCGCGCACCGACGACCTCGTGGTGGTGGAAGCTCACGCCGTTGTTGCCGTAGCCGCGCGTCTTCGGCTTGCCGACGTCGTGCAGCAACGCGGCGAGGCGTACCTTCAGCTCGGGTCGCGTCTTGGCCACCACCGCGATCGTGTGCGCGAGCACATCCTTGTGACGGTGGATCGGATCCTGTTCGAGCTGCATGGCGTTGAGCTCGGGGAGGAACTCGTCCGAGAGCCCGGTGCGCGACGCGAGCCAGAGCCCGGCCGACGGGTCATCGGCGAGCAGCAGCTTCGACAGCTCGTCACGAATGCGTTCGGCACTGATGATCGACAGCCGTTCCCGCATCGCGCCGATGGCTTCGACCATCGCCGGATCAGGCTCGAACCCGAGCACCCCGACGAACCGCGCGGCACGCAGCATCCGCAACGGGTCGTCACCGAACGAGATCTCGGGGCCCAACGGCGTGCGGAGTCGGTGTGCGGCAAGGTCGGCGAGGCCGCCGTACGGATCGACGAACGGTTCTTCCAGCCCGGGTTCGAGGTCGAGCGCCATCGCGTTGACGGTGAAGTCGCGGCGCGACAGGTCGGTCTCGATCTCGTCCGCGTACGTCACGTGCGGCTTGCGGCTCTCGGGCCGGTACACGTCCGCTCGGAACGTCGTGATCTCGAAGGTCTCGCCGTTCTTCTCGCAGCCGATGGTGCCGAACCGCTGACCTTGGGTCCACACCGCGTCCGCCCATGGCAACACCAGCTCGGCAACCGTCTCGGGACGGGCATCGGTGGCGATGTCGACGTCAGGGCCATCGCCACGGTCGAGGAACGCGTCACGCACGCTGCCGCCGACGAGGAAGGCCCGGTATCCGGCCGCGCGCAGCCGGCCGGCCAGTGCGTGGGTCGGTGAGGAAGTTGCGAAGAAGCGAGCGAGCCTCGGCGGGAGCTGCACGCCCTCATTCTCGCGGTCGGGAACGCTGCCGCTCGTGCTCCGCGTCAGGTGGACCCGAGATCACACTTCGTGGAGATCGCGTGCGGCCCTGACGACGGAACGTCCGGGCCCGCCCGCAGTGGCTGCTTCGGGCCGGCGCGCGCACTTCAGCATCGCCGAGGCCGTGGCGGCGACGGAATCCCGTAGCGCGCCGAGGTCGTAGCCGCCTTCCAGGAACGCGACGACACGACCGGGAGGAGCGAACTCCATCACGCGAGTCGTGAGCTCCGCGTAGTCGCCCGACTGGAGGCCGAGCCCCGTGAGCGGATCGAGTCGGTGGGCATCGAATCCCGCGGAAACCAGCACCCAGTGCGGCGCGAAGCGCGTCACGAGCGGCGCGACCACGTCGTCGAGCGCGGCCAGGAACACGTCGCCGGTCGCGCCCGCCGGCAGCGGGAAGTTGACCGTCGTGCCCGCGCCCGCTCCGACGCCCACGTCGTCGAGCCGGCCCGTGCCGGGGTAGAGCGGCCACTCGTGCAGCGACACGTACATGACGTCGGGGTCGGCGAAGAACATGTCCTGGGTGCCGTTGCCGTGATGCGCGTCCCAGTCGACGATGAGGACACGCTGACCGCGATCGCGCAGCGCCGCCGCGGTGATCGCGACGTTGTTCAGCAGACAGAAGCCCATCGCGTGATCGGGTTCGGCGTGATGCCCGGGCGGCCGGACCGCACAGAAGGCGGCGGTGGCAACGCCTCGCTCGAGCTCGTCGACGGCCGCCAACCCCGCGCCGGCGGCCAGCCGCGCGATGTCGAACGAGGACGCCGACACCGAGGTGTCGAGGTCGAGGCGGCCACCGCCGCGCCGGCAGTACGCCTCGAGCTCGTCGAGGTATGCGCCTGCGTGCACCCGTTCCAGCTCGGCGCGCGACGCCCGGCGCTCGGGGAGCTGCTGCACCGCGCCGTCGATGCCGGCGGCACGCAATCCCTCGTGCACCGCATCCAGGCGCACGGGTCGCTCGACGTGCCCGGGCCCGGGGTCGTGTTCCGCGTGGCGCGGATCCGAGCCGACCAGGAGCATCGGTGCAGGCTACCGAGCCGAACCATCCCACCGATCTACGCTCGAATCACCGCCCGGACTCGTTTCAAGGGAGCAATCATCACGTGACGCAGTCGTTTCGTCATCGCGGCGGCAGCGTTCGGATCGCGGCGTGGCACGGGCGGGCCGACGTCGCTTCGCTCGCACTGCGGGGCCGGGGCGCGCTCGCGCCGGCGACGGTCGACCGCCTGCTCGATCGCGTACGAGCGGCCGGGTACCGAGAGGTCGTGACGAACGCGCTGGCACCGGCGGCGACACTTCCTCTCGTCGACGCCGGATTCGCGGTGCGTGAGCGGTTGCGTGTCCTCGTGCACGATCTCCAACACCTTCCCGACGCATCCGGCCGCACCCGCCGGGCCCGGCGGCGCGATCGCGCGCTCCTGCTGGCAACCGACCGCGCCGCCTTCGACGACTTCTGGGAGCTCGATGACGACGGCCTTCGCCAGGCCGCGCGGGCGACCCCCAGCTCCCAGCTCCGCATCGGTCCGAGCCGCGCGCCGACCGGGTACGCGCTGTTCGGCCGGGCCGGTAACGACGGCTACGTCCAGCGGCTCGCGGTGCATCCCGAGGCGCAGGGCGACGGCCTCGGTCGTGCGCTGCTCGCCGACGGCCTGCGGTGGCTGCAACGACGCGGCGCCGTGCACGCCTACGTCAACACGCAATCCGACAACGACCGCGCGTACGGCCTCTACTGTGCTTCGGGCTTCACACCGATGCCGATCGGTCTCTGCGTCCTCGGGCGCGCCCTGTGACCGCCATGCTCGCTGTGACCGCGATGCTCGCTGTGATCGGGTCACGCTTCTCGCGATTCCGCCGCGCCGGCGCCGCGCTCGTCCTCGCGATCCTCTGCGGATCGGTCGCCCCGCTCGTGGCCCCGGCATCGCCCGGTCACGCGCAGACCGACGAGCCGGAATTCGCCTTGCTCTCACAGAACGCGTGGGTCGCCGAAGGCGGTGACGTCTCGCTGCGGCTCGACATCCCGGCGTCGTTCCTGCCCGCCGGGGAAGACGTGCAGCTCCGGCTGCGCGCCCACACCCCGGTCTCCACCACCGAAGCCTTCGACGACACGATCGACGGCGACCGGCTCGGCAACCGGATCGACACGCTCACCCTCCCGGTGAGCGGCCTGCCCCGCGACGCGCAGAGCGCGGTGAACCTCACGTTCGGTCTGCGCGGTTCGTTGACGGAGCCGAACCTCGACATCGCCGGCCCCGGCGTCTATCCGCTCGAGCTCGCGCTTCGTACCGACGAGACCCTTGCGGCGTTCGTGACCTGGATCGTCGTCGCCGATCCGGCGACCGCCGCGAACGAGTTCGACCCGGTGCGCCTGGCGAACGTCTGGAACGTCGTCGAGCGCGCCTGCGCTTGCTCCCGACGGTACGCCCGCGCCGGGCATCGTGGCCGAGCTTGCACCGGAAGGCAGGCTCGCCGACATCGCGACGCTGCTCGAGGAAGCCGCCGCGACGCCGCTGAGTCTCCGCGTCGGACCGGAGACGCTCGAAGCGTGGGCGTCGCTCGCGCAGGCGGATGCTCGCCTCGCCCCGGGCGTCGCACGCGTGCGCGCCGCGATCCAGCGCTCCACGAATCAGCTGCTCGCGGCGCCGTACGTGCCGATCGACGTGACGTCGCTCGAAGCGGCCGGGCTCGGCGCCGAGCTCCCGGCGCAGCTGCGCGACGGCGCGGCGGCGCTCGATCAGGTCGCCGGTGTGTCTCCGGATCCGCGCATGATGCTCGTCGCGCCCGTCGACGACGCCGCGCTCGCCCGCATGCGCGGCCTGCTCGTCGAGCAGGTGGTCGTGCCATCGACATCGTTGGGTGGCGAGCAGCCCGAGCAGTTGCTCGCGCCGTTCACGCTGCAGTCGGGCGACGCGACGTTCGCGGCCGTCGCAACCAACGCGCAGTACGAAGCCCTGATTTCGAGCGAAGGCCCGGCGGCGCTACGCGCGCCAACGACTGCTCGCAGCTTTGTCGGTGCTGACGTTCGAGCGTGACACTCCCGTCGGCGTCGTGCTCGGCACGCCCGGCGGGTGGGCACCCGACGTCCCGACCGTGAGAGCCGTGCTCGCCGGCTTGACGAGCAATCCCTACATCCGCCCGGTCACGCTCGACGGACTGTTCGGGTCGGTGCCCGTGGCCACCGACGACGACGACGAACCGGTGACGCGCAACCTCGTCGCCCATGTTCCTGAGCCGTTCCCGGTGAGCGCGGCGCGCTATGCGACTGCGCAACGAGACCTGAACGCGCTCCGCAGCACCGTCGGCGCGGACGATCCGACCATCGGAACCGGGTTGCAGGCCCTTCGTCTCGCGCTGAGCACCGAGAACACGTCCGAGCAGGCACAGGCCGACCTCGCGGTGATCGAGAATGATCTCGCGGTGATCGAGGATTCGGTCTCGACCACTGGACGGCGGGTCACCGTGCCCGCCCGCAAGGGCGACATCCCGCTCAGCTTCGTGAACCAGTCGGGAAAACCGCTGACCGTGCGTGTGCAGCTCGCGAGCACCAAGCTCCTGTTCCCCGACGGCGCGGACCAGCAGATCGTGCTCCCCGAAGGCGTGTCGACGCAGCAGTTCGCCGTCGAGGCGCGCGCGTCGGGGACGTTCACGATGACGGCAACCCTCACGACGGGCGACGGCGCGGTCCGCCTGGGGATCCCGCAACGCGTGTCGGTGCGATCGGCGGTGTTCAACGGGGCCGGCGCCGCGCTCACCGTGGGCGCGCTCCTCTTCCTTTTGCTGTGGTGGGCGAACCACTTCCGGCGCACCCGTCGCGCGCGGCGCGAGGCCGTGTCGTGAGCACCAGGATTTCGTGAACGCAGGCACCTCGTGAGCCCAAGGACCTCGTGAGCCCAGGGATCGTCGAACCCGAGTCGTCGTCCGCGGCTCGCCTCGTGCGTTCGAGCTCCGTCGTCGCCCTCGGCACGCTCCTGTCGCGCGTCACCGGACTGTTCCGCGTCGGAGTGCTCGCCTACGCACTCGGCCGCGCCACGCTCGCCGACACCTACAACCTCGCGAACACGACGCCGAACATCGTCTACGAGCTACTCATCGGCGGTGTGCTGTCCGCGACGCTCGTCCCCGTCTTCGTCGAGCACCTCCAACGCCGCGACGAGCGCGCGACGTCTGCGGTATTCACCGTCACGCTGACCGTCCTCGTCGGATTGACGATCGTCGCGATGGTGTTCGCGCCGGTCATCGCGCGCCTGTACTCGATCGATGCGACAGGAGCCGAACGTGCGGCCCAGCTCGATGCGATGACGCTGCTGATCCGTTGCTTCATGCCGCAGATGTTCTTCTACGGCTTCACCGCCCTCGCGGCCGCCGTCCTCAACGCGCGGAGACGCTTCGCCGCCGCCGCTTACGCGCCCGTGTGCAACAACGTCGTTGTGATCTGCGTGCTCCTCGCGTTCACGCGGCTCGCCACCGGACCGCAGGAAGGGTGGACGAACGTCGAGCGCATCACGGACGACCGCGGGCTTCTGCTCCTGCTCGGTCTCGGCACGACTGCGGGCATCGCCGCGATGGCGCTCGTCCTCGTCCCGGCCCTCGCGCGCGCCGGCGCGCACCTGCAAACCCGTCTTCGACTGGCGCCACGCGGCGGTACGGCAGGTCATCCGTCTGTCGGGATGGACCGTCGGCTACGTGATCGTGAACCAGATCGCGCTGCTGTTCGTCCTCGTTCTCGCGTCGACCGGCGAAACCGGTGACGTGACCGCGTATCAGTACGCGTTCATCTTCTTCCAGCTGCCGCACGGCCTGTTCGCCGTCTCGATCATGACGACGACGACACCCGAGCTCGCCCGCCGCGCCAGCGCGCATGACGACGCCGGCATGCGCGACGACTTCACGCTCGGCTTGCGCTATCTCCTCCTCGTCGTCGTGCCGTCGTCGGTCGCGCTCGCAGTCCTCGCGCAACCGGCCGTCGCGGTGCTCGTGCGGGGCGGCTTCGACGCGCAGGACGCGACCGTGACCGCCGATGTGCTGCAAGCGTTCGCGCTCGGACTGGTCCCGTTCTCCGTGTATCTCTTCACCTTGCGCGGCTTCTACGCCCGCCAGGACACCCGCACACCGTTCCTCGTCAACGTCGTCGAGAACCTCGCCAACATCGTGCTCGCGCTGGCGCTGTTCCCGTCGCTCGGTGTGCAGGGCTTGGCGCTGTCGTTCTCGGTTGCGTACACGATCGCGGCGGTACTCGCGCTCGGGTTGCTCCGGCGCCGGATCGGCGAGGTGCTGCCGCCGCCGGTGCGGACCACCGCCGTCCGCTCGGTCGTGGGCGCGCTGGCCCTCGGTTTGGTCGCGGCGATCGTCGCCGCTGCGATCGGCCACTCGTCCGCGTCGGCGGCCGCGACCGCCGTCGTCGCGGCCGGCATCGCAGGCGGTGCGGCCTATGTCGCGGTGCTCACGCTGCTGCGATCGGACGAGGTCGGAAGCCTGCTGCGCGCGCTTCGGGGTCGCGGCGCCGGTGGCGGCGGCGGAGACGTGTAACGATGGGTTCGATCGGAGCATCGGATCACGCACCGAGTCCGCGCTCGAGGAGGAACCCATGGCCGTACGCATCGTCACCGACAGTGCTTCGGATCTTCCGCAGGCCGCATGCGACGAGCTCGACATCGAGGTCGTTCCCCTGACGATTCGCTTCGGCGACAAGGAGTACGTCGACCGCAAGGAGCTGAGCACCGCCCAGTTCTGGCGTGAGCTCGAGTCGTCGTCCGTGCTGCCGGAGACGTCGGCGCCGTCGGTCGGGGCGTTCGAGGAGACCTTCCGGGGGCTCGCCGACGGCGGCGCCGACGGAATCGTGTGCATCAATCTCTCTGCGCAGCTCTCGGCAACGATGCAATCGGCGCAGGTGGCCGCCAAGGCCCTCGACGGTTTGTGTCCGATCTCGATCGTCGACTCGAAGAGCGCGTCGATGGGCATCGGCAACCTCGTCATCGACGCCGCCCGCCGGGCGAAGGAGGGCGCCGACCTCGCCACGATCGTTCAGGATGTCGAGGCGCGTCGTGAACGGCAGCACATCCTCGCGGCCCTCGACACACTCGAGTACCTCCGCAAGGGCGGACGCATCGGCGGCGCCCGGGCCATGCTGGGCTCGATGCTCTCGATCAAGCCGATCATCTCCGTGGTCGACGGCGCCGTCGACGAGGCCGGAAAGGTCCGCACGCGCGGCAAGGCGCTGCAGTTCATCCTCGACCGGCTGCCCGCGCAGGGCATCGAGCAGATCGCGGTGCTGCACGCCGGCGCGCCGGACGTCGACGACTTCCTCGGCAAGCTGCCAGGAAGCACCGGAGACGCCGAGATCATCGTCGGCGACATCGGACCCGTCATCGGGGTCCACACGGGGCCGCGCGTCCTCGGCGTCGCGTGGATCGACGCGAGCTGAGTCGACCTCGCCCGATCTTCGCGGGCGATGCCGACCTCGCGACTGCGGCCGCGAGCGGCGATCGGGGCGCGCTCGACACGCTGCTCGCGCGCCACGTCGATCGCATCCACGCCGTGTGCCGGCGCATCCTCGGGAACGACCACGACGCCCTCGACGCCACCCAAGAGGCACTGATCGCGGTGACGCGCGGGATCGGTTCATTCGACGGGCGCGCCCAGTTCTCGACGTGGTGCTACCGGATCGCGACGAACGCAGCGCTCGACGAGACCCGGCGCCGGAACCGGCGGCCCCGACCGGCAGAATCCTTGCCGGAGGCTGCTTCTGACGAACCGCCGACGGACGCGCGGGTGGCCGACGTCCTCGACGTCGACGCCGCGCTGGCGCGATTGCCCGAGGAGCAACGCGCCGCGGTCGTGCTGAGGGATCTGGCCGGGCTCGACTACGCCGAGATCGCCGCCGTGCTCGGGATCCCTCCCGGAACCGTCCGATCGCGCATCGCTCGGGGCCGCGCTGCGCTCGCCCACCTGGGGAACCGGGACACCGACGCCGAACGTCCAAGCCAGAGACGCCTGTGAACACACCGATGGATCCCCTCACTCCCGACGCCGTGGACGAGCTGCTGAGCGCCGAGATCGACGGCGAGTTCGACGCCGCCGCGCTCGACCTCGGCTACGAGCCCGCGCACGCGCGCGAGCTGCTCGAAGGCGTTCCCGGCGTCAGTGAACGCCGGGCCGCGCTGACGCGTGCGGCAGGCGCAACGCAGGTGCCGCCCCTTCCGGAAGGCGCGCGCGAGGCGCTCCTCGCGCGGGTCCGAACCGCCACCGCAGGCAACCGCAGCCGGCGGGCCAGGAACGTTCTCGGAATCGCAGCGGCCGTCCTCGTCGTCGTCGGCCTGGGCGCGGTGATCGCAGTCAATGCGAGCGACGACGCGAGCGACGACAACCGGAGCGCGGCAACCGCGGGGGACGCGTCGGCGCCGACCACACTGGCTGAGACGTCGCGCGACGTCGCGCGCGGTGGGTCCGGCGAGGAGGCGTCGATCCCGTTCGACTTCGGGGAGGTCGCGGACGGCGAAACCTTGCGCGCGCGCGTCGAAAGCGCGCTCGTCGAGCCGACTGCGGTGCCGGAGGCGCTGGCGCCCCAGTCCGGCGACGGCGAAGGCGCGTTCGCTGATGCGCCGCCTGTCGCGTGCGTCGATTCACAGGCGCGCGCGGCCGGCGTCGAGCCGGCGCTCGTGCAGCACGGGATCGTCGTGTACCAGGGCGAGCCCGCCGAGGTGTTCGTGTTCGCTCGAGATGCCGACTTCCTCGCCGTTGTCGTTGCCGACGCGTCGGGCTCGTGTCGCACGGTGGCGTCGCAGGTCGTGCCGAGTGGCGACCCGTGACGTCCCTCGGACTTGCCGGTCCCGGCATGTACGCTCCTCCCGTGACGCGGCCTGAACGGGGCGTCAGATCGCAGACCCGAGAGCGCCGATGCCGACAGCGCGCGTGGGACGGAACGAGATGAGCGACTGGACCACCGACGCCGCCGATGCCATCGAAAAAGCCGTTGGCATGGCGCGAGAGCGCACGGTCGAACCGGCGCGCGCCGTCGCCAAGGCCATCACGTACGGCCTCCTCGCCGCATTGCTGCTCGTCCCGGCCGCCGTTCTGCTCGTTGCCGGGCTGTTCCGCGCGCTGACCGAGCTCTTCCAGGGCGAGGTGTGGGCGTCGTGGCTGCTCCTCGGCGGAATCTTCGCGATCGTCGGAGCGTTCCTGTGGACCAAGCGGAACGTGTGACCACACGCCGACACCCGTCGGGCGTTTCAGACGCACTTTGCCGATCGTCCCGGCCCTGAAACTTCTCTTCGTGACAACAGAAGTACTGAGAGTGAACCCCAGAGCGTGAACCACCCGAGCGTGAAGTCTTGACCTCCGAACTCCGCGAGATCGTCATCATCGGTTCCGGCCCCGCCGGATTGACCGCAGCCGTGTACAGCGCCCGCGCCAACCTGCACCCGGTCGTGATCGAAGGGATCGGCGCCGGCGGCCAACTCATGCTCACCACGGACGTCGAGAACTTCCCCGGATTCCCCGACGGGATCATGGGGCCCGACCTCATGGCGAAGTTCCGCGAGCAGGCCGAGCGCTTCGGCGCCGAGTTCGTCACCGCGGATGTCGACCGGGTCGAGTTCGACGGCGACATCAAGCGGGTGTGGGTCGGCGACACGCGCTACGACGCGCGCGCGGTGATCATCAGCACCGGCGCCAAGGCCCGAATGCTCGATCTCCCCTCCGAGCAGGCACTGCTCGGTCATGGTGTCTCGACGTGCGCGACGTGTGACGGTTTCTTCTTCCGCGGCAAAGAGATCGCGGTCATCGGTGGCGGCGACTCGGCGGTGGAGGAAGCGACGTTCCTCACCAAGTTCGCCGACAAGGTCACGCTCATCCACCGCCGCAAGGAGCTGCGGGCATCGAAGATCATGCAGGACCGCGCCTTCGCGAACCCGAAGATCGACTTCCGCTGGAACACGGTTGTCGAGCACGTGATCGGCGACGGCCGGGTCGAGGGCGTCGAACTGCGAGACATCGAAACCGGAAGCACCGAGGTGCTGCCGATCAACGGTTTGTTCGTCGCGATCGGCCACGATCCGAACACCAAGTTGTTCGAAGGCCAGCTCGAGCTCGACGACAACGGGTACATCCTCACCCGTTCGCCGAGCACACACACCTCACGCGCCGGCGTGTTCGCGTCCGGCGACGTGCAGGACCACGTCTACCGCCAGGCGATCACCGCGGCGGGATCGGGCTGCGCCGCAGCCATCGACGCCGAGCGCTATTTGGAAGCGCTCGGCCATCCCGATCCCCATCTTGTGGAACCGGAAAGGACCAATCAGTGAGTGACGGAATCGTGACGCTGTCGGACGCAACCTTCGACGAGTCGATCGGTAGCGCGGATACCGCGGTGCTCGTCGACTTCTGGGCCGAATGGTGCGGGCCGTGCAAGATGATCGCACCGGTGCTGGAAGAGATCGCGAGCTCCCACGGCGAGTCGATCCAGATCGCGAAGCTCAACGTCGACGACAACCCGAACATCGCCCGTCGGTTCGACGTGATGAGCATCCCGACCCTGCTCGTGTTCCGCGACGGTGAGGTGCAGAAACGCCTGGTGGGCGCGAAGGGCAAGGCCCAGCTGCTCGAGGAGCTGTCCGAATACATCGCCTGAGTGATCGAAGCCGACTCGGTGGACACCCCGCTCCGACGTGGTGAACGAGGACCCGCGGTCCGGGAGCTCCACGACCGGCTCCGGAGCGCGGGGCTGACGGTCGAGGACGCGGACCGTTTCGACGACGCGACCGAGACCGCGGTGCGCGCGTTCCAGGAGGCGCGCGGCCTGCACGTCGACGGCATCTGCGGACCCGAGACTTGGGGCGCGCTCGTCGAGTGTTCGTTCCGGCTCGGCGACAGGCTGTTGTACCTGCGCCGGCCGATGCTGCGCGGCGATGACGTCGCGATCCTCCAGGGCCGTTTGAACTCACTGGGGTTCGACGCCGGCCGTGAAGACGGCCTCCTCGGCCCGGAAACCGAAGCCGCACTGCGCCAGTTCCAACGCGACGCCGGCATCGCCACCGATGGGGTCTGCGGGCCGGCCGCCATCGCCGCCCTGGACCGGCTCGGATCTCTCGCGGCGGGTTCGGTGGCGAGCGTCCGGGAGCGCGAGACCATGCGCCGCGAGTGGCGCCGCCTCGAGGATCGCGGCTGCTTCGTCGTGACCGAACCCGGGCTCGAGGTGCTTGCGACGGAAGTCGCGCGCCGTCTGCGAGAAGGTGGCGCAGTGGTTGCACTCGAGACGTCGTCGCCGGACGCGACCACCACCGCGAACGAAG
This sequence comes from uncultured Actinomycetes bacterium, assembly GCA_963841215.1. Classification (GTDB taxonomy): domain Bacteria; phylum Actinomycetota; class Acidimicrobiia; order IMCC26256; family PALSA-610; genus CAVUFH01. Next base: position 108,293 of record CAWJBW010000011.1, on the reverse strand, counting down.
CCAACGCGTTCGGCGCCGACGTGTTCCTCGCGCTCGGTACCGGCGACCTTCCCGGCGCGCGCTGCGCGTACTTCGCCACCGATCAATTCCGGTCGGAGGGCGGCTTCGCGATCGCGTCGCACCTGACCGCCTCGCTCGCCGGCGTGCTGCTCCAGGTCGACGCTCCCGTCGGCCGCACGTACCGGATGCTGCGTGAGACGCGGATGGCCGCGGTCGTGTGCGAGTTGTTCTCTCGCGATGATCCCGACGGCGTGATCGCGCTCACGGCGCTGGTGCCCAGGCTCGCCGACGCGATCGTCGAGGGTGTGCGCCGCGGTGTCGAGGCGCCCATCGACATCGCGCCCTGAAGCCGCCTATTCGGGCGGGCGGCCGCCGTCGGTCATGGCGCGATAGATCCGCTCGAGGTCCTCGAGCGTCGCGAAGTCGATCTGGACCTTGCCGTGACGCGGACCCATCGTGATCTGCACGCGCGTTTCGAGGTAGTCCCCCAGCAGCTCCTCGAGCTCCAACAGACCCGGAGGTCGAGGCCTCGGCGCGGCGTCGCGCCGCGGTTCGCTCGGCGGGGCGGGCGTGCGCGCTCGAATGGCTTCCTCGACCTCCCGGACCGAGAGGTCGTCGCTGACCGCGCGGCGGGCGAGCTGCTCTTGGAAGGCCCGGTCGGGCGTGCCCAACAGCGCTCGGGCATGCCCCATGCGGAGCGAGCCGTCCTTCACGTAGCGCTGGATCGCGGGCGGGAGTTGGAGGAGCCGCAGCATGTTCGTGACGGTTGCCCGGCTCTTGCCGACCCGGTTCGCGACCTCGTCGTGGGTGAGCTCGAAGTCTTCGATCAGCTGCTGGTACGCGGCCGCTTCCTCCAGCGGGTTGAGCTCTTCGCGCTGCACGTTCTCGACGATCGACTGCTGGAGCATGGCCGCGTCATCGGCGTGTCGGATGATCGCAGGGATGGTCTGCAAACCGACTCTGCGGGCGGCACGCCAGCGTCGCTCGCCTGCGATGAGCTCGAAGCTTGTCGCCCTGCTCTCGCACGAGCACGGGTTGCAACACGCCGACCTCGCGTATCGACTCGGCCAGGGCGGAGAGGGTCTCCTCGTCGAAGTGTTGGCGGGGCTGCTGCGGGTTCGGGAGGATCGTCGCGATCGGGATCTCCTGGAGTACCGCACCGGGCTCGACCGGACCGGTAGGGATGAGGGCACCCAGGCCTTTACCGAGACCCCCGGGACGCGCCACGGCTCACCTCCTTGGCCAGCTCGCGGTAGGCCACCGCACCGCGTGAGGACGCATCGAACACGGTGACGGGCTGGCCGAACGAGGGTGCCTCCGAGATGCGCACGGTTCGGGGCACGACCGTGCGGTACACCCGCTTGCCGAAGTGGGCCCGCACCTCCTGCTCCACCTGCCCGGCCAGTTTCGTGCGGGCGTCGTACATCGTGAGCACGATGCCCCGCAGGCTGAGCGGCGGATTCAAGTTGGTCTGCACGAGGGTCAGGTTTCGGAGCAGCTGGCCCAGACCCTCCAGGGCGTAGTACTCGCACTGGATCGGCACGATGACACCGTCCGCGGCCGCCAGGCCGTTGACCGTGAGGAGTCCGAGCGAGGGCGGGCAGTCGATCATCACGAAGTCGTACTCGTCACGAGCACCCTGGAGCGCCCGCCGGAGTTTCAGCTCTCTCGAGAAGGCCGGCACCAATTCGATCTCCGCTCCCGCAAGGTCGATCGTGGCGGGGACGACGAACAGGTTCTTCACGGTGGTCGGCTCGACGCAGTCCTCGAGCGGGACGTCGTTCATGATCACGTCGTAGATCGAGCCTTCGACGTTCCGGTGACTGATTCCGAGCCCCGTCGTCGCGTTGCCCTGAGGATCGAGGTCCACGACGAGGACTCGGAATCCGAGATCGGCGAGGGCGGCACCGAGATTCACCGCGGTGGTGGTCTTGCCCACCCCGCCCTTCTGGTTGGCGATCGCGACGATCACCGGAAGGGAGACCGGCTCGAGTTCATCTGCAAACGCGTAGCTCCCTGCCAGCGCAGGAGCTTCGGGTTCCGGCGCGGCGGGCGCGGGGCGCGGACGCCGGTGCGGGATCGGCTTCGGGGCGCGAATCCTCGTCGTGTTCCCTGACCGGGTCCTCGGGCTGGGTCATCACGTCGACGGTACTGTTCGCGGTCTCGGTCTCGGTTCCCGGATCGCCCGGAACTGCCTCGTCTCCGGGCTTCCGAAACCAGCGCCGACGGCCATGCCGTCCAGCATCATCCGCCGCCATCTTGCCTCCAGTTCAATGCTCGGGCTCGCCCGCCGGCATCGACAACACACGCATTTTGGCCCGGGCGGATGTAGGGCCGCCCAAGCCTGAGGAGCAGGACGTTCCACGTGGAACAGCTTCACGTGGAACCGCGCAGGACAACGGCGCCGGAGCGTACTACTGCCGTGCAACCGGTGCACGCATTCTCGGCGGGTGGCTGAAGGACGTTCCACGTGGAACGTCCTTCACCACGCGGGGCGCTTGACCAGGGCGCGGGTCGGCGCGCGGCGCCTCAGCAGCGGCCGGCGCGTACTTCGAGATGGCTGCGAAATGGGCGCCGCGGCATTGGGAGCGGATCGCAGGGCGGAAGCCCATCGCGGCGAGGCCGGCCGGGGGCCACCGCGCGGCGTCCTCCTCGGGAGGCTCCGACACCACCAGCCAACCGCCGGGCTCGACCAGCCCACTTGCGATCTCCGCCGTCAGCGCGGGCGACCCGAATCCCCTGGCCGTCACGAGGCGCACCCGCTCCCGGAACTCCGGCCAATGAGCCACGGCCTCGGCCCGCTCGGTCACCACTCGGACCCGGGAGTTCACACCGAACAACTCGAGGACAGCCGCCTCGAGATCGCGTGCCCGGCGCCCCCGCGCCTCGACGAGCGTCACCGCGGCGGCGGGCCACATCGAGGCGAGCACCAGTCCCGGCACACCGCCACCGCTGCCGAGATCCACGACCGTACGAGGCGGGCCGCCGATCACCCGGGCGGCGACGTCGGCGAAGCCTCGGGCGTGCTCGATGTGCGGTCCGACGGGCCCGGGCCCGAGGGCGCCGTGATCGCGAGCCCGTTCGAGCACCCCCGCGAGGGCGCGGTCGGCAGGTGACGCGCCGGCCGAACCGTCGGTCAAACCGGGCTGATCACCACTCGCCGGCGAGGATCCTCGCCCACCGACGAGGTCGCGACACCGTCGAGGTCGGCGACGGTGTCGTGCACGACCTTGCGGTCAGCGGCGTTCATCGGCTCGAGCGCACGCTCGGTTCCTGCCTCGAGCACTTCTCCTGCGATCTGGGTGACGAAGCCGGCAAGCGCTTCTCGGCGCCGCTCGCGGTAGCCCGCGACGTCGAGGTGCAATCGGGCGCTCTGGCCCCCCGCTGCGTGCTGCACCACAGCCCGCACCAACTCCTCGAGGGCTTGGAGCGTGGCGCCCTTCGGACCCACCAGCACCCCGAGGCTCGAGCCTTCTCCGTCGATCCGCAGCTCGATGTCGTCCTCGACCACCTCCGCGCCGACAGCAGCCGTCAGGCCGAACTCCCGCACGAGATCCTCGGTGAAGCGGACTGCGGCACTTGCCTGTTCTTCGACCGTGAGCACTGCGCTGTCCACCGTGTTCGCCTCCGCCTCGCTGCCTACGACCTTCGTGTCCCTTGCCTCGGAGTCCCGGCCGCCTCCCGAGCTCGCGGCTCGTGGGCGCCGGCGCGACCGGCTCCGGCCACCTTCACCGCTACCGCCACCTGCGGTCGCGCCCTCACCCCGGCCCGGCCGGGACGATCCCACGGCGGCCCCGGTCTCCGCACCGGCACCACCGCCGTCGGAGCGCTCACTCCCGCGCCGGCGGCGCCGGCGGTCGGTCGGCTTCTCCCGAGACAGCGGCTTCACCCGAGCGCGGATGCGCGCGGTGCCTTTCATCCGCCCGAACAGCCCGCTGCGGGGCTCGTCGAGGACTTCGAATTCGAGCTCGGCGACGACGACGCCGAGACGGTCGAGCGCGAGCTCGACGGCCTCGTCCACGGTCTTCGCCTGGACTTCGATCCACTCCATCGGTTCAGCGCCTGCGCTTCCGCTTCTTGCGCGAGGTGTGCTGAGAGGGTTGCGGCTTGGGCCCGGCGCCGTTCCCGGCCGGCCGGCCGTTGCTCGATTCCGGTGTGCTCGCAGGCTTGCTCGGCGGCAGTTGGTTCTTGCCGCTCGTGCGTCGCCCCGGGTTCCCCTTCGAGGATCCTCGCGGTGATTCTTCGATATCGATGACGTCGGGCGAAGGTTCCTTCTTCGGCTCCTTCTTCGACTTCTCGGCGCCGGGGTGCTCGTCGTAGTACTTGTTGAGCACGAGGTGCTGCTGGCCGATCCGCCAGAGGCTGCTCGTCACGAAGTAGAGGACGAGGCCCGAAGATGCGATCCAGGAGAACCATCCGAACAGGATCGGGAACACCCGGCTGATCAGCTGCATCTGCTTGTTGATCGGGTTGTTCTGGGCGCTGTTCCCGAGGCGCTTCTGCCGCAGCTGGGTCTGCCACATCTGGTACCAGCCGCTGGCGACCACTGCCGCGACGGCGAGGAAGTACGGGAGCCGTTCGATGATGCTGCTCGTGACGCTGCCCGAGTTCGCCGGCGTGACCATGAGGTTCAAGCCGAGGAAGTACATGTCCTTCGGGTTCGAGCACGCCGCGGCGGTGGCCGCGTTCCCGCACAGGTCGCGGAACAGATCGTTGAACATGCCGGTCGTCGGGATGTGGTCCTGCACGTTGCGGAGAACCTGGAAGAGAGCGAACAACACCGGCATCTGCACGATGAGGGGGAGACAGCCGGAAAGCGGGTTGACGTTGTTCTCCTTGTAGAACTCCATCAACGCTTCGTTCTGCTTCTGACGATCGTCCTTGTACTGGGCCTGGAGCTTCTTGATCTCGGGTTGGACGCGTTGCATCGCGATCATCGACCGCGTCTGCTTGGCCGTCAGCGGCAGCAACAGCGCCATCACCGCACACGTGAGCAGGATGATGGCGAAACCCAGATTCGGGACGACCGAGTAGAAGACGGCGAGCAGCCAGCCGATGGCGATCTCGAACGGCTCGAGCGGATTCATCGGGACGGGCCTTCCTGGACGCGGGCCGGCGGTACGGGGTCGAAGCCGAAGCCGCCGAACGGGTGGCAGCGCCCGATGCGCCTCGCCGCCAACGCGCTCCCTCGCAGTGCCCCGTGCTGTTCGACGGCCTCGTGGGCGTACTCCGAGCAGGACGGGATGTATCGGCAGGGGGACGGGCGGTGAACGGTCAGATGTTGGTACGAGCGGATGGCGGCGATCACCCCTCGCTGCACTCGACCACTCATAGCGGCAGTTTCGGATCGAGGTCGCGCAGGATCGCGCGGAACGTGGTGCGAAGCTCGCGGTAAGGAGCGCGGAGCGCGGCCGGGGCCGCGCCGATCAGGTAGGCGCGACCGGCGTCCAGCGCCGCAGCTTCGTCGCGCACGACGGCCCGGAGACGGCGCCGCAGCCGATTTCGTGCCACCGCGCCACCGACGTGCCGGCCGACGGCATAGGCCACACGGGGCGGGCCGTCTTCCACGAGGGCGCAGGTCACGGTGAGCACTCCCCGCCGCCGGCGCGAACCCGCAGCGAGCGCACGGAAGGACGCACGGTCTCGGACAGGCCAGATCAGGCCGACAGGCGGCCGCGACCCTTGGTGCGCCGGCGCGTGATCACCGCGCGACCGCCTCGGGTGCGCATTCGGAGTCGGAAGCCGTGCTTCTTCTTCCGCTTGCGGTTGTTCGGCTGGAACGTCCTCTTCACGCATGGCCTCCTCGAACGCCCGGGCCGAGGAAATGGGCCCTGGGGGCGGCGCGCACCGCAGATGTGGAACCGAGTCGGACCCGCACCGGCGGGCAGGCGCGACGGCCCAGTGTACGGCTTCGGGACACGGCGAGACAATCGGGTCCCGGCCCGGTCGAGCCGACCGGTCGGGTCGAACGGTCGGGTCGAATGGTCCGGTTGGGGATCTCTCCCTCACGGGTCAATTTTCGACGACCTCGGATGTGGACGCCGCCCGCCAGAATCCTTGTGGGCGTCGCTGCCGCACTGGTAACGTCCGCGACCCCAACGTTCGGTCGGTACCGGGCGTCGGAGACTTCCCCGAAACGCCCGTCTCTGGTCACCCACCGGTCACCTCGGACACCGACCGCGGAGTCGGGGTCGCACACCACGACCGCTTCTCCACACTTGTGGATATTCCTGTGGACAACCGGGGGAGCAGCGTGGTCACTCCAGCAGCGGACGACCTGTGGGCCAAGGTCGCGGCAGCAGTCCGGGCACAATTGTCGGAAGCCACCTGGAACACGTGGTTCCAAGGAGTGCGGGCCTTGGACCTCACCGACGACGCGCTGGCCCTCGGCGTCCCGAGCTCCGTCGCCGTCGAACGGATCCGAACGAGCTACCTCGGTCTGATCGCCGACGCCGCACAGGCGCTGACCGGCGTGCCGCTCACGGTCGAACTGCTCGTCGACACCGCACCCCGCCCCGACGAGCGGGTCGCGCTCGACGCGGTCGTCGCTGCGTCCGGCGCTCCGGCTTCCGTGGCCGGCACCTCGGGCACGAACCCATCGGGCCTCAACGCCTCGGACGAGTGGACGGCGCCGGCCGAAACCGAATTCCTGCGGGGCAGCACCACGACGCTGAACCCCCGCTACACGTTCGACGATTTCGTGATCGGCACCTCGAACCGGTTCGCCCACGCCGCGGCCCTTTCGGTGGCCGAGAGCCCGGCGCGGTCCTACAACCCGCTGTTCATCTACGGACCGGCCGGACTCGGCAAGACCCACCTGTTGCACGCGATCGGCCATCACGTGCGGGCGCTGTTCTCGTCGAAGCGCGTCCGGTACGTGTCGACCGAGACGATGATGAACGAGTTCGTCGAATCGATGCGTTCGAAGAGCATGCCCGGCTTCAAGCGCCGCTACCGCGAGGTGGACGTGCTGCTCGTCGACGACATCCAGTTCCTCGAACGCACCGAGCAGCTCCAGGACGAGTTCTTCTACACGTTCAACGACCTGCACAGCCGGGGCAGCCAGATCGTGATCTCCTCGGACCGTCCGCCGAAGTCGATCGCGACGATCGAAGACCGGCTGCGCAGCCGCTTCGAATGGGGCCTGATCACCGACATCCAACCCCCGGAGTTCGAGACGCGTCTTGCGATCCTTCGCAAGAAGGGCGAGTCCGAACACCTCGACGGCATCCCCGACGCGGTGCTCGCATTCATCGCCGAGCACGTCGTCGACAACGTCCGTGAGCTCGAAGGTTCGCTCATCCGTGTCGCCGCGTACTCGAGCCTCCACCGGATCCCACTCACCGAGGAAGTCGCCCGACAGGTCCTCGCCGACCTGCTCCCCGCCACCCGGCCGCGCGTCATCACACCCGAGCTGATCCTGGAAGAGACGGCGAAGATGTTCGGCTGGACCGTCGACGACCTGTGCGGCAAGAGCCGCCGCCGTCCGCTCGTCACGGCCCGCCAGATCGGCATGTACGTGTTCCGGGAGCTCACCGACTACAGCTATCCGAAGATCGCAGAGGAATTCGGCGGACGCGATCACACCACGGTGATGCACGCATGCGAGAAGATCCGGTCTCAGATGGCCGAACGGCGGGTGGTGTTCGAGCAGGTGAACGAGCTGATCAACCGCATCAAACACGGGGCGACGCCGTGACCTGCGTGGTCGAAAGCGTGGGGATAACCCTGTGGGGTCCTGGGGAAATCACGCGCCGCGCGTGGGACGGATGTCACACTGCGCACGCTCGGGGTCCGAGGGCTGTGGAAACCTGTGGAGGATGGTCCCCACCCGAGCGGGCCGAACCATCAGGTCCGTTCGATGGTTTTCCACAATCCACAGGACCTACTACTACAGCTATCAATTTGTTCCGTTCCCCGGTGTTGCAGGACGGCGGGTCGAGGAGGGCGCAGTGAAGTTCCGGTGTGAGCGTGACACCCTCGCGGAAGCCGTGGCGACCGCACAGCGGACAGTTGCGAGCCGCAGCGGAGCGCTGCCCGTCCTCCAGGACTTGCGGATCAGCGCCAACACGGACGGCCTCGAGCTGGTCGGGTCCGATCTCGAGATCACCAACCGCGTCCAGGTGCCGGCGGAGGTCGAAGAAGAGGGCGTCGCCGTCGTCCCGAAGCTGTTGGGCGAGATCGTTCGCCGGCTCGAACCGGGCCCGGTCACGGTGGTGGTCAGCGGCGACGAAGCCGTGATCACGGCAGGTCGCTTCAGCACGTCGTTGCGGCTGAAGCCGGCCGAGGACTACCCGCGGCTCGCGCCCGGAGGCGGCGATGGCGTCACCGTCGACGCCGCGACGTTCGCAGCCGCGCTCAAGCAGGTCGTGCGGGCGGCATCGAAGGACGATCTCCGTCCGATCCTCACCGGCGTGCTGCTCGCGGCGCACGGTGGCGGTTTGCGCATGGTCGCAACCGACTCGTATCGGTTGGCCGTGCGCGACCTGAAGGGCGTCAGCATGCTCGAAGAGGGCCAGCAGGTCCTCGTGGCGGCCAAGGGCCTCGCCGAGGTGCAACGTCTCGCCGGCGACGGCCAGATCGAAGTCGTGCTGCGCGAGCGCGACGTCGTGTTCCGCACGTCGCGCGCAGAAGTGACGGCGCGGCTGATCGAGGGCGACTTCTTCAACTACGAGCAGCTCATCCCGAGCGGGTATCCGAACCGGCTCACCATCGCGCGCGAGCCCTTCCTCGAGGCCCTCGACCGCGTCCAGATCGTCGGTCAGAACCGCGACAACGCCGCGCTGCGATGCTCGATGGGGCCGGGCGGGCTGGAGCTCGCGATGTCGGCCCAGGACGTCGGGAGCGCACAGGAGCAGCTCGACGCGAAGTTCGAGGGCACGGAGCTGACGGCCGCCTTCAACCCGGTGTTCCTCCGCGACGGTGTCGACGCCTTCGACTCGACCGAAGTCGCCTTGGAGACGATCGATCCCCTCAAGCCCGCGACCCTGCGTGCCGCCGATGGCGGCGACTTCCTGTACTTGTTCATGCCGGTCCGTACGTCGTGACCGCTCTCTGCATGTGAGTGCCTGAAGCCGTCGAGATCCCCGTTGCCCGTGTCGGCCGGCTCTGGCTGACCGACTTCCGTTGCTTCGCCGAGGCCGAGCTCGCACTCGGACCGGGACTCACCGTTCTGCGCGGCGACAACGGCCAGGGCAAGACGAGCCTGCTCGAAGCCGTCGGGTGGGTCGCGCGGGCGCGCTCGTTCCGCGGTGTGGCCGACAGCCTCCTCGTCCGGCGCGACCACGAACAGGCGATCGTGCGGGCGGAGGTCACCACGGGGGCTCGCGACCAACTGTTCGAAGCAGAGATCCGCGCCGCGGGCCGCAACCGCATCTTGTGCAACAAGCAAGCGGTGACCCGCGCCCGCGATCTTCACGGGCTGCTGCGCGTCACCGTGTTCGCACCCGACGACCTCGCGCTGGTGAAGGAAGGCCCGTCGGAGCGTCGGGCCTATCTCGACGAGCTGCTCGTGATGCTCGCAGTGCGCTACGACGCGGCCCGGACCGACTTCGAGCGCGTCCTGAAGCAGCGGAACGCTCTGCTGCGCGGCGGGGTGCGCGACGACGACGCGCGTACGACGCTCGGCGTCTTCGACGACCAGCTCGTACGTTCCGGTGCCGAGCTCGTCCGAGGCCGCCTGATGCTGCTTGATCGCCTCGGCCCGGCTGTGGCCGACGCGTACGCCGTTCTCGCCGACGACGACCGTTCGGTGACGGCCCGCTACGAAGCGGACTGGTCCGCCACACCATTCGTCGCGCGGGAACCGGGCGAGACCCCGACCGGTGACATCGAGCAATCGCTGCGCGACGCGCTCGAACGGCGCCGGCGCGCCGAGACCGAACGTGGCCTCACCCTGGTCGGCCCGCACCGCGACGAGCTCCGCTTCGAGATCGACGGCCTCGAAGCGCGCACGCAGGCGTCACAGGGCGAACAGCGAACGCTCGCGCTCGCGCTGCGACTCGCGGGCCACCAGGTCGTCACGCAGATCACCGGCGCGGCGCCGGTGTTGCTCCTCGACGACGTGTTCAGCGAGCTCGACGGCTCCCGCGCGCACGCGCTCGTGAAGCACCTGCCGGCAGGCCAGACCTTGGTCACGACCGCAGGGATGTTGCCGCCGGACATCAGCCCCGATCGTCGCCTCCGCGTCGCAGGCGGGGCCGTGACCGAGGACGACGGTTGACTCGCGAACGCGACGAGCCGGCCCGAGACCCTGTGCCCGGACAACCCATGCCCCGAGATCCCATACCGCTGGCCGATGCGCTCGCGGCACTCGGACGTGACCTCGGCGTCCCCGAACCCGACGTCGTCGCGCGCGTCGTCGCCCTGTGGCAAGACACCGTGGGTGCGGTCGTTGCCGCGCACGCGCAGGTGCGGTCGGTACGCGACGGCGTGTGCACCGTCACGGTCGACGCGCCGGCCTGGGCGACACAGTTGCGGTACCTCGAACAAGGGGTTGTCGACCGGATCTCGGCGACGCTCGGCGCCGGTGTCGTGACCTCGGTCCGGGTCGTCGTGACACCCCCCTGATCCGGTCCGCGATCTCGGCCGCGACCGAGGCTCGGAGAGACCGATTTCCGGGTCCCCGTCTGGTAAGATTGCAGGACCGAGAAGGGCCCTCTGACCTGGACTTTCGCGTTGAAATCGGCGCCGCGAGAGTCGTCCACCGCGGGCTTGCCCGTAGGTGCGGACACGGACACGGCCATCCCCAGTCAACGACCAATCAGTGGAGCCGATCGAAGGACCGACGCGTGGCGTACGCGGCCAAGGACATCTCGATTCTCAAGGGCCTGCAACCGGTGCGTGAACGGCCCGGCATGTACATCGGCTCGACCGGTCCGTCGGGCCTCCACCACCTCGTCTACGAGGTCGTGGACAACTCCGTCGACGAGGCCCTCGCGGGGCATGCGAGCCGGATCGATGTGACGCTGCTCGCCGATGGCGGGTGTCGCGTCGTCGACGACGGACGCGGCATCCCGGTCGATCCGCATCCCGAATACCCGGATCAGTCCGCGGCCGAGATCGTGCTGACGACATTGCACGCGGGCGGCAAGTTCGGAGGCGAGGGCTACAAGATCTCCGGCGGACTGCACGGCGTGGGCGTCTCCGTCGTCAACGCGCTCTCGCGACGGCTCGAGCTCTCGATCGACCGCGACGGCGGCCACTACACCCAAGCGTTCCAAGACGGCGGGACACCGACTGCGCCGCTGACGCGTACCGGCGACTCCGACCGCACCGGGACCTCGGTCACGTTCTGGCCCGACCCGTCGATCATGGAAGAGCTCGACTTCCGCGCGCAGACGCTGGTCGAGCGACTGCGCGAGATGGCGTTCCTCAACCGTGGTCTCGAGATCGTCTTCCGCGACGAGCGGCCCGACGAACCACTCGAACAGATCTTCAAGTACGACGGCGGCATCGTCGACTTCGTCGTGCACCTCAACGCTTCGCGAGAGCCGATCTTCGACACGGTCGTGTCGATCGGTGACTCCTACGCCGGCGGCGAGGTCGAGATCGCGATGCAGTGGAACAACGGCTACTACGAGGGCATCCACTCGTTCGCCAACAACATCGCGACGTCCGAAGGCGGGATGCACGAGGAGGGCTTCAAGAAGTCGCTCACCAACGTGATGAACCGCTACGCCCGCCAGAAGGGCCACCTCAAGGAGAAGGACGAGAACCTCCAGGGCGAAGACATCCGCGAAGGACTCACCGCGATCATCTCGGTGAAGCTGCGGAACCCGCAGTTCGAGGGGCAGACGAAGACCAAGCTCGGCAACACCGAGATCCGCTCGTTCGTCGAACGCGTCACCAACGACAAGTTGGCGCAATGGCTCGAGGAGCACCCGACGGAGGGTCGCGCGTCGGTGCAGAAAGCGCTGCAAGCGTCGCGTGCGCGCATCGCGGCGCGTCAGGCGCGTGACCTCACGCGCCGCAAGTCGCTGCTCGAGTCGGCATCGATGCCCGGGAAGCTCGCCGACTGCTCCTCGCGCAATCCCGAGGAAGCCGAGATCTTCATCGTCGAGGGCGACAGCGCCGGCGGCAGCGCGAAGAAGGCGCGCAACCCGGCGTTCCAGGCGATCCTGCCGATCCGCGGCAAGATCCTGAACGTCGAGCGGTCACGCGTCGACAAGATGTTGCGCAACGAAGAGATCCAGTCGTTGATCTCCGCGATCGGCACCGGCGCTCGGCGAGGACTTCGACCTCACGAAGCTCCGCTACCACAAGATCATCATCATGACCGACGCCGACGTCGATGGGTCACACATCCGCACGCTGTTGCTCACGTTCTTCTACCGCCAGATGAAAGAGATCGTGGGCGCCGGCCACGTGTACATCGCGCAGCCGCCCCTCTACGGCGCCAAGATCGGCAAGGACGACCGGACGTACCTGAAGGACGAAGCTGCGTTACGGACATTCGAAGCCGAGCACGAGGGCCGCAAGATCGAGATCAGCCGGTTCAAGGGCCTCGGCGAGATGGACTGGAACGAGCTCGGCGACACGACGATGAACCCGGCGACGCGCACGCTGCTCCAGGTGTCGGTCGAGGACGCGGCGATTGCCGACGAGATGTTCTCCACGCTCATGGGCGAGGACGTCGAGGCCCGGCGGGGATTCATCCAGGTGAACGCCAAGGACGTCCGCTTCCTCGACATCTGATCGAACGCCGCAACCCCTTCCGAGGACGACGCATGCCCGACGAACCACTGACGCAGCTCGGCAACATCGAACCGATCGAGATCCAGGAGGAGATGGAACGCTCCTTCCTCGACTACGCGATGTCGGTGATCACGTCGCGGGCGCTCCCGGACGTGCGCGACGGCCTGAAGCCCGTGCAGCGTCGCATCCTCTACGGCATGTACGCCGAGGGCATGCGCCCCGACCGTCAGCACCGCAAGTCTGCGAACGCGGTCGGCAACGTGATGGCGAACTACCACCCGCACGGTGACCAATCGATCTACGACGCGCTCGCGCGCATGGCCCAGGACTTCTCGTTGCGGTACCCGCTGGTGGACGGTCACGGGAACTTCGGATCGCCCGACCCGGCCGATCGTCCGGCCGCGCCGCGCTACACCGAAGCGCGGCTCGCGCCGCTCGCGATGGAGCTCCTCGGCGAGATCGACGAGCAGACGGTCGACTTCGAGGAGACCTACGACGGTCAGAACCAGCAGCCGTCGGTGCTCCCGGCGCGCTTCCCGAACCTGCTCGTGAACGGTGGTGGCGGCATCGCGGTCGGGATGGCCACGAACATCCCGCCGCACAACCTTCGCGAGGTGATCGACGCCACGATCCACCTCATCGACAATCCCGAAGCCGACACCGAAGCTCTGATGCAGTTCGTGCTCGGTCCCGACTTCCCCACCGGCGCGACGATCCTGGGCCGCATCGGCATTATCGGAGGCATACCGCACCGGTCACGGCTCGATCCGCATGCGTGCGGTCTCCGAAGTGGTCGAGGCCGCGCGTGGGCTGCAGATCGTCGTCACCGAGGTCCCGTATCAGACGTCGGTGGAGGTGATCGGGCAGAAGATCGCCGAGCTCGTCAACGATCGCAAGATCGAAGGCATCCGCGACGTGCGCAACGCGTCGGCGGGCGACACGGTGCGGCTCGTCGTCGACCTCAAACGCGACGCCAACGCGCAGGTGGTCCTGAACCAGCTCTACAAGCACACGCCGATGCAGACGAACTTCGCCGCGCACCTGCTCGCGCTCGTCGACGGCGCCCCCCGCCTCCTCACCTTGCAGCAGGCGTTGAAGCACTACGTCGCGCACCAGGTCGAGGTGGTCACCCGTCGCAGCGAATTCCGGCTCAAGAACGCGCGCGACCGCGCGCACGTGCTCGAGGGACTGCTGCGCGCGATCGACATGATCGACGCGATCATCACCCTGATCCGCGGTTCGGAATCGGCCGACGCGGCGCGCGGCGCGCTGATGGTCGCGCCGTTCGAGTTCACCGAGGTGCAAGCCCGGTACATCCTCGACCTGCAGCTGCGCCGGCTCGCCGCGCTCGAGCGGCAGCGCCTGCGCGACGAATTCGACGAGCTCCAGACGACGATTCGCGACCTCGAAGCGATTCTGGCCGACGACGGCAAGTTGCGTCAGGTGATCAAGGACGAGCTCGTCGCGGTGCGCGACAAGTACGGCGACGACCGGCGCACGAGGATCACCACCGATCCCGGCGAGATCGCCGACCTCGACCTCATCGAGGACGAAGAGCTCGTCGTCGTGCTCTCGCACCGCGGGTACGTCAAGACGGTCTCGGTCGACCAGTTCCGCACGCAGGGACGCGGCGGCAAGGGTGTGCGCGGCGGCAACCTCCGCGACGAGGACTACGTCGAGCACCTGCTCACGAGCACCGCGCACTCGTACCTGTTGTTCTTCTCGAACCGCGGCCGCGTCTACCGGCTGCGTGCACACGAGATCCCGATGAAGGACCGCACCGCGCGCGGCACTGCGCTCGTGAACCTCGTTGCCTTGCAGGCCGACGAGCACATCGAGGCCGTCATCGACACTCGTACCTACGAGGACGGCGCGTACCTGTTCTTCGCGACCCGCAGCGGGATCGTGAAGAAGACGCGGATGTCGGAGTACGACTCGTCGTTGCGTACCGGGTTGATCGCGATCAACCTCAACGACGGGGACGAGCTGGTCCGAGTGATCCAGACGAACGGTCGCGACGACGTGTTCATGGTGTCGCGTCAGGGCATGACCATCCGCTTCTCCGAAACCGACGTCCGCTCGATGGGCCGAGCCACCGCCGGGGTGCGGGGCATGAGGCTGAAGAACGCCGACGACGGCGTCGTCAGTTGCGACGTGGCGCGCGACGACGCGGTCTTGCTGTTCGTGTCATCGAGCGGTCATGGGAAGCGGACCCGCCTGTCGGCCTTCAACCGGCAAGGTCGTGGTGGGCAGGGCGTCCGAGGCATGCGGGTCACCGAGGCCCGGGGCCGGGTGATCGCCGGATTCACCGTCGCACCGGGCGACGAGGTGCTGCTCTTCTCGTCGGCGGGCAACCTGATCCGGACCGGTACCGACGACATCTCCGAGCAGGGGAGGGACGCGACGGGGGTTCGTGTCGCCCGTGTGGCCGAGGGCGATAGCGTTGTGGCAGTGGCGCGTGTTCTCGAAGCCGAAAGCACCGAGTTGGAATCGGTGCCCGGGAGCGAGGACGGCGCCGGCACGCCGGACGCCCCCGATCCGGCGGGAGAGGCGTAGATCCGTGGCCCGTGCCGACGCGGAGCTCGATCCGGTCACCGAACCGGTGACCGTACCGTCGTCGGGCAACGGCGCGAGACGTTCCTCGTTCACGGCGCGGCCCTCGAGGCGTGAGCGCAAGCCTGCGAAGTTGAAGCCGTCGTACCAACGCGCCTACCGCCAGACCATCCAGAAGGTCGACCTCTGGGCGGTGCTCAAGCTCTCGATCTGCTTCTACCTCGCGGCGCTGCTGGTGCTGTTGTTCTCGGGCGTCGTGCTGTGGTGGATCGCATCCGCGTTCGGCATCATCTCGAACGTCGAGAACTTCGTCGGCGACCTCGTGAACTCGGACGACTTCAAGTTCTTGTCGTGGGGCGTCCTGCGCGCGTCCGCACTCGTGGGCCTCGTGATCGTGAGCCTGCTCGTCGTGAGCACGGTGCTCGCGGCCGCGTTCTACAACCTGTTCTCCAGTGTGCTCGGCGGCGTCGAGGTCACGATCACCGAGGAAGAGTCGGTCTCACGCGTCTGAGGTCATTGAGGGCGAGCGTGGGGCTAGCTGGAATCGAACCAGCGACCTCATCGTTATCAGCGATGCGCTCTAACCGACTGAGCTATAGCCCCGAGTGAGCGTTCGATCGTAGCAACCGACTCCGGTGTGGGACTCGCCGGGCACCGATACACTCCCGCGCAGTGAAGGCCTTTCGACGCGTGCTCCTCGTCTTCGGACTCGCGGGTGTGATCGGGTTGATCGCGCGACTGCGGGGCAAGGGCGGCGTTCCCCCGACGAGCGGGGGCTGGCGGGAGCTCGAGGCGCCCAATTCCGGTGAAGGTGTTCCGGTGAGGGTGCTCGTCGCCGGTGTCGGCGCGGTTGGTACGCGCGCGGCTCGCCAACTCGTCGACACGCCCGGCGTCGACGAAGTGCTGCTCGCCGACGTCGACACGAGGCGGGTCGAATCGGCGGCCGAGTCGCTCGGCGAAAAGGCTTCGGTGCACGCGTTCGCGCCGGGCGACCCCATACCCAGCGGCGTCGATGTCGTTGCGTGCGCGCTGCCGACCGGCCTCGACCACGACGTCGCCACGGCCGCGATCACGGCCGGTGTGCCGCTCGCGTCGTGCGACGACGACCACGAATCGATCGAAGCCGTGCGCGCGCTCCAGCCGAATGCTGTGGGCGCCGGTGTCACGATCGCGCTCGGTTGCGGCTTCGCGCCGGGCCTCGCCGACGTGCTTGCCCGTCACGCCCAGGACGATTTCCGCGCCGTCGACGAGATCCGCGTCGCGCGCGTGGGCTGGGCCGGCCCGAGCAGTGTGGCGGCGGTGCGTCACGCGCGGCGCGCGTCGGTCCGTTCGTGGCACGACAACGGTTGGCGTGAAGAACATCCGCACGGGGAGACGTTGGTGTGGTTCCCCGATCCGATCGGTGGTCACGACTGCAGCATCGTGACCGGCGGCGCGGCGTTGCTGGTGGACGCGTTCCCCGGCGTGCCGCGCATCAGCGTGCAGCTCGGGGAACCACCGAAGCGCGTGTGGCTGCGCCGGCGGTTCGGTGACGACGGCGAATGGGGCGCCGCGCGCGTCGAGGTGTGGGGCCACGGTGAGAACGGCCACGGCTGTCTGGTGTACGGAGTGGTCGAACGAACGTCGGTTGCCGCGGGCACCGTGCTCGCCGTGATCGCGGCGCGTCTCGGCGGCGGGCTCGGTGAGCGAATCGCGCGCCCGGGCGTGTGCGGCATCGGCGCGCTCGTCGATGCGAAAGCGTTCCTCGCCGAGCTCGCGGAACGCGGCGTACGAGCCGCGGTGTTCGAGGGCGTTCCCGTCGGCTGACCCGGCGTTACCGGGGATGCAGCGTCTCGCCTCGGGCCAGCATCTCGACGAACTGTGAGATCCGGCGGGCGCGCGTCTCGGGCTTCTTGGCGGTCGTGACCCGGTGCAGGATCGCGTACCGGTTGGCGCCGTCGAGCGTCGCGAAGGACTTCTTCGCCTTGGCGTTCTTCCGCAGCGCCGCGGTCAGGTCGTCGGGCACCTTCATGTTCTTCGGTGAGTCGTAGGCCGCGTCCCATCGACCGTCGGCTCGGGCCCGCTCGACCTCGTGCAGGCCGGGTGCCTGCATCGCGCCGGACTCGATGAGCGCGGTGGCCTTGGTCCGGTTGATCTTGGACCAGATGCTCGTCGGCCGGCGCGGCGTGAACCGGATCAGGTAGTACCGCTCGTCGAACTTCTGTCCCTGCCCGTCGATCCATCCGTAGCAGAGCGCGGCATCGACGGCTTCGGCGTAGGTCACCGACTTCACGCCCGCGTCCTTCTTGGCGACCTTCAGCCAGATCCCCGACGACTTCGCGTTGTTCTTGTCGAGCCAGGTGACGAGCGCGCGGGCCGACGCAAACGACTTGATCGGCAGCTCAGGTGCGGCACGACGGGCCGGTGCACGCGCTGAGTTCGTCGAGGCGAGCTCGGAGCTGTTCGACGAGCGCGGCATTGGCAACACGTCCCGTTTCGGTTGCGAGCATGTTGTCGAGCTCGTAGGGATCTGCGGCGAGGTCGTAGAGCTCGTACTCGTGGACCGGGCCGTTGTACCACTCGACGAAGAGATGCGTCTCGGTGCGCAACCCGCGGTACGACGGCGGTCCGAGCAAGTCCTTCCCGTTCGCGAGGATGCGCTGCACCTGGTCGTACGTGTCGACGGTGTAGAGATCCACGGTGGTCGCCCGGTATTCGAGCAAGACGTCGTCGCGCGACGCGCCGGACTCGTCGCCCAGCAGGGGTACGAGCGAGCGTCCGTCGAGGTCTGACGCATCGAGCCCGGCGAGATCGAGAACAGTCGGCGCGCCGTCGATCTGGGCTACGAACTCGTCCTCTTCCGCCTGGCGCACATCCGGACCCGCGATGACCAAGGGCACGCGCACGGACGCTTCGTACGGCACCTGCTTGTTGATCTCGCGGTGCGCGCCCCAGGCCCGGCCGTTGTCGCTGGTGAACACGAAGTACGTGTTGTCGAACTCGTCGTTCTCGCGCAGCTGATCACCGAGCGAAGCGATCATGTCGTCGACCGCCAGCAGTGAGCCCATGTTCCTGCGGTACCGCTCGGTCAGTGAGGCGGTGCCGTCGGCGCCGAGCGGCGCGCGGCCGAGCTCGTTCCACGAGACCTTGTCGGACATGTCGGCTTCGTCGTAGTCGGGAAACCGCTCGAAGTCTGCATCGCTCGAACTCGTTCGGGCGATCGCGCGGTGCGGCGTCGATCGAGTCGTGTGGCGCGGATGGCGACAGGAACAGGAAGAACGGTTGGTCGTCGTCGCTCTCGGTGCCGTCGACGAATCGGGACGCCTGTCGCGACAACACGTCCGTCTGATAGTCGGCGTCGGCGTCGCCGTACTGCTCCATCGTGCCGTTGTGGTTTGCGCTGTAGCCGTAACCGTCGAGGAACGAGCCCGCGAGACCGAACCACTCGTCCCATCCCGGGGGAACGGCCTCGGGTGTCTCCTCGTACCCGTTCAGATACTTGCCGACGAACCCGGTCGTGTAACCGTGCTCGTCGAGGCGGGTGGCAACCGTGTCACGTTCGCTGCCGGTACGCGCAAACGTGGCGTAACCGCCGTCGTCGCCGGTCGCGTCCCACACCTGGTTGTTGTGCGAGTACTTGCCCGTGAGCACGGACGCACGCGCCGGACAACACACCGGATTGTTTGCAAACGAGTTCGTGAACGTCGTGCCGCGACTTGCGATCAGCTCACGCGTCTCCGGCATCGCGTCCCAATAGGGCGACGTGGTCGCGTCGAGGTCGTCGAGCAGGATGAACACGATGTTCGGAGGGCCGGCGGCACGCTCGCCGGATCGGGATGTTCCGCCGCCGCCCCCGCCGCCGCATGCGGCGGCCGCGGCGAGGAGCAGGAGCGTCGATGCCCCCGCCACCCTCCGCACGCACCGCAACCGGATCATCTCGATTCCCCCGTCACCGAAGGCGGAAATCTACTGGCACCGGCGCTGCCGCGACCCGCGGCCGGACGCCGGTGGCTAGGTGTGCGAGGGGCTCGCGGTGTCGCCTTGTTGCTCGAACGCGATCTCGTCGATGAAGCACCAGTACCAGTCTTCGCCGGGTTCGAACGACTGGATGACCGGGTGTGCCGTCTCGCGGAAGTGCGCGGTCGCGTGTCGGTTCGGTGAGCTGTCGCAACAGCCGATGTGCCCGCAGCCGGTGCAACGCCGGAGGTGCAACCACTGTGCGCCGATTTCCAAGCACTCGACGCAGCCGTTCCCCGACGGAGCGACGTCCTGGATCTGATCGGTGTGGGTGCAGGTGTCAGCCATGGCGCCAGTGTCGCGGATCGGGCGGCGACGCCTGGTCCCTTCCTGCTGCAACGCGCGTCGACGCGATGGCCTTCGACGTCGTGTACACGAAGCACCCCGAGTCCAGCGAGTGACGATCGGACACCGGGCGCTACCGTGGAGACCCGACCCGGGGACGTAGCTCAGCTGGCTAGAGCACCTGCTTTGCAAGCAGGGGGTCGTGGGTTCGAGTCCCATCGTCTCCACCACTACTTGCGGGTTCCGGCGTCGCGTCGTCGCGTTGCTCGTCCCGCGTGTTCGTGCCCTCTGCGTGCCCTCCACGAGCTCGTTGAGGTAGCGCGCGATCGCTTCGTCCTGACCGCTGACGACGTGTTGGTAGCGCAGCGCGGCCGCGGCGGTGGAGTGCCCGGCGCGCGCCATGAGCGCCTTCAGCGGCGCGCCCGACGCGGCGGCGAGCGTCGCCCCGGTGTGCCGCAGGTCGTGGAACCGCAACCCTTCGAGGCCAGCAGCTTCGAGCGCGGGCAACCAGACGCGCCGCCGGAAGTTGCTGCGCCGCATCGGCCCGCCCTCCGCGGCGGGGAACACGAGCCCATCCGGCCCGGGCTCGGCGTAGCGCTCGAGGTGCGCGGTCGAGTTCGTCGGCGACGACGTCGGGAAGCCGCACGGTGCGCCGGCTGGAGTTCGGTCTTCGGCGGCCCGAACGCGAGGTGCCCGTTCACTTCGGTCAGTTGCTCGACGACCGTGACGGTGCGATGCAGCGGGTTCACGTTGCGCCGGCGCAGCCCGGCGAGCTCACCCCACCGCAGCGACGAGTACGCGGCGGTGAGCACGAGCGCCCGGTACTCGGGTTGGATCGACGTCGGCGAGCACTGCGACCTGCTCGGGCGTCGCGAACGCCATCTCGGGCGTGCCGTTCGTGCCCGCGCCGCGGATGCGTGCACGGGTTCTTGGCGAGGTATCCCGACTCGACCGCGCTGACGCAGGATGCGGGCAAGAAGCCGGTACGCCTTGGCAACGCTCGTTCGCGCTCAGCCCGGCGTTGCGCCGGTCCACGAGCCACGCCTGCACGTCGACAGTCGTGATCTGTCCCGAGCGCGCGTGGAGCCGAACGTCGGGAGGATGTGCACGCGCAGCAGGTACTCGTACAGGTCGCGCGTCGACGGCCGAAGGTTCGCCGTCGTCGGACGCCAGCGCTCGACCCACTGCACGCGAACGGACGTCTCTGCGAGCTTGGGGTCGTGCCAGTCGCCGCGTGCGAGGTCGGCGTCGACCGTCGAGAGCCACTGCAGTGCGTCGGTCTTCGACGCGAACGTGTCGAGGCGCGTTGTGCCGAGTGCCGGCCGCGTCGAAGTAGCGCGCCTGCCATCGTCCCGATGACAGCTTGCGGGTGGAGCCGAAGTGCCTTCGTTGCGTCACGGTCGCTGCTCCTTCCTCGTCAGGGTCGCGAAGGCCCTCATCGAGGACGAGCGCTCCGCCGGCCGGGTGGACGAGGCTGAGCTGGCGCTCACGGTAGCGGTCGGGTGAGTCACTAACGTCGCCGGCCGCCGACCGCGACGCGCTGGTCGTCGAGCCAGGCGGCGATCTCGACGGGATCGAAGCGGAGCAGATGGCCCCACTTGACGAACGGGATGCGACGCTCGGCGACGAGCCTGCGGATGTGCCGTTCGTTCACTCCGAGGTGCGCGGCAACGCCGTCGATGTCGAGCAGCGTGGGCAGCGGATCGGCCGGTGTCGGCATCGTGCTCCTCTCACTCGCGATGATGCCCATCACCCAGGAAAAGCGCGCTTCACTCGTATCACGCGACCGCTACTCCGGCTTGCGCCACCTCTCCGTGCTCGAGGTTCCCTTCCAGCTCCCACGCGCGTCGCCTCGCACCGTCGCCGCCGGCCTGTTCGTCACCGCGCCGCCACCGACTCCCCGAACTCACCTCACTCCGCCGCTATCTCCCCCGCGCACGTCCTCCCCCACATCGACCTCTCGCGCACCGCACTCAGACCCTTACACGACACCCTCACCGCACCCTCCGAACGACCCCGAAAATCGATCCACAGACTTGCCGGTTCCGCTATACAGCGGAACCGGCTCACTGTTCCGCCGGCGGTGAAGCACGCTCCGCGGCCATCCGACAGATCACGAATCGCAAGCTCCAAGTACTCGGCTCTGTCGATACCGAGCACGGCTCGCGTGCGCACCGCGGGTCGGCGCGGGTGTTCGAACTACCGTGCACCGACGGGGCACGCCGTTGCAAGCCTCTCGGGCTTCACGGCAGCGGCTTGCCCATTGTCGAGGCCTGTACGCCGCTGGTGTAAGACCTGCACAACCGTCTGTACAGATCCATGTACAGGTCTCGACAATCCCGGAGTTGCGCGGCCCGCGGTCGAGGGTCGCCAATGGGTGACACACCGGCCCGACCGATCGCCCGCTCGTCAGCCGGGCGCAGTCGGATGCCCGAGCCAGCTGCGGAGCCGATCCGCGAGCTCGCGGCATCGAAGAATGTCGTCGATCGCCTCGCGCTGCGCGGCAGTCGGCTCGTCGTCTTCCCAGATGAGATCGGGCTCCATGTCGCCCGGGACGAAGACCTCTCCGTTCTTGCGCGGCAATGTGTCGCCGAGCTGCCAGTACTCGTGACTGTCGAGCGACTCGATCAGCAGTTCGATATCCGAGCGGGCGATCCGAAGGGTGATCTCGTCTTCAGCCACGTCCGCGATGTTCTCGAGTCAGTGGCCTGGGATCAAGCGCTGTTCGGGACGCCGGCACTCCACGCAATGACCAACCGCCTGGCGGGGTTCGATCGTTCGCGCACCGTCTGAGCAAGACTCCCCTTCGTGGCGGAGCACCAACTCGAACCCGGGCTGTACGAGGCGCTGCTGACCGGCGCGCTCGACAGGAGGCTCGCCGATCTGGTCGTTGAGGTCGTCACGCCCGAGCTGCGCACGCTCGCCGACGCGGAAGCGGCTGACCGGCTGTCGCGACACGTCGCGATCGGTCGTGACCCGAGCGATCGAGGCGATGCCCGAACAAGGTCGGGCTCAAGCGGGCGCGCAGCTCATCGCGAGGGTCATCGACCTGCTCTCCCAGGTGAGCGATGCCATCGATCGCGACGTCGACCTACCGCTTGATCCCGCCCGAGTGTTGTCGGCGATCCTGCGCCGCAAGCCCGATGGCAGCACTGAGGTGATCGAAACGCCACTGACGCCGCTCCTCGACACGACGCTGCTCACGAACTCACGCGGCGAGCCGGCCGTCGCCCACGAGCTTCGTGCGGAGATCCACTCGTCTGACTCCATCGATGTCGTGATGGCCTTCGTTCGGTGGAGCGGCATCCGTCCGCTTCTCGACGCACTGCGTCGCCATTGCCGGGATGGAAGGGCGTTGCGGGTCGTTACGACGACGTACACGAACAGCACCGAGCTGCGCGCCCTCGACGAGCTCGCTGCGCTTGGCGCTGAGATCAAGGTGTCCTACGACACCGCGACCACCCGGCTGCACGCGAAGGCATGGCTGTTCCACCGCAAGAGCGGCTACTCGACCGCCTACATCGGATCGTCGAACCTGACGCACTCCGCCATGGTCACGGGCCTCGAATGGAACGTTCGAATTTCGGGCGTGCGCAACCCGGACGTCGTCGCGAAGATGACGGCCGTCTTCGATTCGTACTGGGCGAGCGGCGACTTCGTTGCTGTTCGATCGCGACCAGTTCCGCGAGCGCACCGCAGTGACCGAGCCTGAGCACGCGCTCGCTTCTGAGCCCGATCGAGATCGTCCTCATGCCGTTCCAGGAGCGGTTGCTGGAACAGGTGGAGCTCGCGCGCACGCTCGGGCGCCATCGGAATCTCCTCGTCGCCGCGACCGGGACGGGCAAGACGGTGATGGCTGCGGTCGACTACGCCCGCCTACGCGAGCGGTTGCCGCGGGATCGGCTCCTGTTCGTCGCGCACCGCGAGGAGATCCTCGACCAGAGCCGGGCGACGTTCGCGCACGCCCTCCGCGACGCGAGCTTCGGGGAGTCTCTGGGTCGGCGGAAAGCGTCCTGCCCGCTTCGAGCACGTCTTCGCGTCGATCCAGAGCCTCAGCCGCTCGGGTCTCGAATCGGTCGACCCCGCGCACTTCGACGTCGTCATCGTCGACGAGTTCCATCACGCGGCGGCACCGTCGTACCAGACGCTTCTGGAGCGCATCGACGCCGAGAGAGCTGTTGGGGATGACCGCGACGCCCGAGCGCGCCGACGGCCTCGACGTCCTTCGCTACTTCGACGGACGGATCGCGGCCGAACTCCGCGTGTGGGACGCGATCGACCAGCAGTATCTGGTTCCGTTCTCGTACTTCGGCGTGCACGACGGAACCGACCTGTCCGAAGTGCCGTGGAAGCGCGGTCCCGGCTACGACCTCACCGCGCTGACCAACGTCTTCACCGCCGATCATGCCTGGGCCCGGCGGGTCGTTGAGCAGCTCACGACTGAAGACTGGCGATCCCCACGGCGTCAGGGCCCTCGGCTTCTGCGTCTCGATCGCGCACGCACGCTTCATGGCGGAGCAGTTCCGTGCCGCGGGGATCGCAGCCGTCGCCGTGTGGGGCGACAGCCCCATGAACGAGCGAACCGCGGCGCTGCGCGATCTCGAAGCAGGGCGCATCAACGTCGTCTTCACGGTCGACCTGTTCAACGAAGGCGTCGACGTGCCGCACGTCGACACGCTGCTGCTGCTGCGTCCAACCGAGAGCCCCACACTGTTCCTGCAGCAACTCGGCCGCGGCCTACGGCGGGCGCGCGGGCAAGGCGCTCTGCACCGTCCTCGACTTCGTCGGCAACCATCGCCGCGAGTTCCGATTCGACCGACGACTCCGCGCCCTCCTCGGCGGCACGCCGACGCGAGGTCGAGCGTCAGGTCGAGCGCGGCTTTCCGTTCTTGCCGGCCGGCTGCCACATGGAACTCGATCCGGTCGCGCGCGACATTGTCCTGCGCAGTATCAAGCAAGCGATCCCGTCCGAGTGGCGAGCGAAGTGCGACGAGCTGCGCTCCCTCGGCGACGTCACCCTCGCGACGTACCTCGAAGAAACCGGCCTCGAACTCGAGGACGTGTACGCGAACAACAGAAGCTGGAGCGCGCTGCGTCGAGCTGTCGGGCTGCGGACCGACGACGCGGGTCCCGACGAGGATGCGCTCCTCCGTGCGGTCGGAAGACTGCTTCACGTCGACGATCGCGAGCGCCTCGACGCGTACAGATCACTTGTCGAACCGTCGGCGCCACCGGATCCGAACTCCTTCAGCGATCGCGAACGACGCCATGCCCGCATGCTCGATCGGCTCACTCACAACACTGAAGACCTCCGCGCCGCTCGCCGAAGGTCTCGCCCAGCTCTGGGAGCATCCGCAGGTTCGGCGCGAGCTGGTCGAGCTTCTCGACCTGCTCCCCGAGCGCGTCGACCACCTGCACGCGCCGCTCGACATCGCAAACGTGCCGCTCGCCGTGCACGCGCGCTACACGCGGGCCGAGATCCTCGCCGCGTTCGACATCGGGAGCGGCGTCAAGCCGCCCACCTGGCAGTCGGGCGTCTGGTGGGACGAGAACAGCCAGACCGACCTGTTCGCGTTCACGCTCGACAAGTCGGCCGGCTCGTTCTCGCCGACGACCCGCTACCGCGACTACGCGATCAGCCCGGAGCTCATCCACTGGGAGAGCCAGTCGGCGACGTCGCTCGACAGCGACACGGGGCGTCGCTACATCAGCCAGGCCGAGAACGGAACGAACGTCGTGCTGTTCGCTCGGCTCAGCACCGCCGACCGAGCCTTCTGGTGCCTCGGCCCCGCGACCTACGTCTCGCACCAAGGCGAACGACCGATCGCGATCACCTGGCGGCTGCACCACCGCCTGTCCGGCGACCTCTTCGCCGAGTTCGCCGCCGCCGTCGCTTGAACCGCGTGACCGTCATCGTGTCGCGATGAGCGCGCTCGTCACCGCGCCGTAGCAGTGTCCCCGATCGGCACTTCGGGGACACGCGCGTGATCACTATTGCGGGTTCGGTAGCGGGGTCCTCGGCGGCGGGCGACCGTAAGCATGGCGAGCAGGTGTGCGGTCACTCGCCCACCTTGGTCTTCCACGCGTTGGCGAATGTGAGCGATGAGCTCCGCTCGAGCATTCTCAGGCAACTCCTTGACTCCGGACTGCGTCGAGAGGTTGGTTGCGTAGCCCTCTGCGGTGAACGTGACCTCGAACGTTCGGCGCGTCGTCGTCGGTTCATCGAACACACCGGATGCCCGTACGGCCGGCGCAAGATCGTCCCTGATGAGGTCCGGGTGCATCGTCGAGGGATCGAAGCGCGCGCCGACGGCTGCCCAGTCGTCCTGCACTTCCCACCAGAACCGGTCGGCGGTCTCGGGAACGACCCACGGGGTTGCGAGGACCACGAGATGTCCGCCCGGGCGCAGCACAGTAGCTGCCTTGACGAAACGGATGTCCCGGTCGATCCAGTGAAAGGAATTGCACGCAAAGACGGTGTCGAAGCAGGCGGTGCCGGGATCCCAGGACTCGAACGATGCCGTCACGACGCTGACATTCGGAAAGGCCGCCAGGTTCGCCCGCGCCCGCTCGGCAAGATGCGGGCCGAGTTCTACCGCGACGACGTGCAGTCCGCGTGCTGCAAGGTGTCGCGTGGCCTGGCCCGTCCCAGGTCCGATCTCCACGACCGTCGACCCGGCGCTCAACGATGCCCGTTGCATGACCTCGTCGAACACGTCGTCGGGTGCCACGGGTCGAGAACGGTCGTACGCCTCCGCGTCCTGATCAAATGTCGCCCGCAGCACGTCTCGCTGATCGCTCTCCCACGGTGGTGTGACGTCGTCATCCGTCGACACATCCTCTAGTTCGTTCGCGTCCTGAACCTCAACCAACCAGCGATGCATCTCCAAACTCGCCCACCGCGTCTTCGCTTCAAATCCCGTGCGACTGCTCGAGCGTGCCCTAGAACGCCGGGATCGACGTCGTGCTCCTCGAACGCGAGCCATGGAAGGTCGATCGGGCATCGGTGTCAGACCCGGACGTGATGAGACGTGCGACGACCGCACGAACCACCGTTAGCACCAGCCTCACTCGTGCGCTCGAAGTTGTCCGGTTTCCACCAACTCCCGGCCGCGTGGAGCTGCTGCTCAAGTGCTGTCCACCCGATCGTCGTGGGTTCAAGCGCGGGCCGTGCCGCCCAGGCCAAGAACCGATCGACGGAATCCAGATGCTGCCCTCGGCCTTTCCATTCGCCGCGGGTGACCTGCGACTGGCGCGGCCGACCGTCGCGATGTCGATGGCTATACCCGTCTCCTCGTGGATTCGCGTACTGCCGCTTCCGCCGGCCATTCCCCAGGTTCGAGACCTCCGCCCGAGCGTGATCCCGATCGGGGGTTGATGCTCACTCGGTTCTTCACCCGGCACAGCAATAACGCATCCTTCGTGGATCGTACGGCGACTACGCGGCCGGAAGGTCGTTGGAGCGGCGATCCCCATCGGCACAGCATGCCGCTCCGGCACGCGCGCGTGCTCTTCTGTACGTCCGGAGGACGCGC
Organism: uncultured Actinomycetes bacterium; assembly: GCA_963841215.1. Taxonomy (GTDB): domain Bacteria; phylum Actinomycetota; class Acidimicrobiia; order IMCC26256; family PALSA-610; genus CAVUFH01. The sequence continues at coordinate 81,228 of CAWJBW010000011.1, read as the reverse complement.
TCGGAAGGGCGCGTCGACACGAAGCCCTGTCAATAGGCTGCTGGTGCTGTCAGCGACGAGCGAGCGCCAAACCATGACTGAGAATCAAGCGAGTCCGCTCGCGGGCGGCCACGAACGCGCCTTCGTCCTCCGTGAGCCTGATCGCGCGGAGCTCCTCGACGTGAATCGGACCGAGTTGCGGCTCTGGCGCTGGGGTGACGCGACGGCGGCACCGGTGCTCCTGCTCCACGGCGCCTACGACCACGGCCGCATGTTCGACGACCTCGCGCCACGCATCGCGGCGCTCGGTTATCACGCGATCGCGCTTGACTTTCGCGGTCACGGCGACAGCGGGCCGCTCGACACGGGCTTCGCGTGGGCGCTACTGCACCTCGACCTCGCGCTGCTCGTACGCGACATCGTCGGGACTGCTGTTGGCGTGATCGCACACTCATTCGGCGCAGGCCAGGCAATCGGACTGGCGGGCGCGTTCCCCGAGCTCGTGCGGTGGCTGGTCGTCATGGACGGCCTCGGTCCACCACCGGACGCCTTCGCGCCGCCCGACGACATTCGCGCCGCGATCCACACGAACGCCGCGCGCACCGATCGCATCCTCTTCGGTCGCCCTCGGCGCGAGTGGCCCTCAGTGGAGGACATGGCCGCCTACCGCCGCTCGCAGAACCCGCGCCTGTCGCCGGAGTGGGCCGAACATCTCGCACGACACGGAAGCCGTCGCGGTCCCGGCGGCGGATATGTGTGGAAGGCGGATCCGATGTTCGGGCTCGGGGTGCCGAGCGAGTTCAACGTCGAGCTCCTTGCCGAGGAGCAGAGCCGTGTGCAGTGCCCGGTGCTGGTGATCACCGGAACCGAGCACGACACGTGGCGCGACCTCACGCCGGAGCAAGAGGCGGAGCGCGTCGGATGGTTGCGCGCTCAGCACGTGACTGTCCCGGGTACCGGTCACTACGTGCACCTCGAGGATCCCGAAGGAACGATGGCTGCCATGCGCGCATTCTTCGATGAGGTCGAGCATGACCGTCGTACTGCTACACGACCTCGGTGATCCCGTCGGGGGCGCCCGCTGGCGATCAGCCGCGCCGCCCGACTGGATCATCCCCGATCTCCCCGGTCATGGCTGCACGCCCGCCGTGCGCACGGGCCACTACGACCCGATGAGCGCAGTGGCGATCGCGCGCTGGACGCTGGCGCGGCAACCGGACGGCGCGGGCGCGTCGACGCTCGTCGGTGTCGGGCACAACGCGCACCCGGCGCTCGTCGGTGCTGCCGGCGGTGACTGCGACCGCGTGGTCGTTGTCGACGGACTGTGGGGGCCGTGGCGAGGTCCCGCCGAGGAGATCGACGCGTTCTACGCCATGATCCGTGCGATCGCGGCGGATCCAGCTGCCACCGCTCCGGCACCCGCATCCGGACTCGATTCCCGCGCGAGCTACGGCTACGGCGTGATGTCGAGCGCCCGCTTTGCCCAGCGTTTCTGGGCGACGATCGATCAGCCGGTGCTCGCGATCGAGACGCCGCTATCGACGAGTCCTCGCGACGAACGGGCGGAACGAGTCGCCTGGTTCGGCGGAGCCGGCACGCTCGTCGAGCTCGACGCGGCTGATCCCGCCACGGTCGTCGACGCGATTCAGGCTTGGAGCGCCATCAGCTGACGGGACCGCGTCCGGTGCGGGCCGCGCAGAAGGATCGCCTCGTCGCGCACTGGCGTGTCGACCGCAATGGCCGCGCCGACGACGCGGACGTTCACATCGGCAGCGAGCGGTCCGTACGCGGTCCACTCGGCTCGCCGCTCCAGCGGATCGACAACGGCAACCGCACGATGCCGTCGACGGGCGTGGTGTCGTCGAGCTCGTAGGGGATGGCGACGGGTCGCTCTCGTGCGGTCGGGATCGCTGCTCACGGCGTCAAGCGTAACGGCGACCGCGTGCCCTCTGCGTGCCCTAAGTGGTGGGCACGAGGGGTCAATGGCGGTCGATGGCGGTCAACCGAAACCCCGTGTGACCTGCGACTTCGCGCGCGACCGCTGATCACGAATCTGGCGGATCCTGCTTTGCAAGCAGGGGGTCGTGGGTTCGAGTCCCATCGTCTCCACAACCCGCATGAATGCTGCGCGCCGTGCTCGCGCCTTCCGGGTTTGCGGTTGGCAGTCCGCTCGAGGGGGCCTGATTATGCGCTTCGGCGAGAGAACGGGCACCCTGTCCGCGTGGACGCCGAGCCGCTCGTGCGATCGCCGGAGATCACGGACGCTCAACAGATCGCGTGGACGAAGAATGACAGTTGGCGCGTCGGCTACCGCGGACTGCTGCCTGATTCGATGCTTGACGGGCTGGACGATGCGTGGGCTGCGACACAATGGGTTCATTGGGTTCGGGACGGATACGAGGACGCCGGGCAACGGGCCGAGGTCCGAGTCACAACCGACGCGGAACGACAGGTGGTCGGCGTCAGCGCCTTTGGTGCGGATCGAGACCTGCCCAACGACGCAAAGCGCGGTGAGCTCTGGGTGATCTACGTCGCGCCGTGCATTGGGGGCGCGGCTACGGGTACGCACTGCTTCGCGATGCAGAGAAGCGCTCGCCGCGGCGGGACGGCGCAACCTGGCACTGTGGGTTCTGGAAGGCAACGATCGGGCGCGGAAGTTCTATGAACGCGCGAGCTGGCGCGACGACAACGGCATGAAGCCGTTCGGCGACACCGGGCTGAACGAGGTGCGCTACCGCAAGCAGGTGTGAGCCGCGCCGTCGCCGAGGATCTGAAACGCAGGGTGATGCCGTGTTCTGATCGCCGTCGACCGTCCGGTCGGCCGGCGTTCAATTCCCGTTCGTTCAGACCCGGGTGGACTTCACGGAGGCCGCGTCGGCTACCTCTTGCGCCAATCCGTTCCGACGTAGATCGCGAGGCCGGCCGGGTCGTTGTCGAAGAACGCACGCGTCCGAAGTGGTGTCGGTGAGCTGCCCCGAGATCGGCACTCCTGCGGTGGTCACTCGCTCATAGGTGTTGTCCGGGTCGACAGTGGCGAAGCAGAGCCATGCAGGTCCTTGCCGTACACCGTCAGCTTCGTGGGTGACGTCCGGCTCTTTGGCTACGACCAGTTCGATGCCGTCGATGTCGAACCGAGCGTGGCGAACTGGCTGCGGGCTGCCATTGTCGCCGCGCGGCTGCTGAGCGAGCAGGGTTGCGTAGTACTCGACGGCGCGGTCAAACGCGGCGTCATTCGGTTCGGTGATCACCCTGATGGCGATGAGCGCGGTGATGTCGTTGCTCACGGGTTCTCCTTGTCAAGGCGTTGCTCGAGGGCGTCGAGCACCCGGCTCGTTTCTGCGAGCTGTTGGCGCGCAGACCGGCGGCCAGGTCGTTGACCCACCGCATCTGTATTGCCGTGAGGTCCTTGAGCACCGCGCTCCCCACGTCCGTGAGTACAGCGAGCTGCGTCCGCCGATCGGTCGGGTGCGGCTCGTAACGAATCAGTCCGTCGCCCTCGAGCCGGTTGGCGAGCTCCTGAACACTCTGGCGCCGACGTCCAGTGCGTCGGGCGATGTCAGCAACGGTCATCGGTCCATGGGAGACCGAGCCGAGTAACTGCCAGCGGGCGCTGGTCTGGCCGGTGTGTGCCACGAGCGCGTCCCCGGCGACAAGAAGCCGACCCCTGAGCCTGAAGATCTGCAGGATCACCTCGGTCAGCAGCTGCCCGGTTTCGGTCCGTCGAGCCATAGCGTGAGCATGCTCGTATTGACAGGTACCTGTCAATACTGCACCGTGACGAGCGGCGACTCGGATGGGGCCGCATCGAAGCGATCGACGACGGCACCGGTGTGGACGGCCGGGTGCTCGTCACGATCACGCCGCCCGACCGGCCGGACAGGGAAATCGTCCGCGAGGCCACCGCCGACAACGGCGGCGCGGTCTACGACTTGCCTGGTTGACTGAAGTTCGCTCGAGCGTGCCCGGCCTTCTCGAGGATGTTCCGAACGTCGGCACTCGAGAACAGCTCGTGCGTCTCTGAACGCACGGCTCCCGTGCTGCGTATGGCTGTGCTGATGCCTGCCATCGTGACCGAGTCGGGCGCCTCGACGATGCCGATCCCATCGTGCGCACCGAACATCCAGTACATCGCCTCCAGTCGAGCGCCGACACTGTCGACGACGCGCTGCACCGCCGCTTCGCGGTCAGCCGGATTGTCGATCATCGCGGCCATGGCTGTATCGGAATAGGAGAACAGCGAAAGGTACTTGGGCATGGCGATCGATCCTCCCGAAGTAGTTCCCGGCACTCCGAGCGTCGCGCCGGGTTCAGGCGATGAGCAAGCGAGCGCCGAGCTCTGCTTGCGTCGAGATCGACGAGGTCGCGGTTGCGTTCGGCCCACCGACCTGAGGCGAGGTCATCACGGAGGCTGTGCACTGCCCTCTGCTCGGCGTCCGGCCCGACTGCGGCCCAGACCGATATGCCGCGACGGACGTTCTCGTCCAGGTATGCCTCGGGCCGGCGCCAGTAGGCCTCGAAGAAGCCGTCAGCGCAATCCCACGGGATGGGCACCGCTTCCATCCGGGCTCCGATCGCGCCGGCCAACTCGGTCAGCGATGCCAAGACTCTGCAGCCTCTCGAGGCCGCGAACTCGGGCAGGTAGTCACGAGTCAGCCAGAACTGGCTCGGGTCACTGGTGTCGAACGTGAACACCACCACGCGGCGAGCAACGCGCCGCATCTCGCGCAGGCCGGCGATCGGGTCCTGCCAGTGATGAATGGTGGAAAACGCCATCGCGGCGTCGAAGGACTGGTCAGCGAACGGCAGGTTCTCGGCCGATCCAGCCAGGCACGGCGCCGCGTCCGGGAGGCGCTGCGAACGCATGAGCGCCGACGGTTCCACCGCGACGACGTCGCGGTCGGGCGGCTCGTAGGACCCGGTGCCCGCCCCAACGTTCAGGACCGTCCGGGCATCACCGAGCGCAGCCCAGATCCGCGCCGCGATCCGCGGCTCGGTGCGTCGGGTCACCGCGTAGGTGGCTCCGATGGTGTCGTACAACTGCGTGCTGGACGTGACACTGCCTCCCTTGCCGGACTCAGTCGCGGATGTACGCGACCGCGCGGTCGACGTTGGCAGCCAACGGTTCGACGCTGTCGAGTACGAGCCGCTCCTCCTGCCACTCCTCCCACTCGCCTCGGCGGTTCAGCACATCGTCCCAAGTCGGCTCGGGGAAGCCGTCGATGTTGCGCACTCGGCCGGCGAGGCGGCTTCTGTGCTCCTGGAGATCGCTGCAGATGACCTCGATCACGCGCGTCGACGACACAGCCTGCCTGGCGGCTCGTCGCCACATCTCACGGGCGACCTCGAGCGAGTTGACTGCATCGGCGACCACCGCACAGGCCGAGCCGGAGCTGGTGCGCGGCGAGAACAGCGGCGACCTCATAGGCGGCGACTCCGGTCTCGAACGACGGCGAGATCCCACAGCGCCAAATGGCAGCTTCAATCGGATCGACCGAGAGCACCGCCGCGCCGAGCCTGCGGCCGAGCTCATCGGCGATCGCACTCTTGCCGGATCCGGGAAGCCCGCTGAGAACCACCAACACGCGGTTCAGCTTGGTCGATGCGCGCCGGAACCGTCACCGCCCCCCTCCGCACCCCGTGCGGGCAAGAATCGGGCATGGCTCGGATCGGTGATCTGGTGTTCGACTGCGCGCATCCGGCGGCGCTGGCTCGGTTCTGGGCGGCGACGCTGGACGGCTACACGGTCGCGCCCTACGACGACGCCGAGATGGAGCGACTGCGGGCGCTCGGGATCGATGACGTCGAGGACGACCCGACCGTGCTCGTCGAGACGCCTGATGTCGGACCCCGCCTGTTCTTCCAGCTCGTTCCCGAAGCAAAGACCGTGAAGAACCGCGTGCATCTCGACCTGCGCGTCGGCGACGTGGACGCTGAGATGGCGCGGCTGGTGGACATCGGCGCCCGGGTGATCGATCGCCCCGCCGGTCGGGACTGGGTTGTGCTCGCAGATCCCGAGGGCAACGAGTTCTGCGTCGCCGGCGAACATCAATAGCTCAGGGACGCGTCAGCGGCGCCGCAGAGTTCTGTTCGCGTCGCGACAGCGTGCCGTAACACGGCGGAAACAGAACGTCCGTACGTTCCCACACGCACACCGACCGGTGCGGGGCCCGTCGACCCACGGCGTCCCCTCCCGGTGCTCACGCGCACACGACCCGGTCGAGGGGGAACCATGGAATTGAATACCGGCGACACCGCATGGGTGCTCACGGCGTCGGCCCTGGTGTTGTTCATGACACCGGGCCTCGCGCTGTTCTACGGCGGCATGGTGCGGGCCAAGAACGTGCTCGCCATGCTCATGCAGAACTTCTTCGCGATGGGCATCGTCACGCTGATCTGGGTGACGTTCGGCTTCTCCCTCGCCTTCGGCAACTTCTTCGACGGCGGCTGGATCGGGAACTTCGACTACGCCGGACTGAAGGACATGACCGGACCCGGCGCGGTCGGCACGTTCGCGGTCGGTGTGCCCGACCTCGCGTTCGTGGCGTTCCAGCTCACGTTCGCGATCATCACGCCCGCGCTCGATCACCGGCGCAGTGGCCGACCGGATGCGGTTCGCGGCGTGGGTCGGCTTCATCGTGCTGTGGTCGGTCCTCGTGTACCTCCCGGTCGCGCACTGGATCTTCGGTGGGGGCTGGCTGCTCGAACGGGGCGCCCTCGACTTCGCCGGCGGCGCGGTCGTGCACGTGAACGCCGGTGCCGGGGCACTTGCGCTCGTCATCCTCCTCGGGAAGCGGCGGGGTTGGCCCGGCCACCCGATGCCGCCGCACTCCTTGCCGCTGACGTTGCTCGGCACCGGCATCCTGTGGTTCGGCTGGTTCGGGTTCAACGCCGGCTCCGCGCTCGCCGCGAACGTGCTCGCCGCGCAGGCGTTCCTCAACACGTTCGTTGCCGCGGCGGCGGCGATGATCGGCTGGCTGATCATCGAGCGGCTCAAGGCCGGTCACGCCACCACGCTGGGCGCCGCGTCCGGTGCGGTTGCGGGCCTCGTCGCGATCACGCCGTGCGCCGGCTACGTCGGCGGCATGGCGCCGGTCTTCATCGGCCTCGCCGCCGGCGTGGTCTGCTACCTGGCGATCAGCCTCAAGTTCAAGCTCGGTTACGACGACTCGCTCGACGTCATCGCCGTGCACCTCGTCGGCGGACTGCTCGGTTCGATCCTGCTCGGCCTGTTCGCAGACGTTTCCGTGAACGAGCTCGGCAAGGACGGCGTGTTCGCGGGCGGGGGCTGGGGTCTGTTCGGTGAGCAGGTCCTCGCGGTTGCCGTGGTCGGCGTGTTCTCGTTCGTCGCGTCGCTGATCATCGGCTTCGTGCTGGACAAGGCGCTGCCCCAGGGCATCCGCGTCACGCAGGAAGAAGAAGAGGAAGGCCTCGACCTGACCCAGCACTCCGAGCAGGGCTACGCCCTCGAGCGGGTCTGACCCGGCACCCGACCCAGGAGAAGCAGCTGATGAAACTCATCGTCGCAATCATCAAGCCGTTCAAGCTCGACGACGTGAAGGCCGCGCTGACCGAGCTCGGGCTCCACGGCCTCACGATCTCCGAGGTCCAGGGCTTCGGCCGCCAACGCGGGCACACCGAGGTGTACCGGGGCGCCGAGTACACGATCGACTTCGTACCCAAGGTCAAGGTCGAGATCCTGGTCGAGGACGGTGATGTGGACCGAGTCGCCCAGGGACTGATCGAGGCGGCGCGCACCGGGAAGATCGGTGACGGCAAGGTCTGGGTCGTCCCGGTCGACGCCGTGCATCGCATCCGGACGGGTGAGGCGGGCGCCGACGCGCTCTGAAGCCCGCGCCACCGAGGCCGCGCGGGCCAAAATGCGCCGGTGAACCAGGGGGCCGCGCGCATGCGCCATCAGCCGGCGCTCGACGGCCTGCGAGGAGCGGCGGTCGCCGGCGTACTGCTCTTCCACGCCGGGCACCTCCGCGGCGGCTACCTCGGCGTCGACGCGTTCTTCGTCCTGTCCGGGTTTCTCATCACGTCGCTCCTGCTGGTCGAACGGGCCCGCAGCGGTGGCATCGGCCTCGGTGCGTTCTGGGCCCGCCGGGCGCGGCGGCTGCTCCCGGCGCTGTTCGCGGTGCTGGCGTTCGTCGCGCTCTACGCGCTGGTGATCGCGAGTGCCGACGAACGCGCGTCGATCCGGGCCGACGCGCTCGCGACGCTCGGCTACGTCGCGAACTGGCGCGCCATCTTCTCCGGCGCCGACTACTGGGCGCTGTTCCGATCGCCGTCGCCGCTCGAGCACACGTGGAGCCTGGCGATCGAGGAGCAGTTCTATCTGTTGTGGCCGCTGCTGGTCGTTGCGGTCGCCGCCGCGCCCCGCCGGGTGCTTCTGCTCGCGTCCGGGCTCGGCCTTGCGTCGTTCCTTGCGATGCAGGTGCTCTACGACCCCGCGTCGCCATCACGCGCCTACTACGGCACCGACACCCGCCTCGCGTCGATCCTCGTCGGCGCCGCTCTCGCCGCGTGGTCGGTGATGCGCCCGCCGGTCGCAGGCGGGAAGCGGCGTGTGCTCCTCGAAATCGCCGCGATCGGTGCCGTTGGGCTCCTCGCGTATGCGTGGTGTCGTGTCGAAGGTTCGTCGACGGTGCTGTACCGCGGTGGTCTCTTCGTCACTGCGATCGCGGTTGCCGTCGTGATCGCAGCAGGCGTGCATCCCGTGCGCGGTCCCGTGCAGCGCGCGCTCTCGTTCCGGCCGCTGTGCGCGCTGGGTCTCATCAGCTACGGCGTCTACCTCTGGCACTGGCCGATCTACGTGTGGCTCGACGAGACCCGCACGGGTATCGACGGGTGGCCGCTCGTGGCGTTGCGAATCGCGGTAACGGTCGGCGTCGCGACGATCTCCTATTTCGTGCTGGAGCAACCGATCCGACGCGGCGCGCTCGTCACCGCGCGTGCTGCGTCCCGCGGTCCCGGCGCTCGCGGCCGTGCTGGTGGGAGGCCTCGTGCTCGCGACCGCCTCCGGTGCGGCGCGCGAGGATCTCCAGCCCGATGCGATCCGTCCCGCCCGTGCCGTTGCCAGAGCGCAGCCGGCCGGTTCGATGACGCTCGTCGCATCGGTCGGGACGGTGTTGCAGGCCGCAACGGCGTTCGCCTCCGCAACAACAACGCCCGTCCCGCCGCCGCCGACGGCGACGGCGTTGGCCCCCGCAACAACGCCCGTTCCGCCGCCGCCGCCGCCGGCGCCTCCCGCCGGACCGAAACGACTGCTCGTCGTCGGGAATTCCGTCGCCCTCTACCTCGGCGACGAGGGGTTCAAGCGGCTGCGGACCGATCCCGAGCTCGATGTGCTGAACCGCGGAGAAGCCGGCTGCGCGATCGTCGAGACTTCGCGTACGCGTGACCGCAACGGCGAGTCGATCGACCTGCCCGCGACCTACTGCCGAGCCGACTGGGACGAAGCCGCAGAGGCTTTCCGCCCCGAGCTGGTCGTGTTCTCGTTCGCAGAACCGACCGACAATGAATCGGAGGTCGACGGCCAGTGGACCGCACCGTGTGATCCCTTCTACGACGCTCGCCTGGAACAGGAGCTGCGCAGCTCGGTGCAGATGTTCGCGGCCTTCGGCGCGCGCGTGATCCTCACCACCGCCGCGTACGCGAACTTCCCGGGCAAGTCGGGTGACTGGTTCGCACACAACGACTGCCAGAACGATGTCATCCGGCGCGTCGGGACATCCGAGCCCGCGGCCCTGGTCGCAGATGTGTTCGCGTGGCTCTGCCCCGCAAAGGGCGCCGAGTGCCGGAACGAGGAAAACGGTCAGACCCTGCGCCCGGACGCCGTGCACTACCGCGATGCGGGCGCGGCGATCATCGCCTCGCGCATTCTCGATGTCGCGGGGATTGCAACCGTCGCCGGCTGAACGTCAGCGGGCCCAGGTGCGGTGGTATTCGGGATCCGAGACGGCGCGCGCCGCGTCGGTGACGCGGAGCGGCGCGAAGGTGTCGATCATCACGGCCACCTCTTCGGTGCGGGACGCGTCGCGTGACGCCTCGACGCTCCCCGGTTGCGGGCCGTGGACGAACCCCGCCGGGTGGTACGAGATCGAGCCCACACCGATGCCGCTGCCGGCCCGGCTCATGAAGTCACCGGCCGAGTAGAAGAGCACCTCGTCGGAGTCGACATTGGCATGGTGGTACGGAACCTTCACCGCGTTCTCGCCGAAGTCGAACGGCCGCGGCACGAACGAGCAGACGACGATGCCCGTTCCCTCGAATGTCTGGTGCACCGGCGGCGGCTGGTGCCGGGCGCCGACGATCGGCTCGAAGTCGTGGATCGAGAACGCGAACGGCCACACGCAACCATCCCAGCCGACCACGTCGAACGGATGCGACGCATGCACGAGCCGCGACCAACCGCCGCGCGTGCGCACGAGCACTGGCACATCGGCACCGTCACGCACGAGTGGTTCGTCGGGGCCGCGGAGGTCGCGCTCCGAGAACGGTGCGCCTTCGCGAAGCTGACCGCGTTCGCTCAAGTACTTCGCCGGGATCCTGATGTGTGCCGCGCGACTCGAGCACGAGTGCTGTGAGCGGCGCCTCCTCGACGCACCAGCGGTGCGTCATCGCGGCCGGGATGCTGACGTAGTCGCCGGGCCCGACCGCGAGCGCGCCGAAGCTGGACTCGAGCACGCCCCGGCCCGATTGCACGTAGACGAGCTGGTCGCCGATCGCGTCGCGGAACAGATCGCTGTCGACGGTCGCCGCGAACCAGGCGATGCGCACGTCGTCGTTTTCGAAGAGCGTCGTGCGGCCGAGCACGGCATCGGCACCCGCGGACACGTCGTCGGTCCGCAAGTGACGCGGGACCAGCGGCGAGTCGGGGATCGCGTCCACCGGTGCGCGTTCGACGGCTTCCACCGCGACGATCGCGCTCGGCGAATGCCGGTGATAGAGCAATGAAGACTCCTGCGCGAAGCCTTCGTGGCCCATCAGTTCCTCGAAGAGGTAGCCACCTTCGGCCTGCACGTAGGAGTGACGCTTGCGGGGCACCTCGCCGACGCGGCGGTAGTGGGGCATCGGTCAGCCTCCCTCGGGTGCAGACGCCACGGTGCCTTCCAGCTCGCCGAACCCGACCCGCTCGGCACCGCGACCGGACCAGCCTCGCAGCACGACGCGGTCGCCGTCGTCGAGGAAGCTGCGGCGCTCGCCGTTCGGCAGGGTCAGTGGCTTCTGCGCCGCGCCAGCCCAGCTCGATGAGGCTCCCACCCTGGCTCGCGGCATCCGCACCGGAGAGGGTGCCGGACGCGAACAGGTCTCCGGTGCGGATTGCCGCCCCGTTCGACGTCGCGTGCGCCAGCTGCTGGGCGGGCGACCAGTAGAGCGCGTCGGCGACCTCGACTTCGGACACGGTCACGGGCGCTTGGTGCTGCGCACGCATCGTCGCGGTCTCGAGCGCGACCTCGAGGTGCAGGGCGGGGATCCACGGACGGTCCGACTGCAGGTGCCGCTCGGGCTTCGGTTCCTGGTCACCCGCGAGCCCCGTGACGAACGTCGGCGCGAGCGCGTCGAGGGGCACGATCCACGGCGACACCGACGTCATGAACGACTTGCCGAGGAAGGGCCCGAGCGGTTGGTACTCGAACGCCTGAATGTCGCGCGCCGACCAGTCGTTGACGAGCACCATGCCGAACACGTGCGCGTCGAAGTCGTCGATGGCGGTCGGCTCGCCTCGTCGACTGCCGGCGCCGACCACGAAACCCAGTTCCAGCTCGATGTCGAGCTGCGCGCTCGGCCCGAACTCGACACCCGCGGATGTCGGTACATGTCCGCGCGGTCGCACCACGTCGGTGCCCGACACGACGACCGTTCCCGAGCGTCCGTGGTACCCGACCGGCACGTGTCGCCAGTTCGGCAGCAGCGCGTCACCTTCCGGTCGGAAGAGGTGGCCGAGGTTGGTCGCGTGATGGATGCCCGCGTACATGTCGACGTAGTCACCGACCGCGATCGGGAGCAGCAGCTCGAGCCGATCCCGCCGGATGCTGGCCGCAGTGTCGATCGCCGCCACCGCGAGCGTCGCCACCGCCTGGCGCACGGCGCGCCACGTGTCGCGACCCAGTGCGAGGAAGTCGTTGAGCGTCGGCATTCCGAACACCGCGGCCGGCGCGCCGATGTCGGTTTGGCTCGCGAGCGCATGCAGATCGAGCGCGTAGTCGCCGATCGCGACGTACGCGCGTGGTTCGCGGCCGGGCGCGCGACCGATGCCGAACGGCAGGTTCGACAGCGTGAAGTCAGAGTCGGCCGGGATACCGGCTGCGATCGTCACAGGAGGAGCGAAGCGTCGTGGCGCTCAGAGGTTCCCGCGGCGGGCCTGTTCGGCCTCGATCGAGGTGAACAGCGCCTTGAAGTTGCCCTCGCCGAAGCCGCGCGCGCCCTCACGCTGGATGATCTCGATGAACGCGGTCGGGCGGCTCGCAACGGTCTCGGTGAACACCTGGAGGAGGTAGCCCGTGCTCGTCGCGGTCGACGAGGATCCCGAGCTCGGCGAGTTGCGGCCACGGCAGGTCCACGCCGAGCTCGGCCATGCGTTCCGGCGCAGCCTCGTAGTAGTCATCCGGAACGTGCAGCAGGCGGATGCCGCGCGCTCGCAGCGCGGCCACGGTCGCGACGATGTCGTCGGTGCGTAGCGCGATGTGCTGCACCCCCGCGCCGCCGTAGTAGTCGAGGTACTCGGCTGATCTGACTCTTGCGCCTGCCCTCGGCCGGCTCGTTGATCGGTTGCACGACGCGCCCGCCGTTCCCGACCACCGTCGACCGCAGCGCCGAGAACTCCGTCGAGATCGCGTCCTCGTCGAAGTGCTGCAACGCCGAGAGGCCCCACACGCGCGCGTACCAGTCGACCCATTCCTCGAGCTCGCCGTCGCCGACGTTCGCAACGACATGGTCGTAGCGGGTCAGCCCCACCGGCGCGCCGACTTCGACGTCGATCGACGCCGGCTCGTACCCGGGAAGGAACGGCCCGTCGTGGCCGTCGCGCTCGACGAGCAGATGCACCGTGTCTCCGTACGCCGCGATCGCCGCGAGTGTCACCGCGTGGTTGCTGTCGCGATGTACCGACGGTGCGGCCACGCTGACACCACCACGCGCGACCGCGCGGTCGTGGGCGTCGCGGGCGTTGTCGACGCGGTAGGCGACGACCTTGACACCGTCGCCGTGGCGGCGGACGTGATCGGCGATGTCGGAGTCGGCCGTCGAGCGGGCTCGTGACGACGAAGCGGATCTCGCCCTGCGACAGCACGTACGACATCCGGTCGCGGGACCCGGTCTCCGGCCCTGCGTACGCCTCGACGCCGAACCCGAAGCCGGCGGCGAAGAACTGCGCAGCGTGGCGGGCGTTGCCGACCCACCACTCCACGTGATCGAACCCGGAAAGCTCGGGGGCGGGGCCGTTCGGGTGACGGATCTCGGTGTTCGCTGACCAACGTCATGCCGGGATTGTTCTCAACCCGGCACAGGAATACGTCAACACCGCCGACGACGAGACGTTCTGGCGGATTCTGACGACTCAGGACGACGAAGGTCCAGCCGGGTCGGGGATCCCCGGTGCTGCCCGGGATCGGGAGCGGGAGGCGCTGCTCGTCGAGCACGAAGTTCGTGTGCGTCGTACGGACGTGCGGGATGCCGTGGAGCCGAACGAGCACGATGTCGCGCAGCGCATGGATGTCGGGCACGCGCACGAGCAGGACCATGTCGAAGGCGCCGCTCGTGAAGGCGAGGAACTCCAGGCCGGGGAGGGCCTGGATGTCGTCGCGAACCTGCTCCCAGTGCGCCTGGTCGACGTTGACGAGCACGAGCGCGGCCACCGACAGACCGACCTTCTCCGGATCGAGCGATGCGCGGAAACCGGTGATGACACCGTTTTCGCGGAGACGGTCGAAGCGTGCGTACGCCGCAGCACGCGAGATGTGGGCGCGGTTCGCGAGCTCGTTCACCGAGATGCGGCCGTCCTCGGTGAGGATGCGGAGCAGCTTGCGGTCGACGTCGTCGAGTTCGTTGCGGGCAGCGGATCGTCCCGCCATGCCGGCCTGCCTTTCCGGGCCCGCGCCCAGCCCGACGCTCGCGACGTTCACGCGGTCGAAGGCCCGATTTGCGGAAGAACGTCTGGATCACCGACTCGAGCCTGTACGCACTGCCGCCGTTCGGGGAAGGGTACGCCCATGAGCGTCGAGTCCGGTACCGACTTCGCCCTGCCCGCCGACCACCCCGGGGTCTCCGATCCGGCGTACCGGGCCCGCCGCGCCGCGATCGCACGGATCGGCGAGTCGTACGAGGCCGGGCGGCCGATCCCGGTCGTGGAGTACACCGACGAAGAGCACGCGCTGTGGGCCATGGTGACGCGGGAGCTGCGCAAGAAGCACGACCAGTACGCGTGCGCCGAGTACCTCGCAGCAACCGACCGGCTCGCCCTGCCGGCGGACCGGGTGCCGCAACTCGCCGAGGTGACGGGCCGCCTCGAGTTGCTCACCGGCTTCCGCCTCGAACCCGTGCCGGGACTGGTACCGACCCGCACGTTCTACGGCGCGCTCGCCGAGCGCCGCTTCCTCTCGACGCAGTACATGCGCCACCACTCGGTGCCGTTCTACACACCGGAGCCCGACATCGTGCACGAGCTGGTCGGACACGCGAGCGCCCTCGCGAGCCCGGCGTTCGCTGCGCTGTCACAGGCGGCCGGGCAGGCGTCGCGACGCGCGCGCACAGACGCCGCGCTCGAGTTCTTCAGCCGCGTGTTCTGGTTCTCGCTCGAGTTCGGAGTGCTGTGGGAGCGCGACGAGCTGCGCGCCTACGGAGCCGGGCTGCTGTCGTCGTTCGGAGAGCTCGAGGTCTTCCGCGCCGCGCGGACGCGCCCGCTCGACATCGTCGCCATGGGTACTACCGACTACGACATCACGAACTACCAGCCCGTCCTCTTCGCCGCGTCCTCGTTCGGCGAGATCGTGGACGTCGTCGGCGCGTTCTTCGAGTCCTTCGACGACGAGCAGGCCGAAAAGCTCCTCGCCTCCCTGTAGATGTCGTTGCGCGCAGCTACGCTCCCCGCGTGGCGCGCCGTCCGACCGCAACCTCGAACTTCGGTGTCTCGCGGCGGGAAAACCACGACGCGACTGCCTTCTACGCGCGCTTCGTCACGCCCGAGCTGAGCGACGACGACGACGTCAGCCGCGAACCGCGCGCCATCGACGCCATCTTCGAGAAGAGCGCCACACGGATGGACGAAGTCCCCGACGCGTCGGTTGCGCTGGTGGTCACCTCGCCGCCGTACTTCGCGGGCAAGGAGTACGAAGAGGCGCTCGGTCAGGGTGAAGTTCCCGCGACGTACCTGCAGTACCTCGACATGCTCGGAGCGGTGTTCGAGGAGTGTGTGAAGAAGCTCGAGCCGGGTGGCCGAATCGCGGTCAACGTCGCCAACCTCGGGCGCCGGCCGTACCGCTCGTTGTCCTCCGACGTCGTGAGCATTCTCGAACGCGAGCTCAAGTTGCTGTTGCGCGGCGAGGTGATCTGGCAGAAGGCGCGCGGCTCGGCCGGTTCGTGCGCGTGGGGATCGTTCCAGAAGGCGACCAATCCCGTGCTGCGCGATCTGACCGAGCGGGTGGTGATCGCGAGCAAGGGTCGCTTCGACCGCGCGTTGTCCGCTGCGCAGCGCAAGGAAGGCAATCTCCCGTTCCAGTCGTCGCTCGCTCGCGAGCAGTTCATGGACGGAACCACCGACGTGTGGGAGATGCCACCCGAGAGCGCGCGGCGCGTCAACCACCCCGCGCCGTTCCCGGTCGAGCTGCCCTTGCGGTTGATCGACCTGTACACGTACAAGGGCGACCTCGTCCTCGACCCGTTCATGGGCTCGGGCACGACCGCGGTCGCGGCAGTGCGCGCCGGTCGCCACTTCGTCGGCTACGACACCGATCCGGATTACGTGCGCAGCGCACTCGCGCGCGTCGAGAAGGAACGCGCGCGCTCGACATCCGCGTTGTGGACCGACCTGCCCCTCGCGATGCGCCCCGCGAAGTCGTCGCCGGACGACGCCGACAACCTGTTCTTCCAGGCGCGATCCGTCCAGGAGGGAAAGGCCGCGAAAGAAGTCGCGAAGAACCTGCTCGAAGGCTGCGGGTTCACCGGCATCGAAGGGGACACGAAGCTGCCGGGCGGCCTGGAGCTCAACTTCCGTGCCGTCGACCGCCATGACGGCGTCTGGTACTTCGACGTGTCGGGCGCCTTCTCGAGCACACGGCCCGGGCTCAAGCGCACCGACACCTTGTGGAAGGCGCTCGGCAAGGCGTTGGTGCTCGCGTCGGTGCAGCCGGCGGTACCGCTCGTGTTGCTGACCACCGACGTGCCGGTTCGTGGGAGCGCGGGCGATGCGGCGTTGCAGCAGGTGTCGGGGGCCGGTGGCGCCATCGCCGACGTCATCGAGATGTCGGACGCGTCCGCGCTCGCTCGCCTCGCACGGTACGCCGCGAGTGGGGTACGCGGCGCTCGAGGACGCCGCGTTCGAGGAAGGCTCGAGCTGACCTCGTTCCAGGCCTACGGCACGCAGCAGGGCCGGCAGTTCGCCGAGCAGTGCGACGGGCTCCTCCAGAGCCGCGGCTACACGCTCGATGGTGTGTTGCAGGTGACGGCCGTCGGTGTCGAGATCGACCGGGTCGCGATCGCGCCGTCGGGAGCGACGGTGTGGTTCGAGTACAAGGGGAGCGTCCAGGGCTCGCGCCCGGGTCTGCTGCGCACCGACACCCTGAAGAAGGCGGTCGCGAACGGCGCGCTGTTGCAGCGGCTGGTCGAACGGCCGCGCTACGTCGTGCTGACGTCGCACGTACCCGCGAGCGGTTCCGGCCTCGCGATGCTCGAAACCGCGCTCGAGCTCCAGTACTTCGACGACGTGATCTGCGTCTACGACCCGTCCCAGACCGGCCGCCTCGCCACCGTTCTGACCGACGCCGAGATCTACTCGACGGTGGGTTCCTCGGGTTCGGGGACGAGGTCGCCGAGCGGTTCGGGCTCGGTGAGCTGCCCGCGGTCGACGGCGAACCAATAGCCGCCGAGGTTCGGGATCAGGACACCGTGATCGACGCCGGCGCGCACCGACAGCGCTCGCAGCACGCCGTGGTGCGTGACGATCACGACCTCGCCCTTGCCGACGTGCGCGAGGACACGCGCCGATCGCGGTGTCGACGCGCGTCAGCAGCTCGACGTCGGACTCGCCGGCGGGCGGCGAGCGCAAGTCGCCGCGACGCCACGCGGCGCGCTGTCCCGGCCAGCCCGCTTCGATCTCGTCGCGCGTCTTTCCCTGCCACTCGCCGCCATGGCGCTCACGGAAACCCTCGTCGGTGAGCACCGGTCGCTCGAGGTGCGCACCGATGATCTCGGCCGTGCGTTTGGCCCGTTCGAGATCCGACGTGTAGATCGCGCGCGGGTTCGTGCCCGCGTGCGCGAGCTCCCGGGCGCGCGCCGCAGCCTGGTCTTCGCCCTCTGCCGTCAGCGGTGATTCGAGCCAACCCTGCCACCGCCCTTCTACGTTCCAGGTCGACGCGCCGTGACGGAGCACGAGCACGCGCGGCTCAGCGGGCACGGGAGGGGCTGGCGGAGCAGGGGGACGAGGCACGGCGGGAAGTGAAGCACGCCCGCCCGAGCCGGCGGTCGGATCGAGGGCGGAATCCGAGAGCAGCCGGCGCGGTTTGACGCCTCGCAAGCTCCGCAGCAAACTTGACCGCCCGGTCTAGTTCGCCACCGGACCCATATGGCGTAGCCATTTCTCGTGAGGAGACACCCATGCCGTCTGCCGTCATCGTCGACGCCGTACGTACGCCGCTCGGACGCCGCAATGGCGGCCTGAAGGACGTCCACCCGGTCGATCTCGCTGCGCACGTCGTACGCACGATCGTCGAGCGCAACGGGCTCGACCCCGCGTTGGTGGACGACGTGATCATGGGTTGTGTCATGCAGGTCGGTGAGCAGGGCATCAACATCGCCCGCAACGCTGCGCTCGCGGCCGGTCTCCCGGAGTCGGTACCCGGCACCACCGTCGACCGCCAGTGCGGTTCGTCCCAGCAGGCCGCGCACTTCGGCGCGCAGGGCGTGATGGCCGGCGCGTACGACATCGCAATCGCGGCCGGGGTCGAGAACATGACGCGCGTGCCGATGGGTGCCTCGATCGCCGACGGGAAGTACGGCTTCCCGTTCGGTCCCGAGATGAACAAGCGGTACCCGAACCTCGTGCCGCAAGGCATCTCGGCCGAGCTCATCTCCGAGAAGTGGGGGATCTCGCGCGAGGAGAACGACGCATTTTCCGTCGAGTCGCATGTCCGTGCCGCACGCGCGCGAGAAGAAGGCCGCTTCGACCGCGAGATCGTTCCGGTCACGACGACGACCGATGAGGGAGAGAGCGTCGTCGACAAGGACGAAGGAATTCGTCCCGACTCGAACGTCGAGAAGCTTGCGACGCTGAAGCCCGCGTTCAAGCCCGACGGCGTGATCACCGCAGCCAACTCGTCGCAGATCACCGACGGCGCAGCGGCGGTGTTGATCATGAGCGAGGAGAAGGCGAACGAGCTCGGGCTCACACCGCGCGCGCGCTTCCATACGTTCGCGCTGGCCGGCGTCGATCCGGTGATGATGCTGACCGGCCCCATCCCCGCGACCACCAAGGTGCTCGAACGGGCAAACATGAAGATCGAGCAGATGGACCTCGTCGAGATCAACGAAGCCTTCGCCCCGGTCGTGCTCGCGTGGGAGAAGGAGCACCACCCCGATATGGCCAAGGTCAACGTGAACGGTGGGGCGATCGCCCTCGGTCACCCGCTCGGCGCGTCCGGCGCCCGCTTGATGGCCACGCTGCTCAACGAGCTCGAGCGCACCGGCGGCCGCTACGGCCTCCAGACGATGTGCGAGGGCGGCGGCATGGCGAACGCCACGATCATCGAACGCCTCGGCTGAAAAGTATTCTGCGAGCACTGTGTGGACGGTGCTCTACGTCATGGGGGCGATCTTCGTCGCCCTGCTGATCTACGTGATCGGCGCGGCCATGGTGCGCAACCTGGCGCACGGTGAGCCGCCGCCCGAACCCGAAGACGTGGAGCTCGAGGACGTCGACTACCGGTACCAGTGCATCGTCTGCGGCGCCCAGGCCGTGCTCTATGCCGCGCCCGAAGGTGAAGTCCCGGACCCGCCCCGCCACTGCCGCGAGGCGATGCAGCTGATCACGCCGGTCGAATAGCGGCCGTTCTCCACAACCTGTGGACAAATCTGTGGAGAAGTTACACGTTTGCGATTCGGCCAGCTTCCGGTCAGCGGCAGTTCACCGGGGTTCAACTCGGCGACACGTCCCTCAGCGATATGGCCTGAGCGATACCTGCCTCAGCGATAGGTCGTCGCGAGGATGAAGCCGGCGACGACGAGCAACAGCCCGAGCATCAGGTAGGCGTTCGACGTGTCGCCGGGCAAGAGCTCCATGTAGTTCATGACGATCACGACCAGGCCACCCAGGAGCAGCGCGGCCATCGTGACCGGCACCCAGAGCGGGCTCGGCGGGGCCTTGGCCGGCGCGGGCGGCGTGTACCGCGACCGCTTTGCCTTCGACTGCGGCATGTCTATGGCTCCCTCGCTGCGGTGCGCCTCCGGCGCTACCTCCGCTCGTCCGCATGCTCAACGGACAGTAGCCATCTCGGCGCCGGTACCGTTTGACGCATGGGCACGCGGGTTCTGGTGATCGACAACTACGACTCGTTCGTCTACAACCTCGTGCAGTACCTCGGTGAGCTCGGCGCCGAGCCGATCGTGCACCGTCACGACGCGGTGACGCTCGACGAGATGGACGCGATGGCGCCCGATGCGGTGCTCGTGTCGCCGGGCCCGGGCCGTCCGGCCGATGCCGGCGTCTCGAACGAGGCGATTCGCCACTTCGGCGAGCGCGGCGTCCCGGTGTTCGGCGTCTGCCTCGGCCTGCAGTGCATCGGCGAGCTCTACGGCGGCGACGTGGTGCGGGCGCCGCGCGTGATGCACGGGAAGACCTCCGAGATCCGCCATCGCGATGTCGGCGTGTTCACGGGCATCCCGAATCCGCTCACCGCGACGCGCTACCACTCGCTCGTCGTCCAGCGTGATTCGGTTCCCGACGTGCTCGAGCTGACGGCCGAGTCCGAGGACGGCCTGGTGATGGGGCTCCGGCACCGCGAGTTCCCCATCGAAGGCGTGCAGTTCCATCCCGAGTCGATCCTCACCGACGCGGGCCACGACCTGCTGCGCAACTTCCTTTCGGGCGCTCAGCGATAGCCGGTCACATCCGCAGGCCGCCCGGGGTCCTGCACCTCGACGAGGTAGCGCCACGCGTCCGGCCGGCTGCCGTCGAGATCGGTGAAGCCGTAGATCTGCGCGAGTTGGCCGCTCGACAGGGACTGCCCGTTCCAGCGCGCAACGTCGGGGTCCTGCGCGAGCGCGACCACGGCGCGGCCGACGAACGCGGGCGTCTCGGAGATCGCGAAGTGCGGCTGGATCTTGGTCGCGTCGAGCCAGGTGTCCTCGGTCACGCGGTATGCGTCGAGCATCTCCTCGGAGCGCAGCCAACCCGGCGTGAGCGACACCGCGGTTGCATCGTGGTCCTGCAACTCGTGCGCGAGCGCGAATGCCATGCGGCCGACCGACGCCTTGGCGAGGTCGTAGAAGAACGAGACGCGGTAGTTCGTCGAGTTGTACTCATCGGTCCCGTCGTTCACTTCGACGACGAGGCCGCCGGGGGTCTCGAGGAGCAGCGGCAACGCGTAGTGACTCGTGATCGCGTGCGTGTCGACGGCACGGTGCAGCGTACGGAGACCGAGGTCGAGGTCGGACTCCCAGACCGTCTTCTCCCACTCGATCTTGGTCGCGCCGAAGATGTCGTTCACGAGGATGTTCAACGCGCCCTGTTCGGATTCGATGCGCTGCACCAGCGCAGCAACCTGTTCGGGCACGAGATGGTCGACCTGCACCGGGATGCCGCGGCCACCGGCGGCGTCGACGAGCGCGGCGGTCTCCTCGATCGTCTCGGACCGATCCATCTCGGATCGCTGTGACCCGCTGGTTCGGCCCGTCGCGTACACCGTCGCACCGGCTGCGCCCAGCTGCACGGCGATGCCCCGTCCGGCGCCGCGCGTCGCGCCGGCGACCAATGCGACCTTGCCTGCGAGACCCTTCTCCACGTTGCTGACCCTAGGCCCTGACCCTAGGCCGGGTGCGGGAGGTGAGCACGGCCGTCGGTGATGCCGGCCAGGCCGATCTCGCACGAGCGACGTGAGCGCATCGGCATCGAGCTCGTGCAGCGCAACCTCGTCGCGCGATCGCAGTTCGGCCAGCACCCGCCCCCGCCGCTGCCGGAACGAGCCCTCGTAGGGCGACTGTTCGTGCTTGGTCTCACCGTCGAGCGGGCCGCGCGTCGCGCACCGGCTCGCGATCGGGCATGCGGCGCACGAAGGCGTACGCGCGGTGCAGACCGTCGCTCCGAGATCCATCAACGCGAGCAGTCGATCGCGGCCCCGGAGTGGATCGGCGATCGCGACCGCTTCGGTCTCGGCGTCGCGTTCCGCGAGCCGCCGGCCCGCGACGCGCTCGCACACGCGCCGGATGTTGACCTCGATGCCGACGACGTCGCGATCGTCGACCTGGGCCGCGAGCGCGGCGGCGGTGTACCGGCCGACGCCGGGAAGGGCGCGCAGATCATCGGGCCAGCCGTCGCGCGCGACGATCGCGGCGCACTCCCACAGCCAGCGGGCCCGGCGCGGATAGCCGAGCCGGTCCCAGGCGGCGATCACGGCCGCCGGCCCGGCCGCGGCGGTGGTCTCGACGTCGGGGAACTCCGCCATGAAGCTCGGCCAGGCGCGGAGCACGCGCGGCACTTGTGTCTGGTGCAGCATCACCTCCGACACCAGCACCGCCCAACGATCACGCGCCGCGCGCCACGGCAGGTCGTGGCGACCGTTGCGGGCGTACCACTGCGCGAGCGATCGCGTCGCCACCAGATCGATCGTCCTACGGCGTTGTCGTGGTGGTGGTGGTCGTCGCCGCCGGCGCCACGCCGATCGTGAGCGCGACGTTGCTGCCCGGCCGCACCGACGACCCGGGGCCGGGGTTCTGCGAGATCACCTTGCCGACGTTGGCTGCGTCTTCCTGACTGATCGTGCTCGCGGTCAGGCCGCGGGCGCTCAACGCCGATCGGGCTTCGGCCTCCGTGTTGCCGACCATCTGCGGAACCTCCACGTCGCCTTGTCCGCTCGAGACGAAGAGGCGGACCTGCGCGCCCCGCGCCACCCGCTGACCTGCGGCCGGGTCGGTCCGCGTCACCTTGCCCTCTTCGACGTCGTTGCTCGCCTCGCTCTGTTCCCGAGGCGTCAGACCCGCGTTCGCGAGCGCGTCGAAGGCAGTGTCGGCGTCCTGTCCGGTCACGTCCGGCACGGTGACCTGCTCTTCGCCCGTGGAGACGAACACCGTCACAGTGCCGCCGCGCGGCGCGGGCGTGTCCGCGGCGGGATCCGTGCGGATCACGTCGTTCGCGTCGACGTTCGAGTCGGCTTCATCCTGGCGCGCCACCTGGAAACCGTCGGCTTCGAGGCGTTCCTTCGCTTCCTCGAAGCTCGTGCCCGCGACGTTCGGCACGTTGACGGTCTCGGGTCCCGCGCTGACGGTGAGCGTCACCGTGCTGCCCTCATCGGCCTCTTCGTCGGCCGCGGGATCTTGTCGGATCACGATGTTCACGGGGACTGCCGGGTCGGCGACGTTCTCGACCTCCACCTCGAAGCCCTCCGCTTCGAGCGCCTGCGTTGCCACCGTGACGTCCTGCTCGACGACGTTGGGCACGCTCACCTGGTCCTTGTCGCTGCGCAGCAGGAGGAAGCCGCCGATGAGCCCGGCGAGCACGACGAGCGCGAGCACCGACAACGCGATGATGAGCGCGCGCCGGCGTCCGGGTGGCTCGTCGACGGGTCCCGCGTCGACCGGCGCGACCACGGCGGGTTGCTGCATCGTGGCTGCGGCGGCGACTCCGGCGACCGCCGGAACCTCCGCGACGAGCGCGGTGACGGGCGCGGCTGCGAGCGGCCGGCCGCGCCGGAAACGCAACAGGTCGGCGCGCATGTCGTCGGCCGTCTGGTAGCGGTCGTCGGGATCCTTGGCGAGCGCCGTGAGGATGATCTGCTCGAGCGGCTCCGGCACATCAGGGTTGCGTTGCGAGGGCACCGTCGGTGTCTCGCGCACGTGCTTGTACGCCACCGCGACCGGCGAGTCGCCGGTGAACGGCACCACTCCGGTCACCATCTCGTAGAGCACGACGCCGAGCGAATAGACATCCGAGCGACCGTCGACCGGCAGGGCTTGCGCCTGCTCCGGCGAGAAGTAGGTCGCGGTGCCCATCACCGAGCCGGTCTGCGTCAGCGCATCGTTCGCGCCGGCGCGCGCGATCCCGAAGTCGGTGACCTTCACGTTGCCGGTGCGCGTGAGGAGCACGTTGCCCGGCTTCACGTCGCGGTGCACCACGCCGCTGCGGTGCGCGAATGCCAGTGCCGATGCGATCTCGGCCGCGATCTCCGCGGCCTGGTTGCCGTCGAGCGCGCCTTCGCTGCGGATGAGATCGCGCAGGGCCCGGCCTTCGACGTACTCCATGACGATGAAGTACGTGCCGGTTTCCTGGCCCCAGTCGTAGATCCCGACGATGTTCGGATCGTTCAGGTTCGCGGCGGCCTGCGCCTCGCGCCGGAACCGCTCGACGAACGAAGGCTCCCGCGCGTACTCGGGGAACAACGCCTTCAAAGCGACGGGACGGTCGAGCAGCCGGTCGTGCGCGAGGTACACCTCGGCCATGCCGCCCTGGGCGATCTCGCGTTGGATCTCGTAACGATTCGAGAACACGTGTTCGACCAGAGACATTCGAAAAACCCTATCCAGCGCTCATCGGGCTCGGTGTCATGGCGCCAGGAGTCCGCCGAGCACCTGCGCGGCGATCGGCGCGGCCACGCGGCCGCCGGTTGCATCGTCGCCACCCGAGGCGCTCCCACCGTTCTCCACGATCACGGAGATCGCGAAGCGGGGCGCTTCGGCCGGTGCGAATCCGACGAACCACGCGTGCGCGGGCTCGTCCTGCACCTGCGCGGTCCCGGTCTTGCCCGCGACCTGGACACCCGGTACCTGCGCTCGGCGTCCCGTACCGTTGTTCACGACGTCGACCATCAGGTCACGAACCGTCGCGGCGGTCGCCGGCTGCATCGACTGCTGGTAGGCATTCGGCTCGTACGCGGTGCCGCGCACGATCTCGCCGTCGTTGTTCTCGACGTGGCCGAGCACGTGCGGCGTGAGCATGGTGCCGCCGTTCGCCACTGACTGCGCCACCATCGCCATCGCCATCGGTGTCACGGCGACCGTCGCGTTCCCCGCGCCTTGGCCGATGGCCGCCTGCGCGAATCCGGCCTGGTTCTCCTGGAAGTCGCCGGGCTGCGGGCCGCGGCTGCGGACGACGTCGGGCCGCAGGTCGGTGTTCGGCGCGGCGGTGCTCACGCCGAAGTGCTGGATGCCAGTGGCGAACGTGTCGCCGAGATCGAGGCCGATCTGCGCGAAGGTCGTGTTGCACGACACGCGGAACGACTGCGCGAGCGTGCCGCCGCACTCGTTGCCACCGAAGTTCTCGAGCTGACTCGAGCTCTGCGGCAGGTCGAGCTCGCGGAGTCGTGGATACACGGGGTTGTCGACGGTGAGGCGGTAGGGAGGCCCGGGCGGGCTCGGCGCGTGCGGATTGAGCTCGCTCTCGAGACCGACGCCTGATGTCACGACCTTGAACGTCGAGCCGGGCGCGAAGATCTCGCGCCACGCGCGCGCGAGCGAAGGTTTCGTCGGATCGGCGTTCAACGCCTGGAAGTACGCGCTCGCGAGCTGCGTGTCGTGGCTCGCGAGGGGGTTGGGGTCGAACGTCGGGTTCGAGTAGGCGGCCACGATCGCGCCGGTCGTCGTGTCGAGCACGACCACCGATCCCTGCTGGCCGTTCAGCGCATTTGCCGCGAGCTGCTGTGCCTGCATCGTCATCGAGAGCACGACGTTGCCGCGCCGGTCCTCGCCGCTGAAGAATTCGGTCAGGTCGTCGATCGCGATGTCGAAGTCACGGCCGATGAGCTGGTCGTTGTACTCGGCTTCCACGCCGGTGCTGCCGAGGTTCACCGCCTGATAGCCGACGATGTGCGCGAACAACGACGCCGTTTCGGGTGGATAGACGCGGATCTGCTCCAGGTCGTCGTCGGTCTCCTGCGACTCGGCGAGGATGACGCCATCCGCGGTGAGGATGAGTCCGCGCGGTCGCACGTAGTCGCGGAGGAACACGCGGATGTTGCCGGGGTCGTTCTCGAGGTCGTTCGCACGCACGATCTGCAAGTACGTGAGCTGTGCGATCAGGCCGAGGAACAGGGCGAGCATCCCGAAACCGACGCGACGGATGGTGGCGTTCACGCGGCGGCCCTGGCGCGTGCCGTCTCGTCGGAGATGCGTAACAGGAACGCCAGCAGGACGAAGTTCGCGACGAGTGACGAGCCGCCGTACGAGACGAACGGGAGCGTGATGCCGGTGAGGGGGATCACGCGGGTCACGCCGCCCATGATGATGACGGTCTGCAGGCCGATGATCGTCGCGAGACCGGCCGCGAACAGCTTCGAGAACGGGCGGACCGCGTCGACCGCGACCCGGTATGCGCTGCCGACGAGCAGCATGAAGCCGATGATGATCGCGGTGGTACCGATCAACCCCAGCTCCTCGCCGACCGCGGAGAACACGAAGTCGGTGGCGGCGTTCGGGATCTTGTCGGGGTTGCCGAGCCCGAGGCCGGTGCCCGCGAACCCTCCCGTGCCGAACGCGAACCAGGACTGCACGATCTGGTAGCCGTCGCCGGCGGCGTCCTTCCACGGATCGATCCAGGTGTCGACGCGGACCTGAACGTGCCCGAAGAGTTGGTACGCGATGAACGCGCCGATCGCGAACAACACGAGCGCGACCACGAGGTAGTACGCGCGCGAGGTCGCCATGTAGAGCATCGCCGCGAACACTCCGAAGAACAGCAGGCTCGAGCCGAGGTCCTTCTCGTACACCATGACGAGGATCGAGAAGCCCCACGCGAGCGCGAGTGGGCCGAGGTGGCGGAGCGCAGGCACGAAGAACCGCCCGATGCGCACGCTGCCGGCGGCGAGGAGATCGCGGTTGTCGGCGAGGTACGACGCGAAGAAGACCACCAGGAGCACCTTGGCGATCTCGCCGGGCTGGAAGTTGAGCGGTCCGATCGACACCCACAGCCGCGCGCCGTTGAGCGTCCGCCCGATGCTCGGTACCAACGGGAGGAGCAGGAACAGCACGCCGAGCAGCGCAAAGGTGTACCGGTACCGCTCGAGCCAGCGCGTGTTCCGCACGACGACGAGTGTGGCGACGAACGCGATCACTGCCACCGCGACCCAACCGGCCTGGATGCGCGCGAGCTCGCGGTCGAGCCGCGTGATCGTCACGAAGCCGATGCCGTTCAGTACGGCGGCGAGCGGCAACAAGGTGGCGTCCGCGCCGGGTGCGAAACGGCGAACTGCGAGGTGCGCGACGACGAACAGCCCGAGCACTGCGCCGAGGAACAGCCACAGGTCGGCGGGCAGCTCGGTGTCCTCCGACAGCGCGACGAGCACGTAGCCGCCACCCGTGAGGATGACGACGAGGATCCCGAGCGCGAGCTCGGAGCGCCGGCGCGTGCGGTTGATGACCCCGGCAGTCATGGCGTCGGCGTCGGCAAGGGGAACGGCGGGACGACCGGGATGGTCGTCGGGGGCAGTGT
This sequence comes from uncultured Actinomycetes bacterium, assembly GCA_963841215.1. Taxonomy (GTDB): domain Bacteria; phylum Actinomycetota; class Acidimicrobiia; order IMCC26256; family PALSA-610; genus CAVUFH01. The sequence continues at coordinate 54,404 of CAWJBW010000011.1, read as the reverse complement.
CGTCGTGGTGGTCGTCGTGGTCGTGGTGGTGGTCGTCGACGTGGAATCGACGCGCTCCTGCAGCCGTGCAACGTAGTCGTCGGCCTTGTTGCGCGAACCGCGGGCTGCGCCGTCCTCCACCGCTTCCCGATCGACAGGCAGGAGCTCCCCGATGGTGAGGCCGCTGCGTTGCTCGACGGTGGGGTTCCAGCCGAGCACGCCGCCCGGGACACCGCGGTACACGACCACCCGGTTGGCGTCGGTGCCGACGTAGAACGACCGGCGCGGCGTACCAACCGACGGCGCCGACCGCGAGCCCGATGATCAGGAGCAACGGGATCAGGAGCAGCAGCGCGCCGCGAATACGACGGGCGCGCGTCGGGCGCGGCGGCTTTGGTGGCGGTGGCGGTTCCACATCGGGCGCGCTGGTCGGCACCGGCGTGGGCGGCGACGCGTCGTCCACGACGAGGGCTTCGGCGAGCCGGCGCCGCGGCCAACGTGTCGGCGTCGTCGACTTCGTCGACGTCGATCACGACCACGGTGATGTTGTCGATCCCGCCCGCCGTGTTGGCGCTGTCGACCATCACCTCCGCGACTCGTTGCGGATCGGTCTCGGTGCGGGCGATGCGTTCCACGTCGCGGTCGCGCACCATGTCGGTGAGCCCGTCGGAGCAGATCACGAGCCGGTCGCCCGTGACGACCTCGAGGATGTACACGTCCACTTCGACGTCTTCGTCCACGCCGAGCGCGCGCGTCACGACCGCGCGTTGTGGATGCGACACTGCCTGTTCGGTCGTGAGCCGGCCTTCGCGCACCAACTCGCCGACGAGGCTGTGGTCGTCGGTGAGTTGCCGGAGCGTGCCCTCGTGCAGGAGGTACGCGCGCGAGTCGCCGACGTGGCCGACGAGGAGTCGGTTCCCGCCGGCGACGACGACCGCCGTCATCGTCGTGCCCATCCCGGTGAGGTTCGGGTCACTGTTCGCCTTTTCGACGACGGCGGCGTTCGCCGAAGTGATCGCGTCGTTGATCGGCCGACCGTTCGCGACCGCAGCCCGGAGCGCCTCGATCGCGGTCCACGACGCGACTTCCCCTGCGACGTGTCCGCCCATCCCGTCGGCGATCGCGAACAGCGTCAGACGATCGTCGACGACGTGCGCGTCCTCGTTGTTGTCGCGCACCTGCCCGGCGTCCGAGAACGCACCGGCCGTCAGCTTCATGTGCGTTCGGCTCGGAGCACGGTCTGGCCGACCTGTACGCGGTCGCCCTTGCGCAGCCGTTCGGTGTTCGCGACTTGCTTGCCGTTGAGGAACGTGCCGTTGGTGGAACCGAGATCTTCGAGGTAGAGCTGGCCGTCGCGCTCGACGACACGCGCGTGCACCTGCGACGCGAAGGTGTCGGCCGGGAGCGAGATCGTGCAGCCGCCACCCCGCCCGATCGTCGCCTCGCCGTTGATCCACTGGTCGCGGCCGCGCTCGGTGTCGGGTTCCAGGACCACGACGCGCCAGCCCTTGCGCGCCGGCCGGGGGGCAGGCGCGGCCGAGACCTTGGCCGCCGCCGGCGTCCCCCGCATCTCTCGACCGACGACCCACACGACGCGCGCGAGGAACAGGTAGATCAGCGCGAGCAGGCAGAACTTGAGGACGGTCAGGACCTGCTCGGACATCCGGCGCTCAGGACTCCTCGTACCGCAAGGTGGTCCCGCCGACGACGATCTGGTCACCGTCGACGAGCGGGTGCTCGGTGATGCGGGTTCCGTTCACCAGTGTGCCGTTCATGGAGCCCAGATCGACGACACGGAATCCACCGTGGTCAGGTCGGATCTCGGCGTGGTGCCGTGACACCTGCGGGTCGGAGAGCGCCACCGCGCATTCCGGCATCCGCCCGATGACCGCCGTCTCCTGCCCGAGCTGCACCCGGGTGCCGTCGGCCAGCACGATCGCGCCCACCATCCCGTCCTCGGCTCCGACGATCTCGGCGACGACCTTCATGTCGCCGCGCTTGAGCCGCTCGTCGGCGTCGATCAGCACTTCGACGGGGCCGATGAAGTGGTAGCCCTCGTCGCGCGCGTGCTCACGCACCGCGTCCTGCAGCTCGCGTTGCAGGACATCTGCGAATCCGGCGAAGCGCTCGGCATCCTCGGGCGAGAGTCGCACCGAGAACCGATTCGGCACGACGGTGCCGCGCACCCCGAGCGTCCGACCCGCGTCGGTCTCGCGTACGAGGCGGCGGCCGATCTCGACGGGTTGGAGGCCGCTACGGAACGCTTTGGTGAACGCGCCTTCGACGAGGCGCTCGAGCCGACGCTCGAAGCGCTGCAAACCCATCGAACGACGTTATAGCCCGTGGGTCTCACCGCTCCGCGATCTCTTCGGCTGGTACCCTCCGGCCCTCGCGCGAGTGGCGGAATTGGCAGACGCGCAGGATTCAGGTTCCTGTGCCCGCAAGGGCGTGGGGGTTCAAGTCCCCCCTCGCGCACGCACCGTCCGTCGGAGGCGGCGCGAGCGACGACTCCGACGTGACGTTCGAGAAGCGCCGCATCGCGACGATTCCGAACGCGGCCGCGACGAGGCAGGCGATGCCGCCGAGCGCGATGCCGGCCCGAGGCCCGAGCTCCTGGCTCACGACCCCGAGGATGGGCCCACCGATCGGCGTGCTGCCGAGGAACACGATGGCCTGGAGTGCGAGCACACGCCCGCGCATCTCGGGCGCAGCACGCACCTGCACGATCGCCGTGGAGGCGGTCAGGAAGCTGATGCTCGCCCAGCCGAGGGCGATGCCGATCGGGAACGCGATCCGCGAGGGTCGGCGTCACGGCCATGAGCAGCATCGTCACGCCGAACCCGATGCTCGCCATGATGATGTGGCGAACTTTGATCTCCGTGCGCCTCGCCGTCGAGAGCGCGCCGATGAGCGAGCCGACACTCACCACCGAGAACAGCACGGTGAACATCGCGTCGTTGCTGTCGAACGTGCGCTTCACGAGCAACGGCATGACGACCTGGAAGTTGAAGGCGAGCGTGCCGACGATCGCCATCATCACGAGCGGTACCCACAGCTCGGGGACCCGTTTCACGTACGCGAGCCCGGCGCGCACCTGACCTTTGCCGCGCTCGGCGACGGGCGACGGACGGAGCTCGGACGGACGCATCATCAAGAGGCTGATGATCACCGCGACGTAGGACAGGCCGTCGAGTGCGAAGGCCCACGAGTAGCCCACCGTCGCGATCAGGAGACCGGCCAGCGCGGGGCCGATGACGCGCGACGAGGTCATCACCGCGCTGTTCATCGAGACCGCGTTGTTGACGTCGTCCTCCGGCACCATCTCGACGACGAACGCGCGCCGGGTCGGGTTGTCGAAGGCCATCGTGAGTCCGCCCGCGAAGGCGACCGCATAGATGGCTGCGAGGGGCGGGTCGCCCATGAGCGCGAGCGCGGCGAGGATGAACGACTGCGCCATGGCGAAGAACTGCACGAAGAGCAGCAGGCGGCGCTTGTCGGAGCGGTCTGCGATGAGTCCGCCCCACGCGCCGAACAAGAGCACCGGCCCGAACTGGAACGCCGTGAGGAGCCCGACCGCGATGCCGCTGTCGGTGAGGTGGAGCACGAGCAGCGTCTGCGTGACGAGCGTCAGCCAGTTGCCGATCTGCGAGATGCCCTGGCCGATGAAGAAGAGCCGGAAGTTGCGGTACCGCAACGATCGGAACGTCGCGTCGGAAAAGCCCTTGAGCCGGGTCACGGTGCCGGCACCTCGCGTTGCGCGGGGCGAGCGGCGGTGACTCGTTCGAGGACGTCGAGCGCGGCAGCGAGACGAGCCCGGTCGGCGTCGCTCAGGTCGCGCAGCTGGCTCGCGAGCCACTCGGTACGTCGGGTGCGGCTGGATTCGAGTTGGCGCTTGCCGCGCGCGGTGATCCGGACCCGCCACACCCGCCGGTCCTTCTCGTCGCGGAGACGCTCGACGAGCCCTTGCCGTTCGAGTGCGTCGACGACTTTGGTGATCGTGGGCGGTGCGACCTGCTCCTGCGTCGCGAGCGCGCCGAGCGTGAGCGGACCTTCGCGCTCGACGACCGCCAACGCGGTCAGCAATGCCGGGGCATAGCCGCTGTCGTCCTGCTGGCGCAGGACCCGGGCCATGCGGAACACGGTCTGGCGCAAACGACCCGCGACGGCGACCGGATCAGCGGTTGCGGCAATGGGCGGGTCGATCAGCACGACCCGAGCGTAGCAGATAGTTAGTGTGGTGAACTAACGACTTACGCGGTCCGGAAGCGTGCGGGCTCCGGAATTACGAAGGGCCCTGTCGGGGGGAACAGGGCCCTTCGTGTGAAGCTGCTGCGAGGTCTCTTGGGGACGCAGCAGCCGGGGGATCTCGATGTCTACGCGGCTTCGTGGACGGTGCGGCCGCGGAGGACCGCGTCGACCGGAACCGGTGCGGTGCGCAGCGCCCCGAGCCACGCCGCGAACTTCAGCTCGGCGGCCCGGCGCCGATACGCGGTCGCCACCATCGGGTGCAGGTCACGGGAGCCGGTGTCGAGGCTCTCGGCCCGGGCGAGGAGAGTGACGACTGCCGTCCGCATGCCGTCGGAGCCGAATTCCTGGGTGCTCGCCTCTGCCAACATCGCTGCTCCTACATCCGGTGCGCCGGTTGCGTGGACCGCAACTCCGCGACTTGTCGATGTGTGCATCCTGCGAGGCGGCCCTTGGAGGAACCTTGGAAGTGGCTTCGGATTGTCCCGATTTCGGCGGCGTGGTGCCGGCCGGTCAGTAGTCGATGCCCTTCTTGGCGGCGATCCCGACGTCGTAGGCGTGTTTGATCTTGCGCATCTCGGTGACGGTGTCGGCCACGTCGATCAGTGCGGCCGGTGCATCGCGACCGGTGGCAACGATGCTCACCGTCTCCGGCCGACCGCGGATCGTGGTCACGACGTCGTCGGTGTCGATCCATCCCCACGTCATCGGGTAGGTGATCTCGTCGAGGACGACGAGCCGGTGCTCGCCGGCTTCGATGGTCGCGCGTGCACGGGCCCATGCGTCCTGCGCGATCGCTCGGTCGTGTTCGAGGTCCTCGGAGTCCCAGGTGAAGCCCTCACCGAGCGCCCACCAGTCGACGCCGAGACGCTGCGCGACGTCCTGTTCGCCCACGTGCCATTCACCGGATTTGAGGAACTGCATCACCGCGACCTTCCAGCCGCGTGCCACGGCGCGCATCACCACACCGAAAGCCGCGCTCGACTTGCCCTTGCCGTCGCCGGTGTTCACGAGCACGAGCGAACGGACCGCGTGGAGTCCTTCGGGAAGCTGGTGCTCGGTCGGGCGGTTGATCGGCTGGCGGTTGATCGGGTCGCGGTTGCTGAGTCATGGCCGCGGTCACCGTATCTTGCGGACTGTGAAGCGCCGTCTCGCGCTCGTGATGGTCGCCGCGATCCTGGTGTTCGGCGCGGCCGCGTGCGCGAATCCGGATTACGACCCCGATGCGACCGAACGCGATCTCGTCGAGGCCGGGCTCACCGATCGGCAGGCGTCGTGTGTCGTGCGCGGGATGAACGAAGAGTTCGGGGAGCGCCGGTTGCAGGCCCACGACCTCGCCCGGGAATCCGAACACGACCGCTTCCTCGCCGACGTGCTCGACGCCTGCGGCGTCGACGTCACGTCAGACGCAGCGCCGTCATCGTGACGCCGTCATCGTGAGTCGTGAGCCGGACGAAGATCCGTCATGGTGAACAGCGACCGCAGTGCGAGATCTGCGTCTGCGAGCTGAGCAACACCACCTGATTCGCGGTCGATGACGCACACGACCGTGTCGAGCACGGCGCCTCGCGCGCGCAGCTCGCGCGCCGCGTCGAGCACCGCGCCACCGGAGGTGACGACGTCTTCGACGATGCAGAGGCGGGCACCCTCGAGGTCGCCGCCTTCGGCGAGTTGACAAGTGCCGTACGTCTTGGCCTGCTTGCGCACGAACCGAGCGGGAATCGCGGTGACCTGCGAGAGCACCGCGGCGAGCGGCACGCCGCCGAGCTCGAGGCCCGCGAGCGCGTCGATCCCTTCGGGAACGAGCGGTGCCATGGCCCGGGCGATGTCGAGCAACAGTGCCGGTTCCGCCTCGAAGCGGTACTTGTCGAAGTACTCGTCGCTCGTCACGCCGGAGCGCAGGGTGAACGTTCCGGTGAGGTGCGACGCGGCGTAGACGCGTGCGGCGAGCGCGAGGCGATCGGTGGCAGCGGTCATCGCGCAGAACCGTACCGTTGACCGCCCACAGTGGTGGCGTTTACCTTCCTGCCTGCGGAGGCGGGGACACGGCGCCGGTCGCAACGTCGGCTTCGGCGCCGGCCGGGGATGACGGGACCCGGGGGGACCCGTCATCCCGCCGCCACGCGCGATGGGTGCCGCCGCTCAGGCGCGGGCGCGCATGCGGGCGGCGAGCTTGTTCATCGTCACGGCTTCGTCGGGCGCGATGTTCGCGTCGAGTGCCTTGAGCTCGGCCGCGATCGCGATGCGCGCGTCGAGGGCGGGACCGCGGTACCGCCGGATGAACGCGTGTCGCGAGCACCGACCGCAGCGGCGCCGCGGCCGCGCGCACCACGATCGACCCGGGCACGCGCGGGCATGTGATCAACACGTAGGTGAGCGCGACGTCGCTCAGCCCTTCGCCGCGCGACGCGTTCGCCCAGTCGATGACGACGGGTCCACGCACGGGGTGCACGATCACGTTCAACGGATGCAGGTCCAGGTGCACGAGCGCAGTGCCGCCGTCGGGCAGCTGCGGAAGCCCGTCGGGCGCCGAGATCTCGTGGAGCTGATCGTGCAGGTCGGCCAGCGTGCGCGCGGCGTTGGTGATCGTCCACGGTCGCTTCAGGATCGCGTCGACCATGAGCGGCCCCGGCACCCGTTCCATCACGAGCTCCGTGTCGTTCGCGCGCAGCTCGTGGATCGCCGGTACGGGGAAGCCATGTTCGGCCGCGTAGGCCATCACGCCGGCTTCTCGTTCGAGCGACCGGCCGCCACGGGTGCGGCGCAGCACGAGGTCGGGCCCGAACTCGAAGATGTCGGCGTCCCGCCCGCTCGCGATGAGGCGCCCCGGTTCCATCTCGGCCGCCTACACGATGCGCGAGGTCTTGTTGCCCCAATAGCGGTCGCGGCAGCAGGCGCTTGTAGAGCTTGCCCGTCGGTTGACGCGGCAGTTCGGGGTCGAAGTCGATCGCCTTGGGGCACTTGTAGTGCGCGAGGTGCTGGCGACAGAAGTCGAGCAATTCGCGTTCGAGCTCAGGGCCGGCGTCGTCCCACTTCACGGGCTGGACGACCCCGTGCACCGTCTCGCCCATCTCGGTGTCGGGAATGCCGAACACTGCGACGTCGAACACTCTTCGGGTGGTTGATGAGCACGTTCTCGGCTTCTTGCGGATAGATGTTGACACCGCCGCTGACGATCATGAACGTGCGGCGATCGGTGAGATAGAGGAAGCCTTCGTCGTCGAGGTAGCCCATGTCGCCGACGCTCGCCCAGCCGTGGCGGTCGAACGTCTCGCGCGTCTTCGCTTCGTCCTTGTGGTACTCGAAGCCGGGGCGGCTCGTCGCGGGCTCGAAGAACACGGTGCCGATCTCACCCGGCGGCACGTCGTCGCCGTCCTCGTCGACGATGTGGATCGGCGCGAGCAGCGTTTGGCCGACGGAGCCGGGATGCGCGAGCCACTGCTCGCTGTTGACGTATGTGGCGCCCATGCCTTCGGTGGCGGAGTAGTACTCCTCGATGATCGGTCCCCACCACTCGATCATCTGACGCTTCACCTCGACCGGGCACGGTGCGGCCGCATGGATCGCACAGCGGTGCGACGAGAGGTCGTACCTGGTGCGGACGTCCGCCGGTTGCTTCAGCATGCGCACGAACATCGTCGGCACCCACTGACTGTGTGTGACGCGGTACTGCTCGATCAGGCGCAGTGCGTCTTCGGGATCGAACTGCTCCATGCACACCACAGTGCCGCCGAGTCGCATCGTGCTCATGCAGTAGAACAGCGGCGCCGAGTGGTACAGCGGCGCGGGCGACAGGTACACCGAGTCGCCGTCCATTCGGAAGATCGCCGTGAGCAAGCCCATGTTGGCGGGCATCGAGCCCACAGGCTCCTTCGTGATCCGGTACTTGATGCCCTTCGGCCGTCCGGTCGTGCCGGAGGAATAGAGCATCGGCGTGCCCTCGATCTCCTCCGCGAGCGGCTCGGCCGGGTAGCGGTCACGCGCCGCGGCGTACGGCTCGTACCCATCGACGATCTGATCACCGGCCATGAGCCGCACGGTGACGCGCGGCATCCTGTCGGTGAGCTCGGCCGCGAGATCGCGGTACGCATCCGAGATCACGAGCACCTGCGCATCGCAGTCGTCGAGGATGTATTCGGCTTCCTCGGCGGTGAAGTGCCAGTTGATGCACGTGTAGAGCAGGCCTGACCGCTGCGCGGCCCAGCAGACCTCGAAGTACTCGGGCCGGTTCTCCATGAGAATCGCGACGTGGTCGCCGAACCGGAGCCCGGCGTCGAAGAACAGCTGCGCGACTTGGTTCGAGCGGTCGTTCAGCTCGCGGTACGTGACCGCGACGCCGCTGTTCGCCATGACGAACGCGATCTTGTCCGGCCGTTCAGCCGCGTGGAGACCGGGCCACATGACTACAGCCCCCTCGCTGTGTGCATGAAGTCGATCGAGGAGGACCTAGAAGGAGGTGATCACGCTGCGGATGACTTCGCCGTTCTCCATCGCGGTGAACGCGTCGTTCACGTCGTCGAGCTTGATCGTCTTCGACACCATTGCGGAGGTGTCGAGGCGGCCGGTCTCGATGAGGTCGACATACCGCTGGAAGTCGCGGCGTACCTGCCCTGATCCGTACTTGCTGCCCTTCAGCGTCTTCTCGTTGAAGAACAGGTCGAACGTCGGGATCGTGACCTGCGCGTCGGCACGCGTCATGCCGACCATCACGGCGGTGCCGCCCTTGCGGATCATGTTGTACGCCTGGAGCGTCGTCTCGGGCAGGCCGATGACCTCGAACGCGTAGTCGGCGCCGCGGCCGCTCGTGAGCTGCTGCACCTGCGCCACAGGGTCGCCATCGTTCGGGTCGACCAAGTCGGTGGCACCGAGCTGCTCCGCGGTCTTGCGCTTCATCTCGACCGGATCGACGGCGATGATCCGCGACGCACCGGCGATGCGGGCGCCCTGGATGACGGCCTGGCCGACACCGCCGCAGCCGATCACGGCCACCGTTGTGCCCGGCTGGACTTCGGCCGTGTTGAGCGCCGCGCCGACGCCGGTGGTGACGCCGCAGCCGATGAGCGCGAGCTGCTCGTCGGGGACTTCGGTCTCGATCTTCACGACCGAGCTCTCGTTGCAGGTCATCTGCTCGGCGAACGTGCCCAGCCCCGTCATGCCCATGTACTGGCTCCCGTCGGGGCGGTTGCCGCGCATCGACATCATGACGGCTATCTCGTTGTCGCACAGGTGCGACGAGTCGTGCAGGCAGAACCAGCAGGTGCCGCAGGCCGGGATGAACGACGCGATGATGCGGTCGCCCACCTTCACCCTGGTGACCTCGGCGCCGGCCTCGAGCACCTTGCCGGCGCCTTCGTGGCCGAGCACGGTGCCGGGCATGATGGCGACGTAGCCGTTCTTGATCGACAGGTCCGAGTGGCAGACGCCGCTCGCGCCGAGCTCGACGACGACGTCGCGCGGACCCGGCGCGGTGGGCTCGAGATCCTCGAATGAGAGGGCTCCGCCGGTTTCGGTGAACACTGCGGCCCGCATAGCGGCCTCCTTGATGACTCGGTTGGGACGACTGCCCGCACGGTAGCGCCGTGTGGTCAGGCCGCGCCTGTGCGGAAGGGCGGGGGTCGGGTCCCGAGGCGTCACGTACGCTTTTCCGGTGCGAACCGTCGCCTATTTCGGGCCACCCGGGACCTTCACCGAGGAAGCCCTGCTGACGCAGGACGACCTCGCGGCGTGTGCGCGCACCCCACAGCGGTCCGTCCCCGAGGTCATCGCCGCGGTCGAACGAGCCGAGTTCGATGCCGGCCTGGTGCCGATCGAGAACATGATCGAGGGCACGGTGTCGGTCACACTCGACACGCTCGCCTTCGAGAGCGAACTGCTGATCCAGCGCGAGATCGACCTGCCGGTCTCGCTCAGCTTGTGCGCCCGGCCGGGCGTTGCCTTGGCCGACGTGAAGAGCGTCGTTTCCTTCCCGCATGCGCTCGCGCAGTGCCGCGCCTGGCTCTCCAACAAGCTCCCGCGGGCCGACACGAGACCGTCGTACTCCACTGCCGAGGCGGCGTCCGAGGTCGCGAAGTCGAAGCGGACCGATCAGGCCGCGATCTGCAACACGCTCGCGGCGGAGATGTACGGCCTCGACGTGCTCGCCACCGAGATCGAGGACCACCCCGAGAACCAGACCCGCTTCGTGCTCCTCGGGCGGGGCATCCCGGCACCCACGGGCCACGACAAGACGACGATCGTCTGTTTCCAGCGCGAGGATCGCCCGGGATCGCTGCTCGCGATCCTGCAGGAGTTCGCGGCCCGCTCGGTCAACCTCACGAAGCTCGAATCCCGTCCGACCAAGCGCGGCCTCGGCGACTACTGCTTCTTCATCGACGTCGAGGGTCACGTCGCCGACGAGCTCGTCGCCGACGGACTTCGCAACCTCTCGGCGAAGCAGGCCGAGGTCAAGTTCCTCGGCAGCTACCCGGTTGGTGGGCCGGCAGAAGCCGGTGTCGAGCGCCGGCGCGCGCACGGGCGAGCGTGGAAGCACGCGACCGTCTGGATCGACCAGCTGCGCGCGCAGATCCGCGGGCCGGGTGACGCATGATCGACCTCAAGCGACTGCGCGACGAGCCCGAGTACCGGCGCGGCATCGAGCGCAAACGCGTGCGCGCCGGCCTGATCGACGAGGTGCTCGCGCGTGACGAGACGCGGCGGGCGCTCATCCAGGAGGTCGACGGCCTGCGTGCGCGCCAGAACGCGGCTTCCAAGGCGATCGGGAAGGCACCGCCCGACGAGCGTCCGGCGAAGATCGCGGCGGCCGGCGCGCTCAAGGAGGATCTCGCCGCCAAGGAATCTGATCTGCAGGTTGTCGAGGCGGAGTTGCGCACGCTCGCGTTGGGGGTCCCGAACCCCGCGCACGAATCGGTGCCCGACGGCGGCGAAGACGACGGCGACGTGGTCGAGGTGATCGGCGACACGACCGAAGCGCCCGCCGTCGACCACGCAGCCTTCTCCGACGCGATCGGCTTCGTCGACACTGCGCGCGCGGCCGAGGCGAGCGGCAGTCGGTTCGCGTACATCATGCGGGAAGCCGCGCTGCTCGAGTTCGCCCTCGTCAACTACGCGATGCGCGCGATCGTCGACGAGGGGTTCGTGCCGGTTGTCACGCCCGCGCTGGTGCGCGAACGCACGATGGAGGAAGCGGGTTTCTTCCCCACCGATCGCGCGCAGGTGTACGACGTCGACGACGGCGACCTCTTCCTCACGGGCACCAGCGAGGTTGCGCTCTCGGCGATCCACCGGGCCGAGACGCTCACGCCCGATCAGCTGCCGGCTCGCTACGCCGGCTTCTCGACGTGCTTCCGTCGAGAAGCGGGCACGTACGGCAAGGACACGCGGGGCATCTTTCGCGTGCACCAGTTCGACAAGGTCGAAATGTTCGCCTATTGCGACCCGAGCGAATCGTGGGCCGAGCTCGATCGCATCCTCTCGATCGAGAAACGGCTCATCGGCGGACTCGGGATCCCGTACCACGTGCTCAACGTCGCCGCCGGCGACCTCGGCCCCGCGGCCGCCAAGAAGTTCGACATCGAGGGATGGCTGCCGTCGGAGGGCCGCTACCGCGAGCTCACGTCTTGCTCGAACTACACCGACTACTCCGCGCGCCGGCTGGGAACACGCGTGAAAGGTGACCGCGGCAACGCGCTCGTGCACACGTTGAACGGCACGGCCATCGCGGTGAGTCGCACGCTGGTGTTCCTGTTCGAGCACTGCCAGGACGCCGACGGCGGCTTCGTCGTCCCCGAGGTGCTACGGCCGTACACCGGCTTCGACTACGTCGCGCCGCGCAAGTCCGTTTGAACCGGCGCGGCCCCGGCGCGGCACGCTCCGCCACAAACCGAGTCGGTAGCCTCCTCCTCGGAGGGGTGCCGGAGCGGCCGAACGGGACGGTCTTGAAAACCGTTGGGTGATGAGCCCCGTGGGTTCGAATCCCACTCCCTCCGCTCGACACCTCCTTCCGCAGCGGGCTCGTCGTAGGGTCACGCCGTGGACTTGGAACCGACCCGCACGAGGCGATGACGAGGCCGACTACCGGAGTCGGGATCGTCGTGCATCCAGCCTCGAACCTGGCCTACGCGTCGCTCGTGCTGGAGGGTTTCGCACGGTGCCTCGGCCCCGATGCGATCCGATACTCGACTGAGGGGTTCCCGCCGAGTTACGGCCACGGGCGACTGCTCGCGTTCCGTCTCGCCGGCGATCCTGCCGCGCGCGGTTCTGCGTCTTCGCCGACCAGACGACCGTGAATGGCCGCGGCCAGGCGTGGGCATCGGTGTACGGGATGGTCAACGTCGCGCCCGACGCGGCCGAGCACGTCGTCGCGCTCGGCCCGACGTTCGGCGTCCGCCTGAGCTCGAACGCGCTGACGCGCCGGCATCTCGCACACACGTGGCGCTGGGCGGTTGAAGGGCGCACGAAGAAGCCGCGCGTTCGCATACGCATGCGCATCGCGGCCGACCGCACGCGTGCGCTGTACGCGCATCAGCGCAAGCGGGGGTCGATCGACGACTACCGACCACGCGCTTCGGATCCCGACTACGTGTTCTTCACTGCATGGCCCTGGGCGAAGCACGACGACGTCAATCCGCCGCGCATCCGCTTCATCGAAGCCTGCCGGCGCGCGCCGGACTCGACTTCGAGGGTGGCTTCGCGCCGCGCCGGCGAAGCGACGTCCCCGAGGTCCTGCCGTACACCGCGCCCGCGCGTTATCCGCTCACCGAGTACCTCGAAAAGGTGGGCCGGTCGGCGGTGGCATTCAACAATCCGGCCGTGCACGGCTGCCTCGGATGGAAGTTGGGCGAGTTCCTCGCGATGGGTAAGGCGATCATCACCCTGCCCATCGATCGCGTCTTGCCGGCCCCGTTGATACACGGCGTCCACCTGCACGTTGTCGACGGCTCACCCGCATCGCTCGACGATGCGATCGAACAACTGCGTTCGGATCGCGAATATCGCCACGCGCTCGAGGCGAACGCGCGGCGGTGGTACGAGGAACACCTCGCCCCGGAGCGCCTTGCCTCCCGCCTTCTCGGTCTCCTGCAGCGCGCCTGATGCGGGCTGAGGAGCGCGTGTTGCGAACGATCAGCATCTCGGAACGTCGAGCGAGGTTGGCGTGCCGGCACAGGTTGGCGCCGGGTCATCGCGCCGATGAACCCGTCGACGCGGCGAAGAGCATGGTCTGCCTGCACGCCACCGATCCCGTCACCGTGTACCTGTCGGCGTGGGCGCGGGTCGACGGAATGCAAGTGCGTGACCTCGAACGCGTGCTGTACCAAGACCGGTCGCTGGTGAAGCACCTGGCGATGCGGCGCACGGTGTTCCTCTTTCCTCGTGCAACGTTGCCGCTCGCGCAAGGCGCCGCCAGTGACCGGATCGCGGCCAGGGAAGGCACGCGACTGATCCGCGAGGTCGAAGCGGCCGGTCTGCGGCGTGACGGCGCGCGCTGGCTGCGCAACGCGTCGAAGCAGGTGATGGCCGCGCTGGCCGACGGGCGGGAGGCGACCGCGTCGGAACTGCGGGCAGAGATCCCGGCGCTCGAGGGCGCGATCACCTACGGCGAGGGAAAATCGTGGGGCGGTGCAGCGGCGGTCGGGCCGCGCGTTCTGACCGTCCTGTCGGCGCTCGGGCTCGTCGTACGCGCTTCGAACAACGGCGGCTGGTCGGTGTCCCGGCCGCGCTGGGCCGCGACCGTGTCGTGGCTGGGCGCACCTATCGAACCGGTGCCGGAGCGCGAAGCGGTGGCGGCGATGGTCGAACAGTGGCTGCGCGTGTTCGGACCCGGCACCGAAGCCGACATCAAGTGGTGGCTCGGATCGACGGTGCGCGCGGTGCGCGCCGCGCTCGCCGACATCGGCGCCGTGGCAGTCGATCTCGGCGGTACGACGGGATACGTGCTCGCCGACGACATCGAGCAAACCGACCCGGTCGAGCCGTGGGCCGCGCTGTTGCCCCCGCTCGATCCGACGACGATGGGCTGGATCGACCGCGAGTGGTACCTCGGGTCGTACAAGCCGCAGCTCGTCGACTCCACCGGCAACGCGGGCGCGTCCATGTGGTGGGACGGCCGCATCGTCGGCGGGTGGCGCCAACGCGACAACGGCGAGGTCGAACTGCAACCACTCGAGGACGTCGGCCGCGAGGGGCGTCGCGCACTCGAGCGCGAAGCGGCGCGGCTGACCGACTGGTTCGGCGGGAAACGCGTGCTGCCCGAGATTCCCGTCGCCACTGTCGAAGGCGATCGCGGACGGGTCTTCCTGACCGTACTCGTGCGTCCGAACGTCACCCGCGTCTTGACGAGAAGCGCCAGCGGGTCTGGCTGAAGTCGCCCTTGCGGAACCCGAACGCCTTCACCGGCGCGACCTCGAACACGTACGCGAGGTGAGTCTCGGCGGCCTTCGGGTCGTAGAACGCTTCGTCGCGTACGCCGAAGCGCCACTCCTCGCCGTACTTCGCGACGTACGCGTCGGCGATTCGTTGCAAGGTCGCCTCGTCTCGCACGCGCGTCGCGTCACCTTCCACGATCACGTCGAGACCCTCGTCGTAGGAGTTGCAGCCCGTGGTGAGGACGACGTGGGGGTTCTCGGCGAGGTTCCGACCCTTCCGTTCGTCCGGGCCGGTGCAGAAGTACAACGAACCGTCGATCCACACGGTGATCAGCGGCGTCACGTGCGGTCGCCCGTCGGGGCGCACGGTCGTGATCCACGAGAGCCGCGCGTCCTCGACGACGCGACGTCCTTCGTCCCAGGCCGCTGCGGTCGCGTCCTCGGCGCTGAACTCCGGCGCAAGCTCGGCTACTGGTCGGGCTGTGGCCACGGCTCAACGCTCCTTGTTGTAGAGGCGCATCGTGAGCGGCGCGAACACGAGTACGAGTGCCGCGCTCCACACCAGCACCCAGCCGATCTGGCCGGCGTCGACGTTGCCGTGCATCAAACCTCGGGCCGCGGTGGTGAGGTGGGTCACGGGATTCACCTTCACGAACGCCTGCACCCAACCCGGCATCGTCGCGGGGTCGACGAACACGTTGCTCGCGAACGTGAGTGGGAACAGCACGGTCATGCTCAGCTGCATGACGGTTTCCGGCTTCTGCACCGACAGCCCGATCGACGTCCACACCCACGAGAGGCTGAACGCGAACACGAGCAGCAGACCGATCGCCAGCACGACACCGAGCAAGCCATCGTCGGGACGGAACCCGAGCGCGATCCCGAGCACCATGACGACCACCGATGCCATCGCGTAGCGCGCCGCGTCCGCGACCAGCATTCCGATGAGCACCGCCGGTCGCCAGATCTGCAGCGAGCGGAACCGGTCGAACACACCCTTGCTGATGTCGGTGTTCAACGCCATGCCCGTGTACATCGTGATCATCGAGACGGTCATGACGAGGATGCCGGGCAACAGCTCCTGGAGGTAACGACTCGTCGACCCCTCGAGCGCGCCACCGAACAGGTACGTGTACAGCAGCACGAACATGATCGGGAACGCCGTGACGTCGAAGAGCTGCATCGGCACGTGCTTGATCTTCAGCATCGCTCGCCACGCGAACGCGAGCGAGGCGGCAGCCGCCGATGGCGTGCGCGGACGCGGTCGCGTCGCGAGCGCAGAGCGCAGCGTGTCCTCGGAGAGGATTGTCGTCGTCTCGGTAACCGTCATGCTGCGTCCTCTTCGCCCATTCGGTCTTGACCGATGTCCTCTTGGCCGAAGTCGTCTTGGTCGACGTTGTCGTCGTCGGCCGCGTGACCGGTCAGCGCAAGGAACACCTCGTCGAGGCTGGGCTGACCGAGCGCGAACTCGGCAACGGCAATACCGTTCCGCGCCAGCGCTGCGAGCGCCTCGGCCGCCTGCTCGGGTTCGGAGCCGCGCACCGACAGAGCCGCGGGATCCACTTCGAGCCGTACCGAGTCGCCGAACACACCGTCGAGCGCACGCTGCGCGTCGGCACGTTGCTCGGCGACGTGCAGCCGGATCTGGAGCGCACCGGAGCCGACCAACGCTTTGAGCTCGCTGCTCGTTCCTTCGGCGATCACCTTGCCGTGATCGATGATCGCGATGCGATCGGCGAGCTGGTCGGCTTCCTCGAGGTACTGGGTCGTGAGCAGCA
The DNA here is from genome assembly GCA_963841215.1 of uncultured Actinomycetes bacterium. Taxonomy (GTDB): domain Bacteria; phylum Actinomycetota; class Acidimicrobiia; order IMCC26256; family PALSA-610; genus CAVUFH01. The sequence goes on along the minus strand of CAWJBW010000011.1, from coordinate 38,041 downwards.
CCGTCGTGCCGGCCGCGACGAGCACGCGCACGATGTCCCAGACCTGGTTGCGGCTGCGCGGGTCGAGACCGGTCGTCGGTTCGTCGAGGAACAGGAGCTGCGGCGTGATGACGATGCTGGCGGCGATGTCGAGTCGCCGCCGCATCCCGCCCGAATACTCCGACACGAGCTTGTCTGCCGCGTCGGCGAGGCCGAATGCATCGAGCAACTCGCCGGCGCGTTCTTCCGACTGGCGGCGCGAGAACCCGTACAGCCGTCCGAGCAGCACGAGGTTCTCGCGTCCGTCGAGCTCTTCGTCGACGGACGCGAACTGTCCGGTCAGGCTCACGCAGCCGCGCACGGCGTCGGCGTCGGTGACGACGTCGTGTCCGAACACGCGAGCCGAGCCGGCATCGGGCTCGGAGCAAGGTGGCGAGCACCCGGATCATGGTGGTCTTGCCCGCGCCGTTCGGCCCGAGCACGCCGTAGACGGTCCCGGGCGGAACCCGCAGGTCGATCCCGTCGACGGCGCGGGTCTCGCCGAACGTCTTCACGAGACCGTCGGTTTGGATCGCCAGTGCTCCGCTCACGCTGTTGGTCCTTTGCTCGGCCATGTGAGTGAGACCGCGTTGCGACGCGGTTCTCATCGCGGCTCGCGGGATGTTTCAGGCGGACACGGCGAGCGCGTCGAGCCAGGCCTTCCATCCCCGCTCTTCGCGTGCGACGTAAGCGGGCGCGTCGTCCGAGAAGAGGTAGCCCTCGACGCGCACGATCGCCTTGCCTTCACCCATGTCGTAGGCGAGCACGGCGAGGTAGCCGGGCACCGGAGATTCGACGCGGAGCAGCATCTCGCGCGGATCCGTGCCGATGCGCGCGACGCTTCGCGTCGAGCCCGTTCGCGTGGATCGCATCGCCGACGGCATTCGCACCGAAGGCCCTGCGCACCGTCGACCACACGTCGTCGACCGAGCCGGCGATCTGCGTGTCGACCGACATGGACGTCACCCGTTGGCCCGGGAACTCGACAAGGTACAACCGGAGGTTGTCGAAGAACGGGCGCCAGCCCTTCTCCATCTCGGTGAAGAACTCCTGCTCCCAGTCGGCCCCGGTTCCGAACGCGCTGCTCACGACGCGGAGCACGCACGTGCCGCCGGCCTGCGCCTCGATCAGGAACTCACTGACGAGCGGTGTGACCTCGGCATCTGGGTGACCGGCGAGCGCAGCCCAGCCGGGTTCGGCGTACTCGACGCGATGCGGCGGCTCCCACGCGGTGACCTCGCCGCGCGACGTGTCTTCGCCCATGTGGAACGCGACCGCGCCGCCGACGCGTTCGTCGAACTCGGTCGGGATGAACCAGGCGCTGATGCCGTTCGCGGTCGCGATTGCTTCCCACAGCTGATCGGGCGACGCGGGCAATTCGAACGTGAGCTCCATGCGGAGCGGGACATCCGGGGTCGTCATGACATCTCCATTTCGTGAGAGCCGTCCACGGGCTCGGGCTTCGGGTGGGCAGCGACGACGAGACGGTGAGGCCGGCCGTCGTCGTGGTGGTAGCGCGCGGCGAGTTCGAGCAGCGCCGCGGTGAGCTCGTCGGCGAACGCGGCGCGGTCGGCCGCCGAACGAAATCGGATCTCGGTGTCGATCGCCATGGTCGGCAGACGCTTCCCGGCCGTCGCCGCGCGGCGCGCGAGGTCGCCGACTTCGCGAACGACCCGGCCGGCCAGTGCCACGACATAGCGCGCCGAGAGACGATCGGCCGCCTGGTCGGGATCCACCGCGCCCTCCGCGAGCGCAGCGGGCGACACCACGTAGCTCGCCGCGGTCGCGCGCATCACCCGCTCGGTGATGCCGCCGCGTTTGCGTTCTTCGGCGACCTCGACCAGGCCGTGCGCCTCCAGCGCGTGCAGGTGGTAGTTGACCTTCTGCCGAGTGATGCCGATCTTGCTCGCCAATGCGGCGGCGGATCCGGGCTCCACGAGCGCCTGGAGCAATCGGCTCCGGATCGGATCGAGCGCGACTGCGGCTGCCGCCGGGTCCTCGATCACTTCGACGTCCTGCACCAGAGCAGCCTCGCGCCTGACAATATTTCTTGTCAATAGCCTTCGGTACGACCGGCAAACGACCCGATGTTGAGAGGCCGAGAAAATTTCGATGTTTCACTGACGCCCGTGTCAGGAAACGATGTCCCCCGAACCACAACTCGGCGCACGTCGAGATCGGTTCGGGGGGAACGATGATGCAGCGCCGGTGGATCTCGGTGGTCGTGGCAGGGGCGGTCGCGTTGGCCGCGACAGTGGCCGGCGTCTCGCTCGGTATGACGAGCGCAGCCGCCGACAGCCAGACCACGACGAACGCACCGCTCACGTGCCAGACGCGTTCGGCGCGCAGGCGGGGGCCTACACGACCACCGTGTCCGACTCCGTCGACCCGGTGGTGGCCGGCGGCGCGGTGACGTATCGCTTCGTCACACCGTTCCGCCAGACCCTCCCCGGTGGGATCACGGGTACGTATCGCGGCGGCCAGGTGTACATGCACATCCCGACCGGTTTGAACGTGACTGCAGTGTCGACGCAGGCGCCGCCGGGCGGAAGTCAACTCAGCGCCTCGGCCTCGAAGCAGGGCAACGACATCGTGGTCACGACGAGTGGGAACGTGCCGATCAACGGGTCCACCTATCCCACGCCCGACCTCATCGTGCAGGCGACAACCGCGCCGACCGCCGGCGGCACCCAGATCCGCTGGCTCATCCCGTTCCGCATAACCGCCAACGTCGACATCGACGGCATCGGACCCGTCGATGCCGACTGCGCGCCGAACAACGCGAACACGGTCACCGCGACGACGAACGTCGACACGCCCGGGAACCGCGCGCCGGTGTTCACCGACCGCTTCGTGCCGGTGACGAAGAACACGCCGAAGGTGATCGCGCTCACGGCCACCGACCCCGACGGCAACGCCTTGACCTTCACCGCGGCGGCACCGTCTCGCGGAACGGTCGTGGTGAACGGCGCGTCCGCGACGTACACGCCGCTCGCGGGATATCTCGGCGCCGATTTCTTCATCGTGACGGTGTCGGACGGACTCGGCGGCGTCGACACCGGTCGCGTCGATCTCCGAGTCGAGGCAACGAACGAAGGTGACACCTATCCGCCCGGCATCACGCTGAACGCGCCGCTCGCCGGCGCCGTGTACACGCCTGGGCAAGTCGTGAACGCGTCGTTCTCCTGTTCCGACGGCGAGACCGGGATGCAGTCGTGTGTCGGTTCGGTGGCCAACGGCACCCCGATCAACACCGGCGCCGGTCGTCGCGACTTCACGGTCACCGCCACCGACAACTTCGGCAACGTTTCCCGTCGGACGGTCTCCTACCAGGTCGTTTCCCGCACGCCGGTCGCGCAGAACTACAACGCGGGCGCAGGGCCGAACGTGATCCCGATCACGTGCAACCAGCCGGTCGTCCCGTTCACGCAGGCCATCCCGGCGCCCGTCGCCGCCCCGACGATCGTTCCGCAGGCCGACACGTTCGTCTTCCGGTTCAGTCCGGGCTCGATGTCGGTGTTGCCGTCGACGGTGGCGACGAACGCGAAGTACGTCGTGCCCGCGCCGAGCGGCGGGACGATCATCGATGTGCGCACGGTGCCGGGTACCGGAACTGCCAACGCAGCGAACACCTATGCGTCGATCGTCAACGGCAAGGCAGTGCTGACCGTGCCGGACGTCGACGGAGGTCTCACGGGTGCGACCTTCACACCGAAGCAGCTCGAGGTCACCATCCGCGCGACCGCAGCGCCGACCGCGGAAGTGACGACTCGTTTCGAACGATTCCAGGTTCGGCTCACGACCGGGCAACAAGGGGTCGACATCCTCACCACCGATTACGACTGCCCGAACGCAGCACCGAACACCGTGCTGACGAGAACGACGGTCCTCGACGTCACCCCGCCGGCCATTGCGCTGACGTCGCCCGCCCATGGAGGGCGCTACCTGACCACCGACACGGTGAACGCAGCGTTCACGTGCTCGGACGCGCACACGGTCGCGTCGTGCACGGGCACGAGGGCCAACGGCACCGCGATCGACACCGCAACCATCGGCCGGAAGTCGTTCACGGTCACGAGCACCGACGCGGCCGGCAACGCGGCATCGGCGCTGCGCGTCGTACCGCGTGTACACACCCGTCAGCTTCAACTCGTCGTTCTCGACGGCCGAACGGGCGGGGATCGAGACCGGCGCGGCAGGGTTCGGCTTCCCGATCCAGCAGGCACCGGTGCAGGGCATCGCGGTGTTCAGGGCCAATCTTGCCCAGAACTTCAATCCTGCTCCGCTGCCCGCACCGGCCCCCGCGACGCGGACGTTCGTGATCACGTCGCGCTTGCTGCCGAACGACGCCGAACTGGTCCGCTACGAAGCGAGCCGCTACGGAGTCACACCCGAGATCTACCTGTACTGGGGTGGCATGGCTGGTGGGCATCCTCTGGGCGTACTTCCACCCGTGATCCGGGAACTCGCCCGTCATCCGTAGTTCGGGATCTCCTGCACGGCCCAGCCGTTGCCGTCGGGGTCGCTGAAGTAGACGAACCGGCCCCACGGGAAATCCTCGACGGCGCTCACATCGACCCCGCGGCCCTGGAGCTCGGTGCGCGCCGCTTCGATGTCGGCGACGACGAGCTGGAGGCCGGCGACCGACCCCGGCTTCGCGCTGCCCATTCCCTTGCCGAACGCGATCGAACACGCCGAACCGGGCGGCGTCATCTGGACGAAGCGGATCTCGTCGCTGACGACATGGTCGTGGTCGGGGTTGAAGCCGGCCTTCTCGTAGAACGCCTTGGCCCGGTCGACGTCGGAAACCGGGACGGCGACGAGTTCGAGCTTGAAATCCATGACGAGCTCCGTTCGTGGGGTTGACGCTCCGTCGGGGGAATCGGAGCATCCGCATGATGCGCTGGAGACCCTGACATCGAGTGTCTGGTTTGGAGTTCGCCGAGGGGACCGCAGTCCGACGGACGGGATAGTTCGGAGCCCTAACGGTTCGGTATCCTCACAGCAGTGACGGCATCGGACCTCAGGCGCCCCGAACTCAGACCCGCCGTGCGGGCCCTCGCGTTCGCCGCTCGCAAGCTCGAACGAGCGACCGGCGGGCTCACGTTGGCGCAGTACCGCGTGCTCGCGCTCGTCGCGGGCGGTGACGAGCGGTCCTCGCTGGTGGCCGAGCGCCTCGCGGTGGCGAAACCGACGATCACCGCGGTCGTCGACGGTCTCGTCGAGCGCGGGTTCGTCGTGCGCGAAGCGGTGGCCGGCGACCGGCGGTCGCAGCGGCTTGTCGTGACCGACGACGGCCGCGCCGCGCTCGAGAACTCCGAGGCGTCGATGGCGGACGCGATCGCGGATGTGCTCGGCGACGCGCGCGATGCCGACATGCTCGTTGCGTCGCTGACCGATCTCGACCACGCGCTCACCGCGTACTACACGCGTCGGCTCGCCACTCGGTTGCGCGCATGATCGACGCACCACCGCGCCCGGCCGCACACCAGCCGAGACCTCCGACCGGGACGAGGAAGCCGGGTTGGGTGCGGCGCCTGATCGGCTACATGAAACCGCACAAGAAGCATGCGTACATCGCGTTCGGTGTCGCGATCGGTGGGCAGCTGATCCAATCGATCCTCCCGCTCGTGCAGAAGGTGATCGTCGACGACGTCATCACGGCGGGCGATCGACCAATGGGGCCTTGGCTCGCGCTGCTCATCGCGCTCGCCGTGCTCGTCTTCGTCTTCGCCTACAACCGACGATATCGAGGCGGCCGCATCGCCCTCGACGTGCAGCACGACCTGCGCACATCGGTGTTCCGTCAGCTGCAGCGCCTCGATTTCGCGCGTCACGACGAACTGCAGACCGGGCAGCTCGTCAGCCGCGCATCATCCGATGTCGCGCTGATCCAGGGCTTCCTCCAGTTCATGCCGATCGGGGTCGCCAACATCTTGATGTTCGTGGTGTCGATCGTCGCGATGTTCATCCTGTCGCCGCTCCTCGCGTGCGTGATGCTGCTCGTGGCCCCGGCCCTGTTGTTCAGCGCGCTGCGTCTGCGTACGTCGGTGTTCCCGGCCAGCTGGGACGCGCAGCAAAAAGCCGGCGATGTCGCAAACGTCGTCGAGGAAGACGTCACCGGGGTCCGCGTGGTGAAGGGCTTCGGCCAGGAGGCGCGCGAGCTCGACCGCCTCGCACACCGGTCCGAGCGCATGTTCGCGGCGCGGGTGCGTCTCGTGAAGATGCAGGCGCGGCTCCAGCCCACGATGCAGACCATTCCCGCGTTCGGGCAGGTCGCCGTGCTCGCATTCGGCGGCTACCTCGCGCTCGAGGGCAACATCAGCCTCGGCACGTTCCTCGCGTTCTCCACCTACATGCTCATGCTGACGCCGCCGATCCGGCAGCTCGCGGCGATCCTGACCGTCGGCCAGCTCGCACGAGCGGGTGCCGAGCGCATCTTCGATCTTCTGGACTCCACGCCGGTCGTCCAGGACGCCCCTGATGCGGAGCCACTGAGGGTGACGCGCGGCGAGGTGCGGTTCGACGCGGTCACGTTCGGCTACACGTCGACGGAGCCGGTGCTCAGTGACTTCTCGCTGACGGTGACGGCGGGCGAGACCGTCGCGCTCGTCGGGACATCGGGGTCCGGGAAGTCGACCGTGGGTCTGCTGCTGCCGCGCTTCTACGACGTCCAACACGGGAGTGTCACCGTCGACGGCACCGACGTGCGCGATGTCACGTTGCAGTCGCTCCGCCGGTCGATCGGTGTCGTGTTCGAGGACTCATTCCTGTTCTCCGACACCATCAACGCCAACATCGCGTTCGCGCGGCCGGACGCGTCGCCGCGAGACATCGAAGCCGCCGCGCGCGCTGCGGAAGCCCACGACTTCATCCTGCGACTTCCATTCGGCTACGACACGGTGGTCGGCGAGCAGGGCCTCACGTTGTCGGGTGGCCAACGTCAGCGCATCGCCCTGGCGCGCGCGCTGCTGTCGGATCCGCGCATCCTCCTGCTCGACGACGCGACCTCTTCGGTGGACGCGCGCATCGAGGAAGAGATCCACGCGACGCTCCGGCGCGTCGCTGTCGATCGGACGACGATCCTCATCGCGCACCGCCGGTCGACGTTGTCGCTCGCTGATCGCATCGTTGTCGTCGAGCACGGACGCGTCGTCGACTCCGGGACGCACGACGAGCTCTGGGCGCGCTGTTCGCTCTACCGCCTGCTGCTCTCCGGGCCCGGTGGTGACGCCGAAGGCATCGACGCGCACGAGCTGGTCTCGACGGGATCCGGCAAGAACGGCACCGGCACCAACGGCAACCAGGTCGATGGCATCACGCCCGCAGCGTGGAATGGCCTCGACGCCGACGAACTCCGCAGCGAACAGATCGCCGGCCGCACGCAGATGGCGACGCAGATGCGGATGGCGGGCGGCGGCGGTGGCGGCGGCGGGAACTGGTCCGCCACCATGGGTGGCGCGCTCGCACCGACTCCAGAACTGCTCGCGCAGGTCGACGCGCTGCCGCCCGCCGATTCGGATCCGGAAGTCGACATCGCCATCGAAAGCCGGCCCGAGCGCGACTTCCGATTCTTCCGATTCCTCGGTCGGTACAAGGCGGGGCTGTCGCTCGGACTCGTGCTCGTCGCCGTCGACGCGATGTGCACGCTGGCGGGACCGATGCTCGTTCGCTACGGCATCGACCGCGGCGTGGTCGATCAGTCGACACAAGCGCTGTGGGCCGTGTCGTTCGTGTTCCTCGGTGTCACGCTCTTCGACTGGTGGGTGATGTGGGCGAACGCTCGCGTCATGGGCCGCACCTCGGAGCGATTGCTGCACGCGCTCCGCATCAAGGTGTTCGCGCAACTCCAGCGGCTCGGCGTCGACTACTACGAGCACGAGATGGCGGGCCGGATCATGACCCGCATGACGACCGACATCGACTCGTTGTCGCAGCTCCTCCAGAACGGCCTCGTGAACGCACTCGTCAACCTCGTGACGTTCATCGGTGTCGGAATCGCGCTCGTAGTGATGAATCCCGAGCTTGCGCTCATCACTGGGAGCATCCTGCCGCCACTCGTGCTCGCGACGTTGTGGTTCAGGAAGCAATCGTCGAAGGCCTACGAGACCGCGCGCGAGCAGATCGCAGCGGTGAACGCCAACCTCCAGGAGGGACTCTCGGGCGTGCGGGTCTCGCAGGCGTTCGTGCGGGAGCAGAAGAACGAAGAAGAGTTCTCCGAGGTCGCCGCCGGATACCGCGATTCGCGCATCAAGGCGCAGCGGCTGGTTGCGATCTACTTTCCCTTCGTCGACTTCCTGTCGAGCATCGCGGCCGCGATCGTGCTCGGCGCGGGCAGCGTGCTCGTGAACAACGGCTCGGTGAACGTCGCCGAGCTGATCGCCTTCCTGCTGTACCTGAACCTCTTCTTCGCTCCGATCCAGCAGCTGTCGCAGGTGTTCGACTCGTACCAGCAGGCCCGGGTCGCCATCACGCGCATCACCGACCTCCTCGACACGCCGACGTCGGTGCCGCCGCCGGCCAACCCGGTGTTGCCCGGACGCCTACGCGGCGACGTCGTGCTCGACGACGTGCGCTTCAGGTACGCGACAGCGGTGGATGACGCGCTGCGCGGCGTCGACATGCACATCCGACCGGATGAGACCGTCGCGCTCGTCGGCGAGACCGGAGCGGGCAAGTCGACGGTCATCAAGTTGGTCGCGCGCTTCTACGACCCGACCTCGGGCCGGGTGTGCGTCGACGGCGTACCGGTCGACACGTACGACCAGGTCGCGTTCCATCAGCAGCTCGGCGTCGTGCCGCAGGAAGCGTTCCTCTTCACCGGCACGATCCGCGACAACATCGCCTACGGGCGCGAGGCAGCGACCGACGCCGAGGTGGAGGAAGCGGCGCGGGCGGTCGGTGCCCACGACTTCATCGCGTCGCTCCCGGGCGGATACCTGCAGTGGGTCAGCGAGCGCGGCCGGTCGCTGTCGTCGGGCCAGCGGCAGCTGATCGCGCTGGCGCGCGCCCACCTTGTCGATCCCGCCATCCTGCTGCTCGACGAAGCGACATCGAACCTGGACCTGCAGACCGAGGCGAAGGTGCAAGCCGCGATGGGTGTGGCGGCGAGCGGCCGCACGACGATCCTCATCGCGCACCGGTTGCAGACCGCGCGCCTCGCCGACCGGATCATCGTCATCGACCAGGGCCGCGTCGTCGAAGACGGATCGCACGACGACTTGGTTGCCCGATCAGGGCGGTACGCCGAGATGTGGGCCGCAGCGGAAGGCGAACCGGCCGCCGACCGCGACCTGAACCCGGCCCGATCGGTGCCGATACGGTGCGCAACATGCCGGAGACATCCCCGTGACGAACCCGGTCGCTCCTGGTGGCGCGACGGAGTGCTGTACCAGATCTACCCCCGTTCCTACATGGACGCGAACGGCGACGGTGTCGGCGACCTGCGCGGTGTCATCGATCGCCTCGACTACCTGCAGTGGCTCGGCGTCGACGGCATCTGGCTCGATCCGATCACGGTCTCGCCCAACGCCGACTGGGGCTACGACGTCGCCGACTACGTCGATGTCGATCCTGAGCTCGGCACGCTCGCCGACGCCGACGAGCTCGTGGCCGAAGCGGGCGCGCGCGGCATCCGCGTGCTGCTCGACCTCGTACCCAACCACTCGAGCGACCAGCACCCGTGGTTCCTCGACGCGAAGTCGTCGCGCACGTCGAAGCACCGGGACTGGTACGTCTGGGCCGACCCGAAGCCCGACGGCTCGCCTCCGAACAACTGGGTCAACAGCTTCGACCCTCGCGACCCGGCATGGACGCTCGACGCAACGAGCGGCCAGTACTACCTGAACAACTTCCTGCCGACGCAGCCCGACCTCAACTGGTGGAACGAGGAGGTACGCGCCGCCTTCGACGACATCTACCGCTTCTGGTACGACCGCGGCGTCGCCGGGTTCCGTCTCGACGTGGCACACGCAGTGGTCAAGGACCGTGGCCTGCGCGACAACCCGCCGTCGACCCCGGACGACCATCCCTACACGCAGATGCGCGGCCAGCGGCAGACGTTCAACACCATGCGACCCGGAGGTGCACGAGGTCCTGCGTCGGTGGCGCGCGCTCGCCGACTCGTACGAGCCGCAGCGAATCCTGGTGGGCGAGACCTACGTACTCGAGCCCGACATGCTCGCGTCGTTCTACGGTCGGGGCGACGAGGTGAACCTTGCGTTCAACCTCATGTTCCTGCACGCGAAGTTCGACGCGGTCGAGATCCGCGAGATCGTCGAGGCGGCCGAGGCACCTCATCCCGGCCGGGTGCCAGCCAACTTGGGCCGCGGGCAGCCACGACAACCGGCGGGTCGCGACACGATGGGGCGACAACGACCCGATGCGGACGCGCGCCGCGATGCTCATGTTGCTGACGCTGCGCGGTACGCCGTTCATCTACTACGGCGACGAGCTCGGTATGCCGCAGACCGATGTGCCGGTCGAACGAGTGCTCGATCCGGTCGGGATCATCCACGGCCCGCGCATCGGTCGGGATGGAGAACGCACACCAATGCAGTGGACGGCCGAACCCGGCGCCGGGTTCACGGGCGCCGCGATCGAGCCGTGGTTGCCCTTCGGCGATCCTTCGGCCTGCAACGTCGCGCAGCAGCAGCACGACCCCGACTCCATGCTGTCGTTCACGCGCGACCTCATCGGGCTGCGCAACGCCATCCCCGAGCTCCGTAGCGGCGCGTACGCAACGCATCCGGCGAGCAGCGATGCGTTGTGGGCGTGGTCACGCGGTGACCGCGCGTTGGTCGCGATCAACTTCTCCGATGCCGCGCAGTCCGTGCCGGACGTCGAAGGTGCCATCCGCGTCTCTTCGATCCGCGCCCGCGACGGCGAGCAAGTGAGCGGCACGCTCCACCTCGAACCGCGGGAGTCCGCCATCGTCTGGCGCGACTGATCCCGAGTGCTCCCCTCGCTTGGTGTCGAACCACCCACTGCGCTCCGTACGCATCCATGTGCACCTATGCGCTCGTGAATGCGGATCGCGTCACGAGTGCCGCGTCAGGCACCGTTCGCGTCGTCGATGGCGTGACTCCGTGCCGGCCGTTAGGGAACCGATACGAGCGTCGTTCTGCGCGTCTCACGGGCTGGCACAACCGCGCCAGAGCGGGCATCAGTGCGCGCCCTGGGACCTCCGACGGCATGCGTGCGAGCGAACGACGAACGCCGCGACGAGTGTGGGACATGGTCCGATGTGGAGTTCGGCTCGAGGCGGAGCGTTCAGCGACGCGAGCGACGACCAGGGTGGCGGCGACGGCCACCGCGCCCAGCCCGAGGAGGAGCAGTCCCACGCCCACCAGCATCTCGCCGCCGCCGGTCTGGGGCAGCATGGCCGAGTTGGCCGTGGCGGTGGCGGTGGTGGTGTTGGGGTGGCGGTTCGGGGACGAGGGCGGTGGCGGTGGCCGCCGCCCGGGGGCCGCCGTTGCGGCTCATGGTCTGACCGGTGAACACCTGGGTGGTGGAGGTGCCTCCCGTACTGGTCGCGGTGACGGTGGCGGTGTAGTTGCCCGCCGCCGTGTACGTGTGGCTGGTGACGGGTGTCGTGGTGACGGCGGTGGTGCCGTCGCCGAAGGTCCAGGCGTAGGCGGCGATGCTGCCGAAGCGGACCGTGGATGCCGACGCGTCGAGCGTGCTCGGCGATCCGGCCGCCGCGGGGGTCACCGTCAGGGCGGCCACCGGAGCCTGGTCGGGAGTGACGGCGACGGCGAACGGACCGTCGCCGACGGGGATGGGGGTGCCGGCCGTGTTGGTGGCCACCGCGATGGGGGTGACGGTGTCCGAGTCGACCTTGGCGACGTAGACGGTGGCGCCATCGGGAGTGACGGCGACGGCCTGACGGACCGGCGCCGGCGGGGATCGGGGTGCCGGCCGTGTTGGTGGCCACCGTGACCGGGGTGACGGTGTCCGAGTTGCATTGGCGCCGTAGACGGTCGCGCCATCGGGAGTGACGGCGACGCCCTGCAGATTGTCGCCGGCGGGGATGGGGCTGCCGGCCGTGTTGGTGGCCACCGCGATGGGGGTGACGCGTCAGTCGACGGTGCCATCGAGTCCTGGCGACATCAGCGCCGGCATGGAGCCGCCTGTTGGACGAGGGGTGACGTGCGACGTGCGACTGACGGTTCCCTCGGCATGACGCGACGGCACGGACCGGCAGGTGCCGGCCGTGTTGGTGGCCACCGCGATCGGGGTGACGTCGCCCGAGAAGTTATTGGCGACGTAGACGGTGGCCCCATCGGGAGTGACGGCGACGGCGAACGGACCGTCGCCGACGGGGATGGGGGCGCCGGCCGTGTTGGTGGCCACCGCGATGGGGGTGACGGTGTCCGAGTCGACATTGGTGACGTAGACGGTGGCCCCATCGGGAGTGACGGCGACGCCGAACGGACCGTCGCCGGCGGGCATGGGGGTGCCGGCCGTGTCGGTGGCTACCGCGATGGGCGTGACCGTGTTCGAGAAGGCATTGGCGACGTAGACGGTCCATGCCGCCTCGGTCGACTGGGCAGCGGCGGGGGCCGACACCATCCCCAGCGTCGCCCGCCGTGGCCAGCGCCCCGACGAGCCGTCTCCGCGCCGTCATCCCTGCCGTCATCGCCGCTCCCCGTTGGGTCACCCGCAATGGTCAGGACGCTAGCCCCACGGCAACGGAGTTCGACGACGCCGCTGCTGAACCGGTGCTCGTCGATGACGTTCCGCTCGACCGCGTGTCGCCGGCAGTGCCCTCGATGACCGGCATCGCGACTCGGTCCTCACCGACGGTCCGTCGAGCGCGACGATCGGCGACTGTGGCAGAAGGCCGCGGTCGGCGGGGATGTGGGCGCTTGCTACGAGCGGCTGTTGGACCAGGCGAGGAGGTCGTCGGCGGACATGGCGTTCACGACCTGCTCGATCTGCACGCCGCAGTCGGCGGCGCGGTCGGTGCCGTAGGCCTGCCAGTCGAGTTGGTCGGTCGCATGCGCGTCAGTACTGATCGTGAAGCGCAGGCCCGCGGCCGCAGCGGCGCGGAGCATTTCCTTCGGCGGGTCGAGGCGTTCGGGTCGCGAGTTGATCTCGAGGGCGGTGTCGTGCTCGGCCAGCGCGGTGAGCACCGCGTCCTGGTCGAACTCGGATTCGGGTCGGCCGCGACCGGTGAGCAGACGTCCGGTGCAGTGTCCGAGCACGTCGACCTGAGGATGCGAGATCGCGTTCACCATGCGCCGCGTCATCGCCTGGCCGTCCATTCGTAGCTTCGAATGCACGCTCGCGACGACCCAGTCGAGGCGTTCCAACATGTCGTCGGCATGATCGAGCGAGCCGTCGTCGAGGATGTCGACCTCGACGCCGGTGAGGATGCGGAAGGGGGCGAGCTCTTCGTTGAGCTCGGCCACCACGTCGAGCTGCTCGAGCAACCGCTCGCGCGACAGCCCGTGCGCGATCGTGAGCCGCGGTGAATGATCGGTGAGCGCGAAGTACTCGTGGCCGAGGTCGCGCGCCTTCTCCGCCATCGCGCGGATGGTGTGGCCGCCGTCGGACCAGTCCGAGTGGTCGTGCAGGTCGCCCTTCAACTGCACGCGCAGTGCTTCGCCCGCATGGCTCCCGGGTTCGGGCGCGTGCGCGAGCAGCTTCTGCAGGTACTGCGGCGTCTCACCGGTGAGGGCTTCGTGGATGACCGCGGCGGTCTTGTCGCCGACGCCGGGGATGTCTTTCAGCCGGCCGATCTCGTCGAGACGCTGCAGCTCTTCGACCGGTACGTGCTTGATCTCACGCGCGGCGCGCCGAAACGCCTGGGCCTTGTACCGGGGCTCACCGCCCCGTACCAGGAGATCGGCGATGCGCTCGAGCGCCTCTACGGGTTCCACACCTCGACCGTACCGCTTCGTCGGTGTCCGAACGTACGCTCGCGATGTGGGCTTCTACACCGAGCAGATCGTCCCGCGCATGACCAACGTCATGCTCGGGAACACCACCTTCGGCAAGGTCCGCGAGCGGGTCTGTGCACCGCTGCAGGGCGACGTGATCGAGCTGGGCTTCGGTTCAGGGCTGAACCTGCCGCACCTGCCCGGCGCGGTCACGGGAGTATGGGCCGTCGACCCGTCGGGCGTTGCGATGACGATCGCGGCGAAGCGGATCGCGTCGAGTCCCGTTCCGGTCACGTCCGCGGGTCTGGACGGTGCTCGGCTCGATCTCCCCGACAACCGCTTCGACAGCGCGCTCTCGACGATGACGCTCTGCACGATCCCCGACGTCGCCGGCGCGCTCGCCGAGTTGCGCCGCGTGCTGAAGCGCGATGCCGAGTTCTGCTTCGCCGAACACGGACACGCGCCCGACGCCAAGGTCGCGCGCACGCAACAACGGTTCAACGGTTTCCAACAACGATTCGCCGGCGGCTGCCACCTCGATCGCGACATCCCTGCGCTGATCGAGACGGGCGGCTTCCGCATCGATGAGCTCGAGAACTTCTATCTGAAGGGTGCCCCCAAAGCGTGGAGCTACATGTACGTCGGGCGGGCCCGTCGGACGCCCTGATGCGCTGAAGCCCGGATGAACCTGCCCCGTATACTCCCGCCCTGGAGGGCTGACCGAGTGGCCGAAGGTGCTCGCCTGCTAAGCGAGTAGGGGGCGTTGAGCCTCCTCGAGGGTTCAAATCCCTCGCCCTCCGCCAACGAGTGCGCGCCGGGAGATGTCGCCGGGATGTCGATGAGCAATTCCGATCTCGCCGCCGAGTTGGGCGCGCTCGGATCCGCGACGCTTGGTGAGAGTGGTGGCCGGGCCATGCGGGCTCGTATCAAGGCGACGTGGCCGGGAGCTGCGATCGCGGCGCCGGCGTTCCCGGTGCAGTGCACGCCCGGCGACAACCTCGCGATCCATGTCGCGATCGACGATGGCACCGGCGGGCAGCGCACTCGTCGTCGACGTCGGGGTCGAGGTCGAGCTGGGCTACTGGGGCGAGGTGCTCACCACCGCGGCACAGGCGCGTGGCATCGCCGGTTTGGTCATCGACGGCGGCGTGCGCGACATCGAAGCCCTCGAGCGACTCCGGTTTCCGGTGTTCAGCGCCATGGTCGCCTTGCGCGGCGCGACCAAGGCGTTGCCGGGCACGGTCGGTGTGCGCGCGTCGGTCGGAGAGGTCCAGGTGGACATGGGCGACTGGGTCGTGGGCGACCGCGACGGCGTGACCGTCATCCCGGGCGACGCGATCGACACCGTGCTCGAAGCGGGCCGGGCGCGCGCGGCCAAGGAACGCGAGATGTTCACCGCGCTGCGCGCCGGCAAGACGACCGTCGAGCTGCTCGGCCTCGACCCGTCCCCCATCGAACGCGCGTAACCACCCGGTTTCAGACGACGTTGGGCGGGGTGCCGCCGGCGAGGACGGTGGCGACTGCGGAGGTCGCGAGCTTCGCCATGTTGGTCCGTGTGGCCTGTGACCCCGACCCGATGTGAGGAAGTAGCACCGTGCGCGGGGCGTCGAGCAGACGGGGGTGTACCGAAGGCTCGTGTTCGTACACGTCCAAGCCCGCGGCGAAGAGATCGCCGGCGTGCAGCGCATCGGCGAGTGCTGCCTCGTCGACCACGGTGCCGCGCGCGGTGTTCACGAGCACACCGGTCGGCTTCATCAGTGCGAGGCGACGCGCGTCGATCAGGTGATACGTGTCGGGCCCACCGGGAACGTGCAGGCTGACGAAGTCGCACTGCCGTAGGAGCTCGTCGAGATCCTCGATGAAGCCATCGACACCAGTCGGCCGGCGGGCATGATGAAGCACGCGCATCGAGAAACCGACGGCGCGCGACGCAACCGCACGTCCGATGCGCCCGAAGCCGACGAGACCGAGCGTCGCGCCGTGGACGTCGCGCCCGAGGTATTGATTGATGCCCCAGCTCGGCCACGCGTTGGTGCGCAGGTCGTGCTCGGCGGTGGACGCGAGCCGAGCAGCCGCGAGCATCAGCAGGAAGGCCAGGTCCGCGGTCGTCTCGTCGAGGACACCCGGCGTGTTGCAGACGACGATCCCGTGGGTGGCCGCGGCGGTCACGTCGATGTTGTCGTAGCCGACGGCGACGTTCGCGACGGCGCGGAGGCGCCCCGACGCGGCGCCGGCCGCGAGCACTTCGGCGTCGATGCGGTCGGTGAGCAACGAGACGATCGCGTCGACCTCGGCCGCGAGTGCGCACAGTTCCTCGTGGGTGTACGGCGCGTCGTCCGGCTTCGGTCCGACGACGTCGTGACCTTCCAAGGGGGCGAGGCCGCCTGCGGGCAGTCGCCTCGTGACGAGGATGCGCAAGCGCCGTGGCTCAGTGCTCGGTGTAGTTCACCGGTCCGGCGTCCGGAACGCCGACCGCGAAGCAGAAGCAATGGATCGGAGCGTTGTCGCTGATGGGTCGCAGGCTGTGCACCGCCATCGGCGGGATGTGCACGAGGTCGCCCTGACCGATCTCGCGTTCTTCGCCTTCGATCGTCATGAGGCCGCGGCCGGCAGTGACGTAATAGAACTCGTGCGTCGGGTGGTTGTGCGGGTCGACGTACCCACCACCCGCGACCTCGAACTCGCTGACCAGTTCGAGGTGCCCGCCCTTGGTGATGTCGTGCATCTCGCGCGGATTCACGAGCCACCACACCGGAACGGTCCCGTTGTGCTCGACGACGGGCGTGACTTCCTCGATGGAACGTACGTCCATTGCCTGCCTCCGCGTTCGTACACTGACGCCGGCGTCAGGCTAACGCCAGCACGGAGGGAGCGATGAGCAACCTGCGAACCATCCAGCTCACTCCCGAACCGGTGACGGCCGAGGCCTTCGCGCCATTCGGTGTGCTGCCTCCGGACGAAGGGGACGGGAAGCAAACGGCCGACCTCGAGTTCACGCTCGACGACGGTTGGGTCAACTACATCGAGCACACGCTCGACGAGATCGAAGTGGTCAACGGCGCGTTCCGTTGCGAGCTGCTGAACCGGCACGATACGCACACGCAGACCTTGATGCCGATGAGCGGAGCCGCGGTGATCGTCGTCGCACCCGCCGAGGTCGACTTCACCGATGACGCGCACCTCGGCACCGTCGAGGCGTTCCTGCTGCCGCAGCACACGTGCGTGCACCTGCTTCGGGGCACATGGCATTGGGGTCCGTATCCCGTCGGCGCGGCCGCGCTCCGGATCTTCAACGTGCAGGGCCGGGGCTATCCGAACGACAACACCGTGGTGCGATTCGCGCGAGGATCTCGGTCTGGCCTACGACGTCCAACGCGCGGTCTAGCGTGAACGCTCGTGCCGGAAGTTGCGGGCCCCGAGCTCGAAGGCAAGGTCGCCGTCGTCACCGGTGGCGGATCGGGGATCGGGAAGGCGACGGCGACCGCGTTCGCGAACGAAGGTGCAGTCGTCGCCATCATCGATCGTGACGCCGAAGCCGGCGACGCGGTCGCCGCCGAGCTCGACGGCCATTCGTTCCCACTCGACGTCCGCGACGGCGAACGGCTCACGATCGCCTTGACGGAGATCGCCGAGCAGCTCGGTGGCTTCCACGTGCTCGTGAACAACGCCGGGCCTCGGCGACCTCCGGCCGTTGCACACCCTCGACGAGAAGCTGTGGCATCGGTTGATCGACGTCAACCTCACTGGCACGTACAACGCGATGAAGGCGGCCGTACCGCTCATGCTCGAGGGCGACGGCGGTGCCATCGTCAACAATGCTTCGGTGTCGGGTATCACGCCGACCCGAAACGAAGCCGCGTACTCAGCTGCCAAAGCGGGTGTCATCGCGCTGACGAAGAGCGGCGCGCTCGAGTACGGGCCGTCGGTGCGCGTCAACTGCGTCGCGCCCGGTTACGTCCGTACGCCGCTGACCGCGATGTTCGAGCAGTACCCGGACGCGTTCGCAGAGATCGCGAGCGGGATGCCGGCGGGCCGCATGGGCGAGCCCGAGGAGATCGCCGAGGTCATCCTCTTCCTCGCGTGCAGCCGGTCGAGCTACATCACCGGTCAGACGATCGTGGTCGACGGCGGCGTCTCGTTGCCCCAAGCCGGCACCGACGCCGCGCTCGGCGAAGCTCTTCGACCTGTTGAACGACGACGCCTGAACGCGAAGCGGCCGCCCCGGAGGGCGGCCGTTCGATGCAGTGTTGCCTCGATGCAGGGCTGACGCTGAACCAGATGCTCAGACCGCTTCGAGCAGCTCCCGAGCGCCGATGTCGGCCGACGGGTGGCGCAGCTTCGACATCGCCCTCGCCTCGATCTGGCGGATCCGTTCCCGCGTGAGGCCGAAGTGCTCGGCCACTTCCTCGAGCGTGCGCTCACCGGCGCCGTCGAGGCCGAACCGGAGGGTGAGGATCGTCTTCTCGCGATCGTCGAGGACGGCGAGCACCTTGGCGATCTCGCCCGGCAGCAGCGAGGTGGCCGCGTAGTCGAACGGCGCGACCGCGTTGCGGTCCTCGACGAAGTCACCGAGCTCGGCGTCGCCGTCGTCGCGGACGGGCTCGTCGAGGGAAACGGTGTCGACCGCGTAGCGAAGGACTTCGACGACCTTCTCGAGCGGGAGCTCGGCTTCGCCGGCGAGCTCGGCCAGCGTCGGCGTGCGGCCCATGGAGCCTTCGAGCTGGGCGCGCATCTTGAGCAGCGCGGTGAGCATGTCGCCGGCGTGGACGGGCAGACGGATCACCCGCGCCGAGTTCGCGATGCCCCGCTGGATCGCCTGACGGATCCACCAGGTCGCGTACGTCGAGAATTTGAAGCCCTTCCGCCAGTCGAACTTGTCGACCGCGTGGATCAGGCCGAGGTTGCCCTCCTGCACGATGTCGAGCAGGGGCAGACCGGACGACTGGTACTTCTTCGCGATCGACACCACGAGCCGGAGGTTCGAGTTCACGAACTGACGGTGTGCCTCGTCACCCGCGCGGATCGTGCGGTTCAGCTGACGGCGCTGCGTGGGGGTCGGCTTCTTCGTCGCTTCGAGCTTGCCGCGCGCCTCGATGCCGGATTCGATGGCCTGGGCGAGACGGATCTCGTCGTCCTTGGTGAGGAGGTCGTGAAGGCCGACGTCCTCGAGGTACAGGCGGACGAGATCCTCGTAGTCGCGATCTTCACGGCGGGACTTGACCTTGGCGGGCATGGCTTCCTTCGGTTCGAGGCCTCGGATGGTGTCCGACGGTGAACGGCGCCGGCGAGTCACTGACGGACGCCGCGAGCACTATGACAAAACGCCGTGCTCACGGAGGTTGTTCCCCGGAAGCGTTGCGTTCTGGCGGGGAAGACTGGCGGGGAAGATCTGAGACGTCTGAGACGATGGCTGGGGGAACGCGGGCGTTTCCCGGGTAAAGCCGGTCCTGAAGAATACCCGATCCCGGCCCCGCGCTCAAGCCGAAAAAAGGCTACGACCAGGGCAAACGCAGATCATGCGGTCTGACGGGTTTGTGCCGGGCGCTGCGACGAGCGAGCAATCGACGCCGTCGCGCACCAGACGTGCATCGCGGCGTAGGCCCGCCAGGGCCGCAGCCCGATGGTGGCGGTGAGCACCTCGGCGCGGGAATCGCCCAGCGTGTGGCGGAGCCCGAGATCCGAAGCGGGAATGGCGTCGCGCTCCCCCGCGCCGCGCATCGCGATGTAGTGGGCGGTCCACTCGCCGATGCCCGGAAGGCCTTGCAGCCGCCGGACGAGCTCGGCCAGGTCGATCGAGCCGTCGAGCGGCACATCCGAGCCGGCAAACGCCCGGATGGCGTTGCCGCGCGCGCTCGTGATCCCGATGTCGTCGAGCGGCGCCGTTGCGAGCCTGGCCGCGGTCGGGAAGAGCGCGGTGAGGCCGAGGGCCTCGAGGCCGGTGACGCTGGTGCCGTACCGCTCGACCAGCCGACCCGCGAACGTCGTTGCGGCGGCGATCGACACCTGCTGGCCGAGGATCGCGCGAACGCCGATCTCCACGGGGTCGACGGTGCCCGGAACCCGCAGCCCGCGGTTGCGACGCACGAGCTTCCGGAACGTCGGGTTGCGCGCGAGGTGCGGATCGACGATCTCGGGGTCGGCGTCGAGGTCGAACAGTCGCCGAACCTGCGCGACGAGATGGACGAGGCCGTTGCAGTCGGACACGTGCGCCCGCAACCGCAGTGCGGAATCGCGTCCCTCGTCGTTCGCAACCTCGATCACCGCGAGCTCCCCGTCGGGCATGCGCAGTGTGCGGCGGTAGACGCGCGGCGTCCAGGTCGACGTGTTCCACGCCCGGGATCGCCCGAGGTGCGAGGTACCGCAGGGTCGCCTCCCATGCCAAGGGTGCGCGGTACGGGAGCCGGAGGTCGAGTCCGCCGTCGGCCACGAGGCGATGCGGGTCGCGCCGGCGCGCCCGCAACTCCTGCGGGGTGAAACGGAAGACCTGCTTCACGACGCGGTTCATGTGGCGGGCCGACTGGAACCCCGCGGCCGCTGCGACGCGCGTCATCGGCAGATCGGTGTCGTCGAGCAGTCGACGGGCGAAGTGGGCTCGACGAGACCGCGCGACCTCGCTCGGTGTCGCGCCGACGTGCTGCGCGAACAGACGTCGCAGGTGGCGCGCGCTCACACCGAGCCGCAGGGCGAACGCGTCCTCGACCTCGGCGTCGAGGGCGCCGTCGGCGATGAGACGCAGCGCGCGGCACACGAGCTCGGGCGCGTCGACCCAACCGGGCTCGGGCTCGCGATCGGGCCGGCACTGCAGGCACGGCCGGAACCCGTCGGCCTCGGCCGCCGCCGCGTAGGCGTACGGGCGCGTGTTGCGGCGCAGCGGCCGGCCACCGCACCCGAGCCGGCAGTAGATGCCCGTGGTGACGACCGCAGTGAAGTGCGAGTTCACGATCCCACTCACTGATGCCCGTTCATGATGTCCCGTTCATGATGTCTTCGTACGCCGTCCTGGTGGACCGATCCGGACAGGCTATGAGGCCGTCCGGATCCGTCTGGTCGTCATCGCGTACAACAGTCGCATGGAGCAGATGGATGTCGTACAGATCAGCACTCCGATCGGTTGGTTCCGCTGTCACGCCGAGGCCGGAACCGTGCGCGAAGCGCGCTTCGTCGACGCGACCGGCGCGCGCCGCGACGACGAGAACCTGGCCGGCGCGTTGGAGGCTTACTTCGTCGACGGCGACGTCGAAGCGATCGACGCGATCGACGTCGATGCGCGGGGCACGTCGTTCCAGCACAAGGTGTGGGACGCGCTGCGCCGCATCCCCGCAGGTGAAACGGCCTCGTACGTCGAGATCGCGCGCTCGATCGACGTGCCCGGAGCGTCGCGCGCGGTCGGTACCGCGAACGCGTCGAATCCGATCGCGGTGATCGTGCCCTGTCATCGCGTCGTACGGGCCGACGGTTCGATCGGTGGTTACGGGGGCGGGGTCGAACGCAAGCGCTGGCTCCTTTCCCACGAGCAGCGCTGACAGTTCGCTGGTTGCCGGCCCGCAGTTGCCCGCCCCCGCGCGGCGCGGCAACGATGCCGCATGGAACGGCGCGACTTCATCAAGGCCGGGATCGTGCTCGGCGGCGCGGCGATGCTCGGTGGATGCCGGCTCTGGCCGGAGCCGCCGACTTCCGGAGCCCGAGCCCACTCCGTCCTCGACGGCCCGCCCGGCTCGAGCGGTATCGACACGATCGTCGTCTGCATGATGGAGAACCGTTCCTTCGACAGCTATCTCGGTTGGCTGGCGCGCGACCAGCGCTACCTCGACCGCGGCCGATCGCTCTACGGCGGGACGTTCTTCGTCAACGGCAAGTCGTTCCAGCAGTTCCGCGCGCCCGACGGAACCATGGTGCCGACGAACCGCCGGGTGCTCTACCCCGACGCCGACCCGTGGCGTGCCTGCGGCCATCCCGACCCGGGACACGGTTGGAACTCGGGCCGCGCGCAGCGCGACGGCGGCTTCCTCGCGCCCGGCAGCAACAACGACGTGTTCGCGCTCGGTTACTTCGAAGGCGCAGGACCTGCCCATCTACGACCAGCTCGCGCGCCGATTCGTCGTCTGCGACGACTGGCACGCGTCGATCCTCGGCCCGACCTACCCGAACCGTGAGTACCTGCTCTCGGGTCAGTCCGGCGGCAACAAGTCGAACGCGTTCCCGCCGGACGAGAACGGATGGCCGTGGGAGAACATCCTCGAGCGGCTGGCGCGATCCGGCGTCACCGCGGCCGAGTACTACGCCGACCTCCCGATGAGCGCGCTCTGGGGTCAGCGCATGCTTCCGTACCTGCGACCGATGACGCGCTACAGCGAGGACGCCGCCGCGGGACCTTGCCGAACGTCAGCTTCGTCACGCCCGCGTTCATCGGCGACGAGCCCGCACCGACGACCACCCGCACGGAGACCCGCGCGCCGCGCAACGGTTCGTGCGCGACGCATTCGCCGCGTTCGCGCGGTCGCCGCAGTGGCAGAAGGGCCTGTTCGTCCTCACCTACGACGAGTGGGGTGGGTTCTTCGACCACGTCAACGCCCCCGGTCCTTCCCGACGACCGCGCCAACGCGAACGATGACGAGAACTTCGGCCAGGCCGGCTTCCGCGTGCCGACGATCCTCGCGTCGCCGCGGTCGCTGCCCGGTGCTGTCGACCACGCGCAGTACGACCACACCTCGGTGCTCCGATTCCTCGAGTGGCGATTCCTCGGTGCGCCGCCGCGTGGCTCTTCGATGTCGTCGTCGTGGGCGTTCACCGAGCGCGACCGCAGGGCGCGCAACTGCGGCGAGCTCCTGAGCGCCGAGTACTTCGACCCGGTGCTCTACTTCGACCCCGACCTGTTCATCGCCGAACCGAGCGATGGTTGTGGCGCGGTCAATGCCCGACTGCGCACTGCAGGCGCAGCCGCCGAACTCGCGTCCGCCGAACCCGCACTGATCGAACCGTCGCCGTGGGAAGCAGGCCTCGAAAGCGGTTATTGGGAACGCGTCGGGGTGCCGCTGCCGGCCGGCGTGGGCTGACCGACGCGCGCAATCTGATCGTCGCTTTCCTCCTCGCAGCGAGGGGTGACGGCCGCACTCGGCTGATTGCCAGCAAACTCTCGGGTGGCTCCCGCATGATTCGCAGCCAGCTCACGTTGCATGCGGGAGAAGCCTGAAGAGCCTGTAGACGCGGAACACGGGGAGACGATCGGATGCGCAGCCGGCCTTGGATGAAGTGGTTGATCGGCGCGGGCGTCGTCGTGGTGCTCGCGGTGGGCGGGTTCCTCGTCTACTGGAACTTCATCAAGAGCGACGCGCGAGGACCCCTTCGAGCTGACCGAAGTCGAAACCGACGGCACCACGACCGAGACCACCGCCGCCGCGGACGGCGCCGACCCGGGGATCTCCGGCACATGGACGATCACGACGGGTAGCGAGGCCGGGTATCGCGCCGAGGAGATCCTCTTCGGGCAGTCGTCGGCCGCCACCGGCCGCACGTCCGAAGTGACGGGCAGCTTCGTGATCGACGGCACGACGATCGAGGGCGGAGATCCTGTGACCGTCACGCTCGCGAGTGTCGAGAGCGGAGAGAGCCTGCGCGACAACCAGTTCCGCGGCCGCATCATGGATGTCGCGACGTACCCGACTGCGTCGTTCGCGCTCACCGAACCGATCGAGCTCGAGTCGGAGCCGACCGTCGGAACGCCGATCACAACGTCGGCGACCGGTGACCTCACGGTCAAGGACGTCACGAAGTCGGTGACGGTCGAGGTGAACGCGCAGCTGCTTCCGACCGGCAACATCGAGATCCAGGGCAGCATCCCGGTCGTATGGGCCGACTACAACATCGACGACCCGAGTGGTGGCCCCGCGCAGGTCGGTGCCGACGGCGCGATCGAGTTCCTGCTCCAGCTGGGGCGCTGAGCACCGTGGCGCGAGAGCGACTGCTGCTCGTCGACGACGAGGAGAACCTGCGCTCGATGCTCGAGGCCGCGCTGCGGCACGTCGGGTTCGAGGTCCACCCCGCGGCGTCGGGACGAGAAGCGCTCGACACGGTCGCTGCGGTCCGGCCGGACCTCATCGTGCTCGACGTGATGCTGCCCGACCTCGACGGCTTCGAGGTGTGCAGGCGACTGCGTTCGGACGGCAGCCGCACGCCGGTGCTGTTCCTCACCGCGCGCGACGGCACCGACGACAAGGTGCGCGGACTCACGCTCGGCGGTGACGACTACCTCGTGAAGCCGTTCAGCCTCGAGGAGCTCGTCGCCCGCATCAACGCCGTCCTCCGACGGTCCGGTCTCGCGCAGTCGGACGCCATCATGCAGTGCGCGGATCTCGAGATGGACGACGACGCGCACCGCGTGCTGCGGGCCGGCAAGGACGTGTCGTTGTCGCCGACGGAGTACAAGCTGCTCCGCTACCTCCTCATCAACAAGGGCAAGGTGCTGTCGAAGGCGCAGATCCTCGATCATGTGTGGCAGTACGACTTCGGAGGCGACGGCGGCGTCGTCGAGACCTACATCGGGTACCTGCGGCGGAAGGTCGACAAGGTCGATCCGCGGCTGATCCACACGATCCGAGGCGTGGGTTACACCGTTCGCGAACCCCCATCCTGAGATGTAGCGGTCGACATGTCACTGCGCGCTCGCCTGATCGTCGCGATGGCGGTGGTCGGCGTCCTGCTCGTGCTCGCGACCGTCGCGATCACGCGCACGACGGAAGATCATCTTGTCGGACAGCTCGACGACCAACTTGCCGACGTCGCGAACCGCGGACCGGCAATCGGAGGGCCCGGCCCGGGCGGTGGGGGTGGACCCGCGACGAAAACCCGGCGCTGACCTCGTACTACTACGGGCGCGTCTTCGACGACGGCCGGGTCGAGAACGCGGTGCTTCCGTTCGTCGGACGCGGCGAAGAGCCCGTCGCACCCGATGTCCCCGTCGACGATGTGCTCGCGTTGCGAGCCGGCGAACGGGCGCACTACTCGGCCGACAGCGACGAAGGGCCGAGATTCCGCCTGCTCGCCACGCGTGACGACGATGTCGCGTACGTCGTCGGCACGTCACGCGAAAGCGTGGACGACGCGATATCCCGGCTGATCCGTGTCGAGATCGCGGCGACGTTGGCGATCGTCGCGATCCTTGCCTTGCTCACGTTCTGGGTCCTCCGGCTCGGCGTGCGGCCGATCAAGGGGATGACCGCGACGGCGAGTGGCATCGCGGCGGGGGACTTGACGACCCGCATACCGGAAGGTGTCTCCGGCACCGAAGCCGGAGAGCTCGGCACCGCGTTGAACCAGATGCTCGATCGCATCGAAGACGCGTTCGACGAGCGCACGCGGTCGGAAGAGCGGCTCCGACGATTCGTCGGCGACGCGTCCCACGAGCTGCGCACCCCGGTTACGACCATCCGTGGCTATGCCGAGCTCTATCGCACGGGTGCCCTCGACGACGCCGGCGAGCTGCGCGAAGCGATGCGACGTACCGAGCAGGAAGCGATCCGGATGGGAACCCTCGTCGACGACCTGCTGCTCCTGGCGCGCCTCGACGAGGGCCGTCCCCTCGAACACGAGCCGGTAGACCTGACGTTGCTCGCCGAGGATGCCGCACGTGATGCGCGAGCTGTCGATTCGGATCGACCGCTCACACGTCGACATCCGGCATCCCGCCCAGCGTGCTCGGTGACGACGGTCGATTGCGTCAAGTGGTCGCCAACCTCGTGCGGAACGCGATGGTGCACACCCCGCCCGCGACGCCGGTCGAAATCGCAGTCGACAGTGTCGACGGGCACGCCGTGTTGGAGGTGCGCGACAACGGACCAGGAATGCCGGACGAAGTCGCGACCAAGGTGTTCGAGCGCTTCTACCGCGCCGACCCGTCACGGGCGCGGAGCTCGGGCGGCAGCGGACTCGGTCTGGCGATCGTGCAGGCGACGATCCGCGCCCACGGCGGACGTGTCGCGCTCGACACCGAGCCGGGACGCGGCACGACGGTGCGCATCGAGTTGCCGCTCGCGCCGTCGAGTTGACGCAGTGCGGTCCGCCCGTCATCTTGGTGTGCACGCGATAGAGGGGGACGATGTCGGGACGACGGCTGCGTGGGGCGGCGCTCGCGTTGGTGCTCGCGGTCGTGGCCGCCGGCTGCGTGCGCGGGGATCTCGAGTTCCTCGCCGGCGACGCGATCGGCGGTCGCGACAACGGCACGCCCGGCTCCACGAGCGCGCAGAACTACATCCTCGGCTATCTCCAGAGCTGGACCGAAGGGGTGAACGGGTCGAGCGGCGCGGACGCGTACAAGCAGCCGATCTCGGGCGGGACGAACCTGGTCGGGGTGCTTCCGGGTACTGATCTCGCCGACGAGTACGTGATGATCGGCGCGCACTACGACAGCGTCGGAACGTGCCGAGACCTCCGCCCCGGCGACAGCATCTGCAACGGCGCGACCGACAACGCCTCCGGTGTCGTCGCCGCCCTCGCGGTCATGCGCAAGTTTGCCTACGGCTCCGATCCACCGCGTCGTTCGATCGTCTTCGCCTTCTGGGACCGTGAGGAGGACGGTCTGGTCGGCTCCCAGTTCTACACGCAGAACCCGCTCGTCCCGCTCGATCAAACTGTCGCCTACGTCAACCTCGACATCCTGGGTGTCAATCTGCGTCCGAGCTTGCGCAACTTCAGTGTCGCAGTCGGAGCCGAAACCGGAGGGCTGGGCTTTCGCGAGCTCGTATCCCAGGCGATTGCGGGCGGACCGCTCGGCACGCGCCAGCTCAGCATCTTCTTCGGTCAGGGTCGGAGCGATCACGTCAACTTCGTGAACGCCCGCGTTCCGAGCGTGTTCTTCAGCGACGCGACCGGCCCCTGTTACCACAGCGACAGCGACGACGTTGCTGTCGTCGACTTCGACAAGCTCGAGCTCCAGATCGAGATCCTGAACCGGCTCATGCGATCGCTGGCGAGCACCGAGCGCGCCGCCGGCGTTCACGAGCGGCACGCCGTTGGCGACCTACGGGGATGCAATCGTGCTGCGCGACGCCCTCGATGATCTGCAAGCCGACCTCGCGCTTCTTCACCCCGACGGTCGCGGCACAACTGGTCGCCGCTCGCGATCAGCTGCACGCGATCGCCGATGCGGGACCCGGCGCCTTCGGGCCTGCGCAGGTCAATCAAGTGACGTCCATTGCACTCTCGACCGTGAGCGCCTTCGTCTCCGGGCCGTGCAACGGGTTCCTCGCCTGACACGAGCTGCCGTCACGATGTTGTGCGGGCCATCCCAGCCGGTTCACGGGTCGCTCTGAGCTTCGGTCGCCAAGCTGCACGCAGCATCACACCCCGACCAAAGGAACTCGATGTTGCAGCGCAAGTACCTCGTCCCGGTCGTGTTCACGGCGGCGCTCGCTGGTGGTGGCATCGTCGGCTCTGTGCTGGGCGCGCCCGGCATCTCGTTCGCACAGGAGTCCGACGACGACACGACGACGACCACGCCCGAGGACACGACAACGCCCGAGGACACGACGCCCGACGACGGCACGACCGGCAACCGCGACGACGAGAACTGCCCCGACAAGGCGGCTACCGACACCGACACCGACGCTGAAGGTTCGGCGCAGTAGCAGTCGTCTCACGATCGTGCGATCCCCCCGGCGACGGGCCCGGTCATCCCGACCGGGCCCGCGTCGGGTTGTGTGCGCCCGGTTCCTCGCGCAAGCCCGGCGCCTAGCATTCGAGCGATGGCGAAGAGGGCCGACGCGAAAGCACTTCGTGCTCGCGCCGGCCGGCGGTCACACGGCGAGTGGACACCGGCGGCGGCGCGCCGCGATCCCGTCGCCATCCTGCGCGCGGCCGACGCGGTTCGCGTGCCCGAGCTCGTTGCCATTCGGTATCAGCGCATGCTCGCCTCACCGTTCGCGTTCTACCGAGGTGCCGCGGCGATCATGGCCGCCGACCTGCACGACACGCCCGTGACCGGGCTCGTCACCCAGATCTGCGGCGACGCACATCCCGCGAACTTCGGGCTCTTCGCCACGCCCGAGCGTCGCCTCGTGTTCTCGGTCAACGACTTCGACGAGACCTTGCCGGGACCGTGGGAGTGGGACTGCAAGCGATTGGTTGCCGGGCTCGTCGTCGCGGCCCGGGCCGCAGGGACGAGTGAGTCGAGAGCAAGGCGAGTCGCGACGACGGCCACAGCCGAGTACCGAACGCGCATGGCGGAGTACGCGTCCATGTCGGCGCTGGCAGTCTGGTACTCGACAGTGGATGTGCGCGAGTGCGTGCGGCTGATGCGGCGTTCGGTTACGGACGCGCCCAGTCGCGTGGCCGCACGAGCTCGCCGGCACCACAGCCTGCACGCGGTCGGGAAGCTCACCGAGCTGGTCGACGGTGGCTACCAGTTCCGTCATGTACCGCCGCTGCTGTGCCGGTTGGACGAGGATCGTGCGGCGCGCGAGGAAGTCGAGGCGGTGCTCAGTGCATACCGGGAGTCGATGCGCGAAGAGCATCATCTCCTGAGCGGGCGCTACGAGCTCATCGACGTCGCCCGCAAGGTCGTCGGCGTCGGGAGCGTCGGCACGCACTGTTGGGTCGCGCTGCTCGAACATCCGGCCGCGGTCATGGACCCGCTCGTGCTCCAGCTGAAGGAGGCATCCGCATCCGTGCTCGAGCAGTATCTCCCGCCGAGCGCGTACGCCAACCACGGTCAACGGGTCGTGGTCGGCCAACGGTCCATGCAGGCCTTCCCCGACATCTTCCTGGGCTGGGCATCAGCCGCAAGCGGTCGCAATTACTACGTGCGCCAACTCGAGGACATGAAGGGATCCTTCGACCTCATGGCACTCGACGGGCTGGGGCTCGAGCTGTACGGGCGGGTGTGTGCGTGGACGTTGGCCCGTGCCCACGCACGTTGCGGGGACGCGCCTTCGATCGCTGCGTACCTCGGTACGAGCGATGTGTTCGACGCAGCGCTCGCGGAATTCGGGATCCGCTACGCGGCGCAGAACGATGCGGACTACGCAGCACTCCAGCACGCGGCCGCCGAAGGAGAGATCCCTCTCCCTGCGTGAGCCCGGCTCGATCGGTCCGGGTCCGCGCGGGGTAGCGTTCCACCGTGCAGTCCACGGATGCGACTCCTGCTTCTCCGGTCACGGTTCCGACCAGCAGTGCGAGGGAGCGCATCCTCGACAAGGCGTACGACCTGTTCTCGCGCCACGGGATCCGCGCGGTCGGGGTCGACACCATCATCGCCCAGTCGGGCGTCGCCAAGATGACGCTGTACCGACATTTCGGATCCAAGGACGAGCTGGTGCTCGCGTTCATGGAGGAGCGCGAGCGGCGCTGGACGCGCGGCTGGGTCGTCGCGGAAACCGGTCGGCGTGCGGCCTGCGCGAGCGACAGGCTGCTCGCGATCTTCGAGATCTTCGACGAGTGGTTCCACCGACCCGACTTCGAAGGCTGCGCGTTCATCAACGTACTGCTCGAGATCGATGACGCGGAGCACGTGTTGCACGAGGCGGCGACGCGCCATCTCGCGACGATCCGCGCGTTCCTGCGTTCGCTTGCCGTCGAAGCCGGTGTTCGCAACGCCGACAACTTCGCGCGGCAGTGGCACATCCTCATGAAGGGATCGATCGTCGCCGCCGGTGAAGGTGACGTCGACGCGGCGCGTCGGGCCCAGGACATCGGGCGGCTCTTGTTGGAGCGCGAGCTCCCCGCCTGAGCGTTTCGGACTACGAAAACATTGTCGCCGGCGCGACGATGGCACGGTGCCGACCGCGACGCTGCTGCTCTCGTGTCCCGACCGACCCGGCCTCGTGGCGGCGGTTGCCGACTTCGTGTTCCGCAATGGCGGCAACATCCTGCACGCGGATCAGCACGTCGACCACGAAGCCGGCGTGTTCTTCCAGCGGATCGAGATAGATCTCGACGGGTTCCTGCCTCGGGAAGAGATCGAGCCGGCCTTCGCGCCGATCGCGCAGCGGTTCGCGATGGACGCAGCCGTCCGCTTCTCGGACGAAGTGACGCGCGTCGCGATCTTGGTGTCGAAGCAACCACATTGCTTGCTCGACCTTCTCGGTCGCTGGCGCGGTGGGGAGCTGTCGGTCGAGATCCCGGTCGTCGTGAGCAACCATGAAGACCACGGCGACTCGGTGCGGTTCGCCGGTCCGCAGTTCGTGCACCTGCCCGTGACGGCGGACACGCGCGCCGACCAGGAGAAGACCGTGCTCGAGACGCTTCGTACGAACGAGATCGAGCTCGTCATCCTCGCGCGCTACATGCAGATCCTCGGGCCAGAGTTCATCGACACGTACCGCCATCGCATCATCAACATCCATCACTCGTTCCTGCCCGCGTTCACCGGCGCCGATCCGTACCGACGCGCGCACGTGCGCGGCGTCAAGCTGATCGGCGCG
Source organism: uncultured Actinomycetes bacterium (assembly GCA_963841215.1). Classification (GTDB taxonomy): domain Bacteria; phylum Actinomycetota; class Acidimicrobiia; order IMCC26256; family PALSA-610; genus CAVUFH01. Next base: position 7,725 of record CAWJBW010000011.1, on the reverse strand, counting down.
ACGGCGCACTACGCGACCGAAGATCTCGACGAGGGTCCGATCATCGAACAAGACGTCATCCGCGTGACCCATCGAGACACGGTCGCAGAGATGTCCCGCAAGGGGCGCGACCTCGAACGCGTCGTGCTGGCCCGTGCAGTACGCGCCCACGTCGAACACCGGATCCTCACGTACGGCAACAAGACCGTCGTGTTCTGAGCGGCAGGCGGTACCGGTCTGGCCCGGCGCTGCAAGCGGGGCGGTCGCCTAGAATCCGTCTCCCTGCGCTCGTAGCTCAATGGATAGAGCATCTGACTACGGATCAGAAGGTTGGGGGTTCGAGTCCCTCCGAGCGCGCAAGCAAAGTGGCTCGCGGGTGAGGCCAACACCGCGCTCGACGCCCTGCTGTCGCTTTGCCAAAAGGCAGACAGCGAAGCGGTCCGTTGCCGCGCGGCAGGCATCGTGCTCGATTCGCTGAAGGGTTGGCTCGATGTCGAGCAACGCGTCTCGCCGAACGAGCCCAAGGGCTGGGTCGATGTCGATGCTGTGATCGCACGCGCTCGCACGTACCTCGACGCGTGGAGCGAAAGGACTCCCGGCTCGGTATCGCGGATCGCTTTGATCAAACGGCTCGAAGCGTGTCCCCGCCGAATACATGACGCTTCAACATCGGCGCTTGCTTACCGTGCGCTCAAGGGAGAAACGCGGCACTCGAAGTGGACCCGCCCAGGTGGCCACCGCGCTGGGCTGGCGTGACTACTTCGGAATGGTGAGCGTTCCGCGCAGGGTGAAGTCCACCGACGTCGTGAAGTCGCTCGTGCTGATGAACTCGGTCACGGTCGCATCGCCGACGACGTTGAGCACGCCGGAGGCGCCTACGAATCGTCCCGTTCCCTGCGTAACCGTTGTTGTGTGTTCGAAATGCGCCTCACCGCCGACCTGCAACGCTGGGATCGTCGAATGTCCCGATGTCACGAATGTCACCGTCCCGTTCGACGTTGCAACTATCAACGTGCCAGCGATGGTTGCCTCGGTGCCGATGCTGGTGATGTTGCTTACCCACGAGAAGGTCGCGGGCCCGAGCGTTGGATCGGTCAACGTTCCACTTCGCGTTCAAGTCTGCGATGTTCGTGATGCGTTGACTGCCCGTGGCCGTCGCGTTGACGTCGACGGTGGTGGTCTTGGGGAGATTCCGTGCAACGACGAACCGGATGCATTGCCCTTGGTTCGTGAAGGTTTGACCATGGTCGTCGGTGAAGTTGCGCCAGCCGCCGTCCTTGCATTGGTCCTTCGAGGTCAAGGGTGGCGTCTCACGTACCACAAAGTCGCCCGAGCCCAGTGGCCTCGGGCTCACGCCTGTTGGACCGGTGCAGCTGGTCGGGGACGGAGCGGCGTCGAAAGAGTCGGGCGGCGTGCCGTTCGGTCCATTGTCGACGATCTCGACTGTGATCGGCCCGAAGCCAGCGCTAACGTCGTTGAACCCGATCACAGCGCGATTGCCGTCAACCGCTAAGCAGGTAACCGGCCCCGCGACGGTAAACGTGTTCTGAACGCTGAACGACACCGTGCCGTTCGGGTCGACGCCGCCGGGACCCGCGTGCGCATCGACCACAATGGTCGAGAAGACACCGTCGGCAGTCGCGCCCGTCCCCGTGACCGAACTCTCTCCGGCTAGCTGCGCGACAGCCGCTGGGCCTGACAGCATCATCACAGCAACGAACGCTGCGACGACAGTGGATGCCAGAGGGCGGAGCTTCATGGGCACCTCCTCGCATCAGCGTCCTCGACAGGCCGTGCTCCAATGCATGAGCCGCTCATCGATCACGCCGATCGTTGGTCACCGCCACGCCGGTAGTGAGGGGGAGCCGCAGCCTCGGGTCTGGGGGATTGACTCTCGAGACCTGCCCTGCCCCACCGGGCCACCGCGTGCGGCCGGATGACTTTCATGAGACACCCGACTGACGCCTTGCGGTATCCCCAATCACCGCCAATCGCCCAAGAGGGTCGGTACAGGGCAGCCGGGCAAAGCAAGGGATGGTGCAGCGGACCCGTATTGAGTCCAACGCCAAGGGCTCTCGGCCCACCCCTCGCGGAAAGACTGCACGACCGAATCGTCGCACCGTGGGTGAGTCAGGCAATCGCAATCGCAATCACAATCACTGCCGACCAGGAAAGTCACAAACCCGAATACGAGCATCGCTTGACTGAGTGGGTGCAGAACTGAGCCGGCGAATTGCCTAGTAACTGATCGTGCCCGTGGCCTCCCAGGTGCCCGTGAACGCGAGCGGGTTGGCCGGGTCGATGACGGTGGTGCCGGTCTCGGTCATTGTGCCGGTGGCGCCCGCAAAGCGGCCGGTACCGCCGATGATGGTCTCGGTGAAGCCACTTCCCGGAGTGAGGGTCCCGAACGTAGTGAACGTTCTCCTTTCGCGCCACATTGGTAGTAGTCACGTTGAAGGCGGAGCAGTCCGCGTTCGTGCGGCCCGCATGACATGGAAGGTGATCCGACCGAGGTGAGACAGGTGTCCTGTCCCATCGGTCGTGAACGTGAGCACGCCATTCGCGACGGTGACGTGTCCCGCACTCGTGCCGGAGCCCTTGATCGGCCGGCTCGTGCCCTTGGCTGCCCCGAACGCCTGACCGGTACCGAGGACCGTGACCACGAGCGCCAGGAGAACTGCAGCGAATGTCCGCAGACGGAACGGCGTCCGCGCACCGTCCCCTGAGACCGGCGAGATGTGGGTGGCTCGGGTCGTGTGCGCCCTCGACTTGTCGGTTCAGGCCACTCGCCGCACCGGGTCCTGATCCGCTGAAATTTCGGTCCATGCGCTGCATGGCGAACTCTTCGTTTGGACCATGCGCCCCGAAACTTTCCCATCGCGCAGCTGGCTCAGATCCGGCGGACGGGCTCCAAGAACGCTTGAGACGTTCAGCCGCAGTCGTAAAAAGGTGCGGCCGCTGGGCGGCTTCCTGGGTCCCGGAATCCAGCACGATTAAGTCCAGTCATCCCAAATTCCCGGCCGCCTCCCTTTTGCGCCGCCGGCGCTCCCCGGAGCTCGTGCGAGCGTGAGGGTGCAACGGAGGGTGCAACGGCGGGCCAACAGCGGGAAACGGAGAGCAACGTCACGGGACGGAAAGAGGCCCTGACCTGCACAGGAGCAACGTCCCGAGTGTTGGCAGACAAGCGGCGCACAACTACGGATCAGAAAGTTGGGCGTTCGAATCGCCCCGGGGCGCGCGCCAGACCAAGCCGGTTGTTCGAGTACAGCCGTCGATCAGTGCTTGGCTTTGGACTTCGTTCAGGGCCACGGCCTCGCGAACGAGCGCTTTCAACGCCTTCTCGTTGATCTTCTCGGCCTCGTCGAAGTCGATGTCGAGAGTGAGCTCGTTCATGCTGCGACGAGCCCGTGCTCCGTCCACGCGGTTCGGTGCGCGTCGTCGATGATTCCGAGGTCGGTCAGGAAGGTTGTGAGTTTCGACGAGCCCGGCGACGATCGTCGCGCGGTGGCGCGGGTTCGCACGCGCGATCTCGAGGCCGCGCGTCGATGCCGAGGTGGTCGTAGACGGCGGGATCGACGCTCAGGTCGGCGACGACGGACACCAACGCGGCGCGCCGCATCGGCGACTCGTCGCGCGTTCAGCGTCGTTCATCGACGGCCAGACCTCGGCGAGGTAGGTCTTCGCGAAGCTGACGTGGCGGGCTTCTTCGAGCACGTGCAGCTTTGCGATCTGGCGCGACACCGGATGCACACGCTCGTCGCGCATCGTCGCGCGGTTGATGTAGTCGAGCAGTTCCTCGACCGCGAGGATCAGGAGGTACGACATCGCGCGGCCGCCCGGGAGATCTGTCGGCGTCGATCGGGCGAGACTGCGGGGCCGTACGCGGGTGTGCCGGCGCGCCGGATGAACTCGCCGAACATCGTCGAGTGGCGGCACTCGTCGGCCACCTCGACGAGCAGGTAGCGGTGCGACGGATCGGTCACCGGCAGCTCGGCGAGGTGGCGGAGCACCGCCTGCATCAAGACGTTCTCGAACCAGATGCCGGCGCCGCAGAGCGCGGCGGTCTCGTGGCGGCTGTAGGCGATGCGCTCGGTCGTCGCGTCATCGCCTCCCACGCCGACGTGCCGTAGAGCGGCAGCAACTCGGGCGGCAGGTGGTACGCGGAGTCGTCGATCGGAATCGACCAGTCGACGTCGGTGAACGGGTCCAGGGTCGTGCGCTGCGAAGCGGCGACGAGCTGGCGTGCTCGGTTCGCGGTACGTGGGGAGGGCAGGCTCGGGCGTCATGCGTCCACCCAAACACTTGCAGTTGCAACTGTCAAGGTATTCTTACAGTTCTGTACTGTAACGATCAGCCGCAGTGTGGTTCACTGGGTGCATGGCCGAGACCGATGACGTGCCGCCCGAGCCGGTCTACGGCTTGGACGAGCTGTCCGACCGGAGCGGTGTGCCGCGCCCGCACCATCCGCTACTACCAGTCGGAGGGCCTGCTCCCCAAGCCCGCGAAGAACGGCCGGGATGCGGTGTACGGCGCCGAGCACGTCGAGCGGCTCGCGCTCATCGCCGAGCTGCGCGATCGCGGCCTGACACTCGGCGCGATTCGCGATCTCGTTGCGACCGATCGTCCGAGCCGAACGATCGCGGAATGGCTGGGCGTGGATGCGACGCTCAAAGCGCCGTGGTCCGACGACCGTCCCCGCGTCATGAGCCGGGCCGAGCTGACCACGCTCGTCGGTCGGCGTGCCGGACTCGTCGCCGAGCTCGAGGACGCGGGCTACCTGCAAAGCGGTGACGCGGACACCGTGCTCGTACCGAGCCCCGCGCTGCTCGACCTCGCGCTGCAGCTGCACGACGCCGGTATCGACGTCGACATCAGTGGCCAGCTGCGCGACCTGTTGCGCGCGACGACTCGCCAAGGCCGTCGACGACGCGGTCGCAGCTTCTCGCCGAACGCGCCGGGCACCGGCTTCGCCGGGACGCGCCAGCCCCGACGAACTCGCCAAGGCCATCGGCGTGCTCCGCCCGATCGCCCGAGAGACCACCGGCATCATCCTCGCGCAGGAAGTCGAGCGCGCACTGCGCGGCCTCCTCGACCAAGGCCCCGCCAAAGTGCGAGCCAAGGCCCGCCGGAAGTAGCGCCGCTCATGCTTACGATGACGAATTTCGGCTCCAAGGAGTTCGCGGCCTCGCCCAGGTCATTCGGTTCCGGCCGCGCCGAGCACCACGCGACCGCGTACCCATATCTGCTGATCTTCGCGACGACCTACGTCTTCTGCTTCGGCTGCCTCACGTTCAACTTGGGCGAGCAGTTCCGCGTTAACGGTTGAGATGTCGGCGTCGGTCGACGGCCTCGATGTGCCCGCTTTGGTGATACCGAAACGACACGCGCGTCGAGCAAAGCAGGCAGACGTCGGGCAGACGAACTCTCGCCCCCGCGGCCAGTCGCAACAGGGTTGAACCAACCTTTCCGCGGCCAAAATGGCAAACAGAAAAGGGCCAAACCACAACACGTCAACGCCGGCCACTGAGTTGCATCGCTCTACGGATCAGAAGGTTGGGGGTTCGAGTCCCTCCGAGCCGCGCTTCAACACTGCAGGTCAGCTGCAGTGCCGGCGGCGGAGCCGAGCCTCAAGGGCAAGCGGGCTGGTCCGCGGCACCGCCCTCGAGCCGAGACCGTCCGCGCCAAGTCCGCGCGCAAGTCTCGTGATGGGACGCTGGGGCCGCCGCGGGGTGGGAGCTCAGGGATTGTGCGGTGACATCTCGAGGAACTCGCCGTGCAACCGTGCGGCCAGTCGCGAGCGTGTCCACGAGGTCGTCGTGAACGTCCACACGCGGCTGGTGCCACCGGTCGCAGTGTCGACCGCTTCGAGGTCGATGTTTCGCGACCCCCGACAGCTGAAGCGTGTCGCCGGTGCCGAAGTCGAGGAACAGCAGACCCGTGGTCGGGTTCACCGAAAGGTTGCCGAGGGTGTTGTACATGTTGTTGCCGGCGTAGTCCGGAATCCAGAGGCGGTCACCGTCGATCCTCACGAAGCCGGGCCGTCCGCCTCGATGCGACACGTCGAGCTTGCGCTCGGGTCCGGCCGAAGCGATGAAGAACGTGTCGGCGGATGCAATGAGCTCCTGCTGTTCCGGGTCGAGGTCGACTCCCTCACGGATGTCGGCGAACACGGTTCGGTCGTCCGTGAGGTGCAGGGCGCGGCGCTGGATGTACTTCGGGCAGTTCGCATAGGCCTCGGCTACTCGTACGAAGATCCGCCCTTCGTCCGCGCCGATCACGGTCCCGTTGACACGGTAGCGGCGTCGCGTCGCGACCTCCAGGAACAGAATCCCGATCGGTGCGCCATCCTCGTGCGCTCGGTGAATGCGTCGCCCACGATGCCGGCACGCGAGTCGACGCTGAGCGTCATTGGATCGACAACCTCGAACGCGCTGGGTTCACCCACGAGCGCGGACACACAACCCCGCTGAGGCGTCGAGCGTGGCGATGATCGCCACCTGCTGCCGGCCGATGAAGTCGGACAGCGTTGGAAGCGATCTGCGTCCCGATGGCGCGTCCGATGCGGTCGGCCTCGCCGCTCACGCCCGTGGCCGACTGCAACGCGAGCTCACCCGCGTGAAACGGCGACGGTTGTGTCGTCACGCCGACTCAGGAGGTGAGCACGGTGTGGCCCGTGCCGATGAGCTTGCGCAGGCTGGGCAGACCGCTCGTACCCGGAACGGGGTTGTCGTCGAGGAGTGGCATGTCCCCGCGCGCCGCCGCGTCCGTGGCGCCGAAGACGTTCGCACATGCGCTCGAGACTCCGGCGACGGTGTCACGCACCGGCTTCGAACAGCGCGTGCGCTGGATGGTCGGGCTGCTCCAGTTCACCGAGCCAACGGGTGCCGGCTCCTTGGAACAGCATCACGACGTCGTCGCCGGCTTGCCGGTAGTCGTAGGCCGTGGCGAGGGCGTTGAAGACACGACCGAAAGCTTCGTCGGACGACGAGGTGGGGTCGGACAGAACGACGATGGCAGTGGGCACGGCAACCCCTCTCGAGTCGGGTCAACCATCCGGGTAACCATTGAAAATGTTGTTACAGGTTAGGACCGGTCGGCCCGCGTGTCAACCGTCTATTGCCTGTTCACCGGTTAACATTGAGCCCGTGTCCAAGTTCTTCTGGGTCGGCAACCATCCCGGCCTCGACCTGTTCAACACCGCCGCCGCGGACGACAACGGGGACCCGGTCGAGTTGCTCGATGGGTTCGAACGCGTTGGCAAGTTGGCTCGGCGAAGCCCAGCTGGTCACACCTGCAGACGTTCGCGCCGTTCCGGCACGCCAGCGCCCGCGACTGTTGCGATGGACGCGCCGGTTCGCGATGCGGGCCGTCAGGTCGTTGATCGCCACATCACCGCGCCGCCGACGATCGGGGCCTCGATGCGATCGTCGCGGAGGTGCAAGTGCGACTCGCATACTCGGGAGTGCGTGGAAACAACGCACCAGTCGAGGCAGCGGCGCCCCACGATCGGATCCGTCTTGCGTTGGCGCTGGCGGTCTCGAGCCACCCGCTGAACGGTCACGAGTTCGGCGTTGCGGGCGCCAAGGATGTGTGCTGCTGTTCTTGACACTTCGAAGAACAGCACCCGCGGTGGTGCGACATGGCTGTCTGCGGCAACCGGGTCAAAGCGGCTGCGCACTATGAACGGCACCGTCCAGACGCACCCACGCGTCGCTGATCGCTCCGGGACCGAACTTGCGAGTTGCT
>CAWJBW010000010.1:0-53168 GCA_963841215.1 uncultured Actinomycetes bacterium | reverse complement strand
CACGTTCCACTGGGAGCACCAAGCCCGACCGCGGCTCGACGGCCTCACCGACGACGAGTACTTCTGGGAGCCGGCGCCGGGCTGCTGGAACATCCGGCCGAGGGCGAAGCTCGCGCACCCGGTGGCGGCCGGCGCCGGGCGTCCTCGTCATCGACTTCGAGTTCCCCGAGCCCGATCGCCTCCGATCACGACGATCGCCTGGCGCCTCGGCCACGTATCGTCGGGTCTTCGGAAGCCGCAACGCGTCCCACTTCGGCGGTCCGCCGATCGACTACCAAACCGCCGAGTGGCCGGCGACCGCCGATGACGCGCTCACGTGCTCGACAACGTGTACGCGGCTTGGGGAAAGGTGTCGCCGGCCTCGATGACGCGGCGATGGCACTCCGGTGGTGACGGCCGAAGGACCGTTCGCGGCGTATCCGTTCGCCGATCTGGTGCTGCACATCCACCGCGAGGCGATCCACCACCTCGCCGAGATCGCTCTCCTACGCGACCTCTACCGAGCGTCGCACTGATTGCCGAGCGGCAGCGTCACGACGAAGCGAGCCCCACCTTCGTGTTGCGGGTCGACGGCGACGGTGCCCCGATGTCGTTCGACGATTTCGCGGGTGATCGCGAGGCCGAGCCCCGCGCCGCCCACGTTGCGGGTGCGCGCGTGTCGTCGATGCGGGTGAAGCGCTCGAAGAGCCGCTCGCGCTGATCTTCGGGTATGCCGGGACCGTCGTCGGCGACGGTGAGCACGGCCTGTTGTCTTGCTCGGCCAGCGTGAGGGTGACCGCGCGACGTGCGTCGGCGCAGCGCGTTGTCGACGAGGTTGCCGACGGCGCGTGAGTTGTCGGTCGTCGCCGAGCACTTGCGCAGCTGAGACGCCGGAAGCCTCCACAGTTACGCCCGTAGCGGCGCGGGGCGGCGGACGAGCCGTAACACGATGTCGTCGAGATCAACCAGGTGCCACGCGTCTTTCGCGGCGCCGGCATCGGTGCGGGCGAGGACGAGGAGATCGTCGGCGAGACCCTCGAGCTCGGTGGCCTCGGCGAGAACGCTCCGGAGCGTTGCCTCCGGATCGGCGCGGTCGGGGTTCGCGAGGTCGACCTCGATCTCGGCCGCGGTCCTGGTGAGCGGGCTGCGCAGTTCGTGTGATGCGTCGGCGACGAACTGTTGTTGGCGCTCGGAGGCGCCTTCGAGTCGGTCGAGCATGCCGTTCATCGTTTCCGCCAAGCCGTCGATCTCGTCGCCGGTGCCCGGTCGGGGCACACGTCGATGCAGCTCTGAAGCGCCGATCGCGGCGACCTCGGCGCGTATCCCTTCCACGGGTGCCAGCGTTCGCCCGACGAGGAGCCATACGAGCAGGGCCAGCGCTACTGCCACGGCCGGTACGCCGACTGCGAGCGCACCGATCAGCGCGCCGGTCGACTCGTTCACGTCTTCCAGCGACGCGCCGACGTGTACCACGAGGTCGCGGCCGTCGGCGGTGACCGCGCGCGTCAGGCACGCGGAACTCGGATTCGTCGGCGAGTACGCCGTCGACCGTGTGGATCTCGCTGCCGTCGCGCGGCGGGTCGGTGATCGGTGCGCGTCCTCTCAGGTTGGCGGTGGCGGCGAGCACGGAGTTCCCGTCGAGGATCTGCGCCACACCGTCGTCGTCGACGACACCGTCGAGCGCGACCCCCGACGACGATGAAGCCGACGATGAAGCCGACGAGATCTCGCGGGTGATGTCGACGACCTCGAGTTCCAGTGCTTCATCGACGCTCTCGGTCAACACGCGGCGCTGATGGAGGACAAGGGCGATCACGGTGACGATCAGCACCGCGAGGACCGACACGGTTGCCAGCGCCGTGACGCGGAACCGGATCGAGGCGCTGCGCCGGCCACGGTCGACGCGACGGCGGTCAGCCATCGTCGGCGATGCGGTAGCCGGCGCCGCGGACGGTCGTGATCGAGTGGCGGCCGAACGGTTCGTCGATCTTGCGGCGCAGGCGGCGTATGTAGACCTCGACGATGTTCGGGTCGCCGTCGAAGTCGTAGTGCCACACGCCGGCGAGGATCTCGTCCTTGGCGAGCACCTGTTCGGCGCGCCGGACGAGGAACTCGAGCACATCGAACTCGCGCGTCGTCAGGTCGATGACGGTGTCACCTCTGTTCGCCTGGCGGCGGCCCGGATCGAGGGAGAGATCGCCGACCGTCACCGGAACCGGGTTGCGCCCTGCGGTTCGCCGCAGCAGCGCGCGCACGCGGGCGACGAGCACCGGAAACGAGAACGGCTTCGTCAGGTAGTCGTCGGCGCCGGTATCGAGTGCCTCGGCTTCGTCGAGATCACCCGCCTTCGCAGTGAGCATGAGGATCGGTGTCCAGCGCCCGGCCGCACGCAGGTCGGCGCATATGCGGTAGCCGTTCCGACCCGGCAACAGGATGTCGAGCACGATCAGGTCGAAGGCACTTTCGAGCGCCAGCCACAAACCGTCGTTGCCGTCGGCGCAGACCTCCACGCTGAAACCTTCGGCTTCGAGACCGCGTTTGATCGCGTTGGCGATCTTCATGTCGTCCTCGACGAGCAACACCTTCATCGAGCAGCATCCTCATCGGGCGCCACCTGAACCGGGGCTGAACGGAATGATCGCACGGTCAGGCGCGGTTCAGCGGCGCCGGTGCAGCGTCATCGCATGACCAACACCGAACACCAACACCAACGCCGGCACCCGCGCCCTCGCCGGCGCCGCCATGGCGCTCTGCTCGTCATCGTCGGTGCCGCCTGCGGATCCGACGGTGCGAGCACCGCCGAACCCCCGAGCGACAGCGGCGACCCCTCGAGCACCACGATGCCGGCCCCGGTGATCGACCCCGGCGACGGAGGGCGCTATGCGCCCGAGATCGATCCCGCGAACTTCGTCGACGTCGTCGACAACCCGTACTTCCCGCTGCCGGCCGGCGCCGGTGGGAGTACGACGCTGTCGCCGAAGGGGAGACCGAGCACGTGACCGTCGTCGTCACCGGCGAGCGGCGCACCGTCATGGGCGTCTCGACCACTGTCGTGCGCGACACGGTCACGGTCGGCGGCGAGCTCGTCGAGGACACCTACGACTGGTATGCGCAAGACCGCGCCGGCAACGTCTGGTACTTCGGCGAAGCCGTGAAGAACTTCGACCGTGGCCGCTTCGAGAGCACCGACGGATCTTTCGAGAGCGGCGTGGACGGCGCGCTGCCCGGGATCGTGATGCTCGCGGCACCGATGGCCGGCGACGCCTACCGGCAGGAGTACTTCGTCGGTGAGGCCGAGGATCTCGGCGAGGTGCTCCGCACCGGCGCCCGCAGCACGGTGCCGTTCGGTGCGTTCGACGACGTGCTCGTCACCCGGGACTGGAACCCGCTGGAGCCCGAGATCATCGAGGAGAAGTACTACGCGCCGGGCGTCGGCATGATCTTCGAGACCAAGGTGGCCGGCGAGGTCGGCACGTCCGAGCTCGTCGCGTTCACGCCCGGCGTATGAGCGAGTCAGCGTGGGTTCAGCATGCAACCCGCATGATCGTTCACGGGATTCAACTCGACGAGGAGGTCTTTCGTGCGTCGAAGCATCAAGCTCGTGATCGCCGGGGCGGCAGTCGCCACCGTTGCCATTGCCGGCACCGGTTTCGCCGTCGCGGTGAGCGACGAGGACGACGGGCCCGACACGCCCATCACCGATGCGGCGCTGGAGCAAGCTTCGGAGGCGGCGCTGGCCCACACCGGCGGTGGCCGCGTCAGCGACACCGAAGTGGGAGACGAGGAGAGCTACTACGAGGTCGAAGTCACCCTCGCCGACGGCAACCAGGTCGATGTCCAACTCGACCGCGACTTCGAAGTCGTCGGGTCCGAGGCCGACGGGAAGAGCGACGAGGGTTCCGGATCGGACGACTGACGGAAGCTGTCGCGTCGGTCCGGAAATCGGTTGCGGCACATCTGCGGAGCGAGGATCCTGTGCGCACCTTCAGTGCGAGCCATCCGCAGGAACGAGGAGGTTGGAGCAATGGCGATTTTTGTTAGATCTCCCCGATCCGTCCGCAGGAGCGTTGCATGGACACCGCGTGGCTCATCGCCGACCCCGAGCCGTACGACGAGTACGACCTCGGCCCGTTCAAGACCGGAAAAGAAGCGGAAGTGTTCCTCGTCGAGCGCGTCGCGCACGATGGTCGCTCGTGCTTGCTCGCGCACAAGCGCTACCGACCCCGCCAGGTCACGCACAAAGGCGAGCTAGAGGCCCTCGGGTTCCAGCGCGCATCGAAGTTTCTGAACGATCGCGCCTATCGCGACGGTCGCTCGCTCGGCAACAGTCGTGACCGTCGCGCCGTGGCAAGGCGATCGCGTCACGGCAAGGCCGTGCTCGGGCAGGACTGGCCCGACAACGAGTTCGCGATGCTCGAGCGATGCGTGCGAGCGGGTGTGCGCGTGCCGTTTCCGGTCACGCGTACCTCCGATGGCCTGCTCATGCAGTACATCGGCGACCGCACTGCGGCCGCGCCGCGGCTGGTCCACGCGGGCTTGGATCGTCCACGCCTCGAGCGCGCCGCTTCCCAGCTCGTCGAGAACTTGCGACGCATGGTCGCCGCCGGCGTGGTCCATGCCGATCTCTCCGTCTACAACCTGCTCTGGTGGGACGAAGTTCTCTGGATCATCGACCTTCCGCAAGCGGTCGACTCCGTTGCGAACAGTCACGCGTTCGACTTTCTGCACCGTGACCTTGCGAACGTCGCAGAGTGGTTCCGAGCAAGAGGCCTCGACTTCGACCCCGACGCGCTCCTGAGCGAGCTCGTCGCATCGGCGTTCTGACGCGCGCGTACGGGCATCATCGGGGTCGCGACAGAAACCGCAGATTGAGGGTCGACATCGCCGGCACTCGAGCGCAGGCTCGCCCCGACCAGCTCGCGCACTTTCCGAAGGGGCCCGGCATGAACGATGGCTGCGTAATGTACCGGTCAGTTCGGCGTGACGCGGACCGGGATGCCGTTGACGGCGGCGTTGTTCGAGAGCACGTCGACGAAGTCGCCCGGCGCCAGCAGGTTGTTGTTCACGCCGGCGTGCTCGCGCGCGACCGCCAGGCGCGTGCCCGCCTTGTCGTGGCCCCAGCCGTGCGGCAGCGACACGACGCCCGGCATCATCTCGTCGCTGACCTCGACCGGCACCTCGACCGTGCCCGCCTCGGAGCGTGACGCGCGCGAGCGCGCCGTCGGCGACGCCGCATGCGGTCGGCGTCGTCGGGGTGGATGAGCAGCGTGCAGCGGTCCTTGCCCTTCACCAGCACCTTCACGTTGTGCATCCAGGAGTTGTTCGAGCGCAGGTGCCGGCGGCTGATCAGCACCAGGCTCGTCGACCGCGCGGTCGAGCCGCTGCCGCGAGCCGCGGGACGTCGGCGGTGATGTACGGCGGCGCGAGCTCGACCTTGCCCGACGGCGTGCTGAGCATCTCGCGCAGCCGCGGCACCATCGGGCCCGAGGTCGATGCCGTGCGGGCTCGGCCTTCGACCTGCTCGAGCGTGAGCCCGTCCGGCACTCTCGCCGTAGCGGTCGCCGAACGGGCCCGTGCGGATCTGCAGGTCGAGCATGCGCTCGGGCCCGCCCGTGCGTCGTACCGCGACGCGCAGGGTCGGCCGTCGAGGCCGTGCGTCGGACGCGAGCACGGCGAAGAAGCCGTCGTCGATCGCGTCGACGTCGATGTCGCTCGTTGCGCATGCCGGGCAGCAGCCCGCCGAGGCGGGTCAGGATCTCCCACTCCTGCGGGCCGGCCGTCGTCGGGCGGGAAGACCGCGCGGCGAGTACGTTGGCCGCCGCTGCCGACCGCCACACTGCCAGATCAGGTCGTCGAAGTGCGGCTGCTCGAGCGCGGACAGCCCGGGCAGGATCACGTGCGCGTGGCGTGTCGTCTCGTTGAGGTAGTTGTCGACGCTGATCATGCACTCGAGCTCGGCGAGCGCCGTCGTCGAGCTCGTCCCGCGTCGGGCGCGCCGATGCACCGGGTTGCCGGCGATCGTGACCAGCGCGCGGATCTGCCCCGTCGCCCGGCGTGGCGATCTCCTCGGCGAGGCACGACACCGGCACCTGGCCGAGCACCTCGGGCGCGCCGCGCACGCGGCTGCGCCAGCGGCCGAATCGGCACGCCGCCTCGAGACCCGGGCTCGGGCAGCGACCGCCACCGCGCCACGCAGACGGGTTGCCGAACATCAGCCCGCCGGGCACGTCGAAGTTGCCGGTGAGGATGTTCACGACGTCGACCAGCCACGACGCGAGCGTGCCGAACTCCTGGTTGCACAGCCCGATGCGGCCGTAGACGCGCCGCGCTCGGCGCGGCCGCGATCTCGTGGGCGAGCCGGCGGATGCGTCTCGGCGGGGATGCCCGCAGGTCGGCGTCGACCGCCTCGGGCGGGAACTCGGCGGCGAGCCGGCGCACGCTCGTCGACGCCGTTCGACGATGTCGGCGAGCCGCCCGAGGTCGACGAGCCCGTCGGCGAACAGCACGTGGCACGACCGCGAGCAGGAACGCGGCGTCGGTGCCGGGCACGATCGGGACCCACTCGTCGGCCTGGTCGGCGGTGCCGGTGCGACGCGGGTCGATGACGACGACCTTGCCGCCGCGCTCGCGGATGCGGTCGATCTCGCCGAGCACGTCGGGGCACGCGAGCAGGCTGCCCTGCGACGCCTGCGGGTTGCCGCCCATGATCGACCCAGTAGTCGGTGCGGCTGGATGTCGGGCGACGGGATCCACCACATGTTCGCCGTACATGAGCATGCGACGCGACGTTCTTGGGCCACTGGTCGACGGTGCCGGCGCGAGTAGATCATCGGCAGCCCGACAGGCCGACGAGGATGCCGACGTAGCGGCCGAGCGAGAAGTTGTGCGCCGTCGGGTTGCCGATGTAGGCGGTGATCGCGCTCGCTGCCCGTGGCGCTCGATGCACGCCGTGGAGCAGCTCCTCGCAGCGGGCGAACGCCTCGTCCCACGTCGCCTCGCGCCACGTTCGTCGCCGTCGCGGATCATCGGCGCCCGCAACGCGGTCGGGGTCGTGGTGCAGATGCCCGAGCGTCGTGCCCTTCGGGCAGATGTAGCCCCTTGCCCACACGTCGTCGCGGTCGGCGCGGATCAGCTCGACCTGCTCGTCCTCGACGTGGACCTCGAGCCCGCACATCGCCTCGCACAGCGGGCACGTCCGCAGGTGCACCGTGCGCTCGCTGCCCACGGTGCTCTTCTCGTCGACGACCATGGGTGCAACGTAACGCCCCCGCACTACCCGAGCGAGATGTCATTGACGACCGTGCGACCGCTCGTGCGGCGGGCCTCGTGGTCCTCGAGTGCTGCGGCGACGTCGCGCATCGCGATGCGGCGTCCGATCACCGGCCGGATGCGTCCCGCCGCGACGAGCTCGAGCAGCTCGTCGTGCACCTCGCGCCCGACCGGCGGGGGGAACGGGTTGACACCGAAGCGCCGGAACTCGATCGGCGCATCCATGTAGGCGAGGATCACGCCGACGACCGAGAAGTTGCCCATCGAGACCCGGCGCAACGGCTTGCCGGTGAGCCCCGATTGGGGATCGTCGTTGAAGCCGACCGGTAGGTACCGGCCGCCGGAGGCGATCGTGGTCCAGATCGTCTCCGTGCCTGCGCCGCCGACCACGTCGAACACGACGTCGGCACCGTGACCGTCGGTGGCGTCCATCACCGCATCGAAGACGTCGGTGTTCGCAGTGTGGTCGATCGTCGTGTGCGCGCCCAGCGACGCGGACAACTCGATCTTTTCCGGTCCGCCTGCGACCGCCATGACGTGCGCGCCGGCGGCGACACCGAGCTGGATCGCGGCGGTACCCACTGCGCTCGCGCCGCCGACCACGAGCAGATGCTCGCCGGTTCGCAGCATCGCTCGTCGGTCCAGGGCGAGATGACCGACGTGGAACGGCAGTGTGAACGCGGCCGCTTCGACGTCGTCGAGACCAGGTGGTGCGTCGAACACTGCCGTCCCCGCCGCGAGCGCATGTTCGGCCATACCACCGAGCGACTGATTCGTCATTGCGACCACCCGCCGGCCGATCCACTCTTCGGCACCGTCCCCGGCCGCGTCGACCACACCGCACACGTCCATCCCGAGCGTGAACGGCGGTTGCGCCATCACGCTCGCCACGCCGCCGCGAGTGCGGGCGATGTCGCCGAAGTTCACCGACGCCGCGGACACTGCGATGCGCACGCCGCCGGGTTCGGGATCGGGAACGTCGACGTCGAGGACCTCGATCACCTCGGTCGGACGACCGTTGCGGACCACCCGGACTGCCTTCACTGCCCGCCTGTCCTCGGCGTCTGTTGCCCGGGCGTCTGTTGGTAGAGCGCCAGCTTCCAGCCGCCGGCGTGCCGCACGTAAACGCTCGACATCACCGCGACGAACGGATCGGCGCCGTCGCGATTCGCGGTGCCGGTGTACACGAGCACCGCGGCATCGGCGCCGGCCGCGATCGCGCGTGGATCGTCGATCGCATACGAGTCCCACGGCGGCGACTGTCGCAACGCGTCGACCACACCGGGGCGGTCGAGCACCATGCCGTTGGCCATGACCATGAGTGCGTCGTCGTGCATCAGCCGTCCGTAGAAGTCGGAGGCAGTGCCGTCGCACAGCGCATCCCAGCCCGCGGTCTCGAGGTCGAGCAGTTCCTGAAGGACGTCCTTCGGTTCCATCGGTTCCTTCTACCCCGGTGCCACGTGACCCCAGTCAGGCGTCGAGCTTGGCCGCGAGGCGGCGCAGCATGTTCACGTTGCGGCTGGTACTCGCGTTCTCGCCGACGATCGCCCAATCCTTCTTCCGCAGCTTCGAGTCGGTCGACTTGCCCCGCATGCGCCAGTGCACGTCGCCGTGCCGCACGACGAGCGTGTCGTAGTTGTTGGACAGCGCTTCGAGCGCTCGTGTCGTCGCCGGGCTCGGAGACTTCTTCAGAAAGGTCACGAAGTGGGTGTCGCCGGCCCGGACCGGGAACGGCTCGTCGTCGAGGAGTCGGTGCAACTCGGCACGGGTGCGCACGAAGGTCTCGACCGGGAAGCCGAATGCTTCGTCGAGCGCCTTCTCGATCTTCCGCTCGAGCTCGGCGCGCGAGCCGGTGGCGGCGAACACCGCGTTGCCGCTGTTCACGTACGTCCAGACGTCGGTGAAGCCGAGCTCTTCGAGCACGGTCACCAGGCGCGGCATCGCGATCGTCGGCGGCCCAGGTTCACCGCCCGCAGGAACGCGATGCGTTTCGTCATGTCCGGTCGCTCTCGCCGATGGGGAAGCCGGTGGTGGGGAATCGGTCGATGTCCCGCAGCGCCGGGAACGCTCGCATCCACCCGAGCGCAACCGCAAGCGTTGCGGCGCCGCCGAGCACGACCGCGCCGGCCGGTCCGAGGATCTGGCCCGCGACACCGGACTCGAACGCACCGAGCTCGTTCGACGCGCCGATGAAGACACTCTCGACGGCAAGCACACGACCGCGCTTGTCCGGCGGTGTCACCAGCGGGACGAGCGTGGCCCGGATGAACACGCTGATCGCATCCGCGCCCGCCAGCACCAGCATCGCGACGAACGCGACCCGCAAACGTGCGGGTCGCGCCGAGGGCGATGGTCGCGAGCCCGAAGATCGCGACCGCGGTCAGCAGCCGGTGGCCGATCCTGCGCTGCAGCGGACGCACCGCCAGGTACAAGGTGACCGACGCGGCGCCGATGCCGCCGGCGGCGCGCAACCACCCGATGCCGACCGGTCCGACACCGAGGCGCTCCTCCGCGAGCGCGGGGAGCAGCGCGACCGCACCTCCGAACAGCACCGCGAACAGGTCGAGCGAGATCGCGCCGAGAACGATCGGGCGGCTGCGGATGAACCGGAACCCTTCGACCGCTTCGGACAGGTGTGCGCGCGCGGCCGGCGCCTCGACCAGCTCGCCGGCGACAGTCTCGGGGAGGGACGGCTCCGGTGCGCGACGCCGAGGCACGGCCGGCACCGCGAGCACGAGCGCGCCGCTGACGAGGAAGAGCAAGAACACGGCGACGTAGGGGAGTTGGGCGTCCGCCGCGTACAGGAATCCGCCCAGCACCGGTCCGAGGATCGTCGCGATCTGCCACATCACCGACGACCGCGCCACGACCCACGGCACCCGTTCGGCGCCGACGATGTCGGCCGGGAGCGCGCGGGCGGGTGGATCGGCGAAGGCGCGCGCCACACCGAACACGAACGCGACCACGAAGATCGGAACGACACTTGTCGGCTCGCTGGCGAGGAAGACGAACAGTCCGGCGGCGCACGCCGCCTGCACCACGTGCGCCACCGCGACGACCCAGCGGCGATCGAACCGATCGGCGACCGCGCCCGTCACCAGCACGAACAACAACGACGGCGCGAACGCGAAGAGCCCGAGGAGGCCGAGGTCGAGTGGCCGTCCGCTGATCGCGAAGACCTGGATCCCGAGCACGGTGTCGAGCGTCGCGGTCGCCATCGAGCTCGTGAGCAAGCTGGCGAGCAACGCCGAGACCGATCGAGCCGAATCCGATCGAGCGCGAACCACCCGGCCAGCCTGCCCGATCTCCCGTGTAGCGTCTCGCCCACACAACTCAGGGGGTGCAGTGATGGGTCGAGTGCGGCTGTTGCTCGTGTCGGTCGCGGTGATGCTCGTTGCATCGGCGTGTGCATACCTCGACGGTGCGAACGACGCGGAGCAATCCGGCGGTCCGGTGCCGTGGTGGTGCACGTCCACCGAGGAGATCCCCGTCACCACCGGTCCGGCGGTGGGAACCGTCGACTGGTACGGCGACGACGGCATCCACAAGGCGCCGCTGTCGTGGGACGACTGCAAGACGATGTCGCTGCAGTTCGATCTGGCCAAGGCCTACGCGGTGCAGTGGCCGACCGCCGGTGAGGCCGAGGCCGACGGATGGCGGAGGTCACGTCCTACGTCCCCGGCATGGGCACGCACCACGTGCTCGGCGGGATCACTCCCGGAGATGCTCAACAGCCCCACGTTCGACCGGCAGAACCCGATCCTCGACGACGTCGGCCTCGACGACGTGTTCGACCCCGCCCGGCCCGACGTGCTCCAGTTCGGCGGCAACGGTCCGACGGCCGCGGCTCGTCGGCTTCGACTACTACGTGCGCACCGACACGGGCTCGCCGCCGGCAGGCTTCCCCGGCAACAACGACTGGTGGCACCACCACCCGTGGATCTGCCACCGCAAGTCCGACGCCGCGATGATCGCGTTCAACGTGAGCGACAGCGCAGTGCGCCGCGTCGGGCGGCATCAACGTCAACTTGCAGAACTACTACATGCTGCACGTGTGGGTGCTCGACGACATGAAGTTCGTGCCCGACGTCTTCGCCGGGATGATGCCGTGCATCTCGAACGGGACCGCCATCCACGACGAGCCCGACCACTCCTGCCACACCTCGAGAACGGGCGGCATGGCCGCGATGGATCACACGATGGTCGACATGTGAGCTGACCGCGGTCAGTCGAAGAGGAAGTCGCGGTACCAGGCGTCCAAGGCGGTGGCGTCTCCGTCGCGACGCACCGCCCTGAGCGTCGGCCGTCGGAAGAGCTCCAACGCGAGGTCGGAGGCGGTCCCGGTGAGCGTGAGATCGGCCGGGCGGCGTTCGTGATGCACACGAGGCCCCTCGGTTCCCAGCGTGATCGTGCGCGTTTGGCCTTCGGTCGCCTGCAGCAGGAGAGACTTGCCGCTCGCATCCGGTGGGTTGTCCCAGGCCGGCAGCATCACGAAGATCTCGTCGACGGCATCCAGCGCGACGGCCGCGTCGAGTGGCTCGGTGCCGCCGCCGGCGGACTGCGCGTCGTAACGATGGATCGAGAGCTCGTTGGCACACCGGCGCGCGACACCGCGGGCGGTCTGCTGGTCCGGCATCCACATCCAACTCGGTGTGTCGGCCGGGGTCGCACGCAACCGGTCGATCAAGCGGTCGGCGATCGGCTGGTACCACGCGTCCAGGTCATCGGTCTCGGCAAGCGACGCGAACGGTGCCTTCTCGGCACCGGTGGCTTCGCACAGCACGTCCGTCCACAGCGCGGTGAACGTCCCGACGTGGTCGGCGAGATCGGCGAGCACCCAGCCCGGGCAGGTCGGCACGCGCGCATCGCGCGGCGCCGATCTGAACGCGGCACCCATCGAGCGCGTTTCGCGCTCGACCGCGGTCACGTGGTCGCTGTACTCCACCGCACCAGCCTGCCCGATCCCGCGCTCCTCACGCGGCCTTGTACGCAGGCGGCCCGGAGAGATTGTCGATGCGCACGTCGCGGTGACGGATCAGCTTGCGGCCGATGCGAACCGCTTGTTCGATCGGCCAGTAGACGAGGTAGTAGCCGCCGAGCGACGCGAGCGCGGGAATCGCGACCGCCCACACCGAGTAGCCGCCGATCACGCCGGCCCAGTACTGCTTGCCCCACAGCGCGGCGGTCACCATCGGACCGACGAATGCGGCGGCGACCAACAACGGCGCGCCCGTGAGGATGCCGGCGACCAGTGCCGAAGTGCCGGCGAGCACGGTCGCGAACCAGGCCACGATGGCCAGGAGTCCCCACGGCCGCATGCAGCAGCGCGTCGCGGCGCGACCGCGCACCACATCACGCGGCTGCGCACCGGCGGAACACCGAGGTCGTCCATCATCTCGCGGAACATCGTGTCGGCCTTGACGCGCGCGGCCGGATCCATCCCCGGCTGTACGAGTTGGTCGTGCACGAGCGCAGCGGGCGTGTGGCGACCGTGGCGGCTCACGAACCACGACATGTACGGGGGGATCGACGCGAAATCGGTCGAACCGAGTGCGTCACACGTGACATGCACGGGAGCGCCCCGCTCGGGCTTGTACATGAAGTCCTGCTTGAGGCGGAACTTCTCGTCCTCGACCTGCTCGAGCACGAAGCGGGCCGGCTCGACGCCGGTGTCGTCGTAGAAGGGCCTGGTGCTCCCGCCCCACTCGAACGCTTCGGAGCCCAACGTCTGCGTGCGGTCCACGATCGCCCTCCTGCTTGCCGCCCATTTTCGCCCGTTTGCCCGGCTCCGGGCATCATCCTCCCGGTTTGCGAGCGCGTGAACCCCTGATCGCCGCGAATCAGCCGGCGGGCAGCTTCCCGAGTCACAGGCTCCGTCGCGTGCTCGATGATCCGGGCCGCGGCGACGTCCGGCGGCAGGTGCGTCACGTCGAGCTCCAGGAGCTGTTCGTACGCCGGTCGGAACAGCGGGTGGCGCAGGTAGTGCGCGCGCGGGCGAATCGCAGGATTCGTGATCTTGTTGCCGCGCCGCCCGCTCCGGTTGCACGGTGCGTCGCAGGAGCTCGTCGACCTCGACCGTCAGCCGGACCGGGACGAACCGGCAATTGCGCGCTGGCCGCGAGCTCGGCGAGCCGGTCGTAGTGCGCCGCGTCTTCGGGCGTGTGGTTGACGAAGTTGGTGAACACGAACGACCAGTCGGGCGGTGAGATCGTCGCGATCGTGGTTCGCACCGCCCGGCCGACTTCCCGGACGCGGTCCCACACCTCGACCGGAACCGGCGTGTCGTCGCGGATCGGGACCAGGCGCAGGATCGGGTCCGACACCGTGTGGTTGTCGACGAGCCGGGCCTCGTGACCGAGCGCGAGGAGCTGGCGCACGAGTTCCTTGGCGACGGTGTACTTCCCCGTTCCCGGATAGCCCGTGAGCGAATAGATGCAGGGATCGGGCGTGCGTACGTTCACGGCCCTTCCTCGCTCGACGCCGGGCCGATCGCACCCTACGTTCTCGGCATGACCGACACCGGCTTGCTCATGGGTCCCGACTTCTTCTCGGACCCGTACCCGAGCTACAGCCAGATGCGCGACGCGGCGCGGGTGCACCAACTGCCGATCGGTGCGTGGCTCATGCTCGGATTCGACGACGTGAACCGACTGCTCCGCGACCCGCGCACGAGCGTGGCGACGGACTTCGAAGCCCAGCGCGAGCACATCGAGGAAGTGATCGGTCGTCCGATGGGCGAGCGCAGCCCGTCGATGCTCGGGAAGCGATCCGCCCGACCACACCCGCCTCCGGCGCCTCGTGCAGAAGGCCTTCACGCCGCGCGTGATCGAGCAGCTGCGACCGCTCGTGCAGGAACTCGTCGACGAGCAACTCGATCGGGTCGTGGCGCGAGACCACGCGATGGACGTGATCGCCGACATCGCCTTCCCGCTGCCCTTCACGGTCATCTCCCGCATGCTCGGTATGCCACCCGCCGACGCCGACATGCTGCGCGATCTGTCGCACACGATCGTGAAGACGCTCGACCCGATCATCAGTGACGACGAGATGCGCGCCGCCGCCGATGCCAACGACCGGATGGATGAGCACATCGACGCCGCGATCGCCTGGAAACGGAAGGCGCCCGCGGACGATCTCCTCACCGGGTTGATCGCGGCGGAGGACGCCGGCGACATGCTCACCGACAGCGAGCTCCGATCGCAGGTCGCGCTGCTGTTCATCGCCGGCCACGAGACAACGGTGAACCTCATCGGGAACGGAATGCTCGCGCTGCTGCGGAACCGGGCTGCGTTCGAACAACTGCGCAACCATCCCGATCTCGACGTGCTCGCCGTGGACGAGCTGTTGCGGTACGACAGCCCGGTGCAGTTCTCGGGCTCGAACGGTGCTCCAGGATTTCGAGACGTCCGAGGGCGTGGTGCCTGCGGGCTCGGTGGTGATGGCGTGTCTCGGCTCGGCCAATCGCGACCCGCAGCGATGGGGAGACAACGCCGAGTCCCTGGATCTGACTCGCGTGGACGGCGCGAAGCGGTGTCGTTCGGCGGCGGAGTGCACCACTGTCTCGGATCCGCGCTCGCGAGGTTGGAAGGTCAGGTTGCGATCGGTGCGCTCGTGCGCCGCTTCCCGCAGATGGAGCTCGCCACCGACACGCCGAAGTGGAACGGCCGGATGGTGCTGCGCGGGCTCGACGAGCTGCCCGTCACGCTCGGTTGACGCGCGTGCCCGAACCCGAACCCACAGAGCCGTTCGACCGTGACGCCGCGGCGGCCGAGACGCTCGAGTTCCTCGCGGTCGAGCGCGACGGTGACGGTTGGGTCGGGCAATCACCGTTCTGGTTCGGAGACGTGCTGTTCGGTGGGTTCGTGATCGCGCAGGCGATCGCGGCCGTGAGCCGGACCGCGCCGGAGTCGCGCCGGCTGCACTCCGCGCACGTGTACTTCCTCCGCCCGGTCATCGCCGGCCGACCGTTGACGTACGCGATCGATCCCATTCGCGACGGGCGGTCGTTCTCGTCGCGCCGGGTCGACGTGACGCAGGCCGACCAGCCGGTGCTGGCGATGATGTGCTCGTTCACCTCCGACACCGACGGCTACGTCTACGACCTCCCGATCGCGGCCGATGCCGGGAAACCCGACGATTACCCGGTGGGAGGTGGCCCCGGTCCGTGGATCTCGGGGTGGGTCGGACCGACCCCGCCGGCCGCCGACGGCACGCGCGTGTCGACCCATCGCCACTGGTTCCGGTTCCCGGCGGCGCTGCCCGACGACCCGCACCTCCACGCCGCGCTCCTCGGCTTCGCCAGCGACTGGACCGGCAACGGCGGACGGCCGCTCTACCTCGAAGGCGACATCACCGGCATGGTCAGCCTCGATCATTCGGTGTGGTTCCACCGTCCGGCGCGCGCCGATGCCTGGCACTTCTTCGATGTGCACTCGCTCGTGAACGCGGGTGGGCGCGGCGTGCTGCGCGGGGCGATGTTCGACGTCGACGGTCGAGTGGTGGCGTCGGTCGCGCAGGAGATGCGCCTCATCCCGGTCGAAGAGTGAAGGAGAGGAGCATGCGCGGCTGTCGAAGCGGTCAAACGCCGCAAACTTTTGCTTGGGCAGTCGCTGTCGCGTCGGTAGAATCGAACATATGTTCGATCCGCTCGACGAGCTGGAAGCGGCGCTGGACAAAGTCGCGGAGTCAGACGCGGTCGATGTCGAGCGGCTGGTGCGATTGGCGGAACGGACCGAGTTCGAAGTGTTGCGCGCGGTGGGGCGGCTCGATCGCAGCGGCGCGTACATCGACGACGACGCGTTGAGCGCGGCGGCGTGGTTGCGACGCCGGTGTCGGATGACGCACGGCGCGGCGTCGGCGTCGGTGATGCTGGCCCGCAAGCTGGATCGGCTGCCGCAGACCGCCGCGGCGTTCGCGACGGGCGCGATCTCACGCCGGCACGCGCGCGTGATGGCGGACGCGAGCACGCTCGAACGCGGGGACGCCATCCGCGAGCTGGAGCCGGCGTTGATGACCGCGGCGTGCGCGGTCGATGCGCGGGAGTTCGGGAACCTCGTTGTGCGGGTCACCGATGCACTCGACGGGGATGGTGGTGCCGAGCGGGCCGAGGCGCAGCACGAACGGCGGCGCCTGCACGTGTCGCACCTCCTGGACGGGATGGTCGCGATCGACGGGTTGCTCGACCGGGAGGCGGGCGAGATCGTGGTCGACGCGTTGAAGGCGGCGATGGATCCGTTCCGTACCGGCGACCTGCGTTCGACCGGTCAGCGCCGCGCCGACGCCTTGGTGCGGGTGTGTGAAGCGTCTGCGGTCGGTCTGGAGAAGGGTCCCGGCCGCGCGCATCGACCGGTCGCGGGCCTGCACATGGATGTCGAGGTGTTGGAACGGCGCGGCGGACCCGAGCTGGTGCGGCAGGTGCGGGCCGATGCCGCGCAACTCGGTGGTCTTCCGGCCGAGACGTTGCGGCGCATCACCTGCGACGCGCAGATCGCAAGGGTGATCACCGATGGCGCGTCGGCGCCGCTCGATGTCGGCCGCACGACCCGTACGGTTCCGCCGGCGATGTGGCGGGCGCTGGTCGCACGCGACGGCGGCTGCGTCGCCGAAGGCTGCGACCGGCCGCCGGGCTGGTGCGACGCCCACCACATCCAGCACTGGGTCGACGGCGGACCGACGAATCTCGCCAACCTCGAACTGCGTTGCCGTCGGCACCATCGCGCCGTCCACGAAGGCGCACGCGGTCCGGACCCGCCCTGAGTCAGGCCGTCGATCGCACGAAATCGACCCACGTGGACACCCACGTGTCCCAGACCGCGGGCGGGTAGTCGTGGCCCATGCCTTCGATCTCGACGTAGCGCGCGCCGGGAATCAGTTCGGCCGTGCGGCGGCCGCCGCTCGGGTCGATGAGGGTGTCGCGGCTCCCGTGCATCACGAGCGTCGGCGTGGTGACCCTGCGCAACGCATCGGCGCGAGAACCGTCGGCCATGATCGCCTGCATCTGACGGGCGATGCCGGCCGGGCAGAAGCACCGGTCGTACTCGGCTCCGGCACGGGCGCGTACCCACTCCTCGTCGATCCAGTCGGGACGCGAGCCGTAGATACGGAGCGCCGAGAGCCGGTTCTCGACGTACTCCTCGCGTGAGCTCGCCGGCTTCGAGAGGAGCACCGCGCGTGCCTGCGGTGCGCTCTGCCCGTACTCGCGCTCGCCCGTGTTCGACATCACCGACGTCAACGTGCGGACGCGGTCCGGATGGTCGATGGTGAGGCGCTGCACGATCATGCCGCCCATCGACAGCCCCATCACGTGCGCACGCTCGACGCCGGCCGTGTCGAGCACCGCTCTCGCGTCGCCCGCCATGTCGGCCAGCGTGTAGGAGCGACCGTCGAGCTTCGACGATCAGCCCGGTGTCGCGGTTGTCGAAGCGGACGACCTGGAAGCCGTGCGCCGCGAACTTCTCGCACCACGGTTCCGCGTAGTTGATGCACTGCGAGCCCGAGCCCGTTGACGAGCAGCAACGTCGGGTCCGTCGGCGCGCCGAACGTCTCGTAGTACAGCTCGACGGTCCCGTTGGCGGTGGTCGGCATCGGGCCGGACGCTACCTGCGGCCGACGATGGGGTACACCGGAGCCGTGCCCCCGAAGAAGACGACCAAGAAGACGGCAAGAAGACGGCCAAGAAGACGACGACCAAGAGGCTCGCGACCTACAACGCCAAGCGCGACTTCACGAAAACTCCGGAACCGTCGGGCGGTGGCGCGCCGGCGGCGACGGGTAACCGCTTCGTCGTGCAGCGCCACCGGGCCCGGGCGCTGCACTACGACTTCCGCCTCGAGATGGACGGCGTGCTCGTGAGCTGGGCGATCCCCAAGGGCCCGTCGCTCGACCCGAGCGTGAAGCGGCTCGGCGTGCACGTCGAGGACCATCCGATCGAGTACTTCGACTTCGAGGGTGTGATCCCGGCCGGCGAGTACGGCGGCGGCGACGTGATCGTCTGGGACTGGGGCACCTACGAGGCGTACAAGACCGACGACCCGGTGGCCTCGGTCGCCGCCGGCGAACTGCACGTCGAACTGCACGGGGAGAAGCTGCGCGGCAAGCTCGTGTTCATCCGGCGCGGCGAAGGCCGGAGCGGCAAGGAGCAATGGCTCGTGTTCCACAAGCGCGACGAGCACGCGGTCGCGGGCTGGGATGCGGAACAGTTCCCGAAGTCGGTGCGCAGCGGCCGCACCAACGACGAGATCGCGGCCAACCCCGATGCGACGTGGCACAGCGACGCGCCGGCGGCGCTCGCGAACGTCGACTTCTCCACGACCCGCGCCGACATCGTCGCGCTCGACCAGCTCGGGAACGCCGGCGACTGGGAGTTCGACGGCGTCACGCTCGCGCTCACGAACCTCGACAAGCCGCTGGTCCCCGGCCGGACGAAGCGCGAGAAGCCACTGACGAAGCGGGATCTCGTCCGCTACTACGCAATGGTCGCGCCGCTGATGATCCCGTACCTGGCGAACCGCCCGTTGAACATGCACCGCTTCCCGCAGGGCGTCGACAAGCCTGGCTTCTGGCACAAGGAGATCCCGGCGCACGCGCCCGACTGGATCACCCGCTGGCGCAACGAGGACGCCGACGAAGGCGAAACCGAGTGGTACATCGTCGCGGACCGGCCCGCGACGCTGGCGTGGCTCGCGAACTACGGCGCAGTCGAGCTGCACGCGTGGACGTCGACGATCCCGAACGTGCGCGAGCCGACGTACGCGCTCATCGACATCGATCCCGGGACCGAAACATCCTGGGACGACCTGCTCACCTTGGCGCGCTTGTATCGCGCCGCACTCGAACACCTGAAGGTCCACGGCCTGCCCAAGGTGTCGGGGCAGCGGGGGATCCAGGTGTGGGTGCCGATCGAGCCGGGCCCGTCGTTCCGCGAGACGCGGCAGTGGGTCGAGGCGTTGTCACGCGCGATCGGTGAGACGGTGCCCGATCTCGTGAGCTGGAAGTGGGAGAAGCGGGCGCGCAAGGGGCTCGCTCGTCTCGACTACACGCAGAACGCGATCAACAAGACGCTCGTCGCGCCGTATTCGATCCGCCCCGCTGCGGGCGCGCCGGTGTCGATGCCGATCCGCTGGGACGAGCTCGATGATCCCGAGCTGCGCAGCGACCGGTGGACGATCCGCACCGCCGGCGAGCGAATCCTCGAGCCAAGGCGACCTCTTCGCCGACGCGCTCCGGCTCCGCCAGGATCTCCCCCCGATGTCGGCGTGACCGCAGGTTTCGGCGACAGAACTCGCGCCATACGGTCGCCGATTGTCGCCGAAACCAGGATTTCAGGGTCTGGAGAAGTCGCGGTTGGGATGCTTGGGCGGCATCGCGACCGCGGGCACGCTGCACTCGCTCGCGCGCATGTCCTCGAAGACGTGCACCATGTTGAGCAGGTCTTCCTCGTAACGGAACTTGCCGTCGCCCGCGTAGATGAGCGTCGACACGCCCGATTGCTGCCAGGGCCGGCCGTCGTCCCGGGCGCCGGGCAGGATCTGCTTCCACTTCACGACGACGTTGTCGCCGTCGACCGCGTAGAACTCGATCGGGAACTTCCAGTCTTCGAGTCCCACCATCGCGTCACCGAACACGGTCGCCTTCATCTCGTCGAGACCTTCGACGCGGCCCCACGCCGGGTCGATGAACACCGCGTCATCGGTGAAGAACTGCGCGAGGTCGCGCCAGGTTCCGTCGCCGTTGTCGATGTTCTCGCGCACCTTCGAGTAGCGCGCCATCGTTGCTTCGATCTCCTCACGCGGGATACGGCATGCCGCCGAGGTTACGCGTAGTCGGCGCGCAGCAGGCTGTCGTTGGAGTGCTCGGTCGTGCCGTCGTCGGGCTGGAGCGAGATGTCGACCGTGTCGTAGCTCTCGAGGAGACTGCTCGGCAGGCGGAACTCACCGGTGCCGTCGGGTGGGAGTACGCCGACCGGCAGCATCTTGCCGGTCTCGGAATCGAGCAGCCACACCTCGTAGTAGCCCGCCTCCGGTGCTGCCCCGAGCGACGTCTTCACTTCCATCGCCTGCGCCGACCCGGCATCCCGCATCGCGACTTCGCCGGTGGCAGTGGCGCCCTCGACCGGGGCGAGCGAGACGACCGTGCGGTCACTCTCGCCGTCGCGGGTCGCGAACAGGGTTGCGCCGACGGCGATCGCGGCGACGAGGAGCGCGGCCGCGCTCACCGCCAACCACCGGGAGCGCGAGCGCCCGGTGCTCGCAGTCGAGGCAACGGGCGTGGTCGGGACGGCATCGGGTGCGGCCGCGCCGTCGATCCGGCGCATCACCCCGATGCCGGCTGCGACCTCCACCAGTTCCTGCCGGCATGCGTCGCAGGCGCGCAGGTGCCGCGTCACGAATCGAGTCGAGTCGAGGTCGAGCTCGCCACCCATGAGCGCGGCGAGCTCGTCGACGACGTGGACGTCAGATCGTGCGCGCCCCGAGCTGTCGGACGTGCTCACGAGTCCTCCTCTGCGTGCTCGCCATGGTGCGGTCCTTCGAGTTCGGGCTCATCCTTCGGGACGAGCAGCTCGGCCAGCTTGCGCAGCCCTCGGAACGATCGCGCCTTCACGGTACCGAGCGGTACGCCGAGCTCGGTCGCGATCTCGGCCTGCGTCATACCTTCGTAGTAAGCGAGCTCCAGGGTTGCCCGCTGGTCTTCCGACAGTTCTGCGAGCGCGGCGCGCATCTCGTCGGCCTCGGTGATCGTGTCGACGAAATGCGGTTCGGTCTCGATGCGCCGAGCCGGCAACACCTCCACCGGATCGGACAAGTTGCGAGCCTGGCGCCGGATGTGATCGATCGAGCGGCGCTTGGCGATCGCGAGCACCCACGGTTCGAGCTTGCGGTCGGCGTCGAAGCGGGAACGGCTGCGCCACACCTCGAGGAACACCTGCTGGCGCACGTCTTCGGCTTCGTCGCGCGGGACGAAACGGCGTACGTAATCGAGCACCATCGGGCTCAAGTGCTCGTACGCCTCCTGGAACGCCTCGGGATCGTCGGCGAGACGAGGCCCGATCGCATTCGTTCCCGTCAACCGTTCCTCCCCCTGCGGTTCCTGCCGCGATCCGCGCCACAACGCCCCGGCCCGTGAGCCGCGCCACTGGTACTTCGCCGGCTCGGCATCTTCGGTTGCATGCAACCGCTCCTCGACCCGGGGCGAAGACTCCTCCGCGTCCCCGATCGGGCACGCATCACTTGGGAGTGGGAGGTCTCGTGTTCAGAAAGCTGATCCTTGCACCGGTCGCCGTCGCACTGGTCGCGGCGCTGGCCGCACCGGCCGCCGCGGCCAGTACTCGCCGCGGCGAACCGAGCGGCAACATCGTCGAAGTTCTGATCGAGAAGAGCGGAAGTGGTGGATTCGACGGGAACGGGCGCGACTACGACATCTTGATCACGGCTGCGACGACAGCGGGTCTGGTCGAGGCGTTGAGCGATCCGGCGGCCCAGCTGACGCTCTTCGCACCCGACGACCGCGCGTTCATCCGCACTGCTCAGAGCCTTGGTTTCACCGGTTGGGACGAGCAGGGCGCGTGGGACTTCCTCGTCGTCGCGCTCACCGACCTCGGTGGTGGCGATCCGATCCCGACGCTCACGACGATCCTGCTCTACCACGTCGCGGGCGAGGAGCTGAACGTCGTTCGAGGTGCTGTTCGCAGGCCGCATCGACACGCTCGCCGGCGAGAGCTTCGGCGTGCGGTTCTTGCAGCTCGTCGACAACGCACCGAACCTGCGCAACCCGTACCTGAACATCTTCGAGTTGCAGCAGGAAGCCACCAACGGGGTGGTGCACGGCATCACCCGCGTGCTGATCCCGATCCCCATCGGCTGACCCCCCGGTTTTGGCGACAGAACCTGCTGCTATGGCGCAGGTTTTGTCGCCGAAACCGGTCGGTTACCGCGACAACGCGGCGAGGACCGCGTCGAACGCGTCGTCGGCGAGCGCGTGGAGCTCGTGCGTCCGTGCGGTCCTGGATCGGATGTTCGACGAAGACGCACGCCGGATGCGCGCCGAGCGCGTCCGCCTGCACTTCAGCGGCCCGAATGAACTCGCTCGAAGCAATGAACACCATCGGGATCCCGGCGGCTTCGACGTTCACGGTGTCGTGCACACTGCACGACGTGCACGATCCTCAATCGGCGAGTGCTTCGATCACCACGTCGCACTTGGTCGAGATCTCGTGCCGCAGATCGAGCGGTGCCGGCTTCGTGAACGTGGGTTTGGCGAAGCGCAGCACGCCGATGCCTCGCTCGCGGAGGCGTTCCTCGATGCGATCGAGGAACACATCGCCCCGCGGCTTCGAGATGTCGAGCAACCCGACGACCTTGCCGTCGAGCGAGTCCGGTCGCGGCGCGCGCTCGCGTGTGGCCGGCCGCCGCTCCCCGGTCGGGTCCAGCAGGATGCTCACGGACGGACCTCCCTCGTCACCGGCTCACTGCCGACCGCGCCGCTCGCCCACCCGCCGATGATCGCGGAGAAGAGCCCTGCACCGCCACCGGCGTGCACGATCTGGAGCCCACCCTCGCGGAACTTCGGCAGCGTCGAATCGCGGAACCCTTCGGGCATGCCTTCCGCGATGCCGCCGGCGCCCCGCACGATCTCCGAGCCGGGGATCTGCAACAGCTCGCCCAGCTCCTTCCGCAGGCGGAGCTTCGTCCACCCGGCATCGCGGAAGACGCGAGCGTGCTCGGGCGAGACGACGAGAACCGCGTCCCACACGATCACGTTCTTCGGATGCGCCACCGTTCGGAGCACGCTCGCGAACGAGCGCGCCAGCGATTCCGGTTCCCGCGACAACTGATCCACGACGCCGCGCACACCTTCGGCCGCGAACAACGTGACCGCCGAAGCGGTCGGCGGCAGACCGCGTTCGACGTGCAGCGGCTCCCACGGCGATCCCGGCTTCGTCCTCGGCGAAGCAGAACGTGTACTTCCCCGGCGTGCCGAGCGTGGCCCGGTCGACCTCGCCCGGCCTTCCGCCACCGACGTTGCGCACCACGAGCTGCAGCGCGCGGCCGATGGTCGCGTTCGCACGGTTGCCCTGTCCGAGCGCGTTCACGCCGCTGTTCATCCCGAGCGCGCGCGTGATCGGCCCGTTCACGATCACCATCGGGCCCGAGAACCACGTGGTCGCGAGCACGCCGTGCATGTTGAACTCGTCGGTGCATGCGGCCTCGACCGCGGTCAGCACCACCGGCAGGTATTCCGGCCGGCATCCCGCCATCACGGCATTGATCGCGACCTTCTCGACCGTGCAGTCGACGAGATCGGGCGGGATCACGGCGACGAGGTCTTGCGGATCGCGCGGTGTCGCGGCCAGCATGCGCGCGACGCGTTCGAGCGTGGGTGGCACGAGGGGCAGCCCGTCGCTCCACCCGCGTGCGAACATCGCCTCGGCGTCGTCCTCGTCCGAACCGAGCTCGATCCGGCGTGCCTGCATCGACGGTTCGAGTCGGGCGATGGTCAGCGCGTCCTGCACGTCCGGGTCGTGCGTGCGCGATCCGCAGCCCGGCCGCCACTCGGGCAGATCGGTGCCGAGTGGATGTGCGCCCGTGATCTCCTCCCAACGGTCGCGTCGCCACCCTTCGGTGCGGCCGACCACCTCGCCGCCCTCGACGCGCAACACGGTCGGCACCGTGTCGATGTCGTAGGCGAAGGAGATCTCCAGCTCGGTGTCGTCGCGCGTGCCCGGCCGAAAGTCCGTGTCGTCCTGCGCGTAGACGGTGAGCGGAGCGGGGCCGCGCTCGAGCCGGTCCAGAACGCCGGTGACCAACTGACACGTCGGGCACGAGCGCTTGACGACGACGACGATCCCGTCCGGGAGCACGTCCCAGCCTCAGCTCCCTCGTCCACGATCCTCGCTGCACCGTCGTCGTTACAGTGCGCCTTCGGATGCACGACGCCCGGATCTTCCACGTCAACGTGAACTGCACCGACCTCGAGCGCTCGCGCCGCTTCTACACCGACGTCTGCGGGCTCGACGCCGCGGTGCGCACGACACCCGAGAAGACGGAGTCGGGCGCGGCGTTCGGCCTCGACCGCGCCCGCTGGGACGCGTGGATATGCGTCGGTGCAGGCGGCTTCGAGGACGGGGCCGGCGCGGTCGACCTCCTCGAGTGGAAGGAGCCGCGTCCGTCGGGTGCACCACCGGCCTCGTTCGTCACCACCGGCTTCCAGCGACTCGGTATCGCGGTCACCGACATCGACGCCGCGGTGCAGCGCGCGTCGGGGGCCGGCGGCGCGATCTGGAGCGACGTGCAGCGGCACGACCTGGGCGGCGGCCGGTCGGTGCGGCTGGTGATGGGCAACGACCCCGACGGCGTCGCAGTCGAGCTCGTCGAAGCTGCCGTGCCTCGGGTCTCGTTCGTCGCGGTCGGGTGTGCGGAGCTCGACGCGTCGCTCGCGTTCTACCGATCGCTCGGCTTCACCGAAGTGGCGCGCTTTGCGCCCTCACCGACAAGACGCTTCGCATCTTCGCATCGACGGCCCGGCCGCCTTCGACGAAGTGATGCTCGCGGCGCCGGGTGGTGGCGAGATGCATCTCATCCTCGTCGGCTTCCGCACGCCGCCGGTGGTCGCGTCGCCGTCGCGCACCGCGAACACCGTCGGGATGTGGCGGTTCGCCATGCTCGTTGCCGACCTCGACGCGTCGTGCGCGGAGCTCGGGGAGCTCGGGATCGCGACGGTGTCGCCACCCGTTTCGATGGCGATGGGTCCCGGCCTCCCCGAACTGCGCTTCGTGTGCTTCGCGGGTCCCGACGGCGAAGTGCTCGAGCTCATCGAACAACCGCGATGACCGCGCGCCGGCCGGAGTCCGGAGGACTTCGGCGAGTTCTTCGTTCGTCAGGACGAAGCCGACGACGCGATGTTCTACGCGCCGCCGCGCTTCGTCACCCACATCGACGACGGTGCCATCGCCGCGGTCGGCTCCCTGTACGAAGAGCTCGGCATCGACGGCACCGTGCTCGATCTCATGAGCTCGTGGGTTTCGCACTTCCGCGCCGCGCCGGCCCGCTTGACCGTGCTCGGGATGAATGCGCAGGAGCTCGAGGCAAACCCGCAGGCGGCCGACTGGGTCGTGCACGACCTCAACGCCGACCCCGTGCTGCCCTTCGCCGACGACACGTTCGACGACGCGGTGTGCTGTGTCTCCGTCGACTATTTGACCCGTCCGTTCGACGTGTTCCGCGATCTCGGTCGAGTGCTGCGGCCCGGCGGCCGTTTCGTCACGACGTTCTCGAACCGTCTCTTCCCGACCAAGGCGGTGCGGGGATGGCTGTTCGCCGACAGCGATGCCCACGTCGAGATCGTGCGCAGCTACTTCGAGCGGTCCGGGTGCTTCGAGCCCGCCGAGTCGCGTTTGTGCACGCCGATCGACGCGCGCGGCGACCCGCTGTACGCGGTCTGGGCGACGGTGCGCGCGGGCGTGTGAGCGCGGCTACGGCGTGTGCCACGCCCGCTCGTCGTCGGGGATCTCGACGACGATCGTCGCGCGCTTGGCTTCGCGCTTGACCTCGTCGCTCGCAGTCGGCGCGGCCGCGGCTCCGGTCGCGGTGCGCGCCGCCCACGCTTGCAACGAGCGCATCCACGGCGGGAGACCGGCGGGGAGATCGATCTCCGGGATCGCGGCGAGGTCTTCGTCGGCCAGCGTGGTGCCGTAGGTCGCGAGCGCGACGGCCACGTCCGGGTGCGTGACGTGCGGCGCGAGCGCCTGGAGTCCGGTGTTCCAGTTCTCGAGCATCTTCGCCATCGCCTCGGCCTTGGTGGTCTGACCCGACGCCGACGAGCTCTCCGGATACGTCGGGTGGGTGATCGCCTGTTGGAACACCGTCGACGACTGCCCCTTCGGCGTTGCCTTCCACGCGACGAAGGCCTCGGCCGCGAGCCGGCCGAGCGTGATGACCGCGTCGACGTCTTGTTCGACGAGTAACCGGTCGAGCCACTGGTTGCGGTACTTCGCGATCTTCGGGTCGTTCTTGTGGCGTTCGCCGCCGCCTTGCCCGTAGACGCTGTAGAGGAACGCGTTCACCATCACGTAGCTCGTGTGGATACCGAGCTTGGCGAGGAAGCCCTGGATGCGCTGGCCGGCCTCGCCGACGAGGATTCGGCGCGCGATCGTCTCGTGCGTCGCGGGGTCCTGGCCGATGACGACGACGCGCGCGCTCCCGTCGAGGCGGCCGCGGTGGAACACGGGGCCCCACTCGATGCGGAAGTCCTCGATCGGGTACACGTCCTCGCCGGGATAATTGCGGACGAGGTTCCGGAAGCGACGGGGAAACCCCGGGTCGAAGTCATGCGGCACGGTGACGCCTCCAATGAGTGTTCGAGGGTTGTTGATCGTCCTCGTTCGCCGGCGGCGCAACGCGTGAGCGCAACATTTCGTGCGATGAGTTCTTGCGTCGCGCGCAGTGTGGCGCGAAGGTCCGTTCGGGACAGCGGGGTCCCGCTGGAACAGGACCGAGATGATCCAGGCACTCCGACGCGCCCGCCGGGCGGCGCTCTTCGTTTTCGGGTTGCCGCTCGCGTGCGGGTTGCTCGTCGCGTTTCTCGTGGCCCTCGCCGGGGCGGTTCCCGCCGAGGCGCGGGCGGCGGAGCGACCGCGACAAACGCAGGGCGGCTGCGGCGCGTTCGTCGACGGTCAACCGACGACCTCGCATGCGTCGCCGCAGGACGCGCTCGAGCTCGACGTCGACTCTGTCCATCGCGTGCAGGCGCGTGCACCCGCCGACGCGAACACCGTGCGGATCGAGGTCGAGACCCCGATCGGGAGCGTGACCGCGCTCGAAGCTCCCGTCGCGCCGGGAACCGAGTACGACAACCCGAACTTCCGCATCGACGACAAGGTCGCGCCGTACGGGGTCGGGTTGTACAAGGTCGAAGTCACAGCCGGGAGTTGCGAAGAGACCGTCTGGGTGCACATCACCGGTCGCTCGCCGCTGACAACCGTGACGGGCATCGCGGGCACGACCGCCGCTGTGGTCGGTGTGCTGATGCTCGTGTGGGGCATCGTGCGCGCGGTCAAGGGTCGCGGCGGCATCGTCCGCGGCGCGATCGGCGGCGCGCTCGGCGGCATCGGCGCGCTGTTGCTCTCGCAGCAGTTCGGTTGGATCGGCATCACCCCCACGGAGCTGATCACGTGGGTGGTCCTGCCCGCGCTCGGTGGCGCGGCCGTCACCGGCATCACCACCGCGTTGAGCGGCGGCGGCGCGGCGGCCGGCGCGGGAGGCGGTCCCGCGGCCGGTGGCGCGGCGACCGCACCACCCCCCGCACCCCCGCCACCACCCACGACTGCGGCGCCACCGCCACCTCGGCACCACCACCTCCGGCACCGGCACCGACGCCCGGCCCGCCCCCGACGGTCGAGGCCGGCCCGCCGCCCGTCGGCGCGGCCGCAGGCCCGAGCGACGGGATGGGACCCGGCCCGGCCGGCGCCGAAGCCGACCCACCGCGCAGCAGCTACGCGCGGATGGAAGCGCCGGAAGCGGTCGTCGCCGAGGACGAGTTCGTGCTCGTCGTCGGGCTCGCGGCCGAACCGGTCGACGGCGTCCTCAATCCGGAGATCGTGCGCCCGGAGACCAGCGTCGGTCCGTACACGCTGGTCGTGCAGGTCGTCGCCGACGGGTTCTCGCTCGTCGAGGGGGAGTGGCGCCGCGACCTGCCGGTCACCGCGGCCGAGCCGTACCCGTCGACGACGTACCACCTGCGGGCCGAGCCGCAATCCGCCGACGTGTGGTCGCGCCCGATCCAGGCGTTGTACTCGATCGACGGGCAGACCGTCGGCGTCGCGATCCGAACCATCGCGGTCGTCGCGCGCGCCGAGCTGCTCCAGTCGGCACCGCCGCCGGTGGCGCCGTCCGCGACCGTGATCGCGGTCGCACCGCAGGCCGAAGCGCCGGATCTCACCGCGCGGATCAGCTACAGCGAGGCCGTCTCCGACGGTCGTCTCTTGTGGACGTTCGAGAACACCCACGGCATCCCGGTGCCCGCCGAGGAGATCGTCACCGACGTCGGCAGCCGCCCGCAGACGTTCGCGCGCGATCTCATCGCGGGCGTCGCGTCGCACCGTGGAAGTCCCGGGCTCGTGGAGTTCCTCACCGGGATCGGCCGGACCGTGAGCGACGAGGTGCCGCAGCAGTTCTTCGAGTTGCTCGCGGCGGTCGCGGCCAAGGTCGATCGTCCGCCGCGCGTGTTGTTGTTGTCGCAGGAGCCGTACGTGCCGTGGGAGCTCGCGACGATCGAGCCTGTGCTCGACGATTCGGCGCCGCCGTTCCTCGCGGCCCAGGCCGACGTCGGACGGTGGGTGTTCGGCTCCCGCCGGCCCGCGCTTCCGCCGCCGCTCGCAGTGGACGCGCGCGAAATCGCGGTGGTGAGCGGCGTGTATCCCGACACTGCGTGGCGCCTGGTCGACGCCGAAGAGGAAGCCGCCACGCTCGTCGAGCTGTGGCACGCGACCTCGGTCGACGCGGCCGCCACGACCATCATCGAGTGTCTCAAGGGACAACCACCGGCCGACGTGCTGCACTTCGCGGTGCACGGCACGTACGCACCCGAGGGCGTGCTCGAAGGGCTGATCCTGGTCGACGGCGAACGGCTCGACCCGATGGTCGTGAAGGGCTGCGCGCTCGATCGCGCCCCGTTCGTCTTCCTCAACGCATGTCAAGTCGGGAGCAGCAACGAGGTGCTCGGCGACTACTCCGGACTCGCCGAGGCGTTTCTCCACGCGGGCGCGGCCGCGGTGATCGCTCCGCTGTGGTCGATCGACGATGTCGCGGCCAAGGAGCTCGCGCTCCGCTTCTACGGACGGGTGTTCCGCGACGGTGCCCCGCCCGCCGCGGTGCTCCGCGACGAGCGATGCGCCTTCGCCGGGCCCGAAGGCGACGGCGCCGCGACCCGGCTCGCCTACCAGTACTTCGGTCATCCTGCGCTCGTGCTGCGCGCGCCCTGAAGAGGGGCGAAAGGACAAACAAAGGAGCAAGCAAATGGCGAAGGCAAAGGGCATTGCCCTGCACATCGGGTTGAACACGGTGGACCCGGATCACTATCAGGGCTGGGACGGTCAGCTGTTCGGGTGCGAGAACGACGCCCACGACATGGCCGCGATCTCCGAAGCGGCGGGGTTCGAGCATTCGATGCTGCTCACGAGCGCGGCCACGGCCGAGGCGGTCGAAGCCGCCATCGGTGACACCGCGTCGAAGCTCGTCGAGAACGACGTCTTCCTGCTCACGTACTCGGGCCACGGCGGTCAGATGCCGGATTCGACCTCCGACGAGGAGGACGCGCGCGACGAGACCTGGGTGCTGTTCGACCGGCAGTACCTCGACGACGAGCTGTACCAGTGCTGGTCGAAGTTCGAACCGGGCGTTCAGCATCGTCGTGTTCTCCGACAGCTGCCACAGCGGCACCGCGGTGCGCTTCGCGCCGGGCGAAGTGAACAAGCACGCGCCGCGCACCATGCCCAAGGCTCAGGCGCTGAAGGTGTACGAGGCCAACAAGTCGCGCTACGACGAGATCCAACGTGCGGTCCCGTCGAGCGATGCGGTCGAGGTCGGCGCCCGCGTGCTCCTCATCTCCGGTTGCCAGGACGATCAGACCTCGGCCGACGGCGAAAAGAACGGTCTCTTCACGCAGACGATGCTCGGCGTGTGGAACGAAGGAGAATTCAAAGGCGGCTACAAGCGCTTCTACGACCAGATCGTCGAGAAGATGCCGCAGTGGCAGCGGCCGAACTGGCTGACCGTCGGCGCGAGCGGTGCCGGCTTCTCGCGGCGCAAGCCGTTCAAGATCTGAGCGCACGATGGCCGAAGCGTTGAAGGACGTCGTCGTCGTGCTGCCCGGGATCATGGGCAGCTCGCTGCGCGACGCGAACGGCGACGACGTGTGGAAGCTCAGTGCGGGTTCGATCCTGAAGCACGTGTTCAGCCGGCTGCGCAAGCTCAAGGCGCTGCAACTCCCGGAGGGCATCGGCGACGACCATCCCGGTGACGGCGTGGTCGCGACCGGGCTCATGGGCGACATGCACGTGATCCCGGGCATCTGGACGGTCACCATCGGCTACGAGCGCTTGCACCGCTGGTTCACGGAAACCTTCGACGTCGTCGAAGCCGATCTGCAGGACGCGGGTCGGTCCGATCCCGAACGACCTGCGAACTACGTGCGCTTCGCCTACGACTGGCGGCTCTCGAACCGGTACAACGCCAAGGTGCTGCAGCAGACGGTCGAGCCGGTGCTCGAACGCTTCCGCAGCCAGCCGGGGAACGCGGACGCGCGGCTCGTGTTCGTCGGGCACTCGATGGGTGGGCTGGTCGCGCGTTACTACGTGGACGCGCTCGGCGGACACGAGGTCACGGCGAAAGTCATCACGCTCGGCACGCCGTACCGCGGCGCCCTCGGCGCGCTGGATTCACTGGTGAACGGGGTGCGCAAGGGGATCGGCCCGATCGGGATCGATCTCACGCAACTCGCCCGCAGCCTGCCCGCGCTCCACCAGCTCCTGCCGGAGTACGCGTGCATCGAGTCGCCCGACGGATTGCGCAAGACGACCGAGCACGCGTTGCCGGATGTCGATGCGGCGATGGTGGCCGACGCGATGCGCTTCCACGACGAGCTGCGCGACGGCGCGACCGCGCACGCGGACGCGTATGCGTCACACCCCATCCTCGCCCGTACCCAGCCGACGCCGACGACGGCGCGGCTCGCGGACGGTCGGGTCGAGGCGATCCGCACGATCCGCAACGACCGCGGCGAAGACGAGGACCAGAAAGGCGACGGCACGGTGCCGCGCCTCTCGGCCGCGCCGTACGGCGTCGACTCCGATTCGGCGGTCATCCGGTACGTGATGGAGAAGCACGGCGCCCTGCCGAAGAACGATGCCGCCCTCGTGGAGCTCGGTGGCGTGCTCACCGGGTCGTCCTGGCGCCCACGGGAGGCGCCGATGCCGATCGGCGTCGAGTGCGAAGACGTGCTCGTTGCCGGGGAGGCGTTGGCCGCGACCTTCGAGGCCGGCGACGTGGCGATCCTCGAAGCAAGCATCGTCGGCGCAACCGACGCGGGTCGCGTGCAAACGACGGTTCCGGTCACTCCGGGGAACGGTCGCGCCCACGCTCGCGTCGACGGTCTCGCGCCCGGCTTCTACGAGCTGCACGTCCGTTCGACGCTTCCCGCGCCCGACACCGTCGTGACCCCCTTCGTCGTCCTCGACCCGCGCGAATGACAGGTTTTTGCGTCATGCGGCGACCTATAGCGTCGTGAATTGTCGCCGAAAACGGCGGTAGCGTCGCCGGCTCATGCCGGTGTTCCTCTCGCAGCACGAGTACGACGTCGTGGCGCGCGTCGCGGACCGGTTGCTGCCGCCGCACGAGGAGTTCGCCGGCGGCGCGGCGGCAGGCGTCGCGGAGTACGTCGACCGCACGCTCGGCGCCTTTTCCTTCGACCCGCCTCGCATCTGGGCGGGTGGGCCGTTCTCCGGGCGGTACGGAGGCGACGCGTCGTTCGACGCGTTCGTCCCGCTCTCGCGCGTCGAGGCACTCGGTTGGCGGATCCGCATCGAAGGTTCGCTCGGGCGACCGGAGCGCGAGTGGAACGGTCCGGTGCGCGGGTGGCAGGAGATCTACCGCGAAGGCATTGCGAACCTCGGTGACGACTTCCTCGCGCTCGACGACGCGACACAGGACGCGCGCATCGACGACGAACGCGAGCTGAAGCAGTTGTGCTTCGAGCACGCGTGCGAGGCGTGTTACGGCGCACCCGAGTACGGCGGCAACCGCGAGCTCACCGGCTGGCGTGCGATCGGGTACGCGGGCGACGTCCAGCCGCGGGGCTGGAGCGACGACGAGGTCACCAATGCCTGACTTCGACGTCGTCATCGTCGGCTCGGGCCCGGGGGGCGCGACTGCTGCCGACGTGCTGACCGAAGCGGGCAAGTCGGTCTGCATCCTCGAGAAGGGCCGCAACCACCTGCTCGCGCTCGAACCGCCGTACGCCGGCCTCGGAAGGATCTCCAGCGACGAGATCAAGTTCGACCGCCGCCACTTCCTCGGGCCGGATCCGTTGCTCGAGCCGCGTTCGTACCGGCGCTCCGAATCCGACGGCGACCGTCTGCTCTCGGGCGACGTCAACAACATGCCCTCGACCGTGGGCGGCGCGGGGTACCACGCCGACGGAAAGCTCCCGCGGCTCCGCGAGGTCGACTTCCGGCTCGCGTCCGAGTACGGACCGGTGCCCGGTGCCGACATCGCCGACTGGCCGATGGGCTACGACGAGATGGAGCCGTTCTACGCCGAAGCCGAGCGGCTCATCGGGGTCGCGGGCGACCACACCGGCAACCCGTTCGCGGCGCCGCGGAGCGGCCCGTACCCGATGCCGCCGGGCGCCGACATGTACCTCACGACGCTCACGGTTCCCGCGGCGGAGGATCTCGGCTACCACCCGTACCGCGCGCCGACCGGCGCGAACAGCGTCCCGTACGACGGTCGGCCCGCGTGCAACAACTGCGGGTTCTGCGCGTTCTACGGCTGTCCCATCGAAGCCAAAGGCGACCCGATCGCGCCGTTGCGCCGCGCGCTGCGGACCGGTCGGTGCGAGATCAGGCCCGAGAGCCTCGCGCTCGACGTCGTGCTCGACGGCACCGGCCGCCGGGCGCGTGGTGTGCGGTATCTCGACGGCGACGCGGTTGAACACGTCGTCACCGCCGACGCCGTCGTGATCGTGTGCGGCGCGTTCGAGACGCCGCGCTTCCTGTTGCGCAGCGACGTCGGCAACTCGTCGGACCGCGTCGGCCGTTACCTCATGTTCCACATCCAGACGATCGTGCTCGGGTACTTCGCCCAGCGGCTGCACGCCTACAAGGGACGCGACGTCACGCACCTCATGGACGATCCCATCGTCGGCGACGATGCGGCCGCCGCCGCGGCGACTGCGGCCGGCCTTCCGTTCCTGCGGGGCGGGATCGTCGAGCACGGCGGTGGTGGTCACCCGATCACGGAGGCGCTCTACACGCAGCCCGGTCGCCGGCACAGCAAGGAGATGGCCGCATCGAACCGGCGCGATCGCATGGCCGCGTTCACGATGCAGGGAGAAGACCTTCCGCAGCCCACGAATCGGGTCGACCTCGATCCGTCGCTGTGCGACGTGTGGGGGCTGCCGTCGGGACGGGTCACGTACACCTCGCACGCACACGACATCGCCTGCGCCGAGCACTGGGCGCCACGCCTGGTCGAGGTCATGGAGCGGGCGGGCGCGCAGCACGCGATGTTCGTCACCTCGCCCGGCATCCCGAGCTCGATCGCGCCCGACATGCCGCTCGATCTCGCGTCATTGGATGGGGACCGCACGCATGGGCACTGATCCGACGACATCTGTGTGCGATCCGCAGCAGCGACTGTGGGATGTCGACAACGTCGTCGTTGCCGACTCGTCGGTGTTCCCGACCTCCTCCGGCTACGGCCCGACGCTCACGATCGTCGCCCTCGCGATCCGCGCCGCACGCGCTCGCCGCGAGCATGTAGCACGCGTGCGGGATCCGCCGCAGATACCCGCACGTTCCCTCTATTCGGGCGCGGACGACGGGGTTACCCTCGGCGAACCCCGGAGGAGCGCCGGAGGAGAACAATGGTGCATCGCGCGTTGTGTGTGGGA
Source organism: uncultured Actinomycetes bacterium (assembly GCA_963841215.1). Classification (GTDB taxonomy): domain Bacteria; phylum Actinomycetota; class Acidimicrobiia; order IMCC26256; family PALSA-610; genus CAVUFH01. Next base: position 19,259 of record CAWJBW010000010.1, on the reverse strand, counting down.
ATCAACGACTATCCCATCCGCGGGATGGACCTCAAGGGTTGCGTCAACGACGCCAAGGCGTGGGCGAGAGCGCTGACCGAGCAGTACGACTTCGCAACGGGCGACGTCACCGTTCTCCTCGACCGCGACGCGACCAAGCGGCGGATGGTCACGAAGCTGAAGGCGCTGCTCCGCAATGCCCGCCGCGGCGACGTGCTCGTGTTCACCAACTCGTCGCACGGCACCTATCTCGCCGACACCGATGGTGACGAGGACCGCTTCGACGAAGCCCTGTGCCCGTGGGACTGCGACGACCGGCTCATCGTCGACGACGAGCTCCGCGAGCTGTTCGACGCGCTGCCGGCCGGCGTGCGCTTCACGTTCGTCTCCGATTCCTGCCACTCGGGCACGGTCACCCGTGCGCTGCCGCCGTTCCTGAACCCCGACAAACGGCGGGTGCGGTTCATGAACCCGAAACGGCTCGGCCTGCCCGAACTGCGATCGGTGCGCGAGCAGCGGGCTCGAAGCGCGCGGCGTCGCGGCCGGCCGGAGTCGGCGATGCGCGAAGTCCTCGTGTCGGGATGCCGTGACATCCAGTACTCCTACGACGCCAAGATCGGCAACCGGTACCACGGTGCGATGACGTTCTACGCGTTGCAAGCGCTCGAACGGGCGCGGTGGAACACGAGCTACAAGGCGTGGGTACCGCGAGTGCGCACGTTGCTCGCCGACGGCGGATACGACCAGAGCCCGCAACTGGAAGGACGCGCGGACGCCCGGTCCCGCAAGGTGTTCCGTTGAACGAGCTGGTCGTGCTCGGTCACGTGCTCACCGTCGACGAAGACCGCCGCACGCACCGGCGCGGCGCGGTGTACATCACCGACGGTCGCATCGAGCGTGTCACCGACGAGTCGACGCGCGCGCCGACCGGATACGAAGGTGCGCCGCGTGTACGGGTCGACGGTGTCGTCGCGCCCGGCCTCATCGACCTCCACAACCATCTCGCGTACAACACCTTGCCGCTGTGGGTCGCCCGGCCGGAGGCGTACGGCACGCGCTACCAGTGGCCGCGGGCGGCGTCGTACGGGCCCGACGTCTCGAATCCGGCCCAGGCGCTCGGCATCGCGGCACCGGCCGCCGACGTTGCGGTTCGCGGAGGTCAAGGCGGCGGTCGGCGGCGTCACCGCCATACAGGGTTCGCCGCCGCTGACCCGCATCTTCCCCGGCTGGATGCTGCGCAACGTCGAGAACGAGAAGTTCGGGCAGGGTCAACGCATCTTCCAGTCGGTGCTCCCGGCGACCGGCGACCAGCTGAAGAAGACCGCACCCCGGTTGAAGGCCGGGGTCGCGTTCTTCTACCACCTCGCCGAGGGTGTCGACACGAAGCTGCGCGAGGAGTTCCGCTTCCTCGACCGGCACAAGTGCGTGCGCGAAGGCCTCGTCGGGATCCATTCGACCGCACTCTCCAAGGCCGACTTCCGTACATGGGCGGCGCGCGGCGGCGGATCGATCGTGTGGTCGCCGTTCTCGAACCTCTGGCTGTACGGCGACACCACCGACGTGCTGAGTGCCCGCCGCCGCGGCCTGCGCGTGTGTCTCGGCTCCGACTGGACGCCGTCGGGGACGCGCAACCTGCTCGGCGAGCTCAAGGTCGCGGCGCGATGGAACCGGGTTGCGCTCGCAGGCGCGTTCGAACCGGCGGATCTGGTCGAGCTTGCGACCGCCAACCCGGGCGACACGCTCGCGGGGCCGTGGGGAGTACCGGTCGGCCGCCTCGTCGAGGGTGGGCTCGCGGACCTGGCCTGCTTCAGCCGCGACGCGTGCGGATCCGTGGCGGTCGGTGCTCGCGTCCACCGAGAAGCACGTACGCCTCGTGATCGTCGCCGGCCGACCGGTGTACGGGAACCGCACTTTGCTCGAGCGCGCCGGGGTGAGGAAGGCGGAGGCGATCACGGTCGCCGGCGTCCGGCGCGGCATCGTGATGGACCTTCCCGACGAGTTGCTGCCCGAGGAGCCGGACCTGCGCAGCGGAGGCGACGAAGTCGTGGCGGGCGGGGAGCGCGGAGCTCGCCCGCGTCTGGCGCGATCCGGGGGGAGCGGTGCGTACAGCGCTACGGAGGACGCGGGCCGTCGGACCCGAACCGCTGCGCTTCGTTCCCGACCTCCCCGGGCCCGATGGCCGCGAGGCGAGGGCGCTCACCGACGACGAGCTCGACCAGCTCGCGATGCCCCGGTTCGACGGCATCGGCCACGACGCGGCCTGGCTCGACCGGGTGCGGCGGACGTGCCCCGAGCACGCCGAGATCCTCCGCGACCTCGCCGACGAATTCTGACGTCGGCGTCGCGGCGCTCTCAGTCGCGAGCGAGCATGCGGTCGGTTTCGGCCAATCGCCGGGCGAGCGCGCGGAGCATGTTGGTCGCGATCTGCGGTTCGTCGACGAGGAGCCGGGCGAAATCCGCCCGACCGAGCGCGAGGCACTTCACCGGTGTCTTGGCCCGTACCCGGCCCGTGTGCACGAGCCCGTCCACGAGGAGCGAGAGCTCGCCGATGAACTCGCCGGGGCCGCACTCGATCGTGCGCGCCCCGATCTCGACCGCGACCGAGCCGTCCTGGATGACGAACAGGCCCGCGCCCTCCTGACCCGCGTCGATGAGGACGTGACCGCTCGCGACCTCGAGCGGGCTCGACACTGCGGCGATGTGCGCGAGCGCAAGATCGTCGAGGCCCGAGAACAGCGGCAGCGGCCGCAACGATTCGATGAGTTCGGGATCGCCCCATTCCACGGCGGGCAATGTACCCCGGGTCGTCGCGTGACGCAGTAGCTTCCCTTCGCATGCCCGCATCCAGGGCGAGGCTCGCCGTGCCGCGATCGCGTTCGGGTATCGCGGCTCGTGTCTCGTGCTCGGTGCTCGTCGCTGACGCGGTTCGTTGCCGAGAAGGTCGCCGAACCGGACGAGCCCAGCCGCGTTCTACGACCCGCCGGCGCACGGTCGACGAAGCCGCCGGGCACGATCCTGCGATCCAGAGACCGTCGCGGGCGCCCAAACGGGTGCGACCGTTTCGACGCATCCTGTATGCCTCGACCGAATCCCGCAAGGCAATCCGATCGCGGTGTCCGGCGTCGTCGATCTCACCCGATCGGGCGCAGTGCCGCCCGGTGGTCCGCCCGGTCGATCGTCGTGGGCTCACGGCACCAGCGGGGTCGCGCCGCGCGTGCGTGCCGTCGCTCGAATCGCGCGCGCGGTGCTCCGCGACCGCATCCCGGCGTCTCGACCGCCTCCGTCGCATGCCGGCGCCGGTCGTCGTGGCGACCGACTATCCCGGGCTTCGGGACACCCGGCCCCCACCCGTACCTCGTCGGGCGAGAGCGAAGGCCGTGCGCCCTGCTCGATGCCGCTCGTGCGCGGACATCGAGTTCGGTGGCGGCCGACAGCGGTCGAGCGCGCGGTGTTCGGGCACTCGCAGGGTGGGCACGCGCGCTCTTCGCCGGCCGGGCTCGCACCCGCCGTACTGCACCCGACGCTCGATCTCGTCGGGTGCCGCGCCCATCGGCCCCGCCGACGGACCTCGCCGAGCTCATGCGGCGACGACGAGAGCGAGATGGCCGGTGCGATTCTCACCGCGATTCGCGGTGAACGCCGTGGTCGGACTTCTACCCGGACACACCCGCGCGCGAAGTCGTGCAGCGTGAGTTCCTGCCCGCCGATCGACGATCTTTCGAGCAAGTGCATCGAGACGCCAACACCCAGGACGTCCGTCGAAGCTCGCCGGATGTGCTCCGACCTCGACGGACGCTTCCTCACGCGACCGATCCGCGCCGAGGTCCCCGCGATGGAAGCCGACACTTCGCGGCGAACACGTCGCCGCAGCCGATGTACCGCTCTCAAGTGCCCGCTGCTGCGTCGTGCAAGGAACCGCCGACGACATCGTCCGGCCCGACGGTGACCCGCACCGCTACGGTCGAACGTCAATGCGCGGCCGGCAGTGTCGTCGACTACCGCACCTTCGTGGGCGCCGACGACACTTCACGCTGATGCCGCACCGCCGCGGCACCGGACGGTTGCGGACGTGGATGCTCGCCCGCATCGCGGCGAGCCGGCGACCTCGACGCTGTTCGCGCCCTCTAAGAGCTGCGGCCGGACGCGTCGAAGTCGATGCTCGCCCGCAGGCGCTCGAACCACTCGGGCTCCATGCAGCGCGAGACGGAGCTCGAGGATGTCGACCACGTGGATCTTGGCCCCGATGTCGGGGCGCTCGTTGAGCTCGACAGGCAACGTCCACATCTCGAGCGGCGCGCCGGCACCGAGCGCGCGCTGGGCGCGGTCTTCACGGGTGGTAGCGACGAACGTGATCTGGCAGTAGGAGCAGCAGGCGCGATACGACCACTCGTTGGTGTCGAGGCACCACCGGACGGTGACCGTCGAGGCCTTGACTCGGCCCGACGGCAATCCGGACAGCGGACGACGATCGTCGTTTCGCTCACTTCTGCTCCTGTGGAGGTGGATTTCACTTGCACGGACCGTCCGAGCCGACGGGGTCGGCTGGACTGAACTTGCCGGGAGCACAAGTGAGTTATTTCTTCGACCTCGGCGCCTCGACGTCCGGCTCGAGGTCCGGCTCGACGTAGCGGGACAGGTTGCGGTGCATGTTCAGGATCCGGCACTCCTCGCCGGAGACGACCAGATGGGTCAGGCCCGGCTGGTGCAGACCGCGCTGTACCGACGCCATCACGCCGACGTCTGCGTTCAGCACGAAACCGAAGTCGGCGTCGGGCGGCACCGGGACGTCGACCGGACATGTGCGCGGCGCGTCCCTTCGGGTGCCGGTACAACAAGAACGTCGTGAACTCGCATTCGTCGGGCGTGACACCGGGCCGTGCGAGGAGCACGTTCATCATCTCGCCCCACACGAGCACGGTCGTGTTGGGGAAGAGGTTGTACTGCGACACGCGCATCATCGCCGCGGTGTCGAGTTCCGCACAGTCGGTGCCGTGACTCCGCGCGTGCTCGCGGCGAAGGAGCGCGGCGATCACGTCACGAATCGAATGCCCGTTCGGGATCTCCGGCATCGGGCACGGTTCGGCGTACTCCGGGCCCATGCGGCCCCCTTGCGTGAGGACGAAGGAGTCCCATACCTCGCGTCGGACACTGCCCGGCCGAGACGCGGGCTCGGTACGCCGTAGTCCTGGTACGAGACGCTCTGACGACCCCAGATGTGCTGTGTCGCGTGGACGTCGTCCATCGACCCGAGCATCTCGTGATGGATGCCCTGCACGTGATACGTCTCCGAGAACCCGTCGGCCGCGACCTTCCAGTTGCACGCGACCGGCGTTCGGGTCGTGACGGCACTGCGGAAGTCGTCGAGGTTCGCCCACGCCGCGTCCTCCGGGACGCCCTCCAGGTACTCGTCGAGTGACTCCGCGTCGCGGTCGAGGTTGACGAACACCAGCCGGCCCCACACGCCGACCTGTACGGCGACGAGCTCGAGCGTCGTCGTCGTCGAGCGGTCCGAACCATCCGCGTGACGGCACCTCGCGGAGCTTTCCCGACAGGTCCCACGTCCAGTTGTGGAACGGGCAGCGCAGCTCGGTGAGGCCCCACCGCTGCCCTGGCACAACGCGTTGCCGCGATGCCGGCACACGTTCTGGAACGCCCGCAAGATCCCGTCGTGACCACGGACGACGAGCACCGAGATCCATCCGGCGCGGTACTCGTACCAGTCGCCCGGCTCGGCGACGTGGTCGACCGTGCACGCGATCTGCCACACGCGTGGCCACAGTCGCGCTTGCTCGAGCTCGGCAAAGTCGTGTGAGACGTACCGGTCCTTGGCGACGAGTGTCGACGAGCCGCGTGCGTACAAGGTCTGCGAATCTACTTTCCCCGGTTCGGGCCGGCCATGCCGCGGCGGAGCGTACCGGTGGTCACCTACAGTTGCGCGGCGTGAGCATGCTCGATCGTCACCGCGCTGCGTTACCGAGCTGGTTGACGCTGTACTACGAAGCACCGATCGAGCTCGTGCGGGGCGAGGGTCGACACGTCTGGGATGCAGACGGCAACCGCTATCTCGACTTCTTCGCCGGAATCCTGACCACGATCAGCGGGCACGCAGTCCCCGAGATCGTCGACGCGTTGCGCGAACAGGCCGGCGCGATGGTGCACACGTCGACGCTCTACCTCAGCGCGCCGATGATCGAGCTCGCCGAACGCCTGCAGGCACTGTCGGGGATCCCCGACGCCAAGGTGTTCCTGACGACGTCGGGAACCGAAGCGAACGAGGCGGCGCTGCTCGCCGCGACCGTGTACCGACGGAGCAACCAGGTGCTCGCGCTCCGGAACAGCTACCACGGACGATCGTTCGGGACGATCGCGATCACGGGCAACCGTTCGTGGTCGCCGACGAGCCTGTCCGGGCTCCAGGTCTCGTTCGTGCACGGTGGATACCGACTGCGCAGCCCGTACCGCGACCTCGACGACGATGCGTACACCGCCGCGTGCGTCCAGGACCTGCGCGACGTGATCGACATGTGCACCAGTGGTGATGTCGCGTGCATGATCGCCGAACCCATCCAGGGTGTCGGTGGCTTCGCGACACCGCCCGACGGCTTCTTCGGTGCGCTGCACAAGGTGCTCGCCGACTACGGCATCCTCTTCATCTCCGACGAGGTGCAGACCGGCTTCGGCCGCACCGGCGACCACTTCTGGGGATACCAGGCGCACGACATCGTCCCCGACCTGCTGACCGTGGCGAAGGGCGTCGGCAACGGCCTCGCGATCGGCGGCGTGGTCGGGCGGGCCGAGGTGCTCGACAGCATTCCGGCCAACAGCATCTCGACGTTCGGCGGCAACCCGCTGGCGAGCGCCGGCGCGCTCGCGAACCTCGAGTACCTGCTCTCGCACGACCTCCAGGGCAACGCCCGCAAGCAGGGCGACGTGCTCGCGAACGCGTTGCGAGGCCTGGCCGCTCGCCACCGGTGGATCGCGGACGTGCGCGGGCGCGGCCTCATGCTCGCGATCGAGTGCTGCGTTCCCCCCACTGGCGACGCGCCGGTCGCACCCGGCGGTCCGGAACCGTGGCCGGCCGGGGCGGCGGCGCTCATGGAAGCGACGCGCCGTCGTGGCCTACTGCTCGGGAAGGGCGGCCTGTACGGGAACGTGCTCCGAATCGCGCCACCGCTGAGCGTCACCGACGACGAGATCGCCGAGGCGATCGAGATCTTGCGGGCCGCAGCCGATGAGGTCGAGTGAGGTGACCGAAGCGAAACGCCGCATCGACCACTGGATCGGCGGGAAGCGAGTCTCGTCGCGCTCGGGACGCGCCGCACCGGTGTTCGATCCCGCGACCGGCGCGGTACAGGCCGAGGTCGGGCTGGCCGAGCATCGAAGAGGTCGACGAAGCGGTCGCAGCCGCGGCCGACGCCTTTGCGTCCTGGCGGCGGTCGTCGTTGTCACGCCGGGCCGATCTGATGTTCCGCTTCCGGCACCTCCTCGACGAGCATCGCGTCGAGCTCGCGGCCGCGATCTCGTCCGAGCACGGCAAGGTGCGCGCCGACGCCGCGGGCGAGCTCGCGCGCGGGATCGAGAACGTCGAGTTCGCGTGCGGTGTGCCCGCGCTGCTGAAGGGCGGTTTCACCGAGCAGGCCGCCACCGACATCGATGTGCACTCGGTTCGGCAGCCGCTCGGTGTCGTCGCCGGCATCACTCCGTTCAACTTCCCGGCCATGGTGCCGCTCTGGATGTTGGCGACCGCGATCGCGTGCGGCAACACGGTCGTCCTCAAGCCGAGCGAGAAGACCCCGTCGGCATCACTGCTCCTCGCCGAGCTCCTCGCGGAGGCCGGCGTTCCCGATGGCGTGTGCAACGTGGTCCACGGTGACGCCGTGGCGGTGAACCGGCTGCTCGAGCACCCGGCGGTGGCGGCGATCAGCTTCGTCGGCTCGTCGCCGACCGCGCGCCACGTGTACACCACCGCGACCGCACACGCGAAGCGGGTGCAGGCGCTCGGCGGCGCCAAGAACCACATGGTGGTGCTCCCTGATGCCGACGTCGAGATCGCGGCCGACGCCGCGGTCTCGGCCGCGTACGGATCGGCCGGCGAACGGTGCATGGCAGTCTCGGTGGTCGTTGCGGTCGGCGACATCGCCGACGACCTCGTCGATGCGATCGCGCAACGCTTGCCGCAGTTGCGCCTCGGGCCCGGTACCGATCCCGACGCAGAGATCGGACCGTTGATCACGCGCGAGCACCGCGATCGTGTCGCGTCGTACCTCGACACCGCGGCGACGGAAGGCGCGTCGATCGTCGTCGACGGGCGAGACCGCGACTTCGAGGGCGACGGGTTCTTCCTCGGCCCGTCGCTCGTGGACGACGTGCGGCCGGGCATGCGCGTGTACGACGACGAGATCTTCGGCCCGGTGCTCGCGGTTGGTACGTGCCGCGACGTACGACGACGCGTTGCAGCTCGTCAACGACAACCCGTACGGCAACGGTTGCGCGATCTTCACCCGCGACGGTGGCGCGGCCCGCCAGTTCGAGTTCGATGTCTCCTGCGGCATGGTCGGTGTCAACGTGCCCATCCCGGTGCCGGTTGCGTATTACAGCTTCGGTGGATGGAAGTCGTCGTTGTTCGGCGACACCGCGATCTACGGACCCGCGGGCATCGACTTCTACACGCGCACCAAGGTCGTCACCGCGCGCTGGCCCGACCCCGCGACATCCACTGTCGACCTCGGGTTCCCGCGCACCCGGTGACCTCGCACCCGGTGACCTCGCACCGCATGAATAGTCTCGCGGGCACCGGGTAGAGGAGGGCTCATGGGTCTGATGGACAAACTCAAAGGTGTCCTTGGCAACTCGTCGGAAAAGGTGAAGGACCTCGCGACCGAGCACGGCGACAAGGTTGTCGACGGTGTGGCGAAGGCAACCGACTATGTCGACGACAAGACCAAGGGCAAGTACAAGCAGCATCTCGACAAGGTCGACGACGGCGCCGCCAAGGCGGTCGACAAGCTGAAGCGCGACGAGGGGTAATTCGCCGCGTGGCGGGTTTGGGCCCGGCTACGTTCCGGGCCGTGGGAATCATGATCACGGTGCGCTTCCGTGCCCGCGTCACGCGCGGGCCGGCTGGGGCTGGCACCGACTCTCTGACGACTGGGCCGACACGATCGTCGCCGACGCGGGCATCCGGCCCGGCGAGGTGGTCCTCGATGTCGGCGCCGGATCCGGCGCGTTGACGGCTGCGCTCGTGCGCGCCCGTGCGCGCGTCGTCGCGGTGGAACTGCACCCGGCGCGCGCCGAGCAGCTCCGTTGCCGGTTCGGGCCACAGGTGCGCGTCGTGCGCGCCGATGCCGCCGACCTCCGCCTGCCGCGCCGGCCCTTCCGAGTGGTGGCCAATCCGCCCTTCGCCATCACGACCTCCCTGCTGCGACGGTTGCTCGCGCCCGGGTCGCGACTCATGGCGGCCGACATCGTGTTGCAGCGCAGCGCGGCGCAGCGGTGGGTGTCGGGCGCGGCACCGGGCGCGAGGCGCTGGCAGCGCGACTACGCGTTGCGCCTCGGCCGGCGCGTCCCGCGCCACGCGTTCGCGCCCCGCCCACCCGTCGACGCGACCCTCCTCGTCGTCCGCCGCCGTTGAACCATCGCGCCGGCACCGGGTATGACTGAGGACATGCGCAAGTCTGCGATCCTCACTCGGGTGCGGAAGCTGTGCCTGGCGTTGCCGAGCGCGACCGAGCGGCTGAGCCACGGCTCGCCGACGTGGTTCGTCAACGGTAAGCAGACGTTCGTCATGTACCTGGACGATCATCACGGTGACGGCCGCCTCGCGCTGTGGTGCGCGGCCGCGCCCGGGGTCCAGGACGAGCTCGTCGACCAAGAACCGGACCGGTTCTTCGTCCCGCCCTACGTCGGCGGACGCGGCTGGATCGGCGTGCGCCTCGACCGCGAGCCCGATTGGGACGAGATCGCCGGCATCGTGGAGGACGCGTACCGCGAGGTCGCGCCGAAGAAGTTCCTCGCCGAGCTCGACTTGTCGTCCTGAGTGGGCATCCGCGTGAGCCGGCTCGTCAGTCTTCGCCGAGGATCCGGTAGAGGCGCTTGCGGGCGTCGCGCACGATCTCGACCGCGCGCTGTATCTGGGCCTCGTTGCCCGTCCTCGTGATCTGACGCGACGCCTGGGCGATCCCGTCGAGCCCGTCTCGCAGCTGCCCGTACCACGCGGCATCCGTTGCCCACGGCGACGCGCCTCCGGCGTCGTTGGTGCGCTGCTCGAGCTCCTTGCGGCCCGCGTCGGTGATCTCGAAGATCCTCTTGCCATCTCGCTCGGTCGAGGTCACGAGGCCCTCACGGTGCAATTGCTGGAGGGTCGGGTACACGGAGCCGGGACTCGGCCGCCAGATTCCGCCGCTCTGTTCCTCGAGCCGCTGCATCACTTCGTACCCGTGGCCCGGACCGTCGGCCAGGCAGCCGAGCAGCGCGGTGCGGATCTCGCCCCTTCGCATCCGGCCCCCGCGCCGGTGGCCCGGAGGTCCACCCCGCCCGTGCCGGCTTCGCTCGCGCATGCGTCCTCGCCTTCGCTCGTTCAAATCGCTGTCGTTGGGCCAATCGCTGGCGTAGCGCCAATCGCTGGCGTATCGCTCGTCCATTCGTTCTACTCCGATCGTTCTTGCTGTATCACGATATATCGTAACAGGTCGAGTCAACCGGATCGTTCCCACGCCGTGCCGGCTCACGCGGAACGCGTTGACGACGGCGCCGAACCGCTCGACCGGCTCGGGGTCGCCGAGATCCGGGAGGCTCACGATGGCCGTCCCGACCCCGGCGTCGGCGAGGGCACGGAAGCGGCCGATCTGGTCCGAGACGGTGCCGGCGTTCACACTCGCGGCGTAGCGCTCGGCGGCGCGTCGACGGGGTCGCAGACGGTCGACGAGGTCGGCGACCTCGGTCGCATCGCGACCGACGAGCGCGGTCGAGAGTTGCGTCACCTCGACGCCGGCCGGATCGCGGCCAACGGCATCGCAGTGCGCACGCAGCGCGGCGAGCTTCCTGGTGACGACGTCGACGTCCCCGATGATGTTGCAGGCATCCGCGAAGCGGGCGGCGAGCCGGAGCGTGCGCCGCTCGCCGTTGCCGCCGACGAGCAGAGGGATGTGCGCCTGCAACGGCCGCGGATAGCACGTCGTGTCGGGTACGGAGATCGCTCGGCCCTCGAACGGCGGTGACCCCTTGCCCCAGAGCATCGGAAGCACCTGCAGCGCGTCCTCGAGGAGCGCGTAGCGCGCGTCGATCGACGGGAAGTCCCAGCCGTACGCAGCGTGCTCGGGTTCGAACCAACCGAGCCCGATGCCGCAGGCGGCGCGCCCGCCGCTCAACACGTCGAGCGTCGCGACGATCTTTCCGAGGTGCCCGACGTTCCGATAGGTCACACCGGTCACGAGTGTGCCGAGCCGGACGCGTTCGGTGACGGCGGCGAGAGACGCGAGCGTCGTGTAGCTCTCGAGCATGTCGTGCCACGCCGGACCGAACATCGGTATCTGCCGGAAGTGGTCCATCACCCAGATGCTGTCGAAGCCGGCCGCCTCCGCCGCGGCGGCAATCGCGTGCAGACGCGGCCGCAGCGTCGCGGCACCACCCGGCCATGTGTACGAGGGGATCTGGAGCCCGAACCGCAGGCCGACGGGTGCGGCGGCCTGCGCGGCCGCACCCGCGGAGGCACGCGCGACACCTGCCGGGGCGGTACGCACGACCGTCCGGGCGCTCGGTGACCGCGCGGGTGAGATGACGAGATCGAATTCGCCGTCGAGCAGCGCGCGCTGCTGCGAGGCGTGCGCGCACCTGTTGCGACAGGACCGGCGGCGCGACCGGCTTGTTGCGAGCGCGGTTGCGGGCCCGGCACTCGGCTGCAGTCGACTCGAACACGACCGCGACACTCGCAAGTCGGTTCCGACGCGCGAGGTCGATCCAGTTGGCGCGGCGGCCTGCGTCGAGCCCCAGCGTGTCGACGACGGTCGTCAACCGGCGCCCCACGCGCGATGGCCACGATCTGTTCGAGGAGCGAGAACGCATCGGTGCTCGCCGCCAGATCTTCCTCGCCTTCGCCGGCCATCGCCCGCAGCCGGTCGCTCGACACGATCTGTTCGGCGAGGAAGTGGTCCGTTGCCCATGTCGACTTCCCCGATCCCGACGGTCCGACGAGCACGACGAGACAGGGCGCGGGCAGGACGACGTCGCCGGCGTCGGGCCTGTGGTCCACGGCGGTGCAGTGTCGCGCGCCCCGCCGGGCGTCCCCACGCTCGTCGCCCGTACTGGCCAGTGTCTCCAGAGTGGACGGGTCTCCAGAGTGGACGGACCCGGGCCGGTGTTCTTACATTCCCCCTGTTCTTACATTCCCGATGTAACAACTTCGGTGGGGAGGGGCCCCGGTTGGGGGAACGGACGCTGCGGGCACGAGCCGCGATCGTCGGCGTCGCCGACGTCGCCTCGCCGACGGGCGTGCTCGAACAGCACGGACGCGCGCTCGAGGTCGGCGATGATCCAGGCCGCGCTCGACGACGCCGGGCTCACGATCGACGACGTCGACGGCATCGCCGCGGGCGGCATGCCGACCGGTCTCGCCGAGTACCTCGGTGTCCAACCGCACTACGTCGACGGGACGATGGTCGGCGGCTCGAGCTACGAGTTGCACGTCGAGCACGCCGCGGCCGCGATCGCGACCGGGCTGTGCGAGGTCGTGGTCGGCGTCTACGCGGCGACGCCACGCGGCGATCGCGCCCGCCGGCCCGGCGGCGCGGGCGGCTTCCGCGGCATGCCCGGTCCGAATCCCGATGCTCGAGTGGGAGATCCCGTACGGCCTCCGCATGCCGATGGGGGCGTACGCGCTCGCCGCGAGCCGCCACATGGCGCAGTACGGGACGACGTCCGAGCAGCTCGCGCAGATCGCGGTCGACACGCGCCGGTGGGCCGCGATGAACCCGAACGCCCGCTACCGCGAACCGATCACGATCGACGACGTGCTCGCGTCGCCGCATGCAGGTTTCTCCGCTGCACCTTCTCGACTGCTGCCTCGTCACCGACGGCGCCGGCGCGTTCGTGATGACGTCGGCCGAGCGGGCGCGCGATCTCGCCCGAAGCCGCCCGCGTACGTGCTCGGCGCGGCGACGTGCGGCACGCACTCGATGATCAGCGAGATGCCCGACCTGACGACGACGGGCGGCGCGGTTTCCGGTCCGGCCGCGTTCGCGATGGCCGGTATCAAGCCGTCCGACGTCGACCTGCTTGATGGGCTACGACTCGTTCACGATCACCGCGCTGCTCCACCTCGAGGACCTCGGCTTCTGCGCGAAGGGCGAGGGCGGCGCGTTCGTCGAGGACGGCAAGCTCGGGCCCGGGCGGATCGCTGCCGATGAACACGAACGGCGGCGGCCTCTCGTACACGCACCCGGGTCAGTACGGCATGTTCCTGCTCGTCGAGGCGGTGCGCCAGCTGCGCGGCGAGTGCGGCGCGCGCCAGCTCGCCGGTCGCGCAGGTCGCGATCGCGCACGGGTCCGGGCGGCGTGCTGTCGACGATGGGCACGGTCGTGCTCGGCACCGAGGCGACGAAGTGACACAGGTCTTCGAACCGCCGGTCACCGACGGTCGCCGAGCCGTTCTGGGACGCGACCCGTCGCGAGCGAGTTCGTGCTGCCGTGGTGCGTCGACTGCGCGCGCTTCGATCTGGTACCCACGCGACGTGTGCCCGACGCTGCCTCGGCATCGATGCTCGAGTGGCGCGTCGGCATCGGGGAACGGAACGGTGTACGCCGTCGCCGTGCACCACCTGCCCGGCCCGGGCCGCGACCGACGACGACCTGCCGTACGCCGTCGCGCTGATCGACCTCGCCGAAGGCGTGCGCATGATGAGCAACGTCGTGATACCGACGCCGACGGCGGTCGCGGTCGGCGATGCCGTGCGAGTCGACGTGGAAGCCGTTGTCGGACGGCAGGCAACCTGCCGCAGTTCGCACCCGCTCGACCGGTCGACTCCGCTGGGGGAACCATGCGCATGAAGATCGATCTCGGTCCCGAGGCCGGCGAAGTTCCGCGACGAGCTGCGGCAGTGGCTCGAAGCGAACCGGCCCGACGATCTCGACGAGAACATCGACCCGCGCCGGTTGATGTTCGAAGGCGGTCCCGCGGTCACGGCGTGGACCGACAAGCTGCACGACGCCGGCTACCTGTGCGTCGGCTGGCCGAAGGAGTACGGCGGCCGCGGGCTGAGCGGCGTCGAGGTCGCGGTGCTGAACGAGGAGTTCGCACGGGCGCGCGTGCCCCGCGTGACGCGCGGGATGGGCGAGTGGCTCGTCGGCCCGTCGATCATCGTGCACGGCACCGACGAGCAGAAGGCGTACTTCCTGCCGCGCATCATCGACGGCACCGACCGCTACTGCCAGGGCTTCTCCGAGCCCGACGCCGGTTCGGACCTCGCCGGGCTGAAGACGCGCGGCGTCGTCGACGGCGACGAGGTCGTGATCACCGGGCAGAAGGTGTGGACGTCCGGCGCGCAGATGGCGAACATGATGTTCTGCCTGTGCCGCACCGATCCGGACGCGCCGAAGCACCGCGGCATCTCGTATGTGCTCGTACCGATGCAGCGACCCGACGGCGCGTCGAACGGGTTCGAGCTGCGACCGATCCGTCAGATCACCGGCACCAGCGGCTTCACCGAGACGTTCATCACCGGCGCGCGGGCGCCGCTGTTCAACGTGATCGGCGGTCTGCACAACGGTTGGCGGGTGACGATGACGACGCTCGGCAACGAGCGCGGCGGCAACGCGACGACCCAGCACGTGCAGTACGAGAAGCAGTTCTGGCGCTTGGTCGACGAGGTGCGTCGACTCGAGCAAGCAGGACGACCCGCTCGTGCGGCAGAAGCTCGCGTGGGCGTACACGAACGCCGAGATCATGCGGTACGCGGGTCTGCGCACGCTGTCGGAGGTCGTGGCGCGGAAGGAGCCCGGGCCCGGGCGCGTCGATCAACAAGATGTTCTGGTCCGAGTACGCGCGCGATCTCGGCGCGTGGGTGATGGACCTGCGCGGCGCGCAGTCGATGGTCCGGCCCGGAGACGGCTGAGCACTACGCGCTCGACCGCTGGCAGTCCGAGTTCCTCACGAGCCGGTCGGGGACGATCTGGGGCGGCACCGCGCAGGTGCAACGCAACATCGTCGGCGAGCGCGTGCTCGGTCTGCCCGAAAGAACCGAGGCGGGATGAGTCGAGTGACTGGCGCATCTGCGAGGGGCGGGTCGCGATCGTCACCGGGGCGGGGCGGGGGATCGGGCGCGGGCATGCGCTCGAGCTCGCGCGGCAGGGCGCGCAGGTCGTCGTGAACGACCTCGGCGGCTCGGTCGAGGGCAGCGGGCCGACATCGGGCCCGCGCAGGCAGTCGTCGACGAGATCGTCGCCGCCGGCGGCGAGGCGGTCGCCAACACCGACGACGTCGCCGACTGGCAGGGCGCGAAGCGGCTCGTCGACACCGCGATCGAGACGTTCGGCACGCTCGACGTCGCTCGTCAACAACGCCGGCATCCTGCGCGACCGCATGCTCTTCAACATGGACGAGGCCGAGTGGGACGCGGTGATCCGCGTGCACCTCAAGGGCACGTTCGCGCCGAGCCGCTGGGCGGCCGAGTACTGGCGCGCCGAGCACAAGGCGGGGCGGCCGGTCGACGCACGCGATCATCAACACGTCGTCGACGTCGGGGCTGTTCGCCAACCCGGGGCAGAGCAACTACGGCGCGGCGAAGTCGGGGATCGCGACGCTCTCGATCATCGCGGCCAAGGAGCTCGGCCGTTACGGCGTCACGGTGAACGCGATCGCGCCCGGGGCGCGGACGCGGATGACCGAGAACCTCGGTGGCGCGATGGCCGCCGCGCCCGAGCGGCGAGTGGGACGCGCGCGCGCCCGAGAACATCGCGCCGCTCGTCACCTGGCTCGCGAGCGCGGAGTCGGCGGCGATCACCGGGCAGGTGTTCCTCGTGGGTGGCGGGCGGATCGCGATCGCGCAAGGCTGGCAGCGCGGCCCCGGTGTCGACCACGGTGCCCGCTGGGATCCGGCCGAGCTCGGCACCGTCGTGCCGGGTCTGGTCGCGGCGAACGCAACGAAGCGTAAGGCTGAGCAGAAGGAGTTGAGATGGCGATCGATCGGTTCCCCGTCGAGGCCGGGCACATCCTGATGTTCGCCCGCAGCATCGGCGACCCGAACCCGGTGTACGCCGACGCCGCGTACGCGGCGACAGTCCGAGGTCGGTGGCATCCCCGCGCCGCCGACGTTCGTGCAGGCGAGCGCGCAGTTCGACGACGACTACCCGCTGCGGCCGAAGGTCGGGAAGCCGTGGTTCGGCTCGGGCAAGGAGCCGACCGGGATCCGGCGCGATCCGCCGGGTCCGGAGCGGTGGTGGCGGTGGCGGTGGCGGTGGCGGTGGCGGTGGCGGCACCGGGCTGCACGCCGAGCAGCACTACACGTACCACCGGCCGTTGCTCGCCGGCGCCGTGCTCACCGCGACGACGCGACCGGGCGAGCGCTGGGAGAAGCAAGGCAAGCGCGCGGGCAAGCTCGTGTTCTCCGAGACGATCACCGAGTACCGCGACGAGCAGGGCGAGCTGGTCGTCACCGCGCGCGGCGTCGGCGTGCGCACCGAGAAGGTGGTGGAGGGGCTGATGGCGCTGAAGGCGAGCGAGCTCACCGCCGGGCAGACGTTCAGCGCAGTCGTGGTCGAGGACCTGAAGCGAACGCAGATCGTGCAGTACGCCGGCGCGTCGGGCGACTACAACCCGTTGCACACCGACGAGGTGTTCGCGACGCAGGTCGCCGGGTACCCGAGCGTGTTCGCGCACGGCATGTTGACGATGGGCATGACCGGTCGCATGGTCACCGACCTCGTCGGCGACGGGCGGTTGCACGAGCTTCGGCGGCCGGTTCACGTCGCAGGTGTTCCCCGGCGACGACCTCACGACGACCGCGACGGTCGACGAGATCCGCGACGACGACGGCGCGCCGGTCGTCGAGCTGCACGCTCCGCACGGCCAACCAGGACGACCGCGAGGTCTTCTCGGGGTACGCGACGGCACGTCGTCGATCCGTGACGTGCCGTCGACCGGGACTCCGGGCCCTCGCCTCGGTGCGGCGGTGCTGCTCCTCGCGCTCGCCGCATGCTCGTCGGCGAGCGATTCCCGGTCGGACGACGACAACTCGCCGGGCTCGGCGACGGCGACGCCGAAGCGAATGCGCCCGACGACGACGGTGCGCGCACCGTCGTCACCGCGGCGGCGGGCGGCCTCACGCTGGAGACGACCTCGACGCGCGCCGCGATGTGAGCGACGGCGACGTCCTCGTCACCGTGTTCGGCGACGCCGCGGCCGACGCGGTCGTGACCAGCGACGGCACCGACGTCACCGACGTGCTCGTCGCCGAACGGCGACGTGCGCCGCGGGCTCGTCACCGGTCTCACCGACGGCGAGCACACGCTCGAGGTCGACGGCCGGCGACGACATCGGTGCAGCCTGGAGGTGACGAGCCACCCGAAGAACGGGCCGGTGTTCTCGGGCCCGCACCTCGAACCGTGGGTGTGCACGACGGAGGCCGCCGGCCTCGGTCCCGCGACCGACGCCGACTGCGACGCGCCCGCGAAGACGACGTAGTCGTACCGGGCGACCGACGGCGCCACGAAGCCGCTCGCCGATCCGGCCGTGCTCCCGGCCGACGTCGCGACGACCACGGTCGCGCGGTGCGTCAGTGCCGTTCGTGATCCGCACCGAGCAGGGCGTCATCGACCGCGGCATCTACACGATCTGGACGCTCGATCCCGACGCCGGGCGCACGCCGACGACGTGGGATCCGCGGCGGCTGGAACGGCCGGCTCGTGTACCGCTTCGGTGGTGGCTGCGGCACGCAGTACTCGCAGGGCTCGTCGTTCACGGGCGGCGCCGACACCGACCTGCTCGGCCGCGGCTACGCGGTCGCGACCAACACGCTCGACACGTTCCAGACCGCGTGCAACCCGGTGCTCTCGGCCGAAGCCGCGCTGATGACGCGCGAGCACTTCGTCGAGACCTACGGCGTGCCCGAATTCACCATCGGCGACGGCGGCTCGGGCGGCGCGATCCAGCAGCTGGCGATCGGGCACAACTATCCCGGGCTGCTCGACGCGCTCGTCGCCGAGCGTGCCGTTCCCCGACGCGACCTCGATCGCGCCGGGTGTCACCGACTGCGGCCTGCTCGTCAACTACTACACGACGCACGCCGGCGCAGGCGCTCACCGACGAGCAGAAGGAGGCGATCAACGGGCACGTGAGCGCGGGCACCTGCGAGACGTGGAACCGGCTTGTTCGTCGGCGGCGTGAACCCGACCGACGGCTGCGACGCGATCGGCGACGCGGTCTACAACCCGGCGACCAATCCCGACGGCGCGCGCTGCACGCTCGCCGACATGAACGTGAACGTCCTCGGCGATCGATCCCGGACACCGGGTTCGCGCGCCGGCCGCTCGACAACGTCGGCGTGCAGTACGGCTCGCAGGCGCTGCGACGCCGGCGCGATCACGGTCGACCAGTTCCTCGACCTCAACGAGGGCATCGGCGGCTACGACATCGACGGGAACATCGTGGCGCCGAGCGCGAGACGATCGACGAGGCAGACCGCCGCGCCCGCCTACGAGACCGGCGCGGTCATCGGGCGCCGGTCCGCTGCCACGACGTGCCGATCATCCTGCGCAACCTCTACACCGACGACAGTCGGCGACATCCACACGCGCTTCCACGCGTTCTCGATCCGGGAGCGGCTGAAGGACGGCGGCACGCGACGACCCGAACCTCCTGCTGTGGACCGCGCCGTCGGCGAACGTCGCGCAACAGCTCCTCGGCAACGCAGCCGGCGCGAACGAGACCGATCGTGCTGCTCGACGAGTGGCTGACGACGGCGAGAAGCCGGCCGACGCGACGAACCGCTGCACGTTGCCGGACGGCACAGTGCTGACCGGCGGTTGGGAGCTCTACGACGAACCCGGGCCGTGCGTCGACGCGTTACCCGTCTACGGCGACCCGCGCCTCGCGGCGGGCGGACCGCAGCGCGGCGACGTCATCAAGTGCGCGCTGCAACCCGTCGACGCGAGCTGCTACGGCGTCGTGTTCACGCGCCGCGCAGGCCGAGCGGCTGGCGACGATCTTCCCCGATGGCGTGTGCGACTGGGACGCTGCCCGGCGTCGGCGTCGGCCCCGCCGAGGAGACCTGGCGACGCTTCGGCAGTTGACC
>CAWJBW010000009.1:175000-179963 GCA_963841215.1 uncultured Actinomycetes bacterium | reverse complement strand
CTGGCGGGCCGACTGGCGGACGGACTGGTGGGCATCGGGGCTTCCTCCGTACGTTCGTGCTGGTCGACGGGGGAAGTCGCGAGGAAGCACTGCGAGCGTAAGCCGCCGGTGTGACACCTACGCCGGGGACGGCGTTTCGCCCTTTGAGCGCCTCGCCCAGATTCGGATTTCAGCCGAGTGCGGCGAGCCGTTCGGCGACGTCGGCGAACGACGCGTCGCGCTCGTCGCACGCGTAGGAAGTACTCGCGCGCGCGGGATCTCGCCCGCGCGTTCGTAGAGGTCGGCGAGCGCGTACCAGAGGCGCAGGTGGAACTCCTGGGCGCGCTTGATGTCGTCGGCCTTGCGGCGAGCGTCTGGATCGCCTCCTGCAGGCGGCCGTTGTCGGCCTGTGCGCCGGCGAGCACGATCGGCCCTCGGTGACCGAGCGCGCCCGACGGCGACGACTGCGCGAGCTCCTCCCAGAGCTCCTCGACCTTGTCGTAGTGGCGTTGCGCGTGCCAGAGTCCATGAGGACGGGATGCTGTTCGACCGAACCCGTGAGGTCGACGAACGCGGTGAGCTCGCGGAACGCAGCGGGATACTGGCCGAGCCGGTAGTGGACGAGGCCGAGCAGCTCGCGGACCGCGGCCGCGTCCGGGTAGGCGTCGCGCAGCGGCCGCAGGATGCGGGCCGCGTCGCGTTCGCGCCCGCTGGTGTACGCCTCTGCCGCCCGTGCGAGGTCGGCCTGGGCGCGGCCGCGTTGCGGCCGGCGATGCGCGCCAGTTCCTCGCCGGCCTCGGTGCGGCGGCGCCGGCTGCGAGGGCACCGCCGTCGTCCCGCTCTTGGCCGGCGCCCGGGTACGGGTCTTCCTCGCCGGCGGGGCCGGCGCACCCTTGACCGTGCGCAGCACCGGCGTCGGGTCGTCGATCGCGCTCCGGCTCGGGTTCGGCGCGGGCCCGCCGGGTCTTGCGGGAGGGGTACTGGATCCCGCTGCGGGTCGGGCTCCGGTCTTGGTCGCGCCGGTCGTCGGCGCGCTTCCTCGTAGCCGCGTGGCTCGTATCCGTGCGCTTGGCGGTCCGTTTGCCCGTCCCCTTGACCGGCCGCTTTCCCGTTCCCTTCAGCGGTCGGTTCGTCCTGCCGTCGGCCCGCCGTTTCGCGGGTGCGCGCCGTTCGCCGTCGTGGGCGCGGCCGCGATCGTCCCGTTTGCGGCCCCGCTCATCCCGGCCTCGTTCGTCCGGCCCCGGTGCGCGGCGGCGCCGGTGGCTTCTTCCCGCTGCGGGCCGCGCGGCGCACGGCCGGCGTTCGTCGTCGTTTCGTCTTCACGCCGGCGGCGCGGGCGTTTGGCCACGGGATGGATCCAGTCGACTGGGTGGTGAAGGGTACTGCGCGCCCGTGAAACGTGTGAGGACGCGACGATGCCCGCCCCGTTTCCGGAGCGGGCATCATCATCGAAGGAACCCGGCGGCGACCTACTCTCCCAGGAGAATGACCTCCAAGTACCATCGGCGCGGGCGGGCTTAACTGCCGTGTTCGGAATGGGAACGGGTGTGTCCCCGCCGCCATGGCCACCGGGAATCTGTCAGTCTCGGTGCGACCCGAGAACTCCATAGCGAGCACGAACATCTGTCGCATTACAAAAAGGGTGCGATCAAGCCCTCGGCCGATTAGTACCGGTCGGCTGAACACGTTGCCGTGCGTACACCTCCGGCCTATCAACCTGGTGGTCTACCAGGGGCCTTACCCGGTTATCCCGGTGGGAGATCTCATCTCGAAGCGAGTTTCGCGCTTAGATGCTTTCAGCGCTTATCTCTTCCGCAGGTCGCTAACCAGCAGTGCTCCTGGCGGAACAACTGGCACACGAGAGCTGCGTCCGTCCCGGTCCTCTCGTACTAGGGACAGCTCTCCTCAAATCTCCTACGCCCACGGAGGATAGGGACCGAACTGTCTCGCGACGTTCTAAACCCAGCTCGCGTGCCGCTTTAATGGGCGAACAGCCCAACCCTTGGGAGGTGCTGCCCCCCCAGGATGCGACGAGCCGACATCGAGGTGCCAAACCTTGCCGTCGATATGGACTCTTGGGCAAGATAAGCCTGTTATCCCCGGGGTACCTTTTATCCGTTGATCGACCACGCTTCCACATGCCATGGCCGGGTCACTAAGCCCTGCTTTCGCACCTGCTCGACTTGTAGGTCTCGCAGTCAAGCTCCCTTGTGTCTTTGCACTCGACGCCTGATGGCCAACCAGGCTGAGGGAACCTTTGGGCGCCTCCGTTACTCTTTAGGAGGCGACCGCCCCAGTCAAACTGCCCACCTGTCACTGTCCCCGAACCGGATCACGGTCCTGGGTTAGAGCCCCAATATCCACAGGGTGGTATTTCAACGTTGTCTCCACCGAGGCTGACGCCCCAGCTTCCCAGACTCCCACCTATCCTACACAATGAATATCGAGACCCAATACCAAGCTGCAGTAAAGGTCCACGGGGTCTTTCCGTCCTTCCGCGGGAAACGAGCATCTTTACTCGTCGTGCAATTTCGCCGGGTCTCTGGTTGAGACAGTAGCCAAGTCGTTACGCCATTCGTGCAGGTCGGAACTTACCCGACAAGGAATTTCGCTACCTTAGGCATTGTTGTTACTCCGCACAGCTGGCTGCTGTTGCGTGGTCAGGTCATTTCTGCCTGACTCCCCATGTCGCCATAGGGATCGGACTGTATCTTCACGCAAAGAAGCGCTGGCGTTGGCTCTGCGTGCCTGGCGTGCAGTCTCTGAGGATCCCGCCAATATCTCCTCGATGCTGCGACTGCGCTGCTTGCCGGCGAGATTCATCCCGTAGGCGAGGCGGAACAGTCGCTCGAATCCGTCCGCCGTCAGGTGCTCCTTCCGGCGCATCGACCGCACGATCGCGGCGAAGCGCTGGAAGTCGTCGGCCTTGACGACGAGGGCATGGCGCTCGAAGTACGGCAGGACGTGTGCCTCCAGATTGCGGAGACCGTCAACCGCAAACGACCAGACGCTGCTGTTCGGGCCCTTCGGACGAAGACGCCCACAGCCGAACACGCTGATCATTGCTTCGAGCACCGCTCGATACCGCTCGTGCTGGTACACGTGGAAGACGGGAAGCAATTGCCACCCACCTGTCGAGCGGATGTAGGGATTCCGGTGAACTGACACCGAAAAGCACCCTTCACCGTCGACGAATCCGCCGACCCAGCGTGGATCGAGCTCGAGTATCGGAGAAGAAGCGGTTTCCTGCTGATTGTCCGCACCGGACGGATTTTCACTGTCCATAGCTGCACCCTAAATGTCGGGTGAGACATACGGACGAGTACCGCCGGATACTCGGATGTTCCAGCATATAGCCAGGTTTTCCTAACGGCCAGTTGAAAAACCACCGTTATAGTTACGGCCGCCGTTTACCGGGGCTTAGGTTCAGAGCTTCGCCCCGAAGGGCTAACCCATCCCCGTAACCTTCCGGCACCGGGCAGGCGTCAGTGCGTATACGTCGCCTTGCGGCTTTGCACGCACCTGTGTTTTTAGTAAACAGTCGCTTGGCCCTGGTCTCTGCGGCCTCTTCGAGCTCGGGACGCGAAGTCCGTCACCCTACCGAGGCCCCCCTTCTTCCGAAGTTACGGGGGCAATTTGCCGAGTTCCTTAACCAGAGTTCTCCCGATCGCCTGAGTATTCTCTACTTGCCCACCTGCGTCGGTTTGGGGTACGGGCACCGTGTCAACTCGCTAGAGGTTTTTCTCGGCAGCGTGGGATCACTCACTTCACCTTGTGCGGCTCGGCATCGCATCTCGGAGTTGAATGACCGACGGATTTGCCTATCGGTCCCCCTACATGCTTACCCCGGGTCAACCAACGCCCGGGTTGAGCTACCCTCCTGCGTCACCCCTTTGCTTTCCGTCCGAAACTGGGTCGGTTCGCCCGAAGGCAGCCCCTTAGCAAGTCTCTTTGGAATGGGCGTGGACACGGTGGTACTGGAATATCAACCAGTTGTGCATCGACTACGCCTTTCGGCCTCGCCTTAGCTCCCGACTAACCCTGGGCGGATGAGCCTTCCCCAGGAACCCTTGGGCATTCGGCGGAGGGGTTCCTCCCCCCTCTTTCGCTACTCATGCCGGCATTCGCACTCGACCACGCTCCACGACCGCTCACGCGGCCGCTTCACAGCTGAGATCGACGCTCCCCTACCCATCTGCATAACTGCAAATGACGCAGCTTCGGCTCTGTGCTTGAGCCCCGTTACATTGTCGGCGCGAGATCACTCGACCAGTGAGCTATTACGCACTCTTTCAAGGGTGGCTGCTTCTAAGCCAACCTCCTGGCTGTCTGGGCAATCTCACATCCTTTGCCACTGAGCACAGAATTAGGGGCCTTAGCTGGCGTTCTGGGCTGTTTCCCTTTCGACCATGAAGCTTATCCCCCATGGTCTCACTGCCGCGTTCTGGAGTATCGGCATTCGGAGTTTGGCTGATTGCGGTAAGCTTGTAGGCCCCCTAGACCATCCAGTGCTCTACCTCCGATACTGAACACGCGACGCTGCACCTAAATGCATTTCGGGGAGAACCAGCTATCACCGAGTTTGCTTGGCCTTTCACCCCTATCCACAGGTCATCCCCCAAGTTTTCAACCTTGGTGGGTTCGGCCCTCCACGAGGTCTTACCCTCGCTTCAGCCTGCCCATGGATAGATCACTCGGCTTCGGGTCTACGGCATGCGACTGGACGCCCTGTTCAGACTCGCTTTCGCTCCGGCTCCCCCTCTCGGGTTAACCTCGCCACATACCGTAACTCGCCGGCTCATTCTTCAAAAGGCACGCCATCACGGCGACCAGCCGAAGCTGGCCACGACGCTCTGACTGCTTGTAAGCCAACGGTTTCAGGTTCTATTTCACTCCCCTCCCGGGGTTCTTTTCACCCTTCCCTCACGGTACTCGTGCGCTATCGGTCGCCAGTGTGTACTTAGCCTTACGAAGTGGTCTTCGC
>CAWJBW010000009.1:0-172500 GCA_963841215.1 uncultured Actinomycetes bacterium | reverse complement strand
GCCGCCTCTCCGGGTCACTGACCCGTCTGAGGCGACAAGTGCCATCATCGCCTGGCAGCGATGGGCACGGAATTGAGGGTTGGGCTCCGATCCGTGTCCGAAGACGCGGGCCGGGACCCTCACTGGCTTTTGAACTTCACTGCTCTGTTTTCAAGAAGCGACTCCCCGACGCGCGCACGACGCCCAAAACTGGGTGGTAGTGCGTTGGTGTCGGAGGGACACACGCCCCATCAAGGCGGAACACGGCTCGCAGCCGGGCACGCCGAAGACGATGGAACGTTGGTGTCAACCGGTCCCGTCGTTCCGGCGCCCGGGCTGAAAAAGCGGGGGCGGGCCGGCGTGCGGGGCGAGGGAGGAGATTAGCGGCGACTGTTACCCCTGTCAAACGGTTCCAGCACTGCCCACCAGCACACGCACCCACCTGCGCTTTCCCACCGACACCTCGTGCGCACCCACCGGGAGGGCACCGTCGGCGGTCCACGGCTCCTTGTCCACCTTGACCGCGCCCTCCGTGATCATGCGCGTCGCCTCACGGCTGCTGCGCACGAGATCAGCCTGCTTCAGGAGCTGCGAGAGGCGCGTGCCCTCCTCGACCGACACCTCGGCCATCTCCGACGCCGATTCGTGGCGCTTGAACACCCGGTCGAATTCGGCCTCGGCCTCCTGCCCGACACCGGCACCGTGGTACAGGTCGACGACCGTGCGGGCGAGCAGGCGTTTCGCATCGTTCGGGTGCTGCTCGCCCGAGCGCAGCCGGTCGGTGGTGGCTTCGACGACTTCGGGCGGCCACGCGGTTGCGTACTGGAAGTACATCGGCATGGCGCCGTCGGGAATCGACATCAGCTTGCCGAACTGCTCGGCCGGCGGCTCCGCCACGCCCACGTAGTTCCCGAGCGACTTCGACATCTTCTTGGTGCCGTCGAGACCGACGAGGAGGGGCGTGGTGAGGACGACCTGCCGTTCCTGGCCGGCCTGGTGTTGCAGGTGGCGCCCGACGAGCAGGTTGAACAGCTGGTCGGTGCCGCCGAGCTCGACGTCGGCCCGGATCGCGACCGAGTCGGTGCCCTGGAGGAGCGGGTAGACGAACTCCATCAACGAGATCGGGACGCCGTCTCGGTAGCGGGTGGCGAAGTCGTCGCGCTCGAGCATCCGCGCCACGGTGACCTGCGACGTGAGCCGCAGGATGTCTTCCATGTCCATCGGCCCGAGCCACTCGGAGTTGCGCCGGACCTCGAGGCGGCTCTCGGACACGTCGAGGATGTCGCCGATCTGCTCGAGGTAGGTCTGCGCGTGGGCGTCGACCTCTTCCTTGGTCAGGCGCGGACGGGTCGCGGAACGTCCGGACGGGTCACCCACCTGCGCGGTGAAGTCACCGAGGATCAGCACCGCGACGTGCCCGAGGTCCTGGAACATACGCATCCGCCGCAGCACCACCGCGAAGCCGAGGTGGATGTCGGAGGCAGTCGGGTCGATGCCCAGCTTCACCCGCAGCGGCCGGCCCGACTCGAGCTTGGCTCGCAGTTCCTGCTCGGAGATGACGTCGACCGCGCCGCCACACAGGAGTTGCATCTGCCGGTCCACACTCCGGCCGGTGGCGTCGGTGCTCATCGCTCCTTCCGCTCCGCGCCGAGTGGCCTACGGCTGGCGGGGCTCCGCTCCATCCGCACGGTGTTCACGGCGGGCGACGGTAACACCCGACCCGCCGGCGTCCCGGCACGATTTCGAACCCAGAAGTACGGTCACGCCGTGCGTACCGATCGGCTCGCGATCGACGGTGGTGAGCCGGCGGTGACGCGGCCGCTGCCGCTCGGCAAGGGCAGCGATCTGATCGGCGACGACGAGATCGCCGCGGTCACCGCAGTGCTGCGCGACCGCGCACTGTTCCGCTACCACTCGCCGCGCACGCCGCAACGGGTCGCCGCCTTCGAGGACGCGGTGTGCGCTGCGTTCGGGTGCCGGTACGCGCTGGCGGTGTCGAGCGGCACCGCCGCGTTGCGTGCCGCGCTCGTCTCGCTCGGTGTGCGGCCGGGCGACGAGGTCATCGTTCCTGCGTTCACGTTCATCGCGACGGTGAGCGCGGTGGTCACGGTCGGCGCCGAGCCGGTGTTCGCCGAGGTGGACGACACGCTGACACTCGACCCGTCGGACGTCGACGCAAAGTGCACGCCGCGCACCGCGGCGGTGATCCCGGTGCACCTCGAGAACGTCGCCGCCGACATGGCGGCGCTCGGCGCGGTCGCCGCCGGACACTCCGTTCCGATCCTGGAGGACGCCGCGCAGGCGATCGGCACGACGTTCCGCGACCGACCCGTCGGAACGATCGGTGCGGTCGGCGCGTTCTCGCTCCAGCAGACGAAGACCATCACGACCGGTGAGGGCGGGATCGTCTGCACCGACGACGACGACCGCTACGTGCGGGCGGCGCGCTTCTCGGATCAGGGCGGCCAGTTCGTGACCCAGTACCGCGGCGAGCGCGGACCCGACCGCGGCCGGCCGTTCATGGGCGACAACCTGCGCATGACCGAGATCGCGGGCGCGCTCGGAATCGTGCAGCTCGCGCGGCTGCCGGGGTTGCTGGCGGCGATGCGGATGGCGAACGACCACATCGCGAAGGCGGTCGGCACCGTCGACGGATGGGAACCACGCCGCATCCCCGATCCCGGCGGTGCCGGGGGTTCGTCGCTCACGTGGCTGCTGCCCGACGCCGACCGCGCCCGTCGGGCGGTGGACGCGCTGCGGGCGGAGGGTGCGCCGGCGGCGCAGATGTACGAAGGCCGGCCGGTATACGCGAATCCCGCGGTGCGCGACCGGCCGGGCGCCGACCCTGATCGCGATCGGTGTCCGCGCACCGAAGATCTCGTCGCGCGCGCGGTCACCGTCGGCGTCGGTCCGGCGTTCACCCCCGAGGATTGCGATCAGGTCGCGACCGCCGTCCACAAGGTCGCGCGACTCGGCGACGGTCTGGTGCGGTGATGCGCGCCGGCTTCGGAACCTCGGTCATCACGCCCGAGCTGCCCGTGCACCTCGCCGGCTACGGCGACCGCACCTCACCGGCGGAATCGGTCCACGATGACCTCGAAGCGCGCGTGATCGTCTGCGAAGACGATCACGCACGACTCGCGCTCGTGACGTGCGATCTCCTCGCGATGACCCGCGACTTCTCCGATCCGATCCGCGTCGCGGTCGCCGAGATCGTCGAGACCGACGTCGAACACGTGCTCACCTCCTGCACACATGTGCACGCGGGACCCAGCACCCTCACCGGCACCGACGCGATCGGCTGGCCCGTTCCGGCCGGGTACCGAGAGTTGCTCGTTGCCCGCGCCGGCGACGCCGCGGGCGCAGCGGTCGCCGCGCTCGCACCGGTCTCGACCTCGTTCGGCCGCGCGTTGCTCGACGGCGATGTGGCGGTGAACCGGCGCGGCTACGAACTCACGCCAGAGGCCCAGGTGCTCGTGCTCGATCCCGTCGCCGTCATCGTCAACTTCGGCATCCATCCGACGGTGACGGGTCCGTCGAATGTCGCGGTCTCGACCGACTGGGTCGGTCCGTTTCGTCGCATGATCGAACGGCGAACCGGTTACCCGACCGTGTTCCTCCAGGGGTGTCAGGGCGACGTGAACCCGTCGGTCACTTCGTGGGACGACGGTGATCCGGCCTCTTGGGCCCCGGCCGTCGACGCGTACGCCGATCGCCTCGCGAGCGCGGTGACGACGCTGGTTCAGCACGCGGCGCCGATCGTCGCCGAGCCCTTGCGGGTGCGGACGCGCGAGATCGTGGTCCCCGTCGGCGACACGCTGCTCGCGGCGCTTGCCGGCGGCGCAACCGAACGCACGATCGAACTCGTCGAATGGCAGGTCGGCGACGCGCGCGTCGTGACCGTGCCCGGCGAGGGATTCCACGGCCTCCAGCAAGCGATGACGAAGGCGGATCCGAGCCCGATGTTGCTCGCGGGGCTCGCGCCCGATTGGCACGGCTACTTCCCGGTGCCCTACGCCGACGGCTACGAGGAGGGCCTCAGCTTCGGCCCCGACGCGGTCGCACAAGTCGTCGACGCGCTCACGTCGTGAAGCGCCCATCGTCCGTCAACGCGGCCGCGAGGGTCTCGCGACCGATGCGCGCCATCGTGGTGTTGTCTCGGGAATTCGCGAGGAACGTGACCGCGAGGAACAGCGCCCAACCGCGAGCGCGTTCCCACGTGTCGTCGTCGGCCGCGCCCGCCGCGGTACGGAAGACGGCGCGCACGTTCGCCGGCAACATCATCCACGCCACCGCCAGGTCGTTCGCAGGATCGCCGCCCGAGATGTCGCCGAAGTCGACGACTGCGGCGATGCGACCGCCGTGTACCAGGAGATTCGCCGGATGCAGATCGCCGTGGAGCCAGCGTGGCGGCTTCGCCCACGGCGGTATCGCGAGGCACTCGTTCCAGCGCGCGAGGACCGCCGGTCCGTCGATGAGCTCGTCGAGCTGCTCGACGCGGTTGCGCATGTGGACGTCGCGCTCGACCAGCGGACCGCCCCGGTACGGGTTCGCCGGCGCGTCCGCGGGCGCGTCGACGGCCAGGGCCGCGACGAACCCGCCGAGCCGTTCGGCCGTGTCCACCGGATCGTCCGGTGCGAGCTCGGAGGCAGGCGTACCCGGCAGCCACGGCAGCACACTCCACGCCCACGGGTAGCCCCGACCGGGCCGGCCGAGCCGTAGCGGCGCCGGCACGGGCAGCGGCAGTCGCGGCGCGAGCTCGGGCAGCCAGCGTTGTTCGTGCTCGACGAGGACTGCACTCATCGCGCGGCGCGGTATTCGCACGCGTCAGCTCGTCACCGAGGCGGTAGATGACGTTGTCCCATCCGTTCGCGAACTCGACGAGCGGCAGATCCGCGAGGTCCGGGTGCTGATCCGCGAGCAGCCCGCGCACGAGCTCGACGTCGATCGCGACTTCGGCCGGTGGCATGTCGCCGATCGTCACGCGGGAAGCAATCCGGTTCCGCTCAGCCGAACTTCGCGCTGAGGCCACCGTCGACGGGGATGATCGCGCCGTTGAGGAAGGACGACGCCGGCAAGGCGACCGACAGCACCACGTGGGCGACCTCTTCGGGGTCGCCGTAGCGGCGGAGCGGCACGCGCCGGCGTGCGAACTTCTCCTTGGCGTCGTCGGGGATCGGTGCAGTCATCCCGGTGTGGATCGGGCCCGGACAGATGCAGTTGACCGTGACGCCGCGCGGTCCGAGCTCGCACGCCAACGAACGCGTGAGCCCGACGACACCGTGCTTGCTCACGGTGTAGGGGCTCAGATACGGCGTGGCACCGAGCCCTTCCGTCGACGCGATGTTGACGATGCGTCCCGTCCCGTCGCGCAGGAGGTGCGGCAGGCAGGCTTGGATCATGTGCACGTAGCCGACCAGATTGACGCCGAGGGTGAGCTGCCACGCGTCGTCGTAACCCGACGCGTCGACCGGTGCCGCCACGCTGACCCCGGCGCAGTTCACGAGGATGTCGACCGGTCCGAGCGTGGCGACGACCTCGCCGACGACCCGTGCGATCGCGTCCGGGTCGGTGACGTCGAGCGGCCAGCTCGTGTTGCCCGGCAGATCGTCGGCGTGCCGATCGGTCGCCGCGACCAGCGCTCCCTCCGCTGCGAACAGCTCGGCGATCGCACGGCCCATCCCACTCGCCGCGCCGGTGACGAGCGTGACCCGACCGGAGACGCTGCGATCCGGGTTCACGGTTCAGACGGGCGCGAGCGTGAAGTGGTGCTGGGCGTACTCGATCGGAGGGCTGAGGTCCACGACCCGCCATCCCGTGCCCTCGATGAGCTCACGCGCGTACGCCTCGGTGTACAGCGCGTTGCGCAGCGGGTCGCCTTCGTTGAAATCGCGAAAGTCGACGGTCTGGCCCGCGACGCCGTCGCCGAGCGTCCGCGTGTACTGGTCGATGAGTCCGTGCCCGCCTGCGGTGAGCTCGTCGATGTAGAGCGTGTAGAAGCAGCGACCACTCGGCTTCACGTACGGGCGCAGCACCTGCAGCATCGCTCGGTAGTCCGCGGGAGCGAGGTGGGTGAACACCGAGAACAGGCAGATGATGTCGAACGGGTCGTCCGGGATCGGCAGCTTGGCGTTCCCGGTCATCTCCACGCCGTCGGGGTTGTACCGCTCGTTGTAGAACGGCGCGAGGTAGAAGGAGAAGCGCGGATCATCGACGTTCTCGCGCAAGGCTTCGATCACCGCCGGATCGATGTCGACGCCGACGTAGCGACCGATGGCGAGCTCGTCCTCGAGGATCACTCGCGTGAACTTGACGCCGCACCCGACGTCGAGCACATCGAGACCGGCGAGGTCGTCGAATCCGAGGTGACGGGGCAGGTACGCCAGCAGCTCACGCGCCGATGCGACGACCTCGTCGTCGTCCGATTTCACCGACCGTTCGAACGATCGCTGCAGGCCCGCAGGACCCACCGTCTTCCCTGCTTCGCGCATGGCCCCTCCGCGCCGTCGTGTCCGCGAGGCAAGCTAGCCGCCCATGACCGACATCTTCCTCGGCGAGCAGCGACCGTTCGGGTTCGGCTACTGGCCGCTCGCCGAAGACGATCCGGGCGTCGACGTGGGACGCGAGCCGGTGCGGATCGTCACCGACGACGGCGCGCTGGTGCGCGGCTTGTTCTGGACGCCGCCGACCGGGCGCACGTGGCGGACCGCGGTGGTCCTGACCCATCCCCGCGGCGACTTCTCGGTGCACTACGCGTGCCCGCTCCTGGCCGCGGCCGGGTTCGCCGTGCTCGGATTCTCGACCCGCTACCTCAACAACGATACGGACTGCCTCCACGACGCGGCCGCACGCGACGTCGCCGCTGCCGTCTCGTGGGTACGGGCGCGTGGCGCCGACGCAGTGGTGCTGTTCGGCAACAGCGGCGGTGGATCGCTCACCGCGCTCGCGCAGGTCGAACACGGATGCGGTGACGGCTGGGTCGGCGTCGCCGCGCACCCCGGTGAGGGCGTGTTCATGCTCCAGGCGATCGATCCCTCGGTTGCCGACGAAGCCGATCCCTTCTCGATGCTGCCCGAGTTCGACATGTACGCGCCGGAGAACGGCTGGCGCCCGTGGCCGGAGCCGTCGCACTACGACACCGGATGGCTCGCGGCGTATCGCGAAGCGCAGGTCGCGCGCGTGGCCCGCATCGACGCGCACGCAAAGCGGCAACTCGCCGACGCCGGCGCGGCGCGCGACGCGCTGCGAGACGTCGAACCGGGTTCGGACGACTGGCGCCACTGGCGCAAGCGCGCCGTGCACCTCGAGTACATGGCGATATACCGCACGCTCGCCGACCCTGCGTACCTGGACCCGACGATCGACCCCGACGACCGGCCGCTCGGCTCGCTGTTCGCGTTCCCCGATCCGTTCGACGCGAACTACGGGCGTGGTGGCCTGGCGCGCACGATGACGACGCGCGGCTGGTTGTCGACGTGGTCGGGCCTGTCGTCTCCGGCGAAGCTGGCCTCGACGATGCCCGCGGTCACGATCCCGACGCTCGTGGTGCACGCAACCGCCGACACCGAGATCCGATGCCGGCAGGCCCGTGAGATCGCCGACAACGCAGGCAGTGACGACGTCACGTACGAGGAGATCACCGGGGCGCCGCACTATCTGGAAGGTCACCGTCCTGCCGTGATGGCGCTCGTCGCCGACTGGATCCGCGCTCGCTTCCCGTAGCCGGGCCGCTGAGGTGGGGATCGCCCGGCACGAAGAAGCGGTAGGGCAACTCGCTCCCCTTGCCCGTCGGCCAGGCCGATGCGCGTCGACACCGCCGGCTCCGAAGGTGGCGCGACGCCGTCGTCGACGATGCGCACCGGACCGCGCGTGAGGTCGATGCCGTCGAACGTCCGGTCGAACCCGAGTGCCTGGCCCAGGCGCCCAGGTCCCCGCGCGAGATCGACGTCGCGCCGCGCCTTGACCCGCCGGTCACGCATCACGTCGAGCCCGACCAGCGGCGCGGCCGCCCGCAACAACACCGCGTGCGGGGTCGCGCCGGGCCCGCACACCGCGTTCGCGCACCAGTGCATGCCGTAGCTGAAGTAGACGTACAACGAACCCGGCCGCCCGAACATGGTTGCGTTGCGCGCGGTCTTCCCACGATACGAGTGGGCACCGGGATCGTCGCCACCGCGGTACGCCTCGACCTCGACCAAGCGCGCACGCACCGGTCCCGCGACCAACACCTTGTTCAACAACTCGGGTGCAACCCGAAGCGCATCCCGGTCGTAGAAGCCTCGCTTGAGGGTTACCGCTCGAGCCAGTGTCGCTGCTCCTCGAGACGAAGGACGGCGGCGTCGAGTTGGCGGGCGACGGGACCAGGTCCGCCGCCGCCGGGCGTCGTGCGCCGGCGGACCGCACTGCCCGGTTCGAGCAGCGGAAGCGCGTTCGGCCCCAGGTGGGGATCGTTCGCGACCAACTCGTCGAGGGGGACGCCCCGCTCGACGGCCTGGCGCACGAGGTTCCCCGACGAGGGCGTGCGCCTCCCGGAAGGGCGTGCCCTGTTCGACGAGGTGCTCGGCGAGGTCCGTCGCCGCGTTCACGGGGCTGTCGGCCGCAGCCGTCATGCGTTCCTCGACGAACATGAGGGTGTCGATGAGGCCCGCAACCGCGGCGAGCGAGAGCGCGCACGTGTCCAGCGCGTCGAACAACGGCTCCTTGTCCTCTTGCAGGTCACGGTTGTACGCGAGCGGGAGCCCCTTGAGCGTGGCGAGCAGACCCGTGAGATCACCGATCAACCGGCCGGCCTTGCCGCGCGCGAGCTCGGCGATGTCGGGGTTCTTCTTCTGCGGCAGCATGGACGAACCCGTCGCGTACGCGTCGGCGAGGCGGACGAACCCGAACTCCTCGCTCGACCACAGCACGATCTCCTCGCCGATGCGCGACAGGTGCAGCTGGGTGAGCGTCGCTGCGAACAGCGCTTCGGCGACGAAGTCACGGTCCGAAACCGCATCGAGGGAGTTCTGGAACCGGCCTCGGAACCCGAGCTCGGAGGCGGAGAACGACGGGTCGAGGGGCAGACTCGAACCGGCGAGCGCGCCCGCGCCGAGCGGCGAGACATCGACGCGCTCGAGGCAGTCGCGCCACCGGTCGACATCGCGGCTGAACGACCAGAAGTGGGCGAGGAGATGGTGCGCGAGGAGAACCGGCTGCGCGCGCTGGAGATGGGTGAAGCCCGGCAGGGCCACCTCGGTCGTCTCCCCCGCGCGCCGGAGGAGCACCTCCTGGAGGGTATGGATGCGTGCGATCTGCTCGTGGCCTTCGCGCCGCACGTAGAGCCGGAGGTCGAGCGCGACCTGGTCGTTCCGGCTGCGGCCGGTGTGGATCTTGGCGCCGGTGCCGCCGGCGATCTCCGTCACCCGCCGTTCGATCGCGGTATGGATGTCCTCGTCGGTCGGCGCGAACGCGAAGGTGCCGGTGCCGAGCTCTTCGCTGACGCGATCGAGCGCGGCGTGGATCACGGACCGCTCCTCCGCGGTGAGCAGACCCACGTGTTCGAGCATGTTGACGTGCGCCGCGAGCCCGCGATGTCGTCGGAGGCGAGGCGCCGGTCGAAGGGCAGGCTGACGGTGAAGGCGAGCAGCTCGTCGGCCGGGCCCTCACCGAAGCGACCGTGCCACAGCGGTTGTCCGCCGGCCGTAGGTGTGGTCACCGGCCAGACCCGCGACCTTCGCGTCCGGGCCCCTGGCGGCGCGACCACGTCTGCGCCGACAGTCCCCACAGCCGGACGAAACCCTCGGAGTCCTCGTGACGGAACGCGTCTTCGGCGTCGTAGGTCGCGAGGTCGTGGTCGTAGAGGCCACGCTTCGCCGCGCCGGCCGGCGGCGTAGCAACGGCCGGGCTCGAGTCGCAGCCGGACCTCGCCGGTCACGTCGCGCTGCGTCTCACCGATGAACGCTTCGAGCGCGCGCATCAGCGGTGCGTGCCACATGCCGTCGTAGACGAGCTCGG
The DNA here is from genome assembly GCA_963841215.1 of uncultured Actinomycetes bacterium. Lineage (GTDB taxonomy): Bacteria > Actinomycetota > Acidimicrobiia > IMCC26256 > PALSA-610 > CAVUFH01. The sequence goes on along the minus strand of CAWJBW010000009.1, from coordinate 162,528 downwards.
CGACGCGGATCTCGAGCCGCTGCTTCTCGCGCGCGACGTCGCGTTCGAGCGAAATGCCCTCGAGGTCTTGGTGCGCGGTGATCAACGCCAGCGACGCCGGGCACTCGTAGACCTCGCGGCTCTTGATCCCGACGCGCCGGTTCTCGACCATGTCGAGGCGTCCGAAGCCGTACGCGCCGACGGCAGTGCCGAGCGTGTCGATCAGCTCGACGAGCGGGGTCTCCTCACCGTCGAGCGCGACGGGAACGCCGGCATCGAAGCCGACGACGACGTCGCGCGGCTCGGTCGGCGCGTCTCTCGGGTTCCGCGTGAGTGTGTACGGCTCCTCCGGCGGCGAAGCCCAGGGGTTCTCGAGCACGCCACACTCGATCGCGCGGCCCCACATGTTCTCGTCGATCGAGTACAGCTTCTCGACCGTCGCCTCGATCGGGATCTCCCACTCGGCGGCCAGCTTCACGCAGTCGGCTCGGGTGAGCCCCCAGACGCGAACCGGCGCCATGACCTCGAGGTCCGGAGCGAGAATCCGCGACGACACCTCGAACCGGACCTGGTCGTTCCCCTTGCCGGTGCACCCGTGACCGACGGCGCTGGCGCCGTGCCGGCGGGCGGAGGCGACGAGATGCTCCACGATCACCGGGCGCGACAGCGCGGAAACGAGCGGGTACTTGCCTTCGTACAGCGCGTTCGCGCGCAGCGCGGGGACGATGAAGTCGTTCGCAAACTGGTCGCGAGCGTCGATCACCTCGACTTCGACCGCGCCGGCGGCGCGCGCACGCTCGTTGATCGTCTCGCTCTCGCCCGGCTTCAGCTGTCCGACGTCGACGGCGCACGCGACGACTTCGACATCCCATTGCTCGCGCATCCACCGCACTGCGATCGACGTGTCGAGCCCACCTGAATACGCCAGCACCACTCTCTTGGAGCTCATCGCTTCGCCTTTACTCGAGACACGCGAGGCACTAGAGACCCGCGAGGGCGGCGAGGGCGGACGCGACCGAGGCGCCTCCGACCGCTTCCCGGGTCACGAGGAACAGGGTGTCGTCACCGGCCACGACTCCGAGGATGTCGGGCAGACCGGCGCGGTCGAGCGCCGAGCCGACGACGTGCGCGCTGCCGGGCGGCGTACGCAGGACGACGATGTTCGCGCTGTGCGCGACCTCGAGCACGAACTCGCCCATGAGCCGCTTCAGGTGATCGTCGGATGCGGTGCGCTCGCCGCGCGAGTACTCGGGGATCGCGTACGCCATCGTGCCGCCCGGGAATGCGCACCTTCACCGCGCCGAGCTCCTCGAGGTCGCGGCTCACCGTCGCCTGGGTGGCGACCACACCTTCGGCTTCGAGCAGCTGTACGAGCTGCGACTGACTCGACACGGGTTGCTGCTCGAGGAGTCGCAGGATGCGGTGCTGTCGTTGCGGCTTGCCGATCGTCGCCATCACGTCGCTGCTTCTGCGCCGTCGACGAGGTACGCGAACAGGGCGCGCACGGCGTGCATCCGGTTGCCGGCCTGTTGCCACACGACGGACTGCGGTCCGTCGATCACCTCGGCCGCGACCTCTTCGCCGCGGTGCGCAGGCAAGCAGTGGAGGAACACCGCGTGCTCGGCGGCCGCCTTCATGAGCGCAGCGTCGACGGTCCAGCCGGCAAAGGCGCGGCGGCGTGTCTCCGACTCTTCCTCCTGACCCATCGACGTCCAGACATCGGTGTACACCGCGTCGACGTCGCGGACGCCGTCGTAGGGGTCGGACGCGAGCTCGATGGAACCGCCGAGGTTGCGGGCGCGCTCGACGACGTCGACATCCAGCTCGTAGCCGGGAGGTGTCGCGACGACGAACTCGATCCCCGACAACGCGGCAGCAAAGGCGAGCGACGCGGCCACGTTGTTGCCGTCGCCGACGTACGCGAGGCGCCGGCCCTCGAGCACACCGAAGACCTCGGAGAGCGTGAGGAGATCGGCGAGCGCCTGGCACGGATGGGCGACGTCCGAGAGCAGGTTCACGACCGGGATCTCGACCGCGGCGGCCATGCGTTCGAGCACGCTGTGGTCGTTCACCCGCGCCGCGATGAGGTCGCTCATGCTCGCGAACGTGCGGGCGATGTCTTCGGCCGTTTCCCGCTCGTCGATCCCGACCTCCTCGGCGCGCATCGGAATCGGGTGGCCGCCCAACGTCGCCACCGCGACCTCGACCGACACTCGCGTCCGCGCCGACGGCTTCTGGAAGAACGCGACGACGCTGCGGTGCGCGAGCGCGGGCACCACCGTGTCCGGCGCCGCCTTCCAGGACGCGGCCTGGGTCAGGATCGTCGCCAGCGCGTTCGGATCGAGGTCGTCGACCTCGAGCAGGTGCCGGGTCACGATGCTGCCTCCGGGAGGGGCGAGAGCGCGGCGGCAAGCTTGGCGACGGCGTCGTCGATCTCGTCGTCGGTGACGAGCAGCGACGGAGCGAACCGCAGCGCGTGAGGAGTGACCGCGTTGACGATCAGGCCGTTGTCCATGCACCGTTCGGCGACCACCTTGGCGTCGATGCCGTCGCTCAGCTCGGCCGCGAGCAGCAGGCCGTGGCCGCGGACTGCGACGACGCCCGGCAACTTCTGGAGCGACGCTGCGAGCCGTACGCCGGCCCGTTCCGCGCGTGCCGGAACATCCTCGCGTTGCATCACTTCGAGCACGGTCAGCGCGGCGCGCGCCGCCAGCGGTTGGCCACCGAACGTCGTGGCGTGGTCGCCGGGCCGGAACGCCGCGGCGACCTCGGCCCGGGCCCAGCACGCACCGATCGGGACGCCGTTGCCGAGCGCCTTGGCCATCGTGACGATGTCGGGGCGGATGCCGCTGTGCTCGAAGCCGAACCAGCGGCCGGTGCGCCCGAGGCCGGTCTGCACCTCGTCGAGGATGAGCAACGCCTCCCGCTCGTCGCAGAGACGGCGCACGCCTCGGAGGTATTCGGGCGGCGCCGGAATCACTCCCCCCTCGCCTTGGACCGGTTCGAGCATCACCGCCGCGACGCGATCGTCGAGCGCGAGCTCGAGCGCATCGAGGTCGGCGAACGCGACCTGCCGGAATCCCGACGGCAGCGGTTGGAACGTCTCCTGCTTCTGGGGCTGTCCGGTCGCCGCGAGCGTGGTGAGTGTGCGGCCGTGGAACGAGCCGTACGCGGAGATCACGTGGTACCGCTCGGGACCGCCGTTCGCCTGACCGAACCGCCGCGCCAGCTTGATCGCGCATTCGTTCGCCTCGGCGCCCGAGTTGGCGAAGAACACCCGGCCGTCGCCTCCGAGCAACGCGTCGAGCTGCGCCGCCACTCGCGGCTGTACGTCGTTGTAATAGAGGTTCGAGACGTGCAGCAGCGTGCGCGCCTGTGCGGCGATGGCGTCTGCGACCTCAGGATGCGCGTGACCGAGTGACGTGACCGCGAGCCCGCCGAGGAAGTCGAGGTAGCGCTTCCCGGCGTCGTCGAAGAGCACGCAGCCTTCGCCTCGTACGAACTCGACCGGCGTGCGGCCGTACGTCTGCATCACGTGCTCGGCGTCGAGTGCGGTCGCTTCGGCGAGTGAGAGGTTCATGGTTGGTGCACCATCGTTCCGACGCCTTCACGGGTGAAGAACTCCAACAGCAGGGCGTGTGGGAGGCGGCCATCGAGGATGTGCGCTTGCCGCACACCGTTGCGCAGCGCCGACGCGCAGGACTCGAGCTTCGGGATCATGCCATCCGATGCTCGCCCGCTCGCGACCAGCGCCTCGAGGCCTTCGACGTCGATGCGCGAGATCAGCGAGCCCTCGTCGGGCCAGTTGCCGTAGACGCCGGCGACGTCGGTCAGGTAGACGAGCTTCTCGGCATCGAGCGCAGTCGGCGATCGCGCCGGCCACGGTGTCGGCGTTGATGTTGTACGCCTGGCCGGCGTCGTCCACTCCGACCGTCGCGATCACCGGGATGAGCTCTTCGCGCAAGAGGCGGAGCACGATCGAGGGATCGATCGAGCGCACGTCGCCGACGAAGCCGAGGCGCGGGTCGCGCTGGTCGACCCGGATCAGGCCCGCATCCTCGCCCGAGAGCCCGACCGCGTAGGAGCCGTGCCGGTTGACCGATGCCACGATCTCCCGGTTGACCTTGCCGACGAGCGCCATCCGCACGATGTCGACGGTCTCCTCGTCGGTGACGCGCCGACCGTCGACGAACTCCGGCTCCTTCCCCAGCCGGCGCATGAGGTCGGTGATCTGCGGCCCGCCGCCGTGCACCACGACCGGGTTCATACCGACGAGTCGCATGAGCACGACGTCGGTGGCGAACAGCTCGGCGAGCGCGGCGTCCTCCATCGCGTGGCCGCCGTACTTGATGACGACGGTCCGGCCCGAGAACTCGCGGATGTACGGCAGCGCCTCGGCGAGGATCGTCGCCTTGCGCCCCGCGTCGCTGACCCGTTCGTCCCGCGACTGCCCGAGCCGGGCCTCGGATGCGGTCACGAGGTCCTCCGGTTCTCGTCGATGTAGGCGTGCGAGAGGTCCGTGGTGATGACGTGGGCCTCGCCGTGCGCGAGGTGCAGGTCGCAGTGGATGTCGATGTCGCGGGCGTCCATCACTCGTTGCAGTGCGGTCGCGTCGTGCGCGCACGCGACGCCGTCCTGGCAGACCGTCACTCCTCCGTAGGAGATCTCGACCCGTTCCGGATCGATGACGGCGCCGCTGGCACCGAGCTCGGAGATGATGCGCCCCCAGTACGGATCGCTGCCGTTCAGCGAGCACTGGACCAATTGGCTGTTCCCGACGGCTCGGGCCGCGAGCCGCGCGTCGGCGTTGGAACGGGCGCCGACGACGCGCACGGTGGCGAACTTCGTGGCGCCCTCGGCGTCGCGTGCCATCTGCTCGGCGAGCGACGCGCAGACCTCGGAGAGCGCGTCGGTGAACACGTGATCCTCGACCGCGCCGGCCCGTCCGTTCGCGAGCACCAGGACCGTGTCGTTGGTCGAACGGGCGCCGTCGACGATCAGGCAGTCGAACGAGTCCGACACCGCGGTCGCCAGCGCGCGCTGCAGGGTCGCGTGATCGACTGCGGCATCGGTGGTGACGACCGCGAGCATGGTCGCCATCGCGGGCGAGAGCATCGCTGCGCCCTTCGCCATTCCACCGACGGTTGCCGGGCCGGCGGTCGCGACCGCCTCCTTCGGCACGGTGTCGGTCGTCATGATGGCGTGGGCGGCGTCGGCACCACCGCTCTCGGAAACCTGCGCGCACAACTTCGGGATGCCCGCTTCGACCGGTGCCATCGGCATCGGGATGCCGATGAGTCCGGTCGAGCAGACGAGGACCTGTGAGACGGCGACGCCCAGCCCCTCGCCCGTGAGCTCGCACATGCGCAGCGCGTCGCGTCGCCCGGCCTCGCCGGTCGCCGCGTTCGCGTTGCCGGAGTTGAGGACGACGGCCGAGGCCCGCTTGTCACCGAGGTGCCGCGCGCTCGACCTGCACCGGCGCGGCCTGCGCGAGGTTCGTCGTGAACACCCCGGCCGCGACCGCGGGCGCACGATCCTGCGTGGCGACGACGGCGAGGTCGGGTGCGCCCGAATCCTTGATGCCGCACGCCAGCCCACCCGCGACGAAGCCCGGCATCGGCCAGCAGGTGACGGCCTCATGCGCCTGGCTACTCACGGGATCACGCCCAGCAACGGCAGGCCGGTGGTCTCGGGGAGGCCGAGCAAGATGTTCGCGGCCTGGATCGCCTGGCCCGAAGCGCCCTTGGCGAGGTTGTCGATGGTGGCGATCGCGAGCACCGTCTCGGTGCGCATGTCGAAGCGCACCGTCGTGTGCACGACGTTGGCGCCGTAGGTCGCCTTGGTGCCCGACGGATCGTCGACGACCACGACACACGGATCATCCGCGTAGAACTCCTGGTACCGCTCGAGGAGTCGCGCCGTCGACAGGCCCGAGGCCGCGGGTCTCGCGTAACACGTGGCGAGGATCCCGCGCGTCGTCGGTACGAGATGCGGTGTGAACAGCACCTCGACGGCTTGACGGGCGACGTGCGACAGCGCCTGCTCCATCTCCGCGGTGTGGCGGTGCGTGAGCAAGCCGTATGCGGTGACGTTCTCGTTCGCCTCCGAGAACAAGCTCGTCGTCTTCAGCCCGCGGCCCGCGCCCGACACTCCCGAGACCGCGTTCGCGATGATGCCCTTCGGATCGACGAGGCGCGATGCGACCAGCGGCGCGAGCGCGAGGCCCACCGCGGTCGGATAGCAACCCGGCACTGCGACGTGATCGGTGCGTGCGAGTGCATCGCGGTAGAGCTCGACCATGCCGTACGCGAAGCGGTTGATCAGCTCGGGCACTGCGTGCGGTTCGCCGTACCACCGTTGGTAGGTGTCGGCGGGTAGCCGGAAGTCGGCGCCGAGGTCGACGACGTGCGCGGCGCGGCCCAGGATCTCGGGGACCAGGAGTTGCGACGCGCCGTGCGGCAGAGCTGTGAACACCAGATCGAGGCCGGACAGGTCGGCGGCGTCGTACGGGGAGAACCGGAGGTCGCCGTAGGCCGGGAGGAGCGACGGGTACAACGCGCCGACCGGCGCGCCCGCGTTGCTATCGGCGGTGGCGTAGACCACCTCGATCTCCGGGTGACCGGCGAGCAGCCGTAGCAATTCGGCCCCCGTATACCCTGAACCGCCCACCACTGCGGCTCGATACGCCATGACGCATACCATACAGGGCGATGCATAACGAGTCCACGGCCTTCTCGGACCTGGTCGCGGGCACGCACCTCGGCCCGGCTCGATTCACCGTTTCGGCAGCCGCGAACGAGCGGTACTGGCGAACCGTCGGCGCCGACCATCCGACCCTGCGCGCCGGTGCGCTGTACCCGCCGATCGCGGCGAACCTCACCGTGCTCACGTTCCAGCAGACCTGCGCCGACGCGATGATCCAGACGCGGCAACGGCTGGTGTGCCACGGCCTGGCTCGTGTCGACACCGAGCTCACGGTCGCGGGCGAAGTGTCGGCGCGGTACGAGAAGCGTGGCCGCGACTACGTCGATGTCACGGTCACGGTGACACCGTCGGGCGCGACCGAGCCGGTGTGGACGAGCGAGGTCACCTTCACCCCCGCCGCCATCCCCGCCGCGACGACGGGCGCGTCTCGATGAACGCGCTGCGATGAGCGCGCCGACCTTCGTGCGCACGACGATCACCGCCGACGACATCCGGCTGTACTCGCGCCGCGGCAACTACCACTCGGATCCCGACACCGCCGAGGCGATCGGGCTGCCGGGGCTCGTCGCGCAAGGCGTACACGTCGCCGGACGTGCGTACGCGGCGCTGGTCGACGCGTGGGGCGAGGACTTCCTCGCGCACGGCGAGGTCACGCTCACCTTCGTCGGCATGGTGCTCGCCGACCAGGAGATCGAGACGCGTGTCGAGTTCGGTCCGGACGCCGGCGGGAACGCCGCAGAGATCACGGTCGAGAACGTGACGGCGTCGCGAACGGCAGTCGTCGGATCGGCGACCCGGCCGCAAGGTGCACAGCGCCCACGACCCTGACGAAGCGGGCTAGGACGACGCGGGCTACCGTCCGCAATCGTGACGATCGCCCGAGCGGCTCATCCCTGGAACGCACGGTTCCGGTGGACCGATCATTCGGGTCCGTTCACGACGGTCACCGACACCCAGGCGAAGCAGTACGACGAGGACGGGTTCTTCGTCTTCGAGGACGCCTTCGACGCCGCGACCCTTGCGCGCATCGACGAAGCGATCGCGCCGGGCGAAGCGCGCGTTCGCACGTTCCTCGCGGACCGACCCGACGGCCGCTTCGGCGTCGCCGGCATGGACACCCAGACCGTCGCACCCGGCCTCGCGGCGCGCAGCGTGGTGCTCCGCGACCTGTGCGTGTCGCCACCGCTGACCGGCTTGTGCCACGACCTGATCGGACCGGACGTGCGTCTGTACTGGGACCAGGCCGTGTACAAGCAACCGCACTCGACCGAACCCGTGCTGTGGCACCAGGACAACGGCTACACGTTCGTCGATCCGCAGGCCTATCTCACCTGCTGGATCGCCATCACCGACGCGACGCCGCAGAACGGCTGCGTCGTCGTGACCCCGGGTGCGCACCGTGACGGCACGCTCGCGCACGAGGACACGCCGATCGGGCAGGAGTGTTGGGGTGACGATGCCGCGGCAACGGCGGTGCCGGTGGGCGCGGGCAGCATCGTCGTCTTCACGTCGTTGACGCCGCACCGGACCGCGCGGAACACGACCGACGACGTGCGCAAGGCCTACATCGTCCAGTACGCACCCGACGGCGCGGTCGCGTACCACCCGGCGGCGGACGGCACACGCGGGCCCGCCGAGCCACTCGATGACGATCGCCGGCAGTTCCCCGTCCTCGCGGCGGCCTCCCCGTCGCGCGCCCCTGAGGTGGAAAGTCCGGTCGGGTCGCTGCGCCACCGGCTCGGCGTCGCGGGAGATCTCGGCCGTCGAGCTCGCCGACGAAGTGATCGTCGCGCTCGGCGCGGTGGCAGAACAGTTCGGTGCGGTCGCGGCGCTCGAGCCCGAGCGCACGCGTGCCGATGCGCTCGCCAGCGACCGGCGACGGGCGGCCGGGACGGTGGGTGCGTTCGAAGGCATTCCGATCACGGTGAAGGATTGGATCGACGTCGCGGGCTGGCCGGTCGCGGGCTCGGCGGCGGTGCATCGCGATCGTCGACCGGAGCGCGACGCGACCGCCGTCGCCAGACTCCGCGCCGCGGGCGCGGTCGTCGTCGGGATCACGACCGCGCTGGCCGACAGCCCGGCCCACGGGCGGACCAGCAACGCTCGCGACGCCACGCGTGCGCCGGGCGGATCGTCGTCGGGTGCCGCGGTCGTGGTCGCGGCCGGCGTCGTGCCGCTCGCGCTGGGCAGCGACTCGGGCGGGAGCATCCGGCTGCCCGCGGCCTGGTGCGGCACCTTCGGCTTGAAGCCGACGTTCGGCCGCGTCCCGCTCACCGGCCACTTCCCGCGCCTCGGCGAGCTGTCCGACGCGCGGACGGTGATCGGCCCGCTCGCGAACGACGCGCGCGATCTCTCGGCCGCGCTCTCGTGCATCGCCGGGCCCGACGATCTGGACGCAGGCGTCGTGCCCGTGCCGCTCGTCGCGCCGGAAGCGGTCGACATCTCGCAACTGCGGATCGGCACCGTCGCCGGTGGCGACCCGGACCACGTCGCACGCGCCGTCGACCAGTTGCGCGCCGCAGGTGCGACGACGGTGGCCGACGCGATTCCGGACGTGCGCGACGAAGCGCTCGACATCAGTCGCCGCTACTGGACGCGGGCGCAGCTCTCCGGCCCGGACAACGCCACCCTGCTGTGGGACTGGGATCGGTTCCGGCGGCGCATGCTCGTGGCGACCCGCGACCTGGACGCGTTGGTGATGCCCGCGGTCACCGAGCCCGCGCCGCCCTGGCGTGAGTCGATCGAGACCGATTACGTGTGGCAGCTGCCCTGGAGCCTCACCGGCGCACCCGCGGTCGTCGTCCCCGCCGGGACCGAAGCGGGCCTCCCGCTGTCGGTACAGGTCGTCGGTCGCCGCTTCGAAGACCACGTCCCGCTCGCCCTCGCCGCCGCGCTCGGCACCTGAGCCGCCAACGGGTCGGACGGGACGGGTCAGACCGGCGCGAGGGCCGCCAGCGCGTCGCGAACCAGTGGCGGGATCTCGACCGACGTGTTCGGGCCGGGCCGGATCGCGACGTAGGTGATCGTTCCGGTGCAGCACGGCCGTTCGCCGACCGCGGCCGTGTAGCGCAGGTCGAACGACTTGCGGCCGAGGCGTACCGGCTCGACCGCGATGTCGACCCATTCGTCGAACCTCGCCGGTCCCGACCACTCGAGCGTCGCCTTCACGAGCATCACGTCGAACTCCGACACCCAGAAGTCGGCTCCGAAACCGAGCGATTCCATGAAGCGCGTGCACGAGTCGTCGAAGTACGTGAGCCAGTGCGCGTTGAACACGACACCCTGACCGTCGATCTCCGCGTACCGGACGCGGATCCGATTCGTGAAGGTCATCCGCGCAATTCCGCTCGGTGAGCGCGGACGACGGCGTCGATCAGCTGCTGCCGGAGGCCGGCGACCTCGTCGTCGGTGAGCGTTCGGTCCGGCGCGCGGAACGAGATCTTGAACGCGAGGCTGACGCGACCGGCACCGAGGGCGTCCGAACGGAACACGTCGAACAGCTCGACCCATTCCGCGAGATCACCCGCGGTTTCGTGCAGCGTCGCGAGGACGTCACCGGCCGGAACTGCGTCGTCGACGACGAACGCGAGATCGATCGAGGACATCGGGAAGCGCGACACCGCTCGGGACGCACGCGAGATGCGGGCGGCGCCGTGCAGCGCGCCGAGGTCGAGCTCGAACGCGATCACCGGTGCCGCGAGCTCGAGCGCGTCGATCACATCGGGTGCGACTTCGCCGACCACTCCAGCCCGCTCGTCGTCGACGAGCACGGCTGCGGTGCGAACCGGGTGGAAGCCCGGTGCGTCGTCGGTGGCCACCAGCCGCCAGTCTGCGAGCCGCAGCTCTTCGGCGATCGCGGCAACGAGCGCGACCGCGTCCGCCGGTACCGCGACTCGGTCGGGTTCGTGCGGTGCCCGCCGGATCGCACCGGTGCGCACCACGGCAACATGCACGCGTTCGGTGGGGAGCGTCTCACCCGGAGCCGCGGGCGCGAACACCGAGCCGCTCTCGAACAGCGCGACGCTCGGCGTTCCGTGCGCGGCATTGAACGCGGCCGCGCGCAGCAACCCGGGGAGCAGGCCCGGGCGCAGGAGCGACTCCTCCGCCCGCAGCGGGTTCTCGACCTCGATGACGCCGTCGACGGTGCAGCCCGCGCGCGTCAGATCGGTAGGAGCGAGCAACGGGAGGGCAAAGGCTTCGTCGTAGCCCGCACCCACGAGAACGTCCGCGATGGCGCGCCGTTCCCGCTGGGCCGGGGTCAGCGCACCGATCTTCGCCGGGTTGGACGGCACGGTGCGCGCGATGTTCTGGAGCCCGACGCGCCGCGCGACCTCCTCGACGATGTCGATCTCGCGCTCCAGATCCGGCCGGTACGTGGGCGCGACCGCGGTGAAGTCGTCGTCACTCCCGCCTTCGGTCTCGACTTGTTCGGTCTCGATGCCGAGCGGCGTCAGCAGCGCCCGGATCTCGCCGGTCGGGAGCTCGGTGCCGAGCAACGCGTTGACGCGTGAGGTGCGCACCGTGATGCGCGGCCGTTCGACCGGCACGGGATACACGTCGATCGCACCGGCGGCGGGCTCCGCGGCCGCGACCTCCTGGAACAGTTCCATCGCCCGCATCGCGCCGGTGGCGGTGCCGTTCGGGTCGACGCCCCGCTCGAAGCGCGCGCTCGCCTCGGAGCGCAGCCCGAGCCGCTTGGCGGTACGGGCGATGCCCGACGGTTCGAAGTACGCCGACTCGAGGAGGATCTCGGTCGTGTCGTCGGCGACCTCGGCCTCGGCGCCGCCCATGACGCCCGCGACACCTTGCGCGGTGCGCTCGGCGTCGCAGATCAGCAGGTCCTCGCCGGTGAAGGTGCGGGTGACACCGTCGAGCGTGACCATCTGCTCGCCCGGCTCGGCGAGACGCACGACGATGCCCCGACCCGCGAGCCGCCCGAGGTCGAACGCGTGCAACGGGCGACACCGTTCGAGCATCACGTAGTTGGTGACGTCGACGACGTTGCTGATCGGCCGCATCCCGGCGAGGGTCAAGCGCTGCTGCAGCCACGCCGGTGACGGACCCATGGTGACGCGCGCGACCAGTCCGACGAAGCGCGGGCAGCGGTCCGGTGCTTCGACGATCACCTGGGTGTCGCCGATCGCGTCGACGATGGTTCCGGGCTCGGTTTCCGGCACGGTGCACGGCAACCCGAACGCCGCCGCGATCTCGCGCGCGATGCCGGTGATCCCCATCGCGTCGGGGCGGTTGGGCGTGATCGCGAGGTCGAACACGACGTCGTCGAGGCCGAGCACTTCGCGGACGTCGGCGCCGAGTGGCGCGCTCGGCGGGCAGCTCGAGGATGCCGCTGTGGTCGTCGCCGAGGCCGAGCTCACGCGCCGAGGCGAGCATGCCTTCCGACACGACGCCGCGGATCTTGCGGCGTTCGATCGTGAAGTCGCCCGGGAGGACCGCGCCGACGGGCGCGAACGGCACCAACATGCCGGCCTCGATGTTCGGCGCGCCGCACACCACGCGCAGCTCGCCGTCGCCGAAGTCGACGTCCGCGAGACGGATGCGATCGGCATCCGGGTGCGGCACGACGTCGAGGATCTTCGCGACGATCACGCCGTTGATGTCGCGACCGGGTTCGTCGATGTCCTCGACCTCGAGGCCGAGTTGGTTCAACGCGTCGGCGATGTCCGCCGGCGCGGCCTCGACGGGAGTGAACTCACGGATCCAAGACAGCGGCGCACGCATGCTTGCGTTCCGCCCATGCCTCAGAACTGCCGGAGGAAACGGACGTCGCCGTCCCAGAGGGTCTTCACGTGGTCGACGCCGTACAGCAGCTGCACGAGCCGGTCGATGCCGAAGCCGAAGGCGAAACCGGTGTAACGCTCCGGATCGATGCCGACGGCTTCGAACACATTGGGATCGACCATGCCCGCGCCACCCAGCTCGACCCAACCCGTGCGGGAGCACACCGTGCACCCGTCGCCCTCGCAGAAGACGCACGTCATCGCGAACTCGACCGACGGTTCGGTGAACGGGAAGAAGGAGGGCAGGAACCGCGCGTTGATCTTGTCGCCGAAGAGCGCGTGGATGAACGCCTCGACGGTGCCGAGGAGATCGCCGAGCGTGATGCCCTCGTCGACGGCGAGCCCCTCGATCTGGTGGAAGACCGGCGAGTGCCGCGCGTCGAGCGTGTCGCGCCGGAACACGCGGCCGGGGGCGATGACGTAGATCGGCGGTCGTTGCGATTCCATGGTTCGGACCTGGACCGGCGACGTGTGGGTGCGCAGCAGGACCTCTTCGGGCGCACCGAGCTTCACGTAGAGCGTGTCCTGCATGGCGCGGGCCGGGTGACCGGGCGGGAAGTTCAGCGCCTCGAAGTTGTACCAATCGAGCTCGACCTCGGGGCCCTCGACGACCTTGTAGCCGAGACCGACGAACACGTCCTCGAGCTCGCGCCAGATGCGGGTGACCGGGTGGAGATGGCCGCGCCGGTACTCGCGCCCACCGATGGTGAGGTCGAGGCGATCGCGAACGAGCGACTCCGATCGGGCCGAGGCCGTCGAGCGCGTCGCGCCGTTCGGCGAGCAGGACCTCGAGTGCGCGGCGAGCGCCCGACATCGCCTTGCCGACCGGCGCGCGGTCGGCGCCGTCGATGGTCTTGATGGCTTCGCGTACTTCGTTCAGCGGCGACGACTTGCCCAGGTAGACGCGTTCGGCCTCGGCGAGCGCGTCGAGCGTGGTCTGCGCCGGCGAACGCCGCGCGCCCGTCCTGCTCGATCTGCTCGGCGCGGGCGACGAGATCGACCGCCGGGCTGGCGCCTTCGGCGGGGCTCACGCAGCGTTCCCGACGTTGCCGCGCCGCCTCGAAGAGCAGCACCGTGCCCGCCATGGCGACGTTCAACGACTCGCCGGCATCCATCGGGATCGTGACGACCTCGTCGAGTGGCAGGTCGCGATCGAGTCCGTGCACCTCGTGGCCGAGGACGAGCGCGGTCGGCACTCGGAAGTCGACCGACTCGGGCGCGTGGCCGCCCGGTGCGGTCGCGCCGACCCGGCGGAAGCCGAGCGCACCGAGCGACTCGAGCATCTCCATTGCGGCCACGCCCTCCACGGTCCGGATCGCGAAACACACGCCGGCAGAGGCGCGTACGACCTTGGGATTGTACGCGTCGACCGAACCGGCCCCGAGGCCGAGCACGGTTGCGCCCGCGGCCGCGGCGCTGCGCATGAGCGTGCCCGCGTTGCCCGGATCCGAGATCGTCGTGCCCACGACGACAAGCGTCGCGTCGCGGAACGCGTCCAGGCCGACGTTCGGCTTCGCGACCACGGCAAACACCGGCTGCGGTGTGCGCGTGTCGCCGATGCGATCGGCCGCACCCGCCGGGAGATCCACGACCCGCACCCCGGCACGCGCCGCGTCGGCGGCGACGGGGGGCGCGCCGGCGGCGTACACCGTCTCGATCGTCGCACCCGACGTGAGCGCGGCCGCGACGACCCGCGGACCTTCGACCACGAACACACCTTGCTCCTCGCGCGCGGCACGCTCGCGGAGCAGCACCCGCAGCCGCGCGATCTCGGCGCGCGTTGCGATCGCCGTCGGGCTAGGCGGCGTCGAGGGCCTCGCGCGCGGTCACGACCAGCGCACCGAACGTCGCCGGTTCGCGCACCGCGATGTCGGCGAGGATCTTGCGGTCGACGTCGATCGATGCCGCCTTGAGACCCGCGATGAAGCGGGAGTACGCGATGTCGTGCTCGCGGCAGGCCGCATTGATCCGCACGATCCAGAGCCGGCGGAACTCGCCCTTGCGCGCCCGCCGGTCGCGGAACGCGTACCGGCCCGAGTGCATGACCTGCTCGTTGGCCTTGCGGAAGTGACGGCCGCGGGCGCCGCTGTAGCCCTTCGCTTCTTCGAGGATCGAGCGGCGGTGCTTGCGACCGCTGACGGAACGCTTGACGCGGGCCATGTGACTACGCCTTCCCGAGCAGGCGCTGAACGCGCTTCTTGTCGCCGCCGGTGACCTCGGCCAACCGGCCGAGTCGACGCGTGCGGCGAGTGGACTTCTTCTCGAGCAAGTGGGCTCGGAATGCCTTGCGGCGTCGGATCTTGCCGGTGCCGGTCGCCTTGAAGCGCTTGGCGGCACCGCGATGCGTCTTCATTTTCCCCATCGTGGTTTCCCGTTCGGATGTCGTTGCGTTGGTGCCGGAGCGGTCAGGCCGTGGCTTCGGCCGGTGTCGCTTCCGGTGCGGGCTCGGTTGTCGTGGCCGCCGGCTCACTCGCTACCGGCTCACTGGCGGCTCACTGCGGCTCACTGGCGGCCGGCGTGGGTGCCGCCGGTGCCGCCGGTTTGTCGGCCTTGGCCGGGCCCTTGGCCTTGGGCCGCTTCGTCGGGTTGAGGACCATGGTCATGTTGCGGCCGTCCTGGCGGGGTGCCGCCTCGACGATCGCGAGCTCGCCGACGCGCTCGGCGACCCGCTCGAGGATGCGCCGCCCCAGCTCCGGGTGGGCCATCTCCCGGCCCCGGAACATGATCGTGAGCTTGACCTTGGACCCTTCGGCGAGGAAGCGCTCGACGTGCTTCATCTTGGTCTCGTAGTCGTGGCCGTCGATCTTGGGCCGGAACTTCATCTCTTTGATGATGACGTTCGACGCCTTCTTCCGCGATTCCTTGCGCCGCTGGTCCTGTTCGTAGCGGTACTTCCCGAAGTCCATGATCTTGCAGACCGGCGGGTCGGCCTTGTCGGCGACCTCGACCAGATCGAGACCCTGTTCTCGGGCGATGGTCAGCGCGTCGGGGAGGGTTCTGACCCCGAGCTGCGAGCCGTCGGCACCGATCAGGCGGACTTGACGAGCGCGGATGCGGTCGTTGATGCGGGCGTCGTCTGTAGCGATTGCGTTCTCCTCGTTTGTCCGTCAGGTGACTTGCTTGCTCGGTCGAGCGACCTGCCGACGCGAAACGACGGCGGACCTCTCGGGAAGCCCACCGTCGATGATCGGCCCCCAGTCGTTGGCGGGAGGCCAGCCAGAACGCTCGGACCCGATGCGGGAGACCCGATCGGGTGGGGAGCCGGCGCAAACCGGATCCCGCTTCCCTCGGTTGTGAATACGCACGTCGTGAATATCCACTGGGTGCGCCGTGGAAGGATACCAGCGTGAGTGGCCTCTGGACACCGTCGGGCGGCGATCCCGTCCCAGGTAGCGGGGGTGCGGGTGGCGCTCCGCCCGATGAACCTCCCGAACCCACCGCGAGCCCGGAGGAGGTCGCGGCGATGCGCGAGCTCCACGCTCGGCTCGTCGCCACACCGGTGCTCGACGTGATCGTGAACCATGCGCTCGGGATCTGGCAGCTCGGCCTCGTGCATCTCGGCGTCGTGACACCCCCCGAGGAAGACGGGACGCAGCGGCCGCCCGACCTCGCATCCGCAGGACTGGCGATCGACGCGCTGGCGGCACTCGTCGACGGCCTCGGCGCCCGGCTCGGCGATTCCGAGCCCGTGCTGCGCGAGGCGCTCGCCCAGTCGCAGCAGGTCTACGTCGCGCTCGCCGACCAGCAGTCGCCTTCCGCCTGACCCGGAGGCCGTGCAGTCGGCTCATTTCGTCATCGATCATGACGAAGCTGCGCGGCATGGTTCCCGCAAACGGGCGATGTGCCGAGCCGAGGTCGAGTGCAAACTCTTGGTGGGACCGGCGGACCGCTTCGCCGCACAGATTCGGAGGGTTGAGGCGAGTGAGGACTGTCGAGATAGTCGCTGGTGCCTGGGTGGCCAGCAGTTTCGTGTTTTGTGGCCTGTGGAGCGCCCTGCATTGGCGCCGGAGCAATCACCGATGCGTCGAGCACGATGGACGCCACCAGCACGACACGAACCTTCGCCCGCGATCAGTCCTCGACCCGGAGCCCACTCAACGCGTTGCGTGAGTCGTGACCGCGTTCGCGAGGCGATGAACGTCACCTCGCGGTGACGCGCAAGGCGTTCGCGGCTTCGAGCCGGACGCGGAAGTCGGTGTCGGTGGCGAGAGCACTCAGCGCATCGCGGCTGGGCTCGATCCCGAGCTCGACGAGCCCGCGCAGTGCCTTCCATCGCGTCCACGCATCGGGATCGGCGAGCGCACGCTCGAACAACGGACGGAGCGCGGGCCGGTTGGCGTCGACCATCGCGTCGACGGTCGCTCGCCGCACGGTCCGGCTCGAGTCCACCAGCAGACCGCCCCAGGCCTCGACCGCGACGTCACCACTCGGCGTCGATCAACCGGCGAGCCACGACCTGCCGGGTCGAGGCGTCCGGCGACGATGCGGCGGCAAGCAGGCGTTGCAGGTCCTCGCGCTGGTCCAGCGTTCAATCCGCGCAGCTCGCGCCACGCCCGATCGAGCGCATTTCCACGCGTGGGCACCGACGCCGCCCGTACGTCGATCGACGGCCGCGCCCGTGCATCGTCGGTGGTGCCGGCGTCGTCGTTGCTCTCGGCCGACGCCGCAGGGAACTCGGCTTCGACGAGGCGCAACATCGGCGCGAGCAGTTGCTCCCACCGGTCGGGTCGTTGGATCCCGACCGCGACGAAGTCCGGGCCGACGAGCACGTTGGCGACGTCATCGAACTCCGAGAACAGGCGAGCGACGCGCGGATCGTCGACCTGCGCCGCCGACTCGTACCACCGGCTCGGTCCGGTGTGGATGGGGCCGGTGATGAAACGGATCGTCCGGGGGTTCGGTGTCGCTTCGGGCACGACCGACCCTGCGAAGGCGTCGTCGAGGATCGGCGGCGCGGGCTGCGCCGCTGCTTCGTCGCGGCGGCGAGCCGGCGTCATCAGTCGTGCTGAGCTCGAGCCGGAACGCGCCGTCGTGCCAGCCGAACGCGAAGTTGAACGCGTCGTCGAGCTCGTAGCGCCACCATCCATTGCCGGGTCCGACGAGATCCGCCAACGCCTCGTCATCCGAAGATGTCCACGGCGCATCGGAGAAGAACTGCTTGAGCAGTTTCTTCACCGGCGCGAGATGATCGAGCTCGATGCGGCCGAGCGCGTCGTTCGTGAGGTGCGCGACCGCCACCGGTGTCAGTCCGCGTGCCGCAACCTCGCGCCGGTTCCGGTCGCGCGCCGCTTCGTCCACAACAGAGACGCTACGTCGGGGTGATGCGGGTGGCTTCGAAGCGGCCGAGGTTGGCGGGCTCGATGTCGAACTCGACGGCGGTGCCGGTCGGGATCGTGCGGGTGCCGTCGGCGATGCCGGTGGCGTGGAACGGGTATTCGGTTCCGTCGTCGGCGACGACGACACCCAACCCGGTGCGGTCGTCGAACGCGTGGACGACGCCGAACATATGTCGGTGAGCTACTGCACGATCTTGGAGATCGGCAGCTCGAGGATGCCGGTGGCTCCGTGGTCCTTGAGCGCGGGGATGAGCACGTTGATCTCGCTCTTGGCGACCACGGTCTCGACCGCGTAGCCGTCTTCGCCGTGCAGCTTCGACACGGTCGGCGACTTCAACGCCGGCAGCAGGTCGATGACCGTCTGAAGGTTCGCGCCTTCGACGTTCAGCTTCACGAGCACGCGGCCGCGTGGCTTCGAGCGCGCCCGTGAGCAGGGTCTGGAGCTGTTCCATCGCCTTGCGCTTCTCGGGGTCGGCGTACGCGATCGGGTTTGCGATGAGCTCGGTGTAGGAGACGAGGATCGTCTCGAGGATGCGCAGGCCCGGCGGCGTGCAGCGCGCGTCCGCTCTCGGTGAGGTCGACGACCGCATCGGCGATCTCGGGGATCTTCGCTTCGGTGGCGCCGTACGAGAGCGCGATGTCGGCGCGGACGCCGTGCTTCTCGAGGAACCGTCGCGTCATCTCCGGGTACTCGGTGTGCACGCGCACACCGTCGGGGAGGTCCTTGACCGACTGCCACGGGCTGTCCTCGGCCACCGCGACGACGATGCGGGTCGGCCGGGCGGTCGCCTTGGAGTAGTGCAGCTGGGCGAGCGTGGTGACGTCGGCGCCGGTTTCCTCGATCCAGTCGCGCGGGGTGATGCCGAGATCGAACAGCCCGTCCGCGATGTATCGGGGAATCTCCTGGGGCCGCAGGATGCGCACGTCGGCGACGCGGGGATCGTCGATCGACGCCCGGTAATCGACTTCGGACGCACGCACGACCGTGAGGTCGGCTTCTTCGAACAGGCGAAGGGTTGCCGGTTCGAGCGTGCCCTTGGGAAGGACGAGTTTCAACACGGAGCGCAAGGGTACCGGCGGCCGCGTCGGTGCAGCCGCATGTTTCCCGCAGGCGACGTCAGCCGGCGACGAGCAGGCGGTACCCGAGGTCGCACGACGCGAGCACACGGAGGTGGCCGTACTTCTCGTCCCACACGCCCGAGGCGAGCTCGGCGCGGAGGCGGTCCATGCCCAGATCGAGTTGCTCGGGCGACATCTGCGCGAAGCACGACATGCCTTCCTGCACGAGTGGATCGAGGTACGCCTCCGGGCGGTTCCAGAACGAGCCCGCGAAACCGTCGAGGCAGTCGGCCGGCACCTCCACCGGCCGCACCGACGTGACGTCGAGATGCTCGGCGATGGCGGCGGCGCCGGGCGCGTTGCGTTCGCTCTCGAGCTCGAGCATGTGCGGGAAGTAGTCGGCGACGATCCAGGCGTCGTCCGCGAAGCTCGGCTCGAAGAAGAACAGCACCTGGCGGCGTGCGACCCGGCGCAGCTCGGCGAGGCCGGACGCGAGGTCGCGCCAGTGGTGCATCGTCAACGTGCCCATCGCGACATCGAACGCACGGTCGCGGAACGGCATGGCCTCGGCGACGCCCCGCACTGCGGGTGCGGCGTCGGCGGGACGCTGGGCCACCATCGTCTCCGACGGTTCGAGGGCCACGACGAACCGGTCCTGCGGTTCGTACGAGCCGGTGCCGGCACCGACGTTCAGCACGGTGCGGGCGTCACCGATGGCGGCGTGGATGGGCGCGGCGATGCGCGGGTCGGTGGTGCGCGAGCACGAGTAGGTGGTGCCGATCCGGTCGTACCTGGCGCTCGTCATCGCGACGCCGGACGTGGGATCGCGCGCAACACGGCGACCATCTCGATCGCGGTCGCGGCCGCCTCTTCCCCCTTGTGTCCTTCCTTGCCGCCGATCCGGTCGACGGCTTGTTCATGCGTGTCGACGGTCAGCACGCCGAAGACCACGGGAACGCCGGTATCGAGCGCGACGCGCGTCAAACCGGCCGCGCACTCGCCCGCGACGTATTCGAAGTGGGGCGTGTCGCCGCGCACGACCGCGCCGATGCAGATCACCGCGTCGGCGCCACCCGATCGCGCGAGCGCCGATGCGGCGAGCGGGAGCTCGAACGCGCCCGGCACCCGGACGACGTCGATGCTCGCGGCGCCGTACTTCTCCAGCGTGCGCCGCGCGCCGTCGAGCAGCGGTTCGGTGAGGTCGTGATTGAAGCGGGCGACGGCGATCGCGACGCGCATGCCGTTCGCGTCGAGCTCGGCGCTTTCCGAGTACTCCCCCATCGTCGCGTGCCTCAGCTCGGGGTGCCGTCGTCGGCAAGGTCGAGGAGATGGCCGAGCTTGCGTTGCTTCGCGCGCAGGTACGCGATGTTCTCCACGTTCGGTTCGACACTGAGCGGGACCCGCTCGACGATCTCGAGCCCGTAGCCCTCGATGCCGCCGTACTTCGCGGGGTTGTTCGTCATCAGTCGCATCGTGGTGACACCGAGATCGACGAGGATCTGCGAACCGATCCCGTACTCGCGTGAATCCACCGGGAAGCCCAGCTCGAGGTTGGCCTCGACGGTGTCGCGGCCTTCGTCCTGCAACGTGTACGCGCGCAGCTTGTGCCCGAGTCCGATGCCCCTGCCCTCGTGGCCGCGCAGGTAGACCACGACGCCGCGTCCGTCGGCGGCGATGCGCTCGAGCGCGAGGTCGAGCTGGGTGCCGCAGTCGCACCGCATCGATCCGAACACGTCGCCGGTGAGACATTCCGAGTGCATGCGGACGAGCACGTTCGGATGACCGGCCACCTCCCCGCGCACGAACGCGATGTGCTCGGTACCGTCGAGCAGCGACTCGAACACGTGGGCGACGAAGTCGCCGTGCCGGGTCGGGATGCGTGCTTCGGACACCCTCCTCACCAACTTCTCGCGGTGGCGGCGGAAGCGGATGAGGTCCGCGATGGTGACGAGCTTGAGGCCGTGCTCGGCCGCGAACGCTTCGAGGTCGGGCATGCGCTGCATCGTGCCGTCGTCGTTCACGATCTCGGAGAGCACGCCGGAGGGGAAGCAGCCCGCCATCCGCGCCAGGTCGACCGCGGCTTCGGTGTGCCCGGCGCGCTTGAGCACGCCGCCTTCCCGGTAGCGCAGCGGGAAGATGTGGCCGGGCCGGCGCGAGGTCGTCCGCCACCGTCGACCCGTCGATGAGCGTGTGCACGGTGGTGCTGCGATCGCCCGCCGAGATGCCGGTGGACGTGCCCGCCTTGGCGTCGACGCTGACGGTGAACGCGGTGCGTTGCCCTTCACTGTTGTCGGGGCCGGCGACCATCAGCGGCAGCTTGAGCTCGTCGAGTCGCGCACCTTCGAGCGGCAGACAGATCACGCCACTCGTGTAGCGGATCATGAATGCCATCTTCTCCGGCGTCATCTTCTCGGACGGCGATGATGAGGTCGCCCTCGTTCTCGCGATCTTCGTCGTCGACCACGACGACGAACTCGCCGCGCGTGATCGCGTCGATCGCTTCTTCGACCCGAGTGAACGACATTGTCAGTGCTCCCTGTGCGCGGATCGTGCCCGTTGAGTTGTTCCCGAACGGCTCGGCGAGCCGCTCGACGTACTTCGCGATGACATCGACTTCCAGGTTGACGCGCCGGCCGATCTCGATCGTGCCCAGCGTGGTGACCGCGAGGGTGTGCGGGATCACCGCGATCTCGAACGTGCCGCTCACGTCGAGGGCGGCGACGGTGAGGCTGATGCCGTCGACCGTGATCGAACCCTTGTGCACGACGTAGCGCAGCACGTCGGCGGGGGCGTCGAAGCGCATCGTCGTCGAGCCGTCGGGATTCGGCGTGCGGCCTTGCAGCACACCGGTGCCGTCCACGTGACCCTGCACGAGATGACCGCCGAGCCGGTCGGCGAGACGCAGCGGCCGTTCGAGGTTCACCGGGTCGCCCGGCTCGAGGTCACCGAGGTTCGTACGCGCCAACGACTCGGTGACCGCGTCGGCCGACCATCCCGTCGGCGTGCAGTCGACGACGGTGAGGCAGCAGCCGTTCACCGCGATGGAGTCGCCGACTTGCGCGTCTTCCACCACGAGCTTCGCCTCGATGTCGAGCCGCGCGCCGCCTGCGTTGGGCGTGATCGTGCGGACGTGACCGAGCTCTTCGACGATGCCGGTGAACATCAGCGTCGCTCCTCGACGGGGTCCGGCGCGAGGTCGTAGTCGAGACGGACATCGGGCCCAGCCGGCGGACCTCGGCCAGGCGGAAGCGGCGCGCGTCCGACAGCGTCGAGGGCCCCGCGAATCGGTAGGCGGGAACGGCGTCCTCACCGAGCAGCAAGGGCGCGACGTACGTGACCAGGCGGCGGGCGTGTCCGCCCGCGAGCACCGACCCGACGAGCTCGCCGCCTCCTTCGACCAGCACTTGCACGAAGCCTTCGCGTCCGTCGCCCAATCGCGCGAACGCCTGGTCGAGATCGACGCCGCGGCCGTCGGCCGCGGGATCGACGACCTCGACCTTGGCGCCGGCCGCGGTCCACGCGTCGAGTGCGGATGACGGCGCGAGCGGGCTCGTGATCACGAGCGTCGCGGCGAGCGCCGGGTCGAACAGCGGCCCGCTCGCGTCGACACGTCCACGCGCATCGAAGACGACTCGGGTCGGCGCAGAGCGCGGCATCGGATCGACGTCGCGCACCGTGAGTGTCGGATGATCCGCGATCGCGGTGCCGGCGCCGACGACGATCGCCTGCGAGTCGGCGCGCAGCTCGTGCGCGTCGGCGCGCGCGGCGCCGGACGTGATCCACTGCGATGTGCCGTCGGCGGCGGCGACGCGCCGCGTCCAGCGTCGTCGCGAGCTTCACGATCGTGAACGGACCGCGCCGTGCGGCGGTGGTACAGGTACGGTGCCAGCTCGGCTTCCGCCGCGTCGGCGCCCACTCCGACGAGCACGTCGATGCCGGCTCCGCGCAGGCGATCGAGGCCGCGCCCGGCCACGATCGGATCAGGGTCCTCGACCGCGACGACGACGCGCGCGATGCCGGCTTCGAGCAGCAGGCTCGTGCACGCGGGCGTGCTGCCGTCGTGGTCGCAGGGCTCGAGGGTGACGTAGGCGGTCGCTCCGCGTGCCCGTTCACCGGCTGCGAGGAGCGCCGCGCCCTCGGCGTGGTGGCCCGCCCGGAACGGCCCGGTCGCGCCCTCGCCGACCACTTCGCCGTCTCGCGCGACGACGCAACCGACCCACGGCCACGGCGGTGTGTGGCGGCGCGCGCCGGCGGCGATCCGCCAGGGCTCGGGCCATCAACTCGTCGTCGCGCACGATGCTGCACCTCACGCCCACAGGACACGGGCAGGGACGCGAGCGGACGACGACGAGCACCGGCGTGAGGCCGGTGTCGTGCATCACCCTCTCCCATCCGGACTGTGACCGTCGGCCCAGGACTCGCACCTGGTCGGCGCACGGCTGGCGGCCGGGCGTTCGCGGGCTTCCACGAGAACTTCGACGAGAACTGCGAGAAGTGCTCGTGGTCACCGCCGGTCGGGACTTTCACCCAACCCCGAGGGCTGTTTGTCGATTGTCATTGCAGCGTACGCCCGACCCCCCAAATTTGCAACGCGTTCCAATTCCGCGACGGAGCGCCAGGGTGGCGGATGCCAGACTCCCCCGGATGTACGTGCTCGTTTCGGGCCTGCCGGGCAGCGGGAAGACGACGATCGCCGCGCCCCTGGCCGCCGCCCTCGGCCTGCCGCTGCTCGCGCGGGACTCGATCAAGGAGTCGCTCTGGGACTCGCTCGGCGCCGGCGACCTCGCCTGGTCCCGCCGGCTCGGCGCCGCGTCAGCCGAGACGTTCTGGCGCCTGGCCGACGAGATGCGCGCCGCCGTGCTCGACAACTTCTTCCACCGGGCGTTCACGCACCGGCTCGAGGCGCTCCCCGGCCCCCTGCTCGAGGTGCACTGCGCGTGCCCGCCCGAGCTCGCGCTCGAGCGGTACCAGTCGCGGCGGCGGCATCCCTGCCACTTCGACCTGTCGTACGGCGTCGACATGTTCGACCAGTGGAGCCGGACCGATGCCGGAGCGCTCGCGCTCGGCGGTCCGCTGCTGGCGGTCGACACGACCCAGCCCGTCGACATCCACGAGATCGCCACCTGGGTGCGCGCCAACACCTGAACCGACGGTTTTGGCGACAGATCGGCGACCGTTCCGGTCGCCGATTGTCGCCGAAACCTGCTTGGTCAGTGGGGGTGGCCGCCGGCGAGGAGTTCGAGCGCGTGGGGTGCGACGGGCAGGAGCACCTCGAGACCTTCGATCGCGCCACCGGACGAGCCGGGCAGGTTGCACACCAGCGCTGCACCACGTGCGCCCGCGACCGCGCGCGACAGCATCCCGAAGCCGCGCCCGCCGTCGTCACTGATGCGACGGATCGCTTCGACGATGCCCGGGGCCTCGCGTTCGATGACCGCGCGCGTCCCTTCGGGCGTGAGGTCACGCGGGCCGAAGCCGGTACCGCCCGGTCGTGACGACGAGGCCGGCGAAGCCGTCGGTGAGCGCGCGCAACGCTTCCGCAACGGACTCGACACCGTCGGCGACGACGCGGCGTTCGACGACGTCGTAACCCTCGGCCCGTGAGCCGCGCGACCGAGCGCGTCGCCGCTCTTGTCCTCGCGGGTGCCCCCGACGACACCGTCGGAGACGGTCAGCACCTTCGCCCGCAGCTCGGTCACGGGTTCACCGGCCGGCGCGCGCGACGATCGGCGACCTCGCGGATCGCACGAGCCGCGGCCAGCGGATCGTCGGCGCCGAAGATCCCGGTGCCCGACACGAGGATGTCGACACCCGCCTCGGCCGCGAGGTGCGCGTTGTCGATCTTGATGCCCCCGTCGATCTCGATCTCGCACGCGAGGCCGCGCGTCGTCGATGGCGGCGCGACGCGGCGCGCACCTTGTCGAGGACCTCGGGAATGAACGCTTGACCGCCGAACCCGGTCTTCACGCTCATCACGAGCAGCAGGTCGAGCTCCTCGAGATACGGCTCGACCGCCGCGAACGGGGTCGCGGGCTCGAACGAGAGACCGGTCTGCATGCCGAGATCGCGGATCTCGTCGAGCAGCGCCGCGCGGGTCGCCGAGCTCGATGTGGACGGTGCAGCCGTCGGCACCGGCCTCGGCGAACATCTTCAGCAACGGTTGCGGGTTGTCGACCATCAGATGGCAGTCGAGGAAGAGGTCCGTGCAGGGCCGCAACGACTTCGACCACGGGCGGCCCGATCGACAGGTTCGGCACGTAGTGACCGTCCATGCAGTCGACGTGCAGCAGATCCACCGCGGGTGCGACCCGCGCCACGTCGTCGGCCAGGTGCGCGAAGTCGGCGGCGAGGATCGAGGGCGCAATCTTCACATCCGGAGGCTAGCGATCACCTCTCGAACCGGTTCACAATGTTCCGACCGCAAGGTTTCGAGGAGGTCACCAGTGCCCCTGTTCATCATCGAGCGTGAGTTCGCGAACCAGCTCGACCTCACCGACGAGTCGGTACACGCCATCGAGGAGATCAACGACGACGTCGGCGTGCGTTGGATCTACTCGTTCCTCAGCGCGGACAAGAAGAAGACGTACTGCCTCTACGAGGCGCCGACGGCCGACCTGATCCGTGACGCCGCCCGCCGGGCGAACGTGCCCGCCGACGCGGTGATCGAGGTGACCCCCGCCTACGGAGACGTGCCGAGCCCGGCCTGAGAGCGCAGCTTCAGCGGCGCACGAGCCCGTGCCGGACCGCCCAGGCCGCAGCCTCGGTGCGGTTCGCGCAACCGGTCTTCAGCAGGATCGCACGCACGTGGTTCGCGGCCGTGTTCGCACTGATGTGCAACGTGCGCCCGATCTGGGCGTTGCTCGAACCGTCGACCAGGCAGTCGAGGATCTCCCGCTCGCGGGGTGTCAGCGCCGCCTGCAGATCGTTGGCTCCGACGCGTGTCGCGATCGCGATCGCGTTCGGCGGCGTCGTTGCTGTCGGCGTCCGCAGCTCTGTCGTCGATCTCCCTTGCGAGCGCGGTCGCGCGGTGTTCGAGCGTGGGCATCCCGATCGATCGCGCGGCATCCAACGACGTCGTCGAGCAGGCCCTGCGCTCGACGCGGGCCGTCGCGCCGGCCTTGGCGGACGAGGAACCGCGCGTACCGGAACCGGCTGTGGGCGAGCCACGTCGCCGCGCCGGCCGCACTGTCGAGCTCGATCGCGCGCACGTAATGGCGTTCGGCGTCGCGGGCGCGGCCCGCGGTCTCCGCCGAGCGCGCCGAGGTAACGGTCGGCCGAGCCGTAGCAGGCGATCATGTGCCCGACGACGACGAACGTGTTCCGGTACCGCTCGAGCTCGGCGTAGACGACCGTCGCCGCAGAACCGGTCACCGACGAACGTGACGGCGTCGGCGAGGTACGTGAGCGCGGCGAGGTACAACGACGTCGCGCGGTACTCGCACCAAGCCCGGCGTGACGAGGGAGCGCAGCTCGGTCACGCGCCTCCTCGACCATCCCGAGCTCGGCGTAGACCGCGGCGAGTGCCGGGACGCCACGCCGCATGCTGCCGTTCGAGGCGGGCGACCGCTTCGACGACCGGCCGCATCTCCTCGAGCCGGCCCTGCTCGCGTCGCAGCGAGAACATCTGCACGCCGTAGGCACCCGACACGTCGACACCGGAGAGGCCCGCCGCGAACTCGGCCGCGTTCTCGGCGATCGCTCGCTGTCCGCGAAGCGACCCTCCATCAACGCCATCGTCGAACGCAGCGCCGCGCTCGAGGTGCAGGTTGAACGGCTGCTGGCACCGCTCGCAGATGCGGTGGTGCTCGGCGACCGCGTCGGCAAGGTCCTCGAACTGGGTGTTGAGCAGCATCGAGTAGACGAACCAGTGCTGCGCGTGCGCGACCATGCCGAGATCGTCGATGTCGGCGCACAGCACGCGCAGCTCGTACGCCCGGTCGAGCATGATCGGCGTACGTCTCGGGGTTGCCGAGCAGGTTGAGACAACGTGCCGAGGGTGAAGCGCAGGATCGTGCTGTCACCGTGACGCCGCGCCGCCGCGATCGCGGTCTCGATCACCTCGGATGCCTCGGGGTCACCCGAGAGCGCGAGCGCCCGGCCGCGCGCCGCCGATCACATGGATGCGCGTCGCTTCGTCCGTCGCACGCGGAAGGACATTGCGCAGGATCCGTTCGGCGTCGTCGCCGGGGAGCCCGAGCCGCCAGGAGGCGTCCTCGAAGCCGAGCGCGGCCTGAACCATGAGATCGCCGCGGTCGCAATCCTGCGCCGTGTCGAGCGCTTCCCGCAGGTGCAGCAGCGCCCGCTCGGCGTCGCCACCCGGAAGCTCGGCGGCCGCGATGCGCACGAGCAGCTCCGCCCGCCGTTCGGCCGAGCCCGCGAGCGGCGAGCACGTTCGTGAGCATCTCGGCCGCGTCCTCGAAGGCGGCGGCGCGCATCGCGACCTCGGCAGCACGTTCGGCGACGTCGACCGCGGTCGCGGGATCGGCGACGGGCACCGCGGCGGCGTAGTGGCGCGCCAGATCAGCGAGTGAACGATCGTCCACGACCGCGCCGTTCGATCGCGCTGGCGACCTCGAGATGCAACGTCGCCCGGCGAGCAGTGGTCAACCGGTCGTAGATCGCGCGCCAGCACGAGCGCGTGTGCGAATCGGAACGAGCCGGGTCCGAGCGCCTCGACGGTCGCGCTCGCGATCGCGGGTTCGAGTTGCTCGAGCGCGTCGGCGGCGCCGAGACGCGCGGTCTCGGCGCAGGAGGTCCACCGGGAAGGCTGGGCCGATGACCGCCGCCACCTCGAGGAGCTGCCGGGCGTCGCCCGGGAGGCGGTCGATGCGGCGGGCCACGACCGACCGCACGCTCTCGGGACTCGTCACCGCGTCGAGGTCCGGGCCGGCCAACCCATCCCGTCGGTCGTCGCGGCGGAGCGCGCCGGTCTCGACCAGATGGCGCCACAGCTCCCCGAGCAGGAAGGGATTGCCGTCGGTCTGCGCGGCCAGGACGTCGACGACGCGCGGCTCGATCGCACCGATCGGCACACCCGAAGCCGCTTCGACGAACGCGGCGACGCCGTCGGGGTCGAACCCGCTCACCAGCACGCGTCGTGACACCTTCGAGCCGGTGGATCTCGGCCAGCGCATCGTCGAACGCGTCGCTCGCATCGGCACGCGCCTCGCGATGGGTGGCGACGAAGCAGCAGCGGAGCGGTGCCGCGGTGCGCAACCAGTGCAGGAGGAGCTGGAGCGTCGGCCGCCCCGCCCACTGCAGGTCGTCGAGCACGAACAGCACCGGCGCACGCAGCCCGGCATCCACGAGCAGGTCGGTGGCGGCCTGGAAGCGCGCCGCACGCGGATCCTGGCCGAACGTCAGGCCGGGTCCCGGGTCCTCGTCGGGTTCGGCTTGCAGCAACGAGCGTGCCCGTTCCGCGTCGGCGTCGTCGATGCCGATGTCGTCGGCGTGCGCGAGCAGGTGCTCGAGCGCGTCGACGACGGGACCGAACGGCGGGCCGCCGCCTTCGCGGCAGGCGCCGAACAGCACCGTGCCCCCGTTGCTCGCGACGTGACGTGCGAACTCGGCGACGAGTCGGGTCTTGCCCGCGCCCGGCTGCCCCCGCACGAACACCGCATGGCGGCCACCGTCACGCACCGCTTCCCACGCGCGCGGTCAGCTGGGCCCACTCCTCGGGACGGGCGACGAACGGGATCGCGGGCACGGTCCGCAACGGCGCCGGCAGTTCCGGTCCCGCATCGCCGGGCCCGGGATCGACAACTTCGGTCCATGCGACCTCGAACGCGGCGACCGGTTCGGGAAACCCCTTCAGCGCGAGCGGTGCGATCGCCCGCAGCGGCGCGGGTCCGTTCCGCGCGAGGGCGGCGGCCGCCGCACTCACGAAGACGGTGCCCGGTCCGGCGGCGTCACACAGCCGCGACGCCTCGACCACGGTTGCGCCGAACACGTCGTCGTCGTCGACCGTGACCTCCCCGGCCGAGATGCCGATGTGGGCGGCGAACGAGCCCGGTGTGCGCTGCATCTCCCGGGCGACGGCCTGCTGGATCGTGACCGCGGCGGCCAGCGCATCGGACGGGGTCCCGAAGGTCGCGAGGGCGCCGTCGCCGAGGTTCTTCACGATCCGGCCCCGATGGCCGGAGACGGCGTGGCGGACGAGCGCCTCGAATCGCCGGCGGCGCACGTCGAACTCCTGGTCGCCCAGCCGGACGAGGAGTTCGGTGGACTGGACGGCGTCGCAGAACATCACCGCCGCCAGCTGCACGGAAGGCACGGATCCCACGGTAGTCAGATCTGACTAGTGAGTCGTCCGGGATTCCGCAGTTCGCGAAGGTCAGGGCTGGTCATGCAGGGGACGCCGGAGACGCGGACGATGGGTGCCCCCGGCTCCGCCGGGCTACCCACCAACCCATCCGGCCCACCACCCACTCGGGAGGCGCCATGACCACGACCCTCGACCCGAAGACCGCCCTGCTCACCGAAGAGATGCTGGCCCGCTTCGACGAACGGGCCCCCGTGTACGACCGCGAGCACCGGTTCTTCACCGAGGACTTCGAGGAGCTCCGTGACTGCGGCTACCTGAACGCCGCGGTGCCGGTCGCCTTCGGCGGCGCGGGCAAGACCTTCGCCGAGGTGCAGGACCTGCAGCGCCGCCTGGCGTACGTCGCGCCCGCGACCGCGCTCGCGGTGAACATGCACTTCTACTGGACCGGCGTCGCGGCAACGCTGTCGCAGGCCGGTGACGCGTCGTGCGAGTGGATGCTGCGCGCCTCGGCCGACGGCGCGGTGTTCGCGGCCGGCCACGGAGAGGCGGGCAACGACATCCCGCTGTTGCTGTCGTCGAGCGCGGCCGAGCGCGTCGACGGCGGCTGGGAGATCACCGGTCACAAGATCTTCGGCTCGCTCTCGCCGGTGTGGACCTTCCTCGGCGTGCACGCGATGGACACGAGCGACCCTGCCGGACCACGCGGTCGTGCACGCGTTCGTGCCGCGCGACGCCGAGCGCTACCACATCGAGGAGACGTGGGACGTGCTGGGCATGCGCGCCGACCGAGAGCAACGACACGATCCTCGACCACACCTTCGTGCCCGACGAGTACGTCGCGCTCGTGTGCCCGGCGGGATTCGGCGGAGCGGGCCTCTTCCAGGTCTCCGTGTTCGCGTGGGGCCTCCTCGGGTTCGCAACCGTGTACAGCGCCATCGCGCAGCGCGCGTACGACGAGACGGTCCGCAAGATGCACCAGCGGAAGTCGGTGGCGTTGACCCGGTCGATGGCGTACCACCCGGGCGTGCAACACGAGGTGGCCGAGATGCGCATCTCGCTCGAAGCGATCGACGCACACCTCGGGCGCGTCGTCGACGAATGGTCGAACGGCGTCGACCACGGCATGGAGTGGCCGCTGAAGATCCTCGCCGCGAAGTACTTCGTCGTGAACCAGGCCTGGGACGTGGTGGATCGTGCGCTCGACCTGTCGGGCGGCTCCGGGATCTTCACCCGTGACCGCATGGAGCAGATGTTCCGCGACGCCCGGCTGGGCCGGATCCACCCCGGCAACTCGCTGCTCACGCACGAAGTCGTCGGCAAGCTCAGCCTGGGGATCAATCCCGACGAGTCGCCCCGTTGGGGCTGAGGCCCGACGAGTCGCCCCGTGGGGCTGACGCCTCATTGGCGCTCAGCTCCGCGAACCGCGCTCCAGGACGAGCACGTACATCCCGTCGGTACCCGCGTCGGACGGGAGCAGCAACGCTCCCCGTCCGTGCGGGCGCCACGGTGCGCCGGGCGGCGGCAATGCGGTGAAATCGGCGAGGGACCAGGCCCCGAACTCGTCGATCGCAACGGTCTCGGCGGGGTGACCGTGCACACGGCGTAGACCAGCCGCCCGCCCGGGCGCACCGCGGCGGCTGCCGTGCGCAGCATGGCGCGTTGCGTGCGGGCCAGTGTCGTGACGTCCTCGGGTTCGACGCGCCAGCGCGCGTCGGGGCGGCGACGCAGCACGCCGAGCCCGCTGCACGGCGCGTCGAGCAGCACGCGGTCGAACGCGGCTGCGCGCATCCATGGCCCGGTGCCATCGGCAACGACGGGCGCGACCGCGTGCAGGCCGAGGCGGTCGGCGCCGCGCGCGAGCACGCGCATCCGTGCCCGGGTACAGGTCGGCCGCCACCACCGAGCCGTCGTCGCCCATGCGTTCGGCCGCCGCGGCCGCCTTGCCGCCGGGCGCGGCCGCCAGGTCCAGGATGCGCTCTCCCGGTTGGGGATCGAGCACGCCGACGACGGCCTGGCTGGCTTGGTCCTGCGGCGACGCCCGGCCTTCCCGCACCGCGGCCAGCGCACCGACGTCGCCCGCATGGCTGCAGCACGAGTGCGTCCGGCGCGACCGTGCCCGGGGTGACGTCGACGTCCGCGTCGCGCAGCTCGCGCTCGACGTCGGCGCACCGTCGCCCGCAACGGGTTGACGCGCAGGGTGACCGGCGGTGCCTCGTCGGCGATCGCCAGCGTCGCGATCGCGTCGGCGTCGCCGAACTCGGCGCGCAGCGGATGGACGATCCAGTCCGGATGGGACGTGCGCACGCCCAGGGCGGCGTCGTCGCGCGCCGAGGGCCACGACCACGGTGGCCCGGTCCGCGACAGCGCCCGCAGCACACCGTTGACGTAGCCGCGCATGCGGGTCGGCGACCACCTCGACCGTCTCGGCGACGGCCGCGTGCGCGGCAACACCGATGAGGAGCTGGTACGCACCGAGGCGGAGCGCGGCGCGCACCTCCGGCTCGAGCTTCGGGATCTCTTGCTTCGAGCACTTCGCGAGCTGGAAGTCGAGGGCGCGTCGCATGCGGACGGCGCCGTACACGAGCTCGGTGACGAGCCCGCGGTCGCGCGGCTGCAAGGCGCTGCGGCCGAGCAGCTCCGGCACGAGGATGTGCGCGAAGGCTCCGTCCTCGATGCGTACCAGCGCGTCGAGCGCGAGCTTGCGCGGGCTCGCCTTCGGGCTCACGGCCTCGGGCTCATGGCGTCGGGCTCACGGGTCGGGCTCTCGAGGATCGGGCTCTGGGGGATCGACCGGCAGATCGACCTGCTGCCCGCGCCACCACGACTCCCACTTCATGCGCCGGCGCCCCTCCGGCTGGATCTCACGCAGGAGCAGGAGGCCGTCGTCGGTGACGAGCCCCGCCTTCGTCAGAACCGGGTCCTTGCGGCCGGGAAGCCCTGGGGCCGCGATCGGGCCGAACACCTTGAACCGGATCCCACCGGCGCGCAGCCACGCGCCGGGCTTCGGGTCACCGGCCTGCACGACGCGCGCGAGCTCTTGGACCGGACGCGTCGCGGTCCAACCGGAAGTCGTCCGGCGACAGCTTCTCCGCGTACGTCGGCTCGCCCTTCTGCGCGTCGGGTTCCATGGTGGCGACGCGGGGCAGGTACTCGCGCAGGAGGTCGATGCCGAGCGCCACGAGCCGGTCACGGACGGTCGCGGCCGTGTCGTTCGACTCGATCGGCGTGAGCCGCTCCGCGTAGACGGGGCCGGTGTCGAGGCCTTCTTCGATCTTCATCAGGCCGACGCCCGTCTCGCGGTCGCCCGCGAGGATGGCGCGCTCGACCGGCGCGGCACCGCGCCAGCGCGGCAGCAACGAGAAGTGCAGGTTCACGAAGCCCAGCGGGAGGGCGTCGAGCAGCGCAGGTCGGCAGCAGCTGGCCGAAGGCGACAACCACGCCGAGCTCGGCCCCGCTCGACGCGACGTCGTCGATGATGTCGCTCGCCTTGTTCGGCGTCAGAACGGGCAGACCCGAGCTCGATGGCCGCGTGCTTCACCGGAGACGGATCGACACCGCGACCGCGCGTGCGGCGGCGGTCGGGCTGGGTGACGACGAGGGTGATGTCGTGACCCGCGTCCACGAGGGCGCGCAACGGCGGGACGGCCGCGTCAGGAGTTCCGAGATAGACGAGACGCATCGTCGGCGCGGTGACCTCGGTCGCGTGCGCGGTCAGAGCGCGTGGCGCCGGCCCCCGGGTGTCGGGACGCCCATCCCCTGCTCTCGGAGCTCGCGCAGCGCGCGCTTGCGTTCGGCGCGCTCGAGGCGGTCGAGCATGAGCACGCCGTCGAGGTGGTCGATCTCGTGCAGGAAGACCCGGCCGAGGAGCTCGTCGCCCTGCACGACGACCTCGGCGCCGTCGAGCCCGACGCCCTGCACGGTGACGACCTTCGGTCGCACGATCTCGAAGCCGAGACCCGGCAACGACAGGCAGCCCTCTTCGTACAGCCACTCGCCGGTCGCTTCCACGACCTCGGGGTTGAACAGGACGTTCGGCCCCTCGCCGATGTCGTACACGAAGAACCGCTGCTGCACGCCGATCTGCGGTTGCCGCGAGCCCGACCCCGGGCGCGTCGTACATGGTCTCGTACATCGCGTCGACGAGCCTGGCGGTGCCGCCGTCGATCTCGCCCACGGGCGCGGCCGGTCGCTTGAGCACCGGGTCGCCGAAGAGCCGGATCGTGTGGGTCGCCATGGCCGCCAATGGTACCGGCGAGTCTTACGAACTGGCGTGAGCGACGGGGAATAATTCCCTGTCACTCACGCCAGTTCGGGTCGTTGCGGGTCACACGCGCGGTGGGTCGACGACGACGCGGAGGCGGCCGGCCGCGCGCGCGGCGGGGAGCGTGGCGTGCAGCGCGGCGCTGAGCTCGTCCCAGGTGCCGGACTGCACGAGCACGCGACCGTCGCTCGGCCCGAGCGCGCGGACCGGCAGGCGCAGTGAGTGCAGCGAGCGCGTTCGCAGACTCGGCGAGCGCAGGGTCGTCGCCGGTGAGCTCGGCGAGCGCGCCGAATGGCGGATAGCCGAGCGCGCCGGCGCAATGCGATCTCCGCGTCGATCACGAGCTGCGGACGACCGGTCGCGACGCGCGCGCACGACGTCGTGATCCGGGATGCGCGTCTGCAGCAGGAGCCGCGTCTCCGAGCGCGGGCGTGCCGCGAGCAGCTGCGCGCCGCGCACGACGAGCCAGAGGGCCTGCGTCGCCGCGCGGTACCGGGGCGCGAGCAACTCCTGATCGAAGTCGAGGTACGCGATCAGCGTGGGTCGGCGGCGGCGCAGGTCGCGCCGGTGCAGCGCAGCTTCGGTACCGACGACGACGTCGACGTGCGGCGCGACCGCCCCGGTGTCGGCATCGAGGTCGACCACGTGCTTGCCCGGGAGCAGGGCGGCGAGCTCCTCGCCCACTCGCTTCACGCCCGCCCGCACCACCCGCAGGCGCGCCTCTCCACACGCCGGGCACACGACGGGGCGGTCCGCGTTGCGGTCCCACCGCAGCAGCTCGTGGCACGCGTCGCACGCGAGCATCCGGAAGCGGCCGCGACGATTGAGCACGCACACCGCGAGACCGTCGGTGCCGCGCAGCGCGTCCGCGAGCGGCGCGCTGAACAACTTCGCGCCCGGTGGTTGCTCCCGGCGGTCGATCACGACGACGCGCGGCCAGCCGGCCGCTTCGACGTCCGGCGCAGGTGCACTCGACGCGAGACCGACGAGGGCTTCGGCCTCGATGGTCGGCACCGGCGACACGACGGTGAAGGCGGCGCCGGCCCGTCGCGCCCGCTCGGCGAGGACGTCGCGCGCGTGCCACGTGGGGACGCGCTCCTCCTGGAGCGCCTCGTCGGCGTCGTCGACGACCACCGCGGCCGCGAGATCGGGCACCGGCGCGAGCGCGGCCACCCGGCCACCGACGACGACGCACTCCCCCGCGGCCGCCCGTCGCCACGCGTCCGTGCGCGCCGCGTCGGACTCGTCGGAGTGCAGCACCGCGACACGGTGTCCGCGTCGACGCGAGCGTGCGCGCCAGCGATACCGCCGCGCGCACCGTCGGCGACGCAGACGATGGTCGAACCCGCGGACGCGATCAGTTCAGCGACCAGATTCCGCCGGTCGTGCAGCGGCGGCACCCGCAACACGTCGAGCCGCGCTCCTCCTGGCGACGGATCACGTCGGCCGGCACATGCTCGGCCGGCTCGAGCGCGCGGACGACGTTCGGTGGCGATGCCGACCGCAACACCGCGACGCGCGGCCCGCACCAGCGCCACGCAATCCACTCGCTCAGTTCGACAACCGCCGCGGGCGGACCTTCGGAGACGACGTCCAGCAACTCCCGCAACGGCTGCTCCGCGACTCGGGCTCGACGTCGTCGGCAAGGACCCACCCGCGCACCCGGCGCCCCTGCAGCGGGACCCGCACGATCGTGCCGACGCGCACGCGCGCGGCCAACGCTTCCGGAACGAGATAGTCGAAGACGCGCTCGACCGCGGTGACGTCGGGCGCGACCCGACAGACCCGGCTGGTTGCCGCGTCGCTTATGCGCCGGCCGCCGAGCGGAGGTCGGCGGCGTAGCTGTCCACGTTCTCCCACGTGAAGCCGTCGCCGTCGGTGCGGCCGAAGTGGCCGTACGCGGCGGTGCGCCGGAAGATCGGACGCCGCAGGTCGAGCCGCTCGATGATCGCCGCGGGACGCATGTCGAACACCTCACGCACCGCGACTTCGAGCTTGTCGGTCGGCGACCTCCGACGTGCCGAACGTGTCGACCATGATCGACACCGGATGCGCGACGCCGATCGCGTACGCGACCTGCGCCTCGCACCGCTTCGCGAGCCCGGCCGCCACGACCGCCTTGGCGATCTGGCGCACCGCGTACGCGGCGGAACGGTCGACCTTGGTCGGGTCCTTGCCCGAGAACGCGCCGCCGCCGTGGCGGGCCATGCCGCCGTAGGTGTCGACGATGATCTTGCGGCCGGTGAGCCCGCAGTCGGCGTGCGGACCGCCGAGCTCGAACTGGCCGGTCGGGTTCACGAAGATCTCGAAGTCGTCATCGGCGAACTGCTCGGGCAGCGACGGCTTGATCACGTGCTCGATCAGCGCGGTGCCGCAGCTCGCCGTCGATGCTGACGCCCGGGTCGTGCTGGGTCGAGATGAGCACCGTGCGGAGGCGCTTGGGCACGCCGTCCTCGTAGTCGATCGACACCTGCGTCTTGCCGTCGGGGCGCAGGAAGTCGACGACGCCCTGCTTGCGCACCTCGGTGAGGCGGGCCGCCAGCTTGTGCGCGAGCCAGATCGGCATCGGCATGAGCGCGTCGGTCTCGTCGCACGCGTAGCCGAACATCATGCCCTGGTCGCCGGCGCCGACCTCGTCGTAGTTGTCGCCGGTGCCCGCCTTCTGCTCGAGCGCCTTGTCGACACCCATCGCGATGTCGGGCGACTGCTCGTCGATCGACACGATCACACCGCAGGTCTTGCCGTCGATGCCGTACCTGGCGTCGGTGTAACCGATCTCGCAGATCGTGTCGCGGGCGAGGCGCGAGAAGTCGATGTGCGCCTTGGTGCTGATCTCACCGGCGACGACGCACAGACCGGTCGTGACCATCGTCTCGCAGGCCACCCGGCCGTACGGGTCTTCCTGGAGGACCGCGTCGAGCATCGTGTCGCTGATCTGGTCCGCCATCTTGTCGGGATGGCCCTCGGTGACCGACTCCGACGTGAAGGTGTGCTTGGGCATTCGGCTCCGTTCTCTGACCGGCGAGTACGCGGTTCAGCTCCCCGAACGCGCGGGCGAATCGTAGGACGAACCACCGGTTGACGACGAGACGAGGGTCGCGACGCGATCGAGGATCCGCTCGGCGAGCGCCGTCTTGGAGAGCAGAGGGAGCTCCTCGACGGCGCCGTCGGCGGTGAGCAGGACACCCCGGTTGGTGTCGACCTCGAAGCCGGCGTCGGCCAGGCCGACGTCGTTGCCGACGATCAGGTCGAGGCGCTTTCGTGCCAGCTTGTCGGCGGCGTGGGCGACGAGCTCGTCGGTCTCGGCCGCGAAGCCGACCAGGACCTGATCGGGTCGTTTCGTCGCGCCCAGGTCGACGAGGAAGTCGTGCGTCGGCTCGAGCAGGATCTCGGGAGGACCGTCCTCCTTCTTGGTCTTGGTCGTGCTCGGCGCCTTGGGGCGGAAATCGGCGACCGCGGCCGCCATCACGATCACGTCGACGTGCTCGGACCGCGGCATCACCGCCGCTTCCATCTCGGCCGCGGTCTCGACCCGGACGACTTCGGCCAGACCGGGCGGGACGGGACGGTCGACGGTCGTGACGAGGGTGACCGCGGCGCCGCGTGCCGCGGCGACCTCGGCGATCGCATAGCCCTGCTTCCCCGACGACCGGTTCGAGATCACCCGCACCGCGTCGATCGGCTCGCGC
Organism: uncultured Actinomycetes bacterium; assembly: GCA_963841215.1. GTDB lineage: Bacteria > Actinomycetota > Acidimicrobiia > IMCC26256 > PALSA-610 > CAVUFH01. Next base: position 125,437 of record CAWJBW010000009.1, on the reverse strand, counting down.
GTGCCACCCGCGGTGACGAGGACGCTGACGCCCGTGAGACTGCCCGCCGCGTCACCCAGCAGCTCGAGCGCACGCGCCGCGATCCGCTCGGGATCGGCGAGACGACCGGCGCCGACGTCGCCGCCGGCGAGCCGCCCGGACTCGGGTTCGAGGACGTGCACGCCCCGCCGCCGCAGCGTCGCGAGGTTCTCCTGCACGGCCGGGTGCTCCCACATCTCGGTGTGCATGGCCGGGCACACGAGCACCGGCGCACGGGTCGCGAGGAGGGTGGCGGTGAGGAGGTCGTCGGAGATGCCCGCCGCGTACTTGCCGAGCACCTTGGCGGTGGCCGGCGCCACGACGACCAGATCGGCGGACTGCCCGAGCCGGGTGTGCGGGATGGGGTCGGGCCCGTCGAACAGGGAAGTGTGCGCGGGCTCGGACGCCAGCGCCGAGAACGTGACCGCGCCGACGAAGCGCTGGGCGTCGTCGGTCAGGATCGGCGCCACGTGCACACCGGCGTCGACCAGCCGCCGGCACACGTCAACTGCCTTGTAAGCGGCGATCCCGCCGCTGACACCGAGGATGAGGCGCTTCACGACTCGACCCGGCGTCGGCGAATTCCGGCTCGGTCAGGCCGACTCGTCGGGGGCGGGGGTCTCGGGATCAGGCGTCGATCGCCGCGGCGTCGACCGTCTCGTCGTCGCCCAGCTCGTCCTCCAGGACCGGCTCGATGCGCTCGAACTCGATCTTGGCGGCGGCGACCTCTTCGAGCGCGATCGAGAGCGGCTTGCGTGAGACCGACGTGACCTGCGGCGGGACGATGCGACCGAGGCCCTCGCCGAGCTGGTTGTAGTAGTCGTTGATCTCGCGGGCCCGCATGGCCGAGAGCGTCACCAGCGTGAACTTCGAGTCCACCTCCCGCATGAGCGCCTCGATGCGGGGTTCGGTCAACGACACACGGCGTTCAGCCATCGGATCTCCACTGCAGGGGGGCCGCAGAAAGGGGCGAATCGGACTAGGTGCGAGTCGCGCGGCGGTTGGCCAGGATAGCAGCGACCTCGGCCGCGGCCTGCTCTACCTCGTGGTTCACGACCACGGCGTCGAACTCGGCCGCCGCCAGCTCCTCCTCGGCCGCCGCCCGTTCGAGCCGGCGGACGAGCGATTCCGGGCTCTCCGTGGCGCGTGCCTCGAGCCGGCGCTGCTGCTCGGCGCGCGACGGCGCCTGGACGAACACGAGCAGGGCGTCGGGGACGGCGGCGCGTGCCGCCAGGGCGCCCTGGACGTCGATCTCGAGCATGACGTCGCGGCCGGCCTCGAGCTCGTCGAGGACGTACTGCTTCGGGGTCCCCTTCAGGTCGCCGTACACCTCGAACGACTCGAGGAACCCACCGGCGGCGCGGAGCTGCTCGAACTCGTCGCGAGTCACGAAGCGGTAGTCGACGCCGTCGACCTCGCCCGGCCGGCGGTCCCTGGTCGCCCACGAGACCGACCATCCGAGCTGCGGTTCGAGCTCGCGCACCCGGGCCCCGACGACGCCCTTCCCGGCGCCGGACGTGCCCGCGAGGACGAGCAGGATGCCTCTCGCTATGAGGTGCCTCCGACGCGCTTGCGCTCGTTGTTCAGGAGCTCGCGGCGGTACTCCGGGTCGTCGGCGGCGCGCAGCAGGCGTTCACGCTGCTTCTGACCGACGCCGCCGAGCCGCCGGGTGTCGCTGACGTCGAGCGCGCGCATGAGACGGGTGGCGTTCACCTTGCCGATCCCGGGCAGCGACTCGAGCACGTTGACGACGCGAAGTTTCGCCAGCATCGGCCCGGAATCGTCCTTCCGGTCGGCTTGTTCGAACAGCTCCTCGAGTGACAGCGAACCGATCTTCAGCTTGTCCTTCACCTCGGCCCGTTGCCGGCGCGCCGCGGCCGCCTTTTCGAGCGCGGCCTGGCGCTGCTCCGGCGTGAGCAAGGGCGGGTTCGCCATAGCGGACTCCTCCGTTGGATACCCCGGGATCCCCTCGCCCCGGAGTGCGATCGCGTGCTGGGTGGCAGCACCCGGGTCCCCATCACCGTGTGGGCTGTCACCGGGATTTCGTGCAGCTGTTGTTGCGAATTCGTGCGCCGCTCATGGTGCTTCGGCGTAACGGCGGGTCAGCATAGCGACCCTCGCGTCGCGCGCAACCGGGCACGGGCTTGCGAGCGAGCGTCGAGCGCGCTATCGCACTGATCCGCCGACTTCTGTCAACGCGCGAACGCGTCGCGCACCGCATCGTGTATCGCGGCTGCGGCTCGCTTCGGATCGTCGGCAGCAGTGACGGCGCGCCCGACGACGAGCAGATCCGCGCCCGCCGCCGCGACCGCTTCCGGGCGTCCCGAGCCGGCGTTGGTCGTGCTCGTCGCCGCCCGCGATCCGCACGCCCGGTACCACGGTGATGAACTCGTCCAGCGCGTGCTGCTCGCGCACGCGCGAACCGCCGCGACTTCGTGCATCGAGCAGACGACACCACCGCACCCTGCATCGACCGCATCACGCAGACCGCGCGTCGAACGCGCTCGCGTCAGGATCGCTCGTGAGCACCGTGACCGCGAGACCCGTCGGTGCGGGCAGGTTCGCGTCGCGTGCGCCGGACGCGAGCCCGTCGACTGCGCCGCGGATCATGTCGACACCACCCGCCGCATGGAAGTTGACGAAGGACGCGCCGCTGCGGCCGAGCACACGCGACGCACGCTCCACCGTCGTCGGGATGTCGTGCAGCTTCAGATCCGCGAACACACGAAGGTCGAGGTCACGCAGCTGTTCGATGGCGGATGGGCCCGCGACCGAGTAGAGCTCGAGCCCGACCTTGGCCACCCCGAACCACGGTGCGAGCGACCGGGCGATATCGACGGCAACGGCGAGGTCGTCGACGTCGAGCGCCAGCGCCAAGTGGTCGCGGACTCCTTCGCCGGAGGCGAGCGACGTGGGGTTCGCAGTGTGGTTCATGGTTGCGACAATCCTCCGGTGAGCTCGCTGACGCGGCCGACGTCGTGTGACACGCACCAGGCTTCGATCTCGGCCACGATGCGGAGCGGCGCGCGGGGGTCCGCGAAGGTCGCGGTACCGACGCCGACGGCGTGCGCGCCGGCGAGCATGAACTCGATCGCGTCGCGTCCGGTGTGCACGCCACCCGTTCCGATGATCGGCGTGTCGGGCAGCGCCCGAGCAACTTCCCACACGGCGCGGAGCGCGATCGGCTTGATCGGCATACCGCTGAGCCCGCCGCCACCCGCGCCGAGAACTGCGGTGCGCGAGTCGGCGTCGATTGCGAGGCCCATCATCGTGTTCACGAGCGTGAGCCCCGACGTGCCGGCGTCGCACGCGCGGCGAGCGATCGCGACGATGTCGGTGACGTTCGGCGACAACTTCGCGAACACCGGCACCGCGTCACCCACCGCGTCGAGCACGGCGGTGACAGCCGCGTGCGTCGCGTCGGGCGAATGCGCGAACACGTCCGCGCGCGCTTCGACGTTGGGGCACGACAAGTTGACTTCGAGCGCGACGATCCGGTCGGCGACCGCCTTCAACGGCGCGGCGGCGGCCGCGTAGTCGGCGAGGCTGCGACCCCATATCGACGCGATCACTCGCGCACCGTGCGCTTCGAGCGCCGCCAAGTCGGATGCGATCCAGGCGTCGATTCCCGGCCCCGGCAAACCGACCGCGTTCAGCATCCCGCCCGATGTCTCGGTGACCCGCCGGCCCGGATTGCCGGGCCACGGGTAGGCGGCGACGCTTTTCGTGGTCACCGCGCCCAGTTCGCCCGGATCGCAGAGGCGGGCGAGCTCGTCGCCGTGGCCGAACGTGCCCGACGCCGCGATCACCGGATTCGGCAGCACCAGCGGGCCCAACGCGACCGAGAGGTCGACATCGCCGGTCACCTCGGGGCGACGGTGCGCGCGGCGGAACGGCACTACACCTCCAACCGGAGCTGCCCGTCGCGGTGGTAGCTCTGCAGGGACCGGACCTCCGGCTCACGGCTGACCGCCTCGGCGATGCCGGCCGCGGCGGCAACCGCCGCGGCGACGGTCGTGACGCACGCGACGCCGTGCTTCACGGCGGCCCGGCGGATGTGCATGCCGTCGGCGCGCGGGCCCCGACCGCGAGGCGTGTTCACGATCAGGTCGATCCGGTGCGATGCAATGAGGTCGATCGCGTCCGCGCCTGCACCGCGTGTTCCTCACCGACCTTGGCCACGACCGTCTCGACCCGTATCCCCTCCGCGTGGAGCGCGTCCGCGGTTCCCTGGGTGGCGGCGATCGCAAAACCGAGCTCGGCGAAACGGCGCGCGGCCACGAGCCCGGCGGCCTTGTCGCGGTCCGCGAGCGAAAGGAACACGGTGCCCTTCTGCGGAAGCGTGTTGCCCGCGCCGGCCTGACTCTTGGCGAACGCCATGCCGAACGTGCGGTCGATCCCCATCACCTCACCGGTGGAACGCATCTCCGGCCCGAGCAGCGTGTCGACGTCGGGGAAGCGGTTGAACGGCAGCACCGCCTCTTTGATCGAGACGTGGTCGCCTTCGGCCGGCGGACGCAGCAGCCCTTCCGCGCGCAGCTCGTCGATCGTCGCGCCCACCATGAGGCGCGCCGCGGCCTTGGCGAGCGGCACACCGGAGGCCTTGCTCACGAACGGAACGGTTCGGCTCGCTCGTGGATTCGCCTCGATCACGAACACGTGCCCATCCTTCACCGCGAACTGCACGTTGCACAGACCCACGACTTCGAGCGCGCCGGCCAGCGCGCGCGTATGAGCTTCGATCGTCTGCAGCACCGCGGCCGGCAACGTCGGAGGTGGGATCGCGGACGCAGAATCGCCGGAGTGCACGCCCGCTTCCTCGATGTGCTCCATGATCCCGCCGATCACGCACGTGCCCTGGGCATCGCGCAACGCATCGACGTCGACTTCGATGGCGTCTTCGAGGAACCGGTCGACCAGCGCGGGCCGCTCCGCCGACAGGCCGCCCTCGCGGCCGAGCGAACCTGACTGCGCGAGCTCCCCCATCGCTCGGCGCAAGTCGCCGTCGTCGTAGACGATCTCCATCGCGCGCCCCCCGAGCACGTAGGACGGCCGCACGAGTACCGGGTAGCCGACTTCCTGCGCGATCGCGACGGCATCGTCCGCGGAGAGCGCGATGCCGCCGTTCGGTTGCGGGATCCCCAGCCGTTCGCACAGACCGTTGAAGTGCTCGCGATCCTCGGCCGCGTCGATCGATGCCGGCGATGTGCCGAGGATCGGGATCCCCGCGGCTTCGAGCGCATGCGCGAGCTTCAACGGCGTTTGTCCGCCGAGCGAGACGACCACGCCCTTGAGCCCGCCGCCGTTCGTGACGGCCGACAACCCTTCGCAGACGTTCATCACGTCCTCGAACGTGAGGGGCTCGAAGAAGAGGCGGTCGCTCGTGTCGTAGTCGGTGGACACGGTCTCCGGGTTGCAGTTGACCATCACGGTCTCGTAACCGGCCTCCCGCAGCGCGAACGCGGCGTGCACGCAGCAGTAGTCGAACTCGACGCCCTGACCGATCCGGTTCGGACCACTGCCGAGGATGATCACCGCCTCACGGGTGAGCGGCGTGAGCTCGTCTTCGTCCTCGTAGGTGCCGTAGTGGTAGGGCGTGAAGGCCTCGAACTCGGCCGCGCACGTATCGACCGTCTTGTAGGTGACTCGCACGCCGGCCTCGAGTCGCGCGTTGCGGATCGCGGGTTCGTCGGTGTCCCAGAGGAACGCGAGTTGCCGGTCGCCGAAGCCGAAGCGCTTCGCCTGTCGCCAGTCGGCGCGAGTCATCGACGCGAGACCGACCGCTCGAAGACGATCACGCTCCTCGGCCGTCTGCAACATCTGGTCCAGGAACCAGGGGTCGATGGCGGTGACGTCGTGCAAGCGCTCGACGGACACCGATCGCCGCAACGCGGCGTCGACCTGGAAGATCCGCTCGGGGGTGGGGACGGCGGCGGCCTGCACGAGCTCGTCGACGTCGATCGCGTCGAGCTCGCGTTCGACCGGATCGCAGTTCAGGCCGCTGCGGCCGGTTTCGAGCGAGCGGAGCGCCTTCTGCAACGACTCCGGGAATGTCCGGCCGATCGCCATGACCTCGCCGACCGATTGCATCTGCGTGCCGAGCACCGGCGAGGCGCCCGGCAGCTTCTCGAACGCCCAACGCGGCACCTTGGTGACGACGTAGTCGATCGTCGGCTCGAAGGACGCGGGCGTCTCGCGTGTGATGTCGTTGCGGACCTCGTCGAGCCGGTACCCGACCGCGAGCTTCGCGGCGATCTTCGCGATCGGGAACCCGGTCGCCTTGCTGGCGAGCGCGCTCGAGCGCGACACGTGCGGGTTCATCTCGATGATGACCTGTTCTCCGGTGCGGGGGTCGACGGCGAACTGGACGTTCGACCCGCCGGTCTCGACCCCGATTCGGCGGATGCAGGCGAACGCGGCGTCGCGCATCTGCTGGTACTCGACGTCGGAGAGCGTCTGTGCGGGCGCGACGGTGATCGACTCACCGGTGTGCACGCCCATCGGGTCGAGGTTCTCGATCGAGCAGATGACGACGGTGTTGTCGGCGTGGTCGCGCATCACCTCGAGCTCGAACTCCTTCCAGCCCGTGACCGACCGCTCGACGAGGATCTCCGAGATCGGGCTCGCGGCGAGGCCCCGCGACGCGACCTCGACGATCTCGGACGCATCGTGCGCGATGCCGGTTCCGCCGCCGCCGAGGATGAACGCCGGGCGAATGATCACCGGGTAGCCGACTTCACCGGCCACACGCGTCGCTTCCTCGACGTCGTACGCGATTCCCGACGGCGGCACGCGCAGCCCGATCTCGGTCATCGCGGTCTTGAAGCGGGAACGGTCTTCGGCGGTGCGGATGGACTCGACGTTGGCGCCGATCATCTCGACGCCGTACGAGTCGAGGACTCCGTCTTCGTGCAACGCGACTGCGAGGTTGAGGCCGGTCTGGCCGCCGAGCGTCGGGAGCAAGGCGTCGGGCCGTTCCTTCTCGATGATGCGCGCAATCGTCGAGACGTCGAGGGGCTCGACGTACGTGGCGTCCGCGAACTCCGGATCGGTCATGATCGTCGCCGGATTCGAGTTCACCAGCACGACTCGATAGCCCTCTTCGCGCAGCACCCGGCACGCCTGGGTCCCGGAGTAGTCGAACTCGCATGCCTGCCCGATGACGATCGGGCCGCTGCCGATGAGCAGGATCGTCTCGAGGTCGTCGCGTCCGGGCACTAGCGCTCCGTCCTCATGAGCCTGAGCTCCGCATCAAATCGGTGAACTCGGCGAACAGATAGCGGGCATCGTGCGGACCTGGCCCGGCTTCCGGGTGGTACTGCACACCGAACGCGTCGAGCGAGGGGCACGAGATCCCCTCGACGTCGCCGTCGTTCAGGTTCAGGTGCGACACCACCGCGGTGTCGGGCAGCGTGTCGGGATCGATCGCGTAGTTGTGGTTCTGACTCGTGACCTCGACCTGTCCGGTCGCGATGCGGCGCACGGGATGGTTGCCGCCGTGATGACCGAACTTGAGCTTGAACGTGCCGGCGCCGAGCGCGAGGCCCATGATCTGGTGCCCGAGGCAGATGCCGAACAGCGGGACCTTGCCGAGGAGGCCGCGCACGTTCTCCGCCGCGCCGGCGACCGCGGCCGGATCGCCGGGACCGTTCGAGAGGAACACGCCGTCGGGCGCGCGCCCGAGCACGTCGGCAACCGGCATCGACGCGGGCACGACCTCCACCTGGCAGCCGGCCGCGACGAGTTGCTCGACGATCGACCGCTTGATGCCGAAGTCGTACGCGACGACGAAGAACGGCGCGTCGTCGGGGCCGGCAACGTAGGGCGCCGCGGTGCTGACGGCGTTGGCGAGGTCCTTGCCGTCGGTGCCGCCGTCGGCTTGCGCGGCGGCGAGGAGGGCGTCGGTGTCGGCGACACCGAACGCGCCGGGCAGCGCACCCGCGTGCCGGATGTGACGGGTCAACCGGCGGGTGTCGACGCCGGTGATCCCTGCGACCTCGTGCCGGTCGAGAAACGCGTCGAGCGCTTCGGTGGCGCGCCAGTTGGACGCGCGGCGTGCGAGATCGCGCACGATGACGCCGCGACAGTGCGGCGCGTCGGCCTGGTCGTCGGCTCGGTTGACGCCGTAGTTGCCGATGTGCGGATACGTGAACGTGATCACCTGCCCCGCGTACGACGGGTCGGTGAGGACCTCCTGGTAGCCCGAGAGCGCGGTGTTGAACACGACCTCGCCCGCGGCGATGCCGTCGGGTGGCCGGTGGCCGATCGCGACGCCTTCGAACACCGCCCCGTCGGCGAGCACGAGGTGCGCCGTTTCGAGAGGGCTCATGCGAGGCTGCCCTCCCGCACGGTCGGGACGCCCCGGAGGACGGTGTGCCGCACCTTGCCCGTCAACTTCCATCCTTCCCACGGCGAGTTCACGGAGCGACTCGCGAGCCGTTGCGCGTCGACGACCCAGGCCGCGCTCGGGTCGAAGACGCAGAGGTTCGCGGGTTCGCCGGACGCGATCGTCCGGCCGTGGAGGTCGAGCCCGGCGATGCGGGCCGGGTTCCACGAGAGCGCGGCGAAGGCCTGCGCGAGGGTCAGGAGGCCGGGCTCGACGAGCGTCGTGTGGACGACCGCGAGCGCGGTTTCGACGCCGAGCATGCCGGGCGGTGCTTCCTCGAACGGCACGTCTTTCGTCTCGCGCGTGTGCGGCGCGTGGTCGGTGGCGATCGCGTCGATCGTGCTGTCGGCGAGCGCGGCGCGCAGCGCGTCGACATCGGCCTGCTCGCGCAACGGCGGGTTCATCTTGAACACCGGGTCGAAGCCGGCGCAACGTTCGTCGGTGAGGACGAGGTGCTGCGGCGTGCACTCCGCCGTGACCCGCACGCCGTCGGCCTTGGCCGCGCGCACGAGTGCGGCCGACTGCGCCGACGACAGGTGCAGCACGTGGTAGCGGCCACCGGTGCGGCGCGCCAGCGCGAGGTCGCGGGCAACGATCGAGGACTCCGCTTCGGCGGGCCGGCCCGGGATCCCGAGCCGCGCCGACCACGCGCCCTCGTGCATGTGACCGTCGCGGACCAGCGCCGGGTCCTCGGCGTGTTGGGCGATCACGGCGCCGGGCAGCGCCGTGGCGTACTCGAACGCCCGCCGCATGACCTGCGCGTCGGCCACGCAGTCACCATCGTCGGTGAAGATGCGGACGCCGAGGTCGTGGAGCTCACCCAGCGGCGCGAGCTCCGTGCCGGCCCGGCCCTTCGTGATGCATCCGGCGACGCGCACGTCGCACACCGCCCGCCTGCCCCGCTCCAGCACCGACTCGACCACCGATGCGTCGTCGAGCGGCGGGTCGGTGTTGGGCATGCACACGACCGCGGTGCATCCGCCGAGCGCGGCGGCCTGCGCACCGCTCTCGACGTCCTCGGCATCTTCGCGACCCGGTTCGCGGAAGTGGACCTGGATGTCGACGAGGCCCGGCGTGACGATCGCGTCCTCGCGCGTCGAGCACGATCGCGCCGCGCGGCGTTTCGATGCGCTCGCCGACTTCGACGATGCGACCTTCGGCGATGCGGACGTCGGCGAGCCGCTCGCCGGATCGATCGAGGACGCGTCCGCCGCGGACGAGGAGCTCCGGCGGATCAGACAATCGTGCCTCCGGAGCCGAGCAGCGACCACAAGACGGCCATGCGGACCGCGACGCCGTTCGCGACCTGTTCGGTGACGAGCGAGCGGCTCGAGCTCGCGACCTCGTCCGCGATCTCGACGCCGCGGTTCATCGGCCCGGGATGCATGACGAGCATGTCGGGCTTGCATCGCGCCGCGCGCGCGCCGCGGTGAGCCCGAAACGACGCGCGTACTCGCGGGTGGACGGGAACCGGCTCTCACCGATGCGCTCACGCTGGATGCGCAGCAAGTACACGACGTCGACATCGGGCAGCATCTCGTCGAGGTCGTACGAGACCGTGACCGGCCAGCCGTCGAGCCGATCAGGAAGGAGGGTCGGGGGCGCAACGAGCGCAACCTCGCAGCCCAGCGCGTGGAACGCCTTCACGTTGCTCCGAGCGACGCGCGAGTTGGCGATGTCGCCGACGATCGCGACCCGGCAGCCGTCGAGCGACGGGCCGCGGTGGGTGCGCAGCGTGAAGGCGTCGAGGAGCGCCTGGGTCGGGTGCTCGTGCCGGCCGTCGCCGCCGTTCACGACGTTCGCGTTCGACCATGCGGCGACGCGGTGCGCGGCACCGGCGGCACCGTGGCGTACGACGATCGCATCGACCCCCATCGCTTCGATCGTCTGCACCGTGTCTCGGAGGCTCTCCCCTTTCTTCACCGAGGACGTCGACATCGAGAAGGTCATCGTGTCGGCCGACAGTCGCCTCGCCGCGGTCTCGAAGGAGAGCCGGGTGCGGGTGGAGTCCTCGTAGAAGAGCGAGACGACGGTCTTGCCGCGCAACGCCGGGATCTTGGGGATGTCGCGCCGGGTCACCTCGACGAACGAGTCCGTGAGGTCGAGCAGGCCTTCGATTCCGCGCCGGACGGCACGGCGTCGGTGTCGCCGGCTGTCGGGCAGGTCGGTGTCCGGCACGTTGCCGTCGGGCAGGTCGCCGTCGGGTATTTGAAACGTCGCGAGGTCGTCGATGGAGAGCAGGTGCTTCACGAGTCGGCCCCCCAGATCTCGACACCGTCGGGCTGGTGGTCCACCTCGGTGAGGCGGACGCGCACGTCCTCGGCGATCTTCGTGGGCAGGTTCTTGCCGACGTAGTCGGCCCGGATCGGCAGTTCGCGATGGCCGCGGTCCACGAGCGCCGCGAACTGGATCGCACGGGGCCGGCCCAGCTCGAGCAGGGCTTCGAGGGCGGCGCGGACAGTTCGGCCGGTGAACAGGACATCGTCGACCAGCACCACGATGCGATCGGTGACGTCGGGGACCTCGGTCGGGCCGAGCGGCGCGACCGGGCGCAGCCCGATGTCGTCGCGGTAGAAGGCGACATCGAGCGCGCCGGTGGGGACCTCGGTGCCCTCGAAACCGGTGATGGCATCTGCGATGCGCCGGGCGAGCGCGACACCGCGCGTGTACATGCCGACGAGAACCGTGTTGTCGGCGCCGTGGTTGCGCTCGACGATCTCGTGCGCGATGCGGGTGACGGCCCGCCTCAGGTCGGCGGCGTCGAAGACCGTGGTGCGCAACACCTGCGGGCGGCCGGACACACGCCGGACACAACAACACCCCCGCCGTTTCGGTCGGGGGTGTTCGGTTCGGCATGACCTTCTTCGGCATGACGTTCTGCAGGCGCGTCGCGCGCGGTCATTCAGGCTCCTCCGTAGGGACCTCTCGGGATCCCCTTCACGGCTCCGTCGAAGATAGCAGCCCCGTCTCCGATTCCTCGCCATTTCGGGGGTGACCAAAATCCGTACATGTGATGTTCGGATCTCGGTACCGACGGGTGTACCAAAACTCCGACATCACATGTGCGACTTGTGCACCGCCTTCGGGCGGCGGGTGGTGAGGTCGGCGAGGATCTGGTCGGCGGCGGTTCGGTCGGCCGGGTCGGCACCACCGGCGGCAAAGGTGTCGCGGTCGATCACGTCGCCCACGGTCACGAGGCGGGGGTCGCCGACCACGGACGCGAGCGCGGCGGCGTACTCGCGGGGCGTCTCGGCGGGTTCGCGGGCTCGGTCGGCGCGGCGGCCGATGCGTTCGAGCGTGCGCAGCGCGCGGCTCGACCAGGAGGCGCGGCGGGACCGGCGGTCCCGCAACCTCGCGAGCAGGCTCGGCGTCGACACCGCGAGCCATACGAGCGCGGCCAGCACGATCGCGAGTTGGACCGCGTGGTCGCGCGCGGTGTCCATCCACGAAGCTGCGTCCGGGGCTTCGCCGGCGAGGGGCACCGACGCGGTCGGGTCGAAACCCTGCCAGCCGACGCCCGGGAAGTAGATCTCGGTCCACGCGTGCGCGTCACGCTCGCGCACGACGAAACGGCCGGAGAGGCCGTCGGTCTCGCCGGGCACGAATCCGGTGGCGAGCCGGGCCGGGATGCCGACACTGCGCGCGAGCACGGTCATGCTGCTCGACACCTGTTCGCACCAACCGACACGCGACACGAACAGGAAGTTGTCGACGACGTCCTGGTCGGGCGGTGAGAGCGGCGCATCGAGCGAGTACTGCGTGTTTGCGGCGAGCCAGCGCTCGATCGCGCGGATCTTGTCGTAGGTCGTCGGCGCGCCGGCCGTGATCTGCTTCGCCAACGCACGCACGCGCGGCGTCGCGACCGGCGCATCTGCGAACTGGTCGAGGACGGGCTCCGGGATGCCCTTCTCGTCGGCGGCACGCAGATCGTCGGCGGTCGGCAGCGCACTGCGGCTGGTGACCGTGTAGACCGCGCCCTTGCCGAATTCGCCGAGCAGTGCGGTCCCGTCGGCGCGCCCGAAGAGCAGCCGGTCCGATTCGACTTCGACCGCGACGGCCGTCGGCGCCGCGAACAGGATCTCCGACAAACCGGTTTCGACGTGGAACGTCTGCTCCATCTGCGCGCCGCGCCGCGCGCCTTCGTCGAACTCCGGAAGCGGCAACCGATACCGGTCACCGAACACCTGGAGCGGTACCGGCCGCCGGTCGTCGCTGCGGGTCCACGACCGCCCGTCCCACACGTCGAACACGTCACCGCGCCAGAAGTCGGGACGCGTCGCCTCGACGGTGAACACCACGCGGTCCGACAGTCGGGGACGCGACGTCATGTCGAGGCGGCGTGCCGCTTGGAGTGAGCTCGGCGCGGCCAGGCCGTCGGTCAACGACGGCAGCGACCCTCGCCACATGCGCCGCTCGAGCTGATCGGTGACCGTCGGAACCAACGCCACCGAGACCGCGACGACGATCGCACCCACGACCGCGGCGACCCGCAACGCTTCGAAGACACGATGCTGCTGCAACACCGCCGCCCGCTCCCGCCCGAGCGGTGGGAGCCGTTCTGCATCGGCGCGGTCGACGAGCACGAGCGCCACGAGTGTCGCCGCAGCCCAGCACACGATGATCAAGCTTCCGGTGGCCGGCGAGGCGGCGTGCCGCAGCGCGCCGAGCCCTGCGAGGCCGAGCATCACGACCGCGATCCGGCGCGTGGGTATCGACGGCAACGCCACGACGGCCAGTACCGCGGCCAGCGCACCGGCGACCGCTCCGACGAAGGGTGGCAGATCGAGACCGGGCGCCGCGGCGGCGCCGATCGCACCGAGCGCGATGCCACACGCGATTGCGACCGGTCGCCACGGCGAACCACCACCGGCGCGACCGAAACGCACGTCAGGCTCGCATTTCGGTCGCTCGTACGGTCCACACCGGCCAGTGCTCGGGTGGAGGTGCCAGCGCCCCCGCGGTGGCGGCGGCCAGGCGCCGCCCGAGGTCGAGCTGATCCTCGACTTCCGCACACACCGGTGCTCCGTCCTCACACGTCACGAGCACCAAGCGACCACCGCGTGCGATCACGTCGCGCCCGATACCGGACGCGGTGCTCGCGGCCAGCTCCACGAGTGCGGCCGGTCCATCGAGGTCGACGAGGAGGGCGAGGCCGTCGGTCGTCGGCGGATCGTGCTCCCGGACGACGAGCGATCCCCGGCGCGCGCTCGTCGGCCAGTGCACCAGACGAGCCGCATCACCGGCGACGTACGGGCGCACGGACCTGACGATGTCGCCGCGCAAACCTGCGATCGCCGTGGACGACCTGGTTTCTGCGCGGGTCGGGACCGGGTGCACCGATACCGGCGACGGGCGCGGCCTGGGCGCGACCCGGATCGGAACCGGTAGCGCGACCCGCGCCTGACGTGTCCGCAGGAAGACGCCGAGCGGCGCGGACGTGCGGACCTGCACACGTACATGGTCGAACACGCCGCGCCGGGTCGCTCGGTGTTCGATGACCGTGTCGATCGGGATCGATGCTCGCCACCAGTTGCCCGGTCGGGTCGAGGACGCGTACCTCGACCCGTCCGCCCCGCCCGCGGAGTCGGATGCGCAGCCGGATCGCGTCGCCCACCGTCGCGTCGGTCGGCGCCACGACCGAGACGTGGAGACCGGCGAGCGCCACGATCGGCCAGATCACACCGACCGCGAAAACCGTGAACGCAAAGATTCCGACTGCAACCGCCCGCTCCTCCCCGGTCACGCCACCGGCGGCGATGCCGTACGCGCCGAGCGCGAACAGGACGACGGCGGTGAGGGTCAGCTCTCCGGGCCCGCGTGCACGGACCGAACGGTCGGTGCCGTCCAAGCCTTCGGTGCGGTCCGACGGTTCGACTTCGGTGCCGTGCGACGGTTCGCCTTCGGTGCGGTCCGACGGTTCGAACAACGACGCCGTCACGGTGCCGGCGTCGCGACCGTTCCGGTGATCTCGGCGACGACGCGGGCGCCTTCGACCGGATCCATGCCGCTGGAGAGCGCGAGCCGGTGTGCAAGTGCCGCACTTGCCACCGCCTTGACGTCGTCCGGAGAGACGAAGTCGCGACGCATGACCGTCGCGTGCGCACGGGCCGCGTGCAGGAGGCCGAGCGATGCGCGTGGCGACGCGCCGAGCACGACGTTCGGGTGCGATCGCGTCGCCTCGGCGACGTCGAGCACGTAGTCGAGCACGGAACGGGCGCAGTGCACGCGCCGCACCGCGAGGATCGTCGTCGCCAACTCGGCCGGTGTGGTCACGGGCTCGATCAGCGCGAGCGCGTCGACGCCGCCTTCACCTTCGAGGATCTCCCGCTCCGCGGCTCGCCCGGGCAGGCCGAGCACGGCGACGAGCGAGAACCGGTCGAGCTGGCTCTCGGGCAGCGGGAAAGTGCCGGCCGAGCCGAACGGGTTCTGCGTCGCGACGAGGAAGAACGGCTCGGGGAGCGAGTGCGTGACGCCGTCCACCGTCACTTGGTGCTCTTCCATCGGCTCGAGGAGCGCGGCCTGCGTCCGGGGCGACGCGCGGTTCACTTCGTCGACGAGGACGACGTTGGCGAAGATCGCACCGGCCCTGAACTCCCACTCCGCGGTGCGCGGTCCGAACACCGACGTACCGGTGACGTCGGCGGGCAGGAGGTCCGGGGTGCACTGCACCCGTCCGAACCGGCCGCCGATCGCAGCGGCCAGGGACTTGGCGAGCAACGTCTTGCCGGTGCCGGGCATGCCTTCGACGAGCAGGTGGCCCCCGGAGAGCAACGCGACCAACGCGAGCCGCACGGTGTCGGGCGCGCCACGAACGGCACGTTCGATCGTGTCGGACAAGGCGCCCGCAACGGCTCTGCGGGTCACGTGCGCCCTCGGGCGTGGCCGCCGACGCGATCGGGTGTTGCATGCCGCGACCAGGCTAACGGGTGCGTTCCGTCGTGCCGCCGAGGGGTCGGTCGGCCTTCAGTTCTCGTCGTCGTTTTCCTCGGGGTTCGCCGTCGTTCCCTTCCTTGGGGTTCGTCAGGAAGTCGGCGAGCTTGACCTCCACGAGCTCCGACACCAGCGCGGTCAGCCAGTCGAGGAGGTCGCGGGTGTCGATCGTCTCCTCGGCTCGCCGGTCACGCGCGTCGTCGTCACCGGATCGTCGTCACCGTCGATGAGCTCGGCGAGCACCAAGCGGAGGTCGTTGCAGGCACCGAGCAGGTGCTCCTCCTGTTCGGCATCGAGCTCGTACACGGTTGTGCCCGCGGGACCGGGTCGGCCGCCGGTGAGGACGGTGTTCACGTCGTCGAGCGCCGCGAGTTTGCGCTGCACGAGGCCGTCGTGCGCCTGCTGCTGCCATGCGACCTCGGCCTGTTCCTCGGTCGGGTCGAGGTACGCGGTCGGGAACAACCGGTCACCGACGCGCGAGTCGCGTTCCGGGGACGCGATGAGCTCGCGGATCTGCGTGCACAGCATCCGGAGCAGGACCTGTTCGCCGGGCGTCATCGTGACGAGCAGACGACCGTCGGCGCCACGTACGAACGGTGCCGGCGCGAAGGGCCCCACTCAGTGGTCCTCTCGTTGCAGCGTCGCCCAGAGCCCGTGCGCGTGCAGCCGGGTGACGTCACCTTCGCACGATTCGCGGGTTCCGCTGCTCACGACGGCCTTGCCCTCGTTGTGCACCTGGAGCATGAGCTTCGTCGCCTTTTCGCGCGAATACCCGAACAGCTTCTGGAACACGTATACGACGTAGCGCATGAGGTTGACCGGGTCGTCCCAGACGATCACGAGCCAGAGCCGTTCGCCGGTCGCCGAGCTCGTCGCCGAGCAGCTCCTCGACCGTGTCGGGAACGGCGATCGTCTCGGTGCCCGTGTCGGTCATCCGTATCCCGAACCTCGTCATGACGGACCGTGCGGCCTCGGCGATCCGGGCCAGCAGTCCGTTGACGAAGCGCCCGGAGTCTTTCGTCGAGTACTGCTTCGCGAGCTCGACGGCTTCGGTGATGACCGCAGCCGTGGGGACGTCGGGCATCCAGCACAGCTCGAACACTCCGAGGCGGAGCAACGTGCGGTCGATCACGGGCATTCGTTCGAGCGCCCAGTGCTCGGAGTACTTGCGCAGCATGGCGTCGATCTCGTCGCCGTGGGCCTCGACGCCGAGCACGAGCTGCTGCGCGTACTCGTCGGGCGCGACGGGGAGGTCGTCGAGGAGCGCGCGGGCGCCGAGGCTGCGTTGTTCGCACTCGTAGGCGAGGCCGAGGGCCCGTTCTCGTGCATCCCGACGAGACGACACCGCTCCTCCTGGTCGACGCGCGCTCAGGCGCGCGAGAGATACTCGCCGGAGCGGGTGTCGACCTTGACCCGCTCACCCGGGTTCACGAACAGCGGGACCTGCACGACGAGTCCGGTTTCGAGGGTGGCGGGCTTGCGGGCACCCGAGACCCGGTCACCCTGGACGCCGGGTTCGGTCTCGGTGACCTGGAGCTCGACGGCAGCAGGAAGGTCGATGCCCACGACCTCATCCTTGTACATGGGCAGGACCGCGTCGTCGCCTTCCTTGAGGTAGTTGAGCGCGTCGCCGACGGCCGCGCGAGCGACGTGCAGCTGGTCGTAGGTCTCGTTGTCCATGAAGACGTAGTCGTCGCCTTCGCGATAGACGAACTGCATCTCCCGCTTGTCGATGACCGCGAGCGGGACCTTTTCGTCGGCCCGGAACGTCCGATCGATCACCGCACCGGTGCGGTAGTTCTTCAACGTGGTGCGCACGAACGCGCCGCCCTTGCCCGGCTTCACGTGCTGGAACTCGACGATCGTCATGAGCCCTTCGGGCAGGTCGAGCGCCATGCCGCGCTTCAGGTCGTTGGTCGAGATGCTC
Organism: uncultured Actinomycetes bacterium; assembly: GCA_963841215.1. Classification (GTDB taxonomy): domain Bacteria; phylum Actinomycetota; class Acidimicrobiia; order IMCC26256; family PALSA-610; genus CAVUFH01. The sequence goes on along the minus strand of CAWJBW010000009.1, from coordinate 108,176 downwards.
ACAGCACGAGGTCCTTGGGGGTGAGAGTGAGCGATTCGGCGCCGGTCGCGGTGACGACGACCGTGTCCTCGATGCGCACGCCACCGACGCCGGGCAGGTACACGCCGGGCTCGACCGTGACGACGTCGCTGACGAGCAAGGTATCACGAGCCGTCGACGCGACTCGCGGGGCTTCGTGGATCTCGAGGCCGACGCCGTGACCGGTCGAATGCGAGAACGCGTCGGCCCAACCGGCTTCTGCGATCACGTCGCGCGACGCGCGATCGATGTCGGCGCAGTCGACTGCCGCCGCGACCTTTGCACGCCCGGCGGCCTGGCTCTCGAGCACGACGTCGTAGAGGTGTCGAGCGTCCGGGCCCGGATCTCCGACCGAGACGGTGCGCGTCATGTCGGAGCAGTAGCCGTCGACGATGCAGCCGAAGTCGCAGACGACGAGCTCGTTGCGTTCGATGACGCGATCCGTCGGCGACGCGTGCGGCTTCGCGCCGTTCGGGCCCGATGCGATGATCGGGTCGAAGCTGTTGCCGCTCGCGCCGCGCTCGCGCATCGCGAATTCGAGCGCGAGTGCGAACTCGCGTTCAGTGATGCCGTCGCCCAGGCGCGGGAGCAGCGACTCGAAGGCGTCGCTCGCGAGGGCGCACGCGACGCGGATCCGGTCGATCTCGCCTGCGTCCTTCACCCGTCGCAGGGTCTCGACCGGCGTTCCGGCCGGCACGACGTCCGGTCCCCCGCCGATCTCCTCCGGCAAGAGCCGCGGCGTACTCACGCTGCTCGGCCCACGTGATCGTGTACTCCTCGAGCCCGACCGTGCCCAACGCGTGCCGCCGCACGGGCGAAGAGCTCTCGCTGCTCGGCCATCGTCGCGCCGATCTCGACGCGCGCGCCGACACCGGCGCCTTCGATCTGCTCTGCCGACTGCGTGCGGTACCGGCCGTCGGTGACGAACAGCGCATCGTCGGCACTGACGAGCAGCGCGCCCGCGGAGCCGGTGAAGCCGGTGAGGTAGCGGACATTGGCCCGGCTGGTGACGAGCAGCGCGGAAGGCCCGCGGCGGCGAGCGCGGTGCGCAGCCGCGGGAGCCGGCCGGCGACGTCCATCGGTGCGAGAGCGGTTGTCACGTCGGTCATCCTTCTTCCTCCAGTCGCGCCGCCGCGGCCTCGACCGCGAGCCGGTAACCGGTGGCGCGGAACCCGGCGACGATCCCGTCGACGACGGGCGTCAACACCGAGACGTGGCGCCATGCTTCACGGGCGTGTGGGTTCGAGAGGTGCAACTCGATCTTCACACCGTCGAACATCAAGAGTGCGTCGGCGAGCGCGTGGGCGTAGTGCGAGTACGCACCGGCGTTTATCACGATCGCTCGGCACCGCCCCCTGGCGGCGTGAATCGCGTCGATGAGCGCACCCTCACTGTTGGATTGCAGGTGTTCCAGCTCGTGCCCGTGCTTCGCCGCGGTCTCCCGCGCGAGCGCGACGAGCTCGTCGAGGGTCTGCGTCCCGTAGAACTGCGGCTCGCGTTCACCGAGCAGGTTCAGGTTCGGTCCGGACAGCAACAAGATGGTGGCCAACTCGTTCCTCCGCTCAGCTCTCGACACCGATTGCTGCAAATGCCTTGCCGATCGCAGCCCGGTCGGGGTCGTCGACCCGTTCGACGCCTCCTGGTCCCGGCAGCACGAACGTGAGCCCGCCGGCCGCCTTCTTGTCACGCGCCATGACCGTGAGGAGATCGTCGGCCCGCAAGCCGGAGGGTGCGGTCGTCGGCAGCTCCAACGCACGCAGCAGCTGCTCGACCCGGTCGACTTCCGCAGGGGGGACCCGCTCGAGCGTGCACGCGAGGTGCACGGCGAACACGAGTCCGATGGCGACCGCTTCGCCGTGCGCGAGCGCGTACGCCGCTTCGCGCTCGAGCGCGTGCCCGACCGTGTGACCGAGGTTGAGCGCGGCTCGCACGCCGGTGCGTTCGAACTCGTCGGCGGCAACGACGGCCGCCTTGGCCGCCGCGCAGCGGGCGATCACGGCGCGCAGAACCGCCGGGTCGCGGGCGAGCACGGCATCCGCGCGTTGCTCGAGCATCGCCGCGAGCTCCGTGTCGCCGAGCAGCGCGTACTTCACGACCTCACCGAGTCCGCAGCGGTACTCGCGATCGGAGAGCGTCGTGAGCACGGCCGGATCCGCGAGCACCGCACGAGGCTGGTGGAAGGCACCGACGAGGTTCTTCCCCTCGGGCAGGTTCACCGCGGTCTTGCCGCCGATCGCGGCGTCGACCATCGCGAGGAGCGTGGTCGGTACCTGCACCACGTCGACCCCCCGGTGGTACACCGCGGCCACGAAGCCGGCGGTGTCGCCGACGACTCCCCCGCCGAACGCGACGATCGCGTCGCCGCGCAGCAGGCCCCACTCTGCCAGTGCACGAGTGAGGTGTTCGACCGTACCGAGGGTCTTCGCGTCCTCGCCGTCACCCATGACGAACGTCTCGCGCTCGATCCCGGCCCGTTCGAGCGGCGCACCGACCCGCGCCCCGTGCTGCTCGACGACCGCGGCCTGACTGATGACCGCGACACGCCGGCGCGCCCGCGAGCAGCGTCTCGAGCTCGTCGCACGCGCCGTCGCCGACGACGACGTCGTAGGCGCGGGCGCCGAGATCGACGCGGATCCGTTCGGTCACGCGAGCTCCGTCGCGCGTGCACCGAACACCGCGAGCACGGCGTCGGCGACCGCATCGACGCCGGCGTCCGCGGTGATCGGTCTCGTGCGCGGCCGCCTCGTACGTCGCGTCGCGGAGCGCGCCCAACCGCCGCAACGAACCGACCGGATCGCCGGCGAGCAACGGCCGGGTCGCGCCGGTACCGACACGACCCGCGAGGACCGCGACCGGCGCCTGGAGCCATACGACGACGCCGGCGGCGCGGAGGCGCGCGCGGTTCTCCGGATCGAGCACCGCGCCGCCGCCGCACGCGATCACCAGTGCTTCCGGCGACTCGCAGGCATCAGCGACGGCCTGCTTCTCCAGCGCGCGAAACGCCGCTTCGCCCTGCGTCGCGAAGAGCTCGGCAACCGGCACGCCGGCCGCCGTCTGCACGAGGTCGTCGGTGTCGACGAAGGGCCGGCCGAGACGATCGCGCGCACCGCCGGCCGACCGTCGTCTTGCCCACGCCCATCAGACCCACGAGGACGAGATGCCGAGCGTCGGTCACGAGAGCGACGCCCGGTAAGCATCGTGGTTCCGCACGAACTCGGCGAGCGAGTCGCCGCCGAACTTGCGGAGCGCCTCCGACGCCAGCACCAGCGCAACCATCGTCTCGGCGACGACGCCCGCGGCCGGCACCGCGGTGACGTCGGTGCGCTCCTTGAACGAGACGGTCGCTTCCTTCGTCTCGACGTCCACGGTCTGGAGCACCGGTCGGTTCAGTGTCGCCAGCGGCTTCATCGCCACCCGCGCCACGAGCAGATCACCGGTCGTCATGCCACCTTCGATGCCGCCCGCGCGCGCCGACGCGCGCCGGTACGTCGCGGCGTCGTCGTCCCACGTGATCGCGTCGTGCGCGACGCTCCCGCGCCTGCCCGGCACCGTCGAAGCCTTCGCCGATCTCGACCGCCTTCATCGCCTGGATGCTCATCAGCGCCTGGGCGATCAGCGCGTCGATGCGACGATCCCAGTGGACGTGAGAGCCGAGCCCGGGCGGCACACCGAAGCCGAGCACCTCGCACACGCCTCCGAGCGAGTCGCCGGCTTTGGCCGCCTCCTTGATCTCACGGATCATCTCGTGCTCGGCATCGGAGTCGAAGCATCGGACCTCGGAGCTGTCGACGGCTGCGAGGTCGTCGCGGCCGGGGCGGCGATCCGGGGACGCGACCGCGCGCTCCCAGTTGCGAGACATGGCTGAGGACCGACACGTCGATGTGGGCGAGCAACTGCTTGGCGAGCGCGCCGGCCGCGACCCGCGCCGCGGTCTCCCGCGCGCTCGCGCGTTCGAGAACGTCACGCGCGTCCGTGAAGCCGTACTTCTGCATGCCGGCCAGGTCGGCGTGCCCGGGACGCGGTTGCGTGAGCGGCTTCTCGGTTCGCCCGGGCGCCGCCGACATCTCCTCGTTCCACTTCCCCGTGGCCCACTCGCTGTTGCGCACCAGGATCGCAACCGGCGACCCGAGCGTGCGGCCGTGGCGAACGCCGCCGAGGAGCTCGAGCTCGTCGGCCTCGAACCGCATGCGGGGGCCGCGCCCGTAGCCGAGCCGCCGGCGCGCGAGCTCGCCGGCGATGTCGTCGACGAGGATCGGCACACCCGCCGGCAGACCCTCCACGGTCACCACCAGTGCGGGACCGTGCGACTCCCCGGCGGTGAGGAAGCGGAGCACGGACAGAGGATACGCGAGTGACCTGCTCAGACACTGCGGTATGCGTCGATCAGCGGCTGGCCGACGAGGACGATCGTGAGCGCGCCCGGCAGCGAGAAAGGGCCCGAACGGGATGTGCTGCTTGCGGCCACGACGGCCGAGGGCGACGAGCGCGACCCCGACGACCGCGCCGGACGACGAACCCGGCGAAGATCCCGAAGAACACGTGCCACCAACTCAGGTAGCCGAGGAAGCACCCGAGCAGGAACGAGAGGCGCACGTCGCCGAACCCGAGGCCGCGCGGCGAGATCACGTGCAGTACGAAGAACACCGCGAAGGCGACCGCGCCCGCGAGGAGGGCGCGACCGAAGGCGCCGATGTCACCCTCGAGGAGCGCGCCCAACAGCAGGAGCGGCAGCGCGATGAAGCCCGTCGGGTAGAGCACGCGGTTCGGCAGCAGGAAGTGCTCGAGGTCGATGACCGACAGCGCGATGAGACCCGCGGTGAACACGAGGTACGCGGGCAGCACCCACTCGTCCGCGAACCGGACACCAACCGCGGCGAACAGGAGTCCGGTGAGCAGTCGCACATCGAACGACGGCCGGCTCGACTCGACGGGCGGCCACCGTCGGATGACGACGTTCAGGAACGAGCCGACCCCGAGGCCGACCACTCCGCAGACGACCGCGACGAAGATCGAGATGCGACGGACCGTACCCGTTCCGTGTGCACCGGTCAGGAGTTCACGCGGTCAGGAGTTCAGTGGCGCGGTGCGGTCGGCCCGGCGATGCGGCAGGATCTCCGCCGATGCCGACCGGCCGGCTGTGGAGCCTCGTCATGGTGTGCGCGATCGTCGTCGTGGCGGCGCGCCTCACCGTCGCCGCGCCCGAAGCGTGTCCCGCACCCGACGCGACGGAAGCCCGCGCGGCCGCGGTCGCCGCCGCCGCTCGGATCGTCGAGGGTCAGCAGCCGGATGGGAGGTACACGTACCTCGTCGACGCCGAAGGCGAGGACCTCGGCGGGTACTCGAACGTGCGGCACGCCGGCGTCACCCTCTCGCTGTACCAAACCGCGGGCATTGCGAACGACGACGAGTTCCTCGCGGCGGGCGACCGCGCGGTCGACTGGATGCTCGACCGACTGGTCGAGACGGAAGCCGGTGTCGCGCTCGAGGAGGCGGGACGGCTGCCGCTGGGCGGCAGTGCGCTGATGCTCGCCGCCCTCGCGGAGCGGCGCGCGGTCACCGGCGACGACCGGTACGACGACACGATGCGCGGCCTCGGCGACTTCCTCGTGTCGATGCAGCGCGACAACGGCGACTTCTACGTCGCCTACGACCCGGCGACGAACGAGCCCGACCGCGAGGGCATCTCGCAGTACTACGCCGGGGAAGCGCTGTGGGCGCTCGCCCGTTTGCACAATGCGCTCCCCGCGCCCGCGTACGAGCAGGCCGCGCGACGCGCCGCGCGCTTCATCTCGACGCAGCGCAATGATCGCGACTTCGTACCCGTCGGACCGTTGAACGACCACTGGGCCGCGTACGGCTTCGCCGAGATGAGCGACTGGCCGATCACCGACGCCGAGGCCGCGTACGCCCGCGAGCTCTCCGGTCGCTTCCAGCTCTTGATCCGTTGGGAAGCACAGAAGGACGCGGGCGCGCCGTACTCGTGGACGCACGGGCCGGAGCGACGCGCCGCCGCGCTCGGCACGTGGGTCGAAGGTGAGGCCGCGCTCGCCCGACTCGCTCGTGACGATCGCCGTCTCGACGACCTGCGAGCAGTGACGCTGGAAGCGACCGCATGCGGGAGCGGCGTCCTCGTCGAACGGCAGCGCGCCGGCGACGAGGAGAACGTCGGCGGCGCATGGTTCACGGATGGCGAGAGCCGGATGGACGACCAGCAACACGCGATCTCCGGCTTGCTCGCGCTCTCCGATCTGCTCGAGGCGACATGAACGATGAACGTGGGTCACCGATGAACGTGGGTCACCGATGAGCGACCTGTTGCGCCTCGCGCTGTTCGTGCTCGTGGTCCTCGACCCGGTCTCGGCCGCGATCGGGGCGTCGACCCTCGCGACCGGACGCAACGCCGAACACGTGACGCGCGCGCCTCACGATCGTCGCGACGGGTGCCGTCGTCGCGTTCGCAGTCCTCGCGATCGCCGCCGCGCTCGCCGATCCGTTGCTCGACGCGCTCGACATCTCGACGGGAGCCGCGCAACTGACCGCCGGCATGGTCGTGCTCGTCCCGGCGCTCGACCTGCTGTGGCAGGGCCCGGCCGAGCGAGTGCGCCCACTCCCATCGGCTTCTGCGGTCCGGGTCGGCGCCTTCCCGTACGGCGTGCCGTTGCTCGCGGGTCCAGGTGCGCTCGCCGCCGTCATCGGTTGGACGGCCTTCGAAGGCACCGGCGTGACGATCGGCGCGGTCGCGATCGGCACCGCGGTCGCGAGCGCGATCGCGGCCGCCTGGCGGAGGCCACCGGAAGGGCGGACAGCCCGGGTGCTCGGCGGGTTCGTGGGCGTCGCGATGGCGCTCGTCGGTTTCGACCTCGTGTGGGACGGCGTGTTCGGACCGTGACCGATCCCGCGGCGACCACGGCCCGGCGCGACCATGGGTGCGTGCGCATCGCCCGCGCCTCGTGCGCGCTCGTCTTCATGGCCACGCTGTTCGCGACGGCGGTGGTGGGTGGCGACGCCGCTCCTGCTGCGGCACACAGCGTCGGCGGCGAGGAACCCGACCAACGAGCGGGTTCGTGTGCTCGCGATCACGCCGGCGGTGGCCGGCGTGACGGTGGATGTGGTGGAGAACGGCGATCGCCTCGAGCTCACGAACACGTCGAGAACGCGTGTCGTGGTGACCGGTTACGACGGCGAGCCGTACCTGCGCATCGACGCCGACGGCGTGTTCGAGAACGCGCGCTCCCCCGCGGTCTTCCAGAACCGGTCCGCCGATCCCGTTGCGGACGTACCCGACCGCTACGACGCCGACGCCGAGCCCGAGTGGCGCAAGGTGAGCGATGGCGACGGCGTCCGCTGGCACGACCACCGGGCCCACGCCATGGGCTCGGGGTCGTTCGCGACGCAAGAGTGGTCGATTCCGCTCGTCGTGGGTGATCGGGACGCGGTGGTGCAGGGCGACCTCGCATGGGTCGAGCCCGGTCCGTGGTGGCCGTACGTGCTGGGCGCGGCTCGCGATCGCGGCCCTGGTTGCACTCGCGGCCGCGCGTGCTTGGCGGCTGGTCGCGTCGCTCGTGCTCGCTGCGCTCCTCTGGGCCGAGCTGTTGCACGTCGTCGCGAGTTGGACCGAGGTCGCGAACTCGCTGGCCGGACGGCTCGCTGCGCAAGTGATCTCGTTCGCCGCGCTCGCGGTCGGCGCGTACGCGTTGCTCCGCGTCGCCCGGGACACGCCGGAATCGAGCGCACCGTTCGTGTTGATCGCAGCGGTGATGTTCGTCGTCGCCGGAGGCATCGGCGACGTCTCGGCTTTGACGCACTCGCAGCTGCCCTCGTCGTTACCCGCGCCCGCCGTGCGGGCCCTCGTCACGTTCGCGTTCGGCGGCGGCGCGGGACTCGCGATCGCGGCCGCGCGCCGGCTCGCGCCGGTGCCTGCGCCACGCGCGCCTGCGAACCCCTAGCGTCGGCGGGCGATGGCCGGAATCGGGGCGGTGATCGCCGCGCAGGTCGCGGCGTGGGGCGGCGGCGCCGCATTGCCGCTCGAGACGCTGGTGTTCGGTACCGCAGACCCTGAAGGGATCGCGGCGGCGGTCGACGCATGGTGCGTCGAGCACCTCGGGAGCAACATCGCCGCCTATCGCTTCTTCGATTCGAGCAGCGGAAGCGTGCACGGCGTTGCCCTCGCCGACGGACGCGACGTCGTCGTCAAGGTGCACCGGCCCGGCCTGACGCGGCGCTATCTCGACGCGGTGCACGACGCGCAGGCGGCGCTCGCCGCCCGAGGTGTCCCGGCGCCGCGGCCACTCGTGGCGCCGGTCGCGTGCGGGCCCGCGCACATCACGGCCGAGACCATGATCGATGCGCGCACGCCGGTCGACGCTCACGACCCGCGCGTGCGGCGCGCGCTGGCCCACGGCCTGGCCGAGTTCGCCGCGGACGGCCGGCTCCTCGGGTTGGAACGCGACGAACGCCTCCTTCATCCGAGCGCGATGCCTGCCGATCGGTTGTTCCCGGAGCCGCACTCGGCTCGGTTCGACTTCGACGCGACGGCTGCTGGCGCAGCATGGATCGACGACCTTGCGCGTCGCGCTCGCGCCGTCCTCGAAGCGGTCGGCACCGGCCGTCCCGACAGCTTCGGGCACGGCGACTGGCGCATCGAGAACCTCGCCGTGCGCGACGAACGCGTCGTCGCGATCTACGACTGGGACAGCGTCTGCGTCGAACCGGAGATCGTGCCCGTTGCGACCGCGGCGATCACGTTCTGCGTCGACTGGGACCGGCCCGCGGGCGAGCGGTTCCCGAGCGATGACGAGATCCGGGCGTTCGTCGACGAGTACGAGGACGCGCGCGGCGATCGCTTCCGCCCGCCGAGCGCGACGCGCTCGGCGGCCCGGATGACGTACGGGCTGGCGTACGGCGCGCGGTGCGAGCACGCCATCCGGTACGTCGAGATCCCCGACTCCCAACAGGGTCTGCTGCGCCGCCTCGGGCCGGTGCTGCTCGAGCGCGGGCTCGACGCGCTCGATCCGTAACGATGGGCTCTCGATCCCTGACGATGGGCGATGCGGTTCAGAGCAGCTGGCCGACCGCGTGGAGCGCAACGCCCGCGATCGCGCCGACCACGGTGCCGTTGATGCGGATGAACTGGAGGTCGGGCCCGAGGAGCAGTTCGAGCCGGTCGCTCGTCTCGTCCGCGTCCCACCGCTCGATGGTCCCGCTCACCAGCGCCGCCAACTCGTCGTGGAACTGACCGACCACGTGACGGACGAGCCGGTCGACGAGATCTTCGGCACGCGCTTGGAGCGCGGGGTCGTCGCGCAGACGCGCGCCGAGATCGGCGATCGTGCCCGCCAGCCGCCGGCGGAGGGCCGAGTCCGGGTCGGACGCCTGCGTCCGCACGTTCGCCTTGGTCTCGGTCCAGAGCGACGCGCTCCATACGCGTAGCTGCGGGTGCCCGAGGAGCTCCTGCTTCAACTGCTCGCCGCGTGCCCGGAGCCCGGGATCGTGCTCGAGGCGCCACGCGAGCTCGGTGAGGCGCTCGTCGAAGTAACCGCGCAGCTCATGGTCCGGGTTCTCTCCCACCGACCCCATGAGCGAGACGAAACCGTCGAGCAGCCGGTCGAAGATCCGGTCCTCCACCGCGTTCGGTAGCCACCAGGGCGACTGCTGTGCGAACCGATCGCGGAGTGACTCCCGATTGTCTTCGAGATACTGGCCGCCGTTGCGCAGCAGCGCGTCGAGCAGCTCCTGGTGGCGTCCCTCTGCGGTTGCGTGGCGCAGCGCCCGTCCGGCCAGGGGCGCGAGCGGGATCCGCTCGACGAACGCGCGCACCTCGGTCTCGAGCACCTGGTGCACGTCCTCGTCGCGCACGAGGTCGGCGACGCCGACGAGCAGGTCGGCGGTGTGACCCGCGACCGTGTTCGCGTTGACCGGGTCGGCGAGCCAGTCGGCGGTCCGACCGATGGCGCCCGAGGCCTTGACCCGTTCGCCGATGGCGTCGGCAGAGAGGAAGTTCTGCTGGACGAACTCGCCGAGTGTCGCGCCGAACTGGTCTTTCCGCGACTTGATGATCGCGGTGTGTGGGATCGGCACGCCGAGTGGGTGCCGGAACAAGGCCGTCACCGCGAACCAGTCGGCGAGCCCGCCCACCATCCCGGCCGCGAGCGCGGCGCGCAGGTAGCCCATCGCCCCGCGGTCCTCGGTCCAGATCGCGGTCGCGACGAACGCGAGCGAGAACGCGAGCAGCAGGCCGGTGGCGCGCTGCTTCATCGCGCGCAACTCGGCGCGCCGCAGCTCCTCGCGCGCGAGCGGCGGCGGCGAGTCGGAGAGTGGCGACGAGGACGGGGAATCGATGACCTGCTCCACGAGGACCAGTCATACCCCACCTGCCCGGCGGGCTACGTGCCCAACGGACTACTTGGGCGTCGCCTTGTCCTTGTTGTCCCTGCGCCGTTCGAGCTCGGCTCGTACCGCGGCACGCATCGCATCGACCGGCGCGGGGCGCCCGGACCAGCGCTCCACCTGGAGCGCGGCCTGGTGCACGAGCATGCCGAGCCCGTCGACCGGACGGGCACCGGCCGCGCGCGCGGCCGCGAGGAGCGGTGTCTCCAGCGGGTGGTAGACGAGGTCGGCGACCACGAGATCGGCGCGCACGGTCGAGGGCGCGATCGGGCTCTCGCCGTCACTCATGCCGATCGGCGTGGCGTTCACCACGATGTCGGCCTCGCGCACCGCGTCGTCACGGTCGTCCCATGCAATCGCGGGCGCGTCGGCAAGTGCGGCGGCGGTCGCGCCGGCATCGGCCCTGCGGGCCGCGACCGTCACGTCCGCGCCGGCGCGCCCCAGCGCCAGCACGACCGGTCGGGCGGCGCCACCGGCTCCGAGCACCAGCGCTCGCCGGCCCTTCGGATCGCAACCTGCTTCGTGCAGGGCGCGCACGAAGCCTTCACCGTCGGTCGAATCACCCTGCAGCGTGCCGTCGTCGCGAACGGTGACGGTGTTGACGCTGTGCAGGGTGCGGGCGTCGTCGCTCATCTCGTCGACGATGACGGCCGCCGAGGTCTTGTGCGGCATCGTGACCGACACACCGACGAGCCCGAGTGTGCGTACCGCGTCGAGCGCCGCGAGGGTTCCCTCGGCCGCGATCTCGAAGGCGAGGTAGGTCCAGTCGAGCTCGAGTGCCGTGTACGCCGTGTTGTGCAGCAGCGGTGAAAGCGAGTGGCGCACCGGGTCACCGATGATGCCGGCGAGCCGAGTGGCGCCGGTGATCACAGGATGCCGGCCGCGCGCGCCGCCTCGATGTTCGCCAAGTGCTCCTCGTAGGTCGGTGCGAACGCGTGCCGTCCGCTCGCGTCCGCGACCACGTAGAAGCGGAAGTCGGTGTCCGCCGGCGCGAGCGCGGCACGCAGCGAAGCTTCGCTGACGCCCGCAATCGGAGTCGGCGGAAGCCCCTTGTTCAGGTAGGTGTTGTACGGCGAGTCGACCTGCTGGTCGGCCTCGGAGATCGACTGCTTCGTCGGGTCGCCACTTGCGTAGAGCAACGTCGCGTCGATCTGGAGCGGCATGTCCTCGCGGAGGCGGTTGTAGATCACCGACGCGATCAACGGCCGGTCCTCGTCGGTGCCGGCCTCGGCCTCGATCAACGACGCGATGACGAGGATCTCGTACGGGGTTCGCCCCTCGACACTCGCGGACTCGAGCAGGAGGGCATCTGCGTTGCGCTCGAACTCGCTCACCATCGCGCCGAGCACGTCGATCTCGTCGTCGGTGTCGGCGATGCGGTAGGTGCTCGGCCAGAGCAACCCCTCCAGGGACGTGTTGCCTTCCGGCTGGTACTTCGATCGCTTGGCGCCGCTGCGCACCGCGGCGAGGAACGCGTCGCTGTTGTGACCGGGCAGCTGTTCGCCGACGCGTGTCGCGACCTCCTGCGTCCACAGCCCGGGCGGCACCGCGACCTCGCCGTAGTCGATCGTCGGGCCGGCCTCCAACGCGGAGACGGCCGCGCTCACACCCATGTTGCGCTCGAGGTCGTACGTGCCGGCCTGGAAGTCGCGTCGGTCCTTGAGCCTCGTGTAGACGTTGAAGACCACCGAGGAACCGATGACGTCGCGGTCGACCAGTTCGTCGCCGATCCGCGACACGCTCCAGCCGTCGTCGACGCGCACTTCGACCGTGTCGCCGGCGCTTCCCGGCGGATCGAGCTGCCACCAGAACCACAGCGCGGCCACGCCGATCACGAGCAACGGCGCGACGACGAGGATGAGAACGACAGCCCACACGCGGCGGCGGTGGCGGTGGTCGAGCTCTGGTGCTTCCGGCGGATCCATCAGCTGCGTCATCGTCCCCCGCTCTCCAACCACGACTGCAACATCACCGCGGCCGCGACCTTGTCGACGACTTCTCGGCGAGTCCGACGCGGCACCCGACCCTCGGTGAGCGCGGCTTCGGCGGTGACCGTCGTGAGCCGCTCGTCGTGGGCGACGACGGTGATCGCGGACCCGGCCGCGTCCTGGAGCGCGGCGATCTCGGCGCGCGCGGCGCGCGCGGCCGGACCTTCCCTCCCCGACAGCGACAGCGGGAGCCCGACGACGATCGTTGCCGCGTCGTGTTCTCGGGCGACGGCGAGGATCGCCGCGCGGTCGGCGTCGGGGCTGGCACTGCGCGCCAGCACCGCGTGCGGCGACGCGACGGTGCGCGTGGGATCGGTGAGCGCGAGACCGATCCGGCGGGTCCCGAGGTCCACCCCCAGCACCCGGCCGGTGCGGGTCGTCACTGCTGCCACGCGGCCGCCTGATCGCGCGCGAGGCCGAGCGCGGTGTCGACGCCGTCGACTTTGGGGCCGCCGCCCGCGACGGCATCCTTCCCGCGGCCGACGCCGCCGCCGAGCGCCTTGGCCGCCGGCCCGGCGATCGCGTCGGCCGCCGCGCCCTGCTCGACCAGGTCCTTGCTGACGGCAACGGCAACTGCGGCCTTGCCGTCGACTGCGCCGACGAGCGCGACGACACCGGTACCGAGCGCACGCAGCGTCTCCACCGCGAGCTGCTTGAGCTCGCCCGTGCCGAGGCCGTCGTGGCGGGTCACGAGGATGCCGCGCTCCGCCGTGCTCGCGAGGTCGCCCGCCGCGGCGGTCGCCTCCTTCGCCTTGAGCCGCTGCACTTCGTCCTGGAGCGCGCGCACCTGATCGACGAGCCGCTCGATCTTCTCCGGGATCTCCTTCGGCGCGGCGCGGAGCAGATCGCCCGCGCGCCGGAGCGTCTGCTCCTCCTGGTCGATGTACTCGAGCGCGCCGTCGCCGGTCATCGCTTCGATGCGGCGCAGGTTCGAACCGATCGAGGACTCGCTCACGATCTTGATCGGCCCGATGAACCCGAGCGCGTCCACGTGCGTGCCGCCGCACAGCTCGATGGTGGGACCGGCTTCGAGCACCCGCACGACGTCGCCGTACTTCTCGCCGAAGAACGCGATCGCGCCGAGCTGCTCGGCTTCGGCCTTGGTGGTCTCGAAGTGCCGGACGGGGAGGTCGGCGATCACCTGCTCGTTCGCACGCCGTTCGATCTCGTGCAGCTGTTCGGGCGTGACCGCCTCGAAGTGGCTGAAGTCGAACCGCAGCCGGTCGGGAGCGACGAGCGAACCGGCCTGTTGCACGTGCGAGCCGAGCACCTCGCGCAGCGCCCAGTGGAGGACGTGGGTGGCGGTGTGGTTGCGGCGGATGCGGTTGCGGCGCGTGACGTCGATGGCCGCGCTCACCCGGTCGCCCTCGGCGATCGTGCCGGTGTCGACGGTCGCCTGGTGCAGCACGAGCGTCCCCGGGAGCCCGTAGCGGGTGTCCGCGACGGTCACCTCGGTCGTCCCTGCGTGGCCGGGGATCGTCATCGTGCCGGTGTCGCCGACCTGGCCACCGGACTCGGCGTAGAAGGGCGTCCGATCGAGCACGACGTCGACGCGGGCGCCGGCCTCCGCTTGCCCGACGCGTTCACCGTCGCGGATCAGCGCGAGCACGGTGGCTTCCGACGTTGGTTCCTGCCGGCCGGTGAACACGGTCGGTCCGTCGCCGTCGACCAGCTCGCGGTAGAGCTCGATCGGGTGCTCCTGCGCCCGCGCCGGCTTCCACGGCCGCAGCACGCGCGCGCGTGCGCTGCTCCTGCATGCGCGCGTCGAAGCCGGTGCCGTCGACGGCGCGGCCCCGCTCGCCCGCGATCTCGCGCGTGAGGTCGAACGGGAACCCGAGCGTGTCGTGGAGGAAGAACGCGTCGTCACCCGAGACGTCGCCCTTCGCCAGGACGTCGTCGAGGAGATCGAGCCCGCGCTGCAACGTCGCACGGAACGACTCCTCTTCGCGCTGCACGACCTTGCCGATCATGTCGTGGTGGATGACGAGATCGGGATACGCGTTGCCCATCACGTCGACCGTCGCGTCGACCAGGGCGGGCGTGACGAGGTCGCGCGCGCCGAGACGGTACGCGTGCCGCACCGCGCGCCGGATGATGCGCCGCAGCACGTAACCGCGCTCCTGGTTCGACGGCCGCACGCCGTCGGCGACCATGAACGTCATCGTGCGGGCGTGTTCGGCGAGGATGCGCAGCGACACGTCGTTCTCGTCGCCGGGGAACGAGCCGTGACGCGCGCCGGTCACCCGCTCCGCCGCCGCGATCAGCGGCCGGAACACGTCGATGTCCCAGATGGTCGTCGTGCCCTGGAGCGCCATCAGGTTGCGCTCGAGCCCGGCGCCGGTGTCGATGCTCGGCTTCGGGCAGGGGAACCCGCGTCCCGTCGGCGCGCTGGTCGAACTGCATGAACACGAGGTTCCAGATCTCGATGTACCGCTCGCTCTCGGTGACCGGCCCGCCGTCCGGACCGTGTTCCGGACCGAGGTCCCAGAAGATCTCCGAGGAGTAGCCGCACGGGCCGGTGTCGGCCATCTGCCAGAGGTTGTCCTCGCCGAGCCGCTGGATCCGCTCGACCGGGAACCCGATGTCTTCGCGCCAGATCCGCTCGGCTTCGTCGTCGTCCTCGTGCACCGTGACCCACAGCCGGCCCGCGTCGAACCGCGAGCACCTCGGTGTAGAACTCCCACGCGAAGCGGATCGCGTCGGGTTTGAAGTAGTCGCCGAAGCTGAAGTTGCCGAGCATCTCGAAGAACGAGAAGTGACGGTTGGTGCGGCCGATGTCGTCGAGGTCGTTGTGCTTGCCACCGGCCCGTACGCACTTCTGCACCGAGACGGCACGCGGGAACGGCGGCGACTCGTCGCCGGTGAAGTAGCCCTTGAACGGGACCATGCCCGCCACGGTGAACAGCAGCGTGGGATCGACCGGGATCACGCTGGCCGACGGGACCGCGACGTGGCCGCGCGCCTCGAAGAACTCCGAGAAGGCGCGCCGCAGCTCGTCGGCGCCTTGCGGACGATCGGCCATCGAATTCAGGCTACTGCCCGCCCTCGCGCCAGGCTCTCCTTCAGTTCCGCCTCGCGCAGCCGCATGGCGGCTCGTCCTTCGTCGACCGCGGCTCGCATGGTGCCGCCCCAGCGGTCCGCAACCTCCGGCGGGGCGTAGCGCGCCGCGAGCCGGCGCAATCGCCGTGCGATCGCCCACGACGAGCCGAGACCGGCGATGAACCCGACGACGAGCCAGAAGAGGCGCTTGAACATCGTCAGGACACCCGTTTGGTCCGAGCGGCTCTTGCTGCTCCGGCCGGGCGCGGGCGCAACGGTGTCGCCTTCGCCGGCGCGGATCCGTTGCGCGGCACGTGACACGCCGGTACCGAACGCCATCGCCTTGACCACCGGCGACGCGAGCGTCTTGTAGGCCATGCGTTGCGCGCCGTCGACCGCGCCGTTGATGCGCTCGGCCGAGCCGACCAGCCGGTCGATGCGATCGACTTCCCGCGTCGCGCCGACGACGGCATCGTGCGCGTCGTCGAGCAGCGCGACGGTCTCCTCACGGAGGGTGTGCACGGTCGTGCGCAGCTCGCGCAACGTTCCGGCGAGAGCGTAGAGCACCGCGATCAGCACGCCGCAGAGGATCGCGACCACGGTTGCGGCAACGATTGCGAGCACATCACCGGTCTCCATCGTCACCTCCCTCTCCCCGTTCACCCTCTGCGCGTTCACCCTCGGCGCGTTCACCCTCGGCGCTCGCGTGCACGCTCGTCGGCGAGTGCGGGCTCGGCACCGTGCCTACCGGGTCGGTAGAACCGCTGACCTTGCAGCTCGGCCGGAAGGTACTGCTGCGGAACCCACCCCTCGGGCGCGTCGTGAGGATAGACGTATCCCTTGCCGTGTCCGAGCCGCGCCGCACCGCGGTAGCTCGCGTCGCGCAGGTGCTTCGGGACCGGGCTCGCCTTCTGCTGTTCGACCGCTTCAACGGCTGCGAACAGCGACGCCTTCACGCTGTTCGACTTGGGCGCGAGCGCGAGATGGATCACCGCGTGCGCGAGGTTGAGGCCGGCTTCGGGCATGCCGACGAACTCGACCGCGCGTGCCGCCGCATCCGCGACGACGATCGCGTTCGAGTCGGCCATCCCGACGTCCTCGGACGCGAGGATGACGAGGCGGCGCGCGATGTAGCGCGGGTCTTCACCGGCTTCGATCATGCGCGCGAGCCAGTAGAGCCCGGCGTCGGGATCGGAGCCGCGGATCGACTTGATGAACGCGGAGATGATGTCGTAGTGCTCGTCGTCGCCGTACCGGAGACTGCGGAGCGCGAGCGCGGCCTCGGCGTCTTCGAGCGTGATCTCGTTGCGCCTGTTCGGCTGACTGTCGTCTTCGACGGTGAGCGCGTGCGCGACCTCGAGCACGGTCAGCAGGTGACGCGCGTCGCCTTCGCTGCGGTCGATCAGGTGCTTGCGCGCGTCGTCGGCGATGGTTGCGGGTTCCGCGCCGAGGCCGCGATCGGTGTCGGTGAGGGCACGGTCGAGGAGCAGGCCGAGGTCGTCGTCGTCGAGCGGATCGACGCGGAAGAGCGTGCTGCGCGAGAGCAGCGGGCCGGTGAGCGAGAAGAACGGGTTCTCGGTGGTCGCGCCGACGAACACGAGCAGCCCCTCCTCGACGAACGGGAGCAGCACGTCTTGTTGGGCGCGGCTGAACCGGTGGACCTCGTCGAGGAAGAGGATCGTGCCCTGCCCGCGCTCGCCGAGCCGGGCGCGAGCCCGCTCCGCGATCTCGCGGACGTCCTTCACCCCGGCCGAGACCGCCGAGAGGCTCTCGAACGCCTTGGCCGTGGCTCCCGCGACGAGGCGCGCGATCGTGGTCTTGCCCGTGCCGGGCGGCCCCCAGATGATCAGCGACGAGAGCCGGTCCGACTCGATGAGGACCCGCAGCGGTTTGCCCGGCCCGAGCAGGTGGCGCTGCCCGACCACGTCGTCGAGGGTGGTCGGCCGCAGGCGTGCCGCGAGCGGAGCCTTCCGCGCCAGCCGCTCTTCCACGGCCGCCCCGAACAGATCCGGCCCCTTCCCCATCCGCCGAGAGGCTACGCGCCCGCCAGAAGCTCCGCCATCACATGGCGGAGTTGTAGCACTCCGTCCGCCACCGATATTAACTCCGCCATCACAGTGCGCGGTAGCTAATGGCGTCAGCCGGCCTCGGTCGGCTGCGCGCCGATCCGATCGCTTCGCGTGTCCGAGCCACGATCTCTGCGTCCGTCGTCGTCGTCGGTGAAGATGAGCGGCAGCCAGCCGGCGTTACACAGGAGCGTCAATCGCTCGTTGTCGTAAGCGACGGCGCTGGGCGTGCTGTGGCTGCCGAGCTCGTAGTACTCGATGAACCGTCGCTGCGACACGTACGCGTAGTCGAGAACGAACGGGCGGCCGCCCGACTCGAACGCGATGTTGCTGCTTGGGCAGCAGCATGTCGGCGGCTTGGAGCACGCGGAGCACTCGGAGCTCGGCGCGGCTCCCTGCCGCGCTCGTAAGCCTCGTCGCGCTGCCGCAACAACTCGTGGACGACCGTGAGCCGGCGGCGAGGACCACTGTCGAGACGCAACACGCACTCGCGCAATCGGTCGAGGGACGTGATCTTGCGACGAAGGCCGTCGTCGAGCGTACGTGCGAGCTGCGAAAGCGAAAGATCGACGGTCGAGTCGCACAATGTCCGCTCGAAGGACGTGCACGGAATACCCGACCGCTCGACCGTGTCTTGCGGCGGCATGAGCGTCGTGCGGTGAACAGTCACTCCGTCGATCTCGGGATGTCTCGGCCGAAGAACCAGTGATCTCGAGCCTCGTGTCGGGCTGCACTCTGAATGCCCACAAGCCGGGTGGCCGACGAGTGAGACGCGCACCGCAGTGTCGCCGCCGGCAAGGATCGCTGCCAGCAGGGCCTGTTCCCAAGATGTAGGCGCACCGCGCAGCCGGTAAACGCCTCGGCGGACACGCAAGAGGATCCGCGTCGCGGGTCAATTGCGTTATGCTGGTGCGGGGACAACCTTGGCGTCGGCGAGTTGCCGACGAGTGATCAAGGCGAGTTGTCGAGCGAGCGTTGCCGAGACATTGGCAAGAGGGTCCGACATGCCGGCACGTTAGAAACGACCTGAGACACCTACCCGCCCTGCGGTTGGCAGACTCTTGATGCCCCGTCCCGTACATAACTCCGCATCAGATGGCGGAGTTAGGGTCCGTTGGGTTCGAGGCGGGTGAAGAGCCAGGCGGCGGCTTCGTCGCGGCGCACGTCGATCTGGTGGCCGGTGGTGAGATCCTTGATGCCGACCTTGCCCGCGGCGAGCTCCTTGTTGCCGAGGACGACGCTGTAGCGCGCGCCCGACTTGTCGGCCGCGGCCATCTGCTTCCGGAAGGCTCGGGCGCCGTACGCGCGATCCGCGCGCAAACCCTCGGTGCGCAACTCCTCGATCAGGACCAGCGCCTCGGTACCGCCGACACCGTCGACGACGAACACGTCGACGCGTGCGGCCGGCGCGCCGAACACGCCTTCGCCGTCGCAGGCGATGAGGACCCGCTCGATGCCGATGCCGAACCCGATGCCCGGCGTCGGCGGCCCGCCCATGTCCTCGGCCAATCGGTCGTAACGGCCGCCGGCGCCGATCGCGTTCTGCGCCGCGTCCAGCGCGTCGCTCGCGAACTCGAACGTCGTACCGGTGTAGTAGTCGAGGCCGCGTACGAGACGCGGCGCGATCTCGAAGTGGATGCCGAGCGCTTGCAGCCCCTCCTGCACCTGCTCGAACTGTTCGGCAGACTCGGCCGACAGGTACTCGCAGATCTGCGGCGCCCGCTCCAGGAGGTCGGCCCAGTCATCGCGCTTCGAGTCGAGGATCCGCAGCGGGTTCGCCTCGGCGCGCGCCATCTCGTCGCCGAGCGTCTCCTTGTGGTCGCGCCAGTACTCGAGCAGCACGTCGCGGTAACGGGCACGACTGTCGGCGTCGCCCATCGAGTTGACCATCAGCCGGAAGCGCGACAACCCGAGCTCACCGTAGAAGCCGTGCGCGAGCGCGATCACCTCGACGTCGACGTCGGGATCTTCGACGCCGAGCACCTCGACACCGACCTGCCAGTGCTGCCGGTAGCGGCCCTTCTGCGGCCGCTCGTAGCGGAAGTTCGGCGCGACGTACCAGACCTTCCACGGCAGGAC
Organism: uncultured Actinomycetes bacterium; assembly: GCA_963841215.1. Lineage (GTDB taxonomy): Bacteria > Actinomycetota > Acidimicrobiia > IMCC26256 > PALSA-610 > CAVUFH01. Next base: position 88,600 of record CAWJBW010000009.1, on the reverse strand, counting down.
CGGACGGTGCTGCACGAACGCGCGCGCCACCGACGCGGTGCCGTCGGCGCGCAGCGCCAGCGAGCGGCCGCCCTTGTCGGTGAAGTCGTACATCTCCTTGCGCACGACGTCGCTCGTGGACCCGAGCTTCTGCACGACCTCGACGTGCTCGAACATCGGGGTGACGAGCATTCCGAAGCCGGCGCGGCCGGCACGCGCCGCGAAACGCGCGACCAACGCTTGCCACCGGTCGGATTCGGGGGGCAACACGTCCCGAGTCCCGATCGGCGCGCGGAACGCATCGCGACCCGGCACGCCGATCGGTTACGGCCGAGTCGGTCACGGAGCGCTACCGGGGAGAACCCGGGCCGCGTCGTACACCGACCCGACGCGCTTCACCGCGCCGAGGATGGAGTCGAGGTGGTCGGGGTCGGCCAGCTCGAACTCGAAGCGGAGCCGCGCGATGCGGTCGGGCTGGGTCACCGTGGCGCAGCTACAGGATGTTGACGTGGTGCTCCGACAGCACGTCGGCGACGTCCCGGAGGAGCCGCGAACGGTCGAGCGCCTCGATCTCGACGCCGACGACGTAGGAGCCGGGCGCGTCGTGGTCCCAGTCGACCTCGATCACGCGGTCCGCCTGGCTCTGCAGGCTCATCGCGTTGGCGCAGTCGGTGCGGTGGACCGACACCCCACGGCCGCGCGTGACGAAGCCCATGATCTCGTCGCCCGGTACCGGCGTGCAGCACCGCGACAACCGCACCATGACGTCGTCGAGGCCCTCGACGTGCACGCCCGCGGTCACGCTCTTGCGGCTGCGCGACGTCGGCGGGCGCTGCACGGTGACCGGAAGCTGCTCCTCGCCGCCGCGCAGCTCGCGCTGCACCCGCTGCACCACCGACTTCGCCGACACGTGGCCTTCGCCGAGCGCCGCGTGCAACGCCTCGACGTCGGTGTAGTTGAGACTCTCCGCGACCGCGACGAGCACCGGCGAGTTCGTGAGCTTCTGCACCGGGAGACCTTCGCGGCGCAACGCCTTGACGAGATCGTCCTTGCCGGCGTCGATCGCGTCGACGCGCCGCTCACGCGAGAACCACTGCCGGATCTTCGAACGACCACGCGGCGTCTGTACGAACTGCAGCCAGTCGCGGCTCGGCCCGGCGCCCTTCGACCTTGCTCGTGAAGATCTCGCACGTGTCGCCCGAGTGCAACGCCGACTCGAGCGGTACGAGGCGGCCGTTCACGCGCGCACCGATGCATCGGTGCCCGACCTCGGTGTGGATCGAGTACGCGAAGTCGACCGGGCGTACCTCCGGTGGGCAGCGTGATCACCCGGCCCTTCGGCGTGAACACGAAGACCTCACCCTGCTCGAGGTCGATCTTCAGGCTCTGCATGAACTCGGCCGGGTCGTTGGTCTCGGTCTGCCAGTCGGCGAGCCGCTGCATCCACACGAGATCCTCGGTGGGGTTGCGCTGCTCCTTGTAGCCCCAGTGCGCGGCGACGCCGAACTCGGCCCGGCGGTGCATCTCGTCGGTACGGATCTGGAACTCGACCGGCTTGCCCTGCGGCCCCACGACCGTCGTGTGCAACGACTGGTAGAGGTTGAACTTCGGCATCGCGATGTAGTCCTTGAACCGGCCCTGCACCGGTCGCCACAACGCGTGGATCGAGCCGAGCGCGCCGTAGCAGTCCTTCACCGACTCCACGATCACGCGTACGCCGAGCAGATCGTTGATCTCCGCGAACTCCTTGCCGCGCACGACCATCTTCTCGTAGATGGACCAGTAGTGCTTCGGGCGTCCGGTCACCTCCGCCGCGATGTGCAGCTCCTCGAGCCGCGACTGCACCTGTTCGAGCACCTCGCGCAGGTCGCCCCGGCGTTCGGGCGCCGCGCTCGCGACCATGAGCTCGATCTCGGCGTAGCGCTTCGGGTGCAGCACCGCGAACGCGAGGTCCTCGAGCTGCCACTTCACGTCCTGGATCCCGAGCCGGTGCGCGAGCGGCGCGTAGATGTCGAGCGTCTCGCTCGCGATCCGCTTCTGCTTCTCCTCCGGGCAGCGACGCGATCGTCCGCATGTTGTGGAGACGGTCTGCGAGCTTGATCAGCAGGACGCGCACGTCCTTCGCCATCGCGACGAGCATCTTGCGCATCGTGGCGGCCTGTTGCGCTTCCCGGGAGTCGAACTGCAGCCGGTCGAGCTTGGTGACACCGTCGACGATCGCGGTGAGGTCGGGACCGAAGTCGGCGACGAGGTTCTCGATCGTGACGGAGGTGTCCTCGACCGCGTCGTGCAGCAACGCCGCCGCGAGGGTGACATCGTCGAGGCCGAGGTCGGCGAGGATCGTCGCGACGCCGAGCGGATGCGCGATGTACGGGTCGCCGGACCGTCGGACCTGGTCCCGGTGGGCGTCGCGCGCGACCTCGTAGGCGTGCTCGATCAGCGTGGTGTCGGCCTTCGGGTGGCGCGCGTGGAACAGCTCGAGCAGCGGGCGCAGCGCCGAATCGACGCTGGATCGGTGCCGCCGCGGCAGGACCGCCTTCACGGCTGCATCTCGTCGACCACCACCGCTTCGGACACCATCGGGTCAGTCATAACAGATGACCGCGTGAACGTCGTGGTCGGTGAGTTGCTTCCGTCCGGCGAGGAACGCGAGCTCGATGAGGAACGAGCACCCGACGACTTCGCCGCCGAGCCGCTCGACCAGGCGCACCACGGCGGCGGCGGTGCCGCCGGTGGCCAGCACGTCGTCGACGATCAGCACCCGCTCGCCCGGCGCGATCGCGTCCTTGTGGATCTCGAGCAGGTCGGTGCCGTACTCGAGCTCGTAGGACTCGCGCTCGATCTCCCACGGGAGCTTCCCGGCCTTGCGAACCGGCACGAAGCCGGCGGCACGGCGGTACGCGATGGGCGCCGCGAACACGAATCCGCGCGCCTCGATGCCCACGACCTTGTCGACGGACTCGCCCGTGAACGGCTCGTCCAGCGCCTCGACCGCACCGGCGAAGGCGGACGGATGCGCGAGCAGCGGCGTGATGTCACGAAAGACGATGCCGGGCTTCGGGTAGTCGGCGATGTCGCGGACGTGCCGGCGGAACAACTCCCCTGCCATGCAGAGATGGTAGCGACGGGGAAAGACCGGCACCGACGGACCGGACGCGGCGCGTTACCGGCGCTTGCGGCGGCGTTGCTGCCGCGGCCGCGGGGTGCGCGGCCGCGACGGTGGCGTCTGCCCGACGGCAGGCGGCCCGGCGATCCCCGCCTCGACGACGGCCCGATCGTGCGGCACGTCGTCGTCTACCACGACCGGCACGCCGCTCGACGCAGACGCCGCGGCCATCGAGACCCGGCGCCGGCGGTCGTGCAGGATCTTGTACTTCGGCTCCCGGTCCTTCCACGCTGCGAGCAGCGGCGCGGCGACGAAGATCGACGAGTAGGACCCGACCGCGAGCCCGACCGCCAGCGCGAGGGCGAACTCCTCGAGCGCGGTCGCACCCATGATCAGTGATCCCACGACCAACAGCGACAGCACGGGGAGCAGGGCGACGATCGTGGTCGACAGCGATCGCATCAGCACCGCGTTGAGCGACGCGTTCACCATCTCCGGATACGTCGAGCGCCCGGTTGCGAGCAGCGGACGCTCGTTCTCCTTGATCTTGTCGCAGACGACGACGGTGTCGTAGAGCGAGAACCCGAGGATCGTCAGGAAGGCGGTGACGGTCGCCGGCGTGACCTCGAACTGGAAGATCGCGTACACGCCGACGCTGATGATGATGTCGTGAATGACCGCGATGATCGCCGTCACCGCCATCTTCCACTCGAACCGGATCGAGAGGTAGACGGCCAGCACGACGAAGAAGATCACGAGCGCCTGGAGCGCCTTGCGGCTCACGGTCTCGCCCCATGTCGGCCCGACCGTGCTCACGCTGACCTCGCTGACGTCGACGCCCGCGTAGTCGGCGAGCGCCTCCGACACCTCTTGCAGCGGGCTCGTCGGGAGTTCTTCGAACTGCGTGGTCACGTCCTGGCCGCTGACGGTGACCGTGCCTCCTTCGATGCCGGCGTCGGCGAGCGCCTGCTCGACCTGTTCCTGGGTGACGGGCTCGTCGGTCGGGGTCTGCATCGTGAACGTGCCGCTGCCGTCCTCGTTGCGGACGAACAGCACGTCGGCCGTCTCCAGGTTCGGCGGCGTCCGCGAGCGTGCCCTGGATCGTGCGGACCGGGTCCTCGATGATCTCGGCCTGCACGCGCACACTTTCACCGCTCGATCCCGAGAGCGTCGAGACCTTGGCGTCATCGAAGCCCAACGGATCGAGGATGTCGCGCACCTCGGCGGTGTCGGCGTCCCGCCCGTCGGCCATCGTGACCTGCCACGCGGTGCCGCCCTCGAACTCGATGCCGAGGTTGAGCTGCCGTACGAACAACGCGGTGATGCTGACGAGCAGGAGGACGCCGGAGAGGATCATCCAACGCCGGGTGTGGGCGATGAACTGGAAGTTGGTCCGCTCGTGGTAGAGGTCGCGCAGGTTGTGGCGGCGGGTGACACCGGGGATGTCTTCGCCGGCGACGCCGGGCGCGCCCTGATCCTGCGTAGGCGGGAACCGGCGCGTCGGTGGTCATGCGCGCACCTCGGGCACGTCGAGGCCGGCCGCGATGCCGACCTTCGGCATGCGTACGAGATTCGGCCGGCGCGCGAGCAGCACCACGAGCGGGTGCATGTAGGTGTACGCGAGCACCAGGTCGATGAGCGTCGAGATCCCGAGGAAGAACGCGAACCCGCGCACCGAGCCGGCGGCGAGCGAGTACAGGACCACGGCGCCGAGCAGCGACACGAGGTCGGCGGCGATGATCGTCCGGAACGACCGCCGGAACCCGCTGTCGAGCGACGACCGCACGGTCTTGCCCGAACGGATCTCGTCCTTCAACCGCTCGAAGTACACGACGTAGGAGTCGACGGTGACACCGACCGACACGATCAGACCGGTGACGCCGGCCAGCGTGAGCGCGAGCCCGCGCGACGACGACAGGAACGACGTCAACGTGAAGAACAACATGCCGGTGAGGACCAGACCGGTGACGACCACGATGCCGAGCAGCCGGTAGTAGACGAGCATGTAGAGCGAGACGAGAACGAGGCCGATGATGCCGGCCACGATGCCGGCTCGCAGCTGGTCCTTGCCGAGCGTCGGCGAGATGCTCTGCACGGTCTGCTCGTCGCGGTCGAACTGAACGGGAAGCGAGCCGTACCGCAGCAGACGGGCCTTGTCGCTGGCCTCGCCGCGCGAGAAGTCGCCGGTGATCTCGACGTCCCGCCCGGTGATCCCTTCGCCGATCGTCGGCGCGGTCTCGATGACGCCGTCGAGCTCGACTGCGACCTGCTGGCCGACGTACGGCTGCGCGACCTCGGTGACGAACTCGTCGGTCTTGAACGTCACGACGATCTTGTAGCTGCCCGTGCTCGAGTCGTACTCGCCGTCGGCGCTGGCGATGTTGCGGCCCGTCAGCACCGTCGGACCGACCAGGTAGCACGCAGCCGGATCGCCGCCGTCCTCGGACGCGCCCGGCAGCCAGATCGTGCTGTCCGCGGTGTTCTCCGCCGGCGTTGCGACGAGATCGGAGCACGTCTGTCCCGGCTGCGGGTTCGTCGGGTCGACCGGCGGCGTACTCGTCGGCACCGTCGTGGTGTCGGTCGCGCCGGGCGGTGCGGTCGTCGGCACGGTCGTGGTCGCGTCCTGCCCGGGCGGATCCGGGTCGTCGCGCGATCGGCGTGGTCGCGATCGTCTCGCCCGGCGCACCGGCGCCACTCCCCGTAATCCGGCGCCGCGTCGATCGTCGTCGCGTCGTCGCATTGGGCTCGATGGCGGGCGGGGGCACGGTCGTGGTCTCGCCCGGCGCAACCGTCGTCTCGGCACCGGGGACCGTGGTGGTGGGGATGGTGGTGGTCGGGATGGGCGTCGCCCATGGCAGCGTGCCGAGCACGGGGCGGAACCGCAGCTCCGCGGTCTGCCCGACCTGCTCCTCGGCGCGGTCCCGTTCCTCGACGCCGGGCAGGTCGACGACGATCGTGTCGCCCTGTCGCTGCACCTCGGGCTCGGCGATCCCGAGACCGTCGACCCGCCGGCGGATGATGTCGACGGAGGTGTCGAGGCCCGAGGTGTCGGTGCCTTCCACCGGGAACAGCACGATCGAGATGCCGCCCTGCAGGTCGAGGCCGAGGGCAGGCCGGTTGTCGGAGAGCAACGTCCAGACGAAGGACCCGACGATGACGACGACCGTCGCGGTCAGCATGATGATCTGCCGCCGGACGTTCATCGACGCACTCGGGAGCGGTTCGTCACTCGAGCTCGGCGCTCGGGCCGGCCTCGGCGTCGGGCGCGACGCGCTCGCCGATCGCACCGCGGGCGACCCTGACGATGGTGCCCGGCGCGATCTCGAGCTGGAGGTCGGACTCGTGCAGCACCACGATGCGACCGAAGATGCCGCTCGTCGTCACGACTTCGTCTCCGACCTCGATCTCGCCCTGCAGTTTGCGGACCTGCTGCATGCGCCGCTGTTGGGGCCGCCACAGCAGGAGGTAGAAGACCGCGGCCATGAGGACGAGCCAGACGATGGCGAGCACGAAGAGGAAAAAGTAGCACCGGTGGGCGGCGATCCTGCGGTTGCGCCGGCCTGTCGTTCAGGCTCCTCGCAGGTTCAGGCCTCGGTGGTGCGGCCTCGGTCTTCGGCGATCGCGTCCGCCAGCCGCCCGAGCCGTTCACCCCGGTTCACGAGCACCTGGCCGCCGTAGGCCGCACGCGGCAGCCCGGCCCACACCGCCGCCTCGGCTGCGGCCGCCTCGGCGAGCGCATCGGGCTCGACGACCGCATCCAGGAAGCCGGCATCGCGCGCGCCGTCGCTGTCGTACATGCGCGCGCCGACCGTCGCCAGCTGGAAATGGCGAACCGACAGCCGTTCCCGCGCCAGCTCGACGGCCCAGCGGGGCAGCACCATGCCGATCTTGCGTCTCGATGAGGCCGATCTGGAAGTCGCCGCGCGCGCCGATTCGGAAGTCGGCACCGAGGAGGAGCAGCGCGCCGGCCGCGACCGCGTGGCCGTTGCACGCGACGATCACCGGAATCTCCGAACCGAACATGCGGCTGAAGAGCGCGCCGCCGTCGGTGACCAGGCGAGCCGCATCGGCCGGACTCGAACGCATCACCTTCAGGTCGAAGCCACCCGAGAGCATCCCCGGCGTGCCGGTGATGCACAGCGCCCCGACCTCGGCTTCACCGGCATCTTCGGCCCGGCTCAATGCGGCATCGAGCTCGGCGAGCACGCCGGGACCGAGCACGTTCGCCTTGCCGTTGTCGATCGTCACGTGCGCGACGCGATCACGGACTTCGTAGCTGACGAGATCGCTCATGGCGCGCCGCACTCCTGCACTCCGGCCCTGCACACTTTTTGGCTCAGAACAAGCCGGGAGCCTCGCCCGGTCGTTCCGGGGCGTGCAAACCGAGGTGCTCGAACGCCATGGGTGTCGCGACCCGGCCGCGCGGCGTGCGCTCGAGGAGGCCGCCCTGGAGCAGGAACGGCTCGTACATGTCTTCGAGGGTTTCCGGCGCCTCCCCCACCGCGACCGCGAGGGTGCCGAGGCCGACCGCGCGGCCGCCGAACGTGCGGCAGAGGGCGGTGAGGATGGCGCGGTCGACCTTGTCGAGGCCGCGGACGTCGACCTCGAACAGTGCCAGCGCGTCTTTGGCGATCTGCTCGTCGACGACGCCGTCGGCGCGCACCTCCGCGTAGTCGCGCACTCGCTTGAGCAACCGGTTGGCGATGCGCGGCGTGCCGCGCGCGCGTCGCGAGATCTCGCGTGCACCCGCGTCGTCGAGCGTCACGCCGAGGATCTGCGAGGTCCGGGCCAGGATCGTGGTCAGTTCCTCGGGCGCGTAGTACTCGAGGCGCGGCGACGAAGCCGAACCGGTCGCGGAGCGGCCCGGTGATGAGGCCGGGGCGAGTGGTCGCGCCGACCAGCGTGAACCGCGGGAGGTCGAGCCGGATCGAACGCGCGGAGGGCCCCTTCCCGATCACGATGTCGAGCTGGAAGTCCTCCATCGCCGGATACAGCACCTCCTCGACCGGACGCGGCAACCGGTGGACCTCGTCGATGAACAGCACGCTGCCGTCGTCGAGGTTGGTGAGGATCGCCGCGAGGTCGCCGGCGCGTTCCAACGCGGGCCCGCTCGTCGGCTGGAAGCGGGCGTCCATCTCGGTGGCGATGATCCCCGCCAGCGTGGTCTTGCCGAGACCTGGCGGCCCTGCGAACAGCACGTGGTCGACGGCCTGCCCGCGCCCGCTGCGGCGGACAGCATGATCTCGAGGTGCTCGCGCAAGCGCATCTGACCGACGAACTCGTCGAGGTGGCGAGGCCGCAGCGTCGTCTCCTCGGCTGCCTCCACCGGATCGGCCGCGGGCTGCAGCAGCTCGTCTCTCATCGCGCACCCGCCAGCAACCGGAGCGCGTCGCGCAACAGGCCTTCCACGTCTTCGCCCTCGCCGTTGGCTTCATGCGAGAGCTGCGCGAGTGCTTCGCGCACCTCGTCGACGGAGTAGCCGAGCCCGGTGAGCGCTTCCCGGACCTCTGCGCGCGCGCCGCGGGCGCGCCGGGCACGCCGCCGAGGTCGAGATCGGGCACTTCGAGACGGGTCTTCAGCTCGACGAGCAGGCGCTGCGCGGTGCGCTTGCCGACACCGGGAACGAGCGTGAGCGCCGCGAGGTCGTCCTCGGCCAGACAGCGCCGCAACGCGCTGGGCGTGTGCACCGACAGGACCGCCAGCGCGAGCTTCGGACCCACCCCCGTCGCCGCGATCAACGCCTCGAAGGTGTCGCGTTCGTCGCGCGTCGGGAAGCCGTACAACACCATCGCGTCTTCCCGGACGTGCAAGTGCGTGAAGAGGAAGGCAGGCGTGCCCGGGTGCAGGTCGGGCACCGCGGAGATGGGCACGAGCAGGCGGTAGCCGACGCCACCGACCTCGACGAGTGCCTCACCGCTCGCCGACCGTTCGATCACCGTGCCCCGTACCGAACCGATCATCACGCCGAATCGATCACGAACGGGCCGCGACCTGCGCGGCGAGGGGCACGCGCCAGAGATGACAGCAGGCGAGGGCGAGCGCGTCGGCGGCGTCGGCCGGGCGCGGTACTTCGCGCAGGCCGAGCAGGCGGGTGATCATCTTCTGCACCGCGACCTTGTCGGCCCGGCCGTCGCCCGTGACCGCGAGCTTCACCTCGTTCGGGCTGTACTGCGCGACCTCGATACCCGCACGCGCCGCCGCGACGAGCGCGAGCCCGCTCGCCTGGCCGACGCTGATCGCGGTGCGGGCGTTGTTCTGGAACAGCACCCGCTCCACCGACACGACTGCGGGCCGGTACTGCGCGAGCAGTGACTGCAACTCGTCGGCCAGGGCCGCGAGCCGTTGCGGCAGCGGCAGGGTGGGCTCGGTCCTGATCACGCCGCAGGCGATCGCCCGCATCGCGCCGCGCTCGCGCACGACCACGCCGTAGCCGCACCGGGAGAGCCCGGGGTCGATACCCAGCACCCGGCCCGAGAGATCCCGGCCCGAGAGATCAGAATCGAACACAGGTTCGATCCTACGCACGCCGGTGGGAGGCCGAGTGGATCGTCTCCCAGGAGCCGGTGTCACATCTCGGGGATCAGGCGGAACGGCCTCGCAGGATGCGCCAGAGGACGAAGACCACGAGCAGCCCGATCCCGATCGGGAGCAGGCGCTTCGTCACCGGAGCCCCGGCGACGTCGAGCAGGTCGACGGGCTCGGCCGGACGCGACTCGATCTGGCGCGCGCCGGTGGTCGCGGTCGTGGTCGGTTCGTCCTCGCCGGATGCAGTGGACGGGGCGGACGCGGTGGATGCGCGGATGCGGTCGGGGCGGATGCCGGCGGGGCGATGTCCGCGAACACTTCGCGTTCGAGGTTCTCGACGAACTGACCCATCAGCTTCGACGACACGTCCGCGAGCACACCCCGACCGAACTGCGCGACCTTGCCCGTGATCGACAGATCGGTCGAGACGTCGACGTGGGTGCCACCGCCGTCGTCGGCCATCGTCACGACGATCTTCGCTTTGGCGTTGCCCTGACCGCGCGTGTCGCGCCCGGACGCGTCGAGCACGAGCCGCCGCGCCGCTTCGTCGACCTCGGAAAGCTTGGCCGTGCCCTTGTACTGCGCGGTGATCGGACCGACCTTCACCTTGACGACGCCGCGGTAGTCGTCCCCCTCGACTTCTTGCAGCTCCGCACCGGGGAGGCTGGGCGCGATGCGTTCGATGTCGAGCAGCACCTTCCAGGTTTCCTCGATCGGGTGGTTCACTCGGAAGCTGTCGTTGATCTCCACGATCGTTCCTCCAGCGCGGCGAGATCTTCGGGAGTGTCGATGTCGGACGGATCGCCCGTCCCGTCGCACGGCACTTCGGTCGGACCGTAGCGGCGCAGGAGCACCCGCGCCCCTTCGTCGCCGGTGAGCTCCAACGCCTCGGGCCAGTAGCGACGGCCGAGGAGGACGGGATTCCCGCGCCGCCCGGCGTAGGACGCGACCGCGAGCTGGGCGCCGTCGTCGTAGGCGGTGGCCAATCGGCGGTAGGCGTCCGCTCCGACAAGGGGCTGGTCGGCCAGACCGACGATGACTGCCTCCGGTCCGTCGCGAGGTGTCAGCGCGCGCAAGGCGACCTGGAGGCTGGACGCGATCCCCAGTTCGGGCGCGTCGTTGCGCAGCACCTCGATGCGTTTCGACACGGCGTCAGTCGACACCGCGTCCGCGACCCGGTCGTCGCTCACGACGACGGTGACCGCTCCGACGCGGCTTCCGATCGCGGCGTCGAGCGCGCGCGCGAGCAGGGTCCGCCCGTCGAGGACGGCGAGTTGCTTGGGCCGATCGCCCCCGAACCGCGTCCCGCGCCCCGCGGCGAGGACCACTGACCCCCACCTGGTTTGTGGCCGAGCGCGCCCCCGAGGGGCCGAATTCGTTCAAACGGCTTCGAGGGCGCGGCGGGTGAGGACGCGGGCGAGGTGCTCGCGGTACTCGGGCGAGGCGTTGAGGTCGCCCATCGGCGAGGTGCCTTCGGCGGCGCGGGCGGCGGCGTCGGTCGCGTTCGCACCTTGCGCGAGCGCTTCCTCGACTCCGGACGCGCGCAGCGGCGTTCCGGCCATGTTGACGAGGGCCACATGCGTGCCGCCGTTCACGCGTGCCGCGAGCGCACCGACGATCGCCCAGTCCTGGGCCCGACGGTTGAACTTCTCGTACGCGAAGCCGTTGGCGCCCGTCTTCGGTACCCGGATCTCGGTGAGGAGCTCGTCGGGTGCGAGCGCGGTCTCGAGAAAGCCCTGGAAGAACTCCGACACCGCGATCGTTCGCTCGCCGCTCGGCCCGCGCGCGACCAACGTCGCATCGAGCGCGAGCAGCGCGGCGGGGAGGTCCGAGGAGGGGTCCCCGTGCACCACCGAACCGCCGAGCGTGCCGCGGTGCCGCACCTGGTTGTCGCCCACCTGCGCAGCGACGGCGCGGATCACGCCGCAGTGCTGCGAGAGCAACGGGTCGGTCTCGAGGTCGCGATGGCGGGTCAACGCACCGATCGCGATCTCGTCGCCGGCCTCGCGCACGTACGAGAGGTCGTGCACCCGGCCGAGATCGACGAGCACGGTCGGTGTGGCGAGCCGCAGCTTCATCAGCGGGATCAGCGACATGCCGCCGGCCAGGAACTTCGCATCCTCGCCGTGCTCGCCGATGAGCGCGACCGCGTGGTCGACCGACTCGGCGCGGACGTAGTCGAACGCCGCGGGAATCACTGCGCCCCTTCTGCCGTTCCCGAGCCGGCGGCCGCGAGCACGGCCTTCACGATGTTGTGGTAGCCGGTGCAACGGCAGAGGTTGCCTTCGAGGCCGAGGCGAACGTCCCGCTCGGTCGGATCGGGGTTCTCCTCGAGGAACGACACCGCGGCCATCACCATCCCCGCGGTGCAGAACCCGCACTGGAGACCGTGGTGCTCGTGGAACGCCTGCTGCACCGGGTGCAGCGTGCCCTCCGTGGCGAGGCCCTCGATCGTTTTCACCGTCGCGCCGTCGGCCTGGGCCGCGAACATCGTGCACGACTTCACCGACTCACCGTCGAGGAGCACCGTGCACGCGCCACACGACGACGTGTCGCACCCGATCTTGGTGCCGGTGAGCGCACACGCCTCCCGCAGGTAGTTCACGAGCAGCGTGCGGGGCTCGACGTCGTGGTCCTGCGCACCGCCGTTCACGGTCATGCCGATCTGCATTTCCGCAGTCTGGCACGACCGGATCGCCGGCCCGGTCAGCCGCTGACGGACGGACCGGCCGCCGTGATCGTCACGCGTATCAGACAGCGGCGGTCGCGCTGCATCGCCGAGCGATATTCGTCCCAGTCAGGGTGCTCGCCCGAGACCTTGCGGTAGTAGTCGACGAGGCCTTCCATCGCGTCCGGGAGCGAGACGATCTCGGCCGATCCGTCGAGCTGCGCCCAGGGGCCGAAGAAACCGTCGGTGATGACGCACAGCGACACGTTCGGGTCTCGCCGGATGTTCTTCGCTTTGATCGCGGGCTCACGCGTGCTGATCACGACCTTGCGGTCGTCGTCGACCGTGCAGGCGACGGGCGACATCTGCGCCCGACCGTCACGACGGTGCGTCGAGAGGATCGCGTGGTTGTTCTCGCTCGCGAAACGCAGTGCCGCGTCGATGTCCATGCGTCATTCTGACGCGATTCGTCGCGCGAACAACCGTTCGGGCAGGAGGCGGCTGAGTGTGGCGGAACGGCTGGCGAGCACGGGCGCGACGATCGCCAGGATCAAGACGTAGAAGCCGACGAACGGCCCGATGCGCTCGTCGAGGCCGGCCGCGACCGCGAGCGTTGCGAGGATCAGCGAGAACTCGCCTCGCCCGAGGATGGTCAGGCCGATGTTGGCCGCCGCACCGCGGCTCAGCCTCTGCAACCGCGCCGCGATCAGGCCGGCCACGACGTTCAGGAACACCGACAGCACCACCGCGATCAGGACCGGCACGATGACGTCGCCGGCGTCGCTGGGGTCGATCGTCAACCCGAACGTGAAGAAGAACACGGCTGCGAACGCGTCGCGCAAGGGCAGGACGAGACGCGCGATGCGGTCGGCTACCGGGCTCTCCGCCAACACCAGGCCGACCATGAATGCGCCGATCGCATCGGAGACGCCCAGTTCCTCGGCGACACCGGCGCCCAACACCGCGAGCCCGACGAAACACACCGTCAGCAACTCGTCGTCGGAGGTCGAGATGAGCCGGCCGACGAGTCCCGCGCCGAAGCGCGCGATGGCCGTCATCACGAGCAGGAACGCGAGCGCGGCGCCGAACTGCCTGATCGCCTCGGCGGCGTTGTCGGCTTCGCCGAGGACCGGTGCCAGCAACGCGAGGTACAGGGCGAGGAAGATGTCCTCGACGACGATGATGCCGAGGATGAGGCGGCTCTCCGGGTTGGCGAGCCGGTGCAGCTCGGTCAGCAGCTTGGTGACGATCGCGGAGGAGGAGATGCCGATCGCCCCCGCGATCACGAGCGCCTCGCGCCAACCCCAACCGAGCGCGAAGCCGAACGCGAGCCCACCGCCGAGGTTCAACAGGAGGTAGATGCCGCCGATCGTCAGCAGCGATGTGCCGCCTGCGAGCAGCTCGCGGAGCGAGAACTCGAGGCCGAGATGGAAGAGCAACAAGATGAGCCCGAGCGCCGCGAGGAGCTCGAGCGATTCGGGGTCGTCGACGAGCGAGATCCCGGGCGTGTTCGGCCCGAAGATGACGCCGGCGAGCATGAAGAACGGGATGGTCGGCAGCCCGACCCGGCGCCCCAAGCGCGCGAGCACCCCGGCCGCGAGGAACGCGCCACCCAGCGCGACGAGCTGGTCGCCCATCTCGATCGACCTCCGCTAGCCGACGACGTGGTGCACGAAGCCCCGCAGGTCCTCTTGCCGTCCGATCACGACGAGCTGATCGCCGGCCTGCAGGACCTCCGAGGGTTCGGGCGCCACGATCGATTCCGACCCGCGGAGGATCGCGGCGACCGTCATCTTCGTGCGCCGGCGGATCTCGAGGTCCGCGATGCTGCGACCGGCGCCGGGCGACTGCGCGTGGAGCGTGACCCAGTCGATGAGCAGGTCGCCGACGACCGCTTCGATGTCCTCGACGATCGCGGGCTGGTAGTACCCACCCGAGAGCACCGCGCCGAGCGTGCGGGCCTGGGCATCGGTGAGCGTCAGCGCCGCGCTCGGCTCACCGCCGCCGCGTGGCAGGACGTACACGTCGCGGCGACCGGAGTGGTGCACGACGACGCTCACCGAGCCACCTTCGATCGCTTCGAGCTCGTAGCGCATGCCGATGCCCGGCAGCGAGTACTCGACGACGTTGGCCTGGAGCAGCCGCCGGTCGGCGCTGCCGCGAGCGGGAGTCAACGCGAGCCTTCGTTGGGATCCGGCGTCTGGCCGGCGGCCGTCAGTCGCTCGGTCGCCTCGGCCGGGAACTCGATCCGCCACCCGTTGCTCCGGAGCTCGGACTCGGAGATGGTCAGCTCGGCCGCGGTGATGCCCTCCCGCAGGAAGGTGAACGTCCATTCGTCGCCGGCGTCGTAGACCTCGTGGCGCACCGTTTCGCGGTTCGGGAGGGCACGGCCCAGGGGCATGTACGCGCTCTCTCCGTCGAAGTGCAACCTGACGTCGACGCCGTACGGCGTCTCGTTCACGACCGTGACAGCATCCACGTACGTGCCGGCCGTGACCACCCGCGAGGTGATCGCGCAGCGCCCCGAGCGTCGCGACCGCGGCGAGGACGAATGGCGACGATTCGCGGCGCGCGCGATCTCACCGAAGCTGGACGGATGGACAGGTCGACGGGTGACATGTGGAAGCTCCCTGGACCGCGGAACGCGCGGGCGCGTTCGAGTGGCTCGGCGGTTTGCGTCAGCGACGCGTGGACCGACGCGATCGGCGGCGCGCGTGGTCCGGAGCTGCGCAGGGCACCCCATCGCACTGCGGGACTTCGGGCCAGGAAGAGCAACACCGCGAGAAGGCTGATACCCAACATCGCAGGAACGTGTGGCAAACCGTTGAGATCCGGCATGCCGCGGAGCGAACGTGGTGCGGACGCGGGCATCGGGGACGGTTGCCTCGATCGCGGTCGCCGCCGCCGGCCCGACGACAGTGAGGACACGCTCGGCGGAGGCGCTCGGCGACCTCGAGCGCATCCGAAGATCCGAACGCCCAGAATCCGAACGTCGCCAGCACGCACGCGCCGATCAGCACGAGCGCACCGCTGACGGTCACGCGCCGGCGGTCCGGGCTCATGGATGCAGGCTACCGGAGCGACGTGAGCACCGGCACCAGCTTGTCGGTCGGGACGAACGTGGCGCCGATGAGTTTGCGGTCCGCGTAACGAACGATGCCACCGCCGTCGACGACGAACACCGACCGGCGCACGCCGATGATCGGCGCGCCGACGCCGTAAGCCTCGGTGACGTGCTTGTCGGTGTCGGCGAGCAGAGGGAACGGGAAGTTGTGCTTCGTCGCGAAACCCTCATGGCTGTCGACACTCTGTGGTGAGATCCCGAGCAGCACCGCGTCGATGCGTTCGAACTCCGACCAGTCGTCGCGGTACGAGCAGAGCTGGCGCGTGCAGCCCGGCGTGTTGTCGCCCGGGTAGAACGCGAGCACGACGTTGCGGCCGCGGTACTCGACCAGCGAGAAGTCACGACGCTCGCCGTTCTCGATGCCCGGCAACGTGAACTCGGGCGCAGCCTCTCCAACCTCGATCATGCGCTGCCGATCATGCCGACACCGTTTCGAGCACGGCATCGGGGATGTCGAAGTTCGCGTAGACGGCTTCGACGTCGTCGTGTTCCTCGAGCGCGTCCATGAGTCGCAGCACCTGCTTCGCCTGCCCTTCGTCGTCGAGCGCGACCGATGTGGTGGGGATCATCGTGAGATCAGCCGACTTCGTCGCGAGGCCGGCGTCCTCGATCGCGGTACGGACCGAGTGCAGGTCGGTGGGTGGCGTGGTGACGTGCCAGATGTCGCCGAGGTCCTCGATGTCCTCGGCGCCCGCGTCCGCCGCGATCAACATGAGGTCGTCCTCGCCGGCGACGCTCTTGTCGAGGACGACGATCCCCTTGCGCTCGAACTGCCACGACACCGCGCCCGGTTCGGCGAACGACCCGCCGTTGCGACTGAAGACGTTCTTGATCTCCGAGCCGGTGCGGTTCCGGTTGTCGCTGAGGCACTGGACGATCACGGCGACCCCGCCGGGTGCGTATCCCTCGTAGGCAATGGCCTCGTACGTGACGCCTTCTTCTTCCCCGGTGCCGCGCCTGATCGCACGTTGGATCGTGTCCATCGGCACGGAGTTGTCGCGCGCCTTGCCGACCATCGTGCGCAGGGTCGCGTTGGACTCCGGATCACCGCCTCCGGCGTGGGCCGCCACCTCGATCTGACGGATCAACACCGCGAACAACTTGCCGCGCGCCTTGTCGGCCGCGCCCTTCTTGTGCTTGATCGAATGCCATTTCGAGTGGCCCGACATCACTGCACCTCTCGGAGAAACATCTCGTGCAGGCGGAGATCGCCCGACAGTTCGGGATGAAAGGTTGCGAAGAAGACGTGGTCCTGCCGGCCGAACACCGGAACGCCTTCGTGCTGCGCGAGCACTGTCACGCCCGGACCGACGCGCTCGATCTTCGGCGACCGGATGAACACACCCCGGAAGCTACCGCCGAGAAGGTCACGCACCGTCAGGTCGGCCTCGAAGGACTCGCGTTGGCGTCCGTAGCCGTTGCGCCGCACGGTCGCGTCGATCGCGCCGAGCGGCGATTGATCGGGCCGGCCGTCGACCACTTCGCGCGCGAGCACGATCAGGCCGGCGCAGGTTGCGAACGCCGGGAGGCCGCTCCGGAGGCGCTCGCGCAGCGGGTCGCGCAACTCCGAGGTGTCGAGCAGCTTGTCCATCGTCGTGGACTCCCCGCCGGGAAGGACGATGCCGTCGATCGCGGCGAGGTGCTGCGCTCGCTTGACGAGCGAGACGTCAGCGCCGAGCGCCTGGAGCGCCTCGACGTGCTCGCGGAACGCTGCCCTGGAGCGCGAGGACACCGAGCTTCATGAGCTGGAGGCCTCACTCGGATGCGCACCTCACCAGCCGCGCTCGGCCAGCTTGACGTCGAGCGTCTCGATCTCCTCGCCGCGCATCGCTTCGCCCAGGCCACGCGACACCTTGGCCACGATCTCGGCGTCCTCGAAGTGTGTGGTCGCTTCGACGACCGCGCGGGCGCGCTTGGCGGGCTCGGACGACTTGAAGATCCCGCTCCCGACGAACACGGCCTGCGCGCCGAGCTGCATCACGAGGGACGCGTCGGCGGGGGTCGCGATGCCACCGGCACAGAACAACGGGACGGGGAGCTCACCGCGAGCCGCGACCTCTTCGACGAGGTCGATCGGCGCGCGCAGCTCCTTGGCCCATCCGTACCGCTCCTCGGGCCGCGCGATGCGCAACTTCTCGATGTCGCCGAGGATCGATCGGAGGTGGCGGACGGCTTCGATGATGTTGCCCGTGCCGGCCTCACCCTTCGAACGGATCATCGCCGCGCCTTCGCTGATGCGACGGAGCGCCTCACCGAGGTTCGTCGCGCCGCACACGAAGGGAACCGTGAACGCCCACTTGTCGACGTGGTAGGCCTCGTCGGCGGGGGTCAGCACCTCGGACTCGTCGACGTAGTCGACTGCGAGCGACTGGAGCACCTGCGCTTCGGCGAAGTGGCCGATGCGGCACTTGGCCATCACCGGGACGGTGACCGCGGCCTGGATGGCCTCGATCATGCCGGGATCGCTCATGCGGGCGACCCCGCCGTCGCGGCGGATGTCGGCGGGAACCCGCTCGAGTGCCATCACCGCGGAGGCGCCGGCGTCTTCGGCGATCTTGGCCTGTTCGGCGTCGACGACGTCCATGATGACGCCGCCCCGCAGCATCTCGGCGAGGCCCCGCTTGACGCGGGCGGTGCCCGTGGTGCGTTCGTCGGTCATGGGATCAATGGTACCGGCGGTACCGCAGCACGCCCGACCGCATTCGCTTACATCGCCTCCAACGCCGCGATGCGCTCTTCGAGCGGCGGATGGGTCGCGAACAGCTTGTTGGCGCGCACGCCGAGCTTGTGGCTCTTGGTGTCGAGCGGTTCCTCGATCCACAGATGCGCGGTGGCCTTGGACGCGGTGTCGATCACCGTCGAATCGGCCTGGAGCTTCTTCAGCGCCGAGATGAGCCCCGGTGGATAGCGGGTGAGCGACACGCCGGATGAGTCGGCGAGGTACTCGCGCTGCCGGCTGACCGCGAGCTGCATCATGCGGGCGATGATGGGCGAGAACAGCAGCAGCACGACGCCGAAGATCACGAAGATCACGCCGATGGGGTTGTTGTTCTGCTCGTTGTTGCGGCGGCCGCCACCCCAGAACATGAACCGCAGGAAGAAGTCGGAGAGCAGCGCGATCGTCCCGACCATCGTGACCGCGAGCGTCATCACCAGCACGTCGTAGTTCTTGACGTGACTGAGCTCGTGCGCGAGCACGCCCTCCAGCTCGACCCGGTTCATCTTCTCGAGCAGACCCGTGGTGACCGCGATCGCGGCGTGCTCCGGATTACGACCGGTCGCGAACGCGTTCGGCGCGTCGTCCTCGATGATGTAGAGGCGCGGCTTCGGCAACCCGCTCGCGATGCACAATCCCTCCACGAGGTTGTGGTAGCGGGCGTAGGTGCGCTCGTCGGCGGGCTTGGCCCGACTCATCGCCAGGGCCACCTTGTCGCTGTTGTAGTACGAAATGAACGCGGTGGCGGTGGCGACGGCCGCGGCGATGACGAAACCGACGAGGCCGAAGCCCAGGAGGTAGTTGATGACGACGACCACGAGGCCCACGAGCAGCGCGAAGCCGATGATGAGCAGCGCGCTCCTGCGCTTGTTCGACGCGATCTGCTCGTACACGGTGCGGCCCGATCAGGAAGTCGAGTGTGAGTTCAGAACTGGACGCGCGGAACGTCGCGCACCGCGGTGTCGTCGACCTCGTAGAACTCGCGCTCGTCGAAGTTGAACATGCCCGCGATGATGTTCGTGGGAAGCGACTGCACCTTGTTGTTGTACTTGAGCACGCTGTCGTTGTAGAACTGCCGCGCGTAGGCGACGCGATCCTCGGTGGAGGTCAGTTCCTCCTGCAGCGCGAGGAAGTTCTGGTTCGCCTTGAGGTCGGGATACGCCTCGGCGAGCGCGAAGATCTGGCGCAGCGCGCCGGTGAGCATGTTCTCGGCCTGTGCCTGCTCGGCCGGGCCCTGCGCCTGGATCGCGGCGTTGCGGGCCTGCACGACGGCTTCGAGGGTCTGGCGCTCGTGGGCCGCATACCCCTTCACCGTCTCCACCAGGTTGGGGACGAGGTCGTGCCGGCGCTGCAGCTGGACGTCGATCTGCGACCACGCGCTGTCGACGCGGTTCCGCGCCTGCACCAGGCCGTTGTAGAGCGCGAAGAAGGCGATGACGACGAGAACGATGACGCCGATGATGATGATGGCAGCGATCAATCGAGAGCCCTCCCGAGCAGGCGTTTGCTTGCAGTGTAGGAAGTCACGTGGAGTCCGACGGGTCCGCAGGCAGATGGTGGTCGCGGAGCCGCTGCATGCCGTGGCCCACTTCTCGGAGGAGGAGTGCGTGCAGGGTCGGTGTTGCGCTCGCGAGCACCGCCACGCCGAAGCCGTCGCCCGAGCCGACCGCCGCGCTGCGCATCCAGTGGCGCGCCGTCGGCGCGGGTCACGATCCCACCCGCCTCCTGGACGATGAGCGCGGCGGCCGCGACGTCGTAGGGAAAGTTCGTGCAGATCGCACCGTCGCCGGCGGCGCGAAGCGCGCTTCGAGCGACGGGAACTCGTCGACGAGGCGGCGCCCGATGTCGACGTACGCGTCGAGCTGGCCGGTGACGATGCGCGTCATGTTGAACGTCGCCGACCCGAGGTCGAAGTACCCACCGCGCATCGACGATCCGTCGATCAGCCGTTCGAGCACGATCGACAGTGGCAGCACCGGACGGCCCCGCAACCCCGCCGTCCAGAACAGCGCGCCGAGATCCGTGTTCGCCGACAGCCGGATCGGAAGCGGCGAACCGTCGGCGCGCTCGGCCCGCGTCCCGCCACCGCTCGTCGCGAAGAAGCGGTCGCCGCTCTTGATCTCGTGCACGACGCCGAACCACGTCTCCCCGAGCGTCGCGTCGAGCCGCGGCGGCACGATCGCGATCGACACGCAGCAGGATTCGAGGCCGGCCGCCGCCGGGCGGGTCCCGTCGATCGGGTCGACCACGAAGATCGCGCGCGGCTCGCCGAACGCGACGTACCCGCGGTCTTCCGAGTAGTACGCGATGTCGCCCGCCGACGCGAGGACGCGCTCGACCACCTCCTCGGCGATCTCGTCGATCGCCATGGTGACGTCGCCACCAGGTGCGACACCGACCCGCTCGCGCGCACCCGGTTCGCCGAGCGAGGGAGCAACCGCCGCACGGACGGCGCCGGCAGTTTCGAGTGCGAGCGCAGCGAGGACTGCCGTCACAGCCGGGGGGCTGCGACGAGCGCGCTCTCGTAGAGCTCGACGTACCGCTGCGCGAGCCGCGCCATCGAGAACTCGGCGGCGCGGAGGCGACCGCCGGCCACCAGCCGGGCCCGGAGCTCGGCGTCGCCGAGCACGCGCCGCAGCGCGGCGCGCAGGGCGTCGACGTCGCCGGGCGGAACCAAGACCGCCTCCCGCTCGGGCCGGGCGACGTTCTCGTAACCCTCGATGGCCGACGCCACGATCGGTGTTCCGGCCGCCATGGCTTCGAGGAGGACCACGCCGAACGACTCTCCATTGAGCGAAGGCGCGCAGAAAACTGTCGAACCACGCAACCGTTGTTCGAGCTCGACGTCGGAGATGCGCCCCAGCCACTCGACGCGCCCGATCTTGCGCTTGCGCAGCTCCTTCGTCTGCGGGCCCTCGCCCGCGACCCAGAGCACGGCGTCACCGTCCAGGCCCGACCACGCGTCGAGCAGCGGCTCGAGACCTTTGCGGGGTTCGTGGCGGCCGACGAACAGCACCGCGGGAACGTCCGAGGGGGTCGGCGTCGCGTTCGCGAACCGATCGATCTCGATGCCGTTCCACAACACGTCGTAGCGGCCGCCCCAGTTGAGGACAGCGGTCTCGCGCGCCGCCTCCGACACGACGACGCGTCGCGTCATGCGCGACATGAGACCTTTCAACGCGGGCCGGCTCCACTGGTGCAGCAGCTCCCCGGATGCGTGGAACGTCCCCACCATGGGACCGTTGAACCCGATCAACGTGCTCAGACACGGGCCCGGCACCGCCGGTTCGTGCAGATGCGCGACGTGCGGCTCGATCGTCCGGATCGCTTCCGCCGTCCGGCGCGCCGCGGTGGCGTCGGCCGCGATGGGTGCGACCGATCCGTTGGAGTTCCACTCGACGCTCGGTCCCGCGCACACCACGCCCGGTGCCGGGGGCGGGCCGTCGCACGGGCCGATCACGCGCACATCGGTGCCGAGCCGGCGGAGCTCACGCGCGAGCCCGAGCACCTGGCCCTGCACACCGCCCGGCCGCGACA
Organism: uncultured Actinomycetes bacterium; assembly: GCA_963841215.1. Classification (GTDB taxonomy): domain Bacteria; phylum Actinomycetota; class Acidimicrobiia; order IMCC26256; family PALSA-610; genus CAVUFH01. The sequence goes on along the minus strand of CAWJBW010000009.1, from coordinate 66,945 downwards.
AGGAGTAGGGCGACAGCATGACGACCCGCATGCTCACTCCTTCCTCTCGCTTCGCCGGTCACTGGGCGTCTCGCTCCGCCGGTCACTCGGCCAGTTGGGCTGCATCAGGTGCCACTGCTCCGGCGCCACGCGGATCTGCCGTTCGAACTCGTGCGCGAGCTGCTGCGTGATGCGCGTCACATCTTCCCGCAATCGGCCCGCCCGTTCGAGCGAGAGTGCCGGCTGCACGTAGGCATGGTGCAGGTGTCCGGGCTCGAAGTAGGCCGCGGCGGGCAACAGCGCCGCGCCGGCGCGGATCGCCAGCGTCGCGGGCCCGGCGGGGAGGGTGGTGCGCTCGCCGAAGAACTCGACCTCGACCCCGTCGCCGGTGATGTCCCGGTCGCTGAGCAGGCACACGACGCGGTTGGCACGCAGCGCGGCGAGGGCTTGGGTACCCGCCGTCGGACCGAGCGGAACCACGTCGAGGCCGATCCCTCGGCGCTGGTCGACGAACCAGTCGTACAGCTCGGGCGGTTCGATCGGTTCGACGACCGCGAGCATGCGGTGCCCGAGCAATGCCATCCCGGCCGCGCCGTACTCCCATCCCCCGACGTGCGGCAGGGCCATGATGACGCCGTTCCCCGCCGCCAGCCCGGCCTGGATGTGTTCGTGGCCGTCGAGCCGGAAGCGCTCTGGGACCAAACCGCGGCGGACGTCGACCGGGAGCCGCAGCAGCTCGTACCAGTACTGCGCGTAGGAGTCGAAGACCCCGACGACCGCGGCTTGCGCGTCGCAGTCCGGTGCCACGCGAAGTTGGTGCCGCACCACCATCTCCCGGCGGCCGTGCATGAACCGGCGGGCGAGCTGCGCGCCGATGCGGGTCATGCGTTCGCCGGCCGCCTCGGGCAGCGTCTGCGCGATCGCACCCGCGGCCCGATAGCCGAGTGCAGTGATCCGACCGTCCACGGACGGGAGCTACGGACGCCGGCTGCGACGGGCGGTGCGATGGCGACGGCGTCCGCCGTCGACGCGTCGTGACTCCCACCACTCCCGGATGGGTCCCGGTGCACCCGCCGAGTCGCTCGTGCGCGTGCCGGTGCGGCGGATCGTGGTGTGCGACCGTTGCGGGCGGTCCGCCTGCTGGTAGACCCGGCGGAACCGGTCGGCGGCCGTGAACGCGGTGAGCGCCAACATCACCCACAGGACCGGGACGAGGATGCCGAAGGCGAGGCCGATGCTCAAGAAGATGAAGCGTTCGGCCCGCTCCATGAGCCCGCCCACGCGCGTTGATGCCGAGTGCTTCGGCGCGCGCCCGTTCGTACGAGATCACCATCGACAGCGCGCCGACCGCGAACGCGAGCACCGGTAGGTGCGCGGACTCTCCGGCGAGCCACCACGCGCAGCCGCCGAGGAGCAGCGCGTCCGAGACGCGATCGGCCACCGAGTCGAAGAACGCGCCGCGCGGGCTCGTCTGGCCGCTGCCGCGCGCGATCGCGCCGTCGAGCAGGTCGCTGACCCCGGCGACGATCACGCCGACGACGGCCCAGCCGTGGTGCCCGGTCGCGATCAACACCGCGGTGACCGCGGATGCGACCAGACCGAACACGGTCAGCGCATCCGGACTGATGCCGATGCTTCGCAGTCGGTCGCCGACGGGGCCGAGGCCCCGCTCGACGCCACCGCGCCAGCGCCGGTCGAGCATGCCGTCTCCTCGAGCTCTCGAGAACTGGTTGATATCGGGCAACCTGGTGGCTACCCACCGTGCCCGATCCTGACGCCAATCCCTGGCGCAGAACTGCGAGTGCTCGCGTCCGCGAGCGCCTGGGGCGAGGGTACCAGGGGTGCACCCGCACCCGATGACATGCCCGAAGCGGCATTCGTAGACTCCCCTTCCCGGCAGTCGGGCTTCTCGAGCTCCCGGGGCTGACCGACCGAGACAAGGGGGTTCGTGGGTGAAGACCTTCCCGACGGCCAAGATCCGCAACGTCGCCCTGGTCGGGCACGGCGGCTCGGGCAAGACGTCCCTCACCGAGGCGCTCCTGTTCGCGGCCGGCGCCACCAGCCGGATCGGCCGGGTCGAGGACGGCTCGACGGTCTCCGACTTCGATCCCGAGGAACAACGCCGGCGCATCTCGGTGTCGCTGACGCTCGCGCCGCTCGAAGCGGACGGGCACAAGGTCAACATCCTCGACACGCCGGGCTACGCCGACTTCATCGGGGACGTCACCGCCGCGCTCCACGCCGCCGACCTCGCGGTGTTCGTCGTCTCGGCGGTGGAAGGTGTCGAGGTGCAGACCGAGGTCGCGTGGAAGCTCGCGGAAGGCCTCGGCGTGCCGCGCGCGATCTTCGTCAACAAGCTCGACCGCGAGCGCGCGTCGTTCTCGCGGACGCTCGACCAATTGAAGGAGCTCTTCGGCAACGGTGTCGCGCCGCTGCAGCTCCCGATCGGCGAAGAGGCCGCGTTGCGCGGAGTGGTGGAGCTCCTCAACGACACCGCCGTGACCTACACCGACGGTTCCGCGGCGGGAAGCACCGGCGAGATCCCCGCCGAGATGGAGATGGAGGAACACGAGATCCACGACGCGCTCATCGAGGGCATCGTCGTCGGCGACGACGACCTCATGGAGCGCTACCTCGGCGACGAGAAGATCGAGACCGCGGAGCTCGCGCACACGCTCGCCGACGGGATCGCGAGCGGCACCGTCTTTCCCGTCCTGTGCGGCAGCGCGACGAAGCTCGTCGGCATCGACCGCCTCATCTCGTTCATCGTCGAAGAAGCACCCGAACCGACCGCCGGCGACGGCCCGGTTGCGGTGCAGGTCTTCAAGACGATCGTCGATCCGTACGTCGGCCACGTGAACCTCTTCAAGGTACGCAGCGGCACGGTCAAGCACGACGACGTGCTCCTCAACGTCCGCACCCACAGCGACGAACGCATCCACCAGCTGTTCACCATGCGCGGCAAGGAACAGGATGCTGTCCAGGAGGTCGCGGCGGGCGACATCGCCGCGGTCGCGAAGCTCAACGACCTCGCGACCGGCGACGTGCTCGCGGCCAAGGGCACCGAGCCCGAGGTCGACGAGCTCGTGCTGCCCGAACCGCTCCTCGCGGTCGCGATCCACGCCAAGTCCAAGGCCGACGAGGACAAGCTCGCCAACGCGCTGCACCGCCTCCAGGAAGAGGACCCGGTGCTGCGCATCGAGCGGAATCCCGAGACCCGTCAGACCCTGTTGCGCGGTGTGGGCGAAACCCATCTTTCGATCGCACTCGAGAAACTGGCCCGCAAGTTCGGCGTCGAGGTGGAGAGCGAAGACGTGCGCGTCGCGTACCGAGAGACGATCGGCGGCGACGCCGACGCCGAGGGCAAGGTCAAGAAGCAGAGTGGCGGCCACGGGCAGTTCGCAGTGGCGTTCCTCAAGGTCGAGCCGACCGAGCGCGGCTCGGGGGTCGAGTTCGTCGACAAGATCGTGGGTGGCGCGATCCCCCGGCAGTACATCCCCGCAGTCGAGAAGGGCGTGATGGAAACCGCGGAATCGGGCGGCGCGCTCGGGTTCCCCATCGTCGACGTCAGAGTGACGTGCTACGACGGCAAGGCTCACTCGGTCGACAGTTCCGAGATGGCGTTCAAGACCGCCGCGTCACACGGGTTGAAGGACGCGATGGCCAAGGCCGGGCCGGTGCTGCTCGAGCCGGTCAGCGAGCTCGTCGTCATGGTGCCCGAGGCGAACCAGGGCGACATCATGGGCGACCTGAACGGCAAGCGGGGCCGGATCCAGGGCTCGGCGTCGATCGGGCGCGGCGAGGTCGAGATCACCGCGAGCGTGCCGACCTCCGAGATCCTCCGCTACGCGATCGACCTCCGCTCGATGACCGGGGGACGGGGCCGGTTCACCGCGCGCCACTCGCACTACGACCCGGTGCCTGCCCACCTCGTGGAGAAGGTGAGCGCGGCCGCGAGCAGCTCGACGGGCGTCGCCGACCTCAGGAGCCGGCGAGCTGCGACCAGTCTTCGGGATTGTGCTCGGTGTACGAGCCGATCACGTCTCCGTCTACCGCATCGAGTTGCACGAGTCCACGGATGCTGGGCGGTTCGTCCGCGCTGTAGAGGAGGATCCGCCACGTCGGCCGGCTGAGCAGTCCCCGCCACGCGAGTTGCGCGGATGCGTGCCCGACCGGGAACCCCACGGTCCGGCTGGCGACCGCGAGCGCTTCGGTCTGGTCGATCCGCAACGGCCAACCCGCGACGAAGTGATAGATGGCGGTCAGACCCAGCAGCACCGCCGCGAGCACGAAACCTGAATTCGAGAACGCGATGCCCGACCGCGATGCATCCCAACGTGAGCACCGCGTAGATCGTCCCGGCGATCCGGCGGCGCTTGATGTCGGGGAACGTGTACGGCCCGACGTACGCGGTGACGTCGAGATCGTCGGGCATAATCGCCTTGGGCGTCGCCGCCGGGTTCGTCAGCCATAGCGCGCGGGTGACGCTACTGGTCGGGCCAGTGCGCACGCAGCTTGTGGTAGCCGTCGTGCAGGTCCTCGGGGAGGACGCGGACCTCGCCGATCGCGGTCATGAAGTTGGTGTCGCCGGTCCAGCGGGGCACGACGTGCATGTGCAAGTGGTTCGGCACGCCCGCGCCCGCGGCGCGACCGAGGTTGGCGCCGATGTTGATGCCGTCGGGGCCGTAGGTCGCGCGGATTGCGAGCACGGCGCGCGCCTGGGCCTGCGCGAAGTCGAGCGTCTCTTCCGCGTCGAGCAGTTCGATGCTCGCGACGTGCCGGATCGGGGCGACCATCAGATGACCCGACCCGTACGGGTAGAGGTTCATCACCGTGATCGTGCGCGGCACGCGTTCGAGCACGAGCGCGACCTCGTCGTCGGTGGCGGCGACGAGCCGGCACAGCACGCAACCGTCGCCCGCCTCCTCACCGCCGGCCACCTCGTCGTCGGTCAGGCCGGACACATAGGCACTGCGCCATCCGGCCCACAGCCGTTCGAGCGGCACGGCTAGGCGTGCGAGGCGACTTGGGCGGCGAACCGCTCGACCAGCTCGTCGACCGCGACTCCCCGCTCGGGTTGTTCGCTGCCGCGCCGGTTCACTCCGACCGTGCCTGCCTCCACGTCATCGTCGCCGACGACGAGCACGTACGGCACCTTCTCCATCTTCGCCCGCCGGATGCGCGCGCCCAGCGCCGCCGGCGCTGCCGTCGAGGAGCTCGGCGCGGTAACCGAGACCCTTCAGCCGGTCGACGACGCGGAAGGCGTACGCGTCGTGCCGGTCGGCGACCGGCAGCACCGAAGCCTGCACCGGCGCGAGCCAGAGCGGGAAGGCGCCGGCGTAGTGCTCGACGAGCACCGCGAAGAATCGCTCGATCGAACCGAACAGCGCCCGGTGGATCATCACGGGGACGTGCCGTTCGTTGTCGGTCCCGACGTAGTGCAGGTCGAACCGCTGCGGCGTCTGGAAATCGAGCTGGATCGTCGACATCTGCCACGTCCGGCCGATGGCATCTCGCGCCTGCACCGAGATCTTCGGCCCGTAGAAGGCACCGCCGCCCGGATCCATCACCAGCTCCAGTTGCTTGCCGGACGCCGCGAGTCGCAAGGCCTCCGTCGCTTCGTCCCAATCGTCGTCGCCGCCGACGAACTTCTCCTCCGGCTTGGTCGACAGCTCCAGATAGAAGTCGTCGAGGCCGTAGTCGCGCAGCAGATCGAGGACGAAGTCGAGCAGCGACCCGATCTCCTCGGTCATCTGCTCCTTCGTGGTGAAGATGTGCGCATCGTCCTGCGTCATCCCCCGCACGCGCGTGAGGCCGTGCACCACACCCGACTTCTCGTACCGGTACACCGACCCGAACTCGAACATCCGCAGCGGCAGCTCGCGGTACGAACGCGTGCGACTGCGGAAGATCAGCACGTGGAAGGGGCAGTTCATCGGCTTCAGGTAGTAGTCGGTGCCGCCCTCGCCGCCGACGTCGTCCAGATGCATCGGCGGGAACATCCCGTCCGCATACCACTCGAGGTGCCCGGACGTCTGGAACAGGTTCTCCTTCGAGATGTGGGGCGAGTTCACGAACTCGTAGCCGCCCGCCTCGTGGCGCTCGCGCGAGTACTCCTCCATCACGCGTCGCACGATGCCGCCCTTCGGGTGGAACACCGCGAGCCCGGAACCGATCTCCTCCGGGAACGAGAACAGGTCGAGCTCGACGCCGAGCTTGCGATGGTCGCGTCGCTCCGCTTCGGCGATGCGATGGAGGTACTCGTCGAGCGCCTTCTTCGACTCCCACGCGGTGCCGTAGATGCGCTGGAGCATCGGGCCCTTCTCGTTGCCCCGCCAGTACGCGCCCGCGACCTTGGTCAGGGTGAACGCACGGAGCTTGCCCGTCGACGGCACGTGGGGACCGCGACACAGGTCGGTGAACTCGACCTCGCCGTCGACGAGGTTGCGGTACAGCGACACGCCCGCACCGTCGCCGTCGCCACCCGCTTCACCGGCGTCTTCGGTCGTGGCGTCGCCGGCACGGACCTTTTCGATGATCTCCTGCTTGTACGGCTGTTCGGCGAACTCCGCCAGCGCGTCGTCGTAGGTGAGCTCGTCGCGGACGAACGCCTGATCCGCTTTCACGATCGCGCGCATCTCGTCCTCGATCTGCGCGAGGTCGCTCTCGTGGAAGGTGCGGCCGTCGGGGAGGTCGAAGTCGTAGTAGAAGCCGTCGGTGATCGCGGGGCCGATCGTGTACTTCGCCCCCGGGAACAGACGCGTGACCGCCTGGGCCATGACGTGCGCGGAGGAGTGCCGCAACACCTCGCGGCCGTCGGGCGACGCGGCCACGACGATCTCGACCCTCGCGTCGTGTTCGAGCGGGCTCCCGAGGTCGGCCCACTCGCCGTCGACCTTGGCCGCGACCGCGTCCTTGGCGAGCCGGGAGCCGATCGACGCCGCGACCGCCGCGGTGGTCGTTCCCCGCTCGACTTCCTTGGTGGAGCCGTCGGGAAGCGTGATCGTGATCTGCCGCGCTCGCATGGGCGCGCCACGGTACCAGCGGGCATCCGAAGGACCTCCCCGTTTATGGACCGGGATGCGGTCAGCGCGACGTCGAGCGGACGCGAGAGATCGAGGCCGAGCAGCTGTCCGAGCTCGCGCAGCACGACGGGTGCCGACGGATCACCGGAACCCGACAGCACCGCGCTCGCGAGGTCGTCGAGCGCTTCGAGGGCGCGCGGCGTGTCGAGGTCGTCGTCGAGCGCAGCGCGGACCCGTTCCGCGAACGGCCGCGGATCCGGCCCGTCGGTTTCGCGCGCCGCGACGAGCAGACGATGCAGGAGCGCGTCGCCTTCGTCGAGATCGGTGTCGTACCACTCGAACCCGTGGCGATAGTGGTGCCGCATCAGCGCGATGCGGATCACGCGCGGGTCCTTCTCCTCGAGCAGATCGCTGACGAACACGAGGTTGCCGAGGGACTTCGACATCTTCTCGCCCTCGTAGTTCACCATCGCCGAGTGCAACCAGTGCCGCGCGAACGGTTCGCCCGTCACCGCTTCGCTCTGCGCGATCTCGCACTCGTGGTGGGGGAAGATCAAGTCGGTGCCGCCGCCGTGCAGGTCGAGCGTCGGGCCGTGCTCGTGCATCGCCATCGCCGAGCACTCGATGTGCCAGCCCGGGCGCCCGACACCGAACGGTGCGCGCCACGCCGGTTCGTCCGGGAGCGACGGCTGCCACAGAACGAAGTCGAGCGGGGCGCGCCGGTGCGGATCGTCGGGGTTCCCGCCCCGCGCCCGGGCCAGCTTCACCATCTGGTCCTCGCGGTAGTGCGACAGCTCACCGAAGCGTTCGAACGACGACACGTCGAAGTACGCGGTGCCGGCCGTGAGATAGGCGTGCCCCGACCCGAGCAGCGTCGACACGAGGTCCACGATCTTCGGGACCGATTCGGTGGCGCGCGGCTCCGCCACCGGCGCCAGCATGTCGAGGGCGGCCATGTCGCTGCGGAACCGCTTCATCTCCTCCTCCGCGAGATCGAGGTAGGGCACGCCGAGCTCGCGCGCCTTGGGGAGGATCGAATCGTCGACGTCGGTGATGTTGCGCACCATCCGCACGTCGTGGCCCAGGTCCTGCAGGCGCCGGATGAGGATGTCGTAGGTGAGGTAGGTGGCGGCGTGACCGAGGTGCGTGGAGTCGTAGGGCGTGATCCCGCACACGTACATCCGGACGGTGGGCGGCGGCTCGAACGGCACCACCGCGCGGCGGGCAGTGTCGTAGAGCCGGATCACGACACGGCAAGCTACACGGACGTGAGGCGCAGGCTGGCCCGCATCTTGTGGCGGATGTTCACGGTCAGGAGCACCGCTGCGAACGTCTCCATACCGACCGCGTTGCGCAAGGAGCCACCGTCGAGCGGTCGCAGGTTCGGGATGCTCTCCGTGATCTCCATGACCGACTGCTTGGCGTCGTCGTCGTCGCCGAGCACGACCACGTCGCTCTCCATGTCGTGGTCGAGCGCGCCGAACTCGGCCGCGGGCACGAGGTGGAACGCGGTGCACACGCGTGATCGCCAGAGCAGCGCCTGGATCTCCGCCGCCACCGATCCGTGCGGCGGCAGCACCGCGTTGAACTCCTTGCCGTGCTTCACGAGGTTGTTCGCCATCGAGACGACGATCTTGCCGGGCAGGCGCTCCGCGTGCTCCTGCACGGTCGGGATCGCGCCTTCGGCCTGCACGGCGAGGATGACCACAGGCGCGTCGCACGCCCACGAGTTGTCGCACGCGATCAGCCGACCGGCGACCCGGTCACCCCACTCCTTCTCGAGCTCGGACACGCCGGCCGCGCGCCTTGTCGACGGCTCGTGAGCCGAACAACACTTCATGACCCACGCTCGCCAGGCGCGCGGCGAGGCCACGTCCCGCGGGCCCGGTCGCACCCAAGATCCCGATTCGCATCGGCGGATAGTAAGGGAGCGCCGCTCGACGGGTCCCGCTCGTCGCCGCGACGTACCAGACTTGGTGGCCAGACTTGGTAGTGCGCACGACCGGCGACGGAGGATGACGTGGCGAAGGCGATGCACGAGACGGCTCGACTCTCGTACGAGGGTGCCATCGACGCCGACGGTCACATCCTCGAGCCGCCCGACTTGTGGGAGAAGTACATCGATCCGCAATACCGCGACCGTGCCCTGCGCTTCATCGTCGACGACAACGGGCTCGAGGCGCTCGAGATCGGTGGCACGCCGTCGGTGATGAGCCGCAAGGGATTCCCGTCGACCCTGGGCGCGATGGGCGATCCCGATCTCCGCGCGATGCAGCTCGATCCCGCCCGCACGTACCTGCGCGAGGCGCCGTACGGAAGCATGGACCCGGACGAGCGTTGCCGGCTCCTCGATGCCGAGGGCATCGACGCGGTCGTGCTCTACACCACCGTCGGCCTGTTGTGGGAAGCCGAGCTCACCGATCCCGATCTCGCGCAGGCGTACACGCGCGCGTACAACCGTTGGATCTGCGAGTTCTGCGCCGGCAACCCGCGCCTCGTTCCCACCGCGCACCTGTCGTTGGGTGATCCCGACGCGGCCGCGAAGGAGCTCGAGCGCGCCGTTGCCGAGGGTGCGCGCGGTGCGTACGTCGCGCCGTTCACCCATGACGCCCGACCGCTCGGTCATCCCTCGAACGATCCCGTGTTCGCCGCGGCACAGGACCTCGACGTGCCCTTCGCGATCCACCCCACGTTCGAGCCGCAGTGGACGAAGGGCGCGCGCATGGGTGCGTGGGAGAACGTCAAGCAGCTCCGGCTGCTCGCGTCGGTGACGGCGTCGGATGGGGTCCGCCAGCAATTCACGACCCTGTTCGACTACGGCGTGTTCGACAAGTTCCCCCGACTGAAGGTCGTCGTGTTGGAGTCGGGCGGCGGCTGGATCGGCTACTGGCTCGATCGCATCGACGCGATCTACGGTCACACCTTCATCGGCACGCGGGTACCGCTCGAACACCGACCGAGCGACTACTTCCGCGACCGCTGCTGGATCTCGTGCGACCCCGACGAACGGACGATTCCGATGCTCGCAGAACACTTCGGCGACCGGTTCATGTGGGCATCCGACTTCCCCCACGCGGACCACACACCGGAATACGTCGGCGACCTCGACCAGCTCGCGGGCGGGTTCTCGGACCGGCCGCGCCGCGCGTTCCTCGGCGGCAACGCACGCGCGCTCTTCGGCATCGATGCCGCTGCGGTTGCGAGCACCCGGTGAGCACGTCCGAACGCACCGTCGCCGCCAACGGTGTCGAGCTACACGTCGTCGAGGCGGGTCCCGAGGATGGTTTCCCGGTCGTGCTCGCCCACGGCTTCCCCGAACTGTCGTACTCGTGGCGTCATCAAATGGCTGCGCTCGCCGCCGCCGGTTGCCGTGTGCTCGCGCCCGATCAACGCGGGTACGGAAGATCGAGCCGGCCCGACGCGATCGCCGACTACGACATCGAGCACCTGACCGGTGACCTCGTCGCGCTCCTCGACGATCTCGGCGAGGAGCAAGCGGTGTTCGTCGGCCACGATTGGGGATCGATGGTCGTGTGGCAGCTTGCACTGCTCGCACCCGAACGTGTCGCCGGTGTCGTCGGCATGAGCGTGCCGTTCCTCCCGCGCGGTCCGATCCCGCCGGTGCAGGCCATGCGCACCGTCTTCGGCGACGCGTTCTTCTACATCCTCTATTTCCAGGAGCCCGGCGTGGCCGACGCCGATCTCGGACGAGATGTCGCGACGACGATGCGGCGCATGTTGTGCGGGCTCACGACCACGAACGCAACCACGACCGCGGGCGCGGCGGGCTTCTACGCGGCGGACGGCCGCGGCTTCGTCGACCGTCTGCCCGAACCCGACGCGCTCCCCGACTGGCTGACGCAGGCCGAGCTCGACCACTACGTGGAGGAGTTCACGCGCACCGGCTTCCGGGGTGGCATCAACTGGTACCGGAACTTCGATCGCAACTGGGAGCTGACGCAGCGCGTCGACGGCGCCAAGGTCACGATGCCGTCGTTGTTCATCGGCGGCGCGCAAGATCCCGTCCTGTTGATGAGCCCACCGGCGATCATGGACGGCTGGCTCGAAGCCCATCGCGGCAACGTGATCGTCGAAGGCGCCGGGCACTGGGTGCAGCAGGAGAAGCCCGACGAGGTCAACGCCGCGCTCGTCGACTTCGTGAACGCCGTTCGTACCGACGCCGTTCGTACCGACGCCTTCGTACCGACGTCGTGACGCACGAAGGCACCTTCACCGGCGTCGTCGCTCTGGTGACCGGCGCCGCCCGGCCGCGCGGGATCGGACGCGCAACTGCGATGCGACTCGCCCAGGACGGAGCCGACGTCGCGTGTCTCGACATCGCGCGTGCGTATGACGAAGCACCCGCGCACGGCACTGCGAGTGGAGACGATCTCGACGAGGTCGTCGCCGAGATTCGCGCGCTCGGTCGCAACGCGGTCGGCGTCCGTGCGGATGTCTCCGATGCCGAAGCAGTGGACGCGGCAATCGCCGAAGCGACCCACGCGCTGGGCACCATCACCGCGGTGGCGAACGTCGCGGGCGGCAGCGGACCCGGCTTCGGGGTCGGGCCGCTGCTGACGGTGCCCCCCGAGGAGTTCCGACGCGTGCTCGACGTCAATGTCGTCGGAACGTGGCTCGTGTCGAAAGCGTGCGCGCAACGGATGGTCGACGCGCGGGTCCCGGGACGCATCTGCAACGTGTCGAGCCAGGCCGGCAAGCGCGCGTTCCCGATGCTCGGCGCCTACTGCGCCGCGAAGTCGGCTGTGATCCTCCTCACGCAGTGCCTCGCCACGGAGCTCGGTCCGAGCGGAATCTCGGTGAACGCGGTGTGCCCGGGGACGGTGGACACAGATCTCGTGAACCCGAACGGCGCGTTCGAGATGCTGATGGGCGGCGCGGCGGGCTTCGACACCTATCTCAAGCAGCGGATCCCGCTCGGGCGCATGCAGGAGCCCGAGGAGATCGCGGCCGCGATCTGCTGGCTGCTGTCGAGCGACGCGGCCGGGGTGACGGGCGAGGCCGTGAACGTGAGCGCAGGCGAGACGATGGTGTGACGGCAGGCGCGTGTGGGAACCTCCCGCCATGAAGTTCGGGCTGATGTTCGCCAACGGCGGGCCGTTCTCGGAGCCGGAGCTGGCGGTCGGCTTCGCGCAGCTCGCCGAGGAGCTCGGTTTCGAGTCGCTGTGGACCGTCGAGCACGTCGTCGTCCCGACGAACTACCAGTCGCCCTATCCGTACTCGCCGACCGGGAAGATGCCGGGCGGCGAAGACGTGCCCATCCCCGATCCGCTCATCTGGCTCGCGTACGTCGCGGCGGCGACGCAGCGGATCCGGCTCGCGACCGGCATCCTGATCCTGCCGCAGCGCAACCCCGTGATCCTCGCCAAGGAGCTCGCCACGCTCGACCGTCTGTCGGGTGGTCGCGTCGAGCTCGGCGTCGGCGTCGGCTGGCTCGAGGAGGAGTTCGACGCACTCGGCGTGCCATTCGACGAGCGCGGCCGTCGCACCGACGAGCACATCGAGGTGCTGCGCCGGCTGTGGCGCGAACCCGAGACCGCGTTCGACGGTGAGTTCACGCGCTTCGCCGCGCTGAAGTCGTACCCGAAGCCCGCGTCGGCCGACGGGCCCAAGATCCACATCGGCGGGCACACGCCCGCGGCCGCGCGCCGCGCCGGCCGCATCGGCGACGGCTTCTTCCCCGGCCGCGGCGATCAGGACGGGTTGGTGCCGCTGCTCGAGAAGATGCGCGCCGCCGCGAAAGACGCCGGTCGTGATCCTGACGCGATCGAGGTGACGAGCGGCGGCGGCCTCGACCTCGACACCGTGCAGCGCTACGCCGAGCTCGGCGTGTCCCGGTTCATCATCCCGCCGCTCGGCTTCGACCTCGACACCCTCCGCACCCAACTCGGCAAGTTCTCCGAGAACGTCATCGCCAAAGCGGGCTGAACCACAGGTTTTGGCGACAGGAGGCGACCTATAGGGTCACGAATTGTCGCCGAAACCGGTCGGTTACAAGATGCAGTCGGCGCCGAAGAGGATGCGGAGCTCGGCGAACATGCCGTTGGCGCCGTTGCAGCAGAACTCGTCGCCGAGTTGCAGGACGGTTTCCTTCTCGGCGCCGACGAGGTGGACGAACACCGGGCTGTCGCCGCCGTGTGAAGCGAGGATCGACTTCAGTGTGGTCACCCGCTCCGGAGTCAGCGCAACCGCCTTCACCCGGAGCCGGACCGGCGGGCCCGTGTCGAGGTGGATCTCGGGCCGGGTGAGCTCGAGCGCCATGAGCTTGGGCGTGTCCTCGCGTCCGTCGAGGCGGCCCTTCACCGTCACGATCGCGTCGGGCACCAACAGCTCGCTGTACTGCGCCATCGTCTTCGGGAAGACCATCACCTCGATGGACGACGCGATGTCTTCGAGGAGGAACGTCGCCATCAGGTCGCCGCGCTTGGTGTACTTGCGACTCAACGCGGTCACGACACCGGCGACCGTGCGCACCGCGCCTTCATCCATGTCGAGGAACTCGGTGATCGAGCACTCGACGTGCCTGCGCAACGCACGCTCGGCGCCCATCAACGGGTGCTCGCTCACGTAGAGCCCGAGCATCTCCTTCTCCAGGCGGAGTCGCTCGGTCTTGTCGAATTCGAGCTCGGGGACGCCGAGCCGGTCGTCGAACACCGGCAGCGCGGCGTCGGCGTCACCGGCGCCCGAGGCCGACGGCATGTCGAACAGGCTCATCGTGCCGGCCTCACGCTCGCGCCGGCGGCGCAACGCGACTTCGACGATCTGCTCGAACACGATGCACAGGCCTCGGCGCGGGTGTCCGAGCGAGTCGAACGCGCCCCCACGGATCAGCGACTCGACCGTGCGCTTGTTGAGGACGTTCGCGTCCACCCGCTCGCAGAAGTCGTGGAAGTCGGTGAACGGACCGTTCGCCTCGCGCTCGGCGATGATCAGCGCCGACACACCCTCACCGACGTTCCGTACCGCAGAGAGCCCGAACCGAACGGCCCCGATACGGAAGCCGTCGCCGAACTCGCACGAGAAGTCGCTCACCGACGCGTTCACGTCGGGGACGAGCACCGGGATGTCGAGCAACCGGCACTCGTTGAGGTACACCGCGGCCCGGTCGAGGTTCGTCTTGACGCTCGTGAGCAGCGCGGCGAGGTACTGGACCGGGTAGTTCGCCTTGAGCCACGCGGTTTGGTAGGCGATGAGGCCGTAGCCGGTCGCGTGCGCCTTCGGGAACGAGTAGTCGGCGAAGGGTTCGATGACGGCGAACATCTCGCTGCCGAACTCGGGGCCGTACCCGCCGCGCTCGCAGCCCGCCACGAACTTCGATCGTTCGGCGCGCATGAGGTCGCGCTTCTTCTTCGCCGCGGCCTTGCGCAGGTTGTCGGCCTCTTCGAGCGTGTAGCCGGCAAGCTTCTGCGCGACGCGCATCAGCTGCTCCTGGTAGATCATCAGCCCGTACGTGGGCGCGAGGATCTCCTCGAGGTCTTGGTGGTAGTACACGACGGGCTTCCGCCCGTTGGCGCGATCCGCGTACTCGTTGTGCATGTTCGTGCCCATCGGGCCCGGCCGGTAGAGCGCGACGAGCGCGCACACGTCCTCGAACCGTTTCGGGGCGAGCGAACGGATCAGCGCGCGCAGCGGCCCGCCTTCGAGCTGGAACACGCCGATGGTCTCGGCCCGTCGCAACATGTCGAACGTCGTCGGATCGTCGAGCGGGACGTTGTCGATGTCGGGCCGGTTTCCCGTGGACGCCTCGATCAGCGCCAGCGCGATCTCCATGACATCGAGGTTGCGCAGCCCGAGGAAGTCCATCTTGAGCAGCCCGAGCTCCTGCACGCCGTTCATCTCGTACTGCGTGACGATCGGTGACTGCTCGATGGGCATGCCCGGTTCGGGCTTGCGCTGCACGGGGACGTACTCCGTGAGCGGGTCGCGGGTGATCACGACCGCGGCGGCGTGGATCCCGTCCTGGCGCCGGAGGCCTTCGAGACCGAGGGCGACGTCGATGGTGCGGCGGGCGTCGGGATCGTCGTCGTAGAGCTGCCGGAGCTCGGTCGCCATCCTGTAGCCGTCGGCGTACTTGGACTGCTTCTCGAAGCACGCGTGCAGCGGCGTGTCGCGGCCCATCACGAGCGGCGGCATCAGCTTCGCGACCTTGTCGCCGAGCGCGTACGGATAGCCGAGCACGCGGGCGGCGTCGCGCACCGCGGCCCGGGCCTTGATCGTGGAGAACGTGACGACCTGCGCGACGTGGTCGTCGCCGTACTTCTGCGCGGCGTAGCGGATCATCTCCCCCCGGTAGCGGGAGTCGAAGTCCATGTCGATGTCGGGCATCTCCTTGCGACCCGGATTGAGGAACCGTTCGAACAGCAGGTCGTAACGGATCGGGTCGATGTCGACGATGCGCAGGCAGTACGCGACGCACGATCCCGCCGCGCTCCCCCGGCCCGGCCCGACGCGGATGTCGTGCGACTTCGCGTACCGGATGAGGTCCCAGACCACGAGGAAGTAGGCGGAGAAGCCCATCGACTTGATGACGTCGAGCTCGAAGTCGATGCGCTCGCGCACATGTGGGGTCGAGCTGGGTGCCGTAACGGTCCTGCGCGCCGGCAAACGTGAGCTCGCGGAGGTACGAGTTCTCGTCGTGGCCTTCGGGCACGGGGAACGACGGCAGGATCGCGTTGCCGAAGTCGAGGTCGACTGCCGCGCGCTCGGCGATCAGCAAGGTGTTGTCGCAGGCTTCGGGTGCCTCGCGGAAGAGATGGCGCATCTCCGCGGCGGACTTGATGTAGAAGCTGTCGCCGTGGAACTTCAGGCGGTTCGGTTCGCTCTGCAGTGCGCCGGTCTGCACGCACAGCAACGCGTCGTGCGCTTCGGCGTGCTCCTTGGTCGTGTAGTGGCTGTCGTTCGTTGCGAGCAGCGGCGCCTGCAACCGCCGGGCGATGTCGAGCAACGGGCGGATGACCTTGGCGTCGTCTTCCTGGCCGTGGTCCTGGAGCTCGACGAAGAACCGGTCGCGTCCGAAGATGTCCTGGAAGCGCGCCGCCGCCGCGAGCGCGGCGGTTTCGTCGCCTTGCAGGATCAGCTGCGAGACGAGGCCACCGAGGCAACCCGTCGTGGCGGTGATCCCCTCGTGGTAGGTCTCGAGCAGCTCCCAGTCGGAACGCGGCTTGTAGTAGTAGCCGTCGAGGTAGGCGTGGCTCGTGACCTTGATCAGGTTGCGATAACCCTGCTCGGTCTCGGCGAGCAGGGTGAGGTGGAAGATCTCGTGCTCGCTGCGCTTCGGCCGGTCGAAGCGCGACGTGTTCGTGAAGTAGCCCTCCATGCCGAGCACGGGCTTGATCCCGGCGTTGCGGGCGGCCTGGTACAGCTCGAGCGCGCCGTACATGTTCCCGTGGTCGGTGATCCCGACTGCGGGCTGCCCGTCGGCGGCGGCCGCCGCCACCACCTCGCCGATCCGCGACGCCCCGTCGAGCATCGAGTACTCGGTGTGGAGGTGCAGATGGACGAAGGAGTCGGAATCAGGAATCTCGGGACCTCGGATGCCGTGGAATTGACTCGGATGGCCTCGGATGACTTGTCCACAGGCCTGTGGAGCAACCTGTGGAGAATGACACTGGTGTCATTCGAGACTAGGCGCGCGTCGATGAGGTCGACAAGGAACTCGGAGCCCGCCATCGCCGCGGCCCGCATGCCGCACTCCTAGTGTCCTGCGCCATCGACAGGCTCCTCCGGTCTCGGTGGCGCGCGTACCTCCTCGTCGGGGCGGCAGCCGTTGTCACGGTGCTCTGCACCGTGCTCGTCGACCGGCACGTGTTCCCCCACGGGTCACCGAACCTGGACGAGGTCGCATACGACGCCCAGGCCCGGGCCTTGTCCGACCGCGAGCTCACCCTGCCGCGGTCGACGCACGATCCGTTCTTCCGGCCCTTCCTCTCGGGCTTTCGCGACGACCGCGTCGTCTTCAAGTACCAGCCGGTCTGGCCGGCGCTGATCGCGACATCGCGCGCGTTGCTGCGGTCTCCACTGCCGCTGCAGCTGCTCCTCGCCGCCGGCGCAGTCGTCGCGACGTACGCATTCGCGCTCGAGCTGTTGCGGAGCCGGCGCATCGCCACGATCGCCGCCGTCATCGTGGCGTTGTCGCCGTTCGTCTGGCTGCAGGCGGGAACGCTCCTCGGCTATCAACTCTCGTTCGTGCTCGGGATCGGCGGCGCGACCGCGCTGTTGCGCGCGTTGCGAACCGAGCGCGCGACGCCTGCCGTTGTCGCCGGAGCGTTGCTCGGCGTGGCCGTGTTCCATCGTCCCTACGACGCCCTGATCGCGGCCGTGCCCGTGTTGGTGTACGCCGTTGTGTCGAGCGGCCGCGGTCGGGACCTCGCGCGTGTGGCGGGCTTCACCGCCTTGGGTGCCGCGCCGTCGCTCGTGCTCCTCGCGTTGTACAACGCGGCCGTCATGGGCGCACCGTGGCGCCTCCCGTTCGAAGTGAGCGGACCGATCGACCGGTTCGGCTTCGGCAACCGCGCGACCTTCGTCGTGCCGGGAGTCACCGAAGGCGCGCACATCGACTACACGCCGGCCGAGGCGGCTCGGGCCACATGGGAGTCATTGCTGGCATTCCCGAGGTTCATGCTGGCGGCTCCGCTCGTGCTCGCGCTCGCCGGCTATGCCGTCGCCCGCAAGTGGCGCGACCGCCGCCTGTGGCTCCTCGTTGCGATGATCGCAACGGTGATCGTCGCCTATTACTTCTGGTGGGGCGTCGCCAACGCGATCCAGTTCGACCTGTACGACGCGCTCGGCCCCTTCTACCACTACATCCTGCTGGTGCCGCTCGCCGTGCTCGCCGCCTGGGGTCTGACGACGTTGCGCCCCACGGCCGGCGCTCGCCGGTGGGCTCATCGTGCTCGCCTTGGCCTGGGCGATACCGGTCACGACGAACGTTCTGAAGGATGCGCAAGAAGACGGGCGGGCGCGTTCGGCCGAATGGGCACTCCTCGACGCTCCCGGCCGGAGCCTGGTGCTCGAAGACCCGCTGTTCCCTCGCGATCCGTACGTGCGGGTTGCCAACGATGCCGATCTGGACGGGCCGCGTGTCGTCGGCATCGACATCCCCGGCGCTCGTCTCGATGCGATCGAGCAGTTCCCCGACCGCGCGGCGTACCTCGTGCGTTCGCAGCACGCCGCCGGCGACCCGTTCGGTCCGACGAGCCGAGACCGCGTCCCCATGGAGGTCGTCGAGGGCGAGACCGTCTCGATCTCGTCCACTGCGATCGCGGGACAGGACTCGTTGACGTCGTACCTGCGCATCGGCGACACCGTCGAGGAGGTGGCGGGCCCGTCCGCCACGTGGCTGCTCGATGCCGGCCGCCTGACCTCGGCTTCGGAAACCGTCGCCGTCGGCTATCTCGTCGCCCCCGACGACTTCGTCGAATGCCGCTTCGAAGCGCGGGGAGGTGCGGCGGCCGGCGTCGTGAGGATCCTGACGCCCTGTGCCGGTTACGTCGGCTACGCCTTCCCGGACGGCAAGAAGGCCGTGGTGGCCGAAGATGTCTCCGGCCGGCTCACCGTCTCCGTTCGCTGACCGGTGTGATCGTCAACAGCATCACGTGGTCGATCTCGTCGCGTCGCGCGCCCGCGTGCTCGTCGTCGTCGGTCTCGACGAACCCGCAACGTGCGTAGAGACGCGCCGCGTCGTCGTTTCCGTGCGCGTACGCGAGACGAACGAAGGCGCGGCCGGCGCGCCGAGCTTCGGCCACGACCCACGCGACGAGCGCGCCGCCGACACCTCGACCGCGGAAGTCGCGCGCGACCCACATCGCCACGAGCTCGGCGCCGTCGCCGTCCACCGGCACGGCGCTGACGATGCCGGCCCCCTCGCCGTCGCACGTTGCGAGCCCGGCGTTGCTCGTGCGCTCGCGCCAGATTTCGTCGGTGAACGCGACCTCTCGCGCGCGCGTCGAGAAGAACGCGTCCGGATCCTGGGAGAGCGCACGCAGGCGGAGCTCGCGCAGCAGCTCCCACTCGTCGGGCCGGAAGCCCCGCACCTGCACGTCGGTACGCGTCACGCCCGTCCAACGGCTGCGACGAGGGGGACGTACATCTCGTCCGCAGTGAGGCTGCCGTGCCCCGACCGCAGCCGTACCTCCACCGGCAGCGCGGGATCGACGAACGCGGAAGCGTCGCGCGACGCGAGCACGACGTCGCCGATGCGGCCCGGCACGCTCCCCGTCGCGCCCGTACCGATCCAGCCCTCGTCGAGCACCTGCGCGCGCGTGCACACCCAGGCGTGCCGCCCGAGCAGCTCGGCCGCGCCGGCCGCGAGCTCCTTGGCCGCGCCCTTCCGCGCGTAGACGTAGCGAAAGCGGCCGTCGCCCGCCATCACGTCGATCATCGATGCCAGGGAGTCGAGGCTGATCCAGTCGTCGCGGTCGAGGTGGATCTGCCCGTGATCCGCGGTGACGACGAGCGCGGTGCCGCTCGGCAGCGATGTCAGCAGGTCGCCCACCAAGCGGTCCGTGAACTCGAGCTCACGTTCGTAGAAACCGTTGTGGAGCCCGAACTCGTGCGCGATGTTGTCGATGCCCGGGTAGTACGCGTACACGAACCGATCGCCCGACGCGACGAGGCGGACACAGTGCTCGACCAGTGCCGACACCGTGTTCCAGCCGACGAACTTCGCACCGCGGAGGTGCGCCTTGCTGAACCCGCTGTTGCGGAACTCCGACTTCGTGACCACTGCGACCTCGCGCCCCAGGAACGCGGTGTGGCGCTGCACGTCGAAGGGATCCGGGGGCCGCGAGCCCGTGGTGGTCCAGCGCAGAACGTTCAGCACCTCGCCCTCGACCAACATTCGATACCCGAGCACGCCGTGCTGCGCCGGCGCGAGACCGGTGCAGATCGACGTCAGCGCGGTCGCGGTGGTCGCCGGGACGACGGTTGTGATCCTGCCGCCCTGCATGCCGGCGATCGTGGGGAGGCGCGACGCGTGCTCCTGCAGGGCGTTCCAACCGAGCCCGTCGAGCGCGAGGAGCACGACCGCGCTCGCCTCACTGACCGGTCCCGGCAGCCACGACGGGTCGCGTCCGCCGAGGAGCGCGGGCACGATTCCTGCGACCGACGCGCCCTCGAGCGCAGGAAGCACTGGTTCGGTCGAAGGTTCCACCTGTCCGCGAATGTACGCGAGCATGGCGAGGTGAAGGTGTCGACGCGTGGCGACTACGCCGCCCGGGCTCTGCTCTCCCTCGCGTTGCACGGCACCGGCCGGCCGACGTCGGTGAAGGAGATCGCCGAACGGACCCGCCTGCCCCAGCCCTATCTCGAACAGATCCTGCTGGCGGTGAAGGGCGCGGGACTCGTGCGCTCGAAGCGCGGCGTCGGCGGCGGTTACGTGCTCGCGCGCCCGGCGGCCGAGATCACACTGGCCGACATCGTCGCCGCGGTCGAGGGCCCACAGCTACCCCTGGCCGAACACCCCGACCATTGCGAAGGCCACTGCATCCTGCAAGAGGTGTGGGTCTGCGTGTCCGACGAGACCCGCCGATACCTCGAACAGGTGACGCTCGCGCAACTCGTCGAGCGGACGATGGTCGGTCACCCGGGCGCGATCGGCCCCTGACCCTCTCCTCCGGTTCATCCGCGCGCATCGAGCGAGTCGAGGATTGCGGCCAGCTCGGCGGGGAGCGGCTCGTCGAAGGTGAGGATGTCGCCCGTGACCGGTTGCGCGAACGCGAGGTGCGTCGCGTGCAGGAACGGACGCGACAACCCGATCGAGTCGCGCCGGCCGCCGTAGGTCGCGTCGCCGACCACCGGGTGTCCGATCGCGGCGAGATGGACGCGGATCTGATGGGTGCGGCCGGTTTCGAGCTTGCAGCTCAGCCGACTGCAACGCGGCTCGTCGAACGCGCGGTCGACCACGTAGGCCGTGCGCGCGGGCCGGCCTTCGTCGCGAATCGCCATGCGCGTTCGTCGCGCCGCCGAGCGGCCGATCGGCGCGTCGATCGTGCCGCGCGGCGCGTCGAGATGACCCCACACGAGCGCGTCGTAGCGACGCTCGACCGCGCGCGCGGCGAGCTGATCCACGAGCGCCTCGTACGCGCGCGCAGAGCGTGCGACCACCATGAGCCCGCTCGTGTCGCGGTCGAGGCGGTGGACGATTCCCGGCCGGAACGGGTCGCCGACCGTCGCGATCTCGGGAAAGCGAGCGAGCAGACCGTGCACGAGGGTGCCGCTCGAGTGCCCGGCACCCGGGTGCACCACGATGCCGGCCGGTTTGGCAACCACGATGACGTCGTGGTCCTCGTAGCGGACGTCGACCTCGACCTCGGGTTCGGCGGACGGCGGTTCGGCCGGCGCGGGCTCGTCGAGGAGCTCGACAACCGCACCCGTCCGGAGGCGATGGCTCTTGCCGACGGCGTTCCCGTCGACCAGGACCGCGCCCCGTCCGAGCAACGCCTGCACGTCGCCCCGGCTCCAGCCGGTGAGCAGGGCGACGGCGCGATCGATGCGCTCGCCGTCGAGGGCGTCCGGGATCGTGACCGGCTCGGCTGCGCTCACCGCGAGCTCACCGCCGGACTCACGGAGCGCTCACGTCTTCGGTGACGCCCGCAGCGTGCCCCACACGAGGATGATCGCGCCGATCGTGATGCACGAGTCGGCGACGTTGAACACCGGGAACTGGCCGACCGAGACGAAGTCGACGACGTGACCCCGAAGAAAGCCCGGCGCGCGGAAGAACCGGTCGGCGAGATTGCCGAGCGCACCGCCCAGCACGAGCACGAACCCGATCAGCCGGACGCGGTCGGTGGCGTTGCGCGCCTCGCGCACGATGAGGACCGACACCACGATGGCGCCGATCGCGAGCAGCGTCGTCATGCCCTGGAACCGACCGAACGCGCCTCCGGGGTTCCGCGACAGCGCGAACTGCGCGGTGTCGCCGATGACGTCCATCGGACCGTCGGAAAGGTTCGCGACCGCCCACGCCTTCGTCAGCTGGTCGACGGCCACGATGGCCACCACGACAAGGGCGATGCGCGCGAGGCGGCCGCGCGGCGGCGCCTCGATGCGATTATCGGCGGCGCTCGCCACGGGCCTTGCACTTCACGCACTGCTCGGCCCACGGAATCACCTCGAGCCGCGCGACCGGGATGCGATCGCCACACGTGATGCAGAGCCCATAGCTTCCGTCGGCCATCTTGGCCAGCGCGCGCTCGATGTCGTCGACGGTCTGGCGCGCCGTCGCGGACAACGCGAGGTCACGTTCGCGTTCGACGCTCACCGTGTCGCCTTCGCCCGACTCCTCGTCGAACTGCGTGTCGCCCTGCTCGCGCTCGGTGGCGAGCACCTCGGCTTCGGCTTGGAGCTCGTCGGCCTGACGGGTGTGCCGGTCGCGCTCCTCCTCGAGCCGTTCCCGCAACTTCTCGAGCGTGCTCGGCGCGAGCGGCGGCGGAAGCTTCTTCGGCTTCGGCGGCGGCGCAGGCTTGGGCGGCGCTTTGGCCTTCTCGGCCTTCGGCGCGGGGGCTTTCGGAGCGGCCGGCGCCTTCTTCGCCGGCGCCTTCTTCACCGCTGCCTTCTTCGCGGGCGCCTTCTTCGCCGGCGCCTTCTTCTTCGCGGGCGCCTGCTTCTTGACCGGGGCGCGCTTCTTGACGGGAGCCTTCGTCGCCCGCGCCGGGGCTCTCTTGCTTGCCGGGGCCTGCTTCTTCGCCGACACCTTTTGGGCCGACACCTTTTGGGCCGGCCCCTTCCGAGCGGGTGCCTTCGCACGCGCCTTCTGGGGCGACTGCTTCTGGGCCGACCCGCTTGGCGGAGGTCTGCTTCGCGACGGGCCGCCTCGCCCCGGTGTTCTTGTTCGGGGTGTTCTTGTTCGCGGTCGTGTTCTTGCTCGCGGTCGGGCGCTTGGCCGACTTCGACGCCGCGGGCTTGGCCGACTTCGCGGCCTTTGTCACCTTGGGCATCGTGTCCTTCCGGTCGTCGGCTCGCCGGCGACAGGCGGTGACCGGCGGCGATGGGGCGCTCAGGCCCTCGGAGCCGAGGGAGTGTAGCCCGCAGTACGAGCCGTCCCGGCCACCATGCCCGCCGCGGCGACGCCACGACGACGGACGACGACGGCGACGTCGTACCCGCGACAGCGACCCTCCGGGGGTCGAGCGGGTCAGCGACGGCGGCGGAAGACGTCGCGGAACGAGCTGCGCTCGCCGGAGTCGCCGTAGACCTCGACCTCGACGTCCTCGTTGTCGTCGCGCGGACCGAGCGGTGTCTCGTCGTGCACGGCTTCGCGAAGCGTCGCGAAGAACGCGTCGTCGTCCAGCACGCCGGTGTCGAGAGCGGCGGGCCGCAACGGGTCGAAGACCGCGTCGCGCGGCGGCGCCCCGACCGATGCCGGCCCGCCCGAGTCGGTGTCGACCAATTCGGCGTCGGGCGATTCGGCGTCGAAGAGGGCGGTCGCGTTCACCTGGCGGGTCGGTTCGCAGGCGAATCGCTTCGCGCTCGATCACCGTGCCGGTCGGGATGTCGGTGGCGAACGCCGCGGTCGTCGGTTCGAAGGCGTTGTGCCCTGTCCCACCATCATCATCAGCACGGGCGTCTTCAGCACGGGCATCTTCGGCAACGGCGTCTTCGGCAACCGACGATCATCGTCGGCAACCGCGCCGGCATCGCCGTTCTCGCCCACTTCGGTGGTGGCGAAGAACGACCCGGCGTCGCGGTCGGACTCCGTAGCCGTCTCCGGTCCGTCCGCAGCCTCGTTCTGCGGCTCGTCTTCGAGCATCGAGATCGGCATCGACATCGACTGGGATCGGCGCAGCACCGACATCGGTGCTGACGACGGCGGGCTCGTACCACTCCTCGATGTCAGAACTGTCGGTGTCGGTGTCGGTGTCGGTGTCGGACACCTCGGACGCGACCGCGGAACGAGCGAAGCCTTCTCGCGCCGCCGGCAGCTCGACGCTCGACATCTCGGGCAACGCCCCCGGCGAACCCGTGGTGCGGTTGCGTACCGCGTCGAGGTCCTGTTCGAGCGCCGCGGCGACGCGGTCGCGGTAGTCGCTCTCGTAACGCGTGAGCGCGTCGACATCGGCGAGCAGCGTGTCGCGTCGAGTCGCAAGGTCGACCACTTCGTCCTCGAGCCGGATGCGCTCTTCCTCGCCGTAACGCTGTGCTTCGGCCTGCGCGTCGGCGACGAGCTTGTGCGACTCGAGCTCGGCCTGCTCCATCATCTCGCGCGACTTCTCCTGCGCTTCGCCGACGGCTTCGTCGGCGGCACGCTGCGCGAGCAGCAACGTGCGGTGGAGCATGTCCTCGGTCTCGCGACCACGATCCGCTTCGAGTTGCGCAGCTTTCAGTCGCTCCGTGAGCTCCTGCAGCTTGTGCTCACCGGCTTCGACCGTGGACGCGGCTCGCTCGAGCAAGTCGTTGACCACTTCGCGGTTGTAGCCCCGGAAGGCTTCGGCGATTTCGACATCTCGGAGTTCTCGGGCGGTGATCTCCATGCGAAAAGACTAACGCTGGGTGCCGCGCACAACGTGTATCCGATTGGGTGTATCCGATTCGGGTGTATCCGCTCGGGTATCCGACGGTGTCATCCGACACGCCGTCGGATCACGAACAGATGACGGCGCGCAGGATCCCGATGCCGATGAGGAGCACGAGGGCCGACATGTCCAACATGCCCACCGGCGGGATCACGCGCCGGATCGGGGCCAGGACCGGCTCGGTCAGGTCACGAAGCAGCAAGGCGATCCTCGCGACCGGAGTTCCCGGGCGAACGGGAAACCACGACAGCAGAGCCCGCGCCAACACCACCACCAGGTACGCGGTGAGAAGGATGCAGAGGAGCTGCGTAATCACGCGCGCGAGGCGCGATACAGGCCCCGAGCCTCGAGCCGCTCCTTCTCTTCCTCGGAGACCTCGACGTTCGACGGCGTGAGCAGGAACACCTGATCGGCCGCCTTCGACATGGTGCCGCTGAGGGCGTACGCCAAACCGCTCGAGAAGTCGATCAGGCGACGCTGCAGATCACGGTCGACGCCTTGGAGGTTCAGGATCACCGGCGTCCCGTCCTTGAGCCGGTCGCCGACCTCCTGGGCGTCGTTGAACCCCCGAGGCTCCATCACGTGCACGCGTTGCGCGGGCATCGGTACCGCGGTGACCGCCGAGGGCCGCGTCGAAGTTGCGGCGGCCGGTGCCGGCTCGTCACGCTCGCGCCGGCCGCGTATCACCGTGACCGGACTCGCTCGCCGGAGGCGGGCGCGGCTGCACGCGTCGAGCGCTCGTTTCGCTCATTTCGGTCGTTGCGATCGGAACGGTCGTTGCGGTCTTTGCGATCGGGCTCTTCGGGACCTTCGTCCTCGTAGTAGCCGCCGTCGTCGCCGTAGTACTCGTCGTCGTCGACGAGGCCCAGGTAGACCATCGCTTTGCGAAACACCGACATGCTCGCTTCCTCCGGAGGCTGAGAGAACCCTATCGTCGCAGAGGTCCGGCTTCGCGGCGAGCACCGAAGATCGCGCTCCCGACCCGTACGCATGTCGCGCCCTCTGCGATCGCGACCTCGTAGTCGGCTGTCATCCCCATCGAGAGCCCGACGAGGTCCAGCCGTTCTGCCAGCGTACGCAGTTCCGCGAAGTGTGGACGCGGATCGACGACGAGTGGCGGAACGGTCATCAACCCGACGACGGCGAGGCCGTTGGCACGCGATCGATCGACGAGCTCCGCCGCCTCGCCCGGCGCGCACCCTCCCTTCTGTGGTTCGCCGGCCAGGTCCACCTGTACGAACACGCGCGCACCGGGCGCGACGCGCGCGACCTCATCGACGAGAGACGGACCGGTCTATCGAATGCCACTGCGCGACCCGCGGCGCGAGCATCCGCACCTTGTTCCGCTGGAGCCGCCCGACGAAGTGCCAGACCGGTGCGGGAACGTGCCGGCCCAGCTCGGATGCCTTGTCGACCAGCTCCTGAGCCCGGTTCTCGCCGAACTGCAACTGACCCGCGTCGAGCGCGGCGCGGAGCGCGGGAGCGGCGACGGTCTTCGAGACCGCCACGAGGTCCACCGACCGGGGTTCACGCCCGGCCGCCCGCGCGGCCACGTCGATCCGCTCTCGTACGGCGGCCAGGCGCTCGGCGATGCCGTTCACGGCACCGTGACCATCATCCGGCCGGCCATCCCGGGCCGACCGTCACCAACGTCGCAACGGTCACCTGACGTCCGGTGACGCCGTCGCGGCGATAGGAGAAGTACTCGGGCGAATCGGCGGTGCAGATGCCGCAATCGTCGAGGTCGCCGACGCCGACACGCGCCAGCGCGACTCGCACGGCCGCGGCGATGTCGAACGCGGGCTCGCCGTTCCTGGTCCGGCCTTCGACCTCGGGACCGAACTGCTCCACGAGCTCCGCCAGGTCGCCCGCACCGAACTCGTAGCACTCGACGCAGATGCACGGGCCGAGAAACGCGCGCACATCACCGGAGGCGACGGCACGCAGCGCCTCGACGGCTGCTTCGAGCACACCTGCGGCCAGGCCGCGGTGGCCGGCGTGGGCGACCGCGACCGCACCGTCGTTCGCGAGCACGACCGGCGCACAGTCCGCGGTCATGATCGCGAGCGGCACGCCCACCTCGGTCGTCACCGACGCGTCCGCGACCGGGAGCGTTGCCGACGAGGGTGCCGTCGCCCCCTCGACGTCAGGCCTGTGCACGTCGGGCCTGTGCACGCCGGAACCGTGCACCTGATCGAGCCAGATCCATGCGCTCGGATCGACGAGGCCGGCGGCCTCGGCGACGCGCCGGCGGTTCCGCACGACGGCCGCGAGCTCGTCGCCGACGTGGGTTCCGACGTTGCAGCTCTCGTACGGTTCGCGTGAGACGCCGCCGTCCCGACCGCTGCACCAGATCCGCGCGGTCCCCAGCCGGGCGCGAAGGAGCGTCGAGGGTTGTCGCTCAGCGCAGGAACTCGGGCACGTCGAAGTCGTCTTCGCCGAGATTCAGCGCGTCGTCGCCGGCGAGCGAATCTTCGTCGTCGAGCCCGAGCGCGTTCTCGACGGTGTCGAACGAACGGTTCCCTCGCTGTTCGCCTTCGAAGCGATCGAACCCGGCGGCGATCACCGTGATGCGCACCTCGTCGCCGAGGGCGTCGTCGATGACGGCCCCGAAGATGATGTTCGCGTCGGGATGGGCGGCTTCGCCGATGATCTCGGCGGCTTCGTTCAACTCGAACAGGCCGACGTCCGACGGCCCGCTCACGTTGAGCAGGATGCCGCGCGCACCCTCGATGCTCGCCTCGAGCAACGGGCTCGCGATCGCGCCACGCGCGGCGGCGACGGCGCGACCGTCGCCGGACGCATAGCCGACGCCGAGCAGCGCCGATCCCGCGCTCGTGAGGATCATCTTGACGTCCGCGAAGTCGGTGTTGATGAGACCCGGTGTCGTGATGAGGTCGGTGATGCCCTGCACGCCTTGCAGCAGCACCTCGTCGGCCATCTTGAACGCGTTCAGCATCGACGTGCGCTCGTCGCTCACTTGGAGCAGGCGCTCGTTCGGGATGATGATGATCGTGTCGACCTTGTCCTTGAGGTTCTGGATGCCGGTTTCGGCCTGGACCGAACGCCGGCGACCCTCGAACCCGAACGGCCGCGTCACCACTCCGATCGTCAACGCACCCAGGCCACGCGCGATCTCGGCGACGAGCGGCGCCGCGCCCGTCCCCGTGCCACCGCCCTTGCCCGCGGTGATGAAGACCATGTCGGCGCCCTTCAGCGTCTCTTCGATGTCCTGGCGATGCTCCTCGGCGGCCTGCCGGCCGACCTCGGGATCGGAGCCCGCGCCGAGGCCGCGCGTGAGCTCGCGGCCGATGTCGAGCTTCACGTCTGCGTCCGACAGGAGCAGCGCCTGGGCGTCGGTGTTCACGGCGATGAACTCGACGCCCTTCAAGCCGGCGTCGATCATCCGGTTGATCGCGTTGCAACCGCCGCCGCCGACACCGACGACCTTGATCACCGCGAGGTAGTGCTGCGGAGCGCCGAGCATCTGGCGACCTCTCTTCTTCGTGCTCTTCTGCTTGCTGGTCTTCTTGCTCTTCGCTTGCTCTTGTGCTTGCGGGTTCTCTCCACAAGTCTCAACCTCGAGTGCAGGTTGAACGTTATGTCACCCTATGGTATGCGTCGAGACTGTAACGGAGGGGATGCGCAGAATCAAACATCCTCCCCTTCCGTCACACTGCTCACTGCTCCGTGCCCACTCCTGCCGCTCGCTCACTTGGCGACGGGCGACTGCGGGACGCACACGTCGACGTACTCGAACCCGCGATCGCCGAGGCGTTGCAGCACCGCGAGCGCGGCTGCGCCCTTGGCCTCGAGGTCGGTCGCGTCGCACAGCCGGATCGTGCCGCCGCCGTTGAGGACGAGCGTGACCGCGTCGTCGGTGAGGTCGACCGCACCGATGCGAGCTGCCAGTTCGGGCGGCATCGCGGCCGCCGCGCCCGCGGCTCCCGCCGGTTCCAGCCGGGCCCCGGCCGCGGGCACGCCCGCCGCGCCTCGCACTTCGATCAGCGCCCGGCGGCGGCGCGGCGCTGTCGGCGATCACGGTTCCGTCGGAGGCGACGAGCGCGACGTGTGCGTCGTCTCTGCGCAAGTACGCAACCGCGGCACGTTCGGTCACGGCAATGCGCAACGTGCCCGGCAACCCGCGCGACACCTCGGCGTCGGCGATCCACGGCAACCGCTCGATGCGCGCTGCGACCGCGCCCGTGTCGACACGCAGCAACGGCGCGCCGGTCTCGACGCCGGCGGCCTGTTCGACGGCGACGGGATCGATCGTCTTCACACCCTCGATGCGGATGTGGTCGACGTCGAGCACCGGTGACTCCACTGCGAGGAAGACGAGCCCGAGCGGTACCACCAGGGCCACGATCGCGAGCAGATACCGCAGGCGCTTGCGGCCGGCTTCGCGTTGCACCTCGATGCGCCGCTCCCGGAAACGAGGATCGATCGTGGTCGTCATGTCGGGATCCCCGAGGTCTCGAAACCCGCGAAGTGGAGCTCGGGTACGAGTTTCACGCCCGTTTCGGCGGCCACGACATCGCGCACTTCGCTCACCAGCGCGCGGACGTCGTCGGCTGACGCTCCCGGATCCGCGACGAAGAAATTGGCGTGCTTCTCGGACACGTGGACCCCGCCGATGCGCCGGCCCTTGCAGCCACTGGCCTCGATGAGCCGGCCGGCGGCGTCGCCGGGCGGGTTGGTGAACACCGAGCCCGCGTTCTGGCCGCCCGGCTGGTGCGTTCGGCGCCAGCGCACGATCTCGTCGATACGTTCCGCACAGCGGGCGGGGTCGTCGGCGTGCCCGCTGAACGACGCGGCCAGAACGACGTCACACGCGCCGATCGTCGAATGCCGGTAGGCGAGCCCGAGATCGGTGGGGGTGAGCTCACGGACGTTGCCATCCGCGAGGGAGCAAACCCGGGCGTGCACCAGCACGTCGCTCGTTTCGCGTCCGTGCCCGCCGGCGTTCATCCGGATCGCGCCGCCGACGGTTCCGGGGATCCCGACGTAGAACTCGAGGCCCGCCACGCCTGCCGCTCCGGCCCGGCGGGCGAGGACCGGCAGCGCGACCGCGCCGCCCGCCTGCGCGAGGTTCCGGGGTCGATCGACGGCGATCTGTTCCATGTCGCCGGCGAGCAGGATCGCGATCCCGTGGAATCCCGCGTCGGCCACGAGGAGGTTCGAGCCCCGACCGATGACGAGCACCGGGACGCCCGTCGCCGAGACTGTGGCGGCCACGCGCGAAGATGTCGTCCTCGTGCTCGGCGCGCACCAGCGCCGCGAGGGGACCGCCGCAGCGGTAGGTCGTGTACTTCGCGCTCGGTGCGCCGAGCTCCACCTGGCCCGGCAGCGCGCGTTGCAACGCTTCGATCGTCGCGGCGAGCGTCACGACGTGCGTCCCGCGGCCAACCAGAGGTCGGGCATCGTCGTGAGATCGCCGGCGCCGAGCGTCAGCACCACGTCGCCCGGCCGCGCGAGGCGGGCCGGCAGATCATCGAGGTCGCGGCGGCCTGCGACGTACGCGAGATCGAGGTCGGGGTGGCGCTCCGACACTGCGTCGGCGACCAACCGGCCGTTCACACCCGCGATCGGTTTCTCCCCCGCCGCGTACACGTCCGTGATCACCACGATGTCCGCACCGGTGAAGGCGTCCGCGAAGTCTCGCCCGAGCGACGCAGTTCGCGAATACCGGTGCGGCTGGAACACCACGATCACGCGCCCTGCGAACGCCTCGCGCGCGGTGGTGATCGAGGCCGCGACCTCAGTGGGCAGATGGGCGTAATCGTCGACGAACGCCACACCATCGCGCTCCCCGCGGAACTGGAAGCGGCGCGCCACGCCGCCGAAGCTCCGCAACGCGCGCGCGATCTCGGCGAAGGGAACGCCGAGCTCGAGCGCCATCGCGGCCGCGCCAGTGGCATTCGTCGCCGCCTTGACGCCGATCGGCACGACCAGATCGCCGAGCGTCGCGCCGTCCGCGACGAGCGTGAAGCGGCAGCCGGAAGCGTCACTGCGGTAGTGCGTCACGCGGTAGTCGGCGCGTGCATCCTCCCCGTACGTGCGTACGTGGGCCCGCGCACGGGCGATCCGCGCGGACTCGGCGTCGTCCACGCCGATCACAACCGGGCCGGCCACGCTGTCGACGAAGCGCTCGAACGCGTCGACGAGGGACGCGAAGCCACCGCCGTAGTGATCGAGGTGGTCGGGCTCGACGCTCGTCACGATCGCGGCGTCGGGCACGATGCGCAGGAACGTGCCGTCGCTCTCGTCGGCCTCGAGTACGAGCCAGCCGCCGTCGCCGTAGGCGGCGTTCGTGCCGACCTCGTTCAGCTCACCGCCGATGAGGAAGCTGGGCTGCCAGCCGGCGGCACGCAGGATCAGCGCGAGCATCGACGATGTCGTCGTCTTGCCGTGCGATCCGGCAACTGCGATCGTGCGGTGCATCGCGGCGATCGCGGCAAGCGCACCGGCGCGGTGCATCACGCGGACATCGTGCCCGTCCTTCTGCAGTTCGCGCGCCGCGACCAGTTCCGGATTGTCGAGCGGCACGGCGGTCGAGTACACGACGGCGTCGGCCGCGTCGGGAACGTTCGCGGCGCGGTTCCCGATCGACACCGTGATGCCCGCCGCGCGCAGCCGGTCGAAGACGGTGGAGTCCTTGATGTCGGAGCCGCTGACGACATGGCCCATGCGAGCGAGGAGCAACGCGATCGCGCTCATCCCGACGCCGGCCACACCGACGACGTGCACCGTACGCGGCGACGAGAGATCGACCCCCGGGCCGTCGGCGATCGCTTCGCTCATCTGCGCTCGCCTTCGGGCGGTGCGAGCGATGTTCTCGACCAGGTCGGCGAGTCGGGCCGCAGCGTCGGGTCGCGCGAGCGAACGGGCGGCCGCCGACATCTGGTCGAGCCGTTCGGGTTCGGCGAGCAGTTCGGTGACCACGTGGTCGAGGCGCGCCGCGTCACATTCCTCGTCGGCGACCACGACCGCCGCGCCTGCCCCCGCGAGGGTCGCTGCGTTCCGGGCCTGGTGGTCGCTCGGCGCACCGGGGAGCGGCACGAGCACCGACGGCAGCCCGGATGCCGTCAGTTCGGCGACGGTGCCGGCACCGGCCCGGCAGACCGCGACCGACGCCCGGCCGAGCAGCGCCGGCATTTCGGGCTCGTAGCCCACCATCTTGAAGGTGAGCGTGTCACCCGCCCGTCGCAGATCCGAGAGCGCCCGCACACACGCCGCCTCGTTCCGGGGGCCGGTCACGTGCTCGACCGCGACGTCGGTGCGATCACGCCAGCGGTCGTAGAGGCCGAGCGCGGCATCGTTGATGCTCCGGGCGCCGAGCGCACCGCCGAACGCGGCGACGAGGGGCGGCGCCTGCGGCGCTCGTTCGAAGTCGCGAAACACCTCTCGCACCGGGTTGCCCGTGACGACCGAGCCAGGGACATCGACGCCCGGGAGCGACGCCGCCACACGCGCGCCGAGACGTACGCCGATGCGATTGGCCAGGCCGATCACGGAGTCCTGCTCGTGCACGATGCGCGGCACGCGCCAGAACCACGCGGCCAGGAC
Source organism: uncultured Actinomycetes bacterium (assembly GCA_963841215.1). Lineage (GTDB taxonomy): Bacteria > Actinomycetota > Acidimicrobiia > IMCC26256 > PALSA-610 > CAVUFH01. The sequence continues at coordinate 34,841 of CAWJBW010000009.1, read as the reverse complement.
GCACGGGAGCGACGCGTACCCGCCGAACCCGACGACGACACGCGGCCGGTGGCGACCGACGATCCCGAACGCTCGCACAAAGGCGGCGATCGTCTCCAGCACCACGCCGATGTTCGCGAGCGTCAGCGCGCGCTGGAGGCCGCGTCCGGGCAGCAGGTCGATGGTGAAGCCGGCGTCGACGACGACCCGCCCTTCGGGGCCCCGCTTGGCCCCGACGAAATGGACCGACGCGGGATCGTGGCCCCGCGCGACGAGCTCCTGCGCGAGCGACACCGCCGGATACACGTGGCCGCCGGTACCCCCGCCCGCGAGGATCGCGAAGGTCGAATGGCTCATCGCCCCGACCTGCGCGCGAGATGGCCGGGCCCCGGGTGCCCGCGCCTGCGGTGGGCGGGCCCGGGATCGGGGAAACGACTGGCGGGCCACGTTGGCGAGGATGCCCGCACCCGCCATGGAGAACACGAGCGAGGAGCCGCCGGCCGACAAGAACGGCAGCGTGATCCCGGAGACCGGCAGTACGCCCACGACCGCGCCGAGGTTGATGGCGGCCTGGCCGACGATCCACGTGGTGATGCCGGCCGCGAGCAGCATCCCGTAGCGGTCGGGCGCATTGCGCGCGACGTGGAAGCCGACGAGCCCGAAGCCTGCGAACAACCCGAGCACGAGGAGACAGCCGACGAGGCCGAGCTCCTCGCCGATGATGGCGAAGATGAAGTCGGTGTGAGCGTTGGGCAGGAACATCCACTTGGCCCGCCCGGCGCCGAGACCGACGCCGTCGACGCCGCCGCTCCCGAGGGCCATCAGTGACTGCGCGATCTGGTAGCCGGTGTTGCTCGTGTCGGACCACGGGTCGAGGAACGCGAACACGCGCGCCCGGCGGTAGGGAACGGCGACCGCAAGGATCGTCGACAGCGCGATGCCGGCGCCCGCGAACGTCGCAAGATGCTTCATGCGCACGCCGGCCACGAGCAGCATCGCCCCGATGATCAGGCCGAACACGACGGTCGAGTCGAGGTCCGGCTCGAGGATCACGAGGCCACAGAGCAGTCCGCCGACGATGAGGACAGGGTTCCATGCCCGCCAGTCCGCGAGGGCATCGGCGCGTCGGGTGAGGACGTCAGCGCTGAACACGAGCAGCGCGATCTTGGCGATCTCGCTCGGTTGCATCCGCATGGCTCCGTAGCCCAGCCATCGGCGCGACCCGTCGACTGTGATGCCGATGCCGGGCACCAGCACGACGACGAGCAGCGCGCCCGTCACGATCAGCAGGAGGGGCGCGATGCGCCGCCACCGGTGGTAATCGGCACGCGCCGAGAGGACAAAGGCGATGGCACCGCAGATCGCCCAGGCGAGCTGCCGGTTGAAGAAGTACCAGGACGATCCGTAATTGCTCAGCGCGGCAACCGACGAAGCAGAGAGGATCATCACGAGGCCGATGATGTTCAGCACGACGACGGTGGCACACACGACGACGTATGCCGGCGGTCTCGGGAGCGCGAGCCGCACGTCGGCACGCTCGCGGGTGCGCGCCGCGCGCTGACCGAGACGGCCGAGTACGACGCGCGGCGAGATCGTGGTCAATTCGATGCCGCTTCCGCGCGCGCGATGAAGGCATGTACCTCGGCGGTGAAGTCATCGCCACGCGCGCCGTAGTTCGCATACGCGTCGAACGACGCGCAGGCGGGCGACAGCAACACGACGTCACCGGATTCTGCGAGGTCGATGGCGCGCTCGACCGCATCGTGCATCGACGGCGCGACGACGACGGGCCGCACTCCGTCGAACACGGCCTCGACCTCCCTTGCCGACTCTCCGAACGCGACGACGGCGCGGACGTGATCGGCTCCCTGCCGGAGCGGGGTGAGGTCGATGCCCTTGTTGCGGCCCCCGGCGAGCAGCACGACGGATCGGAACGCCGCGACGGCGTGCAAGGTCGCGTGCGGGTTCGTCGCTTTGGAATCGTCCACGTACTGCACCCCACCATGCTCGCCGACCAGCGCGACGCGGTGGGGCATGGTCTGGTACGCGGCGAGCGCGTCCTGGACGCCGGCCTCGGTCGCGCCGACCTCCAGTGCCGCGGCCGATGCCGCGAGCGCGTTCGTGATGTCGTGCGGCAGCGCGCGGCGCATGCGCGCGATTTCCGCAAACGCGCGGCCACCGGGCGCGCACAGGCTGCCGCTCGCGACATGGAACGCGTCGGCGCGTTCGGTGGACGAAACCGGGACGGAGCGGGCCGGCGCGGTCGCCGCCGCGCTCGACGCGACCGGATCGTCGCCGTCGTAGACGAGGAGATCGTCGCCGGCCTGGTGCTCGAACACCCGAGCTTTGGCTGCGACGTAGGCATCGAAGTCGCCGTGCCAGTCGAGGTGGTCGTCGGCGAGGGCGAGGAGGACCGCGACCCGTGGACGGAAGGTCTCCGCCAGGGCGAGCTGGAACGAGGACACCTCGGCCACGACCACTTCGACCGTCGTCGTCGACGGTATCGATGAGCGCGCGGCCGATGTTGCCCGCCGCGATCGCGCGCCGCCCCGAGGCTTCCAGCATCGCGGCGGTGAGACTCGTCACCGTCGTCTTCCCGTTCGTTCCCGTGACCGCGACGATCGGGACGCGCGTCCGTTCGCCGGCGAGGTCGATCTCGCTCCGCACCGGAACGTTCGCAGCTCGCGCGGCCGTGATCGCAGGATGCGACGTACGCACCAGCGGGCTCGGCACGACCAGCGCAACTTGCGAAGCGATCGCGCGGTACCAGGCCGCGTCGGGACGCTCGACGACCTCTGCACCGGCCGTACGCGCCTGCGTCGCGGCGCGCGTCGTAGGCATCTCCGCCGGGCGCGTCGTCGCTGACCACGACGTCCCAGCCCTCCGACCGCAGCCGGCGGGCGACCGCCTCGCCCGTTGCCGCCAGCCCGATCACCAGCGCCCGACTCATTCGAGTCCGAACCGGAGGAAGTCGGCGTAGAAGATGCCGACGCCGAGCGCCATGCAGATCGCCGAGAACAACCAGAAGCGCACGATCACCGTGAACTCCGACCAGCCGCCCACCTCGAAGTGGTGGTGGATCGGTGCCATGCGCAGCACTCGGCGGCGGAACCCGCGGTACGAGACGACCTGTGCGATCACCGACAACGTCTCGATGAGCGGCAGCCCCGCGAGGATCGGCAGCAAGAGCTGGGTTCGCGTGAGCAGGGCCAGCCCCGCCATCGCACCGCCGAGCGCGAGCGAGCCGGTGTCGCCCATGATGATCCGGGCCGGCGCGGCGTTCCACCACAGGAACCCGGCACACGCGCCCACCAGCGCGGCCGCGAGGATCGCCATGTCGAGCGCTTGCGCCGGAAGCACCCCGTAGATCTCCGGGTGTCGGAACTCGGTGAACGCGATGACGACGAAGGCCGAGAACGTGAGCGCCGACGAACCCGCCGCGAGTCCGTCGAGCCCATCGGTGAGGTTCACCGCATTCGCCGTCGCGTACACCACGACGACCGCCCACACGATCCAACCGATCGTCGTGAAGTCGAAGTCCAGCGGTCGCGTCCACGTGAGCTTCGTCGACACCTGCACCCAGTTGACCGAGAGGATCGCGAACAGCAGCGCGACGACAAGGATGCCGATGGTCTTTCCGCGCTTGCGCAAGCCGAGATTCCGGCGCGCCCGCACACCGAGGTAGTCGTCGACGTACCCGACGAGCGCGAGCCCGACGATGAGGATCAGCAGCGTCCAGCCTGCGCTCGCGAACGCGACGTTCGGTCGCCGAAGGTGCGCGACCAGATAGCCGACGACGAGCGCAGCGAGGATCGCGAGCCCGCCCATGGTCGGAGTACCGGCCTTGTGGACGTGCGGGTGCGCGATCGGTCCGTCGTCGCGGATCTGCTGGCCGATCCCACGCGTGCGCAGCACGCGGATCACCAACGGCGTGCCGACGATCGCGATGAAAAAGGCGGCCCCCGCCGCCATGAGCATCGCGATCAACCGATCGCCTCCTGCGTCGGCCGGGCGATCAACCGATCGCCTCCCCGTGGGTGAGGCGCGCGGCCACTGCTTGCAACCCCATGGCCCGGCTCGCCTTGACGAGCACGGCGTCGCCGGGCTCGAGCAGTCGCTCGACCACGAGCGCCGCCTCCTCCGCGTCGGCCGCGATGTGCACGGCGACACCACCGCCCGTCCCCCACCGGCACTCCCCACCGGCGATCTCGGCCGCGCGGCCGATCTCCGCACCTCCGCGCCCGACCCCGACGAGCACATCGACGCCGAGCTCGGACACGACCGAGCCGATCGCCTCGTGCGCGGCAACGCTGTGGTCGCCGAGCTCACGCATGTCGCCGAGCACTGCGATCCGCTTGCCCGTCACCGGGAGTTGCGCGAGCGCCCGCACCGCCGCTTCCATCGAGGTCGGGTTCGCGTTGTAGGCGTCGTTCAGCACGACGACGCCATCGTTCCCTTCGAGGAATTCCATCCGCCAGCGCGAGCCCCGCGCCTGCGCGATGCGCTCGGCGCTCTCACCGAACGCGACACCACACGCCCGCTCGGCGGTCACGGCCGCGATCGCCGCGTTGTGGACCTGGTGTTGGCCCCGCAATCCGACGGTGAAGCGGGTTCCGGCGAGGGTGAAGGATGCGTGCAATGCGTCGTCGATCTCGATGTCGCGCACGAGATGGTCGGCGCTCGCGTCCGTGCCGACCGTCACGACCTCGGCCTCGCTGCGTTCCGCGAGCCAGGGCGTCCACGCGTCGTCGGCGTTCAGCACCACGCTGCCCGTTCGGGGGACCGCGGTGACGAGCTCCGACAGCACTTCGGCGACGCCCTGCGGCCCGCCGAGGTGCTCGGCGTGCGCGAGGCCGACGTTCGTGACCACACCGTGTTGCGGTCGGGCGATGTCGCACAGCAGCGCGACGTCGCCGGGGAACCGCTCTCCCATCTCCGTCACCACGGTGCCGGCATGCGCGGGCGCGTTGAGCAGCGTGACCGGCAGCCCGAACTCGTTGTTGTACGACTCGGGGCTCGCGTACACCGAGCCCGGTGGGAGCGCGGCGGCCAGGAGATCCTTCGTCGACGTCTTCCCCGTCGAACCCGTGACGCCGATCACGACGAGATCCGATCGAGCGGCGCGGACCGCGCGCGCGACCCGCTGGAGCGCGTCGATCACGTCGGGGACGAGGATCAGGGCGCGGTCCGGCCGCGCGGGCACGGGCACGGGCCGCTCGACGAGGGCGAGGTGCGCACCGGATCGGAACGCGTCCGCGACGAAATCGTGCCCGTCGCGGTGATCCTTCAGCGCCACGAAGCATGATCCCGGCGCCAGCGCGCGCGAGTCGAACGCCCAAGAGCTGACCGTCGTCGCGGGATCGCCCGCGATGACTTCCCCACCCGCGTGTGACGCGATCTCCGAGACGGTCAGTCGCATCGGATGCTCTCCAACGCTTCACGCGCCTCGATCCGGTCGTCGAACGGGCGGACGTCGGCGCCGACGATCTGGCCGGTCTCGTGACCCTTGCCGGCGATCACGATCACGTCGTTCGGTCCGGCCTCGCGGATCGCGCGCCGGATCGCGGTGCGGCGGTCCGCTTCGACGACCGTCCGACCGTCGTCGGGAACCCCGCGGAGCACCGCCGCGATGATGGCGTCGGGATCCTCGGACCGCGGGTTGTCGGAGGTGAGGATCGCACGATCGGCGAGCCGCGCCGCGACCGCACCCATGACCGGTCGCTTCTCGCGATCACGGTCTCCACCGCAGCCGTACACGACCACAACCGCGCCGTCGTCGCCGGCGAGCGGACGCGGCTGCTTCGAGCACGCGCTCGAGCGCGGCGGGCGTGTGCGCGTAGTCGACGAGGACCCGGAACGACTGCCCGGCCTCGACCGGCTCGAACCGGCCGGGTACCCGGAGGGGCGCCTGAAGACCGGCAACCACGGCATCCCACGGCAGGCCCCCCGCGCGGCGAGCGCCGCGGCGGTGAGCAGATTGGCGAGATTGAAGCGGCCGAGCAGCGACCGGGATTCCACGCGCGCGGCGACGCCGTCGCGACGCGACACGAGCGTGAACGCGGTAACAGCCGGTGTGAGCTCGACTCCACGCGCGCAAACATCGGCGTCATCGTCGTCGATCGCCGTCGTCCACACGTCGATCCCTGCTGCACGCGCGCGGGTCGAGAGCTCGACACCGTACGAGTCGTCCTGCGAGATCGCGGCCGTGTCGGAGAACGAACCGTCGAACAACCGGGCCTTGGCCGCGAAGTAGGCGTCGATCGTGCCGTGGTAGTCGAGATGCTCGTGCGACAAGTTCGTGTACGCCACCGCCGTGAAGGTCGTCGCGTCGACCCGATGCTGCTCCAGCGCGTGCGACGACACCTCCATCGCGACGGTGCCGACACGCGCGTCGCGCATGCTCGCGAGCGACGCCTGCAATTCGGTCGCCTCCGGCGTGGTGTGCAGCGGGGGCAGAACGGTGTCGCCGATGGCAGTTCCGAGCGTCCCGATGCGTCCCGTTCGGTCGCCGTTGGCGCGCGCGATGGCGTCGACGATCGAGACGACCGTGGTCTTGCCGTTCGTTCCGGTGACACCGAGCACGCGCAGCGCACGGGACGGATGGTCGTGGAAGCGATCGGCAACGGGCCCGAGCGCAGCGCGCACCGATGGCACCCGAACCTGGACGACGTCGACGTCCAAACGCCGCTCGACGAGGAGCCCGACCGCACCGGCGGCGACTGCGGCCGCCGCGTAGGCATGCCCGTCGGCAACTGCGCCTCGGATGCACGCGAACAGGGCGCCGGGCGCGACCTCGCGACTGTCATGTTCGACGGACCGCACATCGACATCGAGGTCGCCTCGGGTGGCGCTGACGTCGAGCACGTCGAGTCCGTCGAGGAGGTCGTGCATGCGCACGCGCCCCCCTACTCGGTCGGGGACGGGTCGGCGGCGACAGTATCGGCCGTCGGCCCGGGGTCCGGGGTCGCGCCCTCCGGGGTCGTGCCGCCCGGGTTCAGGCCGTCCGGCCCGGCTTGCGCGCCGGCGGCGGCCGCCTGCGCCGCGGCTCGTGCGGCTTCGCGTTGTGCGAGCACCTGCTGGAGGGCAGCGCCGTGCGGAACCGTGCAATTGTTCCCGGCTTCCTCCGCACGCGCCCGCGCCACATCGAACTGGCGCTCAGGACCCGTGTCGTTCGTCGGGACCCGGTACTGCGTGAGCGCGGTCTGCACGATCTCCGAGAAGACCGGTGCCGACGCGATCCCGCCGTACTGGGTGGCGGGCTCGTCGAGGACGACGATGGCGGCGAAGCGCGGGTTGTCGGCCGGCGCGAACCCGACGAAGGATGCCATGGTCCCCGACGTGTAGCCGCCCTCGGGTGCCGCCTTGCGCGACGTCCCGGTCTTTCCCGCGACCGTGTAGCCGGGGATTGCCGCGCACGCTCCGGTGCCGTTGCTGACGACCTGCGTCAACATCTGCGTCATCGTCGCCGCGGTCGGGGCGGACACGACGCGCTCACCCTCCACACGCTCGACGGGCTTGCGAGTGCCGTGCTCGTCGATCGTGGCGTCGAGCAGACGCGGTGGGACACTCGCGCCGCCATTGCCGAACGTCGCGTACACGCCGACCATCTGGAGCGCGGTGACGGCAACGCCGTAGCCGATCGCACTCGAGGCCAGGCCGGTCGTGAAGTACTCGTCGGGCTCGAGCAGCAGCCCGTCGGGCTGGCCCGGGAAGTCGATCGGTGTGCGCGTCCCGAGCCCGAAGTTGCGAAGGGACGCGGCGAGCGCGTCCTTTCCGACCGCCTGCGTCGCGATCATGATCGTGCCGACGTTCGACGACTCGCGGAGGATGTCGGTCGTCGTCATGCGCGCAGTCCCACGGGCGCCGTGCCCGTCGGTGTACGACTTGTCTGCGCCGACACTGATGCTCGAAGGCACCTGGAACGGCGTGTCCGGCCCGATCTTGCCGCTCTCGATCGCGGTCGCGATCGTGATCAACTTGTTCGTCGATCCCGGCTCGAAGAGGTCGGTGAGCGGCTTGTTCTTGTCGCCGTCCTCGGCCCGAGCCGGATGCGGAGACTCGTTCTCGTCGGCGCCCTCGATGGTCGCCATGGCCACCACGTCGCCCGTCTCGAGGTCGAGGATCACGGCCATGCCGCCCTTGGCCGCGGTCGCGGTCACTTGATCCACGAGGGTCGACTCGACCTGATACTGCAGCGCTTGGTCGATCGTGAGCACGAGATCGGTACCGCTGCGCGCCGCGGTACGGCGGCGTTCGGTGTCGGGGATGTCGCGACCTCGCTGATCGCGCTCGACGACGACCTCGCCGGGTGTGCCCTGCAACACCTCGTCGTACAGGGACTCCAGGCCGTCGAGACCGCGGCCCTCGCCGCCGACATGGCCGACGATTGTCGACGCAACGGTCCCCGACGGGTACTGCCGCAGCGGTTCGGGCACGAAACCCACGCCGGCGAGGCCGAGGTCCCTCACCTGCTCCACGACTGCGTCCTCGATCGTACGGGCGATGTAGACGAACCGCCGCGTGCGGTCGTTCAACCGTTCGTACAGTGCGTCCTGCGCGACGCCGACCACCGGCGAGAGCTTGGACGCGTAGAGCGCGGGATCGGTGACGAGGGACGGGTCGGCGTACACCGAGGACCGCTCGATCGAAATCGCGAGGTCACGACCATTGCGATCGAAGATGCTGCCGCGCTCGGCGCTCAACGGGATCGTGCGCAGTCGCTGCGAGAGGGCGAGCTCGCGGTAGTGGTCACCGCTCAGCACCTGGAGCTGCGTGACCCGAAACGAGAGCACACCGAACACGATGACGACTGCCACGATGCAGATGCCGATTCGCCGCATCGAGCGCGCCGGACGCGGTTGCGGGCGCGGCCGCGGTTGCGAGCGCGTCCGCCGCGGCGAGGGGCGTTGGCTAGGGGTCAAGGCTCTTCTTCGCCTCGCCGTGGACCTCGGCCAGCGTGCTCGACGTGCGGTCGGGTGCGGCCCCGTTCGGCGCGGCGGCCGGCGCCTCGACGTACTCGACGATCGGCGGCGGTTGCATCCCCAGCTTCTCGGCGGCATCGACGACTGCCGGTGGCGACGACAACGTCGCGACCTCGGCCCGCAGTCGCTCGTAACGCAACTCTTCGGCGTGGTGCTGTTCGGAGAGCCGGTCGATCGCGAACGACTGCTGCACCGCCTGTACGTGGAACGCGACGAGGACGAACAAGGCAACCGCGGTGAGCAGTGCCGATCCCCACACCGCAACCCGCGTGCGCCGGCGGCGGCGTGCCATCTCGGTGATCCTGAGGTGACGCGCGCGGTGCCGTTGCTGGCCCGGTAGCCCGGGCGGCAGTACCGGCGCGGCAGAGTGCATCGAGTGGGGAACGGATGTCATCGTCGTCCGGTCACCGTGAACGCGTTCACGTGGCTTCGCTCACGCGCTCGACGGCCCGGAGCCGGGCGCTCTCGGCGCGCGGGTTGGCCGCGATCTCGGCCGCATTCGGCCGGCGCGGCCGGCGGGTGAGGGGGCGGACCAACGCCCGCCGGCGCGCCGGCTCGACCGGGAGCTTGGCGGGCGCGGTGACATCGTCGTCACCGGCCCACCTCGCAAATGTCTGCTTCACGATCCGGTCCTCGAGCGAGTGGTACGCGAGGACGAGCACTCGCCCACCCGGGCCGAGCAGGTGCACCGACTCGTCGAGCCCTTCGGCGAGGTTCGGGCAGCTCGCGGTTGACCTCCATGCGGATCGCCTGAAACGTGCGGCGCGCCGGATGCGGCCCGCGCCGGCGCGCCGGCGCCGGGATCGCGTCGCGCACGATGTCGGCCAGCTCGCGGGTCGATTGCAGCGGTCGGGCCGCGACGATCGCACGCGCGATGCGCCGTGCGTACCGTTCCTCGCCGAAGCGCGCGATCAGCGCGGCGAGATCGTCGGCCTCGTAGGTGTTCACGACGATGTCGGCGGTCAGCTCCTGCTTCGCGTCCATCCGCATGTCGAGCGGAGCGTCGAAGCGGTACGAGAACCCGCGTTCGGCGCGGTCGAGCTGGGGGCTGCTCACACCCAGATCCATCAGGATCCCCATGACTTGTTCTCCCTCACCGTGCTCGCCGATCACGTCGCCGAGCTCCTCGAATCGTCCGTGCACCACATGCGCTCTCGGGCCGAAGCTCGCGAGCCGGGTCCGGGCCGCGACGACCGCGTCGGCGTCCCGGTCGATCCCCAGGAGCCGAACGTCGGGACGAGCATCGAGCAGCAGTGCCGCGTGCCCGGCACCCCCGACCGTGCAGTCGACGAACAGTCCCGTCGGCACCGGCAGGAGGAGCTCCACCACCTCCCGGGGCATCACCGGGAGATGCGAGAACTCCGCGTCCACGTCCTGCTCCTGACCCCTCTCGACACTCCACCTCTGTGCCCTCGTCGGTCCGCCACCTCTTTGCCCTCTCAGCTCTTGCTTTCTCTGCCGGCGCCGGAGCCGCCGGGCCGCCGGTCCCGGCTCCAGCCCCCCGGCAGGCGATCACCGCCCGGGATGTCTCCCCGGGTCGGCAACGGCTGAAAGCGGGCGGAGTAAGGGCAGACAACCGCGCCTTCCGAGGGGCTGGAGTCGGGTCCGGCGAAGCGGGGTCCCGACACTTGTCAAAACGATCCGGGCCCGAGGACCCGGACCCGGATCGCACTAGGCAAAGTCTTCGATGCCTTCGCCTGCTTCGATCAACGCGGTGCCTTGGCGGTCCTTCTCGCGGAAGCGCGCCGCGTCCCAGAGCTCGATGTGCGTGAACGCGCCCGCCACGATCGACGTCGCGTTCGAGGGCGCCGTACTCGCGCAGGTTCGGCGGGATGGCGACGCGGCCCTGCTTGTCGGGGACGATCTCCACTGCCCCCGCGAAGAAGGTGCGGGCGGCAAGGCGTTCGTTCCCACCGCGTTGGCGGGACTCGGTCATGCGCTCCGCCAGCCCGGCGAAGTAGTCGCCCGGGTAGACCGCGAGGCAGCCGTCGAGCGACATCGCCATGACCGCGCCTCCCTCGAGCTGGTCCCGGAAACGCGCCGGCAGGATGACCCGACCCTTGGCGTCCACGGAGTGCTGGTGTTCTCCGAGGAACATCGCTCCGGCACCCCTGTCCCCTGCCTGCGCCCGTTGGGTGCGGAAATTCCTCCCCTTCCCGCCACCAAAGCCACCCTATGCCACCCTTTGCCTCCACGTCAACCCACTACGCGCCACCTCCGAGGCGCAGGCATGCCCGCCCGCGGGCGCGCGCTCGCCCCGAGAGGTCATCGATCCCTGGTGAACGGATCCGCACATGGTGCTGTACGGGTTGGCGCGGCCGGGGCCGGCGGGCCTCGCGCGCGTGGCCTCAGGCCGAAACGGCCTCGGTGCGCGCCAGGTACTGCTGCCACAACGGGTCGATCGGGCCCGCCGACGCGATCAACGACGTCGTGGCGTGGGGGACGCCGGGTGCACGGCGGAGCACGAGGTCGCACTCCGAGAGGAGGCGATCCTCCTTCCGCGCGTTGCAGCGCCGGCACGACGCGACCACGTTCTCCCAACTGTGCGGACCACCGCGCGAGCGGGGCACGACATGGTCGAGGTTCTCGGCATTTCGGCCGCAGTACTGGCAACGGTGGTGGTCGCGCGCGAACACGGCTCGGCGCGACAACGGCGCCGCGGCGCGGAACGGCACCCGTACGTAGTGCATGAGCCGGATCACCGACGGGACCGGCACGCTGCGGCGTTCAGAGCGGAACTCGGCGCCGTTGCGGTGCACGATCTCGGCCTTGTCCTTGAGCACGAGCACGACCGCGCGACGCGACGAAACCACACACAACGGTTCGAACGTGGCGTTCAACAACAGCGACCGAGCCACGGTGGTCCGTCACCTCCCCGTGTGCCCTCGAGAAGTCGGGCGAGTGTACCGAGCAGAGAACCGATGACCGGGCGCAGACACGCAGCCGTGCACGTGCCGGCACCACTCGAGGAACTCGACGAGATCAGCCGCCTCGACGGTCCGCGGCGGTCCACCTTCGTTCCGCGGCGGTCCGCCTTCGTTCCGCGGCGGTCCGTACGCGGTTTCCAATCGGAACGCGAGGTAACGGCGCGGTGGAATCGGGAGGAACGGCGCATGGCGCCACCACTCGCGCGGGACGAACCGGAACCACTGCCGCAGCGCGGTCCACCACAGATGAGGCCGACCGACCACGGCCGCGACCGCCCGCGACCAAGACACGACCGGGGCGGGGTGCTGCGCCACGAGGCCGGACGGTAGCGTTGGCGCCGACGTCGCCACAGCAACCTTTCCCCGGGACGGAGGTCATCGTTGCAGGTCGCTCCCCGACCGGACGCGTCGTTCACGGACACTTTCGACGCGCTCGCGCGTCAGATCGAACAGGTGCTGCGCGGAAAGAAGCGCGCCGTCCACCTCGCCCTCGTCTGCTTGTTCGCCGAAGGTCACCTGCTGATCGAGGACGTGCCCGGGGTCGGCAAGACCTCGCTCGCCAAGGCGATGGCCCGTTCCATCGACGGCTCGTGGCGGCGCATCCAGTTCACCCCTGACCTGCTGCCATCGGACGTGACCGGGGCATCGGTGTGGGACAGCTCGCGCAACGACTTCGACTTCCGCCCGGGCGGCGTGTTCGCGAACGTGGTGCTCGCCGACGAGATCAACCGCGCGTCGCCGAAGACGCAGTCCGCGCTGCTCGAAGCCATGGAGGAGCGCCAGGTCACGGTCGACGTGCAGACGTACCGCCTGCCCAAGCCGTTCATGGTGATCGCGACGCAGAACCCGGTCGAGCTCGAGGGGACGTACCCGCTCCCCGAAGCCCAGCTCGACCGATTCCTGCTGCGGCTCCAGATCGGCTACCCGGATCGCGACGCCGAGCTCGCGATCCTCGACGTGTACGGCGAAGGCGAGCTGAACGTCGACGAGCTGCAGCCCGTGTGCGACGCCGAGACGATCGCGGTGTGGTCCAAGGCGCTCACCTCGATTCACATCGCGCGTGAGCTGCAGGGTTACGTCGTCGACCTCGTCGACGCGACCCGCCATCACCGCGACCTCATGCTGGGGGTGAGTCCCCGCGGCGCGCTCGCGTTGCAGCGTGCGTCGCGCGCGCTCGCCGCCAGCGTCGGTCGGGCGTATGTGGTTCCCGACGACATCAAGTCGTTGGCGCCGTCGATCCTCGAGCACCGTCTGGTCTTGTCGGCCGAGGCGATGATGCGCGGCGTGAGCGCAACCGACGTGCTGGCCTCGGTGCTCGACACGATCCCGGTCCCGGCGAACCGCCAGGTCTGACCGCGTGCTCACCCGGCGCGGCTGGTCGTTGCTCGGGGCCACGACCGGCCTCCTGATCGGGTCGCGCCTGCTCGGGCTGGTGCAACTCGTGGTGCTGGCCGTGATCGGGCTGCTGCTCCTCGCAGGCGCTTCGATCTGGGTGCGGCTCCACCCTCCCGACCTCGTCGCCGAGCGGCATCTCCGCGAGCGGCTGCAGGTCGGCGTCGACGGGCGCGTCGACATCGACGTCGAGTCGCGCGCGGTGCGGCGCTTGCCGACCGTGTCGGTGTCGGATGCCTTCGACGGCGGCCGCCGCTCCGCGCGGTTCCTCCTGGCTCCGCTCGAGCGCGACGACACGGCGCGCGCCGCCTATCGACTCCCGACCGAGCAGCGCGGCCGGTTCGAGCTCGGCCCGCTGCGCGCGTCGGTGTCGGACCCGTTCGGGCTCGCGAACCGGACAGCGACGCGTCCTCGGCATCGAAGAGGTCATCGTGTTCCCGCGCGTGCACGACATCGTCCCGCTCCCCGAGACCGGCGGCGACGATCTCGACCGCGACATGCCGCGCGCACACGGCCGGGTCGACAGTGGCGGCGAATTCCTCAACCTCCGCGACTACGAACCCGGCGACGACCTCCGGCGGGTGCACTGGCGCTCGACCGCGCGCCAGCAACGATTGATGGTGCGACAGAACGAAGCACGGCGCCGCACGCCGGTTCTCGTCATGCTCGACGTCCGGCCCGGCCGGCACGACCACGCGTCGTTCGAGCGCGCAGTCGAAGCAACGGCATCGATCGTCAACGCGTGCGAGCTCGCTCAGCGGCCGTACGAGCTCGTGTTGAGCACCGGCGTGCCCATCGGCGCTTCGGGACGCCGGCACCTCACGAGCATCATGGACGAGCTCGCGGTGGTGCAGCCCCACGGACCGGACGCAATCGTCGCCAGCCGTGCCCTGCGCCGCACCGCCGCGCTCGCCGCGGTGATGGGCGAGATGCGCGGCGACGACAGCGGCGCGCTGAGCGTGCTGTTGCGCGGCGGCGGGATGCTCGCAGTCGTGACCACACAACCTGAAGGATCGGGTGTGTGGGTTCGTAGCCGCCGGTACCGGCCGATCGTCGTGCCGTTCGGCGCCGGCACATCACTCACCCGCTCCTGGAATCAGACCATCCTCCAATGGCAGCGAAGCGCTCGCCTTCCCTTGTCGGCATCACGCGCGCAGGGCTGACGGTCGCGGTCGCCCTCGGGCTGACGACCGTCTTCGCCGAACGCGCGTGGCTCGCCGCCGCGCTCGTCGCCGCGATCGCGCCGCACGCCCTCGTCGCATGGGCCGATCGTCGCCGCCTTCCCGTATGGGCAACCGCGATCGCCACGCTCGGCGTCGCCTTCTTGTTCACGCTCTACACCGTCGTCCCCGAAACACTGTCTCGCGGCTTCCCGACACGCGCGTCCTTCGGCGCGTACGGCGATCAACTCGGCGACCTGTCGCGCGTGTTGCAAACCGCGATCGTTCCGGTGTCGGCGACCGGGAGCGCCCTGCTCCTCGCACTGCTCGCGTTGTGGGTTGCAGGAACGATCGCCGAGATCTCGGCGCGCCGGTTCGACGCGTCACTCGGCGCGATCGGACCGAGCCTCGTGGTGTTCGTCTCCGTCGCCGCGTTGGGAGAAGGCGGCTGGGCGTGGGCAACGATCATCTACGCGCTCGCCGTGGCGCTCTACCTCGTCGCCCTCCATCAGGTCGAGCTGACCGAACGTCGCACTTGGTTCCACGGCCACGCCGATCGGCAGTCGCGCGTGCTGGAAGGCGGGATCCTCGCTGCCGTCGTGGTCGTTCTCGCAGGCGCGCTGTTCGCCCCGATGCTGCCGGGCGCTCGCAGCGCGCCATGGTTCGACTACCGCGAGTTCGGCGACGGCGGTGAGGGCGGTGGTTTGCTCGAAGCGGAGACGCCGATCGTCAGCATCCGCGCCAAGCTGCTCGATGATCCCGAGCACGAGGTGTTCACCGTCGACATTGGTGCAGAGCTCCCGGCGTATTGGCGCGTGATCGCGCTCGACAAGTACGACGGGGAGCTCTGGACGCTCCGAGACGGCGGTGAACCAGCCGACGAGTTGCAGCCACCGACTGGCATCCAACAATTCGATGAGCTCGTGCAGCAGTTCACGATTCTCGATGCCGATCCCCACTGGCTCCCCGCCGCCTACCACCCGGTTGAAGTCAACCTCGAGAACGCGTTGTACGTACCGGAGTCGGCCACGTTGTACCTGAAGGGCGATGCGGAGCTCGTCGACCTCTCGTACGAGGTCACCTCGGCGGTGTCGAACCTCACCGACGCGGAGAAGAACGCGGCATCGCGTGTGGACCGGTCGGAGCTGAGACGCTATGTGACGCTGCCGCCCAACTTCCCGTTGCGGGTCGAGGCCCTGGCTCGTGAGATCACCCAGAACGCGAGCACGCCGTGGGGGCAGGCCGCCGCGATCGAGGAGTTCCTCGAGTCGACCGGCGGGTTCACGTACGACGCCGAAGTTGCCCGGTCGCACTCGATCGACCGCCTCGAGGACTTCCTGTTCGACGACCGGACCGGCTACTGCGAACAGTTCGCCTCGGCGTTCGCGGCGATGGCCCGTTCGATCGGCCTGCCGACCCGGATCGCGGTCGGGTACTCCTACGGCACACCCGAAGACGGGAAGTGGGTCGTGCGCAACAAGGACGCGCACGCGTGGCCCGAGGTCTACTTCGAGTCCCTCGGTTGGGTCGCATTCGAGCCGACACCCGGGCGCGGCGCGAACGGCGAAGGCGGCACCGGCGACGCGACCGAGCGGCCCGATGTGCAGGCCGCAGCGCCGGGCGCTGAGACATCGACGACCACGGTCGCGCCCGGCGCGCCCACGCCGGGATCGGTCGCGCCGGGCGGACCGCAACTCGGCGACCTCGAAGCGGGCGGCGGCGCGGCGAACAACACGAGCGAAACGACGAGTTCGTTCCGACAGTTCATCATCGGTGTCGCCGTCTTCGGTCTGGTGGCGCTCGTGCTCGCCTTGGCTCTGCTCGCGGTGCTCGCGCTCGTCGCGTACCGCCGCTCGTGGCGGCGTCGACACGCGCCCGACGCGCGCGACCGTGTGCTCGGTGCGTGGGCGCAGGCCCTCGAACACCTTTCGCAGGCCGACGTCGAGCTCAAACCGTCGGCGACACCAGTCGAGTTCGCACTCCGTCACGCGCCTGCCCACGGTGCCGGTGCTGCCGGGCCGGCGCTGATGGAGCTGGCCAAACTGCAGACCGCGGCACTGTTCGCGCCCGATGCGCCGACCGACCGCGACGCGACGGACGCCTGGCAGCAGGTGGACGCGATCGATCGCGCCATCGGGCACCAGGTCTCAGCGTTCGTACGCTGGCGCCGCCGCCTCGACCCCCGCCGCTGGCGCCCGCCGCGCGTCACCCCCCGACTCGCCTGATCCCCGGAGCCGGCCGACGAAGGCATTGCGCTCCGCGTCGAACGCATGGACCTCGGCCTCGGTCTCGGCCGCGAGTTGATCGACCGCCACGAACAGCGCGAGCTGCCCGGCCCGGAGCGCGTCGAGGATCTGGCCGTCGTCGCGGCAGGCCCAGACGGTGACGCCGTCGGTGACGATGCGCAGGCTCGCGAGGTCGTCCTCGGTGGCGCGCAACGTTCGCAGCGCGACACCGATGCGGGCCGACGCGAGCCCGGCGTCGAGCAGTGAGCGCACCAGCCGGAGTCCGACGAGGTCGCCGAAGGCGTATCGGCGATCGGGCGCCGACGGTTCGACCAGGCCTCGCCGCGACCAGTAGCGCAGTTGGGAGACGGTGCACCCGCTGAGTCGCGCGGCCTGAGCCGCGGAGTACGTCAGCAGCCGATCGTGACGCCCGACCACGGCGGTCCGGCTAGTTGTCGTCGCGCCGGAAGCGTTCGCGCCACGCTCGGCTGTGCTCGCTGAAGAAGCCCTTGACGCCACCACCGGCCTTGAGCCCGCCGGTGAGACTCGCGAGCCCGGCCTTGCCGAGCTTGCGGACGTTCCGCTCGATGATGAGGAGACACCCGAGCATCACCGCGAACCCGATGAGACCCGCCCACAGGTTCTGGGCGAAGGTGAACACGAGCAGCACGAGACCGCCGAAGAAGCCGACTGCCGCCCACCTGATCACCCGCGCCGAATGGCGGTACAGCGTGGTCTTCGAAACCTGCTCGACCAGCGCCGGATCGGTCGCGTTGAGCTGGGCCTCGATCTCTTTGAGGATCTTCTGCTCTTCGTCGGAGAGCGGCATAGGCGCTCCATTGTCGCGCGCGCTTCCCGGGCCAACAACGCGAGGCGTCACCGGCCATCCCGAAGGGTCAAGGGATTCGGCCGAACGGTCAGAGATCCGGCCGAACGGTCAGAGATCCGGTGGCCCCTCGGCGTCGATCTCGAGCGGCTCGGGGGCCCCGCCGCGCGCCGCCGACGCATACGCGCCGTCCACGATCCGGTGGGCGGCGAGGGCGGTCGCGGCCGACGGGTGGCCGATCGCCGCGGGACCGTCGGACGCGAGTGCGCCCAGGAACTGCAGGCTGGGCGCGGCGTAGGCGGCCACGGCCTTGGCGTAGAGCTCGGGCACCGGGAGGCGGGCGGCCCACTCGGGCGGAGCGCACTCGATGGTGTCGGTGCCACCGGCGGTCTGCACGTGGAGTGGACCGAGGTAGTCGTCCTCGGTCCACAGCAGGGCGTCCTCGCAGAACACCTCGAGCCGCCGGCTCGACTCGCGGGTGAGCACCTGGTGCCACACGCTCGTCAGCTGGGCGACAGACCCATCGGCGTAGGCCATCGTGACCGCGACGACGTCGTCGATGCCCGCGTGCCCGAACCGGTTGGCGGTGTGGGCAGCAACCGTGACGGGATCGCCGAGCAACCAGCGGATGATGTCGACGTCGTGGATCGAGTGTTCGATCAGCGTGCCGCCACCCGCGGCGGCAACGTCCTTGCGCCACGTCGACCCGTACTGACCCTGGATCGGGAAGTACTGGTCGTCCCGCAGCGTCGTTGCGAGCGGACGCCCGTGGCGCCCCGAAGCCACATGCTCGGCCGCGAGCGCGAAGACCGGCGCGTGACGCAGCACCAGTCCGACCTGGTGCGGCACGGTTGCGAGGGCCGCCGCGACCCGTTCGCACTCCTCGTAGTTCGGTGCGAGCGGCTTCTCGCAGAAGATCGCGCGGCCCGCGCTTGCGGCACATTCGACTGCCTCGCGGTGCGCCGCGGTCCACGTGCACACCCAGACCGCGTCGACCGCGTCCACGACCGCTTCGATCGACGACATCGGGGTCGCGCCGTGGTATGCCGCGGCACGGACGGAGCGGTCGGCGTCGATGTCGAACGTCGCCGTCACCGCCGCGTCGACCAGACCACACGCGACGAGCTGCTTCAGCGCGTACGAGTGGACCATGCCGATGTGCCCGCACCCGACCAGCCCGATCCTGATCATGATCTCGGGCTCGTCGGATTCGAGGAGGACGGCCGGTCGCACCGCGTCGTTGCCGAAGCGGGCACGCACGGCGTCGCTGGCACGTTCGAGCGCGACGCGTTGCACGGTGCGCGCGCCGTCCCCCACGTCGTCTGAACGCGTGTCGCCTGAACGCGTGTCGCCTGAACCCGTTCGCCTGCACTCGTGTCGAGCGAGAGCACCTGTTGTACCGCGCCGGCGGGTTCGAAGTGCGAGAGCGACACGCCGAGCAGCCTGATACCGCGGGCGAAGTCGAACTCGGCGAGCAACGCTCGCGCGGTCTCCGCAACCAGCGCGGTGAGCTCGGTCGCTTCCTTGATCGTGCGCGAACGGGTCTTCGTCTCGAAGTTGCCGAATCGCACTTTCAACGTGATGGTGCGCGCCGCAAACTTCGCCCCGCGCACACGGACCATGGCGCGGTCCGCGAGCCGCAGGACCTCACGCTCGCACGCAGCACGCGTGTGGAGGTCGGCTGTCGAACGTCTCCTCGGCGCCGATCGACTTCGTCTCCCGTTCGGTCACGACCTCGCGGTCGTCAACGTTGCGGGCCAGGTTGAGCAGGTGCCGGCCGAGCGACGGCCCGAGCGCGCCGACGAGCACCGGCTCCGAGAGCCGAGCCACGTCACCGATCGTCCGGATCGCCATGCGGTCGAGGGTGCGGAACGTGGCCGGCCCGACGCCCCACAGCCGGGTGACCGGGAGCGGGTCGAGGAACGCGACCTCGGTGCCGGACGGCACGACGAGCAAGCCGTCGGGCTTGGCCATGTCGCTCGCGAGCTTGGCGAGGAACTTCGTCGAGGCCACGCCGATCGACGCGGTGAGCCCGGTCTCCTCCCGGATCCGCGCGCGCACCAGCTGCGCCACCGCTTCGCCCGTTCCGAGCGTGCGGCCGACGCCACCCGCGTCGACGAAAGCTTCGTCGATCGAGAGTTGTTCGACGAGGGGCGTGAACGACCGCAGGATCGCCATGACCTCGTGGCTCTTCTCGGAATAGCGCTCGAAGCGGGGCGGCAGGAACACCGCGTGCGGGCAGGCGCGGCGAGCGCGCCACGTCGGCATCGCCGAATGGACCCCGAACGTCCGGGCTTCGTAGCTCGCCGTGCTCACGACACCGCGGTTGCCGGTGCCGCCGACGATCACGGCCCGGCCGCGAAGGTCCGGATCGTCGAGCTGTTCGACGGCGGCGTAGAACGCGTCGAGATCGACGTGCAGGAAGTCCGGCTGACTCCTCATCGCCCCGGTCCCTCATCGGCTCGCGTCATGCGCGCGCACATCAGTCGCTGCGCACGACCTGGAGCGAGTCGCGTCCGGTACCGCGGACCTCGTACGCGAACTGCCGCCGATCGCTCGGATCCCATCGTTCGTGCAACCACGCGGACAATGGCTCGCGGACCCACTGCGCGCACGGCGCCAGTCGATCGATGCAGTCGCCGGCGGACACGAACGCAGCCTCTACGACGATGCCGTCGGGATCGTCGACCCGCAGCTCACCCGCGAAGTCGACGGCGAGATGCACTTCGCATCGCATGTGCCACCTCATGTCGGGAGCAACGGCGACGACCTCGTAGAGCGGACCGCTCCATCGCGCGACCGCGAGGCCGGTTTCCTCCTCGACTTCGCGCGTGAGGCCGGCGAGCAACGAAGCGTCTTCGGCGTCGATCACGCCGCCCGGAGTGCTCCAGTCTTCGATGCCGTTGCGCCGCTGGTTGCGCACGAGCAGCACGCCGTCCGGCGACTCGAGGAGCCCGCCGGCGACCGTCCATCTGCGCATCGATTCCGTATCGATTGCTCGCTCCTGCGTCGGCTCGTGTCGATTGCTCGCTCCTGCGTCGCGCTCCGGTGCAGTCTCGCGCGAGGGTGAGCGCAGTTCCGTCGCCCGCCGCGCCTGGTCCGTCGCCGGTACCCCACGTTCCGTCGCCGGTACCCCTCGTTCCGTCGCCGGTACCGTTGCGTCCGTGGCGACCGGGAACCCTGATCTCGTCAACGGGGATCATCCGAATCGGCCCAGCCGGCTCGTGCTGCTGCTCGCGTTCGCGGGGATCCTGTTCACCGGTGCGCTGGGCGGTGCCATCGGATGGGGTGTCGTCGGCACGAGCTGTACCGAAGTGCCCGCGGTCGGTGACCAACTGCTCGAAGCGATCCCCGGCATGACCGCACCGGAGCACTCGTGCGACGGTCCGCGCGTCGCCGCCGCCCTGGCGGGGGCGGCGATCGCCGCGATCGGCGCGGGCGTGGTCGGCGGGCTCATGCTCCGAGCCCAGTCCGAGTGGCGCGCCCATCCCCCGGAGTCGACGGATCAGGTCACGCGATCACGATCCGGCGGAAACCCTCCGCATACGTGATTCCTGCCGCGCGCCCGGCGGCTTCGGCCGAGTCGCGAAGGAACTCGCGGAACCACTCGCCCGTCGCTTCGAGCTGGCTCGCGTGGCAGAAGAGCGCCTCGATCTTGCGGTCGAGCGTGTCGGCGATGTCGATCCACACGTTCGGTTCGAACGTCCCCGACAGGTACACGGCTCGCGGCTGGTGCACGTCGAGGCCTTCGGCGAGCAACTCGGGGAAGTAATGCGGGTTGCCCGACGCCGGCGACGCGGCGTCGATGGCCGCCCAGCCGGTGACGCGGTGATCACGGTGGTTGATGTACCCGTCACCGAAGAACACCGACGTCGGATCGGGACAGCACACGACGTCGGGCCGGACCGTTCGGATCGCACGCACGATGCCCGCGCGCAGCGACCGATCGTCGACGAGCTCGCCGTCTTCGTAGCCGAGATTGCGCGCCGACGCGAGGCCGAGCACACGCGCCGCGGCCGCGGTCTCGACTTCGCGGCGCTGTGCGAGCGCTTCGGTGTCGGCGTCGGGGTCGCTCGTCCCCTTGTCGCCGCGTGTGGTCACGAGCACGTGCACTGCCGAACCGCCGGCGGCCCAACGCGCGAGGGTCCCGCCGGCCGAGATCTCGGGATCGTCGGGATGGGCGTAGACCGCGAGCACACAGCCGGGGACCTCAGCGTCGAGCACGACCGCCTGCCCCGAACTTCACTGGTCACGCCATTCGGGCTTCACCGGACGGATCAAGCCCTCCTGGATCACGGTGACGGCGAGCGCACCGTCGCGCCGGTAGATGAAGCCTTCCGCAAGCCCGCGTCCGGCTTGGGCCGACGGGCTGCGCTGGTGGTACAGCAGCCATTCGTCCACGCGCAGCGGCCGGTGGAACCACATCGCATGGTCGAGGCTCGCGATCATGAACCGGTCGTCGTCCCACGAGCGCGCATGCGCCATCACCGCCGTGTCGAGCAGCGTCAGGTCCGACGCGTACGCGACGACGCAGGCATGCAGGAGCGGGTCGTCGGGGAGGTTGCCGTCGGCTCGGAACCACACGAGCTGTTCGGGCTCGCGCGTACCCGGCTCGGGATCGAGCCAGCGTGGCAACGCGGTCGACCGCGTGTCGATCGGACGGTCGCGCATGATCCATTCGGAGAACTCGGCGCGGGAACCGGTCGGTGTGGGGGCTCAGTCGTTCACGAATCGTCGGCAGCGACTCCGGATCCGGTGCGTCCGGCATCGCGTACTGGTGATCGGGGCCCTGCTCGAGCACGTGGAACGACGCCGACAGGTTGAAGATCGGTTTCCCGTGCTGGATCGCGACGACGCGGCGCGTCGTGAAGCTGCGGCCGTCACGGAGTCGGTCGACGTCGTAGACGATCGGTACGCGCGGGTCGCCGGGTCGCAGGAAGTACGCGTGGAGCGAGTGCACGAGCCCGTGCTCCACGGTGCGACCCGCAGCGACCAGCGCCTGTCCGGCGACCTGACCGCCGAACACGCGCTGGCGGTTCTCGTCGGGGCTGAGCCCCCGGAACAGGTTGACCTCGAGCTGCTCCAGTTGCAGCAACTCGATCAGCTCGTCGAGCGCACTTCCCATGAGGCCGGGATCCTAGAGGCGCGCCCGGAAGCATTGCGGTCAGAGGACTGCTATCCGAAGAAGACGGCGGCGGTGTCGTAGAGCTTCTGGTCGACGGTCTTGAGTTGCTCCACGCCGGCTTCGATCGGGACACGGACGACGGCCGTGCCCTGCAACGCGACCATCGTCCCGAAGTCGCCTTCGTTCACCGCATCGATCGCTTCGACACCGAACCGGGTCGCGATGACGCGGTCGTACGCAGTGGGGCTCCCGCCGCGCAGGACGTGCCCGAGGTTGGTGACACGCGCCTCGAACCCGGTGCGGCGCTCGATCTCCTCGGCGACGCGGATGCCCACACCGCCCAGGCGAACGTGTCCGAACTCGTCGACGTCGCCCGACGCGAGCTCCATGGTTCCTTCGGCCGGAGTCGCGCCCTCGGCCACCACGATGATCGAGAAGCTCGCGCCGCGAGAGTGCCGGTGGGTGATGCGGCTGCACACCTCGTCGATGTCGAAGGGCTCTTCGGGAACGAGGATCATGTCGGCGCCACCGGCGAGTCCGGCGTACGTCGCGATCCAGCCCGCGTGCCGGCCCATCACCTCGACGACCATCACGCGGTCATGGCTCTCCGCAGTCGTGTGCAGCCGATCGATCGCGTCGGTAGCGATCTGCACCGCGGTGTGGAATCCGAACGTGAAGTCGGTCGCCGAGAGGTCGTTGTCGATCGTCTTCGGGACGCCCACGATCTGTACGCCGTCGGCACCGAGCTTGTGCGCGACACCGAGCGTGTCCTCGCCGCCGATCGCAATCAACGCGCGCACGTTGTCGCTCGACAAGGTCTGCTTCACGCGGCGGCTCCGTCTTCGGACTTGAACGGGTTCGTGCGCGACGTACCGAGGATCGTCCCGCCCCGCGGCAGCAGCCCGCGCACCGAATCGACGCTCAGGTTCATCGATTCGCCGGTCATGACGCCGCGCCAACCGTGCCGGTAGCCCACGAGGTTGTGCCCGTACTCGCCCTCGCCCTTGCGGACGACAGCACGGATGACCGCGTTCAGACCCGGACAGTCTCCCCCGCCGGTCAGGATGCCGATCCTCATCGGAACCTCACTTCGTGGGACGTCGTCACTCCGTGGGACGCGGTCGTCCTATCCTGCCGCGCTCCGATGCCCGATGCACCCATGCCCGACGCACCCATGCCCGACAGGGATACCGCGTTCGACCGGGATCGTTCGGGAACCAGGCTGCGGGCCATCGCCGTTCCGGTGCTGAACGAGAACGAGACACTCGTCGTGTGGACGCGCGGCTGGATCTCACGTGAGGGTCGCTACAACGTCCTGCTCGCGGCTCGCCATCACGACTTCGTGGTTCTCACGTCGCAGCGGCTCCTGTTGTTCTCGTGCGGGTTCTTCACCCGACGACCGAAGCGCAAGGTGTACGAAGCGCGCCTCGAGCACCTCGAGGTGGCCGACACCGGCCGCCATCCGGGCCGGCGGTTACGAGTGACCGGCTTCCGCAAACGTCCGCTGCGCTGCGAGTTCGGTCGTGACCGGGCGAGCCGTGCAGTCGTGGACGCGCTTCTCGATCAGGACTGAGCATCAGGCGAGACCGAGCATCAGGCCGACAAGAGGGCGGTGGCTTCCGCGTAGGTCGCGATGTGCGCAGCGGGGGCCGTTTCGACTTCGGGCGTGCGCGTCGCGTAGGTGTCGACGTACTCGTAACCCGAGAGCTGGCCGATCTCGAACATGATCTCGTCGGTGTACTCGCGCAAAACGAGGTGGTCCTGCGGCCGGCCGTCGTAGCGAGCGGGTGCGAGCGGTTCACCGAAGCGGATCGCGACCCGCCGGAACACGCGCGGCATCTTCTTGTCGGTCGGCTGCACTTCGTCGGTGCCGATCAGTCCGACCGGCACGACCGGCGCACCTGAGCGCATCGCGAGCCGGGCCACACCGGTGTGGCCGCGGTGCATGTAGCCGTCGCGAGTTCGGGTGCCTTCGGGATAGATGCCGAACACGCCGCCCGCCTGCAACACGTCCGCCGCAGCTTCGAGCGCGCCTTCACTCGCACTCCCGCCTTCGCGGCGGATCGGGATCTGGCCGAGACCTCGGAAGAACCAGGCGGTCTTCTTGCTGTCGAAGTACTCGGCCTTGGCGACGAACGTGACACGCCGGCGGACGACGAGGGGAAGGAAGATCGAGTCGAGGAACGAACGGTGGTTGCAGGCGAGGATGACGGCACCGTCACGGGGGATGTGCTCCTTGCCCTCCACGTGAATGCGATACCCAGCCCGCAACAGCGGCGTGAGTGTGCCTTTGACGATCCAATAGAGCACGCGCGTGCTTCCCCCGTTCCGGGAGAGGCTTCCCCGTGTGAGAAGCCTGCCGTTCCGGGAGAGGCTACGCACAAATCGAGGTCCGACCCGTGGCTCCCGCCGTGCGGTCTCCGTGCGCACGTTCATGCCGCGTATCCGTACGCAGCGCGGGCAGCCACGCGCATCGCGATCGCATCGACGGATGCGATCGCTCGCTCGAGGTCGGCGAGATCACCCTGGACGTTGGCCACGGCTCGTTCGGGAGAGAACCCGAGTAGACGGTGGTAGCGGCAGACGGCGCATGGACGGAACCTCCTTCGTTGTTCCCTCGCAGCGTGCGCTCGCGTTGTGGCGTCCGAGTTGCGCGAATGTCACAGCCGATCGAACCGCGAGTGACGACACCGTGACCGCGGCACCGGTTTCTTGACCGGCCACCTTCTTGACCGGGTGGTCAAGTCGGCGACTAGCGTTGCCCCGATGCGCCGGAAACTCACGCAGCGTGGCCGCGACCGCCGCGAGCAGCTCATGGCGTGTGCGGCCCGGCTGTTCGCGGAGCGCGGGTACCACCCGACGTCGGTCTCCGACATCGTCGAGGCCCTCGGCGTCGGCAAGGGCGTCTTCTACTGGTACTTCTCGTCGAAGGAAGAGCTCCTCACCGAGTTGCTGAAGGCGTCGAACCACAGCCTGCGCAAGCAACAGCAGCAGGCGATCGGCGACGAGCCCGACCCTGTGCGGCGCATCGAGCTCGGCATCCGGACCACGCTCACGTGGTTCCAGTCCCATCGCGAGTACTTCTCGATCATCGCCTTCGCAGCGACCGACGAGACGTTCGCGCCGGTGCTGCACCGCAACCGCGAGATCGCGATCGGCGACACCATCCGTCATCTCAAGGACGGCATCGTCGAAGGCCGGATCATCGACGAGGATCCGGCGATGCTCGCGCACGGGATCCACGGCGTCGTCTCGGAGCTCACGCGCCAGCATCTCGTCGAGAGCAGCGATCCCCTCTCGCCTGATCTCTCCGAGCAAGATCCCGCTCGGGTCGACCGCGTTGCCGACCTCGCAGTCACGTTCTGCCTGCGCGGTCTCACCCGCTGAGCTCGGTCAGCCTTTCGGGTCGGCGCGGTCGGGGCGATCGGCGCAGTCCGCTACCACCGCGATGATCTCGTCGCCGTAGCGCTCGAGCTTCGTCGGCCCGATGCCGGGACACCGTGCGAGCCGGACCAGCGATGTCGGTCGCTCGGCGGCGATGCCTTCGAGGTGGTTGTCGTGCAACACGACGTACGGCGGGACGCCGTCGGCCTTGGCCCGATCGCGTCGCCACGCCTTGAGCGCATCGACCAGCTGTTCGTCGGCCGGCGCGACGGCGGCACGGCCGGCCTTGCTCGCAGGCTCGCGCCGCGGCGGCGGATCCGGCTGCATGGGCGCGGCACCGTCGAGCTCGTCGAGGAATCGGGTCCGGCTGTCGGTCTCGGCGATGAGGTGCGCCGCGGTGTCGGCCCGCGTGAGCGCGACGTGGAAGATGCGCCGTTCTTCCTCTACGTCGTCGGCCAGGTGGTGTGGCATCAGGCCGTCGTGCACGCCGAGCACGACGACGTACGGCCACTCCATCCCCTTCACCCGGTGGACGGTCGAGAGGGTGACTTCGTCGGCCGTCGCGTCGACCCGCCGGCGTTCGAGCGCGTTGCGCAACCACGGCTCGAAGCCGGCAACGTCCGGAGCGAGCGCGGCCACCGAGATCAGCGCGTTGAGATCGTCGCGGTGACTCGCTTCCGGCCCGCGGCCGCCCCGGTCGAGGGTGTCGAGCGCGCCGCCGAGCCCGATCCGGTCCCGTACGAAGCGCAGCAGCATCTCGGTATCGGCACCGGCGCGGTACTCGGCACCCAGCATGTCGAGGTCATCGAGGAACTCGTCGAGTCGACCGGTGGTGCCTTCGGCGAGATTCCGCAATCCGCTGCGGCGCCACTGCCGGCGGCCGGCGATCCGTTGCAGGACTTCGCGTCGCAGCGACCGACTCGGCCGGCGGGCCGCAGTCGCCAGGTCGGGACCCGACATGGCGTCGTCCGCCGCGCCTTGCGCGAGCCGGAGATACGCGAGCCCGGTTCGGGTGCCGGTGCGCTCGAGCGCCTCGGCGCCGATCGGCGCGTTGGCGGGGATACCAGCCTCCGCGCACAGGAGCTGCGGCCCGAGCAACAACGCCCGCACACGCGTCAACACCGCGATCTCGCTCGGGCGCGCACCTGCGTCCAACCACTCCTGCACGCGCGCCACCGCGGCGCGGGGCAGTTGCTCAGGGGGCCGGCGTTCGGTCGAACGCGCCGGCGGGCCTTCGGGCTTGGCCGCGCGGATCGTTTTCGGCACCCGCACCCGGTTGTAGGTGAGCAGCGTCGCCGCGGCGCGCACGATGTCGGCCGGGCAGCGATAGTTCACTTCGAGCTGGAGGTGCGCCGCGCCGGGAAAGTACCGGTCGTAGTCGATGAGGAACTTCGGGTCCGCGCCGGCGTAGCCGTAGATCACCTGGTCGTCGTCGCCGACGCCGAACACGTCGTAGGCGGGTGCGCCGACCAACCGCAGCATCAGTAGCTGCGCCGGTGTGAGGTCCTGGAACTCGTCGACGAGCAGGTGCCGGCACTCCGCCTGCAGCTGGGCGCGAATCGTGGGGTCGGTGAGCAACACTTCGAGCGCGCCGTAGATCTGCTCGTCGTGGTCCATGACCGCGTCGTCGCGCATCCCCGCGCGGTAACGCGCGAACATCGCCGCGAAACCTTCGACGTCGTCGCGTTGCGCCTCCACGACCTCGGGCGCGAGGAGCCCGAGCCGCACCTCCCCCAGCGCTTCGAGATACGGCGCCAGCATGTCGGTGTTCGCGCGCGGTCGGACCGGTACGAGCGGTTCGATCCGGCGGCGAACGTCCCACTCCCCGAGCACGTCCTGCACGGACTGGGAGCGCCGCACGATGTCGTTGCCGAGCGCGTGCAGCGTTCGGATCTTGCGCAGGGCCGGGCCGCCGATGTCGACAAGGCGCTTCGCCATCTCGTCCTTGGCTCGCACGTTGTACGCAACCGCGCACACCGGCGTCGAGCCCCAACCGCGGCGCGCGACGAGTAACCGGAACCGCTCGGTGAGCACGCGCGTCTTGCCCGAGCCCGCGGGCGCGATGATCCGGGCCGCGCCGCCGCTGTGGGCGACCGCTTGCAACTGATCGGGTGCGAGCTCGGCGTCGATCGGCGCGTCCCGGTCGGGCGTGAGGTCA
The DNA here is from genome assembly GCA_963841215.1 of uncultured Actinomycetes bacterium. GTDB lineage: Bacteria > Actinomycetota > Acidimicrobiia > IMCC26256 > PALSA-610 > CAVUFH01. The sequence continues at coordinate 6,684 of CAWJBW010000009.1, read as the reverse complement.
CCGTGCGCGATCCGGACTCGGTGCACGATGGCGCCCTCGACGCCGGGGATCGCACCGAGGCGCGGCCCGCCGTCGATCCACGCCGGGGTGCCGTCGGGAAGAACGACGTCCAACGTCCCTCCCTCCTTCGCGCCGACCCGCGCCGCCTCGATCGCGGGACCCCACACCAGTCGCTCGTTTCGGCCGTCGTAGTTGTTCGAGCGAGCGAGGAAGTAGAGGCGTTCGCGCGCGAACTCGAACGCCGGCGTCAGCGCGTACGGCGGACGATCCTCGATCTCGGGCGCGCGCAGCGCGCCGGCGTCGACGGCCAGCTCGACCACCACCGGTTCGCGCGCGGCCCACGACGCGTGCAGGCGCTCCACGGTCGAGCCGGGGTCCCGCAGCACGCCGTCGTCGATGCGGACGCGCGCGAGCCCGTCGAAGCCTTCGGGCACCGGGTCGCCGCCGGCGACGATGACCCCGCGCCCGAGCTGCCGCTCGGTGTCGGGCGCCGGTCGTCGGACATGCCGCCCATCATCGCGGAGAGGTGCGACAGCCAACTGCGTGTTCTTGCGACAGAACCCGCGCCATACGGTCGCCGAATGTCGCCGAAACCTGGTTCAGCCGAGTTTGGTGAGGCCCTTGCGGAGGTGGCGGACGGCCTGCTGGATGCGCTGCTCGTTCTCCACCAGGGCGAAGCGGATGAAGCCTTCGCCGCCGGGGCCGAAGCCGGATCCGGGTGAGATCGCCACCTTGGCTTCCTGCACGACCATCGTCGCGAACTCGAGGCTCGACATCTCGGAATACGGCTCGGGGATCGGCGCCCAGACGAACATCGTCCCCGCGGGCCGGTCGATGTGCCACCCGATCGCGCGCGAGGCCGTCGATCAACGTGTCGCGGCGGCCGCGGTAGATCGCGTTCACTTCCTTGGGGAAGTCGGGCGCCTCGTTCATGGCAACGGTCGCCGCGATCTGGATGGGCTGGAACGAGCCGTAGTCGAGGTACGACTTCAGTTTCCCGAGCGCGGCGACGATCTCGGCGTTGCCGACGAGGAAGCCCATGCGCCAGCCGGCCATCGAGAACGACTTCGTGAGCGTGTAGAGCTCGACCGCGACATCCTTGGCGCCCGGCACCTGCAGGATCGAAGGCGGCTGGTAGCCGTCGAAGCCGAGATCCGCGTACGCGAAGTCGTGGACCACCACGATCTCGCGTTCACGCGCGAACGCGACGAGCTGCTCCATGAACTCGAGGTCGACACACGCGGTGGTCGGGTTGTGCGGGAACGATGTGACGATCACGCGCGGTCGCGGCCATGCCTGCTCGTACGCGGCGCGCATGTTCGCGAAGAAGTCTTGTCCGGGACCCATGCGCACGTAGTGCACGCCCGCTCCCGCGAGGATCGGACCCCAGATGTGGATCGGGTACGACGGGCTCGGCACCAGCGCCGTGTCACCCGGCCCCACGAGCGTGAGCATCAGGTGCGAGAACCCCTCCTTCGCACCGATGGTCGAACACACCTCGGTCTCGAAGTCGAGGGTGACGCCGAACGTGCGTTGGTAGAGGTCGGCGACGGCGGCGCGGAGCTTCGGGATGCCGCGGCTCGTGGAGTACCGGTGGTTACGAGGATTGCGGACCGCTTCGATGAGCTTCTCGACCGCGACCGGCGGCGACGGCACGTCCGGGTTGCCGAACGCGAGGTCGATGACGTCCTCGCCTGCTCGCCGGAGTTGCATCTTCAACGCGTCGATCTGCGCGAACGCGTACGGCGGCAACGCGTTGATCCGACGGAACTCCATGCCGCGTCACGGTACCAGTCACTTGTCGACGCTCCGGGTAGCTTTCCCGCGTGCCGGAACCGAAGGCGGTGCTGCTCGACGTCGGTGGCGTCCTGCTGCTCCCATCTCACGATCGTCTGCTCGGCGCGTTGGATCGCGCCGGCTTCACGCCACCCGTCGGAAGTGCTCGACCGCGCGCACTACGCAGGCGCGGCGCGGCTCGACTCCACGACGGTCGACACCGAGTGGCCGCACTACTGGAAGCACTACATCGACGGCTTCCTCACTGCGTGCGAGATCCCCGACGAGTTGCGCGAGGAAGCGCACGAGCACCTGTCGAGCGAGCACGCGTCACAAGGGCTCTGGGGCCGCATCGCGCCCGGATCACCGCAAGGTGTCCGCGCGCTCGTCGCCACCGGGGTCCGGCTCGGCATCGTGTCGAACTCGGACGGGACCGTCGAACGCGAGCTCGCGACGCGAGGCATCGCGCAGGTCGGCCCGGGCGACGGCACCGACGTCGAGTGCATCGTCGACTCCACGGCGGTCGGGGTGGCGAAGCCCGACCCGAGGATCTTCGGGTTCGCGCTCGAAAGCATGGGCGTCGCGGCCGAGGACGCTTGGTACGTGGGCGACACCCCTGCCTTCGACGTCGACGGCGCGCGAAACGCCGGGCTCCGGCCCCTGCTCCTCGACCCGTACGAGTTCCACCTCGACGGCGACTGCGATCGGGTCGGCACCCTGGACGAGGTTGCGGCGCTCATCCGCAGACTGATTGGCAAGACTGAATCGGCACGGCTGCGGGGGTCGATATGGCTGAGTTTGGGAGAGATCCCGACTACCTCCTTACCCTGTCGCGACCCACGAGACGTTGTTACCGTTCTGACCCAGTTGGGCGCGGATGAACGAGTGTTGATCGCCGGGGGGCTGCACTCGCATTCACCGCCCTTGATGGTTCGGCCCCACTGTCCGCCCGCAGTGGGGTCGAGCCGCGTTCGGGCCGGAATGCGAGCGGGCCGGAATGCGAGGCCTGGTGTCAGCGGAACCACCACGGCGCCACGAAGAACGTGACGACGAGCAGCTGATACTCCGGGAACGGCAGCCCGAGCATGCGGGCGTTCGCGAAGTGCAGCGCGAGCAGCGCGAGGCCGACGAGCAGGAGCGCGGTTGCGCCGAACATGCCGGCGGGCGACGCGAGCTCGACGACCAGCCCGGCCGCGAACACGGCGCGGGCGATCCCGGGCCGGCCGAACAGCCACACGACAACCGGCCCGGAGCGGTCCGCGAGCCGGCGCCGTCCCGGACCCATGTGCTGATCGGTATCCACCCGGGCACGCGCCGCGAGCAGCAAACCGGGCGAGCGGTGGATCCAACGACCGCGCGTCTCGACGAGCTTCGCCAGGCCGGAGGTGAAGTACGCAGCCAGCATCGCCTGCACCGACCACCAGGCGGCGGTCGCCGGCCTCGACCCGGCCAGCACGCGGCCGAGATCCCAATCGAACGTGTCGGCGGCGTTCCAGAGCGCGACCGCGACGGTCTGCGCGACGAGCACGATCAGGAGGAGGTGCTCGCCGTGATTCACCGATCCGAACGAATTGCGGAACGTCGTGTCGAGGAGGAGCGCGAGGCTCAGGTACAGCAGCGCGTACGGCACGAGCACGTTCGCGACGAAGCACAACGTCGCGACGTACACGCCGTAACGAATCCATCGCGCCGCGGCCGGCGCCGACATCCAAGAGAGGTCGATGCCACGCGCGATCCCGATCGGCTGGCTCGGCGCGCCGGACGGCCGGAAGAACTGCGTCTTCGCCGTGGTCAGGAGCACGACGTAGCCGAGACCGACCCGCATGACATCGAACGCCGTGTCGGTCCAGGAAGGGATCTCGACGTTCACCCCGGCGTCGTCTCGCAGAGCGGCGTACGGACGGCTTTCGCCGCGCCTGCGTCCACGACGTACTCGATCAGGCTGATCGTGATCGGTGCGCTGGCGAGCGGGCCGTGGAGCGGACGGCGCTGCTCGAGCTGTTCGGCGAACGCCGCGGCGGCGACCCGCCGTGCTGCGTCGCGATCGCCGGCCGCGTCGTCCATCGCCGCGTGCTCGTCCGTGGCAAACCGCTTGCGGGCCACGACCGGGTCGACGCCGAGCATCGCGATCGGGATCACGACGCCGGCCGCATCCTCCACGCGCAACGACCACGCGTGCTCGGCCGGCTGCGAGAACATCGGGTAGGTCGAGAACGGAAGGTTCTCGCCCCGGCCGAACGCAAAGTTGCACGCGACGAGCGCCCAGAAGACCGCGATGACCGGCGCGACGAACGCGGCCGACACCGCGCCGACGACGATGACGCCGGTCACGGCCCGGCGCCACGCAGGTGATGGTCGCACGATGGGGCGTCCCTGCTGCGCACGCCGTGAACCGAGGTACCACCCGAGCAGTGCCGCCGCACCCGGCAGCACGATCGCGAGGACGATCGTCAGTTCGGGCGCGTCCATCCGGGCATCATCGCGCTCCTAGTGAACCGCAAGCTCGTACGGCTCTGCACTCCTAGCGACGCTCGTCCAAGACGAAATCGCGATCAACATCGACACCCAGTGTGGCTCAGCCGATCCCTTTGACGGCGGTCTCGATGAGCGTGGCCACGGTTTCTGGTTGCGACACGTAGACGGCGTGACTGGCAGCGGTCTCGACGACCGTGGCATTGGCTCGCTTGGACATGAGGCGCTGCGCATCCGGTGGGATCATCCGATCCTCGGTCGCGACGAGATACCAACTCGGCTTGGTCCGCCACGCCGGCTCGGTGATCGCACCACTGAGCACGTCGAGCACCCCAGGGCACTTGGGAGTCGGCCATGAACGCCGCCAGGTCCGGTTCGACGTCTGCCACGAACAAAGCAGGCAAATTTGTCCTTGTCGAGGAAGAGGTAACCGTCCTGTGGCGGCAAGATGGGCGGGACGGGTGCACCGGGACGCCACCCGGCTCCGCCCCCCAACCCGACCCAGGGACAATGGGGACCACGGAGGAACACCGGAGGCAGTAGGGAGCGGCCGCAGCCGAAAGACTGGCCCCAGCCATTTCGTGGCATCGAGCACCCGCCGGCGTCGCGCCAAGGGCCGTGTGCTGCGTTTTCGGCCCCTGCCCGTACCCTGATGCTCCGCATGTCCGAGTCCCCCCCCGTCCGAGAATCGCCTGGCGCGCCGGCGCACGTTCGCCATCATCTCCCATCCCGACGCCGGCAAGACCACGCTGACCGAGAAGTTCCTGCTCTACGGCGGAGCGCTCACCAGCCAGGCCGGGTCGGTGAAGGCCCGCGCCGGCGGCCGCTCCGCCACCAGCGGACTGGATGGAGCTGGAGCAGAAGCGCGGCATCTCGATCAGCTCCGCCGCGCTGCGCTTCCACTACCGCGGACGGGTCGTCAACCTCGTCGACACGCCCGGCCACCGCGACTTCTCCGAGGACACCTACCGGGTGCTGGCGGCCTGCGACGCCGCCGTGATGGTGCTCGACGGCGCCGAAGGGCATCGAGCCCCAGACGCTCAAGCTGTTCGAGGTGTGCCGGGAGCGCGCGCCTGCCGCTGCTCACCTTCGTGAACAAGTGGGACCGCCCGGGCCGCGACCCCGTCGAGCTCATCGACGAGATCGAGCAGGTCCTCGGGCTGCCCGCCACCCCGGTCACCTGGCCGGTCGGCATCGCCGGCGACTTCCGGGGCATCGTCGACCGCCGCAGCGGCGACTACGTCCGCTTCACCCGCGTCGCCCGCGGCGCCACGATCGCCCCCGAGGAAGCGCGCCGATCCGGCGCCGCGAGGAGGGCGGCCTGGGACGAGGCGCCGCGAGCAGCTCGAGCTGCTGTCGCGCCGTCGGCGCCGACCTCGACGTGAAGGCGTTCCTCGCCAACGAGTCCACGCCCACCTTCTTCGGCTCCGCGCTCACCAACTTCGGCGTCGGCTGCTGCTCGACGCGCGTCGTCGATCTCGTGCCGCCCCCCGAGCCCCGCGCTCGACGTCGACGGCGAGGCCCGCGCCGCTCGACGCCCCCTTCTCGGGCTTCGTGTTCAAGGTGCAGGCCAACATGGACCCCGCCACCGCGACCGGGTGGCGTTCATCCGGGTCTGCTCGGGCCGCTTCGAGCGGGGCATGGTCCTCACCCACGGCCGCACCGGCAAGCCCTTCTCCACCAAGTACGCCCACTCGCTGTTCGGCCAGGAGCGGGAGACGGTCGAGGAGGCCTTCCCCGGCGACGTGGTCGGCCTGGTCAACGCCACCGAGGTCCGGGTGGGCGACTCGCTCTACGTGGGCCCGCCGGTGGAGTTCCCGCGCCATCCCCGCGCTTCGCGCCCGAGCACTTCATGACCGTGCGCGTGCGCGACACGCGGCCGCTTCAAGCAGTTCCGCCGCGGCATCGCCCAGCTCGACGAGGAGGGCGTCGTCCAGGTGCTGCGGGATCCCGACCTCGGCGACCAGGAGCCGGTCCTCGCCGCGGTGGGCCGCCTGCAGTTCGAGGTCGCCACCTGGCGGCTCGAGCAGGAGTTCGGGGCCGCCGTCGAGCTGACCCCCACCTCGTACCGGGTCGCCCGCCGCACCGACGAGGCATCCGAGCCGGAGCTCGCGCCATGCGGGGCGTGCGGGTGCTGCGGCGGGCGGACGGGACCCGCTTCGCGCTGTTCGAGTCGCCCTACTGGCTCGACGGGTCGAGGCCGACCACCCGGAGCTCGCTCGACCGGCTCGTCGCCGAGGGCATGGCGGGCTGACCCCACTACCCGGCACCACCAACTGTTCTGGCGTCTCTCACGCCCGAGATACCGACGGTGAGGGACGCAGAACACGGTCGTCAGCAGGTGGTGCCGTCCTCCGGTGGCTCGAGATCGATCCAGGTCGCGCGCCCACGGCGTCGTCGACGCAGACACACCATCCCCCACCACGGTGTGACCCT
>CAWJBW010000008.1:0-221115 GCA_963841215.1 uncultured Actinomycetes bacterium | reverse complement strand
AGAACGCCTCGACGCGTAGCTCCTGCGCGGTGATATCGACCGGTGTGCCGATCGTCGAGACGATCGAGAACCACCGCAGCGTTGTGCCGCCGACGTTGAAGTGGACGTCGATGACCGGCACGAGCGGTCCGACGACTCTTGGCACGGCCGCGAATTCGACGCGTCGGGCCCCGTGCGGAGTTGTTGCACGAACTCGGCGGTGTCGTGGTCGAGTACACCACCGACGGCTTCGCGACGGGCGCGTTCGAGCAGGGCCGGCGCGCGTCGTCCCAGTTCGCGACCGGCCGAGCGCACCGGCCCGGGTTCGAGCATGAGTCGAAGGACGTTCGGCGTCTCCGGGATCGGATGGGGGCGAGCAGCCGGGCGAAGAGGCTTGCTGCGCCGTCGTTGGTGCGCTGCACATCCCAGCGGCGGTTCAGGAGGACGGCCGGGAGCGGGTGTGCGCGGTGAGGATGTGATCGATGGCGGCGGTGACTCGCTCGATCGCGGGGTCGTCGAGGTCGTGGTCGGTGTACAGGGGCGCGAATCCGGCGGCGAGCAGGAGGCCGTTGCGGTCGCGCAACGGCACGTCCAACGCCGTGGCCAATCGAAGCACCATCTCGCGGCTCGCCTGCGCGGCCCGGTCTCGAGGAAGCTCATGTGCCGCGGGGTCGTCATCGCCGCCGACGCCAGATCGAGTTGGCTCAGCCGCGGACGCGGCGCCAATAGCGAACGAGATCACCAAAGCGACGAGCTGTCGGGCGCTGCGGCAATCGACATGCCGTGACCCTACGGCGAACGGCGCGTCGCGGCGCTTCCCTGCGAGGGAATCGTCTCGATTCCTCGCTCGGAGATGGTGACGCCGACCCAACCACAAGGAGCTGGCGATGGATCTTGAATTCTGACCCCCGAGACTGCCCCGCCGACTTCGGCCCGCTGCTCGACAGCATCGCGTCGATCTCGGTTCGTGCCGAACATGGCCGGCACGATCGCCGCGAGCCCGACGCTGCTGTCGGTCTTCGACGGGATGCGGCGTGCCGTGGGCGGCGAGACGTTCAACCCTGTGCACCGAGAGATCGCCGGCGTGGCGGTCGGTGTCGCCGTCGACAACGCCTACGGCGTCGCGTTCCATTCGACCGTGCTCAGTCGTCTCGGCGTCGCCGACGCCGAGATCGAGGCGATCCGTGCCGGCAACGCGCCGACCGACCCGACCCACGCCGCGGTGACACGTTCGCCCGAGCGGTTGCGGTCGATCGCGGCGCAGTCGAGGACAAGGTCGTCGAGCGCGCGCTGGCCGCTGGTCTTGATCGCGCAGACCTTCTGCAGCTCGTTGCAGAGTGTGTCTTCGCGGGGCTCGTCGGCATCGTGGACAACCTCGCGGGCCGTGTCGAGCTCGACGAGTTCCTGCTGCGTTGGGCATGGCGGCCGTGAGTGACGACATCCAGAGGTGGCAGCTCGTCAGGCGATGGCAATCACAGCGAAGCGCGAGGAGGCTGAGATGCCCGAAGCAAACCACTGGAACGACTTGAATGAGGAGTTCATCGCGGAGTTCCGTGCGAACGGCGGCCGGGTCGGCGGCGCCTTCGAAGGCGTGCCCGTCGGCTCGTGCACAATCGCGGCAACAAGACCGGACGAGAACACGTCAATCCGATGATGTACCTGCCTGACGATGCAGACAACGACGTGATCTACGTATTCGTGACCAAGGCCGGGGCACCGTCGAATCCGGACTGGTACTACAACCTCACGGCCATCGGCGAGGTCGTCGAACGGGGCACGGAGACGTACCCAGTGACGGTCCGCGAGCTCCAGGACGACGAGCGCCACAGCATCTATGAAGAGCAGGCGCGCCGGTATCCCGGTTTCGTCGAGTACCCGCATGCACTCAGGCATTCGAACGATCCCGGTGCTGAAGTTGAATCGCTCGTAACACGAACGTGTGCCATTCCGCGAAGGACCCGTTGATGGCGCTCCGCGGCGCTGCAAGGTCGGGTTAGCCTCACCCTCTGGCAACGGTTGTGCGATCGCAGGCGTCCGCGGATCGCGACGCGTTGCGTCGCACTGATCCGGCGCGAAGGGCTGGTCACCGGTGGTTGTTCTGTACGCGCTGCGTCCTGTGGATGGGGCACTCTCCGTGCGTGCGTGGACCAACGCGTAGCAGCGATCGCCTGCAGCGCCGTGGGTATCCACTTCCTCTAGAACGCGAGCGCCGTTCGTAGTCATCGGAGTCGGCTGATCCGCATGCAGACGCGTCGCGAACGAACTTCCTGATACAGGCGGGCCGCTCGACGATCCGTCTTCTGATCCGTAGTCAGATGATCGAGTGTCCGTTGGGTTCGAGTCCCTCCGGGCGCGCCGACGAAGTCCTGCTCAGGACCGGGTCGTACGATCGGCCCGGCCTCGTGCCCGGGCCGCCTTGCTGACGGTTGCTCACGACTGGTCAGTAGGTAGCTGTCGCGTTGACACCTCCGCCGTGCGCGTACTTCGCACGGAGGAACGATGCATGCGCGACCCGTTGTAATCGACGCGGTTTTTTCTTGTCGGCGACGCGGTCCACGATCTGAGCACTTTTGCCCCGTTGACAAGACTTAATCAACGTGTTAAATAACGATCCTGTGAAGTATCCGCCGGAGGGACAGCAACGATGAATGTGTCGGCCCCAGATCGGTTCGACGTTGTGTTTGCAGCCTTGTCGGACCCCACGCGGCGCTCGATCGTGCGTCGGCTGGCCGACGGTGAGGCGACGGTGCTCGAGTTGGCCGAACCCTTCCCCATCAGTCTTCCGGCCGTCTCCCGTCATCTGAAGGTCCTCGAGCAGGCGGGTCTGATCAGTCGCGGTCGAGACGGACAACGGCGGCCATGCCAGCTGCGGCCGGAGCCTCTGGTCGAGATCGCCGCATGGGCAGAGCACACCCGAGCTGCGTGGGAACACCGTCTCGACCGCCTCGAAGCGCACCTCCGGCGCACGCACGCCCGAACTGCATCCCCATCGACATTGGAGAAGACATGAGCCGCACCCCGACCATCACCGACCGCACGACGTGGGCTCTCGACCGTGAGATCGTCCTCGTTCGAGTCCTTGACGCCCCACGCGAAGCCGTGTTCGCCGCGTGGACAGACGCAGATGCCTTCTGCCAATGGTTCGGCCCCGAAGGGTTCACCTGCACCGTCCGAGAGATGGACCTTCGCGAGGGGGGCCGAGCGCGCTTCGACATGACCTCGCGAGACGGCACCGTGTTCACGAATCGTTTCGACTACCTCGAGATCGTTCCGAGCGAAAAGCTGGTGATGGATCACGGGTCCGATACCGATGATGACCCTGGGCGCTTTCGAGTGACGCTGACCTTCGAGGAACAAGCCGACGGAAAGACGGTTCTGACGCTTCGGCAGCTCCACCCAACCGTCGAGCAGCGAGATGCAGGCATCGGCTTCGGCGCCGTCGAACTCGGTCTACAGACGATGCAGAAGCTCGCTCGCCATCTCGGGGTCGCCTGAACCAAGGGCCGGTCGGCGGGGCTCTTGCGACTGCCGGCTGCTCCTCGAATCATGCGTTGCGGTCGAGCGGTGGGTGTTCGAGCACGCTCGGCCGGTACTCGACGAGCTGGATGCGGCCGTCGAAGGTGCGGTTGTCGATCATCTCGAGGGCGACGTCCGGGTAGCCGTCGTAGATGCGTTCTGCGCCCGTGGCGCCGGTGATCACCGGGAACATGACGACACGGAAGCGATCGACGAGTCCGGCCCGCACCAGCGACCGGCACAGGCTGATGCTGCCGATCGTGCTCAGGAGGCCAGAACCGTCCGCCTTCATTGCCCGGACGACCTCGACCGCCTCGTCGCGCACGAGCGTTGTGTTGGCCCACTCGAGCGGCTCCTCGAGAGACGCGGAGAACACCACCTTCGACGCTTGCGTGAGTTCGTCGACGGAGGCCTCCTCGTCGCCCGTGAACTCGTCCGTTCCCGCTGGGGTCTCTCCGGCGGCGAAGCCCGACATCAGTCGGTAGGTGTTCGCTCCCATCAGGTATGTGACCTCGGGTTGCTCGCCGAGCCAGGCGAGGTACTCGGGTCCTTCCAGGCCCCACCATCCTGGCCAGCCGTCCGCCGACGCGTAGCCGTCGAGGGAGGTGATGAAGTCGACGAGGAGTTCTCGCATGGTCGTGTCCTTGTCCTTTGATGTCAGGTAGCGGCTCCTGCCGTCGCTACTACGGCGGTACGAGGTTGGACGGGTGGCGAGTCGAGAACTCATCGCCGGCGCGCGGCGGCGTCGGCCACATTTCCCGGTTCGTGTTGCGCGCCGCGTGATCGACTGAGGGCATGTCCGGCGACGAGGAGCTCACGATCGTCTCCGTGAATGTCAGCCGGCCGAAGGTGCTCTTGCGCTGGTCGGACGGCGATGTCATCAGCTCCATCGACAAACAACCCGTCGAGGCCGAGGCGCTCGAGCTCAGCAGTCTCAACCTCGAGGGCGACGAGCAGGCGGATACCCGACCCACACCAGGCGGTGGCCAAGTCCATGGCGGACCGCACGCCGCCGTCTACGCATTTCCCGGCGAGCACTACGCGCGCATCTCCGAACTCATAGGCCGCCCTGCCGGCCCAGGATTCATGGGCGAGAACCTCACATTCACCGGCATGGTCGAGACTGATGCCTGCATCGGAGACATATGGCAGTGGGGCGAGGCCCGCTTGCAGATCAGCGCGCCGCGTGGTCCCTGCTACAAGCTCGGTATCCGCATGGGCAAACAGGCGCTGCGTACCGCAATTCGCGACGAGACGCTGGTCGGTTGGTATCTCCGCGTTCTCACCCCCGGACGCGTTCCGACGCGAGGCGTGATCAGCATCGAGTCGCGACACCCCGCGGAGGTCTCGGTCGCGGAAGTGCAGAATGCGATCAACGACCGCGCGACCGCGTACCCGGACATCGCCGACCTGGTCCCGCTCACGCCGAGTGTCGCGCGCCTCCTGACGGTGCGGCACCGGGACATCTTCGGCGGTGTCCCCGAGTCCGACTGACTGCCGCCAAACGCCGGGTCAGCGCACGCTGTTCTGCGCGCGTAACGGTTGCCAACGACTGGTCAGTACATACCGCTCATGAGAGAGCCCGATGTAAACGACGTCCGTCAGTTCCAGACCTCCGAGCGTGCTTGTGATGTCGTCGACCTTCATTCACCGGTGTTGGGGTGGTACGAGGACTGAACCTCTTCCACAAGATCGGGTTCTCTCGCCGCCGGGTCGAGCTCGTCAACGCGGACCACCTGCACCTTCCCGACGTAGCCGATCGGCGTGGCTGGACGCAGGCCGAAGTCCTGCAACGCGACGTCCCCGGGCCGGCCACTGGGCGACGAGCAGTTGGCCGGTGCGCGCAGGTAGAGGGAGTCAACGGCGTCGAGTTCCGTCGCCGGCGGCGGCGGTGGCTCGTCGGCGAGGGAAAGGAGGAGCACCTCTGAATCCGGGATGGGCCCACATCATCACCCCGGGGAGGAAACCGCGCGGGCGCAATCGGCGACGAAGCTCTGGCTTCGACGCACGTCCGCGACTGCCGCCGCGCTGGTGGCTCCAGGCGTCGCGGTACCCGTCCTGCCAGCGCCAGCTCGCGACCCCGAGGCCGCCGACGAGCACGACCACGACGAGCGGAGCGGCCCGGGGGACAGAGGCCACGAGCGCGCTGAGCAGTACCAGGAACGGCGGGATGAACACGACCACGTAGTGCGCTCCAGCGGCATGCGCAGGGACCCGACCGGCGACGTAGACCACGAGCGAGATCGCGACCGATGTTGTTGCGATGGCCGCCGCGGCAGCCACCTCGGGCGTGTGCGTGCATACGCCGAGGCAACCGGCTGAATCCACCACGGGGCCGACACGAGCATGAGGACCACGACCAACGCGACGATCCCTGCGAGCAGGTCGCCCGCCCAGGAGTCCAGCGTCACGATGTCCAGCAGGCCCTTGAGGCTCGTTTCGAGGCGTTCGCCGGCCCGCTGCCCGAATCCCAACCGGGCGAGATCGAGTTCTCCTCGGTGGAGCTGGGTCCGGAAGCCGGAATGGACCACGACGAACAGCAGACCGCCCAGGACTGCAGCCCCGATCGGCGCGTGAGGGAGTCGCGCACCGACCGGCGCATCGCGCCGCGGGCGATCAACACCCCGACGGCGCCGACGAGGCCGAACGCGAACGGGTACGCCGAGAGGAGGCCAAGGGTGGTCTACCACGCCGAACCCGGCGAGCAGCACCCACGACCGCGGGTGACGCAGGAGCTGCGAGGTCGTCCATAGCAACGCCGCTGTCATCGCGGTGAGAAGCACGTACTGGCGCGCCAGGAGCCGGCGTAGACCGCGGCCGGGCTCAGCGCGAAGAGACCGACCGCCAACGCCGCGACCCACCGTCGCTCGAAGATGGGGAGCAGGAGCAGGTAGAGGAGGACGATCGTGAGACCACCGGCGACGACGTTCACCGCCGGCCCACTGCTGAACATGCCGATCCCGGCTTCCCGGGCCGCATACACGCCCCAGAAGTACAGCGGAGGGTGCACGTCGTGGTCGGTCAGGCCGGCCCGAACTGCGTCCAGCGAGCTGTCCCCGTCGAGCTCCATCATCGCCCGGTACTCGCTGGCTCGGCACCCAGGTGCCTGCCGGTGGTCCACCTAGGGCAATCGGATCCCAGTCGTCGGCGTGGCCACTGACCGTGAGGTGCGTGATCACCTCGTCGTGGTCGAAGGCCCCGCGATCGTGCAGCACCGATCTCGCCTGCCAGCCGTACGCGAGGAAGAGGACGACGAGGATCGCGACCGGGACGACGACCGAGAACACGAACGATCGAAATCGGGATGTCTCCAACGCGCCGTTCGGCACGCGTGGAGTTGCTACTACGTGGCGCGGCTGCCGTCGTCACCTCAAAGGCGTCGTGTGCTTCGTGAGCGCATCGGAGTCCATGAACGTCCGGAACACGCCGTCGGTGGCGGACCGGAGCAAGCGTGCGCGCGGACGCGATCGCCGCGCGCTTGGTCAGACTTACCAGGACATCCGGCCCTGACGATGTGCCGGCGTGCATCGCCTCACGGCGCACGGCTCGCGTAACGGCACGCGACGTCCAGGTGCGTCGCTGCTCAGGAGCGTGGGTGCCGTCCTGCCAGCCTGACGAATTCACGCCTCATAACGGGCGCAGATGCTCGATCGTGACGCGGTGCTGCTCGGTCAACCGCTGGGCGATCAACGAGCGGTGGCAGGCCTCGGAGTCGCGCTCGACACAGAGCAGTGCTGCGATCCCACTGCTCGACAGCGCCGACAAGATTGGCATGAGGTCGGCGCGGTCGAGGATCTCGCTGGTGTAGCGGCGGGCGTACTCAGCAGCGAGTTCACAGCGCGAGCGCTTGCCGACGCCGCGGCGGTCATCTTCGGCGTACTGGAGCCGGCGTAGCTCGGTGGTTGGGGCGAGCTCGGGGTGGTGCTCGTAGGCGATCCGGGCACGGGCGAGGGCCGCCTGCAGCCGGCGTGAGTTCGCCCAGGCGTACTCGGGTCCGCGGACACCGCGCGCTGGCGTACGTCCAGCAGCAGGCGGACGTTCGCGCTGCCGCAGTCGTTGCAGGAACGACTCGCCGTCGAAGCCATAGACGCCGATCGTCGCCATCCTGAGCACCGGAACACCTACCTGTCTGCTGCTCGTGCCGGCGCCATGACGCTAGGGCCGGGCGGCACGGCTTCGACCGCGAACGGGACGTCGGGCACAGCCAGGCCGGCGACCGATGACGGTTTGCGTGAGCGGGTTGTCGCCGCAGCCGCCCTGCACGTCTACCGCGAGGCCTGCGCCTGCTCGTCCCGATAGGCCTGCAGCGCTGCCTCGGTCACGTATACAAGGCCGTCGGGACCCTTGCCCGCCTGGAGTTCGCCGCGCTCGATGAGTCGGTACACGTCGGTTCCCTCGACGCCGAGGGTGCGCGCTACTTCGGGCACTCTCAACGGTCGCTCGGTCATGGCCACAGCGTAGGCCTCCTCAGAGATCCGGAAGGTCGGGCAGGAACTTCTCGACGATGATGCGAGCTGCCGCTTCCAGTCGGACGTACAGCGACGCATCGTGTTCAGCATCGTCCATGGCGGCGTCGAGCGCGAACAGCACGTCGGCGGCTTCCTCGTGTGTCAGCACGACCTCATCGGGGAGACGCTCGCCGTTGGGCATCCCGGCAGTAGACCAGGCGCCAGAGACAGCTACGTCTGCTAACAGGTTGCTAACGAGCGCGCCGAGACTCACCGGATGAAACAGCACGCGATGGTCCGAGCGTGTCGTCGTACTCGGCCCGGGCTCGCGCTCGGGCCGCCTTGCTACCGGGCCGCTCGCGCGGCCGGCTAGGTGTTTCTGCCCTGACTGGTTGTTGATGCGGCTCATGGGTGGTTGGCCGTCGAGGGCGGTGTGGCAGCGGTGATAGTTGTAGAGGTGGAGCCAGTGGTCAAGGGCGTCGGCACGTTGGAGGTCTGATCGGGTAGTTGCGGACGTAGGCCCACTCGTCGAGCAGGGTGCGGTTTAAGCGTTCTGCTTTCCCATTCGTGCGTGGTGTGTAGGGCCGGGTGCGCGTGTGGGTGATATCGAGCTCGTCGCAGAGGTCACGCCACGCGAAGCTGCGATAGCCGACGCCGTTGTCGGTGAGGACGCGTTCGATCGTGACGCCGTGACCACCGAACCAGTCGACCGCGCGTTGCAGGAACGCCGTGCAGTGCTCGGCGTCCTCGACCGGCAAGATCTCGCTGTAGGCGACGCCGCTGTACGCGTCGATCATGCTGTGCACGTTGTCGTAACCGACATATTGGCGGTTCTTGTGCCGGTTCTCCCAGCCGTCAGCACGCCACCCACCACCGCGAGGGATACGACTCAGCTTCTTGGTATCGACATGGACGAGTTCACCGGGCCGTGACGTTTCGATCCGCCGGATCACCCTCCCGGTCGGCCGGTCCATCCATTGCGATCGATTCAACTGCTGGCGGACCAACACGCGATGCACCGTCGAGGCGTGCATGCCGACGATCCCCGCGATCCGGGCCGGCCAAAGTTTGCGGCTCCGCCGCAATCGCTCGATACGCCGCTCGAAACGAGCCGGCGTTCGATGTGGATACCGTGCGAGGCCGACTCGAGCGATCCCACAAGCCCGCGTCGCCCTCGCACGCCAACGCGCCCACCACTTGTAAACCGTCGGACGCGGCACGTTCATCATCGGCGATCTCGCTCACCGACCAGCCCGCCAACATCCTTTCGACGAGATCCCGACGACCGCGTACTGTCAGCTTGGCATCCGGTGGATACTGCAATAGGGGCCTGCCTGCGATCCGGTGTGTGCTTGGCAGTCACACCTTCTCGCGAGGCCCCCCAACTTGAGCGGACCCGTCAACAACGAGGATGGGCAGAACAGCTAGGTGGCTAGCTGGGGCGTGAGCCCGTCGACGTGCATCTCGAAGTACTCGTTCTTCGCCCACGGACCGACCGCACCTTCGACGACGTCGCGCACGGCATCGAGCGATTCGCCCTCCCAGATGCAGACGCCCAACGTGTGATCCTCGGTTGCGGCATGGATCGGCAACGCGACGTGTGAGGGAAGCCCGGCTTCGAGCGCTTTGGCCTCTGCGGCTTCGAACCCTTCCGGGTCGTGGATGTGGTGGATCACCGTGACGAACAAACTGTCCTCCAGTCGCAACGCTTCATACCTGCTGGTTTCGGGCACCGTAACCGGCGCTTCTCGACTGGGCCACCAAGCCAGACGGGAAATCCTAAGAGCGCTTTACACGCACCTCTTGGCTCTCGGCCTGTCGGCTCAGGCGCCGCGGATGGAACGATGAGCGACGTGACGTCGACCGAACGGGCGCTCGAGGCGTGGGGCGCATATGACCTCGACGACCCGTTTCCCTTGTTCGCGACCATCCAGGAATTGGGTGCCGTTCACTCGGTGACGTTGGCCGACGGGCATGCAGCCTGGCTCGTGGTCGGGTACGAGGAAGCCCGTGCCGCGCTGAACGACACGCGATTGTCGAAGGACATGCAGGCCGCGCTCGCGACCTCCGGAGGCGTCGTTGCCGAGGGCCTTCCCGGACCGGCGCTCGCTCGACACATGTTGGTCGTCGATCCTCCTGATCACACCAGGTTGCGCCGCCTCGTCTCGGCCGCGTTCTCGGTGCGCCGGACCGAGCAGCTCCGGCCGCGGGTGGAGTCAGTCGTCCACGACTTGCTGGACGGCATCGCCGCGGCCGGTCCCGACACTCGCATCGATCTCGTCGCCTCGTTTGCGTTTCCGCTTCCGTTCACCGTCATCTGCGAGCTCCTCGGCGTACCGGAAGCAGACCGTGAGGCGCTCGGACGCGAACTGATCGCACTGCTGGGGCCGACCGGCACACCCGCCGAGTACGAGCGTGCGAAGAAAGCGTCTGACCTTGTCGTTGCGATGCTCGGCGCGCTCGTCGAGACGAAGCAACGCACGCCGGGCGACGATCTCGTGAGCGCGTTGATTCTTGCCCGCGATGGCGACGAGCGGCTCGATCAACAGGAACTCATGTCGACGATCTTCCAGTTGATCGTCGCGGGTCATGACACCACCACGAGCCTGATCGGCAACAGCGTCGTCGCGTTGCTTTCCCACCGGGACACCTTCGACGCCCTGCGGTCGAGCCCCGAGAAGATCGCAGCCGCGGTCGAGGAATTCCTTCGATACGACGCGCCCGTCCCGCACTCCACATTCCGGTACACGATCGCGCCGGTCGAAATCGGAGGCGTGACGATCCCGGCGGGTGCCCAGGTGATCGTGTGTTTGGCAGCAGCGAACCGCGACCCGGCTCGCTTTCGCGACGCTGAACTCCTCGACGTCGATCGTGAGGAGCTCCGTCATCTCGCGTTCGGGCACGGCATCCACTTCTGTCTCGGTGCCCCGCTCGCACGCATGGAGGGCCAGCTCGCACTCGGCGCGTTGCTCCAGCGGTTTCCCGAGCTGCGGCTCGCGGTTCCCGTTGGCGCGTTGCGTTGGGGCCACGGCGACGGCCTCGTCCTGCGCGGCTTGACCGAGCTCCCTGTCATTCCCGGTCCGGCGGTTGCGCGCTCCTGAGCTCAGGCCGCGCCGGCGTCGGTCGGGAAGAAGCCGGTACACAGGAGGTCGATGCGAGTCACTCGGTCGTCGACGACGCGGCAGTAGGCCGACTGTTCGACCACGTGCCACACGTCGGGTGCCCAATCGGGCCGCACCACGAGGTTGTACGCGAGGAACTCACGGCCTTCGACCGTGTGCTGCTCGGTCGAGCGCACCTCGAGGGCGTGATGCGGTGCCAACCAGCCCCGGAATGTCTCCGTCGTGTCCGCCGCAGAGTGCGTCTCGACGATCTCACGGGGCAACAGCGCGCGCATCCATACGTCGTCGGCGAGGATCGCACTGAAGCCATCGAAGTCGCGAGTGACGATCGCGTCGAGGAGTCGGCGGGCAACCGCCACTCCCGGAAAGGTCGTGCTCTCGGCCATGACACCCCTCCGAATACCGGCGATTCGCGGGGTTGCCGCCGCGAGGGTCCGGGTGCAATGTATGCCCGAGTCATCGAATCCCGTCACGTACCGCCCGTGTGGCACGCGGGGAAGGAGTTGGGCAATGACCGCAACCGATACACCTGTCGACAACGGTGTCAACGTCGAAGCGCTGCTCGGCGCTCGTGAGGCGCTGACCGAGACGCCCGAAGCTGCCAGCTTCCACTGGCGTGCGACGTGCGACTGGCAGAACGGCACGCACAGCAACTCTGTTGTCGAGGGCTTCTTCGGCCTCGGCGAGGAGCAGCGCCACCGCACCAAGTTCACGTTCGACGCCGATCATCCCGAGATCTTCGCGTCGGAAGACAACGGCGCGACGCCGGTCGAGTATGTGCTCGTGGGTCTCGCCAGTTGCCTGACCGCAGGAATCGCCGCAGTCGCGCAGAACCGGCAGATCCAGCTGAGGCGTGTCACCGCAACCCTCGAGGGCGACATGGACGTGCAGGGCATCCTCGGCATCGACAGCGACGTTCGCAACGGGTTCAGCGATATCAAGGTGAGCTACGACATCGATGCCGATGCGACACCGGACGAGATCCGAGCGATCGTCGAACAGTCGCAGAAGCGTTCGGCGGTGTACGACATCGTCACCAACCCGACGAACGTCAGCGTAGAAGTCGTCTGACCAACGGCTCCGCACGAGTCGGGAGAGTCGTGCGTACAACTGACACGGTCGTCCTCGGGGCCGGCCACTGTGGACTCGCGATGAGCCGGTGCCTCGCGCAACGTTCGATCGACCACGTGGTACTCGAGCGCAAGGAAGTGGCCAACTCGTGGCGGACGGAGCGGTGGGATGCACTGCGTCTCCTCACGCCGAATTGGCAATGCCGGCTTCCGGGCTACGCGTACGAGGGCGACGATCCCGACGGGTTCATGACCATGCCGGAGGTTGTCGACTTCATCGTCGGATATGCGCAAGAGATCGCCGCACCCGTAGAGACCGGCACCACGGTCCTGTCGCTTCGCGCCGCCGACGACGGCTACCGCGTCGTCACTGATCAAGGCGAGTGGCAGTGCCCGACCGTCGTGATCGCGACTGGCGCGTTCAACGTGCCACGGGTGCCCGACTACGCCGAGGCGGTGCCGTCGACCGTCGCGACGCTGACGACGATGCAGTACCGCAATCCGGGCCAGCTCGCGGAGGGCGGCGTGCTCGTCGTCGGTGCATCGGCGACGGGCGTGCAGATCGCCCACGAGATCCGCGGCTCGGGCCGCGCCGTCACCCTGGCGGTGGGCGAGCACGTGCGAGGCCCCCGCATGTACCGCGACCGTGACATTCACTGGTGGATGGAGGCGAGCGGGGTCCTCGACGAGCGCTACGACGAGGTCGACGACATCGTGCGGGCCCGCCGCGTGCCTTCGATGCAACTGGGCGGCTCCCTCGGCGGTCGACCTTCGACCTCAACGCGCTCACCCGCATCGGGGTGACGCTCGTCGGTCGTCTCGCCGCCATCAAAGACGGTCGGGCCCTGTTCTCCGGGTCGCTCCGAAACAAGTGCGCGCTCGCCGACCTCAAGCTCGGCCGACTCCTCGACACGATCGACGAGTGGGCGACCGCCAATGGAGTCGACGACGACGTGCCCCCGCCGCACCGGTTCGCACCCACGGTCGTCCCGGAGTCGCCGAGGCTGGAGTTGGATCTCACCTCGGGCGAGATCCAGACCGTCATCTGGGCGACCGGATTTCGCCCCGACTACTCCTGGCTCGACGTACCCGTCCTCGATCGCAAAGGTCTGATCCGGCACGACGGTGGGGCGGTCGAGGCGCCCGGCATGTACGTGATCGGGATGCCGTTCCTGCGCCGCCGCAAGTCGAGCTTCATCGACGGCGGTCGCGCCGACGCCGAGGATCTCATCGTCGAACTCGCCGAACACCTCGAGCGTCGGGCCTCACCGGCCAAGTCCTGATCAGCGTCGGGCGTACATCACCAAACTGGCGCTTGGCAGGATCTTCCTGTTGCGTCAGTACCGTTGAACGCTGCGCGCGGGCGTCGTAGCGTCACAATCGTGCGGGGGTAGTCGAGACGAAGCGCAACCATCGTCGACTGCTTCTGCCGATCGCCGGCGGGCGTACCGATCGGAGGCCGCGATGGCGATCACGGACACTTCGGCGGCGGTGCCCGCGTCGAACGGCGCCGCGGCCGCAACGATTGAAGCCGTGAAGGTGTACGGGGGCGGCTCGACCGAGGTTCGCGCCCTTGATGGTGTGACGGTCGGGTTCGATAGCTTCCCGGTTCGAGCGCGATCATGGGACCGTCCGGCTCGGGGAAGTCGACCCTCTTGCATTGCATCGCCGGCCTCGACTCGCTGACGTCGGGTGCGGCCTTCATCGGCGATACCGACCTCAGCACGCTCGACGACAACCATCTCACCGTCCTTCGCCGCGACCATGTCGGGTTCATCTTCCAGGCGTTCAACCTGGTTCCGACGCTTACGGCGTACGAGAACATCACGCTCCCGTTGACGCTCGCGGGACGCAAGCCCGACGGCGACTGGATCGAGAAGGTGATCGCAACAGTTGCGCTCGGTGATCGACTCGACCATCGACCGAGCGAGCTGTCGGGCGGGCAGCAGCAACGTGTCGCCGTCGGCCGAGCCCTGGCGAGAGACCGCAGATCATCTTCGCCGACGAGCCGACAGGGAATCTCGATTCGCAAGCGGGCGCCGAGGTGCTCTCGTTCACGCGCCGGGCCGTGGACGAGATGCGCCAAACGGTCGTGATGGTCACCCATGATCCTGTCGCGGCGAGTTACGCGGATCGAGTCGTGTTCCTCGCCGATGGCCGCGTCGTGGACGAGATGCAGGAGCCAACGTCCGAGCGCGTCCTCGACCGGTTGAAGCGGTTCGGAGAGTGATCCATGCTGCGCACGACGCTCAAGAGTCTCGCCGCCCACAAGTTCCGCCTCTTCGCGACGTCGCTCGCGGTCATGCTCGGCGTGGCGTTCATGGCCGGAACGCTCGTCCTGACCGACACCATCCAGAAGACGTTCGACGACCTCTTCTCCGACATCTACGACGACACCGACGCTGTCGTCCGGGCCGAGGGGGCGTTCGACTCGCAAGGCATCGAACAGCGCGGGCGCGTCGACGAGTCACTCCTCGACACCGTGGCGGACGTCGACGGGGTAGCGGACGCGCAGCCGGATATCCGCGGATACGCACAGCTCGTCGACGAGGACGGCGACGTCGTCGGCGACCCGGAGAACGGGCCTCCGACACTCGGCGGGAATTGGATCGACTCGGACGAGTTGAATGGTTTCGAGGTCGTCGAAGGCGACGCTCCGAGCTCCGACGACGAAGTGGTCATCGACAAGAAGAGCGCGGACGACACGGGCTACCGCGTCGGTGACGCGGCACAGGTGCTCGTGAAGGGAGGGCCGCAGGACGTCGCCATCGCCGGCATCGCGAAATTCGGTGACGCCGACTCCCCGGGTGGCTCGAGCTTCGTGCTGTTCACATTGGACGCCGCGCAACAACTCATCGCCGAGCCGGGCAAGTTCGACGGCATCTTGGTCGTCGCGGACGACGGGATCTCACAAACCGAGATCGCCGACCGCATCGCGCCCGAGCTACCGGCCGGCACGGAAGCAATAACCGGAGAGGAGATCACCAAGGAAAGTCAAGATGACGTGCAGGAGAGCCTCGGCTTCTTCAACACGTTCATGCTCATCTTTGCCGTGATCGCCCTGCTCGTCGGTGGCTTCATCATCTTCAACACGTTCTTCATCACGGTCGCACAACGGACCCGAGAGAACGCGCTGCTGCGGGCACTCGGCGCGAAGAAGCGACAGGTGCTCGTCTCGGTGCTGCTGGAGGCGCTTGCTGTCGGCCTGATCGCGTCCATCGTCGGCATCGGCGTGGGCATCCTCGTGGCGATGGGGCTGAAGGCACTCATCACCGCGATCGGCTTCGAGCTCCCTTCCGGCGGCCTCGTCTTGACCGCCAACACGATCATCATCTCGATCATCGCGGGTGTCGGCGTCACCCTCGTCGCGGCCATTTCGCCGGCCCGCAAGGCCGGCAAGGTGCCCCCGGTAGCCGCAATGCGCGAAGTCGCCGTCGGGAGCACCGGCTACGGCTCGAAGCAACGCATCATCGTCGGCTGCGCACTGCTCGTCCTCGGCGGCGCCGCGCTCGCGCTCGGGCTCTTCGGCTCCTCCGACAACCCGGTGCCGCTCGTCGGCGGTGGGGCACTGCTCGTGTTCTTCGCGGTGGCGACGCTGGGCCGAACCGTGGCTCTGCCGCTCAGCCGGTTCATCGGCTGGCCACTGCCGCGCCTGTTCGGGATCAGGGGGCAGCTCGCTCGCGAGAATGCAATGCGCAATCCGAAGCGTACGGCAGCGACCGCGTCGGCGCTGATGATCGGGGTTGGGCTGGTCGCCTTCATCTCGATCTTCGCGGCATCGGCCAAGGCGTCCTTCGGCTCGGTCATCGACCGAGCCTTCTCCGGCGACTTCGTCGTGACCTCACCGGCGGGCTTCGCTTCCGGTGGTCTCGACCCGAGCCTCGCCGATTCGTTGAACCAGCTCCCGGAGGTCGACGTGGCCGGAGCGATCCGCGCCGGCGTCGCCGAGATAGACGGCAGCACCAAGCAGGTGCTGGGCGCGAGCGACGAAGCGCTCGAGCTCGTCGATGTCGACCCCGTCGACGGCTCACCCGCAGACCTCGGTCCCGAAACCATCGCGGTGTTCGAAGACGTCGCCGACGACAAGAACTTGTCGATCGGCGACCGCGTGCCCGTGGTGTTCAAGGACAGCGGCGCCAAAGAGCTCACCGTTGCGATGATCTACGGCGAGCAGCAACCGGCCGGCGAGTGGCTGCTCGGCTTCGAGACGTATGAAGAGAACTTCGACGACCAGTACGACTTCCAGGTCTTCGTGCGAAAGGCGGACGGCGTCGATACTCCCACCGCGCGCGCGGCAATCGACGAGGTCGCCGACGGATACCCGGGCGCGAAGGTGCTCGACCAGTCTGGGTACGAGGACGACCAGACGATGTTCATCGACCAGCTGCTGGGGCTCATCTACGCGATGCTCTTGCTCGCGATCTTCATCGCCCTGCTCGGCATCGCGAACACGCTGGCCCTCTCCATCATCGAGCGCACGCGCGAGCTGGGCCTGATGCGTGCGGTTGGGATGACGCGCGCTCAGCTTCGATCGGTGATCCGGTGGGAGTCGGTGATCATCGCGATCCAGGGCACGTTGCTCGGTCTCGTGGTCGGAGTGCTGTTCGGTTGGGCGCTCGTGGCCGCGCTGAAGGACGAAGGGGTCGAGACCTTCCGGCTGCCCGTTTTGACGCTCGCCGTGATCGTCGTACTGGCGGTCATCGCCGGTGTGCTCGCGGCCGTTTTGCCGGCCCGCCGAGCCGCCAAGCTGGACGTGCTCCGCGCCATCGTGACCGAGTAGTCGTCCGGAGGTCGTGTGGAGCGGCGCGGCCTTACCCGCCGATCTACCGCCCGCTGCAGAACGGGAGCAATCGGAGCCGGTCAAAGGGTCCAACGACCCTGGGTCGGTGACGACATCAGGGGCAAGCTCGTTCTCAGACGAACCGATGTGCGCGAGTCGCCCGCCCCCCAGGGTTGGACGCGCTGAGAGAGGAGTCGGCGAGATGAGATCGCTCCCGATCGTGTGCCAGCTCGTGGATCCCGAAGCGCGGGCGTGCGACCGCTGTGGGGCTACCCGGCGAGAACTGGAGCGGGCCGTCGCGGTCTTGGAGCACGCGCTTCGGCCGTTGGGCGTCGAGCCTCATCTCGAGATCATGGAGATCGTCGAGATCGACGAAGCACCGTTCACGGCGAACGGCCCGGAATCCAATCGAATCTGGATCGCGGGCAAGCCGATGGAGCAATGGCTCGACGAGACGGTCGGCAGCTCGGCAGCGACTCCCGAGCGCATGATCGTGAAGGCCGCGCTGATCGCTTCGTCAGAACTGATCGACGACGTGACCGTGAGCGCGTTGACTGCCGCGCTTGTAGGGCGCGCTCGAAACGCGATCGAACCAGTGTGTGGTTGACGCGGGCTGCTAACCCACGGTGGGCTGCAGCGCCAGCACGTTGAAGGCGCGCACCCAGTCGCTCTTGCCCGCGAGGCGCAGGCTGCCGAGATCTTGCGACTCCACGAGATCTCGCACGTTGTCGTGGGTCGGCTCGTCGACGAGGATCTGACCCGGGCCGGCCGCGGTCTGCAGCCGAGACGCGACGTTCACCGGGTCGCCGATCACGGTGTAGTGCATTCGGCGCTCCGACCCGACGTTGCCCGCGATCACCTCGCCGGTCGTGATGCCGATGCCGAGTTGCAGGCGCACGCCCTGCAACGTCGGGATCTCGAGGCGCATGATCTCGCCCTGCATGGCGAGCGCGGATCGGACGGCCCGCTCGGGATCGTCGGCGTGGATCACCGGGGCACCGAAGATCGCGATGATGCCGTCGCCGAGAAAGCCGGCGACCGTGCCCTCGTGACGCTCGACGGCATCAGTCGCGACGGTCAGGAACCGGTTCAGCAGGTCCAAGATCGTCTCCGGCGGATGCTCCGCCGCGAGCGCCGTGGAGCCGCGCACGTCCGCGAACAGCGTGGACACCTCGCGGCAATCGCCGCCCAGCGAGACGGAGGACGGATCACGCAACACCTCCGTCGCGACACTCGCGCTGACGTAGCGTCCCAGCAGGTCGGCGAGCCGATCCTGCAGCGCCTTCGTCCGAAGCAGCGAGCGCAACCGCGCCGACAGCTCGCTCAGTTCGTACGGCTTGCTCAGGAAGTCGTTGGCCCCCGCCTCCAGGCCGCGCACCTTGTCCTCGGGACGGTCGAGGGCCGTGAGCAGCAGGATCGGCATGCCCGCGTACTCGGGGTCGCGACGCAACCGCTGGCACACCTCGATGCCACCGGGCGCGGGCATCATCACGTCGAGGCAGACGAGATCGGGTTGGTGCTCGGCGATCGCACGGAGCGTTGACTCACCGTCGACCGCTTCGACGACGTCGTAACCCTCACGCGTCAGGAGCTTGCGGAGGAGGGCCAAGCTCGCGGGCTCGTCGTCCACGGCAACGATCAATGGCCGCTCGCGGGTCACGGCAACAGGCCCCGAATGGTGTCGGCGAACGTCGCGAAGTCGATCGGCTTGCTCAAGTACTCGTCGAACCCGGCCGCACGCACCCGTTCCTCGTCACCGAGCATGGCGTGGGCGGTGAAGGCAACGATGCGCAGCCTCGCGACCGGACCTTGATCCGCACGCAGCTCGCTCAGTGCCTGCCAGCCGTCCATGTCCGGGAGCCCGAGATCCATGAGCACCAGGTCAGGGAGCTCCTTCCGAGCCAATGCCATGCCGTCGGTGGCAGTGTCGGCCGAGAGCACGTCGTGCCCGGCCGCTTGCAACAGCTTGGTGGCGAGCGCCCGGTTCGCCGGAATGTCCTCGATCACAAGGATCGTCGCCACTACCGCTGATCCTCCCCTGCAGTGCCGTTGTCGAGCATGCGCAGGAGCCGGACCTGCTGGACCGGCTTGCTCAGATAGCCGTCGACGCCGTCGGGGAGGTCGCCCGGGTCCGCACCGGACATCACGATCACGCGGACCGAGCTCGTCTCGGGGTCGTGCTTGAGCCCGCGCAGGAGGTCCAGAGCGTCGCGTTCTTGGAGGCGAACGTCGATCAGGATCGCGGCCGGCTTCTCGCGCCGCGCGTCGTCGACCGCGGTCGTCGCGCTCGCGGAACCGATCACGCGGTACCCGTGGCCGCCGACCAGCTTCTGCAGCACGTGGACGACCGAGGGGTCGTCGTCCACGCAGAGCAGCACGCGCTCACCGTCAGAGGCCGCCACCGGCGGAAGGTCGTCGCTGCCGGCGGGCGTCGGGCGACAGTCGAGCGCGAGGTTGACGTGGAAGACGCTCCCTCGGCCGGGCTCGCTCTCGAACGTGACGTCGCCGCCCATCGCTCGCGCGAGGCGGCGGCTGATCGGCAGCCCGAGGCCGGTGCCGGCCGCGGCTCCCTCGGCGTGGTGGAACTCCTCGAAGATCACCTCCTGCAGCTCCGGGGCGATGCCGGGGCCGGTGTCGCGCACTGCGACGTGGAAACGAGCGTCGTCGATCCCGGCCGAGGTGACCTCCACCTCGCCCGCCTCGGTGAACTTGAGCGCATTCCCGATCAGGTTGACGAGGATCTGTCGCACACGCTGGCGGTCGAGCGCCACTTCGGCCGGCGTGCCCGCGTCGCGCCATCCGAAGCGGATCCCCTTCTGCGCCGCGAGCGAGCGGTGCTGCGCGACGACGATGTCGACGAGCTCCCGCGGGTCGAAGGGCTCGACGTCGAGGGTGAGCTTCCCGGCCTCGATCTTCGACAGGTCCAGGATTTCGTTGATCAGACCGAGGAGGTCCTGCCCGCCGCGCTGGACCCACCGGAGCGATGTCTCCTGGTCGGGGTTGAGCGGACCGTCCACGCCCGCGAGGAGCGCATCGGTGAAGCCGAGGATGGCGGTCATCGGCGTGCGCAACTCATGGCTGACGTTCGCGAGGAATCGCGACTTCGCCTCGCTGGTCCGCTCGAGCGACGCATTGGTCTCGCTCAGCCGCGTGGCCAGCCGCCGCTGATCATCGAACAGCGTCTCCAAACGCTCGCTGGTGCTGTTGAGGTCTCGCGCCAGGCCTCCCGAACTCGTCGCGGTTCGGCACGTCGACGCGCTGGTCGAAGTCGCCGGCGGTGATGTCGGCGAGCGCTCGTTCCATCTTCCGGACCGGCAGGATGAACGCCCACGAGAGGACGAACCCGAGCGTGCAGGGCCACGATGACGCTCAGCGGCCGAGAAGGCGATCACCATGGCGGTGAAGAGGTCGCGAGCAGACCGGAAGTCGCTCTGGGCGGCGGCCATGTCCTCCTTGGCCGTCGCGACGAGCGTCCTCATCGAATCCTCCAGCTTGTGCGAAGTCGGGTGCTCCTCGTTCAGGTGGACTGCAGTGGCCTCGTCCGTTCGGCCCTGGTCGATCAACGCGACCACCTGCTCGCCGGACTGCCGGTAGTCCTCGTTGACGGTCCTGACGTCCTCGTAGAACGCGGCGTTGCCCGGCTCGGCTCCGTGCAGCTCGTCCAAGAGCTGGGCGAAGGTCGCCTTCGCCTCCTCGACCTGCCCGTTGTACTGGGCGGCCTCGTCGGGGAGGAGCAGCGCCATCGCCCGGTAGTGGCTCTGCGCCGTCACCGCATAGAGCATCTCCTGCGCACGGCCGGCCTTCACCTGCGCAGCGTCGAGCTCGATCATGCGATCGTTCATCTGCCGGATGACGAGGAGGCTGAGCGCCGCCATCGCCACGAGCAACAGGGCGCCGATGAGGAAGCCGAAGAGCAGCTTGCGGTGGACGCCTGCCTTCACACGAGCGACCGCGTCGACGACCGGGCGTAGCCAGCCCGTGAAGCGCGGCATCTTCGGTTCGGCGGGCGTCATCACCTGGTCACGAGCCATTCCCCACATCCCTCTTTGCGCTCGTGAGTCTCCCACGTCGCGGCACGATCGTGAACGGTTGGGGGGTTGTTTGGAGACCGAGAGCCCTCCGCCGGCCTGCGCACCTCCGCGCTGCGTCGGCTGCGCGGGGTCACGGGCTCTGAGATGATCGGCGCGTGTGATCGACCGGCCGAACTTGTTGTTGTTCATGCCCGACCAGTTGCGCGCGGATGCAGTCGGCGCGTTCGGCAACGACGTGGTGCGGACGCCGTCCATCGATGCGTTGGCGGCGGACGGTGTGCGGTTCACCAACGCCTACTCGCAACACAGTGTTTGCGCGGAGAGTCGGATCTCGATGTTCACGGGTTGGTATCCGCACGTCGCAGGACATCGGACGCTCGAGTACCTGCTGGCGCCGCACGAGCCGAACGTGTTTGCGCGGCTTCGTGACGGCGGGTACCACGTCGCGCTGGCTGGTGCGCGCGGCGACATGTTCGCGTCGGGTGTTACGCGCGCGTCGAGTGACCGGTTCGGGTTCACCCTGCCACCGAAACTCGAGGATCTCGCACGATGGCACGCGTCGCCGTTCGAGCCGGGCTCGAAGTGGTACGACGCGTTCTATGGTGGGCCCGTCGACGGTGAGCTGTTCGACTTCGACGCGGCGACGGTCCGAACCGCGATCGACTGGCTGACCGAAGGCCTGCCCGAACCGTGGTGCTTGTTCGTCGCGCTCGTGTTCCCGCATCCGCCGTTCACAGTCGAGCGTCGTTGGTACGACCTGTACGACGGAGTGCCGATGCCCGCGCCGGTTCCACCGACCTTCGACGGCAAGCCCGGCTTCTATCGCGAGATCCATCGGCGCTACGGACTCGATCGAATGTCGCCCGATGACTGGGCCGAGATCCGTCGTACGTACTACGCCATGGTCAGCCGTGTCGACGACCAGTTGCGACAGGTTCGCGAAGCGCTGGAGCGCTCGCGACAGACCGACCGGACGGTCACGTTCTTCTTTACCGATCACGGCGAATACCTCGGCGACTACGGGCTCGTCGAGAAGTGGCCGTCGGGCCTCGATGACGTGCTCGTACGGAACCCCCTCGTCATTCATGACCCAACCACCGCGACCGGCGAGGTTTCGTCCTTCGTCGAGATGGTCGATCTTGCCGCCACGCTCGAGGCGTTCGCGGGGCTCGCCCCGGCGCCACACTTCGGTCGCTCGTTGCACTCGCTGCTCGATGATCCGACGCAACCGCACCGCGACGCCGCGTTCAGCGAAGGCGGGTTCCTGGTTCAGGAAGAACCGTTGCTCGAAGGTGGTGACGCCGGGCAGTACCGGCACAAGCAAGCCATCCAGCATGAGCGAACGGATCTCGTCGGCCGTGCGGTCTCCGTGCGCACCGTGGAC
Source organism: uncultured Actinomycetes bacterium (assembly GCA_963841215.1). Classification (GTDB taxonomy): domain Bacteria; phylum Actinomycetota; class Acidimicrobiia; order IMCC26256; family PALSA-610; genus CAVUFH01. The sequence continues at coordinate 198,785 of CAWJBW010000008.1, read as the reverse complement.
TGGTGCTACGTCGAGCGTTTGTACGAAGGACCCGAGCTATACGACCGCCGTCGAGACCCAGGTGAGACGACGAACCTCGCCGGCGGGCAAGAACACGTGGCCGTAGAGCGCGAGCTGCGCGACCGCTTGTTCCGATGGTTGTTCGAGACCTCCGATGTCGTCCCGACACGACGCGATCCGCGGTTCGACGAGGACCTGCAACAAGCGATCTTCAACTCCTGAGCCGCGCCGCTCGAGGCGGCCGCGGCTTGATGGAGTGCTCGCTGCTTTTCATCGGCGCGGAGTCGACCTGACAGACGTGTCCGCGGCGACGAGGATGCGACTCGTGGACATCCTGACCTCGACAACCGAACGGGGCGTCGTCGAACGACGCTTCGATCTCACCGTCGGCACCGAAGTCGTGCCCGGCATCCAGTGGCTCCCGGAAGACGGCCGGTCCGTGTCCGACGGTGCTCGTCGGCCACGGCGGGACGCAGCACAAGCGCGTCCCGAACGTGCTCGCGCTCGCGCGGCGGCTCGTGCGCCACTTGGGTGTCGCCGTTGTCGCGCTCGACGCGCCTGAACACGGCGACCGCGTCACCGATATCGAAGCGGCGAAGGAAACACGTGAACGGCTCGCGTCGAGCATCGCGTCGGGGCAGGCGATGGACCGCGGGCGGCTGAAGGAAGTCGCCAAGCGCCTGCCGAAGCACGTCGCGGAGTGGCGCGCACTCCTCGACGACTTGCAGACGGACGAGCGGTACGCGGCCGGGCCGTTCGGCTACTGGGGCGTGTCGATGGGCACGCACCACGGCGTCCCGTTGGTCGCCGAGGAACCGCGCATCTCGGCGGCGACCTTCGGGTTGTTCGGCGTCGGCGGGGAGCGCGATCCGTTCCGCGCCAAGGCCGCGCAAGTCACCGTCCCCGTGTTGTTCCTCTTCCAATGGGACGACGAGTTGATGACACCGCCGAGCCGGCCTCGACCTCTGGGATGCCTTCGCCAGCACCGAGAAGACGATGCACATCAACCCCGGTGGCCATCTCGGCATCCCGGGCTTCGAGATGCAGGCCGTCGAAGCCTTCTTCGCGAGGCATCTCCGATAACAGTACGGCGCGGGCGGAGCGTGATCGAGTTCGCCGGTCAAGCCGTGGTCGTCACCGGTGCCGGGCGTGGCCTGGGGCGCCTGTACGCGCTGGATCTTGCTCGCCGAGGTGCATCCGTGGTTGTCAACGACCTCGGTGGCTCGATGGATGGTGATGGTGCCGACACCAGCGTGGCCGATGACGTGGTCGAGGAGATCCGCTCCACGGGCGGCGTCGCGGTCGCGTCCTACGACTCCGTCGACACACCGGAAGGTGGCGCAGCGATCGTCGAGACAGCCTTGGAACGAGTTCGGTCGTCTCGACGCGGTTGTCAGCAACGCCGGCATCTTCCACACCGCACCCTTCGACGAGCTGACGTACGAAGACTGGCAGCGGATGCTGCGGGTGCATCTCGACGGTGCGTTCAATCTCGGTCAGCCGGCGTATCGCCACATGAAGGACCGCGGCTACGGGCGGTTCGTGTTCATCGCCTCCTCGGCCGGCCTCTTCGGCCAACCCAACTCGGCTCACTACGCCGCCGCCAAAGCAGGAACCCTCGGTCTCGCGAACGTCATCGCCATCGAAGGCGCGGAGCACGGCATCCTTGCCAACTGCGTTCTTCCCTTCGGCTACTCCCGGATGGTGTTCGAGACCGTCGGCGACCGGGATCAACTCGAACCCGATCCCGGGTTCCTCCATGCGATCGAACCGGATCTTGTTGTCCCGATGGTCGTCTACCTCGCCAGCAACGGAACACGCTCACCCACCACAACTTCTCGGCCTGCGCGGGCCGGTTCGCCCGCGTCTTCGTCGGCCTCGGCGACGGCTGGATCGCCGAACCTGGAAGCACTCCGACGGCGGATGACATCGCCGAGCACCTCGAGCGACGGTTGCCTCGGCCGAGCCGTACATCATCCCCACCTCGATCTTCGACGAGGTCGACCAGGGTCTGCACCCAACTCGGCATCGGGTGAGCGAGCAGTTTCACACGTCGGCAGAGCCGATACCGCCGGCGAGTCCCTCCCACGACCAGTGCGGGATTCCCAACCCTTCCGGTACGTCGTCCGCCGAACGGTGGTAGCGGGCCATCGTGGTCGTCGCTGCCCACACGAAGTAGTCGTGCAGCACTTGTCGGAGCCGCTCGTCATGAGCGAGGCCGACGTCGATGAGCGCCTGATCGAAGCAGGCGATCGCTCGACGGTCCATTTCCTCGTGCGGCCCATTCCCGCTGTGTATCCGCACGACCGAGGTCTCGTCGCCGTATGACTGCGAATACGTCGATGGACCACCAAGCGCCTCCGCCCAGTAGGCGGCGAGTCGTGCAGTGTGATCGGGCTGATAGCCGTGGCTGAACATGTGACTCACCTGATCTCGTCCGCCATAACCCTCGTATGCCACGCCTCGGCCAAGCGAAGCATCCCGTCGCCGCCACCGGCGGCGTCGTACACCGTTCGCACGCCCAAGGATCGCACACCAACTCCCGCATGGACTTGAGGATGTCGGGGAACAAAGCTTAGGTTCAGTGGCCTTCGGGGCTCGCCGGAGTTCGCGGCAGGGGGGAAGCACGCGTGTCGAGAACGGTTGTGCCGCGCGGCCGCGGCGGCCGCGTGTCCCTGGCCCTCATCACCGCCGCGTGCGGCGGTGACAGCGAGTCCGACGAGGAGGGCGCCGAGGCTGATGTTCGGCGCAGCGGCGCCGATCGACTACGAGGCGCATCGGGCTCTGGGACGACGGGCCGTGCGACGAGGCGCGAGCCGCCTCTGATCGTCGGCACGATGACGGTCTTCGAGTCGCCGGTGCTCTCGCTCGAAGAGCAGGCCACCGCGTTGGAGGCAGCCGCGACGGCCGTTCAACGCCCGCGGCGGAGCCAACGGCGCGTGCATCGAGGTCCACAACTGCGACGACGGTGCTGACCCCGACCAAGCGCGCCGACTGTGTGCGCGAGATCGACGACGCCGGGTGTCGTCGCGACGGTGAACGACCTGGGACCGTTGCCCATGCCGAGGTCGCCGCGGCGATGGAGGAAGCCGGAATACCGCGTGTCGCGTCGCAACGTGACACCCGACGACTGGGACCAGCCCGAACATCTATCCGCATGGACGCGTCGAGCACCGGGCGCCGCGTTGTTGTTTCCGCAGGCGCTGATCGAAGAAGGCGTCACCGACATGGGACTCGTCCGCGTCGACCCTGCCGGCGACCGCCGCGCTCGCCGGGTTCCTCGAGCGGCATCTACGCCGATGACGGCGTCACGTTCCCCTTCGATGTTCCCGTCCCGGACGGCACCACCGACTACAGCCAGTTCATCCTGGGGCCGGAGGGCGGCGGCGCCGAAGGGGTGATCCTCGGCGCTCGGTGAGCAGGAAGCCGTCCAAGTCGTGCGGGCCGGCGAGCAACTCGACACCGACCTGCTCATCTCGGCCGCGCCCGGCTCGTTCTCGCATGCGTCGATGTCGGAGATGGGCGACTTCGCCGACCAGATGGTCCTCCTGTGGTCGTATCCGCCGGCGACTTCGACCTCCCGGTGTACGAAGCGCTCCGGGACGACCTGGCGGCATCGGGCGACGACGTGCTCCAGCCGGAGAACCTCAAGTCGAGCCCGATGAAGTCGTGGATCGGTCTCTACGCGCTCCTCCGGATGATCCGCGACGCGGGCATGACCGAGTTCACGTGCGACGGGATCACGGCCATGCTCGACGCCGCCGACGGACGTCCCGATGCTCGACATCTTCGGTGGCGAGAACTGGACTCCGGCGCTGAACCACGCCGGCGTGTTCAAGCGGGCGGGGATGAATCACTGGGCGATCTATCGCTGGGATCCGGAGGCGGAGGCGAGCGCGGGCGACGGCAACTTCGTCGAGAGCGCGGTGATCAGCTTCGACGAGGTGCTCTGTGGCTCGCCGCTCGGCGCGCCGCCCTGCTGACCCCGACTGCCGCGCCCGGGGCCGGGTTGTTGCGGAAAACCAAACATTCGGTCCAGACTGCGACGATGACCGAGCGCGACGAGAGCTACGGGGCCGGGCTGGCGGAGCTGATGAACCCGGAGGTGGCCCGGAACCCGCAGCCCATCTACTCGATGCTGCAGGCGAGCACGCCGGTGTTCCGCCTCGACGGCGTCGGGCGTGATCGTGACCTCGCGGGCCGGCGTCGACGAGGTGCTCCGCGATCCCGAGTTTCTCGTCGAGCACCACGGCGCACGACCTCAAGGCCAAGCGGCCGCTCATCCCGCTGCAGATCGACCCGCCCGACCACCGGAAGTACCGCAAGCTCCTCGATCCGCTCTTCGCGCCGCAGCGGATGAAGCTGCTCGAGGACTCGACCACGCAACTGGTCAACGACCTGATCGACGGGTTCGTCGACGAGACGAGATCGACTTCTGCCAGCAGTTCTCGACGCCGTTCCCGTCGCAGGTGTTCCTCACGATGTTCGGGCTGCCGATGGACGACCTCCCGCGCTTCCTGAAGATGAAGGACGGCGCCATCCGGCCCGACCAGGTCGTCGGCCACGAGTTCGGCCACCCCGAGACCGAGGCGCACCAGCAGCAGACCGCCGACTCGATCTACGCCTACTTCGAGCAGGTGATCGCCGAGCCGGCGGCGACGAGCAGCGCGACGACCTGCTAGCCACTTCCTGCACGCCGAGGTCGACGGCGACCGGCTCACCCACGAGGAGATCCTCGACATCTGCTTCCTGTTCCTCATCGCCGGGCTCGACACCGTCACCGCGTCGCTCGACTGCTTCTTCGGCTACCTCGCCGAGCACCCCGAGGCCCGGCGCCGGATCGTCGACGAGCCCGACGCGGTCCCGGCGATGGTCGAGGAGATGCTGCGCTGGGAGACGCCGGTCATGGGCTGCGCCGCGGGTCGCCACCCGCGACACCGAGGTCGACGGCTTCGCGATCGGCGAGGGCGAGCAGGTGATGGCGCTCCTCGGCGCCGCCAACGTCGACGAGGCCGAGTTCGCCGACGCCGGGGAGCTCGTCTGGGACCGCGAGGCCAACCGCCACCTGGCCTTCGGCGGCGGCATCCACCGCTGCCTCGGCTCGCACCTCGCCCGCCTCGAGCTCCGCGTCGCGCTGCGGGAGTGGCACCGCCGCATCCCCGACTACCGCGATCAAGCCCGGCGTCGGAGCTCAACTTCACCGCCGGCATCCGCACCCTCGACGCGCTTCCCGATGGTCCTCGGCCCGATGGCGCTCGGTCGCGATCTGGCGGTCGCCACGATCGTCGAGACCGACCTCGACCGTCTGCGCCTCCTCGCGTCGGCGTTCGCCGGGACGAACGTGAAGGTCGCTGCGGCCGAGCCGGGCGAGCGCGCGTGGACCGACGGGTCGACGGTCTTCCTCGACGCCACCGCCGGCACGGCGCGCCAGATCGAGATGCTCGGGTGCAGGCCTCGCTGCTCGCCGCCGGCAGCCTCGGACCCGACGTCGTCGCGGCAACTCGCGCGGCGGCCGACGCTCGCGCGGCGCTACCTCGCCGTCGAGGGCCATCGTGCCCTCGCCGCGAACGAGACGTGCTGCCGCCGGCGGTGCGGCGCCTCGTCGACCGCGACTCGCGGACCGGCGTCGACACGCCGAGGCGTCGCTGGCGCTCGCGCGCAGTCGGCAGCCGATCGCCGACGCCGCCGCCGGTCTTCGGCACGATCCACCCGCGCGCGTGCTCGCGGCCGCGACGCGTTCGGAAGCCGCGCACGCGGCGGCCGCGACCGCGCCGGCGACGGCGCGCGCCGCAGGACCAGGCCGACGACGCCTCGACGACGACGACGACGACGACGATGACGACCTCGGCCACCTGCTGTCGAGCCCGGTCGGCGGCGGGGGAGCGGTCGGCCGGCTGCTCGGCCGGCTGCTGTCGCCGGTCGCGGAAGCGGGGCGGCGGCGGTCCGCCGGGCGCGGACGCCCCGACGCACGTCGACCGGCGGGCGCGCCGGAGCCGGACGTCGACGTGCACGTTGTCGAACCGTCCGCCCCGTGCGCTCGACGGCGCCGCCCGACACCGCGGCACGGCGCGGTGCTACCCGGAGTGGGACGTGCACCGGCGCCGCTACCGGCCCGACTGGTGCACGGTGATCGAGAGCGACGCGCCGGTCGACGCCGGGCGCGGCCGCGACGATGCCCGACGGCGGTCGCGCTGCGCCGGCCGCTCGCCCGCCTCGGCATCGGCCTGACCCGCTGCCGGCGCCAGCGCAGGGCGACGACATCGACATCGACGCCGCGGTCGAGGCGCGGGTCGACGCCCTGGCCGGGTCGCCGCACGACGACGACTTCTACATCGAGAGCCTGCGCCGCCGCCGCGATCTCGCCGTCCTCGTCCTGCTCGACGTCTCGGGCTCCGCCGGCGAGCCCGGCACCGGCGGCAGGTCGGTGCACGAGCACCAGCGGGCGGTGGCGGCGGCGCTCACCGCCGCGCTCCACGACCTCGGCGACCGGGTCGCGCTCTACGCCTTCAACTCGCGTGGCCGGAGGCGGTGCAGCTGCTGCGGGTCAAGGCGCTTCGACGACCAGCTCGACGGCGACGTCGCGCGGCGGCTCGCCGGCCTCGCCCCGGCGGCGTACACGCGCCTCGGCGCCGCCATCCGCCACGGCAGCCGCGATCCTCGAGGAGCGCGGCGGGACGCCGCGGCGGCTGCTGGTCGTGCTCTCCGACGGCTTCGCCTACGACCACGGCTACGAAGGCCGCTACGGCGAGGCCGACGCCGCGGCGCTCGTCGAGGCCCGTCGCCGCGGGGTCGGCTGCCTCTGCCTCAGCGTCGGCGCCGACGCCGACCCGGCCGCGCTGCGCCGGGTGTTCGGCACGGCGGCCCACGCCACCGTGCCGACGCCCGAGCAGCTGCCGCGTGATCGGCCCGCTGTTCCGCGCGGCGCTGCGCTCGGCGGAAGCGCAGCGGCGCGCGTTCCAGCGCAAGGAACGGACGCGGGAGCGCCTCGAGATCGAGCAGGAGCGTGAACCGATGACGAGCCGCGGCACGGCCGTTCTACGTGCCGGTCGGTGACGAGGAGCAGGTGTTCAAGGCCGCCTTCCGCCAGGGCTCTCGCGTCGTGCTCAAGGGCCCGACCGGCTGCGGCAAGACCCGCTTCGTCGAGGCCATGGCGCACGACCTCGGCCGCCCGCTCATCACCGTGTCGTGCCACGACGACCTCACCACCGCCGACCTCGTCGGTCGCTTCCTGCTCGAGGGCGGCGACACCCATTGGGTCGACGGCCCGCTGACCCGCGCCGTGCGCGAGGGCGCCATCTGCTACCTCGACGAGGTCGTCGAGGCCCGCCAGGACACCACCGTCGTGATCCACCCGCTCGCCGACCACCGCCGCCAGCTCCCGATCGACCGCCTCGGCATCGTCCTCGACGCCGCGCCGGGGTTCTGCCTCGTCGTGTCGTACAACCCCGGCTACCAGAGCGTGCTCAAGGACCTGAAGGACTCGACCCGCCAGCGCATGGTCGCGATCGAGCTCGACTTCCCGCCGCCGGACGTCGAGGAGAAGATCGTCGCCACGAGGCCGGCGTCGACCACGAGCCGGCCGCGCGGCTCGTGCAGCTCGGCCAAGCGATCCGCCGGCTCGAGACCGCCGGCCTCCGCGAGGTGGCGTCCACCCGCGTGCTGATCGCGGCCGCCCGGCTCTCCGCCGAGGGCATCCCGCTCGCCGCGGCGGCGCGGGCGGCGATCGCGGGGCCGCTCACCGACGACCCGGTCGTCGGTGCCGGCCTGCGCGAGATGATCGCCACCTACCTCGCCGGCCGGATGACCGGAGAGCGACCGATGACCACCCAGCTCGACGCGCCCCGCACCCGACGTCGGCGCCGCCGGCGCCGCGCCGGCGTAATCAGCGTCGCCGCGCGTGCTCGTGCGTCGTCGCGCTGCTCGCCGTGCGTCGTCGTGTCGTCGCCGCCAACGCCCGCACCGGCGCCGTCGCCGAGCGGATCACGAACCCGGACGTCACCGGCGCGCCCCGTCCGGTCGAGCCGCTGTTCGGCTTCGACCACTGGATCACGCTGCACCAGATCGGCACCGTCGTCGATGATGGTCACGCTGGTCGCGGCCGTCGTGATCGGCTGGCGGCGCCACCCCGGCCACCCGGTCCTGCTGATGGTGCTCGCCACGACGCTGCTCGTCTGGCAGGACCCGATCATGAACTGGGCGCCGTACGCGGTCTACAACCCGCAGCTCTGGCACTGGCCCGAGACCTGGCCGCTCGTGTCGCTGTCGCCGACCGTCGAGCCGTTCATCGTGATCGGCTACGCCACCTTCTACATGGCGCCGTTCTTCCCGGCGATCTGGCATCCTGCGGCGCCTGCAGGCCCGCCGGCCGGTCGAGTCCTTCGTCTGGCGGCACCCGCTGCTCAGCCTGTCGGCGCTGATCCTCGCCGATCGGCTTCGTGTTCGACGCCATGCTCGAGATCTTCCTCGTCCGCACGCAGCTGTACATCTACTCGCAGGTGATCCCGTTCGGGTCGTTCGCCGCGGGCGAGTGGTACCAGTTCCCGCTGATCTGGGAGTCGGCTGCTGGTGTCGACGGTGATGATCCCCGCCGGCGTCCTGCTCTACCGGGACGACACCGGCCGCACCCAGGCCGAGAAGCTGGCGCAGCGGGTCCGCGCTTCCGGGCCGCCCGGCGCTCGGCACGTTCCTGGTGATGTTCGTCATCATCAACGTCGCGTACTTCTTCGTCTACGGCGGCGGGTTCGCCGTCATCCGAAGGTCACCCAGGCAGCGACGTCGGTCGCCTGCCCGTGGCCGTTCCCCGAGGCGAAGGTCTACGACCCGAACGGCTTCTACGAGGAGGACGGCCAGCCCGGCCCGTACTTCCCCGGGATCTGGGCCGGGTGGCAGAGCGCGCAGCCCGACGGCCGGCCCGACGTCGAGCCGCCGGCCGACGGCGGCCGCTGCGGAGCGGCGATGGCTGACGCGCGCAGCGTCGTCGTCACCGGGCGTCGCGCGGCCTCGGCCTGGCCACCGCCGCCCACCTCCACCGCGCGGGTGGACGGTGGTCGCCGCGATGCGCTCGCCCGACGACGTCTCGAGCGGCTGCGCGGCGCTACCGGCGCCGCCGCCGACGATCCGCGGCTGGTCGGCGTCCGGCTCGACCTCGACGACCCCGCGTCGATCGCGGCCGCGGCCGCGCGCGATCCTCGACACGGTCGGGGCCGCCGGACGGCCTCGTGCACAACGCCGGTGTCGCCGGCGTCGGCTGCCTCGAGGAGATGCCCGATGACGACGTGGGAGCAGATCTTCTCGACCAACTTCTTCGGCCCGGTGCGGCTCACCCAGGAGCTGCTGCCGGCGATGCGGGCGGCCGGCCGGGGGCGGATCGTGCTGGTCTCGAGCCAGGGCGCGATCCGCGGCATGCCGGCATCGGCGCCTACTCGGCCGCCAAGGGCGCGCTCGAGCGCTGGGGCGAGTCGCTGTCCCAGGAGATCGCGCCGTTCGGCCTCGGCGTCACCGTGCTCGTCGCCGGCACGTTCAAGACCGACATCCTCGAGCTGACCCAGACCTACGCCGACCCCGACGGGCCCTACGGCCGCGCTGCACCACGCGCCTCGAGCCCAACGGGCGCCGGTTCCTGCGCTTCGCCGGCGCGCCCGAGCGGTTCGCAGCCGCCGTGGCCAGCGCGCCCTCGACGACGCCGGCCCGTTCGCCCGCCACGCCGTCGGGATCGACGCCCGCCTGCTGCTGGTCGGCAGCCGGCTGCTGCCGGCCGGGCTGCTCCAGCGCGTCATCGGCCGGGCGCTCGGCATCCCCCGGCCCGGGCGCTCCGCGGCGATCCGTCGCCAGCACGAGCCGTCACCGACACCGACCCGACGAAAGGGAAGCCAGTGGCTGAGACGCCGCGAGGTCGAGTTCGAGCCGCGGATGCTCGATCGACGGCAAGCTCGTCGACGGCGAGGCCGGCACGTTCACCAACATCAACCCGGCCACCGAGGAGGCGCTCGGCGAGGTCGCCGACGCCTCGCCCGCCGACATGCACCGGGCGATCGACGCCGCGCGCCGGGCCTTCGACGAGACCGACTGGTCGACCAACCGCGCGTTCCGCAAGCAGTGCCTCCTCCAGCTGCAGGACGCGCTCGAGGCCGAGCAGGAGGCGCTGCGCGAGGAGCTGATCCTCGAGGTCGGCTGCCCGCGGATGGTGACCCACGGCCCGCAGCTCGACCTCCCGCTGGCCGACGGCCTGACCTACCCGGCGCAGCTCATCGACGAGTACCCGTGGGAGACCGAGCTCGGCGACGCGATGGTCGACGCTCACGGGCCAGCTCACGACCCGCAAGGTGTGGCGCGAACCGGTCGGCGTCGTCGGCGCGATCGTGCCGTGGAACTACCCGTTCGAGGTCACGATCAACAAGCTCGGCCAGGCGCTGGCCACCGGCAACACGGTCGTGCTCAAGCCCGCGCCCGACACGCCGTTCAACGCCACCCGCATCGGCCGCCTCGATCGCCGAGCACACCGACATCCCGCCCGGCGTCGTCAACGTCGTCACCGCGTCCGACCACCTCGTCGGCGAGGAGCTCACGCTGTCGCCCAAGGTCGACCTGATCTCCTTCACCGGCTCGACCGCGGTCGGCAAGCGGATCATGGAGAAGGGCGCAGCGACGATGAAGCGCCTGTTCCTCGAGCTCGGCGGCAAGTCGGCGGCCGATCGTGCTCGACGACGCCGACCTCGCGGCTGGCCAGCATGATCGGCTATCGGCGTCGTGCATGCACGCCGGGCAGGGCTGCGCCACGCCGACGCGGATGCTGCTGCCCCGGTCCCGCTACGACGAGGGCGTCGAGCTGCTCCAGGGCGATCTACGAGACGGTCGTCCGTCGGCGACCCGCAGCTGCCCGACGACGCTGTGCGGCCGGTCATCTCCGCCAAGCAGCGCGACCGCGTCGCTCGGCTACATCCGAGCAGGGCATCGACGAGGGCGCCAGCTGCTCGTCGGCGGACCGACGGCGCCGGCCGGCCTCGACAAGGGCTTCTTCGTCACGCCGACGCTGTTCGTCGACGTCGACAACGCCATGACGATCGCCCGGGAGGAGATCTTCGGCCCGGTGCTCGTCGTGATCCCCTACGACGACGAGGAGGAGGCGGTCCGCATCGCCAACGACAGCCCCTACGGCCTCGCCGGCTTCGTGCTGTCGGAGTCGCTCGACCGCTCGATGGCCGTCGCCCGCCGGCTGCGGGCGGGCGGCATCGGCGTCAACGGCGGCGCCGCCTACGGCGCCGACGTGCCCTTCGGCGGCTACAAGGCCAGCGGCGTCGGTCGCCAGAACGGCCTCGCCGGCTTCGACCAGTACCTCGAGGTCAAGTCGGTCGCCTGGCCGGCCGGCTGACGCCTCGGTCACGCGCGCGGCGCGGCGCCGCGCAGCATGGTCTCGCGGGCGAGCGCCAGCGCGCCGCGCGGGCCGAGCTTGCGCACGATGTCCTCGGGCATCCACAGCAGCTCGAACAGCGACCACGCCCGGATGTCGGCCGACGGGCCCTCGACTGCGAGCTCGCCCGACCGGACGCCCTGGCCAGCAGCGACTTGAGGTCGCGCAGCCGCGCCGTGAACGACGACCCGAGGTTGGCGGTGTTCGGCGGCGACTCGCGGAGCCAGGCGAGCTGGATGTTGTACTCGTCGCTGAACCGGTCGACGGCGTTGATGTTGATCCACATCAGCGCGTCGAGCTTCTCGACCGTCGAGTCCGTCGGACTGCAGCACGCCGCTCCAGCCCGACCGCGCCGTGCACCGTCGAACGACCGCATGATCGAGCCAGGAGCTCGTCCTTCGATCCGATCAGGCGGTACACGCTGCCGATGCTGAGCCCGGCGGCCGCCGCGATGTCCCGCACCGTCGTCGCCTCGTAGCCCGCGCCGGCCGAACTCGGCGCGGGCCACGGCCCGCAGCATGGGCAGCCGCTCGTCCTCGTCGTCCTCGCGCCTTGTCCCACGACGTCGATCGTCCGCTCGGCCGCCTCGAAGGCCGCGCGAGCGGTCCAGCGTCGGCGTCGGCCGGCGGATCGCACCGCGATGCCGTCGAGCACCGTCCGGCACCGGATCGCCGGCATCTCGTCGGCGCCCCGGACGTCGCGGAACACGCCGAGGCTGACGTGCAGCAGCACCTGGCACAGCCGATCGGCCAGCGTCTCGAGGTCGATGCCCGGACGGATGTAGCCGCTCGCCTCGCCCGGCGCGCAGCGTCTCGAGCATCGCCTTCTCGATCGGCCAGCGGCGATCGCGTCGCGACGCGGACCAGCTGCGTCGCTGGCCCCCGAGGGCGGCTCGTAGAAGCGTCAGCAGCAACGCGGCCCGGTGGCGGACCGCGCAGGCGGCGATCGCCGCGCCCGAGCGCCACGATCCGGTCGGCGACCGGGCTCGGGTCGGCCGTCGAGCGCGGCCAGCGCCTCCTCCGCGATGTCGTCGAGGTCGGCGCGGTAGCGCTCGACCAGCTCGACGATGATCGCTTCCTTCGACTCGAAGTGGTGGTACAGGCTCCCGGGCAGGATGCCGCAGGCGTCGGCGATCTCCTTGAGCGAGGTCCGCAGGCCCGACGACGCGAACAGGGCCGCGGCGGTGTCGAGGATCTCGGTTCTGCGTGCCCCGCCGACCGACACGGCGTTCACTCCCTGCGGATCGACCTGACGGCGTGCACCGTACCGAACCGCCACGCGCGGCCGACCGACGCGCAGGTTGCGCGGACTTGCACCCGCGGTCAGTGCGACAAGGTCGTCGAGTCCTTGGGTTAGTCGTCGTCGCTGATGAAGCCGTGGGCGCGGTGATGAAGCCGTGGGCGTACGGTGGCGAAGAAGCCGGTGCCGAAGACTGCGTTGGTGGGTGCTGACAGGCTGATGAAGAGCCATTCGGCGCCGAAGAGCACGCCGGGTTCGTCGATGTTGTCGCCGAGCACGGTGATGGAGACGAACTCTTCGGTGTCGCCGGGCGCGAAGGTGACGGTCCCGCTCTCGGTGAGGTAGTCCTCGCCGGGGACGAGGCCGGTGGAGGGGACGGTCGTGTAGTTGACGGTCACGGTCGATCCCGACGGTCCGGAGAGCCGTACCGGGATCTGTAGTTCGACGGGGCCGTCGTCGCCTTCGATGACGGCGCCGATGCCGCCGGTGATGACCGGTGTGGGGTCGTCGTCGGTGATGAAGCCGTGGGCGACGGCGCCGAAGAGTCCGGGACCGAAGGAGGCGTTGACCGGGGCGGACATGGCGAGGAACAGCCATTCGGCGCCGAAGAGCACGCCGGGTTCGTCGATGTTGTCGCCGTGCACGGTGATCGTGATCAGTTCTTCGGTGTCGCCGGGCGCGAAGACCAGGGTGCCGTTCGCGGTGTCGTAGTCCTGGCCGGGGATCAGGCCGGGGGTGGGGGCCGTGGTCCAGTTCACGCGTACGGTCGCGCCGGATGGTGCGGAGAGCCGTACCGGGACCTGCAGTTCGACGGTGCCGGTGTTGCCTTCGACGACGGACCCGATGCCGCCGGTGATGGTGGGGCCGGGCGGTGCGGTGACGTGACCGATCGCGACCCGTTCGACCGCGGGGGTCGCGGCCGGGTCGGTGGTGGTCAGTGTCGCTCGGTACTGGGCGTAGCGCGACATGCCGGCGACGTCGCCGCCACCGACGATGGGGGTGAACGCCGACCATGTCCCGTCGTCGGGATCGGTCGTGTCACCAATGCGGACCTCGTAACCGACCGCGGTACCGGCCGGGGTCGTGTCGGTCACCGTCCAACGTCTGCCACTCGACGAGCGCACCCGCATCCAACACCCGCGACGTGAACGTCCCCGAAGACGCGTACGGGCGTCATCCGCATCCAGTCGACCGCGAGGGCGCCGCCGCCGGTGTTGTAGTCGCTGGCGATGGGCCGCATGGTGCCGCCGACGGTGGTGCTGGCGGTGTGGACGGAGGGCGCCGTCGATGTAGAACCGGACCGCCGTTGGTGTCCCACTCGATCCGGTAGGTGTGCTCGGAACCGATGTACTGCGCGCCGAGCGGCGCGTCCACGACCGCCCCGCCGCTGTTGACGCGGGCCTGCAGGACGCCCGGCGTCGCGTTGGTGCCGAACATCGCCCACGGTTCGCTCGCGCTCTCCAGGGTCACGCCGAACCCGGCGTTCTGGAACGCGTCGCCGCTGAAGGTGCCCGTGAACTCGATGGCGCGGCCGGCGCCGACGAGGCCGTTGGCGCGTATCCAGGAGCCGTCGACGGTGGCTTCGCCGTCGACGGTGGTGGCGCCGCCGGTCCAGGATCCCGTGGTCCAGCCGGCCGGGATGCCCGGGCCGTCGAACTCGGTGCCGACCGCCGGGGCGAGGATCACCTCGCCGCCGTCCAGTGTCCGAGACATAGGTCGACCCGCCCGTCACCCCCGCCCCGAACTCAGCCACCGTGTCGTCCACGAGGAACGACGGTGGCGCCGACGTCGTGAACGACCAGGTGTCGTCGGCGCCGAGCGGGTTGCCGGACGCGTCGGCCACCGACCCGTCCACCGTGACGGTGTACTCCGTGCTCGGATTCAGGTCGCCGGCCGGGTCGAGGGTCACGACCGCGCCGTTCGCCGTAACGGCGGCGGGCACGTCGGTGCCCGAGCCCTCGGCCCGCAGGGTCACGGCCGAGGCCCAGTCGGTCGGCGGGACGACCGGCTCGTCGAAGGTCACGGTGACGTTCGTGCCGATGGCAACGCCGGTCGCACCGGGCGCGGGCGAGCGGGCCGTGATCGTCGGGTCGGTGAGGTCCGGTGTCGCGGTGAACGGCAGCGTCACCGACGACAGCGTGGGCGTCACGGCGCCCGTCGCCGAGGTGGCCGCGGCGCGGTACTGGAGGTAGCGGCCGTCGGTCGGCACGTCGTCGCCCGAGGTGACCGGGGCGAACGCGCTCCAGCCGCCACCGGGCACCGGTGTCGGGCCGGTACGGACGCTCAGCGCCAGTGTCGTGCCGCTGGGAACGTCGGCGGCGTAGGACAGCGCGCCCCACTCGGCCGGGTTGCCGGCGTCGTGGACCCGCGAGGTGAACGTCCCGGAGGACGCGTAGGGCGTCATGCGCATCCAGTCGACCGCGAGGGCGCCGCCGCCGGTGTTGTAGTCGCTGGCGATGGGCCGCAGGGTGCCGCCGACGGCGGTCGCGGCCGTGTGGACGGGATGGGGTCGCCGTCGATGTAGAACCGGACCTCGGTGGTGTCCCACTCGATCCGGTAGGTGTGCTCGGACGTCGAGGTACTGCGCGCCGAGCGGCACGTCCACGATCCCCCGCCGCTGTTGACGCGGGCCTGCAGCACGTCTGGGTCGCGTTGGTGCCGAACATCGCCCACGGTTCGCTCGCGCTGTCCAGGGTCACGCCGAACCCGGCGTTCTGGAACGCGTCGCCGCTGAAGGTGGCCGATGAACTCGACGGCGCGGCCGGCGCCGACGAGGCCGTTGGCGCGTATCCAGGAGCCGTCGACGGTGGCTTCGCCGTCGACGGTGGTGGCGCCGCCGGTCCAGGATCCCGTGGTCCAGCCGGCCGGGATGCCCGGGCCGTCGAACTCGGTGCCGACCGCCGGGGCGAGGATCACCTCGCCGCCGTCAGTGTCGGAGACGTAGGTCGACCCGCCGGTCACACCCGCGCCGAAGTCGGCGACCGTTGTGTCGGTGGCGACGCCGTTCGACGTCGTGAAGTTGCCCGTCGCCGGCGGCACCGGCTCCACGGCCGTGTTGCCGAAGCCGTCGGTGGAGGACACCCGGAAGAAGTAGGTCGTGTCGGCGTCGAGGCCGGTGAGGTGCAACTCGTGGGCGGTCGTGAGGCTCAGGTCCTCCTCCGAGCTGCTGAGGGCGCCGGCCGAGGTGCCGAAGTCGACGCGCGAGGTCGCGGGCTCGTCGGTCGTCCAGGTGACCGTCGCCTCGTCGGGAGCCCCGGGAACCGCCTGCACGTCGGTGATCGCCGGCGCGGCGACGTCGACGTCGTAGGTGGCGCTGTAGGTGCCGGCCCCGGCCGTGAAGGCGGCGTACTCGATCCCCTTGATCGTCTGGGTCTGGTACGCGACGGGGTTGCCGCCGAGGGTCAGGCTCTCGAGCGTGCCCTCGGGCCCGGCGGTCGGGAGCAGCGCCTGGAGGCCATTCGCACCGGGAGCGGCGGCGATCGAGAACGTGAGCTCGGTGCCGTTCCAGGCCAGGTCCTCGAAGGACGAGCCGTTCCGGCCGTCGAGCCACGTCAGCATCTGGCGCGCCGACACCACCGGCACGCCGCGCGCAGCGCGGCGTTGACGATCGTCTGCTGCCCCGGGTGGTTCGCGGTGTCGGTGTGCATGTTCGCGGTGATGGCGCCGTAGTAGCCGGGCGCGCCCAGCGCGTTGTCGAGCAGGGTGGTGATGTGGTGCGCGTAGCCGATGCCGCTCTCGTCGGTCATCTGCGTCGCGGCCTGGTAGACGTCGATCAGGGAGCCGTCGAGGTCGGCGAAGCGCATCGGCAGGCCGGAGCCCGTGAAGTACCCGGGTCGGTTGTTCACCCACGACGCCGGCCAGTAGTAGTAGTTCGTGTCGAGGCGGATGCCCTCGGCGAGCTCCGTCTTCGGATGCGTCGCCCAGTCGCTCCAGGTGATGCAGTGGGTGCGGTTGGTCGTCGGCGGGAGCGTCGAGGCTGGGGTACGCCGCGGCGAACGCCGTCAGGTCGTCGTCGAAGAACGTTCGCCAGGGCTGCCCCTCCGGCGCGTCCAGTCGGCGCAGCCCGTCGAGACGTGGGCGGCCACCTCGAAGCCCTGCGCTTCGTACGCCTCGGCGGCGGCATCGCTGAGCGGGGTGTTCGGGTACACGTACGACGTGCCGCGCACGCACTGCCACTCGTCGACGACGCAGTCCGGGCGGGCTGGCTCCGATGGCCCAGTCGAACTGGCCCGCGGTGCCGTCGCTGCTCGCGTGGTCGTCGCCGGTCATCACCACGACGGCCCGCTCGCCGCGCGGGAAGTACGAGAAGCGGGGCAGCGGCATGACGTCACGGTTCGTGTGCTCGATGAGGTTTGCCAGCAGTCGCTGCTGCTCGTCGGCCTGCGGGATCTGCACCTTGTCGAGGTCGATCCAGTCCGGGAAGAAGAGGTCGTCGGACCGGATGATCGGGGGCGTCTGGCCGTCGCGCTCCTGGCCGGCCCAGGCCGGGTTGCCCTGGCGGGTGTACACGACGGAGCGGGCGAGGTCGTAGGCGAACGCCGCCACCTGGCCGCCGTTCGAGCCGACACTGCGCAGGGTGACGGCCGGATTGGTGGTGGCGGTGGACGCGGTCGGACCACAGGGTGGCGAGGGCGTCGGTCCCGGCGTCGAGGTCGTAGCGGTCGGCGGTGCCGTGGAACTGGATCGTCTGGCCGACCAGGCCGGCGCCCGGCGTGCCGGCGGCGGTGTCGATCTGGAGGTACCCCTCGGCAAGATCGGCGCCGGTGTCGGTGACGCCCACCAGCGAGGCGAGGTCGGGGTCGGGGCGCATGGCGATGAGGTTCCCGCCGTCGTCGACCCACGCCGCGAGCATCGCCGCCTGGGAGGCGTTGATCGGGATCTCGCCGAGCACGACGACGTCGTGGGCGGCCAGCGTCGCCGGGGTGAGCGACGTGATGTCGACCGCGTCGAAGGCGTTGAGCCCCTCGTTGCGGAGGATCTCGACGTAGTACTCGCTGAACGGATGCACGGCCGAGGACACGACCAGGATCGGTCCACCCGGGCCCTCGACCGCCGCGCCCGCGGGCTCGGCGGCGGCGAAACCGGCCGACACCATGGCGACCACCACCAGCAGTACGACGGCGCGCCACCACGGGCGCGCCGTGGTCGGTGCCACGCGCGTCATCGGTTCCACGTCCGCTCTCGTGGAGCACCTGGCCGCCGGCTGTCCCATCCGCACACCTCGTCGAATCGTGCGGATGGGAGTCAGGAACGCTTCAGACGCACCCGCAGACGTCTGGGTCCCCTGTTCGGACCGAACCGGAGGGAGGCTGCTGCACGACGCACGCGCCCGCCATCACCAAATGCTGCCAACATCGGGCACTCGCCGCAGCTAGCGCCTGGGTAGCGCCGGTCCGCCACGGTCACGCGATGAGAATTCTGCTGCTCTGCTCCGCATTCAACGGTCTCAGCCAACGCGCCTGGATCGAGCTGCGCCGCGACGGCCACGACGTGAACGTCGAGCTCGCGCTCAGCGAGGACGCCATCCGCCGGGCGGTCTCCGCGGCGGATCCCGACATCATCATCTGTCCATTCCTCCGCGAACGCGTGCCGGCCGACATCTGGAGCCGCTACCGCACGATCGTCGTGCACCCAGGACCCAAAGGCGACCGCGGACCGTCGTCGTTGGACTGGGCGATCACCGACGGCGAATCCCAGTGGGGCGTGACCGCACTGCAGGCGGTCGAGGAGATGGACGCCGGCCCCATTTGGGGCTCACGCACGTTCTCGATCGGCTCGGAGCCGCCGCGCAAGAGCAGTCTCTACAACGGACCGGTCGCCGACGCGGCCGTCGAACTGGTTCGCGAGGTCGTGACCAAGGCGGCCGATCCGACGTTCGTCCCGGAGCCGCTCGACCCTGCGAAGCCCGATGTCACCGGGCGCCTGCGACCGATGATGCGCCAGTCGGATCGAGCGTTCTCGTGGGAGGAACCGACGGCGCACATCCTTCGCCGGATCCGCGCCGCCGACGGATCTCCGGGCGTTCGGACGTCGCTCTGCGGCGTACCGGTTTCGGTGTTCGACGCGCACGTGGGAAACGCGCCTTCTTGTGCGCCCGGCACGATCGTGCGACGCCGGCACGGCGCGTTGCTCGTCCGCACCGGCGACGGGGGCGTGTGGGTGGGCCACGTCCGGAAGGTCCAAGACATCGGCGCTCCCTCGGTGAAGTTGCCGGCGACCATGGCGCTCGCGGACCGCCTGACCGACGTGCCCGAGTCGTTGGAGCCGCTCACTCGCTCGCTCGGCGAGCCCGGATATCGCGAGATCAGCTACCGCCGGAGCGGCGCGGTCGGCATCGTGCACTTCGACTTCTACAACGGCGCCATGTCCACGGGGCAGTGCCGGCGGCTGGCGTCCGCACTCCGACACGCGGCGGCCCAGGACACGCGGGTGCTCGTCGTCCGGGGTGGCGACACCTTCTCCAACGGCATCCACCTCAACGTCATCGAGGCCGCGTCGCAGCCCACGACGGAAGCATGGCGCAACATCGTCGCCATCGACGACGTGTGCCGCGAGATCATCACTTGCACGAACCAGATCGTCGTGACGTCGGTCAGCGGCAACGCCGGTGCGGGCGGCGTGATGCTGGCACTCGGCGCAGATCGCGTGTTGCTACGCGACGGCGTGGTGCTCAATCCCCATTACCAGACCATGGGGCTCTACGGCTCGGAGTACTGGACGTACGTGCTGCGACGCCGAGTGGGCACGGCCCAGGCTCGAATGCTGACCGAGCAATGTCTGCCCATCGGCGCGGCCCGGGCGGCCGACATCGGTCTCGCCGACGAGGTGCTCCCTGGTCGGCCGGCGGAGTTCGAGGACGACGTGCTCGACCATGCGGCTCGGCTCGCTGACAGCAACGACTACGGCCGGCAACTCGACGCGAAGCGCACCGCCCGCGCCGCCGACGAGCAACGCCGGCCGCTCGAGACGTACCGGATCCGCGAGCTGGCCGAGATGAGTCAGGACATCTTCGACGATCGTCGCGGCTTCGGCACCGCACGGCGTGCGTTCGTGACCAAGCAGAAGCCGTTGTCCACACCTCGCCGGCTCGCTGCACACGCATCCGCCCCGTTGACGCACGACCGTCGTCGAAGCCGACAACATCGCCGTGTGAACCAAGCGCAGCCGTGCGTTCCGTCGGCAAGCGGTCTGCGCCGCGGCGCCCGCATTTCGCTCAGGCGTCGACGGTCGAACGCGTGGTAGCAGGCGCGTGACGGACGTCGCTCTCGTCGAGCACTTTCGTCCAGCACGCGAACTCGAGGGTCGTGCCGTTGGGGTCCTTGAAGTACATCGACCGGATGAACACGTCGCCGTCGTCGGTGTCCGGGTCGTAGTCGGGCCGGTGGCCGCCGTCGAGGGAGTTCGCGTGGTTGATGATCTCGGTGACGCTGACTCCCTTGTCGAGCAGCTTCTGCCGGTACTCGTCGAAGTGCTCGGCGGGCACGTCGAACGCGACGTGGTTCATGCTGCCGATCGCAGTGACGCCCCCACGGTTCTGGAGCGACTCGCCGCGCACACCCTCGGGTGCGTCCGGGAACCAGAAGAACGCGACGCCGTCGACGCCGTTCCCCATGTCGAGGAAGAAGTGCTGGCCGCGTCCGCCCGGGAGCTCGAGCGTCTTCACGAGCTTCATCCCGAGCTTGTCCTCGTACCACGCGATCGTCTCGGCCATGTCGCGACAGACGAGCGCGAGGTGGTTGAACCCGCGGAGCTCGAACTCGGTGTTGGTGTGCTTTCCGGTCGCGGCCATGGACGCGCCTCTCCTCGACTCGTCGCATTGCACACCAACTCGTCGACGGGGGTCAAGCGTTGTCCCGATTCAGCGGGCACTTGCCAAGCAGTGGCGATGTTTCGTATACAACCGCGCGTGCCGCGACTCCAACAGGTCTCCCGCGCCGATGCCGAGGCGCCCATCGTCCGATCGATGTACAAGCGCCTCTTCGGCGACCGGGATCCGGTCGCCGAACCCGGGACGGCGACCGGGACGCCGGGCGACTGGTGGACGGTGTTCGCCAATTCTCCGGACGTGCTCGAACACGCGACCCGGGGCTTTGCCCTCTACGCCAGCCCCGAGCGCAAGGTCTCGGCCGTCCTGCGCGAGCTGGGTCAGACCCGCGCCGGCTGGTTGGTCGGCAGCCAGTTCGTGTTCTCGCAGCACTGCAAGTCCTGCCGCGCCCACGGCTTCTCGGAGGAGAAGATCGAGGCGCTGAAGGCGTGGAGCATCTCCGACCTCTTCTCTCCGCTCGAACGCGCGCTGCTCGCGTACACCGACGCGCTGGTGCAAGGCTTCGGCCGCGTCGACGACGCGGTGTTCGACGCGCTGCGCGAGCACCTGAGCGACGAGGCGATCCTCGAGTTCACGTACATCACGATGATGTACACGATGCACGCCGTCATCTCCGTGGCGCTGCGCCTCGAATACGACGACCGCGCCGATCCGATCGTCGAGATCGCGGCGCCCGAGGACTACGCCGGCGACCTCGGCCGCGACATCGCGCACGACGACGACCGCGGCGCGAGCTGAATGACGTGAGCGGGCAGGCGTGAGCACGACGGCCGACGCGGTCGGCGCGGCACACGCGTACGCCCGGGTTCGCGCCGCGATCGTCGAGAACCGCTACGCGCCCGGGCAGCGACTGGTGGAGCAGCGCATCGCCGAGGAGCTCGGGCTCTCGCGCACGCCGGTGCGCGAGGCATTGCGCATGCTCGAGGCCGAGGGGCTCGTCATGAGCGAGCGCAACCGAGGTGCGATGGTCCGCCCGCTCTCGGCGACGGAAGTCGTCGACCTCTACGGGCTGCGCATCCGGCTCGAGTCGTACGCCGTCGAGGTCGCGACCGAGCGCGCGACCGAGGCCGAGTTGGGTGAGCTCGTCGCCGCGGCGGACGCGTTCGCCGATGTCCGCCGGGCGGTCGACGTGGATTCCGTCGAAGGTGTGCGGCAGCTCCACGACGCCAATCGGCGCTTCCACGACGGCTTCCTCACCGCCGCGCGCCATCATCGCCTTGCCGCGATGCTGGCGCGCACGGTCGACACCCCGCTCGTGTTCCAAGCGTTCACCACGTTCGGCGCCGCCGAGATCGAACGATCCGACACCTTCCACCATCTCATCGTCGCGGCGATTTGCCGCCGCGACGCGCACCGGGCCGCGGCCTTGATGGCCGAGCACATCGCGCAAGGGCGCGACGCGGTACTCGACGCGATGGCGTGCAGAGACGCGAGGGTCACGGGCCAGTGAGCGCCACCGACACCGAGCACCGGCGCCTGTGCCACTCGCTTGTTCGACGCGATCGAACAGGGCGACTTCGCGGCGGTCGAGGCGTGCTACGCGCCCGAGATGACGATGTGGTTCAACGTCACCGGTCAGGAGTCGAGTCGCGCCGACAACCTGACCGCGCTCGTCCAGGGGCAGGGTCTCCACCGGCGACGCCTGTACAACGACCGCATCGTGAACACCTTCGACGACGGGTTCGTCGTCCAATACACCTGCAACGTCGTCGGCCACAACGGCGCCAACTTCGCGCTGGCGGCGTGCCTGGTGGCCGAGGTCCACGACGGCAAGATCGTCAAGTTGTTCGAGTACCTCGACTCGGGCAAGTTCTCGTGAACGAGTACGAGATCCGCGAGCTGTGCGAGGCGTTCTTCGACGCGTACGAGAACCGCCGCGTCGACGTGCTCGACCGTCTCTACGCCGACGACTGCATCATCTGGCACAACGTCTACGGCCGCGAGACAACACGCGACGAGAACCTGGCGCGCTACCACGAGGGCTATGCCGGCCAGCGCCGGCGTACCTACAACGACCGCATCGTCAACACCTTCGACGACGGCTTCGTCATCCAGTACACGCTCAACGGCGTCATGCACACCGGTCACCGCGGCGCGCTGTGGATCTGCATCGTCGCGCACTGCCGCGACGGAAAGATCACGCGCATCGACGAGTACATGGATTCGTCGAAGTTCGCGGCGTGGATGGGTCCGTCCCGCCGCGACGCGTCGGCGAACGCATCGGAGGGGTGAGGTGAGGAAGGACTGGCAGACGCTCGAGCTCTGTGACCGCTTCTTCGACGCGATCGAGCAGAAGGACTACGAGACGCTCGACTCGTGCTACGCGCCCGAGGCGATCATCTGGCACAGCCACGACTGCCTGTATCAGCCGCGTGCCGACAACCTCGCGATGTTGAAGCGGGGCATGGAGACGCTCCCGAAGACGCGCTTCAAGGATCGGCGGGTGCGGACGTTCGAAGGCGGCTTCGTGCAGCAGCACACGATCCACGTGACGCGACGCCGACGGCTTCGTCGGGCACATGGAGGTCTGCTTCGTCGGCTATGTACGCGACGGGATGATCAGCCGGGCGTACGAGTACTTCGACACCGGTCAGATCGAGAAGTTCGTCGGACCACGCTCCTGACGATGGGCTCCTGAACGATGGGCTCCTGACATGGCGACCGACCCCGCGGAGCTGCCGGCCGAGGGCCTCGTCGAGCGCGTGCAAGCGGTCACGCCGCTCATCGCGTCCACTTCGTTCGACGCCGAGGCGCAACGCCGCCCGCTCGACGGGGTTATCGAAGCCCTGAAGGCGACCGGCGTGTTCCGCTCGTTCGTCCCCGCGCGCTACGGCGGCTACGAGATCGACATGTCGACGTACGTCGACATCGGTCTCGCGGTGTCGCACGCGGACCCGTCGATGGGTTGGGTCACGACCTTCTACATGGAGCACAACTGGCTGCTGACGCTGTTCGCCGAGGAGCTGCAAGACGAGATCTTCGGAGCCCAGCCGTTCGTGCTCGCGCCGGGAACGGTGAATCCCAGCGGGCAGGCGGTGCCCATGGACGACGGCAGTTTCGCGTTGTCGGGACACTGGCAATTCGCCACCGGCATCTGTCACGCGGACTGGGTGCTGCTGAGCGGCAAGGTCGACGGCGACGAGACCGGCGCGGCCCGGCAGTTCCTCGTCACGGTCGACGACGTGGTCGTCAAGGACACGTGGCACGTCGACGGCATGGTCGCGACGGGCAGCAACGACGTCGTGGCCAGCGACGTGATCGTGCCCGCCCGTCGGGTGTCGCTCATGCCGCCGCCACATCTGCTCGCCCGGCCGGGCGACCCGTACCTCGTTCGTATCCCGATCCTGCCGTTCCTGTCGCTCACCGCCGCGATCCCGGCCGTCGGTGCCGCAAAGCGGGCGCTCGAGCTGTTCGAGGACCTCGTCTTCGACCGCGTGCAGTTCGGCACGAGACGAACCCAGAACAACCGGGTGCCGACCCAGGTTCGTCTCGCGAACCTGCGCGTCGAGGTCGACTTCGCCGAGACGCTGCTGCGCGACATCGCGTCGCGCATACAGGCGCACGCCGACGGCGCGATCGACCTCGACCTGCCGGCCCAACAGCAGCTGCGCCTCGCGATCGCACACGTCGTGCGGCGTTGCCGCGACGCGATCCGCGAGATCCTCGCTTCGAGCGGTGCGTCGGTGCACTACCTCGACCACGAGCTCCAGCGACTCCACCGCGACATCCACATGATCAGCGCCCACACCGTGTTCGACGTCGACCTCGTCGCCGAAGGCGTCGGTCGCGCGATCGTCGCGGCGCGTGAAGCGACCTCCGGGCCGAGCTGACGGAGGTTGGCTGATGGACGCGCTCGAGCTCGCGCGGGTGTACGTCGCGGCACTGTCTGCGCCGGGCGAGGCGACGCTCGCCGAGCTCGCGCCCGCCCTGGCCGAAGACGTGCACGGCATCGGTGTCTTCGGTTGGGGCAACGGGCGCGACGAAGTCCTGGCGACGACTGCGAAGCCGCCGTTTCCGATCATGGGCATGGCCACCTGGGCCGACCCGTTGGTCGACGGCGATCGCGTCACGATCGCGGCCGAGTTCCCGCCCGGGCTCCCGGTCATCGGAGCAACCGTGACCCTTCGGATCGCGGACGGGCTCATCACCGAGCTCGCGCAGGAGCTCGAGCCCGCTCCGCCGCCGGAACCGAGCGCGGTGGCCGTCGACGACTCCGTCGCGGGCCTCATCGACGGCGCGCTCGACAACCGGACACCGGTGATCGTTGCGTACGTCGACGCCGAAGGCGTGCCCCACGTGTCACCGCGCGGAACCGTGCAGGTCTGGTCTCCCGACCAGCTCGCAATGTGGATACGGGACCCGAACGGAGGCCTGCTGCGCGCCATCGCGAACAATCCGCACCTGTCGTGCTTCTACCGCGACGGCAAGAGCCGCGTCGCGTACGAGCTCACGGGACGAGCCCGCCCGCTCGACGATCCCGACGATCGTCTCCGCGTGTTCCGGCAATCACCTCGCGTCGAGCAGAATCTCGACCCGATGATGCGCGGCGTCGCGATCGTTGTCGACCTCGACGTTGTAGCCGGAGGCGGTCCCGGCGGGCGGATCAACATGCGGCGTGAGCCGTCGACGTGACGAGCGGCGCCGCCCGCAGCGCGTCGTAGCATCGCTGCTCAGCGCTGAGTAACGGGAGGGTGTTGCACATGGAATCGACCTCGGTCGGCGTAGCAGAACCACCCGACACCTCCGGCCGTACATTCGAACCGGCCCAAGCCATGCGTTGGTCGCTTGCGGCGCTTTCGTGTGGTGCGGGAGTTATCCACCTCGCCATGGTGCCGCAGCACGCGCAGGAGTCACTGAGAGCCGGTCTTGGGTTCGCGGCGGCGGGCTGGTTCCAGATCGCCTTCGCCGTCGCGATCATGGCGCGGCCCAGTCGCACGTGGGTGCGACTCGCGATCGTCGGCAATGCCGTCTTCGTCGCGACTTGGGTGCTGAGCCGAACCGCGGGCCTTCCGTCGTGGACGGGCGAAGGTGGTGTTGAATCGGCCTCCGCGATCGACATCCTCTGCGTCGCTTTGGAAGTCGGCGTGATCATTGCCGCGATCGCGGTGCTGGTGGCACCGAACCTGCTCGAGACGTGGAACACACCGCTCGCTTCGGTGCGCTGGTCTTCACGATGGGCATCTTCGTCGGAACCACGGCGGCGCTCGCGGCGCCGAGCACGGCGGAACACGTGCACAGCGGTGACGCAGGCGATTCGCACGTTGCCGGCGGCGACGGCCACGACCATGACGCGGCCGCCGCGGCTGATACGGCGTCACCAGGCGAGCACGCTCACGACGCGACCGAATCGGCGCCGGCCGACGACCACCATCACGGCGAGAGCGCGACCGTCTACGCCGAGCTTCCGCCGCGAGACCAAGGCCGAGGTCGACCAGGTGTCCGCGTTGTGGGCGAACAAGTACCCGACTGCAGCCGATGCCGAGCAGGCCGGCTGGTGGAAAGCCACGCCGAGCCTTTACGGGATCGGAGCCCACTACATCAAGGGCGTCAGCGGGCTCTCGGTCGCAGTTCCATTCGACCTGCTGAACCCGAACATCCTGCTGTACGACGGCGAAGGTCCCGACGCGAAGTTCGCAGGCGTGAGTTACGTGGTCGCCGGCGACGTCGAGGGATACACCGGAAGCTACGACTTCTGGCACGCCCACTCGTCGGTGTGCATCGGCAGTGGCGGCATCACCCTGACCGAGGAGAACTCGCCGTACTGGTACTCCGAACCCGAATGCACCGCCAGCGGTGGACGGGTGATGCCGCTCGCCGCCGACAAGATGATCCACGTCTGGATAGGCCCCGGCTACACCGACGCACCGACCTTCGCCCACGACAACCCCGAGCTCCTCGACGGGTACTACCCGAAGCGCGACACCTGAGACCGCCGCGAGGCACCTGACGACGTTCGGTGTTGTCTTCTGTCGCGGAACTCCGTCAGCGGATCGTGTGACCATGGCGATGGATGACGAGGTCGAGGTGCTGGCCGGCGGGGTGGGCAATGCCGGTGCGGTGGTTCGTATGGGCGACGAGGTGCTTCGCCCCACGAGTGAGCACACGCCATCGATCCATGCGCTTCTCGAGCATCTCCGAGAGAAGGGTTTCAGCGTACCCGAGCTGTTGGGGATCGTGGCCGACGGCCGCGAGCGTCTGCGTTTCATCCCTGGTGATGTGCCCTATCCCACCCTTCCCGGCATGGTCCCAGCAGGACGCGGTCCTTGCGTCGACGTCTCGCTCCTTCGGCGCTTCCACGACGCCGGCGAAGGGTTCACGCCGCCGCTCGGAGCACGCTTCTGTGACGAGATGGCCGACCCGGCACCCGGGCCGGACGCGGTGCCGTGCCACAACGACGTCTGCCCGGAGAACTCGTGTACCGACGAGCGAGGCCATCGCCTTCTTGGACTTCGAGTTCGCCGCGCCGGGACGACGAGTGTGGGACGTGGCCGCGCTCCAGGATGTGCGTGCCGATGGACACCGAGCAGGACGCGGCCCGCACCGGCCGCGGCGGCCTCGACCCCTTTGGCCGGTTGAGGATCGTGGTGGACGCCTACGGCATGGACACACAGCAGCGGCGAGATCTCCTCGCCGTTTTCAGCGAGCAGTTCGAGGACGGTGGGGCTTCGTCAGGCGACGCGTCGAGGCCGGCGAGCAGGCCTTCATCGAGATGTGGAATGCGATGGGTGGGCAGGCGCGCTACGACCGCCGAAGCGAGTGGTACCTGGCGAACCGTGATCGCTCGCCGACTCCCTCGGTGCTGACAAGGAGAACTGCGCGGCTGAGGGGAGTCTGCCCATTGACATTGCGCAGCGAAACGTTCGTTGCTCGTTGGTTAGTTGTTGATGTTGATGGTGCGGTTTGCGCTGGTGGTGGTGTTGTTGGCGGCGTCGGTGGCGGTGCTGCGGATGGTGTAGGTGCCGTTGGCGCGGGTGGTGGTGTCCCAGATGTAGATCCATCCGTAGTAGGTGAGGGTGGCGGTGCCGAGGAGGGCGTTGTCGAGTCCGGGGCCGGTGGCACGGAACTGGACGTTGGTGACGGCGACGTTGTCGGTGGCGGAGGCGTCGAGGACGGCGTTGCCGGACACGGTGGTGTTGTTGGCCGACGGGACGATGACCGCGGTGGTGGGTGCGGTGCGGTCGACCCGCACGGTGATGGGTGCGCTCGTGCCGGTGTTGCCGGCGGCGTCGAACGCGACGCTGCGGATCGTGTAGGTGCCTTCTGCGACGTTGTTGGAGTTCCACTGGTAGAGCCAGCCGTAGATGGTCAACGTGCCCGGTCCCCAACAGGTGTTGTTCAGTGCGTTGCGGAACTCGACTTTGGTGACCGTGTTGTTGTCCGAGGCTCCCGCATCGAGGAGGACCGCATTGCCTTTCACCGACGCGTTGTTGGAGGGGATCAGCATCGTGGTGGTCGGTGCGGTGTTGTCGACCTTCACGGTGATCGGTGTCGAGAAGCCTTGGTTGGCGGCGGCGTCGATCGCCCGGGCCCGGATCGTGTAGCTGCCGTTCGCGACCCCGGCGGTGTCCCAGAGCGCCAGCCACCCGTACGCGGTGTTGGTCCCGGTCGCGACCACCGTGTCGCGTACAGGCCGCCCGTCACCCGGAACTCCACCCCGGTGACACCGACGTTGTCTGACGCGATCGCGTCGAGCAGCGCACTGCCCCGAATGAACGCGTTGTTCGCCGGGATCGGCATCGTCGCGGTTGGTGGTGTCGTCTCTCCCCCCGGATCAGCTGACACCGTCACCGAACCCAACGACGCCGTGACCCGATCATTGGTCGTGGTCAGCGTGGCCCGATACTGCAAGAACCGGCCGTTCGGACTGTCGATCGAGGAGCCGTCCGTCGCGATGAACGGCGACCAACCGAACCATCCACCGATGTGCGGGTCTCGAACGACACGCCCGTATCCGTCGGGACATCGGCCACCGACGTGAGCTCCGCCCAATCGACACTCGCGCCCGCGTCGAACGCACGCGGACTCGAATGCACACGACGCGTCGTAGGGCGACATCTCCAACCAGTCGACGGTCACGCCCACACCATCAGCCGAAAAGTCACTCGCGATCGGACGCAACGACGCCGAGAAACTCGCGACATGCGTCAGCACCTCGACACCATCGATCGAATACATGACGTCGCCGGCGTTCCAATCGATCCGATAGCGGTGCGGCGAACCGAGCCAGTTGGCCCCCACCGCCGTGTCCTGCGCGGTCCCGTTGTGCGTACGGACCCGCAACGTCGCCCCATCGGCACCCGTGGAGAACATCGCCCACGGCTGATCGTCATAGGAGACACCGAACCCGACATGCTGGAACGGCGTCGCCGCGAACGTCGCCACGAACTCCAACGAACGCCCCGAACCCACAAACGTGTCCGGCTGCGCCCGCGCGCCATCCACACGCAACAAACCATCACTCACCGTCGCCGCACCCGGCCCGTTCCCATCCGGCCACCGGAAGCTGCCCCAACCCGCCGGCAACGAACTCCCCGAGAACTCCTCCGCCACCGCCGCGCCCGACACCACCTCACCATCACCCTCATGCGCGACCGGCCGACACGCACCCGAGGTCCCCGCCGAGAAATCAGCGACCGACGAATCCGACCCCACGAACGCCGGCAACACGAACGACAACGGCGCCGCCGGCGCAACCGGCACCGTCACCCCATTGCCCCCACCATCGGCCGATGACACCCGGAACCAATACGTCGCCCCCGCCGACAAGCCCGGCAACGTCACCCGATGCGACGTCACCAACGCCCCATCGCCAACCGTCGAATCCAACACCCCCGGCGAAATCCCGAACGACACCGACGAATCCGCGGCCTCATCCGTCGACCACACCACCGTCGCCGAACCAACCCCCGGCTCCACCACCACACCCGAAACCACCGGCGCCACCAGGTCCTCGGCGTAGGTGGCCGTGTAGTCGCCACCGGCCCCGTCGAAGACGGCGTACTGGACACCCTTCGGGTCTCGGTTGCGAAACTCACGGGTGCGCCGTTGCGCGTCATGCGAGGTGAGCACCGCGCCACTCGGCCGCCTCGACAGGCAGCATCGCCTGGAGGCCCCGGGCGTGGCGCGTCGGCCGCGATGGTGAATCGAGTGCGCTGCCGTCCCACGACAGCGCGTCGAACGATGAGGCGTTCCGACCGTCGAGTCCAGTCGAGCATCTGCTTGGCCGACACGAGCGGCACGCCGCGCGCCTGCGCCGACGCGACGATCGCGTCGTGACCGGCTGCCGACGCCGAGTCGGTGTGCATGTTCGCCGTGAACACGCCGTAGTAGCCGTCGGCCCGAGGCGTTGTCGAGCAGCGTGTCGACGGTGGCCGGGATAGGCCTGGCCCGACTCGTCGGTCATCTGCGTCGTCGCCTGGTAGACGTCGATCATCGTGCCGTCGAGCTCGGCGAACCGCTGCGGCATGCCCGAGCCGGTGAAGAAACCGGGGCGGTCCTGACCCAGGGGCCGGGCCAGTAGTAGTAGTTCGTGTCGAAACGAATGCCGTGGGCGAGCTCGACCTTCGGCTGCGTGGCGTAGTCGCTCCACGCGATGCAATGCGTGCGGTTCGTCGTCGGCGCGGGCAGGCTCGGGAACCTGGCCGCGAAGGCAGCGAGTGCGTGGTAGAAGTCGTCTCAGCGACGCGGCGTGCAGTCGGCGCAGTCCGTGTTGACGTGCAGCGCCGATTCGAAGCCCTGCGCCGAGTAAGCTCGCGGCCTGCGCGTCGGTGATCGGCGTGTTCGGGATAGATGTACGACGTGCCGCGCACGCACTCCCAGTCGGCGACCGAGCAGCCCGGCGGGCTGGCGCGTCGATACTGGTCGAAGCGCCCGGCCGTGCCGCCGTTGCCGTGATCGTCACCGGTCATGACGACCGCGGCCTTGAGCCCGCGCGGCAAGTACCAGAAGCGCGGCAGCGGCTTGCGATCAGCGCTCATGTGCATGATCAGGTTCGCGAGCAGGCGCTGCTGCTCGTCGGCCTGCGGGATCGCGACCTTGTCGAGGTCCACCCAGTCCGGCTGCGGGTCGCGGCGCGGCGCCGAAGAACAGTCGTTCGATCGGATCGGGGCGATGCCGTCGCGCTCCTGGCCGGACCACGCGGGGTTGCCCTGACGCGTGTAGACGACCGAGCGGGCGAGGTCGTAGGTGAACGCCGCGGCCTGGCCGCCGTTCGCGCCGACGGCGCGCAGCGTCACCGCGGGATTCGCGGTCGCCGTCGTCGCGTTCGAATAGAGCGTCGCGACCGGGTCGCGCCGGACAGCGTGTATTGGTCCGCCGTGCCGTGGAACTGGATCGTCTGGTCGGCGATGCCCTGACCCGGCGGCGTCGCGGTGTTCACCAGCAGGTAGCCATCCGCGAGCGTCGCCGCGGCGCCGGTGATGCCCAGCAGGCTCGCAAGCTCGGCGTCGGGCCGCATGGCGATGACGTTGCCGCCCGCGTCGACCCAGTCGGCGAACATCGCCGCCTGCGCGCCGGACAGCGGCATCTCACCGACGACCGCGACGTCGTGCGCGACAGCACCGCCGGGGTGACCGCGGAGATGTCGAGCGCGTCGAACTCGTTGAGGCCCTCGCCGAGCAGGATCTCGCTAGGTAGCTGCTCACCGGGTTGCCCGTCTCGTCACCACGAGGATCGGACCGCCCGGGCCCGCGCCGGGAAGGGTGGCGGCCGCCGGCGTCGCCGCGTTCATCGCCGTCAATCCTGCGACCGTCACGACCATGGCGATCGCACCGCTGAAGAAGCGCCTCATGTACATCCTTCGTGGTTAGTTGTTGATGTTGATGGTGCGGTTTGCGCTGGTGGTGGTGTTGTTGGCGGCGTCGGTGGCGGTGCTGCGGATGGTGTAGGTGCCGTTGGCGCGGGTGGTGGTGTCCCAGATGTAGATCCATCCGTAGTAGGTGAGGGTGGCGGTGCCGAGGAGGGCGTTGTCGAGTCCGGGGCCGGTGGCACGGAACTGGACGTTGGTGACGGCGACGTTGTCGGTGGCGGAGGCGTCGAGGACGGCGTTGCCGGACACGGTGGTGTTGTTGGCCGACGGGACGATGACCGCGGTGGGGGTGCGGTGCGGTCGACCCGCACGGTGATGGGTGCGCTCGTGCCGGTGTTGCCGGCGGCGTCGAACGCGACGCTGCGGATCGTGTAGGTGCCTTCTGCGACGTTGTTGGAGTTCCACTGGTAGAGCCAGCCGTAGATGGTCAACGTGCCCGTCCCCAACAGCGTGTTGTTCAGTGCGTTGCGGAACTCGACTTTGGTGACCGTGTTGTTGTCCGAGGCTCCCGCATCGAGGAGGACCGCATTGCCTTTCACCGACGCGTTGTTGGAGGGGATCAGCATCGTGGTGGTCGGTGCGGTGTTGTCGACCTTCACGGTGATCGGTGTCGAGAAGCCTTGGTTGGCGGCGGCGTCGATCGCCCGGGCCCGGATCGTGTAGCTGCCGTTCGCGACCGCGGCGGTGTCCCAGAGCGCGAGCCACCCGTACGCGGTGTTGGTCCCGGTCGCGACCACCGTGTCGTCGTACAGGCCGCCCGTCACCCGGAACTCCACCCGGTGACACCGACGTTGTCTGACGGGATCCCGTGAGCAGCGCACTGCCCCGAATGAACGCGTTGTTCGCCGGGATCGGCATCGTCGCGGTTGGTGGTGTCGTCTCTCCCCCCGGATCAGCTGACACCGTCACCGAACCCAACGACGCCGTGACCCGATCATTGGTCGTGGTCAGCGTGGCCCGATACTGCAAGAACCGGCCGTTCGGACTGTCGATCGAGGAGCCGTCCGTCGCGACGAACGGCGACCGACCCGAACCATCCACCGATGTGCGGGTCTCGAACGACACGCCCGTGTCCGTCGGGACATCGGCAACCGACGTGAGCTCCGCCCAATCGACACTCGTGCCCGCGTCGAACGCACGCGGACCGAATGCACACGACGCGTCGTAGGGCGACATCTCCAACCAGTCGACGGTCACGCCCACACCATCAGCCGAAAAGTCACTCGCGATCGGACGCAACGACGCCGAGAAACTCGCGACATGCGTCAGCACCTCGACACCATCGATCGAATACATGACGTCGCCGGCGTTCCAATCGATCCGATAGCGGTGCGGCGAACCGAGCCAGTTGGCCCCCACCACCGTGTCCTGCGCGGTCCCGTTGTGCGTACGGACCCGCAACGTCGCCCCATCGGCACCCGTGGAGAACATCGCCCACGGCTGATCGTCATAGGAGACACCGAACCCGACATGCTGGAACGGCGTCGCCGCGAACGTCGCCACGGACTCCAACGAACGCCCCGAACCCACAAACGTGTCCGGCTGCGCCCGCGCGCCATCCACACGCAACAAACCATCACTCACCGTCGCCGCACCCGGCCCGTTCCCATCCGGCGACCGGAAACTGCCCCAACCCGCCGGCAACGAACTCCCCGAGAACTCCTCCGCCACCGCCGCGCCCGACACCACCTCACCATCACCCTCATGCGCGACCGGCCGACACGCACCCGAGGTCCCCGACGAAAAATCAGCGACCGACGAATCCGACCCCACGAACACCGGCAACACGAACGACAACGGCGCCGCCGGCGCAACCGGCACCGTCACACCATTGCCCCCACCATCAGCCGATGACACCCGGAACCAATACGTCATCCCCGCCGACAAGCCCGACAACGTCACCCGATGCGACGTCACCAACGCCCCATCGCCAACCGTCGAATCCAACACCCCCGGCGAAATCCCGAACGACACCGACGAATCCGCAACCTCATCCGTCGACCACACCACCGACGCCGAACCAACCCCCCGCGCCACCACCACACCCGAAACCACCGG
Source organism: uncultured Actinomycetes bacterium (assembly GCA_963841215.1). Lineage (GTDB taxonomy): Bacteria > Actinomycetota > Acidimicrobiia > IMCC26256 > PALSA-610 > CAVUFH01. The sequence goes on along the minus strand of CAWJBW010000008.1, from coordinate 165,449 downwards.
CGCCACCAGGTCAGGGTCATGAGTCTGACGACGACGTCGACCCAGTAGTTGCCGTGGAGCTTCGCCGCGGGAACCCCGTCGTGCCGTACGGTAGACGCCGTTGGGTCGGGCCGTTCTGGCAAGCGCGTGGAGGGGCGCGTGTCGGGCTGGTAGCGAAGTAGTCCGTGTCGGCGGCGTAGAACCCGTCGGGCGCGAAGTACGACGCGACGTACGTGGTGCTGGCGGTGATCGGCGACGGGCGTGGCGAGAGTGACCTGCTGCCAGCCCGACGCGGTCTCGCCGGTGAACGTCGCGGTCGCCAGCAGCGTGCCGGTCGGCGTCCACAGATTTCCGACGTGCGTGCCGGTGTTCCCCGCGCCCTTGTAGAACCGCACACCGGTGATGGTGCCGGCGACGTCGCTCGTGAACTTCGACGCCGACTTCGACGGGTCGGTCGTCGTTCGTCGGGCGTCGGCGGGCGTCGCCGAGGCGGGCCAGAGCGTGCACGGGCACGTCGCGGCGCCGACGGTGACGTCGACCGGCGCGGACGCGGCGCCGGGGTTCGCGCTGTCGTCGGCCGCCCGGCTGCGCATCGTCAGCGCGGGCCGGCGCGCTCGGCGTCCAGGTGTAGCTCCAGTTCGACGCGACCGTGCGGGATGCCACGTGGTGCCGCCGTCGACGGAGACCTCGACGCCGCCGACCGGCCGCCGCCGGTGTCGGTGGCCGTGCCGGTGATCGTGACGCGCGGACCGGCCGGGACGCGAGCCGCCGGCGGGCGCGTGATCGTCGAGGTCGGCGCGGGGTGTCGGTCGACGCGGTCGCGGCGGTGAGCCGGGCTGCAGGTTGCCGGGCTGCACGCCCATGTCGGCGAACAGGTTCACGGTTGCCTGCTGCATCGCGGACGTCGGCGTGCGAGCCGCCGTGGTCGTGGGTCGCGTCGAGACCCCACGACCACTGCACCGTGCCGGCGCCGAACACCAGCGCGCCGCTCGGCTGCCGGTACAGCGTGAGCTGTGCGTCGCGGTGCCGGCGCCGTACGTGATCCGTTGTCGAGCAGGCGTCTCGGGCACGTTCACGCGTCGTGGACGACAGGTGATCAGCCGGCCGGGCGGAACCGTTGTCGAGGTCTTCGTCCCATTCGTATCCGAGCGTGCCGGCGGCGAGCGTGTCGTCGTGCCCGGCGCAGCGTCGCGACGGAGGTGTTCCGCCAGAACCGCAGTCGGCCGTCCGTCGGCCGGCACCTGCGATCGCGTACGTGCAGCAGTTGACCGTGAACATCGTGCCGGTCAGCGCGTTCTCGGGCCGGCCGCCGTCGCCGGGCGGGCTGAACCGCGGGTCGCGCCACGTGCCGGTCCACACGTTCGGCGACGGGTCGATCTTCGCGTTGGCGTGCGTTTCCTTGTACGACACCAGCGTGCGGTAGGCGGTGCTCGATGCCGTCGATGCTCGGTCTCCCAGCGCGTCTTCCAGAACACCTCGTTGCCGCTGAAGAACGCGAGGTTCACGCCGGCGTCGCGCGCCGCTTCGACGTTGCGCGCGCTGCTTGCCCGACCAGTACTCGTCGTGGCCGACCGACAGGAACACCTTGTGCGTCGAGCATGCGGCGCCGCGGCGGTCGGTGTCGACGCCGGTCGATGTAGTTGACGTCGTACCCGTTGGCCTCGAGCCAGCGCACCATCGGGTACTCGGCGTTGAAGACGAAGTCCTCGGCGTGCCGCTCGCGGCGTGTTGAACGGGCGGTTGTAGCTCACCTTGTACGCGCGCCCGGCCGGCGCGCCGGTGTACAGACTGTTGCCGCCGTAGTTGTTGTACGCCTGCCACGTCGTGTCGGACGTCTGGAACAGCATGTCGGAGTGCTCGACGTCGTCGCGCACGATGAAGAAGATGTGGCTCGCACCCGGTCGTTCGTCGGTGCGCGTCAGCCTGGCGATGTAGACGCCGGAGACCGCGTTCGGCGGGCACCGCCCACGACGCCGACTCCGCCCAGTTGCCGCAGTCGATCAAGCCCGGTCGTCGGCGTCGGTGAGGCAGGCCGGCTGGGTCTGCGGACGTCGGCGTCGGGTTGACCGTCGCGACCTGTCGCGCGCCGTTGCCGCCGTAGTAGCCGAGCCGGTAGATGTCGATGCGGTAGCTGGTCGCGTCGGTGTCGATCTTGAAGTGCACGGTCTCGCCGCGGTTGACGCTGATCTCGGTCGCGAATCCCTGGATCGTCGGGTCGCCGGCGCCGGTGATGTCCCACTCGCTCTTCGGCGGCCCGGGAGGCAGTTCTCGGCGACGATCTCGTTCGGTGGAGCGTCACACGGCGGGGCCGCGTCCGGCACTCGGCGTGATTGCGACGAGGGCGACACCAAAGACGAACAGACAGAGCGTCGCGGCGTCCGAACCGACGCAGCCGTCTGTGACTCATGATCCCAGCCCCCCACAACATCGAGATCTGCGATACGTCTGACCGGCGACGCTATGGAGGCACGGGATCCACCGCCCATCATGGATTCCTGCCAACCTCAGGGATCGAAGTGGACGAATGTCCGAACGAACCGGACCGACGCCCTTGCAAAGCGGGACAACGAGGGTGTGGTGCAGTCAAGGTCAGCCGTCGGCTGACGCGATGCGCGCCGCGAGCAGATCGAGGAGCGGGTTGTCGTCGATCGGCATCGGGCTGGCAGTCCTGCGTCGCGGTGCAGGTAGCCGATCCGCGTCATGATCGCGGTGCTGCGGACCATCGCGAGGATCTCGTACCACTCGAAGTCCCGCAGCGTGCGCCCGCTCAGCGACTCGTACTGCGCGATCGTCCCGTCGCGGTCGGGGAAGCCGTCGAGGTGCCGGCCGAGCAACGACCGCGTCGTGGACTCGAGCGTCGTGAACCACGCCACGTCGTGCTCGGGCGCGCCGATCGACGCCATGTCCCAGTCGAGCACTGCGAGCGGCGCGAGATCGTCGCCGAAGATCACGTTGCCGAGCCGCACGTCGCCCCAGAGCAAGACGGGTTCGGACTCGGTCGCGGGCTGGTGGGCGCGGCACCAATCGAGCGCGTCGACGAGCGCGGGAAGCGGCGGCCCGCCGCTCGACCAGTCGAGATAGTCGGCCCAGAAGTCGAGCTCGGCCTCGTTGTCGCGTTCGGGAACGCCGGCCGCGGCCGAGGTCGGCGCGGTGCGTCGCCGCGACTGCCGCGACGAACCCCTCGTGCACCTCGCGCGCGTCGGCGCTCGGTGAGCGAGATCAGCCACGGGTCGAGCAGCGCGACTCACCGACGATGTGGCCGTGCACGCGCGGCATCACGACGAACGGCGCGCCGAGCCATTCGCGGTCGGTGACGAGCTCCGGCGTCGCGATGGCGACGCCGGCGGCCGCGGCCGCGAGCTGCGCGATCGTCTGCTGCGCGAGGTCGTAGTCGCGAAACGTGCCGGCCGTCGGCGGCGCGAGGCGCACGACGAACTCGTGGGCGCTGTTCGCCGCGTCTCTCGCCGACGTGAGGTCGACGAGCACCGTCTCGCTCGAATACCCGATCGACGGATGCTCGGCGTCGACGACGCGCACGTCGCGCGCGCCAGTCGCGCCGCGATCCAGCGCGCGACCGCGGCGCCGACGACCAGCGGGTCACGATGGGTCAGGAGCGCCATCCGAACCTCGCGCGTACAGTTCGAGGTGTGACCGTAGTTGTAACACCATGACGGAACTCGGCCCGCTCGGACCCCTCGACGAGCTGCTCGCCCACCAGATCGTCGACACGTTCGCGACGGTCTCGCAGTCGGACCGTTCCTGGACCGAGAAGATCTGCGCGATGGCCGCCGCCGACGACGGCTCCCTCTCGCTCGGCTTCGGACTCGGCAAGTACCCGAACCGCGGCGTGATGGATGCGTACGCGGGCGTGTCGCGCGGCACCGAGCAATGGACGGTGCGCGCGAGCCGCGAGCTCGGCGCCGACGGCGACACGGCCGTGGTCGGGCCGATCCGCTACGAGGTGCTCGAACCGATGCGGCGCATCCGGTTCGCGCTCGACCCCAACGACGCGCAGCCCGTCTCGTTCGAGTGGATCTTCGAGGGCGTCGTCCCGGCGGTGCTCGAGAACCACGAGGTGCACCGCGCCCGCGACGGCCGACGTGTCGACGCCGACATCGCGCGCTACCACCAGATCGGCACCGCGCACGGTTGGGTCGACGTCGACGGCGACCGCACCGAGTTCGCCGACGAGACCTGGGTCTCGACCCGTGATCACTCGTGGGGCGTCCGCTACCAGGTCGGGGTCCCGCTCGCCGACGTCGCGCCCGCGCCGGTTCCGACGAGCGTCGCGACGACCGTCATCTGGTCGCCGATCCTCATGACCCGCGCCGACGGCACGCACTACGGCCTGCACACCTACTACCAACGCCACGGCTTCGGCGACTGGCAGCGCATCGAGCTCCAGGGCGGGTTCGAACACGCCGACGGGCGCCGCGAGCCCTACGCCGCGCTCGTGCCCGAGCTCGACGTCGACCCGGTGAACCGCCGGGTCCGCGGCGGCGTGCTGCACGCGACGATGAGCGACGGGACGGCCCGCGACCTCACGGTCACCGCGCTCTCGGCGACCGGCTTCCACCTCGGCGCCGGCTTGTACTTCGGGTTCGACGGCCACTGGCACGGCGAGTGGCGCGGGCGCCAGCACCTCGACGGCGAGTACATCGCCGACTGCACGACCTACGAGGACGCACGCCGCCTGCATCAGCTGCGCGACTGCATCGTGCGGGTCGACGATCCGGTCGGCGGCGGCGTCGGCGTCGGCAACCTGCAGAGCATCGTCGCCGGCCCGCACCCCGAGCTGGGCCTCGACGAGCAGTCGTCGTTCATGTGAATGACGCGACGAACGAGGAGCCCATGAACGTTTTGTCCATGAGCGCCTGCCCGCCGACCCGACGGTGCCCGGTTACTACCTGCGCGCCGACTACTACGAGCTGCTCGCCGACCTGCGGCGTGATGCGCCGGTGCACGAGTTCGCGCCGGCATGCGCACGGTCGCCCGCTACGACGACATCCGCGAGATCAGTCGCGATCCCGCGCGCTTCTGCTCGTCGATGGGTGCGCTCGTCAACGATCCGATGCGCACGTGGGAACGGCCCGCGAAGGCACCGTCGATCTTGCACATGGACCCGCCCGATCACGTCGGGTTCCGCAAGCTCGTGAATCGTGAGTTCACGCCCCGAGCGATCGCCGGCCTCGAACCTCGCATCCGCGAACTCGCGCGCACGGTGCTCGACCGGACCCCGGACGCCGGCGGGTTCGACTTCGTCGACCTGGTCGCCGCGCCGTTCCCGCTGATGGTGATCGCGGAGCTGCTCGGGATCCCCGACGGGGATCGGCCCGACTTCCGGCGCTGGTCCGACGCGACCATCGAGGCGACCGACAAGCCGCCGGAGGCGACCGCCGAGGCGACCGGCGAGCTGTTCCTCTACCTCACGGAACACATCGCGGCGAAGAGGGCGCAGCCCGGCGACGACGTCGTGTCGATCCTCGTCGGCGCGGAGGTCGATGGTCGTTCGCTCGACCACGACGAGCTGCTGATCTTCCTGCTGAGCCTGCTCGTGGCGGGCAACGAGACGACGCGCACGTTGATCTCGGGCGGCATGCTCGCCCTGTTCGAGCACGCCGACCAACGCGCCGACCTCGCCGCCGACCCGGCGCTCATCCCCGCAGCGGTCGAGGAATGCCTGCGTTGGGTCACGCCGATCCAGGCGTTCGCCCGCACCGTCACCGCCGACACCGTCGTCGGTGGTGTCGAGGTCAAGGAGCTCGACTACCTCGTGATGCTCTACGCGTCGGGCAACCGCGACGAGCGCGCCTTCGGACCGACCGCGAACGTCTTCGACATCCGCCGCGACACGAATCCGCCGCACCTCGCGTTCGGCTTCGGCGAACACCTGTGTCTCGGCGCGGCGCTCGGCACGCATGGAGGCCCGCATCCTGTTCGAGGAGCTGCTGGCTCGGCACCCGGACTACGTCGTCGCCGGCGCCGCGCAGTGGGTGGCGTCGAGCCTCGTGCGCGGCATGCACACGATGCCGCTCGCCTGGGACGCGTAGTGGACGGCGCGCCGGCGACGTTCGCGGAGCTGGTCCTCAGTCGCGCGCACGACGACTCCGACGGGCTCCTCTACGAGGACCGACGGTGGTCGTGGCGCGAGGTCGTCGCAGAGCGCGCGTGCGCGCCGAGCTGCTCGCCGACTGCGGCGGCCGGGCCGTTCCACGTCGGCGTGCTGCTCGAGAACGTGCCTGAGTTCGTGTTCATGCTGCTGGGCGCGGGGTTGGCCGGCGCGGCGGTCGTCGGCATCAACCCGACCCGGCGCGGCGCGGAGCTCGCCCGCGACATCAACCACACCGACTGCCAGCTCATCGTCACCGACGAGTCGATGCGGCCGCTGCTCGACGGGATCCCGCTGGACGTCCCGCCCGAGCGCATCCTCGACATCGACGGTCCGGCGTGGGCCGCATCGTGCGCGACCGCGGCGGAAGCCGTCGCCCGCGGCGAGTCCGTGCGACCGCCGCGCCGGACCCCGAGACGCTGTTCGCGCTCCTGTTCACGTCGGGTTCGACCGGCGCGCCGAAGGCGGTGCGGATGACGCAGGGACGCGCGGCCCGTGCCGTCGCGAACGCGATGTTCACACCGACGACGTGCTCTATTGCGCGATGCCGCTCTACCACGGCAACGCGCTCAACGCGAACCTCTTCCCCGCGCTGCGTTCCGGCGCGACGATCGCGCTGCGGCGCCAGTTCTCGGCGTCGGGATTCCTGCCGGACGCGCAGCGCTACGGCGTGACGTTCTTCAACACTGTCGGTCGCGCGCTCAACCACATCCTCTCGACGCCCGCGACCGAGAACGATCGCAACCACTCGATCAAGTACGTGCTCGGGCCCGAGTCCGCGCCCGCCGACGTGCGCGCATTCCGCAACGCTTCGGCGCGCCGGTGTTCGAGGGCTACGGGTCGAGCGAGAACGCCATCATCATCGTTCCGGATCCGGCGCTGCCGAAGGGCTCACTCGGCCGGCCGCTCGACGGCATCGACGTCGTGATCCTCGATCCGGTGACCGCCGAGGAGAGCCGCGGGCCCGCTACGACGAGCACGGCAAGTTGTTGAACGCCAGCGAAGCGATCGGCGAGTTCGTCAGCCGCAACGCGGCGTCGCGCTTCGAGGGCTACTACAACAACCCCGAGGCCGACGCCGAGCGCACCCGCAACGGGTGGTACTGGTCGGGCGACCTCGGCTACCGCGACGAAGCCGGCGTGTTCTGGTTCGCCGGCCGCAACGCCGACTGGATCCGCGTCGACGGCGAGAACTTCGCGGCCGCACCGATCGAACGCATCCTCGCCCGCTTTCCGGGAGCCGACGGCGTCGCGGTGTACGCGGTTCCCGACAGCCGTACCGGCGATCAGGTGATGGCCGCGATCGAGATGCTCGCCGGCACGACGTTCGATCCGGACGCGTTCGCGACGTTCCTCGCCGAACAGCGCGACCTGGGTACCAAGTGGGCGCCGCGTTACGTCCGCATCGTCGACGAGCTGCCGGTCGGCGCGACGAACAAGATCGACAAGCGCCCGCTGCGAGCCGAGCGCTGGGAGACCACCGATCCGCTGTTCTGGCGCGCGCCGCGCACGATACGTACGAGCCCTTCACCGCGGCCGACGCCGACGCGCTGCGTGCCGAGTTCGACGCCAACGGCCGCGCCAACCTGCTGCGTTGATCTCGGTGCCGCTCTGCATCTCAGGTGATCGTGAGGCACTCACATTCGTCGTACGTGCTGAACAGCGCGTTCGAAGTCGGCCCGGGGTTCTGGATGCTGATGTTGCGCGATCCGAGGTCGGCGTCCGTGTCGGCGGTCACATCGACACGGAACTCGTCCGGCGCGACGTACGTGGGATTCGTGAGGACGACGCCCTCGCCGGACGACGCCACGCTGTCGGGTCGGAAACCGAGGCCGTGCAGCGTCAGCCTGACCGCTTGCCCGGGTGACGTTGCGCACGGTCGACGGGTCGAGTCGCAGCGCTCGAGCGGTGCGGGTGAACACGTCGATGTGGCCGAGCGTGTCACCATCGACGAGGTCCGTCGCTTCCGACTCGAACGCGACGAGCGTGCCGTCGGCGGCTATGGCCGGCGCATCCGACCCACCGTTACCGCCGGCGAAGAACAAGTCGCGATTCGCGAGACTTGTCCAGTCGAGCGCCCGGTCGTGCACGACGACGTCGTCATGTCCGTTGCTGTCTGCATCCGGGAACCTGAGGTTCGTCGCCGAGGTACGGAAAGAGATGTAGCGACCGTCGGCCGAGATGGACGGGACGCCACTGGCTCCGTTGCCGGCGGCGCTGCTCCGACCGACGGTCACACACGAGTTCGTGTTGGTCGCCAGCTCGGCGACGAACACATGGTCGATGCCGTTCGTGCACGGCGGGTCGAGACCAGCATCGCTCGACGTGAACGTGAGCTGCGTGCCTGAGGGCGTGATGTCGGCGTTGCTCCCCGGCGTTACCCCTCGGCGAGGTCGGTCGTGCGGTCCCACACGACGATCCATCCCGCGGCACCACACGGCAGAGCACCACCGGCGAGTGACCGCAGCGCGAACGTACCGGCCGTCGGCCGAGATCGACGGGCCGCTGCCCGCCGCTTGGTTCCGGAAGCCGCCGAGGAGCGGCGCGAAGCACTCGGTCGTTCCCGCAGTCCGGTCACGCACATAGACGGTCGTGAGCGGCGCAGTGCAGGTCGGGTCCAGATTGGTCGCCGTCGATTCGAACGCGATGTAACGGCCGTTGTGCTGATTGTGGAGCTCGCCGCTCGCCCCGTTGGCCTCTACGAAACCGGCGCCGAGACTGGCACGCGACGGTTCGCGTACTGAGGTCGCGCACGAAGACGTCGGTCAGGTTGGCGGTGTCGCCGGTGACGAGGTTCGACGTGTCCGACCACGAATGCCGCGACGTTCCCGTTCCCGCTGATCGACGGGTTCCGGCTGCCCGCACTCGCCGGGAAATCGATACCGACGATCGTCGCAACACTGAGCCTGATCACCTCACCCGTGCCCTGATCGCGACGGAATACGTCACGCCCACCGTTGGTGTCGTCAGGCACGAGGTTGCTCGTGCCCGACGAGAACGCGAGATAGCGGCCGTCCTCCGAGAGGTCGGGCCCGCTGACGTCTCCGTCCGGTTGTACCCACGCGTTGCTCACCCGAGTCGTCACCTGCCCGACGGTGTCGCGTACGTGGGATGTCGCTGGCGGCATTGGTGTCGCCGGCAACGAGCGCACCGTGTGAAGTGAAGGCGACGAGGTGCCCGTTCCAGGAGAGTGAACCACTACTGCCGGATCCGCCGGGTGCACCGGTCACGTCCACGCTGACACAGGTGTTGACGCCGGTATCGAGATCGCGGACGAACATCTCTGCGGCACCGGGGGCGGTGCTCGTGCACGCCGGGTCCAGGTTCGTCGCCGCCGACAGGAAGGAGATCGTTCGGCCGTCCGCGTCAACTCGGGGAACAACGCCCAACTGTCGGCCGGTGACCCCGCCGAGTCGACGCTCTCACATGTGGTCGTGTCCGTGGCGAGATCGCGGCACGTACACCTTTGTCGGTGGGAAGGGCGGGGGCGCGGGGAGTGGACCACACGCCGGATCGATGTTGTTCGCCGTCGAGTAGAAGGTGACGTACCGGCCGTCGGCGCTGATGCGCGGCTGATCCGCGTAGCCGTTGGCGACTTGCCCGGCGGGCGTAGACGCTCAGGCACTCGTTCGTGTCCGACTTCCGGTCGGTGAGAATGATCGCTGCGGGGCCGGGCGGGCACGCAGGGTCCTGATCGCCGAAGCCCGTGCGGTACACCACGTAGCGGCCGTCCCCGGAGACGTCGGGCCAGAAGGCCCCACCCGGCCGATTGCGTGCCGTCCTCTTTGAGGTTGATGCGCTCGGTCGTGTCCGTCTTGAGGTCACGCACGAACACGTCCTGAGCGAGGTTGGTGTCGCCGGCGACGAGGTTGCTCGCCTCCGAGTCGAATACGACCAAGCGACCATCGGCGGTGATGTGCGGCTGGCCCGAATTGCCGAAACCCTGGATACCGTTGGCGTCGACGCTGATGCATTCGGTCGTTCCGGTCGAGCGGGTGCGGACGAAGATCTGCCCCTGCGTATTGGTGCAGTTCGGGTCGAGGTTCGTCGTGCGGGACGTGAAAGCTACGACGTCGCCGTTGTCGCTGACCGAGGACTCGTCGTTGACCGATCCGTTTCCTTGACTTCGGTGTCGGACACGCTCACGCGTTCGGTGACACCGGTGTTGCGATCATGGATGAAGGTGTCGGTCACACCGTTCGTGTCGCCGGGCACGAGGTTCGTCGCATTCGACCCGAACACTGCATATCGACCGTCGGTCGACAGGGTCGGCCCGAGCGTCGTCTCCTGCGTTCGACTGCAGCCCGTGGCTCGTTGCCCGGGACGGGCCACGAACGCGAATCCGGAGAGCGCGCTCGTGGCCACAACAACCGCGAACAACACGGCGAAGACTCGTTTCGTGCTGTGCATCTCGATCACGTGCATCTCGGTCACACGACCGTGAAGCACGCGCTGCACGTGCCCACCGCGCCGGTGAGCACGGACTCCAGGGTGCGCCGGGGTTGGTGACGAGCACGGTCAACGATCCCAGTGGCGCAGCCGGCGCCACCGCGAACATTGCCGTGATCGTGTTGGCGTCGACGACGTTGACCCCGTTGACGAGAACGTCGGCGGAACCCACTGCCACTGCTGCATTGGGCAGGAAGCCCGACCCGCTGATGGTGACGAACGTCGCCGCGCCCGGCGGGCCGGTCGCCGGCGCGATGGACGCGATGACCGGTGTCGTCGTGGCTCGTGTGAACACGTCGCTCTGCACATTCGCATCGCCCGGCACGAGATTCGTCGCGTTCGAGGAGAACGCCACGTAGCGTCCGTCCCGGCTGAGCGCGGCGCTCAGGCTCGAACCGTTCGCCTCGACACCGTTCTTGTCGAGCGACACTCGAGTCGCACCTGATTGCGTGAGGTCGCGCACGAACGCGTCCGTGGCCACGTTGAGGTCGTTCGTCACGAGGTCCGACGCGTCCGACTCGAACGCGATGAACTGCCCGGTTTCGTCGAGGCTCGCACGCACGCTCTTGCCGTTCCCGGCCAAGCCGGTACTCGTGGTCGAGACAGGAACGGTCGTACCGGCCACGAGAGAACGCACGTAGACCTGATTGAGGGTGTTGCCGAACCCGGGGACGAGCCCGAGGTCTCGGGAATGGAACGCGACCACCGTGCCGTCACCACTGATCGCCGGCTCCGCACTCGCGAGCAGTGGCTGGGCGCCGCCCGTCGCGACCGACGCGCGGACGGTTGTTCCGGCCACGAAATCGTGGACGAAGACGTCCTGGACGCCGTTGACGTCGCCGGGAACGAGATTCGTCGCCGTCGACTGGAACGCGATCATGCTGCCGTCGGCGCTGATCGCAGGCAGCGTGCTGGCGCCGTTGCCCTGCCCGCCGCCGTTGTTGATCGACACTCGATCGAGCAGGCCCACGACGTCGAACCGGAACACGTCGTTGACGTTGTTGTTGTCGGCCGGCACGAGGTTGGTCGCGCTCGAGTGGAAGCTGACGATCTGACCGGTTGCGCTCACGGACGGCGCGAACGACGGGCCGTTGCCCTGCGCACCGCCTGCGTTCACGGAGATACGGGCCGTGTTGCCGGTCGACCGGTCGTGCATGAACACGTCGGAGACGTTGTTGTTGTCACCGGCCACGAGGTTGGAGGCCACCGACGAGAACGCGACGACGTGACCGTTGGCGCTGATCGCGGCCTCGAGCGTGGGGCCGTTGGCCTCGTTGCCGTTGGAAGCAACCGACACGCGTGTGGTCGTGTGCGCGAGGTGGTCGGTGACGAACGCGTCGTTCTGACCGTTGACGTCGCCGGGCACGAGGTTGTTCGCAGCCGAGATGAACGCCGTGTAACGGCCGTCATCACTGACCGACGGAAGAAGGCTCGCACCGTTGCCCTCGGGCGGGGCGCCGCCGCTCGGGACGCTCGATCGCGTCACGAAGGCGCAACCTGTCGCGGCGATACAAAGAGCGACACCGAGGGCGGCGGCGCGAACGATTCGGATCGGTCTCATGATCGGGCTCCCTGGCTCAGTGCCGCGATTTTTCGGGCATCTGAACCATGAGCGGCCGCCGCTAGCGACCTGCTAGCTGGAAGAGCGGGGAGCGACCAGTGCCGGGTCGGCGGCGCGGTAGAACACTGTCATGACGAGAAGCAGCCAAGACTTCGAGGGGACGCGGGGACGCCTCACGTTGCACAACTGGACGCCCGAACAAGCGAGCTTCGTGGTCGTGCTGGCCCACGGCTTCGGCGAGCATGCGGGGCGCTACGACCATGTCGCCCAGGCACTGATCGAGCGGGGCGGGATCGTGCTCGCTCCCGACCAGTGGGGTCACGGCCTCTCGGAGGGAACGCCGGGCCTGGCCGACGACATCGAGGTGCTGGCGGCCGATCTCGCGGCGGTGGCGGATCACGCGCGCGCCGCGCATCCGGATCTGCCCGTCGTGGTGATCGGCCACTCGCTGGGTGGCATGGTGGCGACGCGGTTCGTGCAACAGCATCCGGACGGCATCGCCGCGCTGGTGTTGTCGGGACCGCTGATCGGCGGGAACTCGGCGGCGACCGCATTGCTCGAGCTGCCGGAGATCCCCGACATCCCGATCGACCCGGGAATGCTCTCGCGCGACCCCGCCGTCGGCGAGGCCTACGCGGCTGACGACCTCGTCTACCACGGCCCGCTGCTGCGCGGAACTCTCGAAGGCATCCGCGAGGCGGTCGACCGGATCGCGACCGGTGGAAGCCTCGGCGATCTGCCGACCTTGTGGATCCACGGGGAGCTCGACCCGCTGGCACCGCTGGCCGAGACCCGAGCCGCGGTGGAGATCATCGCGGGCAACGCGCTGCGCTCCGTCATCTACCCGGGCGCGATGCACGAGATCTTCAACGAGACCAACAAGGACGAGGTCATCGCCGAAGTCATCGGCTTCATCGACGACGTGCTCGTCTCTCGCGAGATCTCACGTCGCTGAGATCAGGCGGTCAGGGCGTTGCTGAGGCGACACAGGACGCTGGTAGCGGCGGCGGTCGTCGTCACCTGCGTCTGTGCGCCCGCGTTGCTGAGCACGCGTTACGACAGTTTCCCGCTGTCGACCTATCCGATGTTCGCGCGCGAGCGAGGTCGTGTCGTCGCCGTGCACACCGCGGTTGCCGTCGACGGTGAGCGCGGTCGTTTGACTTTCGTCGGAGCTCATCGGAACGACGAGTGAGCCGATGCTCGCGGCGGAGAACGTCGTGCACGCGATACGCGACGGCCGAGCACAAACCCTGTGCGGCGAGATCGCCGGTCGTGTGGCCGAGCGCCGCGTCCGAGGCACGATCGAAGTCGTCGTCGAGCACTACGACACGCAGCGGTGGTTCGCCGGTGACCGTGAAGCAACGTCGCGCGACGTGTACGCACAGTGCGAGATCCCACGGTGACCGCGCCGGCCGAGCGGCCCGCAGCACTTCGGCTGCTCGTCGGCGGGTTCGCCGTCGTCTATCTGGTCGTGCGGGCACCGCACTTCTGGCAGATCGCCGCGGTCGAACCGCGTCGATGGGATCCGGTGGGCACATTCGGTTGGATCGACGACCCGATCCCCGTGAGCGTCTCGCGGACGATCCTCGTGGCCGCCATCATCGTCGGTGCAGGGTTCGTCGCCGGCTGGCGCTACCGCGTCAGCGGTCCACTGTTCGCCGTGCTGCTCCTCTTCGCGTTGACGGCGCGCAACTCGTGGGGCCAGGTCTGGCATACCGAGAACCTGCTGCTGATGCACGTCGGGGTCCTGGCCTTCGCGCCCGCGGTCGACGCGTGGTCGCTCGACGCCCGGCGGCGGCGGCACCCGCCGGAGGTGGCGCGTGATTACGGCAACGCCGCGCAACTCATGAGCATCCTGACCGTCGCGACCTACGCCGTCGCGGGAGTCACCAAGCTCCGGAGCGTGGGCTTCGGATGGCTGACGGGCGACGTGCTCCGTGATCAGGTCGCGTTCGACAACGTTCGCAAGGCTGCGTTGGGAGCGAGCACGTCACCGATCGTCGAGTCGGTACTGGACCACGCGTGGCTTTCGTTCCGTTCGCGTGGTTCACGTTGGCGGTCGAGCTCGGTGCTCCGTTCTCGCTCCTGCGTCCGATCGCGCGCCGGGTTTGGGCCGTTGCCGCATGGTGCTTCCACGTGGGCATCTTGTTGCTGATGGCGATCAGCTTCCCGTATCAGCTCTCCGGTATCGCCTACGCCTCGCTGTTCCCCGTCGAGCGGCTCGTTCGGCGTGCGCTGAGGGTTGGGCCGGCGACTCCGTGGGCGCGAGTGCCGGCGATAGAGCCGTGACCGCGTCGACGACTGATTCGGCCGACTACACGGCGATCACGCGCCTCCAAGCCGCGTACGGCGATGTGGTGACCCGGCAGGCCTGGGACGAGCTGATTCCGATGTTCCTGCCCGACTGCCCGGTTCGGCTCGATCTGCGGCGGGGCACGGTGATCGAGCGCATCGGGCCGGAGGCGATCGGCGTGTTGATCGCGAGCAGCATCGAGCGCTTCGAGTTCTTCGCGTTCACGCTGCTGAACACGGTCGTCGAGATCCACCCGGACGGAAAGCACCGAGCGCGCGGCTGTACATCCGCGAGCTGCGGCAGGCGCGTGAGGACCATCGCTGGACCACTGCGTACGGCCTCTACCGGGACACGTACCGGAAGGTCGAAGGTGCCTGGAAATTCGCGACCCGCGACTACGCGTCCATCGCGCGTAGTGCTGATTCCGGCGACGGAATGGACGTGTTCGAAATTCCGGGCCGCTGAGCTGCGTCGGCCATATGGATTCTGTTGCCCGGGCATCGCGCCGGACGCGACCAATGGGCTTTTGTTGGCAGAACACCGCGCAGTCCTCGACCCGACGGCAAGCTGAGTCTTCTCGTCGCGGTGCGTCAGCTCCCGGTCGGGATGTCGCCCGTGAGCACGACGCGTCCGGACGATTCCGGCCCCGCGCCTTCCTGCTGGATCGTGACGGTCATCGTCGGGTAGCGAGCCGCGTCGACGCCCGACCAGAGCTCGATCGGTCCGTCACCGTCGCGCGCGTGGAACGTCCCGATCGGGATCGAACCATCAGGTCCCTTCATCCACGCTTGGTAGAAGGTGCCCGGAGCCGCCGGCGGCAAGTCCTCGACCGACAGCGTGATGGACAGCCCCGATCCGGTTGCCTCGACCGTCGCATCCGCGCTCGCCTCGGGAACGAGCTCGGTTGCTGCCAGCTGGAACTCCTCGCCGGCATCGCCACCGCGCGTCGCCAGCACTCCCGCGATGGCGACCACTGCGAGCAAGGCGGCGGCGGCCGCACCCAGCAGCATCGGCGCGCGCCGACGGGAGCGACGCGTTGCCGGTACCGGCGCGAACGACGCGCGCTTCGCGTTCGGTGCGGATCTCCGCCACGATGACTTCCGCGAGATCGGGCTGAGGCTCCGCCCAGATCTCGTCCGAGGCGAGCAGGCGGCGCAGGACGTCGAGCTCACCGCGCGCCGCCGCATCGATCGCCCCGCCGTCGATCGCCGTGCTGTCGAGCCCGTCGGCGCCGGATTCGAGATAGGAGGCGTAGAGATGTTCGTCGTTCACGATGCACTCTCCACCAGGTGCGACAACAAGCTCGCGAGCCGGCGATGGGCTCGGTGCGACCGTGACTTCACGGTGCCGACCGGAACGCCGAGCTTCTCGGCGATCTCGGGATGCGCGAGTCCTTCGAAGTGAGAGAGGCGCATCACTTCGCGTTCGTCGGGCGGCAGCTGTTCGAGTGCCGACCGGACCTCGAACGCCTCCCATGTCCGTTCGAACGCGACGGGGATGACCGTTGCGTCTTGATCGGTTCCCGCCGCCGACCGGCGTGCCGTCAGTTCTCGCCGGTACACGTCGATAGCAGCCCGGCGTGTGATCGTCGCGAGCCACGGTCGCAGTTCGCGCCCTGGATCGAAGGTGCGCGACGCGCGCCAGGCCTTGACGAAGGCTTGCTGCACGGCGTCGGCGGCGAGGTCGCGATTGCCCAACACCGACATCGCCGTGGCGAACATGGCGCCGCCGTACTGCTCGTAGACGTCGCGCACCGCGGTTTCCTCGCCGGCGCGGAACCGACTGTGCAGCTGGAGGTCAGTCATCGGCGATCAATTGGGGCGATCAATTGGCGCGAGGCAGTTGGCGGGACGCGGCCACACCCCGTATACGGATGCCGAGCCCTCGCGGTTCGCGAAACCTTCGAACTCCAGCTTGGACCGAGCTCGGTGCGCGAGCGCTTTGGACCGCGACGGCTCGCAGCCGTACCTTGCGGCGCATGGATGCCGGCTTCGAGCGCATCGAGCTGACGACGACCGACGCGGTCGGGTCCTTGCGCCTCGCCCGTCCCGACCGCGGCAACGCACTCGACCACCGGACCCTCGAAGAGCTGATCGCCGCCGCCGCCTGGTTCGACGCTCGTTCCGATGTGCGCGTCGTCATCGTCGCGAGTTCGGGACGATCGTTCTGCAGCGGCTTCGATCTCGAGGGTCCGGGGCCGGTGTCCGGCGACGGAGGGCTCGCCGCCAGCGTCGACCTCGGTCGCCTCGCCATGAATGCGATCACGTCCATGCGGGCGATCACCGTCGCCCGGGTCCACGGCCGCGCCAGTGGTGGTGGTGTCGTCCTCGCGCTTGCGTGTGATCTGTGTGTCGCCGCGAAGGACGCCGAGTTCTCGCTGCCGGAATCCCACCTCGGCATACCCATCCCGTGGGCCACGCTGCCGCGACTCGTCCGGCAGATCGGACCGGCGCGAACCAAGGAACTCGTTCTCAGCTCCCGTCCGTTCAGCGGGGCCGATGCCGCCGCCTACGGACTCGTCACGTCAGCGGTTCCTGTCTCGGAGCTCGACGCCGCGGTGGACGCGCTGGTCGAAGGGCTTGCGCGCACGCCGCGCCTCGTTGCCGCGTCCGTGTTGGCAGAGATCGATCGCCTCGCAGAATGCATCGCCGCGACCGACGACGGCACCACCGACATCGCCAACATGACGCGCGCCTTTGCGGATGACGAGTGCCGGGCAGCCTTGCGTGAGTCCATCACCCGCCGGCGACCGGTCGAGACCGATGAGTGACCGCTATTGGCGGTCGTCGAGGGCGAGGTTCAGCTCGAGCACGTTGACACCCGGCTCTCCCAGGAACCCGAGCGCCCGTCCCTCGGTGTTTTCGTTGACGAACGCGAGCACGTCGTCGACCGACAGACCGCGCTCCTCGGCGACACGGACCGCTTGGATGCGCGCGTTCGCAACCGAGATGTGCGGGTCGAGTCCCGATGCGGACGCAGTCGCCGCGTCAACGGGCACTTCCGCATCTTCGGCGAGACCGTTCTCGTCGCGGTAGGCAGCGACGCGCTCCTCGACCGCGGCGATGAGCTCCTCGTTCGTCGGGCCCCACTGAGACCGCGTAGCTGAGCGAGCCGTCATAGCCGTTCTCGCCCGCCGCGGAGGGCCGCGGATGGAAGTACTGCGGCGCGGTGAAGCTCTGTCCGATCCAGCGTGAGCCGACGACGTCACCGTCGCGCTCCACGAGCGATCCTTCGGCCTGATCGTCGAACAGCAGTTGGGCCACACCGGTGACGACGAGCGGATAGCCGAGGCCGAGCAACACGGTCGTGACGATCACCATCACGAAGGCGGGCAGCAGTTGGCGGCGCATCACGAAACTCCCAGGGCCGAGATCAGCATGTCGATGAGCTTGATCCCGACGAACGGCGCGATCACGCCGCCGAGGCCGTAGATCAGGAGGTTGCGGCGGAGCATCGTGCTCGCGCTCTCGGCCCGGAACTTCACGCCCCGGAGCGCGAGCGGGATCAGGATCACGATGATGAGCGCGTTGAAGATGACCGCCGAGAGAATGGCCGAGTTCGGCGTCTCCAGGTTCATGATGTTGATGTCGTCGAGCACCGGGAGTACGCCGACGAACATCGCCGGGATGATCGCGAAGTACTTCGCGACGTCGTTGGAGATCGAGAACGTCGTGAGCGCGCCGCGCGTGATGAGCAACTGCTTGCCGATCTCGACGACCTCGATGAGCTTGGTCGGATCCGAGTCGAGGTCGACCATGTTGCCGGCTTCCTTGGCGGCTTGCGTGCCGGTGTTCATGGCCACGCCGACGTCGGCTTGCGCGAGGGCGGGCGCGTCGTTGGTGCCGTCGCCGGTCATCGCGACGAGTCGTCCGCCTGCCTGCTCCTTCTTGATGAGCGCCATCTTGTCTTCGGGCGTCGCCTCGGCCAGGAAGTCGTCGACACCGGCTTCCGCGGCGATCGCGCTCGGCGGTCAGCGGGTTGTCGCCGGTGATCATCACCGTCCGGATCCCCATGCGCGCGTAGCTGGTCGAAGCGCTCGCGCATGCCTTCCTTCACGATGTCCTTGAGCTGGATGACGCCGAGAACCCGGCGTCGTCCGGACCCGTCGGCTTCGGCGACCGCGAGCGGCGTGCCGCCCTCGGTCGCGATCCCGTGTCACGATCGTGTCCATCGTCTCCGGGACCTCGCCGCCGCGCTCGACGATCCAACGCTTCACCGAGTCGGCCGCCCCCTTGCGGATCGCTCGTCCTTCGAGGTCGACGCCACTCATGCGGGTCTGCGCGGTGAACGGCACCAGCTCGGCGTGCACGAGGTCGATGGGCCGGCAGTCCGTACTGATCTTCGGCGAGTTGCACGATCGAACGACCTTCGGGCGTCTCGTCGGCGAGGCTCGAGCAGGTGCGCGGCGTTCGCGAGCTCGAGCTCGGTCACGCCCGGGAGCGGGATGAACTCGGTCGCCTGCCGGTTCCCGAGGGTGATGGTGCCGGTCTTGTCGAGGAGCAGCGTCTGCACGTCGCCCGACGCCTCGACCGCGCGGCCCGACATCGCGAGCACGTTGCGCTGCACCATCCGATCCATGCCGGCGATGCCGATGGCGGAGAGCAGCGCGCCGATGGTCGTCGGGATCAGGCACACGAGTAGCGCGACGAGGACGATGACCTCTTGCTCGGCGTCGGAGTAGATCGCGAACGGTTGCAAGGTCACGACTGCGAGCAGGAAGATGATCGTCAGCCCCGAGAGCAGGATGTTCAGTGCGATCTCGTTCGGGGTCTTCTGCCGTTCGGCGCCTTCGACGAGCGCGATCATGCGGTCGAGGAAGGTCTCGCCGGGTTTGGCGGTGATGCGCACCACGATCTCGTCCGAGAGCACGCGGGTCCCGCCGGTGACTGCGCTGCGATCGCCGCCGGATTCACGGATGACGGGCGCCGACTCGCCGGTGATCGCCGACTCGTCGACGGTCGCGATGCCCTGCACGACGTCGCCGTCGCCCGGGATCACCTCTCCGGCCGTGACGACGCACTCGTCGCCGAGCTCGAGCTGACTGCTCGGGATCTCCTCGATGGAGCCGTCGGCGAGACGACGCCGGCGATCGTTTCCGCCGCGGGTCTTGCGCAACGTCGCGGCCTGGGCCTTGCCCCGCCCCTCGGCCATCGCCTCGGCGAAGTTCGCGAACAGCACGGTGAACCAGAGGAACGCCGCGACCAAGCCCGCGAACACGTTCTGCGTCGGCCGACGCGTCGCCGATCTCGCGGAAGAAGAGAACCGTGGTGAGCACGCTGCCGACCAGCACGACGAACATCACCGGGTTGCGGGCCTGGACGCGCGGGTCCAGCTTCTTGACGCTGTCGACGAGCGCGCCGCGCACGATCGCGGGGTCGAACAAGGACCGGCTCGGCAACGGGTGACGCTCGCGGGCACTGCTGCCGGCGGTCGGGAAGTGGTGCCAGTGGGGATGGTGCCGGTGTCCATGTCGTCGCTCCTAGAGGGACAGCTGCTCGACGATGGGTCCGAGCGCCAGTGCGGGGAAGAAGGTCAGTCCGGCGACCATCGAGCGTCACGCCGATCACCAGCCCGCCGAACAGGGGCGTGTGGGTCGGGAACGTTCCGGCGTTCGCGGGGGTCGGTTGCTTGCGCGCCATCGATCCCGCGATCGCGAGCACCGGGATGATCAGCATGAACCGTCCGATGAGCATCGCGATGCCCAATGTCGTGTCCATCCAGTCGCGTCGTCGGCGGTGATGCCGGCGAACGCAGAGCCGTTGTTGTTCGCGGCCGACGTGAACGCATACAGGATCTCGGAGAGTCCGTGCGCCCCGGGATTGAAGATCGTGCGTGTCGCGTACCGATCCCACGAACATCGATGCCGCTGCGAAGCCGAGCAGGGCCACCGGCATCGCGAGGATGTACAGAACGACGAGCTTCATCTCGGCGGCTTGGATCTTCTTGCCGAGGTACTCCGGAGTCCGTCCGACCATCAAGCCCGGCGATGAACACGGACAGGATCACCAGGATCAGCAGACCGTTGAGCCCGACGCCGACGCCGCCGGGGCTGACCTCGCCGAGCATCATGTGCGACAGCGGGACCATGCCGCCGAGCGGCGTGTAGCTGTCGTGCATCGAGTTGACGGAACCGTTCGACGTGCCGGTGGTGGTCCGCCGCCCACAATCCCGACGCCGCCGGCCCGTAGCGCACCTCCTTGCCTTCCATGTTGCCGCCGGACTGCGTCGCGGTGACCGATTGGTCGGCGCCGGCGGCGTCGAGCCGCGGGTTCCCGTTGCCTTCGAGGCCCATCGCGGCGAGCGACATGCCGGCCCAGATGACGAGCATGATCCCGAAGACGGCGCGGCCCTGCCGTTTGTCGCCCACCATCCGTCCGTAGGCGAACGCCAGTGCGAACGGGATGATCGACGATCGCGTACAGTCTCGACGAAGTTGTTCAGCGGGCCGCTGTTCTCGAACGGGTGGGCGGAGTTCATGTTGAAGAACCCGCCGCCGTTGGTGCCGACCTGCTTGATCGCGATCTGACTCGCGACCGGTCCGCCGGGGATCACCTGCTCGGTGCCTTCGACGGTCGTGACCGTGCGGTTGCCGTGGAAGTTCTGGATCACGCCCTGGCTCACGAAGAACAGCGCGAGCACGAAGGAGATCGGTACGAGGATGCGGGTCATCGTGCGGGTGAGGTCGACCCAGAAGTTGCCGAGCGTCGACGCGCGCCGACGTGCCAGCCCACGTATCAGTGCGGCCATCACCGCCATGCCGACGGCGGCCGACGTGAAGTTGTGCACGGCGAGGCCGAGCATCTGCGTGAGGTTGCTCATCGTCACTTCACCGGCGTACGACTGCCAGTTCGTGTTCGTGGTGAAGCTCACCGCCGTGTTCCACGACAGGTGCGCGCATCGGTCCCGGCAGGTCGTTCGGGTTCCCCGGCAACGACCCCTGGAGTCGCAACAACGCGTACAGCGACAGAAGGCTGAAGATGCTGAACGCGATCACCGAGAATGCATAGGTGGTCCAGCGCTGTTCCTGCTTCTGCATCGATGCGGCACAGCCGGTAGATCCCGCGCTCGATCGGGAGGAACACCCGATCGCCCGGAGCTTTCTTCTCCCCCGTCGTCCTGGTGGTCGCCGTACACCTTGGCCATGTACCAACCGAGCGCGGGCGCCCCCCCGAAGACCAGCGCCACGAACACGACGAACTGCGCCCAACTCGCTGCCGACATCTAGAACCTCTCCGGGATGCAGCAGCGCGGCGACGAGATAGCCGGCGAGAAGCACTGCGAGGACCAGGCCGACGATGTTGTCGGCGGTCACGACGACACCTCGATGCGCTCGCGTGTCGTCTCGTCTTGCGAAGCGCCCGTGTCTCGGAGCCTCCGATGATCCGCTCGCAACCGCGCACGTAGAGCGTGCACAGGCCGAAGAAGGCCAGCGAAACCAGCACGAACAGAATGTCAGCCATTGCGGCTTCTTCCTTCCTGCGGGGCGGCGAGGACCGCGCCCACCTGATCGGCGATCGCGACGGCCACGACCCTTTGCTCGAGCGACACGCCCGACCCCGGTGTCGGGTCGAGCACGAACCTTCCGATGGGCGTGCCGCGGCGAGCACCGGCAGCTCCACTCCTTCGCGGGAAGCTCGAGCTCGCCGCGGGCGAAGTGACGCTCGGTGGCACCGGTGACCGTTCCGTTGCGCTCGACGCGCGCGAAGCGGCGGATCGAACGGCGGCGCTTCGAAGCGGCAGCGCTGCAATTCGAGCACGGCCACGAGCTCCTGCTGCGCGGCAACGAGGATCTCGGCCGGAGGCGAGCCCTGGGCGGCGAGCTCGGCGATCCGGTGGATCCGGCGGATCTCGGCTCGGCCCGCCGCGGCCGCCGCCGTGGGCGACGCGGCGTCGCGATGCGAGGTATCCGACCGCCAGACCGACGGCGAGCAACAGCACTGTCGTCTCGACGTCGTCCTGGGACGCGATCGAGAGCGAGAGGTACGGCTTCGTGTGGAAGAAGTTGAACGAGAGGGCGGCCGACACGGCCGAGAGCGCACCCGCTCGCCATCCGCCCGCGACCGCGGCCAGCACGACCACGAGCACGAGGATCAGGGCGATGTTGGCGTTGACGACTTCGCCACGGACCCCGACCAGGAGACCGGCCACGAGGATCGGGAGCAACGCGCCGAGCGCCATGCCGAACGCAGCATCGAATCGGGGTTCTTCGCGCACGACTCCGAGATAACCGGAGTGTTACCTGCCATCGAGAACGTCTTGACGCCCTCTTGACGCGACTCCGTCGCTTCTTGGCGCGGCCTTCACGCCCGGGGCATCGGACCGGCTAGAACGGCGCAGTGATCGACGTGCCCGAGGTCGTGCGCAACAAAGCCGTTGCCGCCGGCGCGTCGGCGTGGCTCGAGGATCTGCCCGCGATCGTCGCGGAACTCGAGCGCGACTGGGACATCACCGTCGGCCGGACGTTCGGCGACGCAACCGAAGCCTTCGTCGCCGAGGCCGTCGTCGGCGACGGCACGCGAGTCGTACTGAAGATCCTCGTGCCCCGCGCCGCAGCAGTGGCTCGACACGAGATCACCGTCCTTCGTCTCACCGCCGGTGAGGGTTGCGTCGCGCTGCTCCGGGCCGACGTGGAGCGCGGCGCGCTGTTGCTCGAACGGCTCGGCCGATCCCTCTTCGAGCTCGAACTGCCGATCGATCGACGCCACGCGATCCTCTGCACGACCGCGGCCCGTGTCTGGCGGCCCGCGCCCGGGTGTGGGCTGCCCACCGGCGCCGAGAAGGGCCGGTGGCTGGCGGACTACGTCGCGCGGACGTGGGAAGAGCTCGACCGACCGTGCTCGGAGCGCAGCGTCGAGCATGCCCTTGCCTGCGCGGCGCGACGAGTCGACGCGCACGACGACGAGCGATCAGTGCTGGTGCACGGCGACGTGCACCAGTGGAACACGCTGGAGGCGGCGGGCGGCTTCAAGCTCGTCGACCCCGACGGGTTGCTCGCCGAGCCCGAGTACGACCTCGGCGTCATGATGCGGGAAGACCCGGTCGAGCTCCGGTACGGCGACCCGTTCGCCCGGGCCCGTCACTTCGCCGCGCTCGACCGGCCTCGACGCCACCGCGATCTGGGAATGGGGTGTCGTCGAACGCGTCTCGACCGGGCTGTTGGCGACGAGGATCGGCCTGCAACCCGAAGGTCGCGAAATGCTCGCCACCGCTGATGCGTTGTCCGAACTTGCTGACGTTCCCGACGGGCGTCCGCGTCGATAGGTACCACCTGACGTGACGACGACGAGCGATGTGCTCCGCGATGCATACCTGACGCGGCTCGGTCTCGAGGCCGAGCCACCGTCCGTCGAGGCGCTCTTCCGAATTCACCGCGCCCATGTCGAACGGATCCCCTACGAGACGGTGTGGATCCACATGGGCGACCGGTGGACCGTCGACGCGTCGAAATCGGTTGCGCGCATCGCCACCGGTGCCCGTGGCGGCTACTGCTTCCATCTCAATGGCGGGCTCAGCGAGCTGTTGCGCAGCCTCGGCTACGACGTCGTGCGTCACGTCGGTGGTGTGCACGGTCCCGATGGTCCGATCGAATGGGTGATGACGAATCATCTCGTGCTGACGGTGAACGGGCTGCCGACGGAACCGAATCCCGGCGGTATCTGGTACGTGGACGCCGGGCTCGGCGACGGCCTGTACGAGCCGCTCCCTCTGCGTGCCGGTGAGTACGACCAGGCGCCGTTCCGGTTCCGGCTCGAACCGGCCTCGGGCGAGTTCGGCGATTGGCACTTCGCGCACGATCCGGCCGGCAGCTTCAGCGGCATGACCTGGAGGTCGGCGTCGACCGGCCTGGACGCGTTCGCGCCACGGAACGAGTACCTGCAGACGTCGCCGGAATCGGGATTCGTCAAGGTCATGACGGTGCAGCGCCGTGATGCGACCGGTGTGGATGTGCTCCGGGGTCTGGTGCTCTCACGCGGTCGGGGCGAACGCGTCCACCACGACGCTTGCGAATCGCGGCGAGCTCGCCGCCGCGCTCGGTGACGTTTTCGGGATCCACCTCGACGCGTTCGCCGAGGACGCGCAGCAATCCCTGTGGGTGAAGCTGCACGAGGCGCACGAGCGATGGCTGTCCGCCCCCGCAGCCGAAGGCGAGTAGGCGTCAGCCGCGCCTCAGTCGAGTGGCTTCATGAAGGACCAGAGGTGGCCTTCGCTGTCGCGTGCGCTGTACTCGCGGTACCCGTAGGGCATGTCGGTGGGCTCGTATTCGATCGGCGCGCCCTGTTCCGACGTGTGGCGGAAGTGCGCGTCGACGTCGTCGACGATGACCGCCATCGTCGCGGTCGTACCACCGAGCGAGCGCGGTGAGGAGAGGCCGAAGTCGGGTGCTTCGGGATGCAGCCACACGACGCCGTCGCCGGCTTGCAGCTCGCCGTGAACGACGTCGTTGGCTTCGTTGCGGGTCAACTCGCCGGGCCCGAGCCGGAAGACCCGGACGAGGTAGTCGTGGGCCGCGTCGAGGTCGGCGTACACGAGGATCGAGATTCGGCGTTCAACGGTCGGGTCGAGTGTGGTCATCTCTTCGAGTACCTCCAGGAGCTCATCGCTCATTGGTTCGTCCGATGTACCGATCGACGGCAAGAGGTGCGCGACCCGGCCGCGCAGCCTGCTGGTTGCTTCGATGCGTCGATCGAGGTCGTGCAGTTGCGCGGCCATCGCCGCACGGAGGTTCCAGGCCGGATCGTCGAGCGCACGTCCGATGTCGCCCAGCGGAAGACCGAGGCGCCGCAACAGGCGGATTCGGTACAGCCGCTCGACGTCGGCGTCGGCGTAGAGCCGGTGCCCGGCTTGCGTGCGAGCCGCCGGAACGAGGAGGCCGATCTCTTCGTAGTAATGGAGCGTCCGGACCGTCAGGCCGCTCGCCGCCGCCAGATCGCCGATCCGTCTCCCCGTGCCGTTGTGGCCGCTTCTGGTCTCGGTCGCTTCGCTCACCGCACCGACGGTACGACCTCACGTCGCGTCAGGTGCAAGAGATTTCTTCGGTCGTAGGTGCGACACTGGGCGGCCATGAAGACCGAGCGCGACGACTCGATGCTCGAGCTCGTGCGGCGTTCGTTCGTGGTGGACGTCGCGATCGACCGGGCTTGGGAACATCTCGCACGCATCGAGCAATGGCCTTCGTGGGCGAAGCACATCAAGAAAGTGACGCTGGAGCCGCGTGGCGTGCTCACCGCCGCGTCGAAGGGAGCGTTCCGTCTGGCCGGCGGGATGCGATCGACGTTCCGCATGGAGCTGTTCGAGCCGCGGACGCGCTGGATGTGGGTCGGTACGTTTGCGACCGTGCGTGTGCACTACGACCATCGGTTCACTCCGATCAACGACGACCGCACCGAGCTCACGTGGATCGTGAACGGCGAAGGACCGGGCACGTCGACACTCGGGCGACTGTTCGGCGCCATCTACGCGCGCAACCTCGACAAGGCCATCGCGAACCTGCAAGCGGAGCTCGCCTGACAGAATCAGCGGATGGCGACGCCCGACCTCCTCGATCCCGCGTTCTATGCCGACATCGACGGGATGCACGACGCGTTCGCGTCCATGCGGGCCGAGGGACCTGTGTGGCGCGACGCGGCCAACGAGCTGTGGGCCGTGGTGCACCACGCGCCGCTCATCGAAACCGAGCGGCGGAGCGAAGTGTTCTCGTCCTCCGGCTGCTACCGCTCACGCGTCGCACCGCAGGAAGAAGACATGATCGCCAAGGACGATCCCGCGCACCACGCCCAACGGGCGCTCGTCGCTCGGCAGTTCACGCCCAAGGCGGTGCAGCGTCTCGAACCCGTGATCGACCGGGTGGTCGCGGACCTCGTCGACCGAATCGTCGAGCGCGGTGAGATGGAAGTCGTCGACGATCTCGCAGCACCCTTCCCGGCCCGGCTCACCGCGCACCTGCTCGGGTTCGGCGAAGCGCGGGCTCCGGCGGTCCGTTCGTGGTCGGAGCGCTTGATGCGCATCGATGGGATCCTCACCGACGAGACCGTCATGATGGACATGGGCTCGGCGATCATGGAATTCGCGAGCGAGCTCGTCCCTCTGATCGAGGAGCGCCGCGTCACGCCGCAGGACGATCTCGTTTCGATCTGGGCGAACGCCGAGCTCGGTGGCTGTCCGGTGGAGCAGTCGGTGATGGTCCAGGAGACGGGCCTGTTCATCTCCGGTGGCGCGGAGACGACTCGCACGGTCATCGCGCGTGGGCTGGTCGAGCTCACGCGACATCCCGAGCAGTGGGACGCGATGGCGACCGACCCGACCCTGATTCCCGGCGCGGTCGAAGAGCTCATCCGCTGGGTGACCCCGCTCAACAACTTCTTCCGCACCGCGACCCGGGATTCGACGATCGGAAGTACCGCCGTACGCGCCGGCGATCGTGTGATCCTGTGCTATCCGTCGGCGAACCGCGACGAGGCGGTGTTCGACGATCCCTGGACGTTCGACATCCGCCG
The DNA here is from genome assembly GCA_963841215.1 of uncultured Actinomycetes bacterium. GTDB lineage: Bacteria > Actinomycetota > Acidimicrobiia > IMCC26256 > PALSA-610 > CAVUFH01. Next base: position 138,565 of record CAWJBW010000008.1, on the reverse strand, counting down.
CAACCCGAACCCGCACGTCGCATTCGGGTTCGGCACACACTTCTGCCTCGGGGCTTCGCTGGCGCGCCTCGAGCTACGAATGCTGTTCGCGCAGCTCACGCGCCGGATCACGAATCTTCGGCTGTTGACGGAGCCCGACATCGAGCCGAACATCTTCGTCGGCGCCGTGCGCTCGTGCCGCCTCGGCTTCGACCCTCGCTGAAAGGGGTACACGCACTCGCATGGATGACACCGAGCTGGTCCAATTCGAGGTGACCGCGGAGCGCCCTCGCCGGAAGCGGGGCAAGCTCAAGCTGCTGCTCTCGCTCATCCCGGCCGTGTTGGCCGTGGCTGCGGCTGTCCGCCGCTACCGGTCGTCGAACGCCGAGTCCTCGAACGCCGAGTCCTCGAACTGACGAGCAGAACGCCGCCGATCGCGAACTGCTCGCTGACGCGGGTCCGTATGTCGATACGCTCGTGATCGCGAGCAGCAGGCGGGACCGGTCAGGAGTGATGCTGGATGCCCCGCAGCACGTCCGGCGCAACACCGATGCAGTCAGGGCCCGTCCACCCTCACGAGGTGCACCGGCCTGACGAGGTGCGCACGTTGAAAGCGCGGGCTCGTGAGGCTGCGGCCCGCGCCGACTGGCCGGACGCCTACGCAGCCCTGAAGGCGCTCGACTCGTCCACGTTCGCCCCGGTCGACATCGATCTCTTCGCCGACGCGGCATGGTGGACGAGTCGCCTGGACGAATCGATTGCCCTGCGCCAGCGGGCGTACGCCGCGTTCGCAGCCTCGGATGACGATCTACGCGCTGCGTCCGCCGCGTGGTTCCTGTGGTTCGACCATCGGTTCAAGGGCGATCTCGCCATCGCGAGCGGCTGGCTCACACGGGCGGCCCGTCACGTTGCCCATGCCCCGGAGAGTCTGGAAGCCGCCTTCGTCCTGCTTGCCGCGGCCGAGGTCGCGTGCGGCGGCTGCGAGTTCGAGGTCGCGCGTGAACGCGCCGAAGAAGCGCTCGAGCACGGCCGCCGGCTCCGGAACCCGGACGTCATCGCGGTCGCGATGACGACGCTCGGCGATTGTGCGATCGCCGCGGGCGAATCCGCTGCCGGTCTCGCGATCCTGGACGACGCGATGTGCTCCGTCATCGCGGGCGAGCTCACGCCGTTGTGCATGGGGATCGTCTATTGCAGCGTGATCGCGTCTTGCTTCGCGGTGGCGGACCTCGGCCGGGCGACCGAATGGACGAATGCCGCGATCTCGTGGTGCGACTCCGTGCCGAACGGTTCGCCGTACCACGGCATCTGCCGGGTCCACCGGGTCGAGGTGACGACGTTGCTCGGTGCATGGCCGCAGGCCGCGATCGATGCACGACGCGCGTGCGACGAGCTCACTGCTCTCTCGCCGGCGGCTGCGGGCGAGAGCTACTACGCGATGGGCGAGGTCCACCGTCGGCGCGGCGAGTTCGCGCTCGCGGAGACCGCCTTCGTGCAGGCGCACGATCTCGGGCGGGAGCCGCAACCCGGGTTGGCGCTGCTGCGCCTGCAGCAGGCGCGGCCCGAGGACGCACGACCGTTGCTGCGCATCGAAGCGAGCACGTTTTCTCGGGCGCGACTGCCGCGGTCCCTGCTCCTCGCGGCTCAGGTCGAGGTCGCGATCGAGCTCGGCGACGTCGACCGGGCACGCGATGCGGTCGACGCACTCCAGGCTCTTGCCACCGATGCACCGCAGAGCGTGGTCGATGCCTTCGCCGATCTCGCGCGCGCGTCAGTTCTCCTCGCGACCGACGATGTGGAGAGCGCGTGTGGCGACGCGAGTCGCGCCGCCACGCGTTTTCGCGACCTCCGGCTCCCGTACGAAGCTGCCTTGGCCCGTGTGGTGCACGGGCGCGCGGCGCGAGCGGCAGGCGACGAGGCCGGGAGTCGCCTCGAACTGGAGGCGGCCCGACGCGCGTTCCTCGAGCTCGGTGCGACCTACGACGCCGCGCGCGTCGAGCTCATGTTGCAGCCGGCCGCGAAACGCGCGGGGGGCCTGACCGAGCGCGAGCTCGAAGTCCTCGTCCTGCTCGCCGCGGGAAAGACGAATCGTGAGATCGCCCGCGAGATGTACCTGAGCGAGCACACGGTGGCCCGGCACTTGCAGAACATGTTCGCCAAGCTCGATGTGTCGTCGCGCGCCGGCGCCACCGCCTACGCCTTCCGTCACGAGCTCGTCTGACCCCACCCCGCGTGGTGTGAATTGACCATGTCGCTCGCGCCGCGTTTGGTCCGTTCTGCCGAAGTCACGATCTCCATCCCTTCGTATCGTCGGCGGGAGACCGGTGCGGCGTCGCACTCGGTGCGATGCGAAGGAGCGGACGATGTATGACGTGATCGTTGTCGGAGCGAGGTGCGCGGGGTCACCGACCGCGATGCTGCTGGCGCGTATGGGCCACCGGGTGCTGCTCGTCGACCGGGCGACGTTCCCGAGCGACACGGCTTCGACGCACTACGTGCAGCAGCCTGCGGTCGCGCGGCTGCGCGATTGGGGACTCCTCGACGAGGTGGTAGCCACCGGTTGCCCGCCGGTCGCGACCTACGGCCTCGACTTCGGCGCCTTCGCACTCCGCGGTCATCCCACGCCGTACGACGGCGTCGGGGTCGCGTACGCACCGCGCCGCACCCTGCTCGACGCGATCCTCGTCGAAGGCGCGGCCGCCGCCGGCGCGACCGTCGAGAGTGGTTTCACCGTCGACGACCTCCTGTGGGACGACGGGGCCGTCGTCGGCATCAGCGGCCGCACCGAGAGCGGCAACGCAGTGCGAGAGCACGCCCGCCTCGTCGTCGGCGCCGACGGCTTGCGCAGTGTCGTGGCCAAGGCTGTCGACGCCACCGTGTACGACGACCGCGGCGCCAAGCAGTGCGCCTACTACACGTACTGGAGCGACCTGCCGACGATCGGGATGGACGGCTACATCCAGGAGACCACAGGCGTGGCCGCGATCCCGACCAACGACGGGCTCACGTGCATGCCCGTGGTGTGGCCGCTGGAGAAGTTCCCCGAGGTGCGCGCCGACGTCGAAAAGCACTACCTCGCGGTGCTCGACCAGACGCCGATCGCCGACGCGGTCCGCGCCGCGACCCGCGAAGACCGGTGGCACGGCGTTGCTTCGTTACCGAACTTCTTCCGCAGGCCGTACGGCCAGGGCTGGGCCCTCGTCGGGGACGCGGGCTACTACCAGGACCCCGTCACCGCGCACGGGATCACGAACTCCTTCCGGGATGCCGAGTTGCTCGCGGCGGCCGCCGACCGGGGACTACGCGGAGAAGCCCCGATGTCGGACGCACTCGCCGAGTACCACGACCGGCGCGACGAGGCGGCCCGGCCGATGTTCGAGCTGACGTGCACGATCGCGACGCCGGGGCCGCCCGAGCCCGACTTCGCCGGGCTGTTGTTCGCGCTCGCCGGCAACCAGCCCGCGACCGATGAGTTCTTCGGCGTGATGGCCGCCACCGTTGGCCCCGAGACGTTCTTCACACCCGACAACGTGGCGTCGATCATGGAATCGGCGAGTGCGCGTGTTGCGTCCTGAGCGCTCGAGTCAATCCACGCCGAAGGGCGTGTAGTCCGGCGCGGTCAACGGCCACGGTCGCGCCGCTTCGAGTGCGGCGGCCAAGCCGAGGGCGAGCCGGTCCGCGAAGCGCGGGGCGACGATCTGCATGCCGATCGGAACCCCCTCGGGCGCGACGCCGATCGGCACCGACACCGCGGGGTGGCCCGTGAAGTTGAGCTCCTGCGTGTTGACCGCGATCGCAGGGTCGCCGGTGACGGCACCGGCGGCGTCGGGCAAAGGACCTTCGGGCGCCCACGATGTCGCGTTGCACGTCGGGACGACGAGCACGGTGTCGTCTCCCAGCAGCGAGGAGAGCGCCGCGGCCGCGTCGTATCGGAGCCGCTGCGCCGCGATGTAGTCGGACAGGCCGACGCCGGCGCCGATGTGCAGCATCGTCGCGAGTCCGGGCTCGAACGTGTCCCACGACCCCGCGCACGACGACAGCGACTGCGCGACCTCGGCCGCCGCGACGATGAACCACTGCGTTGCGATGTCGCCGGAGAACACGGAGTCGACGGTCGTCACCGGAAGCCCGAGATCACTCTCGATCGCGGCGACAGTCGCGTCGAACGCCTCGAACACGGCGGCGTCGGCATCCTTGCGGAACGTCCGGCAGGCAACGACGCGCGCGGGCCGCGCGGCCTCGATCGGCACCGCGCCCGACGGCAGCTCGTGAAGGTCGGTTCCGGTCGGACCCGCGAGCACAGATGCTTCGAGCATGGCGTCGGCAACCGTTGCCGCCGTCGCGCCGGACGACGAGAAACCGATCCAACGGGGCGCCCGATCACGAGCGATGACCCCGATCGTCGGCTTGTAACCCACCAGGCCGCACTGCGACGCCGGGATGCGCACCGAACCTCCGCCGTCGGTGGTCGTCGCGAGCGGAGCGAGTCCGGATGCGAGCGCAGCGGCCGACCCACCGCTCGACCCACCGGGCGAGCGCTCGGTGTTCCACGGGCTGCGGGTGGGCCCGAACACGCGGTTGTCGGTATACGCAGTCCATCCGAACGCGGGGGTGTTGGTCTTCCCGACCACGATGGCCCCGGCCGCGCGCAGGCGGGCGACGATCGTTGCGTCGGCCGCCGCGGGTGGGGCAGAGGCGAACAGCGAACATCCGAACGTCGTCGGGAGGCCGGCGACGTCGGTGAGATCCTTCACCAGCAGCGGCAACCCGGCGAGCGGCCCGGCTCGACGCGCCGCGTCGAGGGTGTCGGCTTCCGCGAGCGCCTCGTCGCCGCGTACGCGGACGACGGCGTTGAGGACGCCGTTCGCGCGCTCGATGCGCCGCAGCGACGCCTCGACCAACTCCCGCGGCGAGATGTGCTCCTCGCGCACGGCCTGCGCCAGTTCGGTCAGCATGAGCGCAAAGTGTGCCAGGCCGGCTCTCGGGATACGGTCCGGGCATGCCCATCGCACTCACCGACACCCACCGTGAACTCGAAAGCGTCGCGCGCGCCTTCCTCGAGAATGCCGGGGCACGCGGCGCGGCACGCGACCTCCTCGACGCCCCGACCGAGGAGCTGCCGAAGTTCTGGCCCGACCTCGTCGATCTCGGCTGGCTCGGCCTGCACCTCCCCGAGGAGGTCGGCGGCAGCGGCTTCGGCCTGCCCGAGCTCGTGATCGTGCTCCAGGAGCTCGGCCGTGCCGCCGCGCCCGGGCCGTTCCTGCCCACCGTGCTCGCGTCGACCGTGATCGCGATGGCCGGCACCGCCGCGCAACACGCGCGAGCTCCTGCCCTCGCTGGCCGACGGCAGCCGCCACGGCGCGCTCGGGCTCGGTCGGCGACCTGACGCTCGAAGGCGAGACGCTGCGCGGTGACGGCGGTGTCGTGCTCGGCGCGGGCCTCGCCGATCAGTTCGTACTCGTCGCCGGTGCGGACGTGGTCGTCGTCGATGCCGATGCGTCCGGGCTGAGCGTCGCGGTGAACGCGAACCTCGACCCGACCCGTCGCTGCGGCGTCGTGCACGCGGACGGCGTGAAGGTCCCGGCCGATCGCGTGCTGCGCGGCGCCGCCGCGCTCGCCCACGACGTCGCGCGTGTGCTCGTGTCGGCCGAAGCGGCCGGAGGCGCGCAGGAATGCGTCGAACGCGCGACGGCATACGCCAAGGAGCGGCAACAGTTCGGCCGTGTGATCGCGATGTTCCAGGCGGTGAAGCACCACTGCGCCAACATGCTCGTGGCGTCCGAGCTCGCAACGGCCGCGGTCTGGGACGCGGCGCGCTCGAGCAAGACGGCCGACGAGCAGTTCTCGCTGGCCAGCGCGGTCGCGGCGGTGCAGTCGATTCCTGCATTCGTGCGCAACGCCCAGCTCAACATCCAGGTGCACGGTGGCATCGGCTTCACGTGGGAGCACGATGGCCACATGCTCCTCCGCCGGGCGGGCGCGCTCGCGGCGCTGTTCGACGCGAACGCGGCGGCGCGCGACGTCGCCGCGCTGCGAGTCGCGGGCACCACGCGGGCGCTCGGCCTGGACCTGCCGCCGGAGGCCGAGGAGCTGCGGGTCACCACCCGCGCGGTCGCCGAGGAGATCGCGGCGCTGCCGGCCGACGACCAGCGCACGCGGCTCATCGAGACCGGGTACATCCAGCCGCACTGGCCCCAGCCGTGGGGACGCGCGGCCAAGGCCCTCGAGCAGCTCGTGATCGACGAGGAGTTCGCCCGGGCCGGCGTGCAGCGACCCCAGTTCGGGATCACGGGCTGGGTCATCCTCACGCTGATCCAGCACTCGACGCAGGATCAGATCGAGCGGTGGGTGCGGCCCACGCTGAACGGCGAGCTCGTCTGGTGCCAGCTCTTCAGCGAGCCCGACGCCGGCTCCGACGCCGCGGGCGTACGCACACGGGCGACGCGCACGGACGGTGGCTTCATCGTCTCCGGTCAGAAGGTCTGGACGAGTGGTGCACAGAACTGTCACCGCGGCCTCGCGACCGTGCGAACCAATTTCGACGTCGCCAAGCACGACGGCATCACCACGGTCGTCATCGACATGCACGCGCCCGGTGTAGAAGTGCGGCCCCTGCGCGAGGCGTCGGGCGCGTCGATGTTCAACGAGGTGTTCTTCAACGACGTCTTCGTCCCGGACGACGATGTCGTCGGTCCAGTCGACGGCGGGTGGGCGGTCGCGCGCTCGACGCTCGGCAACGAGCGCGTCAGCATCGGCGGGGGTGTGGGTGTCGGGTTCGAGCTCGACGTCGTCGGCATCTACAAGGAACACGGTCAAGGCGTCGACGGCGCCGCAACCGCGGTCGGGCGGCACGTCTCGGAGGTGCAGACGCTCCGCGTCGTGAACCTCCGCGCGGCCGAGCGCGCGGTGGCGGGGGGCGAGGCGGGACCCGAGGGCAACGTGACCAAGCTGATCAGCGCAGAGAACATGCAGCACGGTGCCGATCTCGCGCGGGAGCTCGTCGGCCCCGCCGTCGCGACCCTCGACGGCATCGGCTTCACGATCGCACAGGTCTACATCTTCTGTCGCGCCATGACGATCGCCGGCGGCACGTCGGAGATCACCCGCAATCAGATCGGCGAGCGGATCCTCGGGCTGCCGCGGGACCCCCTCATCCGCTGACTGATCCGCGGCACTGCCGGGTGCCGGTCGGGCGAGTTCGGACGCGAAGTTCGACCGGCACTGGATCAGCCACCGGCCGGAGTCCTCGACGATGACGTACAGCGCCGGATAGATACCGATCACGGATCCGTCCTGCCGGTAGCGCGTGAACTGCGCGTCGAGGTGCACCTTGGTCATGCCGAGATGGATGACGTTGCGGTGGTCCCATCCGCTGTGATGCCACTGCACGCTCGCGCGCAACGTGTTGACGATCTGTTCCAGCGCGGCCGCGGCTTCGTCGGGGTGCTCCCACACGCGCGTCGTCGCGCTCGCGATGCTGATGTGCGGGTAGGCAAGCGTCTGTGCGTGACCGTGTGCGTCGCCGGTGTTGAACGTCGCGAGGAACTGAGCCGTGACTTCCATCGCCCCCACGACCGCGATGTCGTCAAGCATCACGTCAACCGTACCGGTCTTTCACTGCCCGAGGGGTGCGTCCGGTGTGACGTTTGAACATCTGGATGAACGAGCTCGTCGAGCCGTACCCCAGGTTCGCGGCGACGCGCGTCACCTGATCACCCGTCCGCGAGCATGACCTGTGCGCGCGCTACGTGGTGCAACGCCTTCCATGTCGAGAGTGTGACGCCGGTCTCGGCCTTGAAGACACGATGCAAGTGCCGAACGCTGAGTCCGAGCCGTCGAGCCCACTCCTCGACGCTCGTCGGGTCGCCCGGATCGTCTTCCATCGCGATCGCGATCGGGCGCAGCAACTCGGTCTCGAGACGCGGCACCCACACGCTCGATGCGGTACCCGACGACGACGGCATCAGCGGGAGCAGCTCGACGATCAGGGCGATGATGCTCGCGGTCGCGTCGCCGGAGTGCTCGGCATCGTCGAAGTCGGTGTAGCGACGGCCGGCTTCACCGATCAGCTCGTGCAGCAGTCGACTCACCTGGATCGTCGCCACGGTGTCGATCAGGTCGGGCAGCACGTCCGGGTCCACGAACACGCTGCGAAGCGACGCGTTGCCGTGCGCGGAGACGCGGTGCACCTGCCACGGCGGTATCGCCACCGCGGTCAATGTCGTGACGGTCCACGTGCCGGTACCGGTCTCGACCGACACGACGCCGCGCATCGGATACACGACCTGCGCCAATCGGTGTCGGTGCGGATGCCCGGGGTAGCCCTGCGGATACTCGAACGCCCGCACGAACACCGGGCGCGGCGCGTCGGCGAGCCGCCGGCGTCGCGGGCGGGCGAGCATCTTGTCCTTGTCCTATTGGCGGCACTTCGTGTCCGATTCGACGTATCGCTGCGTTCGGTATGTCGTTACGGTCACGGGCCGAACGCTACGTGAGGAGCACCGCCATGGCGACCGCACCCGTCTTCGCATCGAACGCCCGCAACGCAGGGCGGATCCGCAACGCATCGAGCATCATCAACGTGCCCGACGTCCTTGCCACGCTGCTCTGGTACCAGGACAAGCTCGGATTGCAGGTGGAGTTCGCCTTCGGCGACCCCGTGATCCACGGGTCGGTGATCGCGGGCGACACGACATTCCACTTCTCCCGCAGCGAGCCGACCGAACCGCACTCGTCGTACATGACGCTGTACGTGCACGAGCTCGACGAGCTGTACACCGACATCGTGAGCCGCGGTGTCGACGTGCTCCAGCCACCCGAGACGATGGAATGGGGGATGCGCGCGTTCATGATCCGCGACTGCAACGGTGCGCTCGTGATGTTCGCGGACCCATCGAGCGGAGAATGACGCGCGCGCCCGTCGAGACCTGCGCCGAATGCGGATTCGACGCGGCCGAGTACACGCGTGACGACCTGCTCGGCACGCTGCGCGCGCTCGCACCGATCTGGCGGTCGATGACCGCGAACGTCGACCCCGGAACGCTCACGAGGCGGCCCGCGCCGGCCGTATGGTCGGTAGCCGAGTACGCCGCGCATTCGCGCGACATCACCGGCGTGATGGACTTCCTCCTGCAACTCACGCTCGATCAAGACCATCCGGTGCTCGGTCCGGCGCCGGACCCGCCCGAGCCCGCGGTACCGCCGACGATCGACCGCGTGATCAGCGAGCTGGACCAACGGGTCGCCAAGCTCAACGGCCGCGCGTCCCGCATGGCCGCCGCCGACTGGACGCGGTTGCTCACCGTTGGCGACACGACCGCGGATGCGGCTTGGCTGGTTGCGCACGCGGTGCACGACGGCACGCACCATCTTCGCGACGCCGGGCGCGGCCTGCACGCGTTGGGTGCCGGCGCACCGCAGCAGCGCGGGACGATCGCGCAGATCAACACGTCGGGCGGCGGCGTTCCGAAACTCCCGCAGCCGAAAGCGGTTGTCGATCGGCGCGGGGTGGTCGGCGACATCGCAGGCGGAACGGAAGCACCACGGCCGGCCGTTGCAGGCGCTCAGCCTCTGGTCGATCGAGGTCATCGACGCGCTGCGGGCCGAGGGACACTCGGTGCACGCCGGCGCCGCGGGCGAGAACATCACGGTGTCGGGCATCGACTGGACCACCATCCGGCCGGGTGTGCGCATCCGCCTCGGCGAGGTGCTGACCGAGATCTCGGCGTTCGCGACGCCGTGCGTGAAGAACGCCCAGTGGTTCACGGACCGGAACTTCCGGCGCATCGACCAGAACCAGCACCCGGGTTGGAGCCGCGCCTACGCGTGGGTGCTCGAGGGCGGCGAAGTCATGACCGGCGACGCCGTCGTCGTCGAGCCCTGACCGCAGCTACAACAGGTAGCCGGCCTGGTGGGCCGCGATCATGGCGGCCGCTTCGCGCACCGTCGTCGGCCCGTACGTGTGCGCCGGCGGCATCGCGGCGCGGATCGCGTCGACTTCTTCGGCGGTCGCGTCACAGCTGCCGGTCACCGGCTCTATGCCGTACAACCGGGCCGAGTTGAGACCGAAGATCTTCTGCTTCAGCTCGTCGGTGAGCGCGGGATAGCCGTACTGCTCCTGGAGCTGCTCCGAGATCTGGAACGTGCGCAGCGCCTGGATCTGGTCCTGCGGGGTGCCGAACCAGATCGAGTCGGTACCCCACGTGACGTTGTCCTCGCCGACGTACTTCAGGAGTTTGCCGAGCACATGGGCCGCGACGGTCGGGTCGCGCATCACGAACCACCAGGTGCCGCCGAGCTCGGCGTACACGTTGGCGTTCGGCTGCACGCCCGCGCGCTCGAGCGAGCGGACCAGCCGGTCCACGCCTTGCGGGTTCGGGTCGGCGGGGTCGTACGGGCCTTGGCCGCCCGTGTTCGGTTCGAAGCCGGAGTGGTAGACGACGAACGAGACGTCGGGATTGCGCGCCGCGGCGGGGCCGATGTCGCTCGGGTCGGCGAGCTCGGGTGTGCTCCGGACGATCGAGGAGAGCCCTTTGTGGGTGCAGATGATCGGCGGCCCGATCTCGCGTACGTGGTCGATGAACTGCTGGCCGATCTGCGGCCGGGCCGGGTCGTGGTCGTCGAAGTAGAAGTGCGCGTTGGTCGGCACCATCGTGTAGATCTTCCACGCTGCGATGTCGTAGCGGTCGCGCAGGTCGCTCATGCCCGCGAGCGCGGCCTCGATCGGGCCGCGGTGTGGGTACGCGCCGCCGTGCATCAGGACGCGACCGTCGCAGCCGATTCTCGTCGCGACGTCGATCGCGTACGCCATGTCCTCGGCCGACAGGCCGGTACCGGAAGGCGTCGGCAACGCCGACAAGACCGTCATCGACGTGTCGGAGCGCACGAACATCTCGCGGAAGTACGCGTCGGCGGTGAAGCAGACCTTCGAGTTCCCGGCTGCGGCGCCTTCCGCACACGAGGCGAACGGGAACACCGACGTCCATTCGCCGCCGGCCGCCGCGAGGTCGTAGTTCACGTAGTGCGTCTGCACGTCGAAGATGAACTCTTCACCTCCGACGGCGTCGAGCGCGGTGCCGCGGTCGATCGTCGCGTCCTCCGGGACGTCGAAGGTGCCGCCCGACGACCCGCCCGTGCTCTTCTTCTCCTCGTCCGAGCACGCGGCGAGGAAGAAGAGCATCGTGGCCGCACCGGTCGCGCTGCCGAGGAACTGGCGCCGGGAGATACCGAGCCGGCGCGCGTTGTCGTCGGCGAGCAGTCGGGTGCGTCGGATGGTCTCCTCGAGCACGGGCGTGAGCGGCGGCGGCAGGAACTCACCGGTGGAGACCGGGCCGAGCTTCAGCGGCAGCGGATCGTCATGTGCGGTCACGGGGCTCCTCGCGTGCGTTGGGGAGGACGCCGGCTCCGAGGTCCGGGAACACCTTGGACACCTTGGCGAGCAGGTACTCGCCGTACGAACCCGTCAGCGCGTGCACGTTGCCACCGTCCCAACGCGACGCGCCAGTAACTGGCGTGGTCGGTCCCGAGCGCGATGTCGGGGATCGGGCGCACCTCCGCATCCCAGCCCGGGTCGAAGAAGAACGGGAACGACAGCCGGTCCCGAGCACGGTCGCTGCGAGCCCGGTGTGCGGTCGACACGTACCGGCCACGCGTCAATCGCTCCAACATGTCGCCCACGTTGCACACCATGAGCTCGGGATCGGGCGGCACGTCGACCCATCCCTGTGACGTCCGAACCTGCAAGCCGCCGACACCGTCCTGCATCAGCATCGTGAGCAAGCCGTAGTCGGTGTGCTCGCCCACGCCCCAGCCGTCGTCGGGCCCGGGCGGGTAGTGGAAGATGCGGAACAACACGACGGGATCGGCGGTGAGGTCGGCCTCGAACCAATCGCGTTCCAGGCCGAGGCCGAGCGCGAGGCCGCGCATGATCGTCTGCCCGAGCGTCGTGAGCGCCTCGATGTACTCGAGTACCGCGTCGCGCAGCGCGGCCGGACGGTGCGGGAACAGGTTCGGCCCGTGCAGTGGCCTGCCCGCGCGCACACGTTCGTCCTCGGGCGGGAGCTCCGCGCCGAAGTAGATGCCTTCCTTGCGGTCCGGGATCCCCGACGTGAGCTCTCCGCCGACCGGGAACCAGCCCCGCCACGCCCGTCCGCCGCGAGGCATGGCGATTGCCGCCTTCTCGGCTTCGTCGAGCGCGAAGAACTCGCGCGCGAGCCGGTCGAGCCGTTCCCGGAGGGCGCGGTCGACGTCGTGACCGCTGATGGTGAAGAAGCCGACTTCACGGCAGGCCTCGTCGAGCGCGCGTGCGACAGCGAGCTCGTCTCCCGCGCCGCGCGACGAGCGGACCGACGTCGATGGGCCGCAGCACCACGGCGCCGGTCTACTACGGCGGGACGAGATTCCGACGCCGGGCTAGGGTCCGCGCCGGCGCAGGAGGAGGTCGTCGTGGATTCGTTTGCGGGACGTTTGGCCGTGGTCACCGGAGGTGGCACCGGCATGGGCCGTGAGTTGGTGCTGCAGCTCGCGAGCGAGGGGTGTTCGGTCGCGACGTGCGATCTCCACGCCGACACGCTCGCCGAGACCGTCGCGCGCGCCGTCGACGCCGCGCCGGACACGACGAAGGTCACCGCCCACAGCTGCGATGTCTCGAACGAAGCGGACGTGCGTCGTTTCCGCGACGAAGTGGTCGAGCAGCACGGCACCGATCACATCAACCTGTTGTTCAACAACGCGGGCATCGGAGGCGGTGGCAGCTTCGTCACCGGAGACCGGGCGGAATGGGACCGGGTGTTCGGCGTCTGCTGGGGTGGCGTGTACAACTGCAGCCGCGCGTTCGTGCCGCTCCTCGTCGCGAGTGACGCCGGCTACCTCGTGAACACGAGCAGCGTGAACGGCTTCTGGGCCTGCCTCGGCCCCAACGTCGCGCACACTGCCTACAGCACTGCGAAGTTCGCGGTGAAGGGCTTCTCGGAGGCCCTGCTCACCGACTTCCGCCTCAACGCGCCGCATGTCAAGGTCGCGGTCGTGATGCCCGGACACATCGGCACCGACATCGTGCACAACAGCCGCCGCGTCCACCGCGGGACCGATGACGTGCCCAGCGAAGACGAGCTGGCCGAGACGCGCGAGGCGATGGTGCGGCTCGGGATGCCGACGGAGGGTGTCACCGACGAGCAGCTCGTGATGGGTATGAAGATGATGGCCGACGGCTTCCGCGACACTGCGCCGGTTTCGGCTGCGCAGGCCGCGACCGTGATCCTCGACGGTGTGCGCAACGACGAGTGGCGCATCCTGGTGGGCGACGACGCGCGAGCCCTCGACGAGGCCGTGCGCGGCGATCCCGAACGCGCGTACGAAGGGCTCTCGCTTCCCAGCGTCACCGGCTGAATTCAGCGGGTCGCGATCGACACCGAGTCGCCGTACGCGAGGTCGACGACGCTCGCCGCGGGAGTCTCCGAGTGGATCGCGTGTGCGACCGGACCCGTGTCGAGCGCAGGGAGCGGCGGCATCCATGCGTCGTGGTGACAGAACACGACGCGCTCGGGCCGCAACGCCGCCACCTCACCGACGACGAAGTCGGCCATCGATCCCTGGAACGGTTCGCCGTCGAGGTTGGGCCGCCCGGTGGCCGCGAGCACCGCGACATCGGCACGCAGATCGCGCATGATGCCCGACCAGTACCCGGTGCTCGCGGCGATGAACATCGTGCCGTCGGGTGTCTCGAGCAGGTAGTTGAGCTGGCCGCCGTCGTGATGCGAGGTCCGGTGCCGGATCGCATGGAGGTACTCCGCCGGCACTGCGAGCTCGATGCCGTTCCAGAGCGCGTCGACGCGATCGCGACGTACCTGGTACGTCACGCCGAGGTCGCCGAGGCAGGGTGCTCCGGTATCCAGCTCCGCCCCGGCGAACAGGCACGAGTGCAACGAGGGGAAGACGCGCACGCTGCACGTTGCGACCGCAGTCGATCGTCTCGCCTCCGGACACCGGCCACAGCTGCGCCGCTTCGACCGCGTTGTCGCGCATCATCCGGATGCTCTCGTACGAACCGATGATCGGCGCGCCGGTGTTCTTCGCGACCGTGTCGGCGCCGAGCAGGTGATCGAAGTGAGCATGGCTGACGAACACGAAGTCGGCGTCGTCGATCTCGTCCGATCGCAGACCGACCGGCTCGGCCGCCGGCACCCGGTCGACGAACGTGTCGAACCACAGCGTCAGCCCGGCGACCCGCACCCGGAACGTCGTGCACCCGAACCACTCCAACGTGAACCCGGCATTCGGCATCACGACCATCGAACCACGGATCCTCGCCGCGATGTTCCTGCTCTCGCGGCGGCCATTTCGGCCGGCCGAGTTGACGACCCATCCGACCAGAGGAGAACGTGCTTCGTGCTCGAACGGGAGATGCACGACACGGTCGCGGTCGTACGGATGACGAACGGCCAGAACCTCTTCGACGGCGCGTTCGTCGCCGGGTTGGAGGCCGAGCTCGACGCGGTCGAACGCGACGAGGAGATCACCGGGCTGGTGCTCACCGGCAACGACAAGTACTTCTCGACCGGCTTCGATCTCGAGTACCTGGGTGGTCTCGACGGTGAACAGCTGCCGGCGTTCATCCTCGCCGCGCAGCAATTGGTCGCCCGGGTGCTCACGTTCCCCCTGCCCACCGCCGCCGCCGTCAACGGCCACGCGTTCGGCATCGCCGCGATGCTCGCGCTCGCGCACGATCAGCGGATCATGCGAACCGATCGCGGCTGGTGGTGCCTCCCCGAGATCGACCTCGGTCTGCCGTTCCAACCGTTCATGGTGGCCCTCATCCGGTCGCGCCTCTCCGACCTGACCGCGTCCGAAGCGGTCCTCAGTGGCCGTCGCTACGGCGGCGACGATGCGGTCGGCGCCGGCATCGGGCATGCCGCGGTCGACGCCGACCTGCTGGTCGACGCCGCGGTCGCGGCGATTGCGACGCGTTCGGGCAAGGGCCGCGGCATCACCGCGACCTTGAAGCGCGACCTCTACGCGCCCGTGCTCGCCGCGCTGGAGAGCTGAGTGGGTGTGAAGTCGTCGAGGAGGTCGTCGCACCACGGGGTCCGGCCGGACCGCGTCGCGTCGTCGACCTCGCGTCCGAGTGCGAGCACTTCGTCGAGCAGCGCTCGTGCCGGCGGACCCAGATGGGCGAGGTCGTCGGAGATCAGTGCCATCCCGCCCGAGCCGGCAACGGTCAGCGCCCACTTCCGTACCTGCGCCTCGGTGAGCGCGGTGTCCTCGGTGCGGAGCATGAGGCAGTCCGGATCGTTCAACCAGAGCCGTCTGTGTTGGAACGCACGCGTGCACGTGTTGCGGAGCGCGTTCAGCGTCGACGGCTCGCAGTCCTCGTAACCGGCCGGGTGCCACGCGGCTTCGGGCACTTCCCAGCTCGGCGCAACGTCGGGGCCGATGCGCATGCCGTCGACGATGCCGATGCACGCGCCCAGCGGCGCACCGCAGCCGAGGATGAACGCGTCGTCACCGGCACCGCGCCGGATCGCGTCGTACCCGGCGCGCACCCGCTCGGCCGGCGTACGGGTCGGGTCGTGCCACGGCCCACCCGACAGCGACGGCGCGTACGTGAAGTCGAGCTTCAGGTAGTGCCAGCCCATCGCCACGAGCGTGCGCGCGAGCGATTCGAGGTGGGCGAGCACCTCGGGGTGGGTCGTGTCGAGGGTCCACACCGCGCCGCCCCAGCCCGGGTTCACCATCCCGACGAGCTCGCGCTCCGAGTCGCGCCGTGCGATCCAGTCGGGATTGTCGTGTGCGAGCCGAGACGACGGCGACGCGAGGAACGGCGCGATCCAGATGCCGGGCGTGTAGCCGGCGCGAGCGATGTCGGCGGCGAGCTGCTCGAGCGGTGACGGGAACGTGTCCTTGCGTTGCAGCCAGTCGCCGATCTCGGCTTGGTAGCCGTCGTCGACCTGGAAGACGTCGACCGGCCAGTTGGCGGCGAGCGCGAGGTTGTGGCGGATGGCGGCTTCGGTCACGGCGTGGAAGTACTGGTACCAGGAGCACCAGCCGACCTGATACGGCGAACCCGTGCGCGCGCCGCCCGCGGCGCCGGCCCAGTCGGCCCAGCGCTCGAGAAACGTGCTTGCCGCGTCCGCCTCGCCGGACTCGATCCGTACTGCGTGCAGCTCGCGCCGCGTTCCCGCCGCGAGGACCGCGGATCCGAGGTACGCCTCGGCGTCGATCTCGATGATCCCGTCTTCGTCGCCGGTTCGGATCCGAAACGTGCCGTCGTGACGCGCGCCGCCGTCGAAGCCGAGGCACACTGCGCCGTCGTCGTCGGCGACCACCGTCACGAGCTCGCTGCGCAGCTCACCGGCCTCGGAGACCGCAGCATCCGCGTTGTGCACGCCGCGCACCAACTCGATGGAACCGTCGGCTCGCGACGGGTCGTCGGTGCCGAGCCGGCGCATCCCCGTCGCGGTCCACGACTGGTAGCCATGGCAGTACACGCGCACGGGCCCGCGGGTGCGCCATCGCGACACGAGCCGGACGCGATCGACGGCGACCGGTTCTCCGGTCTCGTTCGCGATCCACCACCGAGTCACACCGTCGGCGTCGACGGACGCATCACCGGAGATCGAGTCGGGGCCGCGCGACGAGAAGGGGAACAGCTGGTCAGGCGCCGTGGCCGTGCGCCTCGTCGCAGAGGCGCGTCTCGCCTTCCTTGATCTGGCCGGCACCGACACCTTCGAGCGCGGCGAACGGGCCGCACGGGTGCGGGGTGATCCACACGTGGATCATCGGAGCCTGCGAGCCCGAGTTCAGCCCCTCGCGGCACTTGCCTTCCGCATTCGAGAGGCCGGCGACGCGGCCTTCGGAGGTGAAGCACAGGTTGTTGTGGATGTGCCACTGCGTGAGCGAGCCGCCGACGTCGGGTACGTCGTCGAGGGTCTGGTTCGGGGCCAGCATGAACATCGCGGCCACGAGCTTCTTCGAGCCATCGGGCTGCGGCTCGTACACGAGCGACTCGGGACGATCCGGGTTGAGGATGGCGCCGTCGTCGAAGTAGGCGATGTTGATGAAGTGCTCGTCACCGGTGACGGCATCACCGATCGAGCGGAAGCCGGCCGCCTCGGCGACCTTGTAGTCCGTGAACTGCGGGAGTCGAGCGAGCGTGATCGCGATCAGGTTCTCGGCGCGTGCCTGCTGCTCCGGTGTCACGCCCTCGACACCACCGAGATCGATCGGCAGGGCCGGGTCGTACTTCTTCGGCGGCACGCTGGACGCTTCGCTCTCGTGGGACTCCGAGTGCGCGTCGCCCTCGGCCGCGTTCATCTCGGCCTCGCTGTGGTCCATCGCGTGCTCGTCGGTGCTCGCCGCTTCGGCGCCGGTTGCGGCGGCGTCGGTCCCGGCGGCGTGCGGCTCGGCGTACTGGGACCCGTCGGCGATGGCGGCGCACCCGCCGACGAGCGCGATGGCTGCGATCGGCGCGCCGACCTGGAGGAGCCGGCGGCCGACGGTGACGCGACCCGGCTTGTAGATCCACGCCCCGAACACCAGGGTCAGCAACCCGACGACTGCGAGCGCGATGCCGCCGAAGAACAACGCGTGCGGGAAGCTGGAGAGGTCGAAGAGGCCTTCGCGCGTCGCGGCCGAGTCATCGGCGTTGCTGATCGCGTCGGCGACGAGGCCGATCGTCATCACCGCTCCACCCGTGACGACCATCCAGATGCCGAGCTTGCGGACGTCAACACGATCAACACTCACGTCTGTTCCCCCAAGATTTCGTGGCCCCCGCTTCGTGCACTCGACGTGCAGATAGGGAGTGTACCCGCGCTACGCTCCCGGCTCACTTGCTCCTGGGGGAATCAATGCGCCGCCTTTCCGCACTCGTCGTTGCCTGCCTCTCGTTGCTCACGGCGGGGTGCCTGAACGTCCTGCCCCCGCCCGGCGATGCGCCGCTGCGCTATCGGGACGACGTCTTCACCAACGTCACCACCACAACCAACATCACGTACGGCAGTGCCACGAACCAGTTGGGCCAGGTGCAGTCGCTCGAGCTCGACCTGTACCGACCCACCGGCGACGCCGTCACCAGCCGGCCCGCGATCGTGTGGATCCACGGCGGCGGGTTCTCGGGCGGTAACAAGACGTCGCCCGAGATCGTGGCGCAGGCCCAGGCGTTCGCACGCAAGGGCTACGTCAACGTCTCGATCGAGTATCGCCTCGTCGCCGGCGGTTGTTCGTGCCGGCGGTGTCACCCAGGCCTGCCTCCAGGCGATCGTCGACGCGCAGCACGACGCGCAGGCGGCAGTGCGGTTCCTGCGGGCCAATGCGTCGACCTACGGCATCGACACGACGCGCATCGCCTCGGCCGGGACATCCGCCGGTGCCATCACCGCGCTGCACGTCGCGTACAACTCCGAAGACCCGGGTACGAGCGGGAATCCCGGCCCGTCTTCGGCCGTGCGCTCGGCCGTGTCCCTCTCCGGTGCTCGCTTCATCGGTCCGATCACTGCTGCCGACCCGCCCAGCCTGTTGTTCCACGGCACCAACGACGTCGTCGTGCCGTACCAGTGGGCGGTGAACACCGTCAACGCGGTCAACGCGGCGGGTGTCGTGTCGATCCTGCACACGTTCCAGGGCGCGGGCCACGTCCCGATCAGCGGGTCGAACTTCCCGAACTTCCAGATCGTCATCGACGAGACCCGCAACTTCCTCTACTGGACGATGGACCTCGCGCACGCCGCCGCAGTAGCAGCCTAGGGCGGCGTCACCCGGGCAGGTGACAGACCGCCTCGACGTTGTTGCCGTCGGGGTCGCGCACGAACGATCCGTAGTAGTTGGGGTGGTACTCGGGGAACACGCGCGGTTCGTGCAGCACTTCCGCGCCCGTACCGGCCGCGGCTTCCCGAAATGCGTCGACCGTCGGACGATCGGGTGCCGTGAACGCGATGTGCACTTCGCGTGCTGCGTCACCCGTGCTCACCGGCCCGATCCAGAAGTCCGGAAAGTCGACGCCGTATCCGATGACGGGTCCGTACTCGAGGACCCGGTGGCCACCGAGCGTTGCCAGCACCGTGTCGTAGAAGGCCGCACTGGCCTCGAGGTCTTCGCACTGGATGGAGAGATGATCGAGCATTCCGACATGATTGCCGCTGTGCCGGTTCGATACGAGAGCTCCGATCACGTCGCCACCATCACCTACGACCGGCCGGATGCACTGAACGCGATCAACGCCGAGATGCGCCGCGGCCTCAACGACGCGTTCGCGCGCTTTCGCGACGACGAGGACGCGTGGGTCGGGATCGTCACCGGCTCGGGACGCGCGTTCTGCGTCGGCGCCGACATGAAGGACGGTGCGGGATCGACCGGCGAATTCTCGGGCACGTTCTGGGAGAAGCCGACGGTCAACTCGTTCGAGAGCGGCTGGGAGATCTTCAAGCCGATGATCGCGGCGGTCAACGGCTACTGCCTCGGCTACGGGCTGACGCTGGTCACATGGTGCGACTTCGTCATCGCGAGCGAGCAGGCGGAGTTCGGCTTCCCGGAGGTGACGATCGGCGTACCCACGATCGTCGGCGCGATCCGGCTGCCGCACCGGATCAACTGGCAGTACGCGATGGAGTTGCTGCTCACCGGCGAGCGGATCTCGGCGACGCGCGCGAAGGAAGTCGGGCTCGCGGGCTGGGTGGTTCCGCACGAGGCGCTGATGGAAGAGGCGCGCGCCCTGGCCCGACGGCTCGTCCGTGCCGCCCCTCTCGCCGCGCGCGCGACGAAGGAAGTCGCGGTGCGCACCGCAACGATGTCGTCGACGGAGGCGATCAGGTTCGGCGAGACCATGCGTCGCGTCGCCGGCGCAACGGAGGACGCTCGCGAAGGCGGACGCGCCGCGGCCGAGGGCCGGCCGCCGGAGTGGCGCGCTCGCTGAATCGCTCGACGGCTTCGCCCGCCGGACCTACGCTCGGAGCAGTCGAACGGAGGTCGCCCATGCGCTCGTACCTCGTCGTCGCCAACCGGACGCTCAGCGGCCAGCAGCTCGTGGCCGAGGTCCTTGCCCGATCCCGCGCGGAAGAGTCCCGCTTTCATCTCGTCGTGCCGGCGACGCCGAGTGGCAAAGCGACGTGGACGACCGACGGCGCGCAGCACGCGCAGGCGCAGCATCGCCTCGATCAGGCCCTCGCAACGTTCCGAGACGCGGGTGTCGAGGTCACCGGTGAGATCGGCGACGAGAAGCCGATCCTGGCCGTCGGCGACGCGCTGCGGCGCGAGGAGTACGACGAGATCATCCTCTCGACGCTCCCGCCCGGCGCGTCGAAGTGGCTGAAGCGCGATCTGCCGCACAAGCTCGCGAAGCAGTACCACCTGCCCGTGTCCCACATCGTCGGGACGCGTGAGCCCGTCTCGTAGCGCCAGTCCGTCTCGTAGCGCCGGTGCGGGCCGGCGGGCCCCGGGGGTATGGTCCCCGAGCATCGACCGGCGACTGCACGCACCGACTCCAGGGGGAACGCCGTGACCACGTACGACAAGCTCTACATCGACGGGGCATGGGTCCCCTCGACCGGCAAAGCGACCATCGAGGTGTTCGACTCCACCGACGGTTCGGTGATCGCCACCATCCCCGACGGCACCGCCGACGATGTCGACAAGGCCGCGCGCGCCGCGCGCGCCGCGTTCGCCGACTGGGCGGCACGCGACCCCGAAGAGCGCGGCAAGTTCATGTCCCGGATCGCCGAGGGTCTCGGCGGCCGCATGGACGAGATCGCCACGATCGTCACCCGCGAAGCGGGCATGCCGAAGTGGCTCAGCCTGATCGTGCAGGCCGGGCTCCCGATCAACTCCTTCGGCCAGGCGGGTGCGCTGGCCGGCAGCTACAAGTACGAGGAGGAAAACGGCAACAGCCTCATCGTGCGCGAGCCCGTGGGCGTGGTCGGATGCATCACGCCGTGGAACTATCCGCTGCACCAGATCGCGGCCAAGGTCGCCTACGCGATGGCGGCCGGTTGCACGGTCGTGTTGAAGCCGAGCGAGGTCGCACCGCTCGATGCGTTCCTCCTCGCCGAGGTGATCAACGACGCCGGGCTGCCCGCGGGCGTGTTCAACCTGGTGAGCGGCACCGGCCAAGTGGTCGGAGAGGCGATCGCCTCGAACCCCGAGATCGACATGGTGTCGTTCACCGGCTCGACCCGCGCCGGGAAGCGGGTCGCGGAGCTGGCTTCGCAGTCGTTGAAGCGCGTCGCCCTCGAGCTCGGCGGCAAGTCGGCCAACATCCTCCTCGACGACCTCGACGACGCCGGGTTCGACCGCGCCGTGCGCGACGGGATCCAGAAGGCCTACCTGAACTCCGGCCAGACCTGCTCGGCCCTGACCCGCATGCTCGTGCCGCAGGGCAAGCTCGCCGACGCCGAGCGGATCGCGGCCGAGGAGGTCGAGTCGAAGTACCAGCCCGGCGACCCGTTTGCCGACGGCGCGACCCTCGGCCCGCTCTCGTCGCAAGCCCAGGTCGAACGGGTCAACGGCTACATCCAGAAGGGCATCGACGAGGGCGCGAAGCTCGTCACCGGCGGCCCGGGCAAGCCGGAGGGTCTCGATCAGGGCTACTTCGTCAAGCCGACCGTGTTCTCCGCCGTGTCGAACGACATGACGATCGCGCAGGAGGAGATCTTCGGGCCGGTCCTCTCGATCATCCCCTACGACAGCGAGGAAGACGCCGTCACCATCGCCAACGACAGCAACTACGGCCTCTCGGGTGGCGTGTGGTCAGGCGACGCGGAGCGTGCGAAGAAGGTTGCTCGGCGCATCCGTACCGGGCAGATCGAGGTCAACGGCGGTGCGTTCAACCCCAACGCTCCCTTCGGTGGCTACAAGCAGTCCGGCTACGGCCGCGAGTACGGCGAGCACGGCTTCGAGGAGTTTCTCGAGATCAAGGCGATGCAGCTGTAACCGCCGGCCGGATCGCCGCCGGCGCGCGCACTGAAAGATAAGAATTCTTTCTCGCGAATTCCGCGTGGGCAGTGGCAAACGGGTACCCGGCCGTGTACTTTTATGCGGTCGTGTACCGGTGTTGCTCCTTGTGCGGGAGCAACTGCGGGGAAGCGGTGGGAACATCGGTCACGTCGACCGCACATCCCGAACTCGGGCGGCTTCGTTGCTACCCGACGCGAGTGTTCTGTGGGGCCACTAGAGCGGATCGGGAAGGATCTCGGGATGAGCCCAGGGTTCCGAAAGTCGGGCGGCGGACCAGGCTCGACTGACGCGCTCTCGGCCGCCTCGATGACGCCCGCTTCGAAATCTCGAACGCCGTTGTCTGCGCTGCGTCCTCGGTGGCGCCGCCGCCATCGCCGTCGCCGGGATCCCGTTCGCATCCGCGGCCGTCACGGCCGACAACCCGCAGCCCGTCACCGCGATCGCCCCCGATCTCACTGCCCTCCTCGAGGACGCACCTGCACCCGAGGCGTCCGAGGCAACCGAGCCGATCCCCGAGCCTGTTCCTGACCGACGCCGAGCCGCCCTGAGCCGACGCCGGAACCGACGCCTGAGCCGACGCCGGAACCGACGCCTGAGCCGACGCCGGAACCGACGCCTGAGCCGACCCCGGAACCGACGCCTGAGCCGACCCCGGAACCGACGCCTGAGCCGACCCCGGAACCGACGCCTGAGCCGACGCCGGAACCGACGCCTGAGCCGACGCCGGAGCCGACGCCCGAGCCGACCCCGGAACCGACGCCTGAGCCGACGCCGGAGCCGACGCCCGAGCCGACGCCGGAACCGACGCCTGAGCCGACGCCGGAACCGACGCCTGAGCCGACGCCGGAACCGACGCCTGAGCCGACCCCGGAACCGACGCCCGAGCCGACCCCGGAACCGACGCCCGAGCCGACCCCGGAACCGACGCCCGAGCCGACCCCGGAACCGACGCCCGAGCCGACCCCGGAACCGACGCCCGAGCCGACGCCGGAGCCGACGCCTGAGTCGACGACGGAGCCGACGAGCGGGCGCAAGGAAGCACGCGCCGACGTTGGCAGAGGTTCTCGAGACCCTCGACGAGCCGACCTCGGTTGTTGCGCTCGACGTCACCTACGGCACCACCACCGACGATGCCGCGACCTTGCTCGGCAACACCACGACATCCGTCGGTTGCCGACCGCTCGGTCCAAGCCGTCGCCGCCGCGTCGCAGGCCAAACCCGTCGCAGGCCGGGGCCCAGACCCAGGACCTCTACGACAAGGCAGTCGCCGGCAGCCTCGACCCCCTCAGCTCGTCGCAGGGCGCCTGGTCGACCTTCGGCTCCGCCGCCGGGCGCTTCGGCCCCTGGGCCGCCCTGCTGGGCTTGGCGTTCGTGGCGGAAGGCGTCGCCCGCTCGGCCCTGCGGGACCGGCTCCGGATGAAGACGGTCAAGCGCTCCTGATCAGTCGCTGATCACTGACGCCGATCGCTCGCGCCGCCGATCGTTCGCGCGGCCGATCGTCGGGAACGGCCCGGATCGGTCAGAACTTGGCGCCGGGCGGGATCAGAACTTGGCGCTGGCGACCGCGCCACCCGGTGCGGGTGTGGTCGGCGTCGTCAGAGCCGCTCTCGAGCGAGATGGAAACTCCCGTGACCGCGTCGGCGTCACCCTGCACCTCGAACGAGATGGTGTCGGTCGGTGCTTCCAGGTACCCGATGGGGACGACCTTGGACTCGGTGACGAGCCAGACGTAGAACCGCTGGCCTTGGCCGAGTGTCGGCAGGTCGAGGTCGTAGAGAACGCCGTTGCCGTCAGGGGCGAGCGCGGCCTCGCCCACGTTCCGGTCGTCGGCGGTGAGCGGAGCAGTGCGCACGCCCGGCGTTTCGCGCACGGGCGTCACCACGTCAGCGGCGTTGTCACCGGCGAGCGCGATCTCGCCGCCCTGCACGCTGTCGGTGTCGGACGTGACGAACATGAACGCGATCACGGCGGCGGCGGCGGCGACGGCGGCGCCCAAGGTGGCCCACCGCAGCGTCCGGCGTCGCTTGGCGCTCGAGATGCTTCGCACCGCGGCCGGCCGGCGCGCGAGCGCAGCTTCGAGCACGTGGTCTTCGAGCTCGGCTCGGGGTTCGATCTCTTCGAAGGGCATCGATGCGAGTACCTGGCGATAGTCGTCGAGCGCGGCGCGATCCATCGCGTCCTCGTCGATCTGGTTCGGCGTCGATCTGGTCGGCGTCGAGGGCCCGGGCGATCGCCCGGTCCTCGGCCTCGTTGTCGGCCTCGTTGTCGAAATGACTCATGGTCCGACCTCAGCGGACCGCAACGCGGTGCGCAGCTTCTGCATGCCGCCGCGGATGCGGTACTTCACGGTTCCTTCCGGCTCGTCGAGGGCGGCCGCGACCTGTCGGTACGACATGCCCTCGAAGTACGCCATCTCGATCGGCACGCGCTGGTTCGCGGGGAGATCGGCCAGCGCCGATCGAATCGCCGCACTGACATCCTTGTCGACGAGCACGCGCTCGGGGCTCTCCACCGGAGGCTCTCGCAGCGCTTCGCGCTGGGCGAGCTCGTGCCGGCGCCGCAGCGACTCTTCCGAGCGGACCCGCTCGACCGCACGGCTGTGGGTCATGGCGAGCAGGTAGGCGCGAAGGGGTCCGCGGGTGGGATCGAACCGCTCGGGCTGTTCCCAGAGCCGGACGAACACCTCTTGCAGCACTTCTTCAGCGATCGACTCGTTCGCGATCACCCGCGTCGCCAGACCGAGGACCGCCGGCGAGAACTCGCGGTACGCGTCACGGAGCGCCTGCTCGTCGCCCGCGACGAGGCGCTCGGACAGCGCACGGTCTCGGGCAGCGGCGGACACTCGACAGCAGACCTCCGTCGGGCCGCCACGGTGGCGAACCGGCCGGATTCTAGGCGTGCACCGAAATTGGTTCCGCGGCGCGCGCGGGCTCCGTTGCCCGCGACGCAGCGTTCCCCGACCGCCCGGGCGATCGCACCGGCGAGTGACGCACACACCGCGTCACCCGCCGGTCCTACCGACGCCGGATGGACCGCCGCCCCGCAGATGGCCCGCCCGGCCATCAAAGCGACGATCGCATCCGGCGTTTGCTCTCCGCCCGACGCACAACGCATCACAGCCCGCCCAGGCTGGATGGTGGCAATGTCGGTGCGGCGAATTGCGCGCAGAACTCCCTCGCACCGCCGGTTCCCCGACCCGGAGGGGCTGGGCTGGGTCAGTTCCGGGACCGAGATATCCGGCGGTGCGAGAGGGCTTGTCGCCGCAACGGAGCTGCGGCGGACCTGCGTAGTGCGAGAAAGCACGTCGTTCATCCGAACGTCACCGCCGGGTGGACGGGGAAATCCGGTCATTTCGTTGGCGGGACGCGAACATGGGCCCGTGCGCATCACGTTCCTCGGCCACGCCGGCGCCCACGTCGAGACCCGCCACGGGTCGGTGCTGTGCGATCCCTGGTTCACGCCTGCATATTTCGGATCTTGGTTTCCTTTTCCGCGAAACGACCAATTGGTACCGGAGGACTTCGGCCGGCCCGACTTCCTCTACGTGTCGCACCTCCATCGCGACCATTTCGATGCCGAGTTCCTCGCCCGCCACGTCGACAAGGGCGCCCGGGTCCTCCTCCCCGACTTCCCCACGCCGTTCCTCCGCCGGGCGCTGGAGCGGCTCGGGTTCCGGCACTTCGTCGAGTCCCGCGACGGCGAACCCTTCGACCTCGACGGCCTCGAGGTCGCGATCTTCGCGATGACGGCGCCGGCCGACGGACCCCTCGGCGATTCCGCGCTGATGGTGGGCGACGCCTCGGGCCGCGTGCTCGACCAGAACGACGCTCGGCCCGGCGATCCGGAAGCACTGCGCGCCCTCGGGCCGTACGACGCGCACCTCCTGCAGTTCTCGGGTGCGATCTGGTACCCGGTCGTCTACGACTTCGACGCGACCGAGCGCGACCGTCTCGCCGCCGAGAAACGGGTCAACCAGATGGCCCGCGCGCACAGGTACATCGAGTGGGTGAAGGCCGCGCACGTGTTCCCGGTCGCGGGTCCGCCGTGCTTCCTCGACGACGACCTGTACGCGCTCAACGATCTCGACCACGACCCGACGAACATCTTCCCGGATCAGGAGGTGTTCCTCGCCGACCTGCGCGACGCGGGCGTCGACAACGCGCACCTGCTGGTTCCGGGCTCCGTCGTGGATCTCGAAGGAGGCGCGTGCCGGGTCACGCCGCCCGACGACGACGCACTCGCCTTGCCGTTCCGCGACAAGGCTGCGTACCTCGCGCGCTACCGCGCCGATTGGGACGGCTGGCTCGACTGCCGAGCGCGCGTCGTGGGTGCGAGAGGAACGCGATCTCGCTGGCCGACCTCGCGCAGTGGTTCGAGCCCCTCATGGAGCGGGCGCCGATCACGTGCGCGGGCATCGCCGGCAACGTCGTGCTCGAGCTCATCCATCGACGCACCGACGGGCACGACCGACGGGGCTCCCGCCGGCTCGATCTGCCTCGACTTCGTGGAGCGGAAGGTGCGGGCGGCGGCGGACGAGCCCTTCGTGTACCGGATCACCGTGGACCGCGCGCTCGTGACCGTGCTCGTCGAGGACCACGTCGAGGACTGGGTGAACTCCCTGTTCCTGTCGTGCCGGTTCGCGGCGTCGCGGCCGGGGCCGTTCAACGAGTACGTGATGACGTTCTTCAAAGCGCTCGGTCCTGAACAGATCGACTACGTCGAGCGCAGCTACCGCCGTGCCCGGCCCGCCGACGAGTTCTTCGAACGCGACGGCTGGCGGATCGAACGGTGGTGTCCGCACCGCCAGGCCGATCTCACGCGCTTCGGTGAGATCACCGACGGTGTGCTCACTTGCTCCCTCCACCACTGGCAGTTCGAGCTCGCCTCGGGACGATGCCTCACGAGCGAGGATCGCCACCTGCGCTGCGAGCGTGTGGCAGACGACTGAGCTGCAGCGCGAGGCTCTGCGCGTGAGAAAGGTCGCGTTCAACCACGTCGGGCAGTGCGTCAGCGATCTCGAACGGTCGAAGCGTTTCTACGTCGAGGTGCTCGATTTCGTCGTCGACCGTGAGATCCATCCTCCCGACGAGCTTTCGGCGCAGCTGTTGGGGCTCACCGCGCCGCTCGGACTCACCGCCTCGTACCTGGTGCGCGACGGCCTCGTGCTCGAGCTGCTGCACTTCGCCGCGTCGAGGCAGACCCAGCCGTACCGGGCGCGCGCGATGAACGAACCGGGGCTGACGCACGTCTCGCTCAGCGTCGAGGATGTCGACGCGACGCTCGAGCGGGTCGCGGCGTTCGGCGGCGAGGTGCTGACCGCGACCAACATCGGGATGGGCGTGTTCATCCGCGACCCGGACGGCCAGCTCGTGGAGCTGCTCCCGATGGCTTACCGCGACTCCCTCGACGGCGGCGGCGCCTGAGCGGGCTCGGGGGCCTGCTCAGGAGTTGCCGGCGGCCTCGAAGGCTCGGGCCAGGAGCGGGCGTATCGGCGGCGAGCAGCGCATCGAGTCGAGCGCTCGGCGCGTCGACGACAGGGACGGCGGACGGGACGGGCACGGGACGGCGGCAGGGAGGGAGACGGCCGGCTGGCGCCGGTCTTCGAGGCGCCAGCCCTGGGGCGGCCTGAGCGTGTTCGCATGACGCGTCGCACAGCTCACCGGCGCGGGCGTTGCCGTCGCGCGGTGGGTCGAGCCACACGGTCTGCTCACGGGCGTCGAAGGTGAACGTCGCCGTCGCCACCGAACTGCATCCCGAACGCGCGCACTGTCGTCGCTGGATCCGCACGCGGTCACCGTAATGGGTGGACGCGCCGCGTCCGTGCCAATCTGGCGCTCGTTGTAACGGGATCGGTCCGACGAGCAGGGAGACCGTGTCATGAAGCTCGACGGGACGTGCGTCGTGATAACGGGAGCGGCCGGCGGCATCGGCCGGGCGTTGGCGCGCCGGTTCGTCGCCGAAGGGGCACGCACCGTCGTCGCGTCGGACGTGGCGGCCGATGCGCTCGGCGCGACCGCGGAAGCGATCGGTGCCGTGGCGAGACCGTGCGACGTCAGCGACCCCGACGCGGTGCGGCAGCTCATCGAGAGCGTCGAGTCCGACCACGGTCCGATCGACCTGTTCTGTTCGAACGCCGGCGTCGCGATTCCGGGCCTCGCCGACGCGCCGCCCGAAGCGTGGCGGCTCAGCCTCGACGTCAACCTGATGGCGCACATCTACGCGGCGCGCGTGCTCGTGCCCCGTATGGTCGAGCGCGGTGGCGGGTACCTGCTCCAGACCGCGTCGGCTGCCGGGCTCCTGACGCAGCTCGGCTCGGCCCCGTACGCAGTGAGCAAGCACGCCGCGGTCGCGTTCGCAGAGTTCCTGTCGATCACGTACGGCGACCAGGGTCTCAAGGTTTCCGTGCTCGCGCCCCAGGCCGTGCGCACGGCGATGACGGCGGGGGTTCCGGGCGGCGGCGTCGCTGCGGTCGACGGGATGATCGAGGCCGACGAGGTCGCCGATCGTGTGGTGGAGGGCCTCGACGCCGAGCAGTTCCTCATCCTCCCGCACCCGCAGGTGCTCGACTACTTGCGGCGCAAGGCCGACGACTACGACCGATGGCTGGGCGGGATGCGGCGCCTCCAGATGCGTTACACGAACCCGTGAGCTCACCTTCTCACTCGGTCGACGACGCGCTGCGCGCGGTCGAGGACGGTATGCCCGACGCGCGCGCCGAGCTGGAATCGCTCGTCCGCATCCCGAGCATCAGTGCCGATCCGGACCGCGTCGCCGACGTGCGCGCCAGTGCCGATGCAACTGCCGCGGTGCTCGAACGCGCGGGTCTCGAGCATGTGCGGCTCGCGAGCATCGATGGCTCGCACCCCTACGTGATCGGCGAGTGGATACGGAACGATCGTCCGGATCGCCCGACCGTGCTGCTGTACGCACACCACGATGTGCAGCCGGCCGGTGCCGTCGATCGGTGGACGAGCGAGCCGTTCGAACCGGTCGAGCGCGCCGGCCGCCTCTTCGGCCGCGGCACCGCCGACGACAAGGCCGGCGCGGTCGCGCACGCCGCCGCCGTCAAGGCGTGGCTCGGCACGACGGGTGCGCTGCCGTGCAACGTGCGGGTGCTCGTGGAAGGCGAAGAGGAGATCGGCTCGCCGACCCTCCACCGATTCCTCACCGACCCATGCCGACCAGTTGCAGGCGGACGTGCTGGTGCTCGCGGATGCCGGCAACTGGTCGGTCGGCGTGCCCGGCATCACGTATTCGCTACGCGGCCTCGCCGCCGCCGACGTGGAGGTGCGCGCGCTCGACGGTCCCGTGCACTCGGGCATGGCGGGCGGTGCCGTACCCGATCCGGTGCTCGCCCTCGCACGCATCCTGGCGACGCTGGTCGACGAGCACGGGGCGCTCGCGTTCGGCGGCGCCACCGACGATGTGCGGCCGCTCACCGATGCCGAGCTCGAACCCATCCCCGGCTTCGACGACGCGCCCGAGCGGTTTGCCCGCGCGCTCGGCGTCCGCCCCGGGGCGCAGCTCGTCGGGGATCCGTCGTTGCCCTTGCACGCTCGATTGTGGTTGCAACCGGCGCTCACGGTCATCGGCATCGACGGTCACCCGATCAAGGGCTCGTCCAACCAGGTCGTGGCGCGCGCGAGGGCGCGCCTCAGCCTGCGGCTCGCTCCCGGGCAGGATCCCGACCGCGTGCTCGACGCGCTGCGCGTCCACATCGAGGCGCATGTCCCGTGGGGTCTCGAGCTCGAGTTCCGGCCGTTCGAAGGCGCGCCCGCGTGGGAGACCACACCGTCCGGGCCCGCGTTCGACGCGACCACGCGCGCGTTGCGCCGAGGCTTCGAGGCCGAGCCCGTGCTCATGGGTGTCGGCGGTTCCATCCCGTTCGTCGGCCCGTTCGCCGACGCGTTCGGAGGTATCCCGGCACTGCTGCTCGGACCGGCCGATCCCGGCAGCCGGATCCACGGCGAGGACGAGAGCCTGCACCTCGACGACTGGCGCAAGCTGATCCGGTCCGAGGTCTGCCTCCTCGCGGAGCTCGTCGCGAACGAATAGCCCCGGGCCGTGGGCTCGATCAGTCGCGCAGTTCCCGGCGGAGTGCCCGTTCCACGGCGCCGGCCGCGCACATGCCGTGCACGCCCGCGCCCGGCGGAGTCGACGCCGAGCACAAGTAGATGCCATCGGCCAGCCGGTAGGGGTCGAGCGCGATCCGGGGACGCGAGACGAACTGCAGGCCGGTGAGCGCGCCGCCGGCGAAGTCGCCTCCGACCTTGTTCGCGTTCTGCGCCTCGAAGTCGGCCGGCGTGAGCGTGTGGCGCGCGAGCACGACGTCGCGGAAACCCGGTGCGAACCGTTCGAACTGCGACTCGATCGCGTCGGTCATGTCGACCGTGGACCCGTTCGGTACGTGGCAGTACGCCCAGAGCGTGTGCTTGCCCGCCGGAGCGCGCGTGTCGTCGAACAGGCTCTGCTGCGCGACGAGTACGAATGGCCGCTCCGGATGACCGCCTCGGCCGACCTCGGCTTCGGCGGCGACGATCTCGTCTTCGTATCCGCCGACGTGCACGGTTCCCGCGCGCCGGCACGCGTCGGCCTTCCACGGCATCGGTTCCGAGAGCGCGTAGTCCAGCTTGAATGCGGCGGGGCCGCGCTCGAACCGGCCCAGTGCGCGCTGGACGCGCGGTGCGAGTTGGTCTCCTGCGATTCGCAGAGCGGCGAGCGGACTCGTGTCCAGGAACACCGCGCGCGCCGGTGGAAGGTCGGCGACGTCCGAGACAGGGGAGTCGGTGACGATCTCGCCGCCGTTCGCGCGCACGATCGCGGCGAGCACGTCGGCGATGCGCTGGGAACCGCCGCGAATCGCGGGCCAGCCGACCGCGTGCGCCGCGGCACCGAGGACGAGCGCGAACGACGCGGTTGCGAAGTGGGTCAGCGGCAACACCGAGTGCGCCGCCATCCCCATGAACAGCGCGCGCGCTCGCGGTTCGCGGAAGCGCCGGCGCGCAAACGTCGTGGCGGGCGCGAGCGCAGGGATGCCGAAGCGGGCGAGATGAATCGGATGGTGCGGGACGTGCACGAGCGGACCCGAGATGTCGGTGACGAGATCACCCCAAGCGCGCGCGTGCGGCGCAAAGGACGCGATCCACCGTTGCGCATCGGTGCCGACCGACGCCTCGATTGCGGCGAACCCGCGATCGAGCGCGCCCGCGGTGCCGTCGTCGAGCGGGTGGGCGAGGGCCAGGTCGGGCTGCGCGAGCTCGAGGCCGTGCCCGGCGAGATCGAGCGGCGCGAACGCCGGCGACCCGGTCGCGAGCGGAACGATGGCCGAGCAAACGTCGTGGCGGAAACCGGGGAGCGTGAGCTCTTCGGTGCGGACGCCGCCCCCGAGCCGATCTGTCCCTTCCAGAAGCAGGACCGAACGCCCCTCGACGGCGAGGATCGCCGCGGCGGTGAGCCCGTTGGGCCCGGCCCCGACCACGACCGCGTCATAGGCGGGCTTGCTCATCCGTGGTGCGGCGCCGCATCGAGGGGGGCATGGCGGAGGGCATCGGCGGCCAGTCTGGCCCATTCACATCGAAAATGACGCGTTGGGACGGGTCGGGCCGCGATCGTCGCGCTGGGCCTCCCACCAGGCGCGGAGCCTGGCGCCGCGCCGCCCATGGCCCCATCGGACTAGACGGGCGCTGCGGGCTCGACCTCCGTTCCGGTCGACCGAGCGCGGCCTGCCTACGGTCACCGAACTGCGCCGCCGATCGCCGGTGGCGCGTTCGGGCGGGCCCGTGCGGTCCCCACTCCTCAGGAAGGAACTGCATGCACACTTCTACGAACTCGCGCGCGCGTCGCTTCTCGAAGCGTTCGCTCGGCGCCTTGGCCGCGGCCGTCGCGGTCGTTGCGATCGGTGCCGGCTGCAACCCGATCGGGTCCGTCTCGGACGGCAAGATCTCGACAACCACCCGTTCCTCGTCTGCACCCGCAAGATCGAGTCGGGCGGCAACTACGCGGCGGTGAACCCGAGCGGGAAGTACCGCGGCGCCTACCAGTTCTCGCGCTCGACGTGGGACGCCACCGCGCGCCACGCCGGATGGACGTGGCTCGTCGGCGCCGACCCCGCGGCCGCCGCATCCTGGGACCAGGACTGCGATGGCGTTGCACCTGTACCAGTGGCAGGGCGCGTCGCCGTGGCTCGGTCGCTGCGCAGGCATCTAGCCCGAGCAAACCCGTGAACCGAGGGCCGGCTGCCGCTGAGCAGCCGGCCCGCCGGGTGAGGTGATGCGCGTGACCCCCCATTACGGTGGCGAGCGTGACGTCTCCTGATCTCGCTATCGGTGGGTTCACGGACGACGGACCCTGGGTCGTCGACCCGGACGCCATGCCGTGGCGCGGCGACATCGACCGCTGGCGTGCCGAAGCCGCCGCGCACGTCCCCGCCTGGTTGCAGACCGGCCACCTCCCGCCGCTCGGCCGGCTCGCGCAAGTCGTCGGTCGGGTCGGTTGGGCCGTCGGCGTATGGGCAGTCCGCGAGCGGCGCAAGGGTGGCAGCGAGAGCAAGGCCGCGCTCTCCCGCCGGCTCCGCATCGCGTTCGCACACCTCGGACCGACGTACATCAAGCTCGGTCAGATCATCTCCGGTGGCGAAGGCCTGTTCCCGGCCGAGCTCGTCGCCGAGTTCAAGCAGCTCCGCGACCGCGTGCCGCCCGAGCCCTTCGATCTCGTGCGCACGGTGGTCGAGGAGGAGCTCGGACAGCCGCTCTACGCGGTGTTCGAACGCTTCGATCGCATCCCCATCGCCGCGGCGTCGATCGCCCAGGTGCATGGCGCGCGACTGCGCACCGGAGAAGAGGTCGTCGTCAAGGTGCAACGACCTCCCATCGCCGAGCTCGTGCGCAAGGATCTCGAAGCGATGTCGTGGCTCGCGCCGCGGCTCAGCGGCCGCATCCCGATCGCCGCGCTCGCGAACCCGCCGGCGCTCGTCGAGCTGTTCGCCGAGACGATCGTCGAAGAGCTCGACTTCCGGCTCGAAGCCGAGAACATGCTCGACATCGCACGCGTGCTCGCCGATACCGGGCAGAAGGCGCTGATCGTCCCGCGCCCGCACCCCGAGCTCGTAACGAGACGCATGCTCGTGATGGAACGGCTGCGCGGCATCCCCTGGGACGACGTCGCCGCGATGCACGACGCCGGCGTCGACACCGAGGCGGTCTTGCACGCCGGGCTCGTCGGCTTCATGGAAGGCGCGATGTTGTACGGCGTCTTCCACGGCGACCTGCACGGCGGCAACCTGATGGTCCGCCCCGACGGCCGCACCGTCTTGATGGACTTCGGCATCACCGGCCGGCTCGACGAGTCGAAGCGCATGGCCTTCTTGATGTTGCTCGTCGGTGCGACGAGTGGCGACACGATGGGTCAGCTCCGCGCACTGCGCGATCTCGGTGCGTTCCCGGCCGACGCCGACCTCGACCAGGTCTACGGCGATCTCGATCTCGACCAGACCGTCGACCCGACCACGCTCTCCGCCGACGAGCTCGTCCACTGGCTCCAGGAGCTCACGAAGAAGTTGCTCGAGCACGGTGCCCGCGCGCCCAAGGAGCTCATGCTGTTCGTGAAGAACATGATGTTCCTCGACGGCGCGATCGCCCGCCTCGCCCCCGACCTCGACATCCTCGAAGAGGTGCAGGCCGTGCACACCGAGATCGCGCTGCGACACGGCCAGCGGTTGGCCGAGGATCTCGGCATCGATCCCGACCTCGTCAGTCAGTTCGACATGGACTCGATCAAGGCCGGCATGGGCCTCGGCGCCGACGTCGAGCGCCTGACCTACCGCGAGGTTCAGCAGCGCCGCGAGGTCATCCGCGAGCGCCTCGAGGAGAAGCGCCGCCGCAAATGAATCCGAACTGGCGTGAGCAGCGGGGAACTATTCCCTGCCACTCACGCCAGTTGCGAGGTTCGGGCGGTCAGTTGTCGACTCGGATGGTGATGGGGGCGCTGGTGCCGACGATGCCGGCGCGGTCGGTGGCGCGGGCCCGCAGGGTGTAGGTGCCGTCGGCGACGGTGGCCGTGTTCCAGGTCGTGATCCAACCCTAGTACGTGAGCGTGCCCGTACCGACGAGTCGGTTGGTCTGCCCGTTGCCGTTCAGACGGAACTCCACGCTCGCGACACCGACGTTGTCGGCCGCGCCGGCGTCGAGCACCGCGGTGCCGCGCACCGTGGCGCCCGGATCAGGTACGAGCATCTGCGCGGTCGGTGGCGTGTGGTCGACGATGATCGTGATCGGTGCGCTGCGGCCGCGGTTGCCGTTGGCGTCGGTGCCGACGGCGACGACCTGGTAGTTGCCCTGCGGCAACGACGCGGTGCCCCAGCCGCCGAACCACCCGTAGGGCGTCAAGCGTGCCCGCGGAGACGACGGCGTCGTTCAGTGGCCCGCCGGTCGCGCGGAACTCGACCGCGTTCACGCCCGGCCCGGCGCTCGCGGCCAGGATACGTGCCGCCGTTGACGGCGGTCCCGTTCGCAGGGAACGCCATCGTCGCCGCGTTCGGCAACAGCGCCTGGATCCGGCCGAGCGAGTTGTTGCCCTTGTTGTGAACCACACGCCACCGTCGCGGCCTGCGGTGATTCCGGTCGGCTCGTCGATGCCCGGCGCCCGTGTAGTTCGTCACGACACCGGCCGTGCGTGATCCGACCGATGCTGTCGTTGCCGGTGTTGGTGAACCAGATGTTGTCGTCGGGTCCGCGTGCGATGCCGGTCGGGTCGGCGATCGTCGGGTGCGGTGAAGGATCGTGACGACGCCCGACGGCGTGATGCGGCCGATCGTGTCGTTGTCGCCGTTCGTGAACCAGAGGTTGCCGTCGCGCCCGCAACGATGCCGGCGTCGTCGTTGATCGCCATGCTCGGATGCTGGAACGTCGTGAGCGTGCCCGGCGGCGTGATGCGGCCGATCTGGTCGGTGTCGATCGTGAACCAGAGGTTGCCGTCGGGACCGGCCGTGATGGCGCCCGGGTCACCAACGGTGACCGGGAAGGCGGTCTGCGCGGTGCCGGAGGTGCTGCGCGGCACGATGGAACCCGGTGCCGACGGCGGCGGTACGTGATGCTTCGCTCCTGCGCTCGTCGTGTACCAGATGTTGCCGTCAGGTCCGGTGGCGACGCCGCTCGGGCCGTGCGTCGTGGACGGAGGATCGAGTTCGTGCCGGTCGTCGTGAAGCGGCCGACACCGCGCCCTCCCAGACCAGTTGGTTGCCGACGAAGAAACGACTCCACGCCGTGTAGTGACGCGGCCGTCGGGCCCGCGAGTGATCGCTCGGGATCGCGAGGTCGGTGCTGAACGTGTCGATCTCGCCTGACGCACTGCGGCGCGACACGGTGGTGCTTTCCTCGTTCGTGAACCAGAGGTCTGCCGGTGGCAGTCGGTCGTGATGCTGCCGATTGCCCGACTGACGACAGTGGACGGGGCCTCCGTGAAACCGCCGCCGTGTTGGATGAAGCCGATCGTCCCGTCCGGGGACTTGTCCATTGCACCGGGGTTCGCCGTCGCAACGATGCTGCCAGAGAACGGGTCGCGAAACGTCGGCAACGGAGTGGCCGAGAACGTGCCGTTGGGTGCCCGTCGCCCGATCGAGTTGCCGGTCGAGTTGGTGAACCAGACCGTCCCGTCGACGCCGACCTCGAGTCCGGCCGGACCCGCGATGAGCGGCGACGTGTAGTTGGTCACCGTGCCGAGCGGGTCGGCCGACGGCACGTGACGTCGGGCCCACGACGATCGCAACCGTCGACACGAGCAGCACAGCACCGACGACGCTCGCGAGGCGCGAACGCGTCGCAACCGAGTGCGGTTCCGACCGTGATCCCATCGCTTCCCCCTTGCGGACGCTACCGCGGTCGAGCGGACCCGAACCCGCTGGTACCGTCCGCGCCATGACATTCGATCGTGACGAAGTCGAGGCCGCGTTCCGGAACTATTGGGCGCTGGGTGCGGTCGGCGAGGACTGGGACGCGTGGTGCGACGAGTGCTTCACCGAGGACGTCACGTACATCGAGCACATCCTCGGCTCGAAGGATGGGCGGGAAGCGGTGCGCGCGTGGATCAAGCCGACGATGGAGGACTACGGCGAGATCTACACCGCGTACGAGTGGCACATGGTCGGCGACGACGGTCGCGTCGTCGTCTACATGCAGAACCGCCGAGACAATCCCGAGCCCGGTGGCGCGCCGATCGACTTCCCCGGCATCACGGTGCTCCAGTACGCGGGCGACGGACAGTTCTCCCTCGAAGAGGACTTCTGGTCGCTCCCGGAAGCCACCGACGCGCTGAAGCGTTACGTCGCAGCGTGCAAGGAACACGATCGCGACTTCCGCAAGCAACGGACCCGCAAGAACTGGGGCAACGGGCCCGCGTGGACGCAGGGCGCGGCGAGCTACGCAGCCCGAAAGAAGTAGCCCGTGCCTGAGGCGCCGCAGATGCAAGCCCTCGCGGAACGCCTCGAGGCGTGGCTCGATGGCGCGACGTTCGAGGGCTACACGCCGCTCGGGTTCAGCGGCCTGAAGACGTACGACCCGCCGCCCGAAGCACTCGTCGGTCGCGCGTTGCTCGGTGTCGGTCGCCGGGCGAAGTACCTGATCCTCGACTTCGGCGACGACCTGCGGATGCTCGTGCACCTGTCGCAAGCGGGACGCATGGACTTCGAGTCGCCGCCCAAGACCACCAAACCCAAGGGTTCGGTCGTGCGCTTGAAGTTCGCCGGCAACCGCGCCGTTCTCGTGCGCGAGCACGGCACCGAACGCAAGGCGGGATGGTGGGTCCTCGGCCCGGGCGACGACGGCCCGCTCGAGAAGCTCGGGCCCGAAGCGACGAGCGACGAGTTCGCCGAGTTCGTGCGCACGGGTGACGACGGTCGCCGCGTGCACACGATCCTGCGCGATCAACGCACCGTCTCGGGCGTCGGCCGCGGCTACGCCGACGACATCCTGCACCGCGCCAAGCTGTCGCCCTACGCGTCGCTCAAGTCGATGAAGCCCGACGAACGGGAACGCTTGCTCACCGCGCTCCACGAAGTGCTGGCCGAGGGGCTCGAACGCGAACGCACGCGCGAAGGCGGTCTCTCACAGAACAAGCTCGGTGAGCACTTCACCGTGCACGGCAAGCGCGGCGTGCCCTGTCCGGAGTGCGGCACCGACCTCCAGCGCGTCTCCTACGAGTCGCACGAGGTCGTCTACTGCCCGACGTGCCAGACCGGCGGCAAGGTCCTCGCCGACCGCCGCCTCTCCCGCCTCGTGAAATGAAGGTTTTTGCGACAATCCGCAACCGTTCCGGTCGCCGATTGTCGCCAAAAGCGGGCGGTTACCAGCCGCGCGATCCCGGGACGCCTTTGAACGGGCCGGCGACGCGCGACGTGATCCAGCCGCCGTAGAAGCCGCCGGGTTGCGGCTGCACCAGTTCGCCGTCGACGTAACACGCGTCCATCCGGTCCGCGTAGAACGCGTAGTGGTCGCGGAGATCTGTGAAGGCGGGGCTCGGGGTCGCGTACGACCACGCGGACTCGGGCGCGACGCGGTCGCCGCCGCGCACGGTCCAGTACGACGCCCGGCCCTTGAACTCGCAGAACGACGTGCCCGCCGCCGGCTCCATGACCCCGGGGAGCACGTCACCAGGCGGGACGTAGTAGTTCGGCGGATGACTGGTCTCGAGCACGCGGAACGCCTCGCGCGTCTCCGCGATCACGACGCCACCGAGCACGATCTTCAAGTGCGCGTCCGTGCGCTCCAACCGAGGCGGACGCGGATACGACCACACCGACTCCTGGCCGGGCGTGACGGGATCGGGTGTCGGGCGCACGGCGGCACCGTACGCGCCGCTAGGCGAGCAGCGCGTTCAGTTCCGCTTCGAGGACGTCGCGCTCACCGCGCCGGGTCTCGTCTCCCGCCCAGTTGCTGAACTCGTCCGGATCGGTGTCGAGGTCGTAGGCCTCGTACGTGAAGGGACCCGTCGGTGCCTGGCGCACCGACGGATAGCGGTAGAGCTTGCGGAAGCCGAGCGTGTGGTCCGGACCCGTCGTCATCCCATTGCCACTCGCGGTCACGTACCCGTTGCCGATCTCGTGCAGGAGCACGCGCTGGGCGTGGGTAGCGGGGTTGAGCACGACGTTGTTCAAGGGAACGCCGGATTGGTTCGGCAGGCCTGCGGTTCCGCGCGCGCTCGCGAGCAAAGTCGCACAGAGATCCTGGAACACCATGACCGGTGCGGTGACGTCCGGGCCCGGAGCGAAGCCGGGGCCGCGAACGAGGAGCGGGACTCGCAACGTGACATCGTACGGGCCCGACTTCTTCGCCGCGGTGTACCGTCGGTGCTCCCCCTGATGCACGCCGTTGTCGCTCGTGAACACAACGATGGTGTTCGGGAGGACGGACGCGATGCTGTCGATGAGCCGCGCGATCATGGCGTCGACTGCCAACAGCTCCCGGAGGGTTCCCCGCACGTCTTCGAGGACCTGGAGCCGGTTCTCCTCGGTCATCGCCGGCAACGCCTGGATCCAGCTCGGCTTGTCGCTCACGTCGACCTCGTCGACGATCGGCCAGTCGTACGACAACCAGTCGTCTTCGAACTCCGTCGGCGGGTTGAACGGCGCGTGGGGCAGGCGCGTCCCGACGATGGCGAAGAACGGCTCGGAGCCGGCGACGAACGCGCCGAACTCGTC
This sequence comes from uncultured Actinomycetes bacterium, assembly GCA_963841215.1. Classification (GTDB taxonomy): domain Bacteria; phylum Actinomycetota; class Acidimicrobiia; order IMCC26256; family PALSA-610; genus CAVUFH01. Next base: position 99,957 of record CAWJBW010000008.1, on the reverse strand, counting down.
CGCGAGGTAGTCGGTCTCGTAGGTCCCTGACACGTGGGTGGTTCCCGTGTTCAGGTGGACATCGAATTCGTACCCGTCGCTGGCGCCGACCAACTCGCGCCAGGTCGAGTAACCCTCGGGCGCGTCGATGCCGCCCACACCGTCCCAGAAGTTCACGTACTTGCCGAAGTAGCCGCAGCGGTAACCGGCATCTCGGATCCACTTCCCGAGGCAGTTGTTGTTGTCGGTGAGCGCGGTACCGTTGAATCCGATGTGCAACTCGTTGTTGTGCTTCGACATCTGACCGGTCATCAGCCCGACGCGGCTCGGCTGGCACAGCGGAACGTTGCAACGACCCTGCGTGAACGTTCTCCCCGGGGCCTGGATCAGACTCTGCACGTTGGGCATGAACTGCAGGTGGTCGTAGCGCATGTCGTCCGCGATGATGACCACGATGTTCGGCTTCGGGTTCCCGCTCGGCCGGCACGCGGCGAGCACGGTGGACGCGCTCGTGAGCCCGATACCGATCGCCGCGAGCTGCCCGATCGCCTCGCGGCGGGACACCAAGCGTCCTTGCAGCACGCGCGGAGCGTAGCCCGCTGCGGCGGCACGCGCGATTGCTCAGAAGCGGACGTCGTCACGATCGAAGCGTGAGGCCGCCCTACGATGTCGCCCCGATGATCCTCGCCAACATCCCGTCTCCGTCGCGCGGCGTCATCGAGATCGGTCCGCTGGAGCTGCACGCCTACGGACTGATGCTCGCGTTGGGAGTGCTCGCGGCGGCGCGGATCGCCGAGTACCGGTGGACCAAGTGGGGTCACCCCGGCCGCGAGATCGCGGAGATCTTCATCCCGGTCGTGATCGGGGGCGTGGTCGGCGCGCGCGTCTACCACTTGTTCACCGGGTACGACTGGGACGCCCAAGGCCTCGAAGGAACGTACAAGATCTGGGAGGGCGGTCTCTCGATCTGGGGCGCAGTCGCGGGTGGCGCGATCGCGGTGATTGTCATGGCCCGCGTCAAACATCTCGACACGCTGCGATTGATGGACGCGATCGCGCCCGGCCTCGCGGTCGCGCAGGCGATCGGGCGTTTCGGCAACTACTTCAACCAGGAGCTGTACGGCCGGCCGACGGATCTGCCGTGGGGGCTCGAGATCGACCCGGACAAACGGGGCGCCTACCTCGCCGAGGACACGTTCCACCCCACGTTCCTCTACGAGTCACTGTGGTGCCTGCTCACCGCGGGCACGATCATCTGGCTCGAGCGCAGTCGTGGGCTTCGCCGAGGGCAGGCGTTCGCGCTCTACGTGTCGATGTACACCTTCGGACGGATCTGGTTCGAAGCGCTACGCGTCGACGAGGCGTCGGAGTTGTTCGGCGTACGCTTCAACCTGTTGCTGTCGGTGGTGCTGTGCGTCGCGTTCGCGATCTTGTTCGTGTGGCTCGGCCGGCGCCCCCCAGCACCCGAGACGCAAGCACCCGAGACGCCGACATCCGCCGCCGACCATGATCCGCGGACGCAGATCCGCCACCGAATGCCGATGCAGGAGCGATATGACCACCACGTCTCCGCCCACCACGACCGTTGCCGCGCGCGCGGTGCAGGCCACGAAGACCTACGGAGCCGGTGACACCGCGGTACACGCGCTCGACGGTGTCGACGTCGAGTTCGAGCGCGAACGGTTCACGGCGATCATGGGCCCGTCGGGTTCCGGCAAGTCGACGCTGCTGCACTGCATCGCCGGCCTCGACCGGCTCACCAGCGGCGAGGTGTGGCTGGGCGAGATCCCGCTGGGCCAGCTCTCCGAGAAGGAGCTCACGAAGGTCCGCCGCGACCGGATCGGCTTCGTGTTCCAGGCGTACAACTTGATCCCGACGCTCACCGCGACCGAGAACATCACGCTCCCGATGGCGCTCGCAGGCCGCGACGGCGACAAGGAGTGGGTCGATCGTGTGATCGACACCGTCGGGTTGCGGGATCGTCTGTCGCACCGACCGTCGGAGCTCTCGGGCGGTCAGCAACAGCGGGTCGCAGTGGCACGCGCGCTCGCATCCCGGCCCGAGATCATCTTCGCCGACGAGCCCACCGGGAACCTCGACTCGAAAGCCAGTGCCGAGATCCTCCAGTTCATGAAGCGGGCCGTCACCGACTTCGGCCAGACGATCGTGATGGTCTCGCACGACCCGATCGCCGCTTCGTACGCCAACCGCATCGTGTTCCTGGTCGACGGTCGCATCATCGACGAGATGCGCGACCCGACGCCTGATGCAGTGCTCGACAAGATGCGCCAACTCGGCGACTGACATCGCGGCGATCGCATGCTCAAGGTCACGCTGAAAGGCCTTGCCGCGCACAAATTGCGATTCGTGATGACCGCCGTCGCGGTGATGATCGGTATCGCGTTCCTCTCGGGAACGCTGGTCTTCACCGACACCATCCGCAAGACCTTCGACGACCTGTTCGCCGACATCTACCGCAACACCGACGCGGTCGTACGGGCCCCGACCGCGTTCGAGACGAACTTCGGCGATCAACGGGCGCGCGTGCCCGCCTCGACGCTCGACGCGGTGCTTGCGGTCCCGGGCGTTGCCGTCGCCGAAGGCGACATCCAAGTCGACTACGCGCAGATCGTCGACGAGAACGGCGACCCGATCGGGAACCCGGGTCAGGGTGCGCCGACGCTCGGGTTCGGATGGGGCACGAGCGAGGACCTGAATCCGTTCGAGATCGCGAGTGGCCGACCACCCGAAGCCGACAACGAGATCGTCGTCGACGTGCGTTCGGCCGATCGCAGCGACCTCGCAGTGGGCGACACCGTCGACGTGCTCACCGTCGATCCGCCCCAGCCGTACGAGATCGTCGGGCTCGCCCGCTTCGGGAGCGCCGACAGCCCGGCCGGTGCGTCGGTCGTCCTGTTCACCGTGGCGCAGGCGCAGAAGATCGCGCACGCCGACGGCGAGTTCGACAGCATCTCGACGATCGCGGAGCCCGGCGTCTCGCAGGAGGAACTGAAGGCTCGCCTGGCGCAGAACCTCGCGGTCGGAAACTACGAGGTCCTGACCGGCGCGGAGATCACGGACGAGAACCAGGACCTCGTCGGGGAGCAGCTGGGCTTCTTCAACATCGCGTTGACGACCTTCGCGGTCATCGCGCTCGTGGTGTCGATCTTCATCATCTACAACACGTTCACGATCATCGTGGCGCAACGTACGCGCGAGCTGGCGCTGTTGCGGGCCATCGGTGCGAGCGGTGGCCAGGTGTTGCGATCGGTGCTCGGCGAATCGTTGGTGGTCGGCCTCCTCGCCTCGGCGGTCGGTCTCGCGGGCGGCGTCCTCGTGTCGAGCCTGCTGAAGGCGTTGCTCGGTGCGGTGGGCATCGACATCCCGAGCGGCACGGTCGTGGTGAAGCCGAGCACGATCGTCATCGGCATGGTCGTCGGCGCGGTCGTGACGATCGTCTCCGCGGTGATCCCCGCGGTGAAGGCGGCCCGCATCCCGCCGATCGCAGCACTGCGCGACGTCGCACTCGAGCGACCGACCAAGGTCGCCCTGCGCAGCATCACCGGTGTCGTCGTCCTCGTCGGCGGTATCGCGATCCTCTTCGTGGGCCTGTTCGCCGAGATCGACAACCGCATCTACATCGTCGTGGCCGGCGCGCTCCTGGTTTTCGCCGGCGTCGTGGTGCTGTCGCCTTTGTTCGCCCGCGGCCTGGCGCGCGCGCTCGGGGCGCCACTGCGCGCCCTGAAGGGCATGACCGGGACGCTGGCGCGGGAGAACGCGGCGCGGAATCCCAGGCGTACGGCGACGACTGCTGCCGCCTTGATGCTCGGAGTGGCGCTCGTCGGCTTCATCACGATCTTCGCGTCGTCGGCCAAGGCGTCGATCTCGCAGGCGATCGACGAGCAGCTCTCGGTGGACTTCATCGTCGGTGTCCGGCGACGGCTTCGGCACGGGCCTGAGCCCGGCGCTGGGTGCATCGATCGCGGCGCTGCCCGAGGTCGAATCCGTGACGCCACTTCGCTTCGGCCCGGCGCAGATCGAGGGCGAGGGCGACTTCATCGTGGGCGCCGACCCCCAGGCCATCGTCGACCTGTTCGACTTCGACGTGCGCGCCGGCGATTTCGCCACGCTCGACGACAGCGGCATCGCGGTTTCCGAGGACAAGGCCGAAGAGAGGGGTTGGCGCATCGGCGACACGGTGCCGGTGTTGTTCGCCGAGACCGGCTTCGTGCCGTTGACCCTGCAAGCGATCTATGAGCGCACGCAGATCGCGGGGAGCTCGATGATCTCGCTCGACGCCTTCGAACAGAACTTCGCGGACCAGATCGACTTCCAGGTTTTCGGGAGCTTGCAGCCGGGCGTGTCCGTGGACGAAGGCCGAGCGGCGATCGAGCCGCTGGTCGAGGGTTATCCGACCGCGGAGCTGCTGGACCAGGCGCAGTTCAAGCAGGACCAGGAAGAGTTGATCAACCAGGTCGTGAACCTGATCTACGGCCTGCTGTTCCTGGCCATCTTGATCGCGGTGATCGGCATCGCGAACACGCTGGCGCTCTCGGTGCACGAGCGCACGCGCGAGATCGGGCTGCTCCGCGCGGTCGGCATGACGCGCTCGCAGGTGCGTTCCGCGGTGCGTTGGGAGTCGGTGATCATCGCGCTGCTCGGTACTGCGCTCGGGCTCGTGCTCGGCTTGTTCTTCGGGTGGGCGCTCGTCACCGCGTTGGAGAGCGAAGGCTTCACGCGTTTCCGCGCCGACCCCTCGCAACTCGTGATCGTGGTGCTGCTCGCCGCCATCGTCGGCATCGTTGCCGCATGGTTGCCCGCGCGTCGGGCCGCCAAGCTCGACATCCTGCGCGCCATCGCTACCGAATAGGCGCCACGGAGTAGCCGGGATCAGGAGAATCGTGCGCGTACGGAGGCGTCCTTCTCGGCGATGGTGCCGGCGAGCTCCGCTTGGTACTTCGTCATCGCCGCGCGCAGCGCGTCGTCGGACGTCGCGAGGATCCGCACCGCGAGCAGCCCCGCGTTCTTCGCGTTCCCCACCGCGACCGCGGCGACCGGGATACCGGCCGGCATCTGCACGATCGAGAGCAGCGAGTCGAGCCCGTCGAGCTGGGCGAGGGGCACGGGAACACCGATCACCGGCAGCGGCGTCAGCGACGCGGTCATGCCGGGCAGGTGCGCGGCGCCACCGGCGCCGGCGATGATCACCTCGAGCCCCCGGTCGGCCGCACCTTTGGCGTAGGAGACCATCGCCTCGGGAGTCCGGTGCGCCGACACGATCCGCACCTCCCTCGCCACGCCGAACTCGTCCAGCACGTCGATCGCGCCCTGCATCACCGGCAGGTCCGAGTCGCTGCCCATGATCACGCCGACGAGCGCGTCCGTCATGACGCCAACGGTAATGGCACCATGAGCGGCATGCGCACACGACTCACCGAGATGCTCGGGATCGAACACCCCGTCATGCTGGCCGGAATGGGCGGGGTGTCCTTCGCCCGGCTCGTCGCGGCCGTGTCCGACGCAGGCGGCTTCGGCACGCTCGGCGCGGCGACGATGTCGACCGACGAGCTCGCTTCGGAGATGCAGGAGGTGCGCGGGCTCACGAGTGCACCCTTCGGAGTGGACCTGCTCGCCGCGTTGCCCGAGCGGATGGTCGCGGGCGCGGAACAGATCGTGAAGGGTGGCGCGTCGCTGTTCGTCGCCGGGCTCGGCGTGCCGCGCGAGATCATCGAGGTGCTGCACGACGGCAACGTGCTCGTCGCGTCGATGTGCGGCAAGGTGCGCCATGCGATCGCCGCGGTCGAGGCCGGCTGCGACTTCGTGATCGCGCAGGGCACCGAGGCGGGCGGCCACACCGGCACGGTTGCAACCTTCCCGTTGGTGCCACAGATCGTCGATGTCGTCGGCGAGCGCGTCCCGGTGGTCGCGGCAGGTGGGATCTTCGACGGGCGTGGTCTCGCGGCATCACTCGCGCTCGGCGCCGACGGCGTGTGGATCGGGACGCGCTTCATCGCGACACCGGAGGCGCGCACGGTGCCGGGCTACAAGGAAGCGCTCATGCGCACGCCCGAGGACGGCACGGTGATCAGCCGGGGCTTCACGGGGAAGACGTTGCGCGCCGTGCGCAACGAGTGGACGCAGTACATCGACGAGCACCCCGAAGAGCTCCGGCCCTTCCCCGAGCAGATGATGCGCGCCATCGAGGCCAAGGCGTTGCACCTCGGCGGTGACGAGTCCGCCGACGTCGACACCGATCGAGAGTGCTACCCCGCGGGGCAGGGCGTCGGTGGCATCGACGACCTCGTTCCTGCCGGGGAGCTCGTGCGGCGCATCGTCGACGAAGCGGAACGGGCGCTCGGCCGCGCGTCGTCGTATGCCTGACCGGCTCCTCGTCATCGGCGGCGACGCCGGCGGAATGAGCGCGGCGTCCCAGGTCCGCCGCTTGCGCAAGCGATCCGAGCTCGAGGTCGTCGCGTTCGAACGCGGCCAGTACACGTCCTACTCCGCGTGCGGGTTGCCGTACTACGTCGCGGACGAGATCGGCGCGATCGAAAACCTCGTGGCGCGGACACCCGAGGAACATCGGGCCAACGGCATCGACGTTCGGATCCGCCACGAGGTCACGCAGATCGACCTCGACGCACGCACGTTGACCGTCGTCGACTACGACGCGAATGGGCGGGGGGCGAATGGACGGGAGAAGGCGGAACCGTTCGACCAACTCGTGATCGCCACCGGTGCCTCACCGATCCGGCCGCACCTCCCCGGTGTCGATGCGCGCGGGATCCACGGCATCCAGACCGTCACCGACGGGATCGCGCTGCACGATCACGTCAAGGACGGCGAGCGCGCCGTCGTGGTCGGTGGCGGCTACATCGGCCTCGAGATGGCCGAGGCCATGACGAAGCGGAACATGAAGGTGACGATCGTCGAGGCGGGGTCGCAGCCGATGTCGACTCTCGATCCCGACATGGGCGCGCTCGTGGCCGACGCCATCCGCGCCGTGGGTATCGACCTGTACACCGACACCGAGGTGACCGGCTTCGAAACCGACGACGACAACAACGTGCGCGCCGTCGTCACCGCGGAGGCGACGTTTCCTGCGGACACAGTCGTGCTCGGCATCGGCGTGCGGCCCAACAGTGACCTGGCGCGCGACGCCGGCCTCGAAGTCGGTGCGAGCGGCGGGATCACCACCGACCGCCGGCAACAGACGAGTGCGGAAGGGGTCTGGGCCGCGGGCGACTGCGTCGAGACGTACCACCGCGTGTCGCGGCGACAGGTCGCGATCGCGCTGGGCACGCACGCCAACAAGCAAGGACGTGTCGCCGGGCTCAACGCGGGTGGCGGGTACGGCGCGTTCCCCGGCGTCATCGGCACCGCCATCACCAAGATCTGCGACTACGAGATCGGGCGGACCGGTTTGTCGGAACAAGAGGCAACGGATGCCGGCTTCGCATTCGAGACCGCGAAGATCGAGGGCACGACGCGCGCGGGCTACTACCCGGGTGCCGAACCGATCACGGTCAAGGTCATCGCCGAACGAGGAACGGGCCGGATTCTGGGTTCGCAGGTGGTCGGCAAAGAAGGCGCGGCCAAGCGCATCGACGTGATGGCCACGGCGATCTGGAACGAGATGACGGCCGACGGCTTCGGCCAGATCGACCTGAGCTACGCGCCGCCGCTGTCGCCCCTCTGGGACCCGACACTCATCGCCGCCCGCGCCGCCGCGTCAGCACTGCTGGGCTGAGCTACGCGCGTCATCGGCGCCGGCGCCGGTCAGCGGTGGGCGCGCTCGCTCTCTTCCTTGAGGTCGTTCTCGTACATCATCTGTACGAGCTCCTCGAAGCCGACCTTGGGCGTCCAACCGAGCTTCGCCTCGGCCTTGGACGCGTCCCCGATGAGGAGGTTCACCTCCGACGGCCGGTAGAAGCGTGGATCCTGCTTCACGTATCCGGACCAGTCGTCGATGTCGGCGAGGCGGAACGCGACGTCGAGCAGGTCGCGCACCGAGTGGGTCTCACCGGTGGCGATCACGTAGTCGTCGGGCTCGTCCTGCTGGAGCATCATCCACATCGCTTCGACGTAGTCGCCCGCGTAGCCCCAGTCGCGCTTCGGGTCGATGTCGCCGAGACTGATCGAGTCCTGGAGGCCGAGCTTGATGCGTGCGACTGCGTTCGTGACCTTGCGCGTGACGAACTCGAGCCCGCGCTTCGGACCTTCGTGGTTGAACAGGATGCCGCTGCTCGCGTGGATCCCGTACGCCTCGCGATAGTTGAGCGTCGTGTAGTGACCGAACACCTTCGCCACGCCGTACGGCGAGCGCGGATGGAACGCCGTCGTCTCGGTCTGCGGGGTCTCGCGCACCTTGCCGAACATCTCCGACGACGACGCCTGGTAGAAGCGCATCGGGTTCCCTTCGGAACCACCGACGATGCGCACGGCTTCGAGCATGCGCAGCACGCCGAGGCCCGTGATCTCGGCCGTGAGCTCGGCCTGCTTGAACGAGAGCTGCACGAAACTCATGGCGCCGAGGTTGTAGACCTCATCGGGTTGGACCTGCTCGACGACCGCGATCAAGGACGACAGGTCTCGCAGGTCGCCGTCGACGATCTCGAGCGCGGGGTTCTCGGTCTGGACGAGCTCCGCCTTGGGGTTGTTCTGGCCGCGAACCAGGCCGAACACCTGGTAGCCGTTCGCGGTGAGGAACTGCGACAGGTGGCGTCCGTCCTGGCCGGTGATCCCTGTGACGAGTGCGCGCTTCACGCGGAGGACGATAGTGGGTCAGCCATCGATGAGCCCTTCCGGCGCGAGCTGGTACAGGAATTCCGCGCAGCGCTGGGCTTCGTCCGCCTCGCCGATCGCTTCGGCCGACGCACGCAGGCCCTCGAGCGCGCGCAGGAAACCGCGGTTGGTCTCGTGCTTCCAGCGCACGTAGCCGGCGCCGCGCCACCCCGACTGGCGCAGGCGGTCGAGGCCGCGGTGATAGCCGACGCGGAAGTACGCGTAGCTCTCGATGTCGTCGCGTCCGAGGGCACCGAGTTGTGCCCATGCATCGAGGAAGCGCGGCCAGCGCGCGCACACGGCCGCGACGGCATCTCGGCGTTCGGAGTCCGGCTGCGCGAGCGCGGCTGCGAGTGCGTCGAGCGCTGCTCGAGGCTCCGGTTCGAGGACGGTCTCGGGCGGGCCCGACGCCGACAGGTTCACTTCGGTCATGTTGGTTTCCCTTCTCGCCCTGCGGCCGTGCCGATGATCGCGTGCGCCGTGATCGTAGGAGCGGGACCCGCCGGTATCGTGGCCCGATGACACAGCAGGTGACGGAGCAGGCGACGCAGCCGGCAACCGTCGACGCCGGCGCGCCCACCACCGAGGCGCAGCCCGCAGAACACAAGCCGCCGACGCGTCTCGTGTTGGTACGTCATGCCGTGACCGCGCACACCGGCCCGTTGTTGTCGGGCCGGATGCCCGGCGTCGACCTCTCCGACAAGGGCCGCAGCCAAGCCGAAGCGGCCGCCGACCGGCTCGCGCGTCTGCCGCTGGCGGCCGTGTACGCGAGCCCGATCGAACGCACCACACAAACCGCCCAGGCGATCGCGGCCCGGCACGGTCTCGACGTGCGACCGCTGCCCGGCGTGATCGAAGCCGACTACGGCGAGTGGACCGGCGGCAAGATCGTGGACCTCGCCAAGACCGACGAATGGAAGGTCGTGCAGGTCGCACCGTCGCGTGCGAAGTTTCCCGGTGGCGAGACGATCCGCGAGATGCAGGCTCGCACCGTCGCCGCGCTCGACGATCTCGTCACCGCCCACGCGCACGAAACGGTCGTCGTCGTCAGCCATGCCGACCCGATCAAGTCGGCGATCGCCCACTACACCGGTATGCATCTCGACCTGTTCCAGCGGGTACATGTATCGCCGGCATCGGCGACGGTCTTCGAGTTCCACATGTACGGCGCCATGCTCGTGAAATGCAACGACACCGGCGGCCTCGAAGACCTGCTGCCGGAACCCGCAGCCGAAAGCTCCGCGGGTGAAGGTTCCGCCGGCGACCGTGAGGAGGCCGACGCGTGAACGACCACATCGAATTCGATCCCGTCGACGCCATCGGCGCCGGCGCGTTCGGCGATCCCGGCGCGCGAACGTTCGTCATCCAGGCGCGCAAGGGTGACGCGCTCCTGTCGGTGCTCGTCGAGAAGGAGCAGGTCGCCCTGCTCGCAGCCGAGGCCGAGCAGTTCCTCGACCGCATCGACGAGGACAATCCGGATGCGCCGGTCGAAGCCACGACGGTCATCGACTGTGGACCCGTGGAAGAGGATGAGCCGCTGTTCCGCGCGCGTCTGATCGGCATCGGCTACGACCCCGATCGACACCTCGTGCTCATCGAGTTGCGCGAGGACGCGGCCGACGACGAAGAGCCGCCGCCGCCGGTCGACGACAGCGAGGGCCGCATCGCACGGCTGTACGCGACCCGAGCTCAAGTGCGGGCGATGGTCGCGCACGGGGCCGCGTCGGTCGACGCCGGCCGCCCGAAGTGTCAGCTCTGCGATTTCCCGATGGATCCCGACGGGCACATCTGCCCGCGCTGGAACTGAGTCTCGTTTGGCGGGCGACCACGCCGAGCCGACGCCGGGTCGAGAGCTCCTGCGCGACGGCGCGATCGACATCCTCGGGCGGATGCCGTGGTCGTCGAACGCGACGTTCCTCGTGAACATCACCGGCGACGGCGAGGAGATGCTTGCCATCTACAAACCGCAGCGGGGCGAGCGCCCGCTCTGGGACTTCCCCCGCGGCACGCTCTGTCATCGCGAGGTCGCGGCCTACGAGATCTCGGACACCCTCGGCTGGAGCATCGTGCCCGACACGGTGCTGCGCGACGGACCCGCCGGCGTCGGCATGGTGCAACGATTCGTCGAGCACGATCCTGACGATCACTACTTCACGCTGCTCGCCGCGCACGGCGACGACTTCCGGCGCATGGCCGCGTTCGACGTCGTCATCAACAACACCGACCGGAAGGGTGGGCACTGCCTCCTCGCCGCCGCCGGTGAGATCTTCGGCATCGATCACGGCGTGTCGCTCCATGCGCAGTGGAAGCTGCGCACCGTGATCTGGGACTTCGGCGGCGAGCCGTTGCCCGACGCGCTGCGCAACGACCTGCAGTGTCTCGCCGAGCTCCTGCAGCGGGGCCGCGCTCGAATCCCGGCTGCGCCCGCTCCTCGACCGGTTCGAGCTCGATGCGATGCAGTCACGCGTCGAGGGCCTGCTGCGTTCGGGCATCCTCCCCGTCGCCGACGACAGCTACCACTGCTACCCGTGGCCGATGGTGTGAGCCCTCGGGCGAAATCCGGGTCAGCTGACCGGTTCGAGCTGCTCGCCGAGGTAGCGCTCGCGACACAGGCTGCGCTGCAACTTGCCCGACGACGTCTTCGGCAGGGTGCCCGGGCCGCACGAGCACGACCTCCTCGGCGGGCATGCCGACGACGTCGCGCACACGGGCTGCGACGTCACGCCGAACTTGATCGGGCCGTGTCGCGTCCGGTCCTTCGGCGTCGCGTGCTTCGGCAACGATCACGAGTGCTTCACGTCCGCGCCGGCCGACCGTGCCGAACGCGATCACGTTGCCGGTCCGTACGCCGTCGATGTTCGCGATCGCGCGTTCGACGTCCTGCGGGTGCACGTTGCGACCACCGAGGATGATGACGTCCTTGATGCGCCCGCACACGACGAGCTCGCCGTCGACGAGGTATCCGAGGTCGCCGGTACGCAGCCAGCCGTCGTGCAACGCCGCCGCGGTGGCATCGGGCCGCCCGTAGTAGCCCGGCGTCACCGACGTCCCGCGGATCTCGATCTCCCCCACCTCGCGGTCGCGCATGACCTGCGCGGTGGCGGGTTCGCACACCCGCACCGAGAGCCCGGCAACCGGACGACCGAGTCGGGCCAGGCGTCGCGCGCTCGCGTGTTGCTCCGAAACGCATGCGGCGTACTTCTCGGTTTCGAGGACCCGGCCGTCGACGACGTCGACCGTGAGTCCCGATCCCGGTTCCGGGAACGTGACCGCCAGCGTCGCCTCGGCCATACCGAAGGCAGGAAACACCGACGACGCCCGCAAGCCGTGGGGCGCGCCGGCGGCGACGAAGCTGTCGACGGCGTCGGGATCGATCGGTTCGGCGCCGTTGAGCGCGATCCGCCACTGCGACAGATCGAGACCCGAGAGGCGGCGAAGCGCCCGAGCCGCGAGTGCGTAGGCGAAGTTCGGTCCCGCGCTCGCGGTCGCGCCGAAGTCCGAGCACCACTGCATCCATTGCGCCGGCGCCGCGAGGAAGTCCTGCGGTGCCGCCAACGCGAGGTCCATGCCCGTCGTCATCGGGATCGTCAGCAACCCGATCAGGCCCATGTCGTGGTACAGCGGCAGCCAGGAAACGCCACGGTCGACGCGGGGGTCGAGGCCGGCAGCTTCCACGATCGCGTCGGCGTTGGCGGTGATGCACCGGTGCGGCAGCATCACGCCGCGCGGATCGGACGTCGAACCGCTCGTGTACTGGAGGATCGCCAGACGTTCGGGGTCGTCGGCCGGCGCTTCGAACGCGCCGTCGGGGCGGCGATCGGCGACGAGCTCGTCGAGCAACACGATCGGCGGATCACCCGGAACCGGGTCGAGGAACGCGGCGAGCTGGTGGTCGACGACCACGAGCGACGCGTCCGACGACAGGATGCGGTCCCGCGTCTGGGCGACGAATTCGTCGATCGAGCCCAGCCGCATCGGGAGCGGGAGCATGACCGTCGCCGCCCCGCACAGCCACGAAGCCTGGATCGCGGTGACGAGCGGCCGCGTCGTGGGCCCGAGGATCGCGACGTGTGCGCCGGCGGCCACGCCACGTGACTGCAGCGCGGCCGCCATCCGGCGGGCGTCGTCGTGCAGCACGCGCCACGGCACGCGTGACGCGGGGCCTTCGTCGCCGGCCGCCGAGCCGAGAAAGGTGACGGCACCGGGTCCTTCCGCCGCCGCCGAGATACGCGGTGCGAGCGCAGAAACGGGCATACGCATCCGACCCGGCATCGCGCGTCAGACGTTACGCGTTCGCACCCAACGCAGTGGCGATGTCGCGAAAGAACCGCGATCGGGCAATGGCCGCATCGGCGCCGTCACGCTTCGCGTTCTCGAACAGCGCATCGTCGACGTGCGGCCCGAAGCTCACGATGCGGGCCGCCGGTACTTGCGCGCGGACCGCGGCGACGTCGGCGGCGCGCCGGGCAAGGTCGATGACGACGACGTCGGCGCCCGCACAATCCGCCGGCGAAGAGGCGAACTCTGACGTCCGGCGACCGCGGACGCGATCCGCGACCGGTCCATCATGTCGGGAACCAGCGCACAGATCCGCACGACGCCGAAGGCTAGGGAACGGGGCGTGGCGCCGCCGGTCGGCGACGTTCAGGACGCGCGGCGGGCCGGCGTAGGGAGCTCGTGGGCCACTGCGACGAGCGCACGGAGGTGTGCGTGCGCGTCGCGCACTGCGCCGAACCGGATGGCGGTCGGCTCGGTGCCGTCACCGTCCGCCGAGATGAGCGGCGCCGTCGTGTCGAGCGCACTGATCTCACCCCGCATGAGCTGTTGGAGCCGTTCGTCGTGCGCGGTGCGTATCGATTTGCTCACGAAGTGGGTCAGGCTGCGGCCGACGATCTCGTTCGTTGGCGCTCCGAGCAGCCGGCCGGCCGACGAGTTGGCGGCGACGATGCGGCCCTTGGGATCGCACACCACTTCGGCGATGTACTCGTCCTCCCTGAGCACCGTCTCGACGTGCGGCACGGGGTCTTCACCGTCGAGCAGGTTCGCAACCGAGGCCACGAGCGACCGCCGGCGGACCCATGACTCCGATGTCAGACGGGCGCGTGCGATGCCGGCGCCGACGATCTCGGCGTGGTGCTCGACCGTCTTCATGTCTTCACGGGTGTATGGGCGGCCGGGTGCATCGCGAGTCACGGCCACCAATCCCACGACCACCTCGCCGATGCGAGCCGGAACCGCGATCATGCTGTGGATACCGGCGACGTCGAAGTATTGGAGCGCGTCCGGGTCGAGCCGAACCCGCACACAGTCCTGCGGCATGATCGCCTTCAGTACCGGCTCACCTTCGGCGACGGTGCGCAGCACGCGACTCGGGTCGACCTCGAGCGCGTGCGACCCGATGGTCGCGGCGATCGTGGCGCGCCGGCGCCGGATCGTGGTGGCGGACAACGCCGGGAAGGAACCACGCACCATCGCGCGAGAGCGCGCGAACGACGGCGAGGTCGCCCAGCTCCGCGCAGAGCGAGTCCGCGATCAGTTCCATGACCGTTTCGGCGCTCACCGCGGGGGCGCCGAGCGCGGCTTCGGCTGCGGTCCGCCCGGTCGCGTTCGACGCCGAGGAAGTCGTGTCGCGAGCGGCGCGGGCCGGTACTCGGCGCATCGCCTGCCGTTCGGCCTGGTACCGCTCGATGGCGTCGGGAGAGATCTCGTAGCGCGCGCCCGACGCACACGGCCGACAACCGGCCCGAGCGCACGAGCTTGTAAGCGGTCTGGTAGTGGATGCCCAGGGCACGGGCGGCCTGTTTGAGGTTCACCTGGTCATCGTGCGGGCCGGCCGGGAATTCCGACAGACGAAGACGGGGAGAGGTCGGCTGGCACGTTCAGGTCATTTCGCCCGGCTACGCCGGGCCGTGCGCCGACGCGCCAAAGTGGTGCTCGATGTCGCGAGCACCAGAATGACCCGGCCGTGTCATGCAGCCGGAGCCGTCAGCGGGCACTCTGGCGACATGCCCGGGAGAAGCGGGCCGGAGAGCCGGAGCAGGGGAAGAAACCGAACCGTGGTCACTGTGCTGCTGGCCGACGACGAGATCGTCGTCCGCCGAGCGATCGAGGAGCTGCTCGAGACGGACAGCCGGTTCCGCATCGTGGCTTCCGTCGCGAGTGGCGACGACGCCACGGACGCCGCGCACATCCACCAGCCCGACCTCGCCGTCGTCGATGTGCGCATGCCCGGCGGCGGCGAGCCCGCGATCGCCGGCATCCATGCGTGCTCACCCGGCACGGTCGTGCTCGTGTGCTCGAGCCACGACGACCGGCACACGCGCCAGGCCATGCAGGACGCCGGTGCGGCGGCGTACGTGGTGAAGGGCTCCGACGACCTGCTCGACGTCGCGTACTCGGTGCTCGGTATCAGCGCGTAGCCGCGGCTCCGTCGCCGTCGCGATCGGCACCCAGATCCAGCAACCACGGCAGCCGGCACACCACCGTCGTGCCCCGCCCGGGTGCGGACTCGATCGTGACGCTGCCGCCGACCGCCGCGGCGCGTTCGTGGATGCCGCGCACACCCAGATGGCCGGGGCGGTCGCCGATCGCCGCCGGATCGAACCCGCGCCCATCGTCGGCGACGCGCAGCACCAGATCCGACTCGCTACGCGAGACGTCGACGGTGATCGTCTCGGCCTCGGCGTGCTGGCGGCAGTTCCGGATCACCTCCTGCGCGATGCGGTAGGCCGTCGCGGCCGTCGGCAGGGGCGGTTCGGTGTCGAGGCTGCTCGAAAGCGAGTGCGTGACTCCGGCACCTTCGAACGCACGGTCGAGCAGCGTCTCGAGCGCGGCGTGCAAGCCGTGCTCTTCGAGGGTCGGCGAATGGAGCTCGAACACCAGATCTCGCAGTCGCGCGGTTGCGGCCCGGCCCGACTGCTCGAGATCGCGTATGCGCTGCTGGGTCTCGGGATCGTCGACGCGGCGTCGCATCAGCTGCAAGTTCATGACGTGCGCCGACATGACCTGAATCGAGTCGTCGTGCACGTCGCCGGCGATGCGCTTGCGCTCCTCCTCGCTCGCCTCGACGATCGCCGTGAGGAGATGCGCGCGCTCTTCCTCGCGCAGTTGCAGCTCGTCGGCCATCGCGTCGAGCGAGCGACCGAGCTCGCCGATCTCGTCCGCTCGTGCGGACCGTCTGAACGGGCACCCAGGTCGCCGGCTCCGATCCGGCGAGTCGTCGTCACGAGATCACGGACGCGGCGGATCACCGAAAGATGCGCGAACAACAACGCGATTGCAAGGGCGAGGATCGTCGCGAACACGAGCATCAGGAGTCGCGACCGCAGCCAGCGATCCGACTCTGCAAACGCCGCGTCGGTCGAGATCCCGGCGAGCACCATCGAGCCTTCCGGGTCGCTGACGAGGTCGGCCGTGTAGATCCGTTCGACGCCGTCGGGGCCATCGTCGATGACATCCGTGCCACTCGGTGCGTCGCGCAAGGCAAGGACCAGTGGAAGGTCGGCGGCCGAGTCTCCGACGAGCTCCCTTCCAGGTCGGTTGAACAGGATGACATCGGACTCGTCGAGCACGGTGACCGACGTCTCCGACGACGACTCGACGTCTGCGATGACCGGACCGAGGCCTTCGAGCGCGATCTCCGCCGCCGCCACGAACGGACCCCGACCCTCGTCGAACCCCAGGGCGATGCGGTACTTCGCGTCGGCGTCCGGTCCGCCTTCCGACTCGAGCCCGATGAACTCGCCGTCGCGCAGTGCGGTGCGGATCCACTCGGATTGCGGGTCGATCGGCGGCGTGATCGGTTGGGCGCTGCAGATCACGCCGCCGTCGGCGCCGACGACGTAGAGGTTGTCGTAGGTCGGGGTCTGGCGGGTCATCGCGGCGAGGACACCCTGACACCGGCCGAGGACGATGTCGTTCGGCGGTACCGAGCCGATCGCGCGTAGCAACGTGCGCGTGTCGCCGACCAGATCTTCGTACTGTTCGGCAACGTTGGTGGCGAGCGCGCGCGTTTCTTCGGCGCGTGTCGTCGCGCGCTTCGTCGCGGTCGTTGCGCGAGATGAGATAGAGGGCGACGAACGCCGGGATGAACGCCGCGACGACGACGACTGCGACGCGGGCGCGCAGGCTCCTCACTCGTCGGGACGCAGGTCGACCAGACCGGAACGCGCCGCGACGACGACGGCCTCCAACTTCGTGCGCGAGTGCAGCTTGGTGAGGATGTTCCGAACGTGGTTCCGCACGGTGTGCAGGCTCAGGAAGAGCCCGCTCCCGATCTCCTCGGTCGAGGCGCCGTCGGCGAGCATCGCCAACACTTCGCGTTTCGCGCGAGGTGAGGTCGGAACCGAGTCCCGACTTGTCGGCCGGGCTCAGTGCGCGCGACAGCAGGTCAGCGGGGAACACCGCGGCGCCGCGTGCGACCGCGCGGATGGCGCTCGCGAGCTCGTCGACGTCGCGATCCTTCGACACGAAGCCGCTGCAGCCCGAGTCGAGTGCGGCGGCCACGACACTGGGGTCGTCGGCGCCGGTGAGCAGCAGCACCGCGGCCTCGGCTTCGGCCGCTCGGATCTGCCGCGTTGCGTCGGTGCCCTGTCCGTCCGGGAGTCGGTAGTCCATGACCACCACGTCGGGTTGGAGCTGGCGGAAGCGGAGCACGCCGTCTTCGACAGTGCCGGCAATGCCGACGACCTCGAGATCGGGCTCTTCGGCCAGCGCGGCCTCGAGCCCGCGAGCGACCATCGTGTGGTCCTCGACGAGTAGTACCCGCAGCGGGGCGGCGTCGGTGGCTTCGCCCATTCGGGCCGAGGCTATCCCCCGGCCGGCGGTTCTGGTGCGGCAATCAGGCGCGGGGCGTCGATCGCGAACTCCGGCCAACGTTTGCGAGACTTCTTCGAGAGCTTGTGCATCAGTGCGATCGCGTCGGGGTCGTCGTCACCCGGACGGGTTTCGATCGCGCCGTCGGTGAGCATGCGCTCCATCAGCTCGCGGCCCGCGTCGGTGCGCACGATCGTGAGTGTCCAGTCGTTGTACTTGCCGATCCCGCCGGTCGAGATGTCGGCGTGCTCGGCGGCGAAGTCGGGGCACATCTTGCAGCCCTCGCGCGTCCAGGCGTGACATTCCTTCAGCGGGACCTCGTGGTACGCGCCGTCGTGCATCCAGAGCTGGAAGACGCCTTTGATGTTCATCTTCTTGATGTCGGCCTTCTTCAGGCCGTACTTCGCTTCGAACAGCTCTTCGAAGATCGCGTCGTCGAACGTCTTGGAGCACAGCAGGCCGATGTTGAGCGAGAGCCGGCGAGCGACCTTGCCGGCCTTGCGTTGCTTCATCACCGGCGGTATCGACGACTGACACGACATACCGACGATCGCGATTCGCTCGTCGTCCTTCTCGAGATCCATGTACGCCATCGTGTTGGCCGAGTACGTGTACCGGCTCCCCGCCGACGCGATCACGTCCTCGCGGGTGCGCGCGATACCCGGGATCGCCTTCCACGACGTTCCGTCGCCCTCGAGGTACGAGACGAGCGCGGCGTCGATCATGTCGTGCTCGAGCGCGTACACGAGCATGGCCGACACGAGACCGCCGTCCTGGCCGACTTCGTGGAGCTCCGGGTCGGCGGCGCGGGCGAGGCAGATGTCCTTGAAGACGCCCGACACCTCGTCGGGCGCGCGCTCGCGTCCGAACATGAACTGGTCGATCTCCGGCTCCCAAGCGCGGAAGCGGGGACACGCGCGTGTACAGGAGGTGCACGCCTTGTCACCGTGGCTGCAGTCGCCGGGCCCGCCGTATTCCTCGATCTGGATCGGCTTGTACTGCCCGTTCTGGTCGTCGTAGCCGAGCACGTCGTGGGGGCAGGCGACCACGCAGCCGGCGCAACCGGTGCACAGGCCGCTCGTCACCACCTCGTCGTAGAGGTGCTTCCAGGAGAAGGTCCAGCGTTCCTTCTTCTCGGGCGCGGCCTCGGCCTGGGTCATGGAGGGAGACTAAACGCCCGGCGCGCGGACGCTCACGCTCGGAGGAGGCGCTCCACCGCCTGGACGGCCTCGTGGACCTTCTCGTCGCCTTCCCTACCGTCGGTGCGCATGGCGTCGGCACGCACCGCATCGGCGACGCAGTGCCGGAGGTGCTCGTCGAGCAACCCGAGCCCGACGCCCTGGAGCGCCTTGGACACCGACGCGATCTGGGTGAGCACGTCGATGCAGTACTCGTCGTCGCTCACCATGCGTTGCAGGCCCCGGACCTGACCCTCGATCCGGCGGAGGCGGTTGAGGTAGTCGTCCCGGTTCATCGTGTATCCGCGCACGCTGCCTTCTCTCCCGGCGGCTTAGCGCATATAGGGTACGGGGGTATACTACTACGCACCATGCAGCACGTCGACCTTCCCATCGCGGGCATGACCTGCGCCTCCTGTGCAGCTCGGCTGGAGCGCGGCCTCACCGGGCTCACCGGCGTCAGCGAAGCGCGCGTCAACTACGCCACTGCACGAGCGACCGTCGACTACGACGACGCCCGGGTCGGGGTCCCCGAACTGGCCGGCAAGGTGGCGGAGCTCGGCTACCAGGTGCCCGAAATCGAGCCCGAGGATCCTGACGCCGACGCGGCCCGCTTCGTCGCGCGCCGATTGGTGCCGGCCGCGATCCTCTCGTTGCCCCTCCTGGGTGTCTCGATGATCGGGCCGCTCCAGTTCCCGGGTTGGGAGTGGTGGGCGCTGGCTGTCGCAACACCGGTCGTGTGGTGGTGCGGATGGATGTTCCACGAGGCGACGCTCGCGAACGCGCGCCACGGCGCGGCTGACGATGGACACACTCATCTCGATCGGCACGATCGCGGCGTGGACGTGGTCGGTGGTTGCGCTCGTCTTCGTCGACGACGGCGACATGTACTTCGAGACCGCAGCGGTGATCACCACGCTGATCCTTCTCGGCAAGTACTTCGAAGCGCGAGCGCGGGGTCGGAGCGCGCACGCGTTGCGCGCGCTGTTGCGGCTCGGGGCCAAGACCGCGCGGCTCGAGAACGGCGATGAGATCCCGATCGGCAGTCTCGTCGTCGGCGACCGGTTCGTCGTACGACCGGGTGAGAAGGTCGCCACGGACGGCCGTGTGGTCGACGGTATGAGCGCGGTCGACGTCTCGATGCTCACTGGTGAACCGGTGCCGGTCGAGATCGGCGTGGGCGACGAGGTGTTCGGCGCGTCGGTCAACACATCCGGTCGGGTCGTCGTCGAGGCGACACGCGTCGGTTCCGACACCGCGCTCGCGCAGGTCGTGCGCCTCGTGGAGGAGGCGCAAGGTTCCAAGGCCCCGGTACAGCACCTCGCCGACCGCATTTCGGCGGTCTTCGTGCCGATCGTGGTCGCGATCGCGCTGGCGACGGCCGGGTTCTGGCTCGTCGCCGGTCAGGACCCGAGCGAGGCCTTCACCGCTGCGGTCGCGGTTCTGATCATCGCGTGCCCGTGCGCGCTGGGCCTGGCGACACCGACGGCGATCATGGTCGGTACCGGTCGCGGCGCGCAGCTCGGCATCGTGATCAACGGCGGCGAGGTGCTCGAGGCCACCCAGCGCATCGAGCGCGTCGTCGTCGACAAGACCGGCACGATCACCCACGGCCGCATGGAGCTGGTCGACGTCGTGGTTGCGCCCGGCGTGTCACTCGACGACGCGCTGCGGCTCGCGGGGTCGGCGGAGGACGCCTCCGAGCATCCGATCGCGGTCGCAATTGCCCGCGGTGCCGAGGCGCGCGGTGCCCGGATCGTCGCGCCGACGCAGTTCGTGAACGACGCGGGTTCGGGAGTCCGCGCGACGATCGACGACCACGCGGTCGTCGTCGGACGCGCGTCGTTGTTCGAATCGATGGCGGACGTGTTGCGCGCCGCGATCGACGCCGCCGAAACGGCCGGCCACACCGCAGTCGTCGCGGCCTGGGACGACGAACCGCGTGCGGTGTTCGTGGTCGCCGACACCGTGAAACCAACCTCGCGCGCGGCGATTTCGGCCTTCCACGAGCTGGGCTTG
Source organism: uncultured Actinomycetes bacterium (assembly GCA_963841215.1). Lineage (GTDB taxonomy): Bacteria > Actinomycetota > Acidimicrobiia > IMCC26256 > PALSA-610 > CAVUFH01. The sequence continues at coordinate 79,183 of CAWJBW010000008.1, read as the reverse complement.
GAAGTCGTCATGGCGACGGGTGACGCACCCCGTACCGCGCGTGCGGTGGCCGACGCGGTCGGGATCGACGTCGTCGTTGCGGGCGTCCTCCCGGAGGGGAAGGTCGATGTCGTGAAGAGAACTGCAACGTGAAGGGAACCGGGTCGCGGTGGTCGGCGACGGTGTGAACGACGCGCCCGCGCTCGCCCAGGCGGATCTCGGCATCGCGCTCGGCACCGGTACCGATGTCGCCATCGAGGCGAGCGACCTGACGCTCGTGAGTGGTGACCTCGTGGCGGCCGCCGACGCGATCGCGCTCGTCGCGCCGCACGCTCACGACGATCAAGGGCAACCTGTTCTGGGCCTTCGCGTACAACGTTGCCGCGATCCCGCTGGCCGCAGCGGGCTTGCTCAGCCCGATCATCGCGGCCGGTGCGATGGCCTTCTCGTCGGTGTTCGTCGTCACCAACTCGCTGCGCCTCCGCCGCTTCCAAGGGCGTCGCAATCGGGCGCTCGCCTAACCTTCCTGACCATGAGGATCGCTGAACTGCTTGCGGACGGACCCGCGTACTCCTTCGAGTTCTTCCCGCCGAAGACGCCGGCGGCCGAGGTGCAGCTCGAAGAGACCCTGAAGGACCTCGAGGAGCTGGCGCCGTCGTTCGTGTCGGTCACCTACGGGGCCGGCGGCACCACGCGTGAGCGGACGCACGACCTCGTCGTGTGGATCAACGAGCAGACGTCGATGACGGCGATGGCGCACCTCACCTGCGCGGCGCACTCGCGGGCCGAGCTCGAAGACATCCTTTCCCGGTACGCCGATGCCGGCGTCTGCAACGTGCTCGCGCTGCGCGGCGACCCGCCGAAGGACCTCGACCTCCCGCCCGGCGAGCTCGGCAACGCGACCGACCTCATCGAGCTCGCGCGCGAATTCGACGCGTTCTCGGTCGGCGTGGCAGTGCATCCCGAAGGCCATCCGGCGTCGCGCGAGGTGGGCGAAGACCGCCGCCGGCAGGCCGAAAAGCTCGCCGCCGCCGACTTCGGGCTCTCGCAGTTCTTCTTCGAGCCGCACGTGTGGTTCGACTTCGTGGCCGACCTCGAACGCCTCGGCGTCACCACGCCGGTGACTCCGGGGATCATGCCGGTCACCAATGTGAAGTCGGTGAAGCGCATGGCCGAGCTCTCGGGCGCCGACTTCCCCGATTCGCTCGAGCAACGGCTGCGTGCGGTCGAGGACGATCCCGACGCCATGTTCCGCGTCGGTGTCGAGGCCGCCACGGAGCTGTGCGAAGCGCTGCGCGCCGGCGGGGTGGAGCGATTCCACTTCTACACGCTCAACCGCAGTACGGCGACGCGCGAGATCTACGACAACCTCGGCCTCGGCGACTGAACCGGCCGCGACTGAACCGGCCGCGACCGGGCCCCGCACGATCGCGGGGCCCGGACGTGTACGCAGTGGCGGAGGGAGTGGGATTTGAACCCACGGTGGCTTGCGCCACAATGGTTTTCGAGACCATCCGATTCGGCCGCTCTCGCATCCCTCCGGGGCGAGATGTTAGGGGATCGTGGGCGATCTTCTTCCGGCGAAGAACGTCCTGAGCAGCTCCGCACACTCCTCCGCGCGCACTCCCGGTCGGACCTCCGTCGTGTGGTTCAGACGGGGGTCGGCCGCGAAGTTGTAGAGGCTTCCGCTCGCGCCCGCCTTCGGGTCGGTCGCACCGAACGCCAGGAGCGGCACGCGCGCGGCCCATGCCGCGCCGGCGCACATCGGGCACGGTTCGAGGGTGACAACGAGCGCGTGCCGGTCGAGTCTCCACCTTCCCAACGCCTGCGCGGCGGCGCGCAAGGCGAGGAGCTCGGCGTGTGCGGTCGGGTCGGAGGACCGCTCTCGCTCGTTGTGGGCGGCGGCGACGATCCGATCGGCTTCGAGATCGACGACGACCGCCCCGACCGGTACGTCGCCGTGGACGAGCGCGGCCCGGGCCTCTGAGAGCGCCACGCTCATCCACGTCTCGAGGCGAGACGGATCGACGTCCACGCCGTGACCCTATGGTCGCCGCCCCTTCAGCGTGCGCCGGCGGCTTGCGCGTCCCGATCGGGGTCTGCTTCCAGTTCGTCGACCACGCGGCTCGTCGCGGCGTCACGACGGATGGTCGTACCGAGCGCGCCCGCACGTTGCCGGTAACCCGGATCGTCGATGACCGCCTGTACCGCATTCGCGATCTGCTCCGGCGACGCGCCGCGCTTGACGGTGACACCTGCGCCGCGCATCGAGACGCGCGTCGCGTTGTCGGCCTGGTCGCGGCCGTGGGGCATCACGACGAGCGGCACTCCGGCGGCCAGCGACTTCACGACCGTGCCGTGCCCGCCGTGGGTCACGACGACCGCCGCCTGCTGCATCGCCTGGCTGTGTGGAGCGGAGCGCACCACGGTGACGTTCGCAGGTGCGCGCACGACTTCGGGGTCGACCGCAGGACCGGTCGTGAGCAGCGCTCTCACCGGCAGGCGGCCGAGCCCGTCGGCGACGCGCTGCAAGCTGTCGGCATGATCCTGGAACGTCGATGACATCGCGACGAGCACGAGCGGTCCGTCGCCGCCTGGGAGCGCGCAGGCCTCGGCCCACGCCGGGTCGTCGAGTTGCGCGCCGACGTAGCGAACGTTGGCCGGCAACCGGGCCGGGAAGTCGAACGCGGCGGAGGTGAGCACGAGCTCGCGACGCGCGTGGTGGATCTGGTCCCAGAAGTGTGCGATCGGCGCGAGCCCGTACTCGGAGCGCAACGCGTTGATACGCGCGAGTCCCTTGTCCCACATCCGCGCGATCAGGCTGTTCAGCGCGCGGTCGCGCCCCCGCCCGAGCACGCTCTTGGCCGGCTTCAGGCCCAGTCCGAACGGCGGCAACCCCGGCACCGGGCACAGATAGATGTTCGGCATCAGCACGTCGAACGGGATGCCGGTCGACTCCGCCCCGACCATCGCGCCGATTGCGAACTGGCTGCACACGACGGTGTCGGGCGCGACAGCTTCGATGGCCGACGCGCACGTCGGCCGCGTAGAGCGGCGCGGGTGTCGCGAGGGCCTTGTCGAGCATGCGCTCGATCAGCTGCTTCGGGTTCTTCGCTTCCCAGTCGCGGTACGGGTCGTCGTGCGCCTGGCGGGAGGCGCGGTTCGGCGCGTGTTCCCATGGCCGGAACGTCGCACCGCTCGCTCGCACCTCCGGCTCCATGGAGTCCTCGGCCAGCGCGATCACGGTGTGTCCCCGTTCGATCAGCTTGCGCGCGACTGCGAGCTCGGGCGGCACCGTGCCACCCGAGTCGACCAGGGTGAACAAGTACGTTCGCTTCGGGTTGCTGTTCATCGTGATTTCCCCGCTCTCCTTCTCGATTTCGTTTGGCTCGATGTCGTTTGGCTCGATGTCGTTTTGTGTGCGAGCACGGACGACACCATGTCGCCGATCACGCGTTCGGTCTCGGTCCGGGACAGATGCAGGTCGCGCCGCAGGAGCTTCCACGTGTACACGTCGGTCGCGGCATAGACCGCGGCAAGCGTGCGCTCGCGCGCGGCCGCCGCGGTCGGGAGTTGGGCGCCGAACTGGTCGACGAGCCAGGCTCGGTGCGAGGCCCGTCCTTCCTCGAGCATGGAGGCGAGCTGGCCGAGCCGTTCCGAGGTGGCGGCCCACCGGAAGTTCGCATCGCCCCACCGCTCGTACTCGCCGACGAGCGCGTGCACCGCGCTCTTCGTGTCGCCCGCCGCGCCCGCGTTGCGCGCCGCGACCGTCTGCTCCGAGAGGACGCGGGCCGATGCGATGGCGACGCCCTCCTTGGATTCGAAGTGGTTCAACACCGTCTGGTGCGAGACGCCCGCGGCCCGGGCGATCCCCGCGAGCGTGACGTCCTCGTACGGCAGCTCGAGGAGAAGGTCGAGGGCGGCGCCGGTGATCCGATCGCGCGTCCCCGCTACGCCTTCGGCTCGGTTCGTCATGCTGTAGGTACGGGTCGTATTCATTTGACTGGCACTCAACCATAGATTTGAGTGCCAGTCAAGCGAAAGTGTGACGCGGAAAAGTGCGTGTCCCGCGGTGCTCCGTCAGCCCGTCGCCCAGCCGCGGACCAGCGACGCGAGGGCGTCGTTCCAGACGCGCTCGGCCGCGCCGGGATCGAGCATCTGCCCGCGGAGCTCGACCGTCGCCAGTCCTTCCGTGAGCGAGTGGAACGTGACGGCGGCTTCGGCAACGGAGCGAGTTCCGAGCGCTCCCGCGCGCTCGAGGCGCGCGACAAGGGCTTCGAGTCGCCCGAACGCGGCCGAAGCGACAGCACCGAACTCCGAACCGAGTTGCAGATCCGGCACGACGTGCATGAACACGAGCCGGTACAACGACGGGTGTTCGAGCGCGGTCCTGCGGAAGGCTCGCACGCCCGCGGCGACGAGATCCGCGGCCGGATCGTTGGTGCGGGGCACCGCGTCGATGGCGTCGCTCAGCACGTCGAACAGGCGCGTCGCGAGGGCCTCGAGGAGCCCCGCCTTCGACCCGAAGACGCTGTAGACGGCGCGCGTCGTCGTGCCGATCTCCTCCGCGACGGCACGCACGGACGCCGCGTCGGGGCCGTGCACGTCGATCAGCCGTTCGGCCGCGTCGAGGAGCGCGATCCGGGTGCCGGCGTCGTGCTCCTTGGGACGGCCCACGCTTGACATGGTATCGCAACAACGTTACGTTACAACGTAACGAAACTACACGGAGGAACCGTCATGAACGAAGACCCGAGGTCCGACCGCCCGATCCTCGTGCTCGGCGGCACCGGCAAGACCGGTCGCCGGGTGGCGCAGCGGCTGCGGCGGCGCCGCGTCCCGATCCGGATCGGGTCTCGCGCCGGCGCGCCGCCCTTCGACTGGGACGACCCCGCGACGTGGGGCGCGGCGCTCGAAGGCGTCTCCGCCGTCTACGTGACGATCGTGCCCGACGTCGCCGTGCCCGGTGCCGCCGAGACCGTGGGTGCCTTCGCCCGGCACGCGGTCGCCCGCGGCGTCGAGCGGCTGGTCCTCCTGTCCGGGCGCGGCGAGGACAAGCGCCTTGCGCGGCGAGCAGGCGGTGCAGCAAGCCGGCGCGCCGTGGACGATCGTGCGCTCGAGCTGGTTCGATCAGAACTTCAGCGAGGACTACTTGCTGCCCGCGGTGTTGAGTGGCGAGGTCGCACTGCCGGTCGACTCGATGGTCGAGCCGTTCATCGACGCCGACGACATCGCCGACGTCGCGGTCGCCGCGCTCACCGAAGGCGGTCACGCCGGTCAGGTCTACGAGGTCACCGGACCCCGCCTCTTGACGTTCGCCGAAGCGGTCGCCGAGATCGCGCACGCCACGGGTCGCCCGATCCGGTTCGCGTCCGTGTCGATGAGTGACTACGCGGCTTCGCTGATCGAGGAGGGAATTCCTGCCGATCACGTCGAGCTCTTCACCTACCTGTTCGCCGAAGTGCTCGACGGACGCAATGCATCCCTCGCCGACGGTGTGGAGCGCGCACTGGGTCGGGCGCCGCGCGACTTCGGCGCCTACGCGCGCGACGCGGCCGCCACGGGCGTGTGGGCGGTCGATCACGCGGCGATCCGATGATCGAAGGATGGATCCTGACGCTCACGGTCGTCGTGGCGATCGCGTCCGGTCTGGTCGCGGGTGTGTTCTTCGCGTTCTCGACGTTCGTGATGCGGGCGCTCGCAAGGCTGCCGGCCGCACAGGGCGTCGCCGCGATGCAGTCGATCAACGTCACCGTGGTCAACCCGCTCTTCATGCTGGCGCTCATGGGCAACGCCGTGGTGTGCGCGGTGCTGCTCGTTCCGACCGTCGCGCACTGGGGTGAGTCGGGCGCCGGGCTGGTCGGAGCCGGGAGCGTCTGCTATCTCACCGGGACGATGCTCGTGACGTTGGCGTACAACGTGCCGCGCAACGACGCGCTCGAGGCACGTGCCGCGAACGGGAGCGACACGCCGGCGTACTGGAAGCGCTTCCTCCGCGAGTGGACGGCTGCCAACCACGTGCGGACGCTGTCCGGCCTGGCCGCGGCGACGTTGTTCACGATCGCCCTCGTGCAGCAGTGACCCTCATGCAAGGACGCGGACGGTGCCGGCCACCGGGTCGACTTCCACGACGTCGCCGTCCTGCACCGTGTCGAACACGTCGCCGACGCCGACGACCGCCGGGAGGTCGAGCTCGCGTGCGAGCAGCGCGGTGTGACTGAAGAGACCCCCGTGCTGGGTGACCACACCGGCGAGGAGTGGGAACACGGCGTTGAAGGCGGTGGTCGTCGTGACCGTCACGAGGATGTCGCCGTCCTCGAGGCGCGACAGCTCCTCGGCGTCGAGACACGAGGCGCGCGGTACCCGTTGCCGGTTCGGATCCGATCCCGATGCCGTGCAACGGCGCGTCCACACGTTCCGGAGCCGCGGCCCACATCTGGTCACGCAATGCGGTGAGCCGCGCCACGGCCGGCGGGACGGGAAGCGGGTCACTCCGCTTGCCTCCGCCGTCGAGGTGCATCGGCGGATCCGCGTCGGCGGCTCGCACTCGTCGCTCCCAGCGACGGGCCAAGTCGTCGGCCGGCGGCCCGCCCCCTGCCAGCAGGGCCAGCGCCTCGTCGACGTCGGCCTCGAAGATGTGTTGCGCGTCCGTCAGCTGCCCGCGTGTCGCGCACCGCGCGCCGATCTCGAGCGCGGCGCGGCGGACGAGGCCGAGCGGCCAGATCCAGCAGACGCCCACGTCGTCGTCGCGCAGCCCGTAGCTGGCGCGCGCGTCGACGAGGAGCTCGTCGAACCGGGCGCGTTCGGCACTCGGGGGCGGGAGTGTCCCCGTCGCCGGTGCGCGCCCGCCCTCGCCGCCGTCGCCGGCCGGACGGGCGCGGCGGGCGTTGATCGTCGCGACAACGAGCTCGGGACGTTCCACGAGCGCCCGTTCGGTGATGTCGTGCGCGGCGACGGGCCGCCACCCGTACTCCTCGAGGTACGCGTCGAGTGCCATGCCGGCATCGGCGCCCGCCGCATGTATCTCGTCGAGCGACCGGAGCGGCGCCGGCGCGCCGGCGCGGTCGAGGGCGTCGGCGATGCGTTGCACGTGGGCGTCGACTGCCGCGGTCGCGGGCGACGCGCCGGCGAGCAGCTTCGCGGTCTCGCGCGGGTCCACGCCCGCGTGCCGGCCCGCGTCGAACAGCATGCCGGCGACGACGTCGAACCCGGTGTGCTCGAAGTGCAACGGCGCTTCTCGCAGATAGTTGTCCACGGTCGTCCGGAAGTGCGCGGCCAGCGCGTCGTCGTCGAGCGCCGACGGATCGACACGCTGGAGCGCGAGGTTCGCGGCGACGACGCGCGGCCGCTCTTCCTCGTGCCAACGCCGCACCTCGTCGCGCCACGGCGTCGAAGTCAGCGTTCCGTTGGCTGCGACCTCGCGAGCCTCGAGCTCGTGGCGCGTGAGCGGAACCTCGGGCCCGTAGTAGATCCAGCCGTTCACCGCGCCCCACGACGGTTCGCCGGTGGCGAGCCCGTATCGCGCGCCGCCCCGCTTCCACCCGTGCGTCACCGGCGGAAACAGCGTCGACAGCATGCGGCTCATCGGGAGCGGGAAGTGCTCCCGCACCAACCACCAGTCGCCGGGCCCGGGTGCGTCCCACGTCAGCTCGTCGTCCATCGGCGCAGTCTCGTACATCGACACGTTCCGCCGCCCGCCACGTATCGTCCCGTGACCATGGGTGCGTTGCCGCTCGCCGATCGAGTTGCACTGGTGACCGGCGCCAACCACGGCATCGGCGCCGCCACCGCGGTCGCGCTGGCGCGACTCGGCGCCGACGTCGGCGTCACCTACCTGCAATTGCGCGAGGGTCAACACGACGAGGACCCCGGTCGGCCGGCCGCGTACGCCGAGCAACGCGCCCGATCGGCGACGGGAACGGTGGAGGCGATCACGCGCAACCGGACGTCGTGCGCATGCTGTCGCCGCCGACCTCGCCGACGCCGGCACACCCGCGCGCGTGTTCGACGCGATGGAGGTGGAGCTCGGGCCGATCTCGATCCTCGTGCACAACGCGAGCGGCTGGCGCAAGGACACCTTCGGACCCGAGGGAAACGACCGGTTCGGCCGCCGCAACGAGCGAGTGACCGCGCGGTCGTTCGACGCGCAGTTCCTGGTCGACGCGCGCGGCGGTGCTCTCTTGATCGCCGAGCTGTCCACCCGACTGCGAGCACGCGATGCCGGCTGGGGACGCGTCGTGAGCCTCACTTCCGGTGGCGCAATGGGGTTCCCGGGAGAGGTGTCGTACGGCGCGGCCAAGGCCGCGCTCGAGAACTACACGATGGCCGCGTCGGTCGAACTGGCCGCCGACGGGATCACCGCGAACGTCGTCTACCCGCCGGTGACCGACACCGGATGGGTCACCGACGACGTCCGGCAGTTCGTTGCCGAGAGCCCCGACCACGTACACGTCGCCGCGCCCGACGAAGTCGCAGAGGTGATCGCGTGGCTCTGCACCGACGCAGCCCGGCTCGTGACCGGCAACGTCGTGCGGCTCCGCTGAGGGTCAGGTCATCAGCGCCAGCCACGTCGGGTTGTGCTCTACACGGAGCGACGGGTGATCGCCGGGAAGCTCGCGCGAGACGATCTCCTGATAGCGCGCTCGTCCGTGCGTCGTGTCGTCGGTGAGCACCACGACGCCGTCACCCGACGTCGGCGAACCGATCACGAAGTTGCTCGCTTCGCCGAAGCCTTGGAAGTTCAGGCCCCACTGCCACGCGTACACCGGCGGTCCGAGCTCGAGCCCCCAGCCCGCGCCCCACGCGAGCTCGTCGTCGATCCGGACCTGCGCACGGAACCGTTCGTCGTCGATCGACAAGACGTGGGCGAGGAACCGGGCGTAGTCGGACGCGGTCGTGAGCAGCGGCCGCGAGCCGTGGAACCCAGGTTCGGGAACGTCGAACCTCGTGGCGTGCATACCGAGCGGCGCGAACACCAGCTCCGCCGCGAGCTCGTCGATCGCGCGTCCCGAGCGCCGCTCGAGTTCGCTCTGGAGCAGCACGAACGCCTCGCCCGAGTAGCCCCACTGCACGCCCGGCGACGCGCAGGGGCGTCGAGCTCGTCACCGGTGCGCCAGTTGGGCAGCCCGGTCGTGTGGGAGAGCACGTGGCGCAAGGTGATGTTGTCGAGGATCGGAGCGTCGAGGTCGCCGATGAGTGCAAACGCGAGATGGCCGAGCACCTGCTTCACGAGCGACGCCGCGTTCATCGGCTCGTCGTCACCCTCGACCGAAGCGACCTCGTACCCGCGCACGACTGCGAACTCGCAGCGCGTCACGATTGCGTCACGATGGCGTCGCGGCTGCGTGCTCGGCGAGGACCTCGTCGATCGTGCGGCGGGCGTCCGCGGCCATGACCGGGTTCGTGTCCTTGTAGTAGACTCAACCGCCCGAGAGCGCTTGCATGATCGTTACCTCGTCGGTCGGCAGGAGTCTGGTCGCGAGATCGCGCACCGCGTCCTCGTTGACGAACACCTTCATGTGCCGGCGCAACGCGCCGCGTTCGTCGACGACGCGGAACCGGATGCCGGGATAGCGCCGATCGAGCTCGGCGAACAGCGACTCCACGGTATCGGCGTCGATGTCCACGACCGCCAGCTGATCCGTGTACGAGCGCAGCGGAGTCGGAATGCGGACGTTCACGCCTTGCAGAGCTCAGAGAGGGTCACGCGGATCCGCGAATTCCAACGTGTAGATCTCGGGGAGATGCTCGGCGATGCGCGTCCACTCCGTGCCTTCATCGATGCTCGCCCACACGTCTCCGCTCGTCGTTCCGAAGTACACGCCGACGGGATCCCGATCGTCGACGGTCATCGCTTGACGCTTCACGGTGAACCACGCGCGTTCGGGTAGACCGCCGTCGCAGCGCGTCCATGACTCCCCGGCGTCTCGCGTGACGAACACGGACGGCCGACCGTCGGGGCTCGTGCGCGGCCACACGTCGGTGCCGTCCATCGGGAACACCCACGCCGTATCGGGGTCGCGTGGGTGCAGCTCGATCGGGAAACCGATGTCGCCGACTTCGGGGGGCATGTTGTCGCCGATTCGGTCCCAGCGCCCGTCCGCGCGCTCCATGCGGTAAATGCCGCAGTGGTTCTGCTGGTACAAGCGGTCGGGTCGCATCGGATGCAGCCGGACGCAATGCGGGTCGTGCCCGAACGCGGGCTCCGGATCGGGAAGGAACGTCGCGAGGCAACCTGCGTTCAGCGGCTGCCAGTCCTTGCCGCCGTCGACGCTCTCGAACACGCCGCCGCCCGAGAGGCCGATGTAGAGGTGCGTGGCATCGCGCGGGTCGATGTTGATCGAGTGCAGCATCGATCCGTCGGGTGTGCCTTCTTCGGGCCACTCGGCCCACCGCTCCCAGTCGGCGTGGTCGTTCCAACCCGACACGGGTGCCCAGGTGTCGCCGTTGTCCTCACTGCGGAACAGTCCTTGCGGTGAGCCGCCGGCGTACCAGACGCCGGGTTCGTCCGCGTGGCCCGGTGTGAGCCAGAACACGGCGCGGAGGCTGCGCTCCAGCCGGTCGCCGGACGCGAAGGCGGGCGGACGGCTCGCCTCCTTCCACGTGCGCCCGAGATCGCGCGATCGCAAGACGGTCGGGCCGAGGTGACCGGTGCGCGACCCGATGAGCAGCGTCTCGTGGTCGCGCGGGTCGAGCACCATGTGCTGGACGATGTGGCCGAGGAACATGGGGTCCGACACTGTCCACGATCGTCGCTCGCGATCGGCGCCGAGCAACCATGCGCCCTTGCGGGTCCCGACGAGCAGGACCGGCCCGTCACGCTTCGCAGCCGGCGTGGTCTCGGCGTTCGCCATCGAACATCACCCCTCGCTGGCCATTGCGCACAGCTCGTCCGGTAGCGCACCGTCGGTTTCCACGGTTGGGTCCGGCGGTTGGGCCGAGCGGAGGGAGTGGGATTCGAACCCACGGTGGGTTGCCCCACACACGCTTTCCAAGCGTGCCGATTCGGCCGCTCTCGCACCCCTCCTGAACCGACGGAGTGTACAAGTCGCTTCCGCCGTTACACTCGTGCGTCTTCGTGTGCGGTGGTGGCTCGTCCGCGCGGGTCGGGTCCGGCGCGACGGGAGCCCGTGAACCGAGTCAGGTCCGAGAGGAAGCAGCTCTCAGCGGAAACTCTCGAGTGCCGCCGGGTCGCCCGATCTGCTGCGGACGGGCCACCACCGCACACGAAACGATCGGTTCTTGCACAGCGCGACACAGCGCGATCGGCGAGGGGTGGCGCCGGTAAGGTCGGGCCGTGGCCAGCCTGTACCGGAAGCACCGCCCGCAAAAGTTCGCGGCGCTCGTCGGCCAGGACCACGTCACCACTGCGCTGCGCAACGCGGTCACCGAAGATCGGGTCGGTCATGCGTACCTCTTCTCGGGGCCGCGCGGCACGGGGAAGACCACGACCGCGCGCCTGTTCGGCGCGCGCGCTCAACTGCCTGAACCTCGGCGCCGACGGTGAGCCGTGCGGCGTGTGCGAGAACTGTGTCGCGCTGTCGGAAGGCCGCTTCTACGACCTCGTCGAGCTCGACGCCGCGTCGAACAACGGCGTAGAAGCGATGCGCGACCTCATCCAGGGCGTGCACCTCGGGGTCGGCGCGTCTTCCCGGCGCAAGGTGTACATCATCGACGAGGTCCACATGCTCTCCGCGGCGGCGTCGAACACGCTGCTGAAGACGCTCGAGGAACCGCCCGCTCACGTCGTGTTCGTGCTCGCGACCACCGACCCGCACAAGGTTCTGCCGACGATCCGGTCACGGACGCAACACTTCGAGTTCACGCTGCTGACCGCCGAACAGCTCCACGACCACCTGGTCGACATCCTCGGCCGGGAGGGCGTCGCGAGCGACGAGGCGGTGCTCGACCTCGTCGTGCGCCGCGCCGCCGGTTCTGCTCGCGATGCGCTGTCGCTGCTCGATCAGGCGCTCGCCGTCGGCGGCGGCAGCCTCGACACCGACGCGGTGCAGGCGGCGCTGGGCGGCGCCCCCTTCGACCTCCGTCTGGCGGTCATCGAGGCGATCGCCTCCGAGGACGTCGCCGGGGCGCTGGTGGGGATCCACGACATGCTCGCCCAGGGCCACGATGTCCGCCGCGTCGCCGACGACATGCTGCGCACCCTCCGCGACGCGTTTCTCGCCGCGAACGCAGGCGCGCGCGTGCCGTACGACGGCCCCGCCGAAGAGGCCGAGAAGCTCGCATCGCTCGCGCAGACGATGGGGAACGCGTTGGTGGTGCGGGGAATCGAGATCTTCGGCCAGTCGATCGTCGACATCCGCCAGCAGACCGTCGCCGATCCGCGCCTCGTCCTCGAAGTTGCCGTCGTTCGCGTCGCGCGACGCGAAGCGCGCACGAGCGTGGAGACGTTGCTCGAACGCGTCGAACGGCTCGAGCGCCAGATCGGATCTGGTGGTTCGCCCGCGACTGGTTCGCCCGCGACTGGTTCGACCGCACTGGACCGACCGCGACTGGTTCGACCGGCGGGAACGGTGGCGACGCGCCCGAGGTGACGCCGGCGAGTGCGATGTCGTCGAGTCAAGGTCCGGTGTTGCAGACGCGCGCGAAGGAGCCCAAGGCCGCCCGCGCACCCCAACCCGTGCACGCCGAATCAGTGCAGCCGAATCAGCACGCCGAGTCAGCGCAGGCCGAATCAGTGGAGCCCGAGTCCGAGCGACCGGCGACGTTGTCCGCGGTCGTGGATCCCGACGACGTGATCGCGGCGTGGCCGGACGTGCTCGAAGGGTTGAAGGCGCCGTTGAAGGCGGTGGTGCAACACGCCCAGCCGATCGGCGTCGAGGAGGGCGTCGTCGTGTTCGGCGTGCCGCGCGCCCGCTTCGACGCGATCAACGGCCGCTTCCGCAGCGAAGCCGACACGATCAAGTCCGCGTTCTCCGACCAGCTCGGGTTCCCGCCCCGCTTCGTGTTGCGGCCTCACGACTTCGACGATCCCGATGCACTGCGTCCGATCGTCGACGCTGCGCCGGCTGTGATCGATGCGTCCGCGCAGACCGACGCGCAGGACGACACGAGCGACGACCCGGGCGCGATCGATCTCGACGATCTCGTAGACGCGCCGGACGCGCCGCCGGACTCCATCTCCCGCTTGATGAGCGATCTCGGCGCGCAGGTCGTCGAAGAACGTCCGCGGCAATAGCGACCGACCCATGGCGCTGTACGAAGGGCCTGTCCAGGCGCTCATCGACGAACTCGGCCGGCTCCCCGGAGTCGGTCCGAAGTCCGCGCAGCGCATCGCCTTCTACATCCTGAAGGCCGCGCCCGAAGACGCGCGCCGGCTCGCAAACGCGATCGTCGACGCCAAGGAGCGCGTGTCCTGGTGCCGGCGTTGCTACAACCTCGCCGAAGGTGATCTCTGCACGTTCTGTCGTGACGAGCGACGTGACCCTCACATCGTGTGCGTGGTCGAGGAGCCGCGCGACATCGTCGCGATCGAGCGCACCAACGAGTTCCGCGGTCGCTACCACGTGCTACAGGGTGCGATCTCACCGATCGAGGGCATCGGCCCGGAGCAGCTGCGCGTGAAGGAACTGGTGGCTCGCATCAACGACGAAGAGATCGCCGAGATCATCCTCGCCACCAACCCGAACATCGAAGGCGAAGCCACCGCGATGTACCTCGCCCGGCTGCTCGGTCCGCTCGGCGTCAAGGTGACGAGGATCGCAAGCGGCCTGCCCGTCGGCGGCGACCTGGAGTACGCCGACGAGGTCACCCTCGGCCGCGCCCTCGAAGGCCGCCGCGAAGTCGACGCGTAAAGAAATCCGAACTGGCGTGAGCAGCGGGGAATAGTTCCCTGCCGCTCACGCCAGTTCGCACCGGGATCGGATCAGAACGTGCGGTTGAACGCGACGTTCCAGACCCAGAGCGCGGCGAAGAACGCGATGACGATCCCGATCGGGATTCGTGTCACCGGCAGACGAGCGCGCGCGATCACGAAGATCGCGAGCGCGATCACGAGCAAACCGGCCGGATTGAACGCGAGCGAACCGAGCACGTCGCCGTGCATTGCCGCCACGACGGCGCGCGTCATGCCGCAGAACGGGCACGGGATACCGGTCGCGGTGAGCAGCGGACACGCGAACGGCGGGTGCGCAGGCAGGAGGTTCCACACCGCGCCGGCCGCAAGGAGGCCCAAGCCGGCGAGCTGCAATCCGCGCCCACGCACATCACGCAGCTCGACCGTGTTGGCGGGAACGTTCACGCGCGGGCCTGCTTGGCGACGACGATGCCTTCGAGGATGTATTCGGGGTGCGCGTTCATGGGGAGCCCCGGAACCTTGGCCCAGAAGCGGGTGAGCAACTGCCCGGCAAAGTAGCTCCGGATCGGCCACGGGAGTACGAGGCGGCGGTCGAGGAAGTGCCGGAGCACCCGGATCTCCTCGTCGTCCACCGCGGACACGTCCCAGGTGAGCACCTGCTCGAGCGGCACGCTCACCGGCGCGACCGGCTCCGCCACGTTCCGTCCACCGAAGCGCTCGCGTGCGACGTGCGTGCCTGCGGCCATGTCACCGAGGCGCTGATCCTGCTGCGACCAGACGATCGCGACCGATCCGACCAGGTAGAACAGCGGGAGGAAGTCGACGATGCGGAGCAGGTTGCGCACCGCACTCGTGACGAAGTCGACGGGTTCGCCGTTGCGGCCGATGACGCGTAAGCCCAGGGCGCTCTTGCCCGGCGTCTTGCCGTTGTTGAGGACCTCGAACGGCACGTCGTATGCGAACATCACACCGAATGCGAGCACCGACACGGTCGCGATCACGTAGCCGTCCCACTCGCCGCCACCGGCGATGAAGCCGCCGAACGTCAGCAGGAAGATGATCGCGAGCTGGATCGAGCTGTCGATCAATCGGGCGACGAACCGGGACCCGAGTCCGGCGAGCACGACGTCGAGCTCGATGCCCTCGGGTGTCGCGACCACGAGCCGGTTGTCGAGGTGCACGTGGGAACGCTAGACGAGTTCGTCAGCGATCGGGCGCCGGTGTGGACGGAGCTCGACGAGCTCGTCACCCGCGCGGGGAACCGGCCTGCGCGCCTCGGAGCAGATGGCGTGCGCCATCTCGGCAGCACATACCGCGCCACCGTCGCGGATCTCGCGATCGCGCGCCGGCAGTTTCCCGGCGACCCGTTGCTCGCGCGTCTCGAGCGATTGGTCGCACGGGCGCGCAGCGCGGTGTACCACTCGAATCGACGCGGTGGCACGCTGCGCGAGTTCGTCGCCCACGGCTACTGGCGCCGGGTGCGCGAGCGGATCGGCCTCGTCGCGCTCGCGGCGTTGTGCCTCTTCGGTCCCGCGCTGCTCGCCGGCTACTGGGCCTGGCGCGATCCCGGTGCGGCCGGCGGCTTGGTTCCGGGGGAGTTCCAGTACGTGGGCGAGCCGCGCACGCGTGGTGAGGACTGGGGCGTGTCGGTCGACGACCAGGCCGCGTTCTCGAGTGAGATCTTCACGAACAACATCCGCGTCGCGATCCTCGCGTTCGCCGGTGGGATGCTGCTCGGCGTGGGCGCGCTCTTCGTGCTCATCTCGAACGGGATGATCCTCGGGGCGACGTTCGGGGTCGCGGTCGGCGTCGGCAACGGCCCACCACTGTTCCAACAGGTGCTCGCGCACGGCATCCTCGAACTGAGTTGCATCGCGGTGGCGGGTGCGGCCGGCATCCGCATCGGCTGGGCGATCATCGATCCCGGTTCGCGTCCGCGCGGCGTTGTGTTGCGAGAGGAAGCACGTGCCGCGGCCGAGATGCTGCTCGGCACGGCCGGTTGGCTCGTCGTTGCCGGCCTCGTCGAAGGCTTCATCACGCCGTCCGGACAGGCGCTCGGGACCGTGCTCGCGGTCGGCGTCGGGCTCGGTGGGCTGTTCTGGGGCGGCGTGTTCTGGCTCGGTCGCGACCGCGCACCCGAGGCGCAGGACCCGGCCCGTGCACAGGGCTCGTCGTTCGTCACAGCCGGGCCTGCGCCTTCAGCCTGAGGTACGCGCCGACGCACGCCTCGGCCAGGCGCCTCGGCGACGCCTCGATCACGACCGCGCCCGAGCCGCGGAGTCGCGCTGCGACCCGCGTGCGCGCGTCGAGGACGTCGAGAGCAACCGCAGCTGCGTATACATCGTGGGTCGATTCGGGCTCGCGGGTCATCGCGTCGCCGAGATCGGGATCGCTCACCGACGCCACGACGAGGGCGTGCTTCCGCACGAGGACGGGCACCGCCGCGAGCAACGATCGCGCGGCGGCTTCGTCGACGAGGTCGGTCCACACGATGACGAGTCCGCGCTTGCCGCCGCCGACCGCACGAAACGCGAGGTCGTAGTCGCTGTCGACGAGCCGCGGTTCGACGTCGACGATTGCTTGCACGACCGCGCGCCCGCCACTGCGCCGAGTCGCCAGCCGCCGGCGGATCTCGCGGTCGAACGCAACGAGCCCGACGCGGTCGCCGACTTCGTCGGCAACGAGCGCGACCGCGGTGACCGCGTCGACGGCGGCATCGAGGTAGGTGAGGACGCCGATCGGAGCGCTCATGAGGCGGCCGGAATCGAGCACGCAGATCACGTCGCGGTCCTGCTCGACGCGGTACTGGTTGCTCATCGGCCGGCCCGTGCGCGCGGTGGCCAGCCAGTTGATCTGGCGGACGTCGTCGTCGGGGAGGTAGTCGCGTACGGCTTCGAACTCGGTTCCGAGCCCGAGTGGACCCCGCGTGCGTTGGCCGGGCTCGCGGAACCGGCCGCGGCGCACCGCGAGCACGAGTCGTTGCGCGGCAGGGACGTCCGGATAGGCGAGCACGGACACGGGTTGGACGCGGGAGAACGTCCACGCCGCGAGCCCGAGCGGCCCGATGCGACGCGCCGCCGGCGCGGGCAGTTCGTGGCGGCCCCGCCGAGTCGCAACGAGCTCGGCGTCCAGGCGACCATGGCCGACCGCGGGCGAGATCGAGACGTCGGGCGCGTTGGCCTGACGGATCGTGACCCGGTCGACGTCGTCGCCCACCGCGTGTGCCGACAGCCGCGCGGGACGCCTCGGGCAACTGCGCCCGGCACCGTGCGTTCGATCTCGAGCGCACGCCGGGCCGCGAACGTGTCGTACGCCATCGCGGCGACGAGCAACCCGACGAGCGCGAGAGAGAGTGCAACCGGCAGCAGGAGCGCGATGAGCGCGATCACGCCGGCCGCGATCGCTGCTCGTGCCGTCGGGCTCATCGTGGGATCGGCACCATGCCGATCGCGGTGCGGATCGCGTCGTCGGTCGTGTACCGCTCCAATTCGGCTTCGGGCCGAAGCTGCAGTCGGTGCCGCAGCACTGACGGTGCCGCGGCAACGACGTCGTCGGGCACGACGAACGCACGATCGGCGAGCCGAGCCGACGCCTTGGCTGCGGCGAGCAGGTGGACCGCGGCGCGCGGGCTCGCGCCGAGGGCGATGCTCGGCAGCTCGCGTGTTCGCCGAACCAACGCGACCACGTACCCGACGACCTCGTCGCTCACGGTTGTCTCGTCGACGAGGGTCCGCAACGCCCGTAGGTCGTCCGGCGTGGCGACTCTCTGGACGTCGTCCAAGGTCGCCGGCGCGACGCCGTGGTGGCGGAGGCGGAGCATCGCGGTTTCGCTCTCGATGTCGGGGTAGTCGACGTCGAGCTTCGCGAGGAACCGATCGAGCTGCGCCTCGGGCAGCGGGTACGTGCCCTCGTACTCGATCGGGTTCTGCGTCGCGAGCACGAGGAACGGATCGGGGAGCGGATGCGGGCGACCGTCGACACTCACCTGATGTTCCTGCATGGATTCGAGCAGCGCGGCCTGGGTCTTGGGTGGAGTGCGGTTGATCTCGTCGGCGAGGAGCAAGTTGGTGAAGACCGGACCGGGCCTGAACACGAGATCGGCACCGCGCAGCGTCATCGTGCCGGTGAGGTCGGACGGCAGCATGTCGGGTGTGAACTGCACGCGCCGGAACTCGACGCCGACCGCGCGCGCGAATGCAGTGGCGAGCAACGTCTTCGCAACACCCGGAACACCTTCGAGCAGCAGGTGACCGCCGACGCTCGTGGCGGCGAGCATGGTGTCGACAACGTGATCCTGGCCGACCACGACCTTGCGGACCTCGGCAACGATCCGGTTCCGCAGTTCGTTCACGTGCCGGTCCCCTCACCGAAGCCTTGGCGTGGCAGCTTGGCTGCGACTCGCCCGAGTGCGAGCACGCGTTGGTCATCCACCGGCGCCTCCCGCAACGTTGCGATCTCGTCGTCGGAGAATCCGAGCTGCCGCGCCGCAACGGTCAGCGCTTCCGCGCTTGCATCCACCGGCAGACCCGCGCGCGCCAGGATTCGATCTCGTACCAAGTCCCCGAGCGGCGCCAGCGCGCGCGTCGGCTCACCGGTGCGTTCGAGCGTTGAGCCGAGCGCCGCGAGGTAGGTGGCGCGCGCGGGAGGCAGGTCGCGACCGAGCCGGTCCGGTGGTCCGAGGCGGCGCGCGCGTGACCACGCGAACAGCACGGCGGCAGCGCCGAGCACGAAGAGCGCGATCTTCCATCGGTCCGGTAACGCCGTGAGCCCGCTCCGTTCGCCGTAACCATGCACACCCTCGGCGAACACGACGGTTGCGTTGGCGGTCCCGTCCGCTTCTCCGCCGCCGTTCCCATCCGCCTCTCCGCCGCCGGGCAAGGCGAGCCCGAACGCGGCGTTGTCTTCCTCGCCGATCATTGCGTTCTCGATCGGTGACGCGTCGGCGAGCACCAGTGCCACGCCCGTCGCCACGCGCGCGGACACGAGGAGCGCGCGGTCACCCTCGCTCGCGAGCACGTCGACGTCGAGGGCACCTTCGGAGCTGGTGTCGTACGCCGCGATCGCCGCGGTGCGGACGGTGCGCAACTCGTCCAGCGCCGCGGCGAAGTCCCGGTAGTCGACAGTTCCTTCGGTGACAGTGAGCGTCGTACCGGTGATCGCCGCGACTTCGCCTTCGCGCAAGCCGGCGAGCACGACCCGTCCGCCTCCGTCCAACATCGCTCGGATCGTCGCGATCTCCTCGGGCTCGAGCGGGAACCCACGATCGGACGCGGTGACGAACAGGGTCGAGCGGGGATCGATCGTCGCGTCGGCCAGTGATCCCCGCAGTCGGAGTACCGGGTGGCCGTAGTCGGAGAGGAGTTGGGCGTAGGCCGCCAGGCCGTCGGGGCCCGTCGAGTACGAGGACCCGCTGGCGCCGCCGGGCTCGCTCCCTCCGACCGCCGAGTCGAGACCGCGCGCGACGAGGTTCATCACGACGATCGCCAGCACGAAACCCACGACGCCGACGACGACGGCACGCGTGCGCGTGGTCATCGTGTCCTGTGCCGGCTCGGTCTCTGCGGTGGCGAGTCGCGAACGACGCGTGGCCATCCCGCCCGAGCCGCCGCGACGTCATCGGCGTCGGCGGGCTCGTCGCCGTACGTCACCTCGTCGAATGTGGCCGCGAGCTGATCGAACGAAGCCGAGCCGAGCAGGCCGCGCACCTCCGTCGTCGTCAGCGAAGGCCGGTAGGCAATCGCGCCGCGGTCGCCGAGCCGCAGCAGCCCGGCGCGGAAGCGCAGGCGGACGGCTCGTTCCAGATCGCCGCGGCGTTCGGCGTCGTCCGCCTCGCGCTCGAGCACGGCAGGATCCTCGTTCGTCGCACGCATGTCGCGGGCGACCGCGCCCGTAGCGCGGGCGCGCCTGCGGCCGACACTCTTCACGATCCAGCGCGCCAGCAGCGCGAACACCGCGAGCGCGATGGCGAGCCAGACGAACCACGGCACCGCGCTCGCAACATCGCTGATCCATCCGCCGATGGTCGAGATGCGATCGCCCAACCATTCCAGCGGACCGCGGAAGGGTCGGGGTGCAGGATCCGAGCGGAACCTGCGATCTCCGAGGATGTCGCGCACCTCCGCGCGGGCGGCATCAGGATCGGCGGCCTGCAGGAGGATCACGCGGGGAGGGAACCCGGTGCAGGCTCGCGATCCAGTCCTGCGATCATCATCTGCACGTCGAAGGCCTCGGCGCGAGTCCGGAGGTCGAAGTAGAGCGCCACGATGGCGCTCGCCGCGAACGGCAGCGTGATGATCGTCGCCGCGCCGTTGGCGACGGACTGCACGATGATGTCGGCGCTGTCGCTGTCGCTCGATCGCGTCAACCACGCCAACAGCGCCGTGAGGCCGGCGGTGAGCGCGAGCACGAGCAGTTGACTCAGCCAGAAGACGCCGAACGCGAGCCAGAACTTCACCTTGGTGAGCGCGAACGAACGCCGGAGCGCGTCGAACACCCCGACGCGTTCGAGCATGAAGGCGGGGATGGCGACGCTCCACGCCACCTGGAGCCAGACGCCGGGCACGACGCAGGCGAAGAATCCGGCGGTCGTCGCGGCGGTCACCACGAGCGTCAGCCCGATGAGCGGCCACACGCGAGAAGTCGTGTCGCGGACGGCCTCGCCCGTGGCCGCGCGCTCACCGACGTACGCATCGGCGACGATCCGCGTCGTCGCGGCAGTGACGAACGTCGTCGCCAGCGCCGACAGCACCGTGGTGACGAGGATGGCGCCGAGCTCGGCGGCGCTCGCACCGGTATCGAACACCGGTGCGTTCGTCGAGATCCCGACGGTGCTCTCGTCCGGCAGGGCCGACAACAACACGAGCATGCTGAGCAGCGACACCGGGACGAGCACGACCGCCGACACCAGCATCAGCGAACCGAGCCGCGCGCGGTACAACCGCACCGCCGCATCGAGGACCTCGCCGACACTGCGCGGCCGCAGCTCCGGAACCACGCCCGAACCCTAACGCCAACTTTTGGCGACAGAAGCCGTTGCTATGCCGTCGCCTACTGACGCCAAAAGCCGTTGGTTACAGCGTGCGGACGATTGCGGCGTCGCCTTGGCCACCGCCGCCGCAGAGGGCCGCGGCACCGGTGCCGCCACCACGACGACGCAGCTCGTTGATGAGCGTGAGCACGACGCGTGTGCCCGACATGCCGACCGGGTGACCGAGCGCGATCGTGCCGCCGTTCACGTTCACGACGTCGTCGGCGACACCGAGGTCTTTCGACGAGGCGAGCCCCACCGCGGCGAACGCCTCGTTCATCTCGAACAGGTCGATGTCGGAGACCGAGAGGTCGCTCGTCTCCAGCGCGCGCTTGATCGAGCGCGAAGGCTGGTGGAGCAACGAGGCGTCCGGACCGGCCACCATGCCGTACCCGACCAGCTCGGCGAGCGGTGTGACGCCGAGCTCCTCGGCCTTGGCCTTGCTCATGACGATCACCGCGGCGGCGCCGTCGGAGATCTGCGACGCGTTCCCGGCGGTGATCGTGCCGTCCTTCGAGAACGCGGGGCGAAGTCCGCCGAGCGACTCGGGAGTCGTGCCGGGCCGGACACCTTCGTCGGCGTCGACCACGATCGGGTCGCCCTTGCGCTGCGGGATCGACACCGGCGCGATCTCGTCGGTGAAACGGCCTTCCTTCTGCGCGGCGGCGGCGCGCTCGTGGCTCTTCGCCGCGAACTCGTCCTGCTGCTCACGCGAGATGCCGCCGACCTGGCCGACGTAGTTCTCGGTGCCGCTCCCCATGTGCACGGCGTCGAACGCGCACCACAGACCGTCGTGGATGAGCGAGTCGATCACTTCGTTGTTGCCCATGCGGTAGCCCGCACGCGCGCCCGGGAGGATGTAGGGCGCCTTGGTCATCGACTCCATGCCACCGGCGACCACGACTTCGGCGTCGCCCGCGTTGATCATCTGGTCGGCGAGGTAGATGGCGTTGATGCCCGAGAGGCAGACCTTGTTGACCGTCATCGCGGGAACGCTCATCGGGATGCCGGCCTTCGTCGCGGCCTGGCGGGCGGTGATCTGGCCCTGACCGGCCTGGAGCACCTGGCCCATCAGCACGTAGTCGACCTGCTCCGGGCCGACGCCGGCGCGCTCGAGGGCGGCCTTGATCGCGACCCCGCCGAGGTCCATCGCGCTGGAGTCGGCGAATGCTCCCGACAACTTCCCGATCGGCGTGCGTGCCGATCCGACGATCACCGTGCCCGACATGAGGCCTCCTCCAGAGATACGCGGCGCAAGCACCCTCCTGCGCAGGTCGGCAGTGTAGGGACGGGTGGTTCGCCGCCGCTACTGACCGGTAGCTTCGGCTATGAGCAGCCAGGCGCAGACCGTAGGCGCGGACGTTGTACCGACGGTTGCGGTGATCGAGCGCCGGAGGACGGAGCCGCATGAGTACCGAAATCGATGCCATTCGCGCGCGATCGTCGAGGGTGCGCCCGCCGAGGACATCGGCGGGTTGAAGATCCCCGAAGCGGTGCGCGGCGCGCTGGTGAAGGCCGACGAGCAGGAGATGTTCGAGGGCATCGAGTCCGAGCAGAAGGACCCGAGCAAGTCGACCCACGTCGAGGACTTCCCCCTTCCGGAGCTCGCCCCTGACGAGGCCTACGTCGCGGTGATGGCTTCGGCGATCAACTTCAACACGGTGTGGACGTCGATCTTCGAGCCGTTGTCCACGTTCGGCTTCTTGAAGCGTCTCGGCCGTGAATCCGTTTGGGGCGCGCGTCACGACCAGCCGTACCACGTCATGGGCTCCGACGCGTCCGGTGTGGTGCTGCAGGTCGGCTCGGCCGTGCGCAACTGGAAGCCCGGCGCGGAAGTGACGGTGCACTGCCTGCACGTCGACGATCAGGACCCGAGCGCGCACGACGACTCGATGATGGCGACGAACCAGCGCATCTGGGGCTTCGAGTCGAACTTCGGTGGCCTCGCCGAGATCGCGGTGGTCAAGGCGAACCAGCTGATGCCGAAGCCGAAGCACCTCACGTGGGAAGAAGCGGCGTGCAACGCGCTGTGCAACAGCACCAGCTACCGCATGATCGTGAGCCCGAACGGTTCGCAGATGACGCAGGGGCAGGCGGTGCTCGTGTGGGGCGCAACCGGCGGCATCGGCGCGTACGCGACGCAGTACGTGTTGAACGGCGGTGGCACACCGGTGGGTGTCGTCTCGTCGGAGAAGCGCGCCGCGTTGCTGCGCGAGTTGGGTTGCGAGGCAGTGATCGACCGGCGGGCCGAGGACTACAAGTTCTGGAGCGACGAGCACACCCAGGACCCGAAGGAGTGGCTGCGGTTCGGCAAGAAGATCCGCGAGCTGGTCGGTCGTGACGTCGACATCGTGTTCGAGCACCCCGGTCGTTCGACGATGGGAGCGTCGGTGTTCGTCGCGAAGCGCGGCGGCATGATCATCACGTGCGCCGCGACCTCGGGCTTCCAGATCGAGTACGACAACCGCTACCTCTGGATGAACCTGAAGACGCTCAAGGGCTGCCACTTCGCGAACTACCGCGAGGCGTGGGAGGCGAACCGGTTGGTGGGTGAGGGCAAGATCCACCCGACGCTTGTCGAAGACGTACGCGCTCGCCGACACCGGCGAGGCCGCGAACCAGGTGCACCACAACCTCGTCGAGGGCAAGGTCGGCGTGTTGTGCCTCGCTCCCGAGGAAGGACTCGGCGTCACCGACGACGAGCGGCGCGCCGAGCACATCGACCAGATCACGCTCTTCCGCCGCCACGCAGACTGAGGAAACGACATGCTCACCGAGATCGATCACGTCGCCATTGCCGTCAACGACCTCGAAGCCGCGATCGAGTACTACCGCGCCACGTTCGGCTGTGAGGTCGACCACCGCGAGGTCGTCGAGAAGGACGGCGTCGAGGAAGCGCTGCTCAAGGTGGCGGACTCGTACATCCAGCTGCTCACCCCGGTACGCGACGATTCGCCGGTCGCCAAGTACCTCGCGAACAAGGGTGAGGGGCTGCATCACATCGGATACCGGGTGGACGACTGCGCGGCCGCGCTCGAAGCGGTGAAGGCGGAGGGCCACCGCGTCATCGACGAGCAGCCCCGGCCCGGCTCTCGGGGCACGACCGTGGCGTTCGTCCATCCGAAGACGGCGTTCGGCACGCTCATCGAGCTCGTCCAGGAATAGGAGTCGAGAAGTAGCCTCCGTCCCCATGGCCTCGATCGAATCGGTAGGCGGGGACACGGAAGGCGGGGAAACGGAGGGCGGCGCGCCGACGCCGACTCCCATTCCCCTGCAGGAACGTCTCGATCAGCTCGCGAAGCTGAAGGAGGACGCCCGCCACGCCGGCTCCGACCTGGCGATCCAGCGCCAGCACGACCGCGGCAAGCTGACCGCACGCGAGCGGATCGACATCCTCCTCGACGAAGGCTCGTTCACGGAGCTCGACATGCTCGCCCGGCACCGGGCGCACGGCTTCGGCATCGAGAACAACCGTCCGCTCACCGACGGCGTGGTCACGGGATGGGGCATGATCGACGGCCGCAAGGTCTTCGTGTTCTCCCAGGACTTCACCGTGTTCGGTGGCGCATTGGGAGAGGTCTACGCGGAGAAGATCCACAAGGTGATGGATCTCGCCGAGTCCGTCGGCGCGCCGCTGATCGGCCTCAACGACGGGGGCGGTGCGCGCATCCAGGAAGGCGTCGTCTCGCTCGCGTCGTACGGCGGCATCTTCTACCGCAACGTGAAGGCGTCCGGCGTCATCCCGCAGATCAGCGTCGTGCTCGGTCCGTGCGCCGGTGGCGCGGTCTACTCGCCCGCGATGACCGACTTCATCTTCATGGTCGACGGTGTGTCGAACATGTTCATCACCGGCCCCGACGTCGTGAAGACCGTCACCGGCGAAGAGGTGACCCAGGACGAGCTCGGCGGCGCGATGGTGCACGCCACGAAGTCGGGGGTGGCTTCGTTCGTCTACAAGGACGAACAGACGTGCCTCGAGCAGGTCCGATACCTGATGTCGTTCCTGCCCGCGAACAACCTCGAGGACCCGCCCTACTTCGAGCCGAGCGACGACCCGCAGCGCTCGAACGACGCGCTGCTCGATCTCGTTCCTGACTCGCCCAACCGCACCTACGACATGAAGAAGGTCATCGGAGAAGTCGTCGACGACGGCGACTTCCTCGAGGTGTTCCCGCTCTGGGCCATGAACATCGTCTGCGGATTCGCGCGACTGGGTGGTTACACGGTCGGGATCGTCGGCAATCAGCCCCAGATGCTCGCCGGTTGCCTCGACATCGACGCGGCGGAGAAGGCGGCGCGCTTCGTGCGCACCTGCGACGCGTTCAACGTGCCGCTGCTGACGTTCGTCGACGTCACCGGGTTCCTCCCGGGCACGCACCAGGAGTACGGCGGCATCATCCGTCACGGCGCCAAGCTGCTCTACGCCTACTGCGAAGCGACGGTGCCTCGCGTGCAGCTGATCACGCGCAAGGGCATCGGCGGCGCGTACGTCGTCATGAACTCCAAGTCCATCGGCGCCGACATCGCGTACGCGTGGCCGTCGGCCGAGATCGCGGTGATGGGCTCGGGCGGCGCGGTCAACATCATCTTCCGGCGGGAGATCGATACCGCGGCCGACCCCGTGACCCGGCAAGCCGAGCTCGTGCAGGAGTACACCGAGCGCTTCTCGAACCCGTACCAGGCGGCCGAGCGCGGCTACGTGGACGACGTCATCGACCCGCGCAACACGCGCAAGATGCTGATCGACGCGTTCGCCATGCTGCGCACGAAGCGCGAGCAGCTGCCGCCGCGCAAGCACGGCAACTCGCCGCTCTAGGCGTGCCCGTGACCCCGACCCGACGGGCGAGCCCACCCCCGCCCGAACACGTCGCCGCGATCACCGCCGCGATCGCGACGGTCCAGGCCGAGCGACGCGCCGCTGCGGCCGCGGCCGCCGACGCGCCACCGCCCGACGTGCTGAACATGTGGGTCGAGGCCTCGCGGCTCTCTGCCCAACGCGCACCGTTGCTCGCGTGGCCCTTGGCGCCTGTCGGGCCGCATCGGCCGCCGCAGCAGAACCTGACTGTTGATCGTCCACGAACACGACTCACTCGCCGGTGGTGCCGTCGATGCGCTCGCGCAGGAGATCGGCGTGGCCGTTGTGACGGGCGTACTCCTCGATCATGTGGATCAGCACCCAGCGCAACGAGATGTCGCCGCGCCGCTGGTCCCACCCGCACTCGTCGAGCGTTTCGAACGACGCCTCGACCGTGCGCGCGTTCTGGCATTCCTCTCGCCAGTAGGTGAACGCTTCGGCCACGTCGGCCGTGTCGACGTCGTCGAAGTCGCCATCGATGTTCGTGTCGTCGTAGAAACGGGGTGGCGCGTCCTCCCGAGCGATCTGCCCCATCACGCGCCGGAACCAGGCGCGCTCGACATCGCCCATGTGCCGGACGAGCCCGAGCAGCGACATGGAGGACGGCTCGACCGCCCGCAGTCGCAGCCGGTCGTCGGTGAGGCCCTCGCACTTCATGGCCAGCGTGGCTCGGTGGTAGTCGAGGTATCCCCGCAGCATCGTGCGTTCGTCACCCTGCAGGATCGGATGGATGCGTTCGATGGTCATGGCGCGGCGTTCTCCCCGTAGCCTCTGGTCGTGATCCACGACGCGGAGCTGTTCACGGTCGGACCCGACGAGGTCGTCGTCACGTTCCGCACGGATGCCGACTCGAGCGTCACCACGACCGTAGGTGACGGGTCCGTCACCACCACCGGGAGATACCACTCGGCCCGCGTCGTCGGTCTCGAGCCCGAGACGACCTACGAGGTGCGCGTCGACGGCGTCGATGCCACGGAGCTGCTCCCGGCAACGGTGACAACCCTCGTGCGGCCGGCGGGCAAGCTCCTCGCGACGGTCGCGACCGTGAACGACGTCCACTTCGGGGAGAAGGAATGCGGGAAGCTCGGGACGCCCGAGGAGCTCGGCCCCGTGTTCAGCGCGGAACCAGGTGAGGAGCCCTACCCGGAGGTCATGAACGCGGGCGCGATCGAGGAGATCGAGGCGCTCGATCCCGACGCGGTCGTCGTGAAGGGTGACTTGACGAACCTCGGGAGCGAGGCGGAGTACGAGCTGTTCGTGAACGCGTACTCGCGCCTCGGTGATCGCATGCACCACGTGCGCGGCAATCACGACGCGATGATCACCGAACAGATCGCACCCGGTCACTTTGCAGTCGAGCTCGAGGGCGTCACGCTCGCAGTGCTCGACACGACCCGACCCGGCACCGACCGCGGCCGCGTCCCGGCGGATCAGTTGGAATGGCTGGACGAGCTCGCCGCCGCCGCGAACGTCCCCGTCCTCGTGTTCGGTCACCACCATCCGTGGAATCCGGCGTCCGGCCAACGCAACGACACGTACTTCGGCATCAACCCCGACGACAGCGATGGCTTGTTCGCGGTGATCAAGAAGCGTCCGGCGATCGCGGGCTACTTCGCGGGCCACACGCACCGCAACCGTGTCCGGCACTTCACGGAAGCACGAGACATACCGATCGTGGAAATCGCGTGCGTGAAGGACTATCCCGGCGCGTGGGCGGAGTACCGCATCTACGAAGGTGGTTACACCCAGATGGTGCGGCGCATCTCCGGCGTGCGCGCGATGAGCTGGACCGAGAAGACACGAGGGATGTTCGCGGGCCTGTACCGCGACTACGCGCTCGGATCGATCGCCGAGCGCTGCTTCACGCAAGCGATATGACGTTGTGCCACGCAGGCTGGTGACCTGACGGTGGACGCGCTCGAGGGCCTGCGCGTCATCGATATGGCGACGGTTTTCGCGGGTCCCGGCGCGGCCCGCCACCTCGCCGACTTCGGCGCCGATGTCATCAAGGTCGAGGCTCCCGGCGGCGACGGTGTCAGGCGCATGGGGTGGTTCCCGCCCGAAGGCGGCGACTCCTACACGTGGAAACTGCTCGGGCGAGGGAAGCGCTGTGTCACGCTCGACCTGAAGGCAGACGCCGATCGCGATCGTCTGCTCGAGCTCGCGGATGGCGCCGACGTCCTGATCGAGAACTTCCGGCCGGGAGCGCTCGAACGGCTCGGCCTCGGCCCGGACGTGTTGCACGCGCGCAATCGCGGCTTGGTGATCCTGCGCGTCACCGGCTTCGGGCAGGACGGTCCGTACGCATCGCGTCCCGGCTTCGCGACGATCGCCGAGGCGATGAGCGGTTTCGCGGCGATCAACGGTGAGCCCGACGGCGCGCCGTTGCTGCCGCCGATCGCGCTCACCGACGAGGTCGCGGCACTCGCAGGCGCGTTCGCAGTCATGGTCGCGCTGCGGCATCGCGAGCGCACCGGTGACGGGCAGGTCGTCGACGTCAACCTGCTCGAATCGATGCTGCAGATGATGTCGGCGTTGCCTTCCGCCGCTGCGCATCTCGACTACGACCAACCGCGCCTCGGCTCCGGCATCCCGTATTCGGTGCCGCGCGGCACGTACCAGTGCGCCGACGGTCACTGGGTCGCGGTGTCGACCTCGGCCGAGTCGGTGGCGATGCGAGTGCTCGAGCTCCTCGGCGTCGCGCACGACGCGCGCTTCGCGTCGTTCGCGAGCCGGGCCGAGCACCGCGAAGAGCTCGACGACGTCGTGGGGAAATGGATCGGTGCCCGCCCGCAGGCCGCGGTGCTCGCCGCGTTCGAGGCGGCGCACGCCGCGATCGCGCCCGTGTACACCATGCGCGAGCTCTTGGCCGACCCCCACGTCCGGGCCCGGGAGGTGTTCGTCGAGGTCGACGGCGTCGTGATGACGGGCCCGGCCGCGCGCATGTCGGCGACTCCGGCCCACCTCCGCCACGCCGGCCCGCCGCAGTCCGCGGCCGGTGGGCCGATCGCCTGGGTGTGATCCGAGAAAAACAAACAGGCTTGACTGTTTGTAAATGATCCGGCACGCTGCCGTCGTGGTTGCCGAGCCGGTCATGCGCCGGACCAATGGACAGCGCAGCGCCGCGACGCAGGCCCAGGTGCTCGACGCGGCGATCGATTGCCTGGTCGAGCTGGGCTACGCCCGCACGACCACGACCGAGGTCGCCCGGCGGGCCGGCGTGTCGCGCGGTGCGCAAACCCACCACTTCCCGACCAAGGACGATCTCGTCCTCGCGGCCATCGATCATCTCCTCGCGCGGCGCAACCGGGAGTTCCAGCAAGCCTTCGTGGCGCTGCCCGAAGCGCAGCGGACGCCCGCTTCAGCGGTGCGGATCCTCCGCGACCGATGCTTCGGTGAGACGTTCGACGCCTGGCTCGAGCTGGTCGTCGCGGCGCGGACCGACACCAAGCTGCACGCACGGTTCCGGGAAGTCGAGGACCGATTCTGGGAACAATCGATCGACACGTTCCAGGCCCTGTTCCCCGCAATGGACGATCGCGCCATTGCGCAGGTCGCGCTGAACCTCGCGTTCAGCGTGCTCGACGGCGTGGCGATCCACCGCATCCTCGGCGCATCCGAGACCGTTCGCAACGACACGATCGAGGCCTTCAACATGCTGGTCGAGACCGTCTTCCCGGCCGACAGGAGCAGGAACGTCATGATGCACGTCGCACGGCTCGACCCCGGACAACTCGATGACGAACAACGCACCGATCGCTTCGACGAACTGCTCGAGCGACTCTCGCGACAGTCGGTGACGAAGCACTTCGACGCTTACGCCGACATCCCATGGGACGATCCCGAGTTCCAGATCGATGTGACCGATCCACGCTGGGAGCTCCCGGACGATCACGGCGTCGGAGCGACCGACTGGTACCGGGCGTTGCCGGCCGAGACACGCGCGCGCATCGGACTGCACACCGTCGCCGCGAACATGAAGGCCGGGCTGCAGTTCGAGAGCGTGCTGAAACGTGGCCTGCTCGAATACGCCTACCGCCTCCCGGACGGCAGCCCCGAATTCCGTTACGTGTACCACGAGGTGATCGAGGAGGCGCAGCACTCGCTCATGTTCCAAGAGTTCGTGAACCGGGCCGGCCTCGAGACCCCCGGCCTCACCTGGGACGTCGCGCTCGGTGCGCGGTGGGCGATCTCGACTGCCCGGCGGTTTCCGGCGTTGTTCTTCGTTTTCGTGCTGGGCGGCGAGGACCCGATCGACCACGTGCAGAGGAACGCGCTGCGGTCGGGTCGAGAGCTGCACCCGCTCCTCGAGCGCGTGATGCGCATTCACGTCACCGAGGAAGCCCGTCACTTGTCGTTCGCGCGGGCGTACCTGCGAACCAACGTGCCCCGGCTCGGCCGCGCCCGGCGCGAAGCGCTCGCGTTCCTCGTACCCGGGATCCTCGCAACGATGGCGCAGGTGATGATGCAGCCGCCTGCGCACCTCGTACGCACCTACGCCGTCCCACAAGATGTGATCGAGACCGCATACGGACGCGGCAGCGACGCGCACGTTGCGACCGTCGAATCGCTGCACAAGGTCCGCGCGCTGCTCGTCGACCTCGGTTTGATTCCGGAACGAGTGCGCCGCGTCTGGCGCTCGCTCGGTATATGGGAGGCCAAGTGACGGAACCCGCGATGCCGGCGCACGTGCTCCCGGAGTCGGAACGGCTCACCGTCTCGGCGCGCGCGATCCTGTTCGGGTCCGGACCGCGTTTCGCGCGCGACGCGTTCGGGCCGGTGCTCGCCTTCTACGTCGTCTACAAGATCTCCGGTCTCGCGCTCGCGATCGCGGCGGCGACGGGCGTTGCGTTCGCGGCGTGGTGGTACGAGCGGCGCCACGACCGTTCCGGCCTGCTCGCGTGGCTCACGCTCGCGATCATCGTCGTCCAGGCCGTGATCGGGCTCGTGGCGGGCGATGCGCGCGCCTACCTCGCGCCGGCCCTGCTCGCGAATGTGGTCTGGGGTCTTGCGTTCATCGGGTCGGTTGTCGTGCGCCGACCGTTGGCCGGCGTCTTCGCGGGCGAGATGTACCCGTTCCCGCCCGAGGTGCGGGCATCGCAGACCTTCGTCAGGGTCTTCTCGACGGTCTCCCTGGCGTGGGGCGCGTTGGTGGTGGTCCGCAGCGGAATGCGGCTCTTCACCCTCGGCGACTCGTCGCTCGACTCGTTCGTCGTCGTGAGCCTCGTGACCGGCTTCCCGCTCACGACCGCGATGCTCGCGTGGTCGATCTGGTACGCGACGCGCGCGTTCCGGCGCAGCGAGGAATGGGGCTGGGCGCTCCACTGAGCGGGCCGCCGAGCGGGAGCGTCGAACGGACCGGCCGAGGCGCGCATCGTCCCGAGGAGATTGGGAGAGAAGAGCCCCAACGATCTCCTCGGGACGAGTTGTTCACACTCTTCCACGGTTCTCCCCAGGCTTCCATGCTTCCCCAGGTTTTCCACCGTCACTGTGGAAAACCCGCGGTGCGAGAAGTAGAACCTGCCCATGGCGACACTTCCTGAACTCTTCGCCGAGACGGTTGCCGGCCGTCCGAGCTCGACCGCCCTGCGGTGGCGTGACCCCGGCACCGACGAGTTCCGCGAGTGGACGTGGTCCGACTACGCCGATCGGGCGGCGCGCCTGGCCTCGGCGCTACGCGACCTGGGCATCGGGCACGGCGACCGCATCGTGCTCATGCTGCGCAACCGTCCCGAGTTCCACGTCGCCGACGTCGCCGCGCTCCTGCTCGGCGCGACGCCGGTCTCGATCTACAACTCCTCTGCGCCCGAACAGGTCCAGTACCTCGCCGGACACTGCAACGCCAAGCTCGCGATCGTCGAGGACGTCGACTTCCTCGAGCGCTTCCTCAAGGTGCGCCACGAGCTGCCGTCGCTCGCGAACGTCGCGATCATCGACGATCCCGAAGATGTCGCACCGGCCGACGTTCACCGGTGGGACGCGATGCTGGGCGCAGCGGCGGTCGACATCGATGCCGAGGTCGGCAACGCCAGGCCCGACGACCTGCTCACGGTCATCTACACGTCGGGGACGACCGGGCCGCCCAAGGGTGTCATGCTCGACCACGACAACATGGACTGGACGTTGCGTTCGTTCCAAGCGGCGATGACCATCGACGGGACTGGCTGGCGCGTCGTGTCGTACCTGCCGATGGCGCACGTCGCGGAGCGGACGGTTTCGCACTACAGCGCGATCGCGAACGGGTTCGAGGTCACGACCTGTCCGGAGCCCTCGCAGATCGTGCCGTACCTCGTGCAGACCCGGCCCCAATTCTTCTTCGCGGTGCCACGGGTGTGGGAGAAGGCGCACGCCGCGCTGCGCGCTGGCGATCGGTGCCGACCCGGCCAAGGCCGAACAGTTCGAGCAGGCGCTGAAGGTCGGGTGGGAGCTGTCGGAAGCCGAAGCGCGCGGCGAGCCCGTGCCCGACGCCTACGAGGAGCTCGGCGCGCTCGTCGCACCGGCGCTCGAAGCCGTA
This sequence comes from uncultured Actinomycetes bacterium, assembly GCA_963841215.1. GTDB lineage: Bacteria > Actinomycetota > Acidimicrobiia > IMCC26256 > PALSA-610 > CAVUFH01. The sequence continues at coordinate 46,995 of CAWJBW010000008.1, read as the reverse complement.
CGCGGGCAGATCGGCCTCGATCAGTGCGAGATCGCGATGACCGGCGCGGCGCCCATCCCCACGGAGATCCTGCAGTTCTTCCGCAGCCTCGGGGTTCCGCTGTCGGAGATCTACGGTCTGTCCGAGACGAGTGGGCCGATGACCTGGACGCCGTTCCGCGTGAAGATCGGTACGGTCGGTCCGCCGATCCCCGGCGTCGAGGTCGTGCTCGACACCGACGGCGAGGTGTGCACGCGCGGCGGCAACGTGTTCCGTGGCTACTTGAACGCGCCCGAGAAGACGGCCGAGGTGCTCGACGACGACGGATGGTTCCGTACCGGCGACATCGGCGAGCTCGACGCCGACAACTACTTGAAGATCGTCGACCGCAAGAAGGAACTGATCATCACTGCGGGCGGCAAGAACATCTCGCCCGCGAACCTCGAAGCCGCGTTGAAGGCGGGCTCGCTCATCGGCCAAGCCTGCGTCATCGGAGACAACCGTCCGTATGTGAGCGCGCTGCTCGTCCTCGACGGCGACGTCGCGCCCGGTTGGGCCAAGGCCCGCGGCATCGACGCCGATTCCCTGGACGAGATCGCTGCGCATCCCGATGTGCAGGCCGAGATCACCGAGCAGGTCGACGACGCAAACGCGCGCTTCTCGAACGTCGAGAAGATCAAGCGTTGGACGCTGCTCGCCGCAGGAGTGGCTCCCCGACTCGGACGAGCTCACGCCGACGATGAAGCTGAAGCGACGCGGCGTGCACCGCAAGTACGCCGACGAGATCGACGCCCTGTATTCCTAGACGTATTCCTGAACGCCGGTTCAGACCGTTTGCTGGGCGGCGCGGTGCGCGATCGCGAGGTCGGCGATCTCGGACATGATCCCGGCGATGCGGTAGTCCTTGGGCGTGAACACGCGGGCGATGCCGGCGCGTTCCAGTGAGGTCCGGTCGACGTCGGGGATGATGCCGCCGACCACCACCGGCGCGGTCACGCCCACTGCTTCCAGCTGGCGCAGGGTCTCGGGCACGAGGTCGAGATGCGAACCGGAGAGGATCGAGAGCCCGACGATGTCGACGTCTTCGTCACGGGCCGCGGCCGCGATCTGCGCGGGCGTGAGGCGGATGCCCTGGTACACGACCTCCATGCCGGCATCACGCGCCGCCACCGCGATCTGCTCGGCACCGTTCGAGTGGCCGTCGAGCCCGGGCTTGCCGACGAGGATGCGGATCGGCTGCCCGTCCACCGCGGCGCGGATCCTGTCCCGGACCTGCTGTAGCTCGTCGCCGGGACGCACCGACACGCTTCCGACGCCCGTCGGCGCGCGGTACTCACCGAACACGTCTCGCAACGCGCCGGCCCACTCACCGACGGTGCCGCCGGCCTTGGCGAACGCGATCGTCGCGGGCACGAGGTTCTCGTCGGTGGCGGCGACGTCGCGCAACCGCGCCAGCGCGGCATCGACCGCGGCTCGATCGCGCCGCGAGCGCCACGCTTCGAGCGCCGCCACCTGCTCGCGTTCCGACTCGGGGTCGATGGTCACGATGCCGCCGCGCTGCGCGATGTCGGCGAGCGGCGACGGCGCGGTGTCCGTGAACGAGTTCACGCCGACGACCTTCTGGTCCCCCGACTCGATGCGGCGCACCCGCTCGGCGCCGCTCTGCACGAGGCGGCCCTTCATCGCGTCGATCATCTCGAACGAGCCACCGCCGTCGAGGACCCATTCCAACTCGGTCTCGGCCGCGTCGCGCAATTCGGCGACCTTGGCCTCGACAACCTTCGAGCCGTCGAACAGGTCGCCGTACTCGAGCAGATCCGATTCGTACGCGAGCACCTGCTGGATGCGCAGCGACCACTGCTGATCCCACGGTGTCGGCAGGCCGATCGCCTCGTTCCAGCACGGAAGCTGGATCGCGCGCGCCGCGCGCGTCCTTCGAAAGGGTGACGCCGAGCATCTCGAGCACGATGCGCTGCACGTTGTTCTCGGGCTGCTCTTCGGTGAGCCCGAGCGAGTTCACCTGCATGCCGTAACGGAAGCGGCGCAGCTTCTCGTCCTGCACGCCGTAGCGGGTGCGGCAGATGTCGTCCCACATCTGCGTGAACGCCCGCATCTTGCACATCTCTTCGACGAAGCGGACGCCGGCATCGATGAAGAACGAGATGCGTCCGACGACTTGCGGGAACTCGTCTTCGGGGATCTGACCCGACTCGCGCACGGCATCGAGCACCGCGATCGCATTGGCGAGCCCGTACGCGAGTTCCTGCACCGGCGACGCGCCCGCCTCCTGCAGGTGGTACGGGCAGACGTTGATCGGGTTCCACGCGGGCACCTGCTTGACGGTGAACGCGATGAGGTCGACCGTCAGGCGCTTCGAAGCCTCGGGCGGGAAGATGTACGTGCCGCGCGACAAGTACTCCTTCAGGATGTCGTTCTGCGTGGTGCCCTGGAGCTGCGCGTACGCCACTCCCTGCTCGTCGGCCAGGGCGAGGTACATGCCGATCAGCCACATCGCCGTCGCGTTGATGGTCATCGACGTATTCATCTCGCCGAGTGGTATGCCGTCGAACAGCGTCTCCATGTCGCCCAGGTGAGGAACGGGCACACCGACCTTGCCCACCTCGCCCCGCGCGAGGATGTGGTCCGGGTCGTACCCGGTCTGGGTCGGCAGGTCGAACGCAACCGAGAGCCCGGTCTGCCCTCGGGCCAAGTTCGTGCGGTACAGCTCGTTCGAGGCGCGCGCCGAGGAATGTCCCGAGTACGTCCGAATCAGCCACGGTCGGTCCGTCATGCAATGCAATTAAGCACCGGCAGCCCGACACCTTCACCAGTCGGCCGCCACAACTCCGCCATCACATGGCGGAGTTATGGTGCCCCGTTCGACCAAACTCCGCCATCAGATGGCGGAGTTTGCGTGGCGTCAGGTGGCGAGGCGGAGGAGGGCGGCGGTTGCGGCCGCGGCGAAGACGACGACGAGGAACGGGGCGCGGCGCCACACCAGCAACACGGCGACGACGAGACCCGCGAAGCGGGCATCGATCGAGAGGTGGCGGCCGTCGGCGAAGGTCTGGGTGCCGACGAGTGCCGACAGGAGGGCGATGGGGAGCAGCTCGGCGATGCGACGCAGGCGCGGATCGTCGAGCACTCGAGGGGGCACCGAGAGCCCGGCCAGCTTGAGCGCGTAACACCCGAGCGACCCGACGATCACCGCCGTCCACATCAGTGGGCATCCTGTGGTTCACGCCAGCCGACGGCCACCGCCACCAGCGCTGCACACAGCACCGGCACCCCTGGCGTGACGAGCGGCGTGAGTGCCAGCGCAACCACCATGGCCCCGGCCGCGACGATCCACGCACGGCGCGAGGTCATCCGCGGCGCGAGCAGCGCCACGAACGCAGCTGCGGCGGCTGCATCGAGACCGTACGTCGAGGGATCGTCGATCGCGCTCGCGCCGAACGCGCCGATCAGCGTCGCCAGGTTCCACAACGCGAACACCGCGAGACCCGTGGCGTAGAAGCCGAACCGCGCGTCGCGCTCGTTGTCCTGGCCGACGGCCATCGCGGTCGACTCGTCGATCACGAGTTGCGCGGCCGCGGCGCGGCGCGCGCCCCGCACGCGCAGCAACGACGAAAGGCTCAACCCGTACAACGCGTTTCGCGAGCCGAGCAGCACGGCGGTCGCCGCGCCGGCTGCGCCACTTCCACCGTTCGTCACCGTGCTGACCAGCGCGAACTGCGACCCGCCGGTGAACATGAGCAGGGAGAGCACGCACGCTTCGGGGATCGAGAACCCGCCCGCGACCGCGAGCGCACCGAACGACAAGCCGTAGGCACCGGTCGCGACGCCGACACCGAGGGAGTCGCGCAGCACCCGCCGGTTGGGCTCGCTCACGCGAGCATGTCTACCGCGGCGACTCGGCTACTTGTTGTAGTCGTAGAAGCCGGCGCGCGACTTCCGGCCGAGCTTGTCGGCGCTCACCATCCGCCGGAGCAGCGGCGCCGGCGCGTAGTTCGGGTCCTTGAACTCCTCGTACAGCGCTTCGAGGATCGAGAGGCTCGTGTCGAGGCCGACGAGGTCGAGCAGCTCGAGCGGGCCCATCGGGAAGTTGCAGCCGCCCTTCATCGCCGCGTCGATGTCGTCACGCGTCGCGACACCGGCATCGCACAGCCGCACGGCGTTGTTCAGGTAGGGGAACAGCAGCGCGTTGACGATGAAGCCGGCCTGGTCCTTGACCTGCACCGCGTTCTTGCCGCACGTCGTTGCGAACGCCGTCGCGTCGCCGATCGTGTCGTCCGATGACGTGATCGCACGCACGATCTCGACGAGCGCCATCATCGGCGCCGGGTTGAAGAAGTGGACGCCGCAGACCTTGTCGGGGCGGCCGGTGACCATCGCCATCTCGACGACGGGCAGCGTGGAGGTGTTCGTGGCGAGGATCGCGTGCTCCGGAGAGATGCGATCGAGGTCGGTGAAGAGCGCCTTCTTCGTGGCGAGGTCTTCGACGACCGACTCGATCACGAGGTCGCAGTCGCCGAGCTCGCCCAGGTCGGCGACCGCGCGCACCCGGCCGAGCGCGGCGTCGCGGTCGCCGGCTTCGAGCTTGCCCCGGTCGACCTGCTTCGCCAGAGACTTCTCCAGCCCGGCGACCATGGCGTCGGCCGACTGTTGGGCGCGGCTGCGCAGCACGACTTCGAAGCCGTTCTTCGCCGCCACCTCGGCGATGCCGGAGCCCATGATCCCCGAACCCACGATTCCGACGCGCTTGATCGCCATCTCCACCCCTCCGTCCGGCCCATCCCCGTGAGGGCGGGAACGTTACCGACGAGTAGCGCCGGGCGGCCAAACGTCATCAGATGCCCGTGCGTCGCGCCGGACGCGACCGCCGGGCTTCTGATGGCCGAACGCCGCGGCACCGTCGGCACGTAGGATCCGCCCCCGTGGCCGGCCCCAGGAAGACGAACGGGACGCTCGCGCTCCTCGGCGGCGGGGAGTGGCAGGACCCCTGCCGCGACCTCGACCGGGCGCTCCTCGCGCTCTCGGGCGGGAACGAGGTCCTCGTGCTGCCGGCCGCCGCCGCGTTCGAGCATCCGGCACGGGCCGTGGAGCGCGCGACCGACGTATTTCGAGGCGCTGGGCGCCAAGGTCGTCGCGCTCGAGGTCGTCAACCGCAGGGATGCCGAAAAAGACGCCATCGCCAAGCTCGCCCGCGACGCCACGTTCATCTACGTCGCCGACGGCTCGCCGCTGCACCTGCGGTCGGTGCTGAAGGACAGCGCGCTCTACGACGCGATGCTGCGGGCATACGCGGGCGGCGCCGTCGTCGCCGCGTCGGGTGCGGGCGCGACGTTGCTCTGCGATCCGATGGTCGATCCGCGTGGCGGTGCGTACACCGTCGGTCTCGGTATGGTCCGCGGTCTCGCCGTGTTCCCGTACCACGGCCGCGCCGCCGAACACCTGCGCGAGCGGTCCGTGGAGCTGCTGCCGAGCGACGCGGTCCTTGTCGGCCTCGACGAGCACACCGCGCTCGTGCGCGATGCATCGGGTGGATGGCGCGTCGACGGACCCGGCACCGCGACCGTCTACCGCAAGGGTGACGATCCGAAGGTCATCCGGCGGGGCGAGTACATCGACGTCGGCGCGCCCGCACCGGCGTAGGTCAGTTGTCGGGCGCGAGCGACTCGTCGCGTCTCAGGTCGCCGCGTCTCAGGCTTCGGTGATCTCGACGCTCACGAGGTACATCGGGACGGTCGGCGGGCCGCCTTCACCGGGCGGCGCGAGCGACGTGATCTTCTGCGCGTTCTCGATGCCGGCGGTGACAGTGCCGATCGTGCCGTAGTCGGCCGGCAACGACGCGCCGCCGCTCCCGGTGACGATGAAGAACTGCGAGCCGGCCGTCCCCGCGGGTTCCGGGCCGGCCTTGCCCCACGCCACCGCGCCGACCGCGTAACCCGGCTGCGGCGGCACTTCCGCCTGGATCTCGTAGCCCGCGTCGCCGTCCTGCGTATTGGTCGGGCTGCCGGTCTGGATGACGAAGTCCTGCACCGCTCGCGGCCACTGCAATCCGTCGTAGAACTTCTGCTGCGCGAGGAACACGAAGTTGTTGACGCTGGTGGGCGCGTTGGCGGCGTCGAGCGCGATCGTGATGTCGCCGCAGCTCGTCTTCAGCAGCGCGGTGTACGTCTTGGCCGGGTCGATCGACATGGGCGGCGCGGCAGGGAAGGAGGTCGGCCGCGCGGGATTCGCCTCCGGCACGGTGTCGGTGCACCCATCGGGCAGGTCTGCCGCCGCGACCGTGGTCGACGACGCATCGCTCTCGTTGTCGTCGTCGCCGCCGACGAACACAGATGTGAGACCGATGAGGACGGCAACGATCACGAGCGTGACGCCGAACCGGATCGCCATCGACTTCCGGCGCTCGCGTTTCTCCGCAGCCTCGCGAGCTTCCCTCGCTTGTCGGGTGCGTTCTTTCTGTCGAGCTCGCTTGTCTGCGGACGGCATCGGCCGGTCAGAGTAGTGGCGCGCCTCCCGAAACGGACGAGGGCGAGCACGGGCGCGCTGGTACCGTTGCGCAGGTGATGGTGGTCCAGAAGTTCGGCGGAACCTCGGTCGCGGACCCCGACCGGATCGGGGCCGTCGCCGATCACATCGCCCGCACTCGGCGCAGTGGCGTCGACGTCGTGGTGGTCGTCTCGGCGATGGGCAAGACCACTGACGACCTCATCCGGCTCGCGAACGACGTCGCCAGGCCCGGCGCGCAGCAGCCCGGCGCCAAGCCGCCGGCAGGACGCGAGATGGACATGCTGCTCACCGCGGGCGAGCGGATCTCGATGTCGCTGCTGTGCATGGCCGTCGAGGCGCTCGGCGTGCCGGCGGTGTCCTTCACCGGTTCGCAGGCCGGGATCCTCACCGACACGGATCACGGACGGGCCAAGATCCTCGAGGTGCGCGCCGACCGCATCCGGGAAGCCCTGGAGGCAGGACGCGTCGCGGTCGTCGCGGGGTTCCAGGGTGTCTCCACCGCGAGAGACATCACGACGCTCGGCCGGGGCGGCTCGGACACGACCGCCGTCGCGCTGGCCGCCGCGCTCGAGGCCGACGTGTGCGAGATCTACACCGACGTGGAGGGCGTGTACAGCGCCGACCCGCGCATCGTTCCGACCGCGCGCAAGCTCGCGCGCGTCTCGTTCGACGAGATGCTCGAGATGGCTGCGACGGGCGGGCGCGTGCTCGCGTTGCGCTCCGTCGAGTTCGCGCGCAACCACGGCGTGAAGGTCCACGTCCGTTCCAGTTTCACGTGGGCCCCCGGCACGTGGGTGTCCGAGGAGGACCCGGCCATGGAGCAAGCAATCATCTCGGGCGTCACCCACGACACGTCCGAAGCGAAGATCACGATCGAGCAGGTCCCCGACCGGCCGGGCGTCGCGGCGTCATTGTTCCGTTCCCTCGCCGAGGCCGGCATCAACGTCGACATGATCGTGCAGAACGTCTCGACCGCAGGGCACACCGACATCTCGTACACACTCCCGCGCGACGACGTGCCGCGTGCGTCGGTCGAGATGGACAAGATCGTCGTCGAGACCGAAGCCGCCGGGTTCCGCATCGACGAGCTGGTCGGGCGGGTCTCGCTCGTCGGCGCGGGGATGAAGACCAACCCTGGTGTCGCGGCCAAGATGTTCGAGACGCTCGCGAACGAGGGGATCAACATCGAGATGATCAGCACGTCCACGATTCGCATCTCGTGTGTGGTCCACGAGAACGACGTCGAGCGCGCGGTGCTGGGGCTGCACCGCGCCTTCGAGCTGGAGACCGCCTGATGGCCGCGACGAACAAGGGCCGCTACACCGGCACCGGCGACGTGAAGGTCGGCCTCATGGGCGCAACCGGCATGGTCGGCACCGAGATGCTCCGCATCCTCGACGAGCGGGACTTCCCGGTCGGCGAGCTGCGCGCGTACACGTCGCCGCGCTCGGAAGGTCGCAAGCTCCAGTTCCGCGACGGCGAGGTCAGCTGTGAAGTCCTTCGTGACGGCTGCTTCGACGGCCTCGACCTGGTCGTGATCGACGTCGACGAGGACTTGTCCGAGACGTGGACGCCGCAGGCGGCGGCCGCGGGCGCGATGGTGGTCGACAAGTCGTCGGCGTTCCGCATGGACCCCGACGTGCCGCTCGTCATCGCCGAGGTGAACCCCGAGGACCTCGCGCACCTCCCGAAAGGCATTTCGTCGTGCCCGAACTGCACGACGATGATCCCGGTCACCGCGCTGGCGCCGCTCCATCGAGCCGCTCGCATCGACCGCATGATCGTGTCGACGTACCAGTCGGCGTCCGGTGCCGGGCAAGTGGGCCTGCACGAGCTCGACGCGCAGTGGACGAAGCTCGCCGGCCGCACCGAGGAACTGCGTCGTGCCGGCACGCTCGACCGACCGATCGTCGAGAGCACCGTGTGGAGCAAGCCGCTCGCCGGCAACGTCATCCCGCTCGCGGGCTCGGTGCAGGAAGAGGGATACACCTCCGAGGAGTGGAAGTGGGTGCGTGAATCGCGCAAGATCCTCCACGACGACGAGATCAAGTGCAGCGTCACCGGCGTGCGCGTCCCGGTGTTCGTCGGGCACGCGGTGTCCGTGAACGTGCGCTTCCACCGCGCGATGGGTCGCACCGAAGCGGTGGAGCTGCTCCAGGACGCGCCCGGTGTCCGGCTGGAAGACCGTGGGAACGGCTTTCCCACGCCGCTCGAGGCCGCCGGCATCGATCCGGTGCTGGTCGGCCGGGTGCGGGAAGACCCGTCCGAGCCGGGATCGCTGAACCTGTGGATCACCGGCGACAACCTCCGTAAGGGCGCCGCCCTCAACGGGGTGCAGATGGCCGAGGTCCTCATCGCGCGCTGAGTCATCGCGCGCTGAGGTGGTCCTGAGTGCGAGGATGCTCGGGTGAGCACGACCGAAGCGCCGGTGCCGGCGACCGCGCCGCGGGACCGGGTACCGAGGTGGCGGCGCATCCTGGCGGTCGTTCTCATCGTGCTCAGCTGCGTGCTGACACCGGTCACGGTGATGGCGTTGTGGTTGCACGACGATCTGCTCGACACCGACGGCTACGTGAACACCATCACGCCGCTCGCCGAGAACGAGGAGATCCTCCAGGCCGTTTCGGTGCGTCTCACGAACGCGCTCTTCGAGAACGTCGACGTCGAGACCTTGGCCGAGGAGGAACTGCCGAGTCGGATCGCCTTCCTCGCCGGTCCGTTGACCGACGCGCTGGAGGACTTCACCCAGGACGCGGTCCTCGACTTCCTGCAATCGGATCGCTTCCGTTCGTTGTGGGAACAGATCAACCGGCTCGCGCACACACAGATCGACAAGGCGCTCACCGGCGGCGGTGAGCTCGTCTCGACGGAAGAGGGCAAGGTCGTCCTCGACCTCACGCCGCTCGTCGACCGTGTACGCAGCGAGCTCGACGACCGTGGCGTCACCATCTTCGACGACGTGACCATCGACCCCGCTCGGCTGCAATTCGAGCTCATCGACGCGCGCGGCCTGGAGGGCGCGCAGTCGGCCGTGCGCCTGCTCGACACGCTGCGGTGGGTGTTGCCGGTCCTCGTCCTCGTCCTCGGCGCAGCCGGTGTCCTCCTCGCGCGCAGCCGGCGGCGCATGCTGATGTGGTGGGGCATCGGGGTCGTCATCTCGACCCTCGTCATCGGCTTCGGCCTCTCGTTCGGGCGCGACTTCTATCTCGACCACTTGCCCGAGGACACGAACCGGGCGGCCGCCGCCGCCGCGTACGACATCCTCGTGCGGCTCCTGAGGACGTCGAACCGCGTCCTGTTCGCAGTTGCATTGATCGTCGCCGTCGGCGCGTACCTCGCCGGCGGTTCACGGTTTGCCCGCGCCGTGCGCGGCCGCACGATGGGCGCGCTCGACCGTCGCCGGCGACCGCGCGGCCGGAACCGGCGTCAACCTCGGGGGCGTCGGCCGTTTCGCGGCGCGCTACGTGGGCGCGCTGAGCGTCGGCGGGATCATCGTCAGCTTCCTCATCCTCATCGGGATGGGTCAGCCGGACGGCAGCACGGTGTTGTGGCTGCTGCTCGTGTTGTTGGTCTATCTCGGCGTCGTGACGATCTTGGCCCGTATCGGCCGCGATCGACTCGCGGCGTCAGACCGCGCCGACCACGTGTGAGCTGTTGACGGTCAGCGTTCGGCCGTCGGGATCCTTCACCGCGAACGAAGAGTGGATGCGGCCGGTTGTGATCGTGGAAGGCTCGAGTCCGCGCGCCGACCAGTCGCGGTGCGTGACCTCGAGATCGTCGACCATGAGGTCGAACGGCACGTCGTGCGCGTCGGCCGCGACCTCATCGGCCGGCAGCAGGATCAGGTGGGTGCCGCCGCGCAGCTCGAAGATCGCCACGTGCGAGCTCTGCTCGACCGGCCGCACGCCCAGGCTCTCCCAGAACGTCGCCGCGACGTCGAGATCGGTGACGTTCAAGACCGTGTGACCGATCCATGCAGTCGGGCGGGTGTCGTCCATGGGCGCGATGTTCGCGCCTGCCCTTGCCGGTGGCCACCCGAACAGATGTTCGTTACGCTCTCGACGTGACCACCGTCGAAGATCATCCCCGCCAGCTGACGCTCGGTACCGCGCTGCCACGCGTCGACGGTTTGCACGCCGCGGTCGGTACCTGGTTCCGTCGCCGCTTCCCGGAAGGGCCGACACCACCGCAGCGCGACGGTTGGCCGCGCATCGCCGCGCGCGAAGACACGCTCATCGCCGCGCCGACCGGTTCGGGGAAGACGCTCGCCGCGTTCCTCCAGTGCATCAACCGCCTCTACCTCGCGCACGAAGCGGGTGAGCCGATCGCGGGCATTGCCCGCGTCGTGTACGTGTCACCGCTCAAGGCCCTCGCGGTCGACATCGCCGAGAACCTCGAACGACCACTCCGCGAGATCGCGGCAGTTGCCGAAGAGCTCGGTCTCGACGCGCCGCACCTCGAAGTCGCCGTCCGCACCGGCGACACACCGAGCTCGCAGCGGGCACGCATGGTGCGCACCCCGCCGAGCTTCGTCGTCACGACGCCGGAGTCGCTGTACCTCCTCGTCACGAGCGCGAGTGGACGCGCTGCGCTCCGCACGGTCGAGACCGTCATCGTCGACGAGATCCACGCCGTCGCACGCGACAAGCGCGGCGCGCACCTCGCGCTCACGCTCGAGCGCCTCGAAGCGTTGTGCGAGACGCGCCCGATTCGGATCGGGCTGTCGGCCACGCAGCGGCCGATCGAAACGGTGGCGGGCCTGCTCGTCGGCGACCGGCCGCTGCCCGCGATCGTCGACAGCGGCCATCAGCGCGCGCTCGACCTCGCCATCGAGCTCCCGGAGGGTGAGCTCGAGGCGGTCGCGAGCGCGGAGCAGATGGGCGACGTCCTCGACCGGATCGCCACCCTCGTGCAGGAGCACCGCACGACGTTGGTGTTCGTGAACACCCGCAGCCTCGCCGAACGGCTGGCGCACCAGCTCGGAGAGCGGCTCGGAGACGACGTCGTTGCCGCGCACCACGGCAGTCTCTCCAAGGACCGGCGGTACCGCGTCGAGATGCGCTTGCGCGCGGGCGAGTTGCGGGCGCTGGTGGCAACGGCCTCGCTCGAGCTCGGGATCGACATCGGCCCGGTGGAGCTCGTGTGCCAGATCGGCTCGCCCCGCAGCATCGCGACGTTCCTGCAGCGCGTCGGCCGATCGAACCACTCGCGTGCCGGTGTGCCGAAGGGTCGCCTCTATCCCTCGACGCGCGACGAGCTCGTCGAGTGCGCGGCACTCGTCGCCGCGATACGCGCCGGGCACCTCGACGCGATCCACCTGCCCCGGCTCCCGCTCGACATCCTCGCTCAGCAGCTCGTCGCCGAGGTCTCCGCGCAGGAGTGGGACGTCGACGCGCTCTACGAGATGTTGCGGAAGGCCGTGCCGTACACCGAGCTCACGCGCGCGCAGTTCGACGAGGTGCTCGAGCTCGCTGCGCACGGAGTCGAGACCGGGCGCGGACCCCGGGGTCGATACGTGCACCACGACGCGGTCAACGGCAAGGTGCGCGGGCGCAAAGGCGCGCGCCTCGCGGCGGTCACGTCGGGCGGCGCGATCCCCGAGATCGGCGACTACCGCGTGCTCGCCGATCCCGACGACCTGTTCATCGGATCGGTCAACGAGGACTGGGCGGTCGAGTCGATGGCGGGCGACATCTTCCTGCTCGGCACGCACTCGTGGAAGATCCGCCGCATCGAAGCCGGCGTCGTGCGCGTCACCGACGCGGGCGATACGCCGCCGACCGTGCCGTTCTGGCGAGGCGAAGCACCCGCGCGCACGGCCGAGCTCTCGGCCGAGGTGTCGGCATTGCGCGAGCGGGTCGGCGAGTTCCTCGATCTCGACGATGCCGACGGCGCGCGCGCGTGGCTGATGGAGACTGCCGCACTCGCGTTCGACGCGGCCGCGTTGATCGTCGACTACATCGCGTGCGGCCGTGCCGTGCTCGGCGCGATCCCGACGCTCGACACGCTCGTGCTCGAACGCTTCTTCGACGACACCGGCGGGATGCAGCTCGTCCTCCACTCTCCCCACGGCGGCCGGGTGAACCGCGCCTTCGGTCTCGCGTTGCGCAAGAAGTTCTGCCGTACCTTCGACTTCGAGCTCCAGGCGGCGGCCAGCGACGACGCGATCGTGCTCTCGCTCGGTCCGCACCACAGCTTCCCGCTCGCCGAGGTCACGCGTTACGTCAGCAGCCGAACCGTCGAGGAGACGCTCCAGCAGGCCGTGCTCGACGCACCGATGTTCATCTCACGGTGGCGCTGGAACCTCAACCGAGCGCTGCTCGTGCTGCGCTTCCGCGGCGGGCGCCGAAACCCGCCGCCGCTGCAACGCATGGAAGCCGACGACCTGATGGCGGCGATGTTCCCGCAGGCCGCCGCGTGCCAGGACAACCGCGTCGGGCCGATCGAGATCCCCGACAACGTGATCGTGCGCCAGACCGTCGACGACACCCTGCACGAGGCACTCGACGTGGATGGCCTGCGCGTCCTGCTCGAACGGATCGAGAGCGGAGCGGTGCGCGTGCACACCGTCGACACGACCGAACCATCGGTGCTCGCGCACGAGATCCTCACCGCGCGGCCGTACGCGTTCCTCGACGACGAGGAGTTTCAGAACCGCCGCACGAACGCGGTGCAGATCCGTCGCGGGCTCGCGGTCGACATCGCCGCGATCGGGCAGCTCGATCCCGACGCGATCGCAGCGGTTCACGCCGAGATCGCGCCGCAGCCGGAGACGGGCGACGACCTCCACGACCTCCTGTGCTCGCTCGTGCTCGTGCCGCCGCGGGCCGACTGGGCCGCGCTCGCCGACGAGTTGATCGCGCAGGGCCGGGCCTGCACGCTCACTCGGAACGGCCAGCCGCTCTGGTGCGCGACCGAGCTGGCAGACGATGCAGAACGCTTGCTCGCCGGCGGCGACGACGTCGCGATCGCGATGATCCGCGGGCAGCTCGAGCTCGTGGGCGTCACGACTGTCGACGCGCTGGCCGGCGTGGCGGCGCTGACACCGAGCCAGGTCGCGATCGCGCTGGCCGCGCTCGAACACGAGGGCTTCGCGATACAGGGTTCGTACACACGGGGCGCGACCGAGGTCGAGTGGGTGTCGCGCCGCCTCCTCGCGCGCATGCATGCGTATTCGCGCAAGCGCCGGCGAGGCCGGGTCGAGCCGGCGACGGCCCAGGACTTCATGCGCTTCGTGCTGCGGTGGCAGCACCTCGCTCCCGGCACCCAGCTCGCCGGCATCGACGGACTGGCCAAGGTCATCAGCGGCCTGCAGGGTTGGGAAGCGGCGGCCGCGGCGTGGGAGCCCGAGCTCGTGGGCCGGCGGATGCGCAACTACGACGCGCACACCCTCGACCGGCTCTGCCACGAGGGCGAGATCGGGTGGCTACGCCTCGCGCCGCGTCAGCGCGACGTCAACGCGCCCGCGGGCGCACCGAACAAGGCGACGCCGATCTCGGTCGTGTTCCGCGCCGATCTCTCGTGGCTGCTCGACGCGGCGCGCGACGGCGTCGACCCCGATGCACCGACGACCGGCGCGACCGCAGAGTTGCTCGAACACCTCGGCACCAACGGCGCCTGCTTCGCGGCCGAACTGATCCGCGCCACGGGCCGGCTCCCGGAAGACGTCGAGCGCGGCCTCTGGGACGGCGTGTCCCGAGGGCTCTTCACCGCCGATGGGTTCGGCGCGATCCGGTCCCGCGTCGACAAGCACTCGACGCCCGAACCGGCGCGTCTCTCGCGGCTGATGCGCGGCGCGCGACCGCGCCCGTCCGCCGCTGGACGTTGGTCGCTCGTCCCGACGACGAGCCGCACGCCATCCGGCGACCGAGCCACCGATCGTGAGGAGCTCGCCGAGGCGGTCGCAGAATTGCTGCTCAACCGTTGGGGCGTCATCTTCCGAGATCTCGCAATGCGGGAGTCGCTCCGCTTCCCGTGGCGTGAGGTCCAGCGCGCGCTGCGCCGGCTCGAAGACCGCGGGCTGGTGCAGGGCGGACGTTTCGTGAGCGGCTTCAGCGGCGAGCAGTACGCGCTGCCGGCCGCGGCCGAACAGCTCACCCACGTCAAGAAGCTGCCGCGAACCGGCGAACGCGTCACCGTGAACGCCACCGACCCGTGCAACCTGGTCGGCACGATCGTGCCCGGTGCGACCGTCCCGCGCGATCCGCACCCACCGCGTCACCTACCTCGACGGCATCCCGGAGTAGGACGTGCCCATCGCGGGACAGCAAAACCACGCGATTCGCGTAGGTGACCGCCGGCGCGACGGTCGCGTACGGTCGGCCGACCAGTCACCGAAGGGCGGGTCTCCCATGGTTCGAGGCCGATCCACGGCGGCGCGTCATCCTCATTGCGGTCGCACTCGTGGTGCTCACGAGCGGGTGTCGCTTCTTCGCGTGGGGCGGCAACTCGCAGGGCCAGCTCGGCGACGGCACGACCGCGCCTCGATCGACACCGGGCGCGATGCCCGCCGACGCGCCGTGGGCCTCGGTCGAGGGCGGACACGAGTCCAACTGCGGCATTCGCACGAACGGCCAGCTCTGGTGTTGGGGCTCGAACAACTTCGGCGAGCTCGGCGACGGCACGACGACGACGCGATTGCTCCCGGTACCGGTCGGGTCGTTCAGCGACTGGCTCCGTGCCGATCCCGGCGGAAACCACACGTGCGGCATCCGGGCCGCGCACACGCTGTGGTGCTGGGGCGCCAACTCGGACGGACAACTCGGTGACGGAACCGGCATCGACAAGTTGTCGCCGGTCGCGGTCGGCGCCGCGGCCGATTGGTCGTCGGTGAGCACCGGCAAGCTGCACACCTGCGGTGTCCGCTCCGGCCAGCTCTGGTGTTGGGGCGACAACTTCTACAGCGCGGTGGGTGACGGCACCACCGTCGATCGCTTCGCCCCGACTCGCATCGGCACCGACGCCGACTGGACCGCGGTGGCGGCCGGGCCGTTGCACACGTGCGGTATCCGGTCGGGGCAGCTCTGGTGCTGGGGCGTCAACGACAGCGGCCAACTGGGCGACGGGACGCTGACGAACCGCGTCGTCCCGACCCGCATCGGCACCGGCACCAACTGGACCGCGTTGGCGGTCGAGGAGGCGCACTCGTGCGGCCTTCGTACCGGTGGCCAGCTCTGGTGCTGGGGTGGCAACTACAGCGGACAGCTCGGCGACGGCACGTTGACGAACCGCGTCGTCCCGACCCGCATCGGCACCGGCACCAACTGGAACGCGGTGACCGCGGGCCAGGGCCATACGTGCGGAGAGCGCAGCGGCGGTCAGCTCTGGTGTTGGGGCGACAACTTCCACGGCCAACTGGGGACGGGACTGTCGGAAGACGTGCTGGCACCGACTCGTATCGGTGGCGCCACCGACTGGAACGTCTCCGCGGGTCGCTTGCACACCTGCGGCGTCCGCGGCAACGGCGACCTGTTCTGTTGGGGCCTCGGCGGCGGATCCGTCGGGGACGGGACGACGCAGACTCGATACACGCCGGTGATGGCCGGGATCCCGACCGACTGGAACGAGCTCGTCGCCGGTCGCGACCACACGTGCGGCATCAGCGTCGACAAGTCGTTGTGGTGCTGGGGCGACAACCAGTTCGGACAGGTGGGAGACGGCACCACGATCGACCGCGCGACGCCGGTGCGGATCGGCATCTACAACGACTGGACCGACATCACCGCCGGCTCACTCCACACCTGTGGGATCGAGCAGGACGCGTTCATGCGCTGTTGGGGCTGGAACTTCTCCGGACAGCTCGGCGACGGCACCCGCACCGATCGTTTGACACCGACGGACGTGCCCGGCGCCGGGTTCGCGCAGTGGAGCACGGTGAGCGCAGGTCATGTCCACACCTGCGGCGTGCGCGCCGGCGTGCTGTGGTGTTGGGGTCGCAACTCGGCCGGACAACTCGGGAACGGAACGACCAACGATCGTTCCACGCCGGGTGCCGTCGGCAGCGACACCGATTGGTCGAGCGTTTCCCTCGGCTTCTTCCACTCGTGCGGCACCAAGAGCGGCGGACAGTTGTGGTGCTGGGGTTACAACTTCGAAGGTCAGGTCGGCGACGGCACCAACGGCAACCGCTTGCTCCCGATCGGTGTCGGGAGCGCAACCGACTGGACCAAGGTCGCGGCGGGCGGCAACCACACGTGCGCGATCCGCGCCGGTCAGCTGTGGTGCTGGGGCTCGAACGCGTACGGCCAGCTCGGCGACGGCAGCGGGATCAACACGAACCTGCCGCTACGGATCGGTACGGGGTCGAACTGGTCGAACGCAGGGACGGGTGCGGCGCACTCCTGCGCGCTGAGGAGCGGCGAGCTTTGGTGCTGGGGGTACAACGCGACCGGTCAGGTGGGCGACGGCACCGCGACGAACCGGTTCGTACCGGTGCGCATCGGTACCGCAACCGACTGGTGGGCCGTCGACGGCGGCGGTAGCCACACCGTCGGGTACCGCAACATCGCCCAGTAGCAGCGACGCAAACTCGAACAGCCGAACCTCAGCGGGTTTTCGCATTCCCGGCCTTCTTCGCCCGGGCGATCTGGTCACCGAGGTCGGCGAGCTCGATGCGGTCGAGGTTGCGCTTCAGCTCGGGGAAGATCTCGGTCTCCTCTTCCTTCACGTGATGCTTGATCCCGGCCGTGAGCATGGCAACTGCGGCACCGAACCCAGGCTCGCTGACGAGCTCTTCCATCTTCGTGATGCCGTCACGGGCAAGACCGTGTTCGATGTTCGCTTCCTCGGCTTCTTCTTCGCCAACTTCCTTGGCGACGAGGGGATAGATGTCCTGCTCTTCGATGCGCATGTGCAGCTGCAACGCCGACGACAGCTTCTTGACCGTCGCCTGTCGGCGCGCACCCGGTTTGCTGTCGGCAAGCGTCTTCAACATCGCGGCTACCTCGCGATGGTCACGCTTCAACATTGCGACGGGATCGTTCACTTCACTCTCCATTCGAAATGAACACGAACAACGTGAAGCGTGACTACCCGGTCGTGCCGGGACTAAACGGGCCACTGGGCCCGGCGGCCGTGCAACTGGAGCGGGTGACTAGCAGATCTCGAGCGTGCCGCGGAGCGGGATCCAGTCCTCGCGAACCGTGTTGGCCTCCGGAATTCCGTCGCCGTCGGGATCGGTGGTCGAGACCACTCGGAGGATGGCGTGGTACTCGGAGCCGGGAACATCGACGATGTTCGGTACCTCGAACGTGTACGCCTTCAACTGGGAGTGCGCCGCCGGAACGCTGAACACGTGAGACGACGCGGAGTCGAAGTCGGCTGCCTGGAACTCCTCGTCGTACGAGAACCAGAGCTGGGCGAGCACGTCGACTTCGTCGGTCGAGTAGTTCGCGAGCGCGAAGCGTGTGCGCAACGTGTCGCCGTCGCAGATCTCCTTCGAGCCTTGGGCATCGTTCGCGCCGTCGGTTCCGCAGGTGCCGGGCGAAAGCCGGTCGCCCCAGTCGTCACCGAGGCTGGGTTGGCAGAGCAGTGTCTGTGCCGCGGCGCCGTTCGCCAGCGACTCCGCACTCCCGTCGAACCAGGTGTTGAGCACCGCGACTTCGGTGCGGCTGCCGGCTTCGGGATACAGGTCGCGGAGCGCGTGGACGTCGGCCGGCAACGGCTTGATCGCCTCGGGCGCCGGGAGGTTGGGCCACGGGAAGCCGTCGTAGCTCGGGTAGTTCATGAACGCATAGGTGTCCGAGCTGTGCTCAAGGTCGAACGTGTGGAGCAACTCGTGGAGGAACAGTGGCCGGAACCACGTGGCGAAGGAGGCGTCCCATGGCTTCGTGTCGTAGTACTTCTCGTCCACGGTGCCGTAGGGAGAGTTGAAGTTCCAGCTGAGGTGCTCGAGGTCCGGGAACGCGATGTGCGCCTCCGCGATGCTGCAGTTCGACATCCGCCGATGGTTTTCCACGCCCGCGGCGTCTGCGGAGTCGGCGAGTGAACCGATGTCGGTCGTGAAGCCGACGTGGATGGTTGGCGTGGCGTCGAAGTACCAGGACTGGAACTCGAACGGCTCGTCGGAGAATTGGAGCGGCGAGACCGCGGCCGACGTCGCACCCATGCGATTGAACTGGTCGAGGACGGCATCGATCGCGATGTGCATCCGCGCGACGTCGAGAATGTCGCCGCCTCCGGCGTCGAACTCACCGTCGTGGATGACCAGCTTCGGCGTCGAGAACCAGGTGTAATCGTTGCAGCCTGGCGGCGGAGGCGGGTTGGTCGTCGTGGTGTCTGGCGCCCGGCAGCGTGACGCTCGTCTCGTGCGTGTCGGGGTCGTACGGGGGTACCGCTCCGGACGTCGGTGCAAGCAGTGAGACGCCGCCCATCGCGGCGCCGATCGCGACCACGGCCGCGACGATTCGTCGTCTCTGTCCATGCATGGGGAACTCCGGCTGTGCTCGCGCGCAGCCGGGATGGCGACGCCGGTCCCGATGCTCCACGGGCAGTGCTAGCGAGGCGCTAGTGGAGAACGGCACTCGATCGCCACGAGCGGACGTGCGGCACACTCGCGCGACGGTCTGACGTCGAGCGCGGCCGCGTCGGCGATCCGACGCGGCGAACTGCCTGTCGACTCGATCAGGCAGTGCGATGAGGGCGCGACCGGATCAGGGTCGATTCACGACGGGCTACAGCAGGCACCCCTCAGGCGCTAGGCGAGCGGCTGCGCGTGCCCGAGCTGCACGAGCATCGAGTAGCTGTCGAAATACGACGCGCCGCCGATCACTTTGCCGTCGGGTCCGAAGTGATAGATCTCGCAGAACGGAAGGCTCATCGATCGGTTCGTTGCGGGCATCGGCCCGAGGGGACCGTCGTTCGTGCCCGTGCCCACGAACTCCGCCACAACGGTGTCCCCCGCGTCGTGGTACTTGGCCTCGGTGACTTTGGCATCCGAGAACGCCTCCGACCAAGGCTTCGCGTAATTGTCGGCGAACGCGTCGGGCCCTTTGTGGGCGACTCCCGTCCCGTCGACGAAGACACAGCTGTCGGCGATGAGGCCGTGGATTGTGGCCCAGTCGCGAGCGTTGAACGCCTTGTGCTCTGCCTGAATGCTCTTGACGTTCTTTCCGGCCATGCGATCACTCGTCCTTTGCGTCGGGATGCTCGACGCTAAGGGCGTCCTCGGGACAGAACAACGCCCAAGAACTGCCAAGCAGCAGTCGCAAAGGAGCCATGACCGAGAGCGTTCGTTGTCGCGACGGTTCACCGCATCGGCACCCCTCGCGCGCCGGGTCTGGGGCCATTGTGGCGCTTGTGGCCTAGTTCGTGGGCTGTGTACTTGTGCACATTGTGCGCGGCGTGAAGAATGGCGCCGATGCCCGTCGGGAACCCCCGCCCCGAGCGGTTCGCCTCGCTCGCCTCGATTGCCTCGATTGTCGCCACCCTGGCTCTCGGCTGGTGCGCGGACCGTGCGAATGGCGGCTCACGCCACGTGGAGCCCGATGACGACGCGACGGCGGTGGGCGCTGACCTTCGTCACGATCGTCGGGTTGGCAGGGTCGTTCGCGGCATCTTCGTTCCCGGCACCCGGCCAGGCGGTCGACCCCGTCACGAGTGCCGACCTCACCGTCCACCAGGTAACGGTCGGTGCCTCCGGCATCCCCTTCCGGTTCGGACTGTCGGATGGAGCAACACCGCCGTTCGCGCAGCAGGCCGAGGCAACGACAACTGCCGACGGCGTAGGCGTCGACGTCACCGGTCTCGGTGGGACCATCGCGGCGGGCACGTACACACTCGGTCACGCGCGTCGCGCAACCGCCTGCGGAGCCGGCCGGCGGCCACTGGGAGTTCACCGGTGTCGAGTGCGACGGCGCCGCGGTCGTCGTCGACGCCCCGAACGCGACCGCGACGATCACGCTCGAGCCCGGCGCGGCCGCGACATGCGTCGTCACCGACACGTGGGTCGCCGATGGCGAGACGGCGTCGCCGACAACGGCGCCCGCAACCGACACGACGAACCCACCGACCACCACCGCTCCCGCTCGCCGACGACCGCCGACCGCCGACGGATGACGACGGCGACGGCATCGACGCCACGATCGAAGACGCGGCGCCGAACGGCGGCGACGGCAACCGCGACGGGCTCGTCGACTCGCGTCAGTCGAACGTCGCGTCGCTGCCCGCGGCCGTCGACGCGAACGGCAACGGCACGCTCGACGACTACGTCGCGATCGTCGCGCCCGAAGGCACGACGCTCACGAACGTGCGCGCACTCGAAGTTCCCAGCGACAACCCGCCGCCCGATGGTGTGAACCTTCCGTACGGTCTCTTCGAGTACGAAGTCACGGTCGCGAGCCCGGGCGACACGGCTGACGTCACCTACGTCCTTCCCGATGAGGGAGCCGTGCCGACATCCGTGCACATGCTGCAGAACGGCGTGTGGACCGACTACGCAGACCACACGTCGCTCGACTCGGTCAACGGCGAGGTCACGGTCACGCTCCGCGACGGCGGCGAGGGTGACGAGACGGGTGCGGCCGACGGCGTGATCAAGGACCCGTCCGGAGTGTCGACGAGCAATCAGACGATCACGGTCACGAACGCGTCGGGCGCGGCGGCGCCGAACTTCACCTTCCGGCTCGAGCGCTGCGCAGAGACGACCGGAACTGGTTGCACTGGCGCGACCCCGGTCGGCACGACGGGCGGCTCGAACAACGCCTCCGGCGACAGCGCCGCGCTCGGCAATAGTTCGTCGTGGTTCTGGGGGAGCCCAACGGGGCTCGAGTACGACCGCAACTACCGCCTCTCGGTGATCACACCGCTCCCGGCCTCGGGATGGGGCCTGGTCGGCCGCAACTGCGATCCGGACGGAAACGCAGACGGCGACCAGCGGTGCGAACGCGATCGTCATTCGCTTGGACAACGATTCGACTGGCACAACCGACGCGCAGCATGCACCTTCACGTTCACGATCCGGCAGCGGGACGATCACCGCGCGCAAGGGTGGTCTGCGCAACACCGGCGTCAACAACGCCGACACCTTCGCAACCGGCCTGCC
This sequence comes from uncultured Actinomycetes bacterium, assembly GCA_963841215.1. GTDB lineage: Bacteria > Actinomycetota > Acidimicrobiia > IMCC26256 > PALSA-610 > CAVUFH01. The sequence continues at coordinate 25,457 of CAWJBW010000008.1, read as the reverse complement.
AGGGCGCGACGTTCGAGTTCGACGACAACACCGCTTTCAGCTCGCCGTCGGATCTGTGTGTGACGCCGGCGTCGACGGATGCGGCTGGTCAGTGTGTGTCGGCGCAGGTTACGAACGGGAACTATTGGGTGCGGGAGAAGGCTGCGCCGGCGGGGTGGAACACGATTCCGAATATCGCCTACGGCGGCGACGCGTTTGGTCAGAGTCCGCTCCAGCCGTACAACGAGCAGGTCACGGTCAACAGTTCGAATCGCGACGACGCGGCGGTTCGTGAACCGGAGGACGAACCCGGCGTTGACCGCGGGGTGTGGGCTGAATATTTCGTTGGTGCTGGACCGGTCGGGTTCGATCACGCCGAACCGGACGGTGTACGCGGAAGCGGCGAAGAGCTTCGTCAATACGCTTGCGTTGACGCCGTCGCAGATGAAGATCTTCAGTTTTGCTGCGGACGCGACTGCGGACCAGGGCACGTTCGTGTCGTTGAGCACGCAGGCGGGTGTGGATTCTCTCAATGCGACGATCGATGCTGTGTATGGGAGGACGGCAGGGGGCACGAACTGGGACGCCGGGCTTCAGCTCGCGATCGGTTCGGGTTCGAACCTGGTGGTGTTCATCACCGACGGGAACCCGACCGCGCGCGGCGGCGACACGGGTTCGACGAACCTGGTGAACCTCGAAGACGTCGAGTACGGGATCGCGTCGGCGAACAGTGTCAAGAACGCGAACCAGACGATCTGGGCGGTGGGTGTCGCGAACACGGCTGAGGGTGGGATCACGCCGACGAACCTCGAGCTGGTGTCGGGGCCGGGCGATTTCTTCACTGCGGATCTCGACAACATCCAGGCGACGCTCAGGGCCCTCGCGAACCAGTTGTGTGGTTCGCGGATCCATGTCCGCAAGCTCGTCGGCGGGCAGCCGCAGACGGGCTGGTCGTTCACCGCGGCGGGTGGCGGCGGTGTGACGTTCGGGAACAACCCGGTCACTACTGCTCGGCGCAGGTGGTGAGGGCATCATCGGCGTCGACAACATCCCCACGAACGGCACCACGGCGGCGGTGACGGTGACGGAGTCGTTGGTCGGGCACCCCGGGTTCTCACTCGCCCAGGCGGCCTGTCAGCTGAACAGTTATCCGGCGGCGAATACCGGGACGCCGAGCAACCCGCAGTCGATCGCGCAGATCCAACGCAACCAGGACTGGTTCTGCACGTTCAACAACGTGTTCACCAAGTTCGCCTCGTCGACGGCGACGGTGATCCACAACGCGGCGCATGCGACGGTGACGTCGGTGCCGGCGGGGACGATCGGTGCACGACCAGGCGACGGTGACCGGCGCCCAGGGGACGCCGACGGGGACGGTGACGTTCTACGTGGTTCACCAACGGCGCCTGCACGGGGACCGCGGCGGCGACGTCGAGTCCGTTCCCGCTGAACGCCTCCGGGGTCGCGGACGGGACGACGTTCACGCAGACGCCGAACGTGTCGGGGAGCTTTCGCGTTCCGGGCGACCTACTCGGGTGACGCCACGTACAACGGCTCGACGGGGCCGTGCGAGCCGTTGACGGTGACGAAGGTTGCGTCGTCGACGGCGACGGTGATCCACAACGAGGCGCATGCGACGGTGACGTCGGTGCCGGCGGGGACGATCGTGCACGACCAGGCGACGGTGACGGGCCAGGCCGGCCTGCCCGTGCCGACGGGGACGGTGACGTTCTCGTGGTTCACCAACGGCGACCTGCACGGGACCCGCGGCGGCGACGTCGAGTCCGTTCACGCTGTCGGGCGGTGCTGCGGACGGGACGACGTTCACGCAGACGCCGAACGTGTCGGGGAGTCCGCTTCGCGTTCCGGGCGACCTACTCGGGTGACGGCACGTACAACGCCTCGACCGGGCCGTGCGAGCCGCTGACCGTCACGCAGGTTGCTTCGAGCACCGTCACGGTGATCCACGACGCGGCGCATGCGACGGTGACGTCGGTGCCGGCGGGGACGACGGTGCACGATCAGGCGACGGTGACGGGCCCGGCCGGCCTGCCCGTGCCGACGGGGACGGTGACGTTCTCGTGGTTCACCAACGGCACCTGTACCGGGACCGCGGCGGCGACGTCGAGTCCGTTCACGCTGATCGGGCCGGTGCTGCGGACGGAACGGCGTTCCCGCAGCGGCCGGTGGTCGCCGGGAGTTTCGCGTTCCAGGCGACCTACTCGGGTGACGGCACCTATACCGGTTCGACGGGCGCGTGTGAGCCGTTGACGGTGACGACGATCGCTTCCAATACGGTCACGGTGATCCACAACGCGGCGCATGCGACGGTGACGTCGGTGCCGGCGGGGACGACGGTGCACGACCAGGCGACGGTGACGGGCCCGGCCGGCTTGCCCGTGCCGACGGGGACGGTGACGTTCTCGTGGTTCACCAACGGCGACCTGCACGGCACCCGCGGCGGCGACGTCGAGCGCCGTTCACGCTGAACGCCTCCGGGATCGCGGACGCGACGACGTTCACGCAGACGCCGAACGTGTCGGGGAGTTTCGCGTTCCAGGCGACCTACTCGGGTGACGGCACCTACGTCGGTTCGACGGGCGCCGTGTGAGCCGTTGACGGTGACGACGCTCGCTTCCAGTACGGTCACGGTGATCCACGACGCGGCGCATGCGACGGTGACGTCGGTGCCGGCGGGGACGACGGTGCACGACCAGGCGACGGTGACGGGCGCTCTGGGCGACGCCGACGGGGACGGTGACGTTCTCGTGGTTCACCAACGGGACCTGCACCGGCACCCGCGGCGGCGACGTCGTCGCCGTTCGCGCTGTCGGGCGGTGCCGCGGACGGGACGACGTTCCCGCAGACGCCGATGTGTCGGGGAGTTTCGCGTTCCAGGCGACCTACTCGGGTGACGCCACCTACGCGGGCTCGACCGGCGCCGTGTGAGCCGTTGACGGTGACGACGGTGGGCTCGTCGACCGCGACGGTGATCCACGACTCGAACGACAATGTGGTGACGTCGGTGCCGGCGGGCACGACGGTGCACGACCAGGCGACGGTGACCGGCGGCCTCGGCACGCCGACGGGGACGGTGACGTTCTCGTGGTTCACGAACGGCACCTGCACCGGCACCCGCGGCGGCGACGTCGAGTCCGTTCCCGCTGTCGGGCGGGGTCGCGGACGGGACGACGTTCGCGTTCACGCCGAACGTGTCGGGGAGTTTCGCGTTCCGGGCGACCTACTCGGGTGACGGCACGTACAACAGCTCGACGGGGCCGTGCGAGCCGTTGACGGTCACCAAGGTTGCGTCGTCGACCGCGACGGTGATCCACGACTCGAACCACGATGTGGTGACGTCGGTGCCGGCGGGCACGACGGTGCACGACCAGGCGACGGTGACGGGACAGAACGACATGCCCGTGCCGACGGGGACGGTGACGTTCTCGTGGTTCACGAACGGGACGTGCACGGCACCCGCGGCGGCGACGTCGTCGCCGTTCACGCTGGATGCGTCCGGTGTCGCGGACGGGACGACGTTCACGCAGACGCCGAACGTGTCGGGGAGTTTCGCGTTCCAGGCGACCTATTCGGGTGACGGCACGTACAACCGCTCGACCGGGCCGTGCGAGCCGTTGACCGTCACGCTGGTTGCGTCGAGCACGGTGACGGTGATCCACGACGCGGCGCACAATGTGGTGACGTCGGTGCCGTCGGGGACGACGGTGCACGACCAGGCGACGGTGACGGGCGCGTCCTGGGGACGCCGACGGGGACGGTGACGTTCGACTGGTTCACGAACGGCACGTGCACGGCACCCCGGCGGCGACGTCGTCGCCGTTCACGCTGTCGGGCGGTGCCGTGGACGCGACGACGTTCACGCAGACGCCGAGCGTGTCGGGGAGTTTCGCGTTCCAGGCCACCTACTCGGGTGACAGCACGCACGCCGGTTCGACGGGCGAGTGCGAGCCGCTCGGTGTCGACCGCGTTCCCTCCAATACGGTCACGGTGATCCACGACGCGGCGCACGCGCCGGTGACGTCGGTGCCGGCGGGGACGACGGTGCACGACCAGGCGACGGTGACCGGCGGACTCGGCGACGCCGACGGGGACGGTGACGTTCGACTGGTTCACCAACGGCACCTGCACGGACACCCGCGGCGGCGACGTCGATCGCCGTTCCCGCTGGACGCCTCGCGGGGTCGCGGACGGGACGACGTTCACGCAGACGCCCGCCGTGGCGGGGAGTTTCGCGTTCCGGGCCACGCTACTCGGGTGACGGCACCTATACCGGTTCGACGGGCGACTGTGAGCCGTTGACGGTGACGACGCTCGCTTCCAATACGGTCACCGTGATCCACGACGCGGCGCACGCGACGGTGACGTCGGTGCCGGCGGGGACGACGGTGCACGACCAGGCGACGGTCACCGGCGGCCTCGGGACGCCGACGGGGACGGTGACGTTCGACTGGTTCACCAACGGCACCTGCGCCGGGCAGCCCGCGGCGACGTCGTCGACGTTCCCGCTGGATGCCTCCGGGGTCGCGGACGCGACGACGTTCGCGTTCACGCCGAACGTGGCGGGGAGCTTCGCGTTCCAGGCCACCTACTCGGGTGACGGCACCTATGCCGCCTCGACCGGCGTGTGTGAGCCGCTGAGGTGACGAGTGCGCTCGTCGACCGGCGACGGTGATCCACAACGCGGCGCATGCGACGGTGACGTCGGTGCCGGCGGGGACGACGGTGCACGACCAGGCGACGGTGACGGGCGGTCGTCTGCCACGCCGACGGGGACGGTGACGTTCGACTGGTTCACCAACGGCACCTGTACGGCACCCGGAGGCGTCGTCGACGCCGTTCACGCTGGACGCCTCCGGGGTCGCGGACGGGACGGCGTTCACGCAGACGCCGCTCGCCGGCGGGAGTTCGCGTTCCAGGCCACCTACTCGGGTGACAACACCTACGCGGGCTCGACCGGCGCCGTGCGAGCCGCTCGAGGTGACGACGGTCGCGTCCAACACGGTCACGGTGATCCACGACGCCGACGACGCGTGGTGACGTCGGTGCCGGCGGGGACGACGGTGCACGATCAGGCGACGGTGACCGGCGCCGTCGGCACGCCGACGGGGACGGTGACGTTCTCGTGGTTCACCAACGGCACCTGCACGGCACCCGCGGCGGCGACGTCGACGCCGTTCCCGCTGGACGCCTCGGGGTCGCGGACGGGACGACGTTCACGCAGACGCCGCTCGTGTCGGGGGATGTTCGCGTTCCAGGCGACCTACTCGGGTGACGGCACCTACGCCGGTTCGACCGGCGCGTGTGAGCCGCTCGAGGTGACGACGCTCGCGTCCAACACGGTCACGGTGATCCACGACGCCGCGCACGCGACGGTGACGTCGGTGCCGGCGGGCACGACGGTGCACGACCAGGCGACCGTGACGGGCGGTCGCTTGGCGACGCCGACGGGGACGGTGACGTTCTCGTGGTTCACCAACGGCGACTGCACGGCACCCGCGGCGGCGACGTCGGACGCCGTTCCCGCTGGACGCCTCGGGGTCGCGGACGCGACGACGTTCCCGCAGACGCCGCTCGCCGGCGGGAGTTTCGCGTTCCAGGCGACCTATCGGGTGACGGCACCTACGCCGGCTCGACCGGGCGCGTGTGAGCCGTTGAGGTGACGACGATCGCGTCGATACGGTGACGGTGATCCACGACGCCGCGCACGCGACGGTGACGTCGGTGCCGGCGGGGACGACGGTGCACGACCAGGCGACGGTGACGGGCCAGCTCGGCTTGCCCGTGCCGACGGGGACGGTGACGTTCTCGTGGTTCACCAACGGGACCTGCACCGGCACCCGCGGCGGCGACGTCGGCTCCGTTCACGCTGGCGGCGCGGTGTCGCGGACGGGACGACGTTCACGCAGACGCCGGTGCTCGCCGGGAGTTTCGCGTTCCAGGCGACCTACTCGGGTGACGGCACGTACGCCGGTTCGACCGGCGCCGTGTGAGCCGTTGGTCACTACGCCGCAGTTGACGTTGGTGAAGCAGGTCGTGAACGACGACGGCGGCACTGCGGTGGATACCGACTGGACGTTGACGCGCGGACGGGCCGACGCCGATCTCGGGTGCGACCGGGAGTGCGGCGGTGACGGCGGCCGCGGTGGACGCGGGTAGCTATGCCTTGTCGGAGTCGAGCATTCCTGGATATGCGGCGTCGGAGTGGTCGTGTGTGGGTGGGACGCAGACCGGTGCGTCGGTCGCGTTGGCGTTGGGTGAGTCGGCGATCGTGCACGATCGTCAACGACGACATCCCTGCGCAGCTCACGCTGGTCAAAGAAGTGATCAACGATCATGGCGGGACCGCGGTGCCGGCGGATTGGACGCTCGACGCGCAAGGGCCGACTCCGATCTCGGGTGCGACCGGGACTCCGGCGGTGACGAACGCCGAAGTCTTCCCGGGCACTTACGAAGTGACGGAGAGCGGCCCTGCCGAATACGTGCCGACGACCTTCGTGTGTGTCGGCGGTATCCAGAACGATGACTCGATCACATTGGCGTTGGGTGAGAGCGCGACCTGCACGATCACCAACGACGACATCGAGGCAGAGATCACCCTCGGGAAGACGTCGAGCGCCACGATGATCACGCCCGGCTCGCAGGTCCCGTACACATTCACGGTGACGAACGTGTCTCAGGCAACCGCCGCGAACGTCATCGTGACCGATCCGTTGCCCGAGGCTTGACGTTCGTCTCGTCGCCGGACGGTTGTACCGCGGACAACGCGCAGTACGTCACCTGCAACGTCGGAACACTCGCGCCGGGTGCGGTCGCCACCCGCAACATCGTCACGCTGGCCGCCAACCCGTTCCCGACTGCGTCCGTCGATCCCGATGGCTTGGTCCCGAACCGCGCGTCGGTCACCGCCCCCGACACCAACTGTCCCGCCCGCCGGTCGGGCAATCCGAACCACGCCCGCCGCCTTCGGCCCCTTGCAGGCCACCGAAGCGGACTGCGAGTCGACCCTACCGTTGCCGGTGTTGCCAACGATCGCCATCACGAAGACCTCGGTCTCGACGTCGTTCTCGCCGGGCGGCCTCGTGCCGTACGTGATCACGGTGACGAACACCGGGCCCGTCGTGGCGCGCGACGTCGTGGTCACCGACGACCTGCCGGTGGGCTTGTCGTTCGTGTCGTCGGTGCCTCCGTGCACGGCAGCCGGCCAGCTGGTGACCTGCCCGCTCGGTGACCTCGTGCGGGGAGCGACCGCGAACATCGATCTCGTCACCCGCGCGGCCGACCCGTTCCCGACCGAGAGCCTCGTCAACGGCGAGATCGTCAACGTCGCGATCGTCTCCGGGATCGGCACGAACTGCGACAACGGCTCCACCGATCCGGTGTGCACCGACAACTGGGCCCTCCCGTCGAAACCCCAGAGCGCGGGCGTGGCCGACACGACCGGCGGCAGTCTTCCGTTCACAGGCGCCGCGATCCTGTGGCTACTTGTGACAGCAGTGGGCGCGATCGCCGCCGGTGTGCTGCTGCTGTGCGTGCCGCGGATCCCGGCGGCAGGGCGTAGAACGCGGTTCGCGCGAATGATGCACGTATTCAGGTCGAGACTCGGCCCCACATCCTGATCGACTCGCGCACGCCGCGGCGTCATGGCTGTCAGACGCGACATCGGACAAGATGGGGACGTGGACGACATGCCGACGACGCTCGCGATCGACATCGGCGGCACGGGCCTCAAGGCGTCGGTCCTCGACGCAGACGGCGGGAAGATCGTCGAGCGGGTTCGTACCGAGACGCCGTACCCGTGCCCGCCTCGAGTCCTCATCCGCGAGCTCGACAAGCTCACGCACGAACTTCCGCCCTGGGACCGCATCTCGGTCGGGTTTCCCGGGTTCGTCCGAGCCGGCCGGGTGCTCACCGCGCCCAACCTCTCGACCAAGGCCGGGCCCGGAACCGCGATGTCACGCAAGCTGGTGGAGGCGTGGGCCGGCTTCCCGTTGGCAGCTGAACTCGAGGGCCGGCTCGGGAAGCCGACTCGCCTCTCGAACGACGCCGACATGCACGGGCTCGCCGTGATCCGTGGCGAAGGGCTCGAGTTGGTGCTCACGCTCGGCACGGGCCTCGGGACCGCGGTCTTCCTCGACGGTACGCCGACTCCGCACCTCGAGCTCGCGCTCATGCCGTTCCAGGGACGCGGCACCTTCCAGGACCAACTCGGGAACAAGACGCGCCGCCGCATCGGGAACGGTCGCTGGAGCAAGCGGGTCCTCGCCGCGGTCGAGATGTTCGACGCGCTCTTGCACATCGACCGGCTCTATGTCGGCGGCGGCAACGCGAAGAAGCTCACGGTCGATCTCGGGCATCGCGTCGAGCTCGTCGACAACGCCGCCGGCATCCTCGGCGGGATCAAGCTCTGGGAGCTCGACGAAACCGTGTGATCCGCTCGGGGCGTGGCCGGGGCGTGGCCGGGGCGTGGCCGGGGCGTGGCCGGGGCGGTGCGAGGGCGATCGCACGCTCGAATGTGGGTCGGAGGGCGTGTTCAAGTCCGAGGGGTGCCTGCCTTGGCTACTGCGTAGCGAGCCGAGTTGGGTTGTCCGAAGAGGCGACCATCGCCGTGGCATCCGTGACGCCTCATTTGCGCCTCGCTACGATCCTCCGGCCGTGCGCGTCTTCACGTTGGTCCTTGCCTCACTGCTGCCGGTCGGCATGGTCGCCGGCTGCGGCGGCGACGACGACGACTCCGATTCGGCTGCCGTCGATCTCGACGGCAAGGAGTTCGTCGACGAGACGGGGAGCGACGCGGTCACGATCGACGCCGTCGACAATAGCTACCGGGCGCAGTACGCCGAGGTTTCGGCCGGCACGACCGTGACATTCGAGAATCGCGGTCGCAACCCGCACAATGTGATCCCCGCGGAGGAAGGCGCATTCGAAACCGTCGAGGCGGCCGACTTCGACCCCGAGGACACCGCCGACATCGTCTTCGACGAACCCGGTGACTACCCGTACTACTGCTCGCTGCACGGCACCCCGACCGACGGGATGATCGGCGGCATCCGCGTCGTCGAGTAGGCGCTCAGCTTGCGAAGAACGGCGCTTCCTCACCCCGGTTCGACGCGAGATCGCACACGACGTCGCGGTGGATGCACGCTTCGACCTCGCGCTGCAGGCCGTCTTCGTCCCATGCGTTCAAGAAGTCCCCGTGGACCGACTGCATCGAACCGGACGCGAGCCGGAGATCGTGATCGGTTCCGGAGATCGGGAACGCGATCGACGTGGTGAGCTGCGGTACGTGCACGGGATGGCTCGTCGGGCATTCGCCGGCCGCGGAATACGCGACGTGCGACCGGTGGTCGTCGCTGTCGAGGTTGTCGCCGTCCCAGCAGTCGGGGAACGTCAAGAGCATGTGCAACGGCGCGCCCGCGGGGCAGTCGGGCGGCGAATCCGCGACACGCGTCGACGTCCCGCAGACCCACCCGGCCGCTTCGCCCGGCTGGGGGGCGGTTGCGGCCGCATCGCCCGCGATCATGGCGAGTCCGGATGGAAACGCCTCGACGTCGGCCGGTGTCACGCCCGGCGCGGCGCGGTAGTACGCGGCGAGCGAGACCGGCTGGACGATCTCATCACCGTCATACAACGTCGGGTGCCAGTACGCCGCAGTGTCGGCTCGCTTGTCGCACGTCGTCTCCTGCGCGGCGAGCTCATCGGCAGTCGAGGTCGCACCGGCCTCGACCGCGCCGTAGAAGTCGTGCCGGTGTGAGCGGCCGGGGTGGCCGAAGTGCACGATGGGGTCGTCGCTCGCGGAGTGGCTGTAGAGACACTTGGCCACGAACTGGCCCGCGCGTCCCTGCGGCCCGACGTGACGGGTCGGGCCCGTCGCCGCGTTCGGTCGAGGCTCCTCGTCGGCGGACACGCGCGTCCACGCGACGGCCACCGCGACCCCGACGATGACGAGAACGGTGCCGAGCGCGACCGCAGCGTTCCGCCGGCGCACGCGCGGTCAGCCCGCCGGTTTCTCGGGGACGACGATCGCGTCGATGTCGGGCGTTTCGGGGCCCTCGAATCGCTCGGCCGGCTTCGTGCGCGCGTCGGGCATGTTCTCCTGCTCGGGCGGCTCCGGTGTCGTCCGGAACGTGTCGTCGGGTGGCGCGGTCGCGGGTTGCCCGATCAGCGCGAGCAGATCGAGCGCGCCGGCGGTCCAATCGCCCGTCCCGGTGCCTTCGCACGGCGCGAGCGTCTCGACGTTCGTGGGCGCGCTGGTCGTGAACGTGTTGTCCGCGAAGCAGTTGCCGAGCGTCTCGGTGGTCTCGCCGGTACCGAACACGTCGGCGGTCGCAACCGCGATGTCGGCGAGGCCCGACGTCTCGACGACGTTGCCCACCACCCGGTTCTCGTACGGGTGCCAGAGCACCGCACAACCGGCGAGCAGCCCTTCGATCGCCTTGCAGTCGGCCGCGGGGATCTCCTCGACCGGCTCGTCGCGGGTCTCCGAACACGGCGTGTCCCACTCGCTCTTCGGGGACGCGAGATCGTTCGCGTCCTCCTCGGGGAACGGCACGAGGCCAATCCCGGTGCGTTCGTGATCCCACACCCGGTTCCGCTCGATCGTGTTGCGCACTCCGCCCGCCGGCAGGATGCCGTTGCCCTGGGCGAGCAGCGAAACGGCGATCCCGGGTGCAGCGGTGTTGTTGTTCGAATAGACGAGGTTGCCGACGAGTGTCGTCTCACGCTCCGGGTAACACAGCTCGTACGAGCCGGAGTTGGGCACGATGCCGGCGCGGTTGTTCCTGAACACGGAGTTGATGATGTACAGGTCGCCGCCGGAGTTCGTTCCCGAATAACCCAGGCCGTTGTTCTCGGCAACGACGTTGTCGATGACGGCATCGCACCGGTAGCACTCACCGATGTAGAAGCCTGCGTCGGGACTGCCGCCGCCGTAGCTGTTGTCGAACTGGCCGTGGTACGCGTCGAACGAGTAGATGCCGTAGTCACCGTTGCGATAGGCGGTCAGGTACGACCCCCGGTAATAGTCGGAACCGGTCCAGAAGAAGCCGTTGCTCACGTAGTTGCGCGCCGTCATGTTCTCGACGACGACGCCCTCGGTGTCGAGGACGCGGATCCCGTTCTCGAGCTCGAACCCGCCGTCGAGGATCACGGTGTTGCGGTCGACGCCCCGGATCGTCACGTACGGGGTCGTGACGTCGACCGCCTCCTCGTAGACCCCTTCGTCGACGAGGATCAGGTCGCCTTCCTCGGCCGCGTCGACCGCGGCCTGATGGTGTCGTGATCCTGCGGGACGAGGAGGGCGTCGAGCTCGTCACCGTCGCCGGATCCGCTGCCGCTCGATCCATCGTCGTCGTCGCCGCCGCACGCGGCCAACACCAACATCAGTGTCGCGACCACGACGACGGATTTGCTCGACCTGCACCGTCGCATGCGTACCCCTTGTTCGCGGACCGGGAGCCCAGTCTGGCGCATCAGCAGGGCAGACCGAGTGCTCTGTTCGCCGCCGGCCCGGCGGTCGCGTCGTGGACCCAGCCGGTGTCGACCGGCGTGAAGCAGCATCGGTCTGTACAACACGCTCGTGTACTCGACACGTCGCCGTAAGTCACGCTACGTGACTTCGAGATGATCGACGACGAATTCGGCGCCCTGCTGCTGCGAACCTTCAACGACCTGAACGCGAAACCCGGTCCATCTCCTCTTCAACCAGTGGTGGAACCACGCACCCGAGGACGTGAAGGCGGCCTACCTCGACGCGTTCCTCGCCAACTCGCGCAACGCCGAGTTCGTCGAGGAGCGCTACTACGCCGATCCCCTCGACCTCGACGCGATGGCGGCGATGCCCGAAGGAAGCCTCGGCCGCGACGTACCGCGACTGGATCGTCGGCAACGGGCTCGAAGCGCAGATCGCGACGAACTACCACCGCGTTCCACAAAGCCCTGGAAGCGGCGGGGATTCTCGACGGCATGCCCGAGCCGCTGCGCTACGCGGTGCTGCGCGGCTTCCAGACCCACGACTTCCAGCACGTCGTCACCGGCTACGACTCATCGGGCTGGGGCGAGATCGCTCTCCAGGCGTTCTGTCTCGCGCAGCTCCAGTTTCCCTACTTCGGCATGTGGATCTCGGTCGTGACGACACGCATGACCTTCGTCGAACCGCGCAGCATCGTCCCGATGATGGATGCGATCACCGACGGGTGGCGGCTCGGCCGCCAGGTCGGCAACATTCAGATCGAGCGGTGGGAAGCGATGCTCGATCAGCCCCTCGCGGGGCTGCGGGCGCGGTACGGGATCGCGGCCGCCGGCACGGCTCCGGCCGCCGAGCTCGATCGCCTACCGGCCTGACCCGGTCCGCTCCCGGCTCGCCTGCACGATGCCGACGAGCGCGGCCGTCGCGATCGCCTCGAGCGACCGGCGCGACCCGAACCGCCGGCCCCGGGCGCGTACTGCGGATGCCAGCGTGCCCACCGCGATCTCGGCGACGGCCATGGCGTCGCGCCGCGGCACGCCGAACGTCGCCGTCATCAGCTCGACGACGTACTGCTCGGCACCGCTGCCGCGCATTGGCGTCGGCTGCGATGCCACCGGCGTCCGGCGCTCCGTTGAGCAGGGTCAGGACGCCGCTGTTGTCGCCGCGACATCGAAGAACGCGGAGACCGCGGCCTGCACCCGGGCTTCGAGGTGGTCGTGCTCGGCGACGGCGCCCGCCACACGCGTCGCCAGGTCGCGGTTGAAGCGCACGTACAGCTCGACGAGTACGGCGCGCGCATTGTCGAAATGCCGGTAGGGCAGCGCCTTGTTCACACCGGCGCGGGCCGCGATGGCCTCCATCGTCACGGCGCCGACCCCCATCTCCTCGAGCACCGCGACGGCCGCGTCGAGCAAGAGCTCGCGGCGCTCCTCGGCGCGCAGGCGGCGACGGGCGGGCTCGGCCATGGCCCCATTGTGGACGGTAATTCGCCGACCGCTCGTGCGCCGAGTCTGGCGTGAACACGTGTACAGCGTGGAATCGAAGCCGAGCGGGAAGAAATGCGTACGTGACGATCGTCGGCATCCACGCCTCACACGAACAGATGACGCCGAGCGCGCTGCTTCGGGCCGTGCGTCTGGCCGAGACGGCCGGCTTCGAGGCGGCCATGTGCTCCGACCACCTCGCGCCTTGGAGTGTGAACCAGGGCCAATCCGGCCACGCGTGGACGTGGCTCGGTGCGGCACTCCAGGCCACGAGCATGTCGTTCGGCGTCGTGACCGCGCCCGGTCAGCGCTATCACCCGGTCGTCCACGCGCAGGCGATCGCGACGCTGGGTGAGCTCTTTCCCGGCCGGTTCTGGGCGGCACTCGGCACCGGTGAAGCCGTCAACGAACATGTCACCGGTACCCGCTGGCCGGACAAGCCCACGCGCGACGCGCGCCTCCTGGAATGCGTAGACGTCACGCGCGCGCTGCTCGCCGGCAACGAGGTGACGCACCACGGCCTCATCGAGGTCGATCGGGCGCGGCTGTGGAGTTTGCCCGACATCACGCCTCGACTCGTCGGCGCGGCCGTGACTGCCGACACCGCGCGTGTCGTCGGCGGCTGGGCGGATGGACTCATCACGGTCAACCAACCGCTCGACCAACTGCGCGCAGTCTTCGACGCATTCCGGGCCGGCGGCGGCGAGGGCAAGCCGATCTTCTTGCAGGTCCACCTGTCATGGGACGAGGACGAGGCGGCGGCGGTCGCGGTCGCGCACGACCAGTGGAAGAGCAACGTGTTCGCGTCGTCGTTGGCTTGGAACCTCGAGCTTCCCGAGCAATTCGACGAGGCCGCTCGCTTCGTCGAACCCGACGACGTACGCAGCGCCGTCTTGATCTCGTCTCGCGTCGAACGTCACCTCGAATGGCTCCACGAATACGTCGCGCTCGGTGTCGACGGCCTCTATCTCCATCACGTCGGGCAGACGCAGGACGCGTTCATCGATGTGTTCGCGTCGAAGGTCCTACCCGAGCTCCGGTGAGGCGATGAGCACCGTACGAACGAGCGACCTGTGGTGGAAGAACGCCGTCGTCTACTGCCTCGACGTCGAGACGTTCCTTGATTGGGACGGCGACGGGCGAGGCGACTTCGCGGGCTTGACCGAGCGCGTCGACTACCTCGCGGGCATCGGCGTGAGCTGCCTCTGGCTGATGCCGTTCTACCCGTCGCCGAATCGCGACGACGGGTACGACATCACCGACTACTACGCGGTCGATGCACGGCTCGGTTCGCTCGGCGACTTCGTCGCGTTGATTCGCACGGCCAAGGATCGGGGGATGCGAGTCATCGTCGACCTGGTCGTGAACCACACCTCCGACCGGCATCCTTGGTTTCGGGCGAGCCGTTCGAGCAAGAACAACCGCTTCCGTGACTACTACGTCTGGGTCGACGAGCCGCCGCCCGAACCGAAGCCCCAAGTCGTCTTCCCCGACGCCGAAGACAGCATCTGGACGAAGGACAGCCGCACGGGCCAGTGGTATCTCCACCACTTCTATTCGCACCAACCCGACCTCAACATCGCCAACCCCGAAGTGCGCGACGAGATCGCCAAGATCGCGGGATTTTGGCTCGAGCTGGGTGTCGACGGGTTCAGGGTCGACGCGGTCCCGTTCCTCATCGAAATGGGCGCCACCAAGCCCCGGGGTGACCTGGCGCTCGATCCCCACGAGGCACTGCGTGACCGCTATCCATAATCACACTGGACAGAGCGCAGGAGTGGTACAGCCAACTATGCGAGAGATTCCTATCTCCAGGCCGATCTTCGTGAAACGGGAAGTGGCGATCCGTCGGGTCAACTTGTCTGCTTGGGACGATGTTTACGCCCGGAATGACAAGCTTCCGGCTGCGTGTCGACCATGACGTCACTGATATCGCCTGCGCGATCACTAGGTTCCCGCAACGGACCGCGGTCGAGCCGTAAGCCTTTCTAGTCGCAGCCGCGGGCCCGCCGCACCCTTTCGTGATTCGCGACCGACGTCAGGGCAACAGGGTATGCCGCGGCCGACTAAAGCCGACCGTGCGCCCATGCCGGCTCGGCCGGAGCCACGAGACCGTCAATCGCGGAAAGATACGAAGCGGACTCCTGCGCGATACGTCGTCGCTCCTCGACAATCGACTGTCGGTGGGGAGAATCCGGCGCGTGGTCGTCGGGCGGAAGGGGTAGCTACGGACGGACGTCACGCTTCGATAAAGGCCTTTACTGGCGTTTTCGTCTCTCGCGACCACCACTGAACGAGCTGGCGGAGTCCTTCTTCCAGCGGCACTTTGGCCGTAAAGCCGATCTGGCGCTCCGCCTTTTTCACGTCCGCGAGGCGCCTCCAGACCGGAGTGGCCTTCCGGGCGGGGCCATACTCCGGCGGGAGGTCAACGCCCATCACCCGGCCGAGAGCGGTAGCCAGTTCGGTCAAACTCGTCTCCGTCCCACTCGCGATATTGAGGACATCGTCCGTGAGTGACGAATTGGCTGCCCTCAAGTTCGCCCGCGCGATATCGGTGACGAATATGAAGTCCATCGTCTGCGCGCCATCTCCAAGGATCAGGCAGGGCTGGCCTTGGGCCAACCGCTCCATCCAGCGAATCATCACTTCCGTGTAGACGCCGAACGCGTCCATCCGCGGGCCATACACGTTGAAGTAGCGCAGCGCGACGTAGTTCAAGCCGTGCATTTCATAGAAGCTGCGCAGCAGCCCTTCGCTGTAGCTCTTGGTGGCCCCGTAGATCGTGCGATTGCCATAGCCGTGATGCTTTTCGTTCGTAGGAAACTCTTCGGCCTGGCCGTAAATGGAAGCGGAAGACGCGGACACGACTCGCTTGACTTTGGCAGCCACGGCCGCATCGAGCACGTTGAAGGTGCCGGTCGCCAGCACATCGTGGGCGAGCCGCGGGTTTTCGGCGCAGTGCGTGATGCGAATGGCGGCTTCGTGGAACACGATGTCAATTCCATCCATGGCGCGCAGCACCAGATCCGGGTCGCGGATGTCTCCTTCGATGATCGTCACCCGGCCTGAGGCGATCGCCGGCTCGAGATTCTGGCGCCGTCCGCGGGTGAAATTGTCGAGCACCACGATCTCCTGGAAGCCCTCCGCGACCAGTCGATCGGCGATGTGGGAGCCGATCAATCCTGCCCCGCCGGTGATCAACGCTCGTCTGTAATTCATGCCAAATGCCACTTTCTGAACGAATGTGCTCGAGCCTGTGCGTATAGCGATTGGAATCTGCCGGTCACGTTCCGACGGCCGGCCGGGCAAGTGCGGCCGCCAGTCGATCGCACACTTCCTGGACCTGCGACGTGGTCATCGATGGGATGAGCGGCAGAATGATGCCGTGCTGCTGGGCGCGCTCGCTGCTCTGCAGCTGCGGGCGGTCCGTTTCGGTCAGATAGGCGCGCTCGAGGTGCGCATTCATGACACCGCGCCGCGTCGATACCCCCTCGTCGAGCGCACTCTCACCAGCCTCTACTCGAACAGTCGTTCACAATCCACGAGGGCGGCGCTCCGCGCCACGAGGCGCACCCTTGTATCCATTAACGTCAGTCGTTGTCCGTAATCGTGCAGACGCCCTGCCCGTCCGAGATGGTCGCATTCGTCGCGGTGCTGCGTCGTCGCAAAAAAGTGGTAGGCCCCAGCGCCAGGCGCGAGGCGGTGGGGTGGTTGGTCAACCGCGCAGAGCATCTGCGCCGCGCCTGTCGTGTGGTCGGCGTCAGCACGTCCACGTGGCGCTACCAACGCCGCGGACGCGCCGACAACACCCTGCTGCTGGCGCGGCTGCAGGCCCACGCGGCGATTCCGCGCGCGGTATGGCTACCGTCGCTTCCACATCTTAATCGCCCGCGAAGGCCTCGTCGCCAACCACAAGCGCGTGCATCGCGTCTACCGCGAGGCCGGCCTCCAAGTCCGGCGGCGTCGGCGCAAACGCTTCACCCGCACCGAGCGCGTGCCGTTACCGCGCCCGCAGCGATCGTGGCGAGCGCTGGTCGATGGACTTCATCGTCGACACGCTGGCCGATGGCCGCGCTTTCCGCACCCTGAACATCGTCGATGACTACACCCGCGAATGCGTCGCCATCGAGGTCGACCGCTCCCTACCCGGTGCGCGCGTGGTCCGCGTCCTCGAGCGTCTGCGCGCCACGCGGGGCTTGCCGCGTCGGATCGTCCTGGACAACGGCCCCGAGTTCACCGGCCGAGCGCTCGACACCTGGGCCTATGCCCACCAGCGTCGAGCTCGCGCTTCATTCGCCCGGGTAAGCCGATTGAGAACGCCTACGTCGAGAGCTTCAACGGCAAGTTTCGCGACGAGTGCTTGAACGAGCACTGGTTTGTCAGCCTCGCGGACGCGAAGGCGATCATCGAGGCCTGGCGTGGGATTACAACACGGTGCGACCGCATGCCTCGCTCGGCCAGCAAACGCCGGCCGCCTACGCCGCAGCCGCCTGCGCGGCCCCCAAGCCCGGGTGTGGGGCCTGCTCGGCGGCTGCTCTGGCCTCGCCGGACGGGCTTCAGTCATTGTCAGTGATGGTGCAGACGCCTTGGCCATCGCCGATTGTTGCATTCGTAACGCTCGTCAGGTTCACGACGAACGTCTCGGTCGCTTCGCTGATCCTGGCCGCCCACGATCGCTGACGGTAAACGTTCGTGTTATCGACGCCGGGATTGAACGTCAACGTGCCAAGCCTCGCCACATAGTCAAAGAGCGCCACCGCGCTCCCGTCGGCGGTCGCATAATCTGCCGTCACGGTCTTACCGCTTGCGACCGATAGCGTGACCGTGAAAGTCACGTTCCTGGTTCCGCTGTTTCCTTCAGTCACGCTGACGTCATTGATCGACACCGTGGGTGGAAGGTCGTCGTTCACGATGTTCGCAACACCACGGTTGTCGGCGATCGTCGCAGCCGAAGCACCGCTCAGATTGAGATTGAACGTCTCATTGTTTTCGTCCATCACGTCCCCGTTCACCGTCACGGAGACCTGCCGGGACGTCGTGCCAGGCGCGAATGACAGCGTACCGGAGGCCGCAACGTAGTCGCCCGCACCAACCGTGGCGGTTCCGTTCGAGGTCGCGTAATTGACCGACACCGTTCTTCCGCTTACCGCAGACAGGGTTACCGTGAATGTGGCGAGCACGCCGCCACTATTGCCCTCATTCACCGTGAGGTCGTTGATGCTGAGCGACGGCGTCGCGTCGTTGTCAGTGATTGTGCCCGTTCCCTGCGATGGGGTTCCGAGCGTGGCATTTGTCGGCGCTGAGAGACCGACGACGAACGTCTCGTTGGCTTCGTCGAGCGTGTCGCCAATCACCGGGACGGTGATGGACTGCGACGTGATACCCGGCGCGAATGTCAGCGTCCCGGAGGTCGTCACGTAGTCGATGCCCGCCAGTGCCGTGGCGTTCGCCGTCGCATAAACCACCGTCACCGTGCTGGTGCTGGCGGCCGACAGCGTCACCGTGAACAGAGCCGAAACGGTTCCGGAGTTGCCCTCGGTGACTGTCCGGTTCCCGATGGTGAGCAGAGGCGAGTCGTCGTTGAGGATGGTCACGACCGCCTGGGTATCGGCGATGGTGGCGCTGACGGGTGACGTCAAGTTGACCAGGAACGTGTCGTTCGGCTCAACGGTCGTGTCCCCCGTCACTGAAATGCTGATTGTTGTTGACGTGGACCCCTGAGCGAACGTTGCCGTGCCCGACGCGGCGGTATAGTCCGTGCCGGCCGTGGCTGTGCCGCCGGCCGTGGCATAGTTGACGGTGACGGTATTCGTGCTCGCCGCCGACAGCGTCAGCGTTACGACTGCGTTCGTCGTGCCGGTGTTTCCTTCATTGACCGACAGGTCGGTAATCGAGATCGACGGCGCATCGTCGTTGGCGATGGTCACGTCGGCCTGCGCATCTGCCACGGTGGCATTGACCGGCGACGTCAGATTGACGGAGAACGTCTCGTTCGGCTCGACGGTAGTATCACCATTCACCGTAATACTGATCGTCGTTGACGTGGTCCCAGAAGCGAACGTCGCAGTTCCCGACGCGGCGGTGTAGTCGATGCCGGCAGAGGCGGTGCCGTTCGCCGTGGCATAGTCGACCGTGACGGTACTGGAGCTTGCCGCCGAGAGCGTCAGCGTTACGACTGCGTTAGTGGTCCCTGTGTTGCCCTCGTTGATCGAGACGTCGCTAATTGAGATGGTGGGCTGCGTCGACCCTGTGCCACTCGTGGTAAACGATGCAGGAGACACCGGAGCACTGATCGAGTTGCCCAGCGCATCCGCCGATGTCGCGCGATAGCAGTACTGCGTTCCAGCCGTCAGCCCAGCAAGCTGAACCGAGTGATTGGTGCTCAGGCCGGCGACCGACGCCGACGATGTCAGCGAGGTGGGCGTCAGGCCGTAGTCCACGATTGATGTGGCCGGCTCGTTGGTTGTCCAAGTCACCGTTGCGGACGTCTCGCCGGCAATGGCAGAGAGCGCGCTGATAGCCGGCGGAATCGTGTCGACGTCATACTGAACCTGATAGTTACCGGCCGTGGCGGTGAACACCGCGTACCCCACACCTTTAATCGTCTGCGTGGTATAGGTCACCGGGTTACCGTTCCGGGTGATGCCAGTGACATTGCCGACGCTCGACCCGACAGGGACCAGACCCTGAAGACCGTTCGCTCCGGCGCCCACCGCGACGGCAAAGCTCAGCGTGTTTCCAGTCCACGACAGATTGCCGAAAGTCGAACCGTTGCGGCCGTCGAGCCAATCGAGCATCTGCTTCGAGGACACGATCGGAACGCCGCGTGCCTGCGCCGACGCGACGATGGCGTCCGAGTCGGCGTGCGTGGCAAAATCGGTATGCATGTTGGCCGTGAAGACGCCATAGTAGCCGGTGGCCCCGAGCGCGCGATCGAGGAGCGTATCGATGTGCAGCGGGTAACTCTGACCGGATTCATCGGTCATCTGTGTGGTTGCCTGATACACGTCGATGAGAGTCCCGTCTTGCCGGGCGAAACGCATCGGCATACCAGATCCGGTGAACATACCCGGGACGTCATTGATCCAGCCGGGCGGCCAGTAATAGAAGTTTGTGTCGAACCTGATCCCGTGAGCGAGCTCCGTTTGAGGATGGCTGCTGTAATCGCTCCACGGAATACAGTGCGTACGGTTCGTTCGTGGTGCGGGCAAGCCAGGGAAATTCGCCGCGAACGCTCCCAGGTCACTATTGAAGTTGTCGGCGAGCGACTGTGGCGTGTAATCGGCGCAACCGGTCGTCACGTGGACACCGATCTCGAACCCGCTCGCGACGAATGCGGCCGCCTGCGAGGGATTGATCGGTGTATTCGGATAGATGTACGAGGTAGCGCGCACGCACTCCCAGTCGTTCGACCGAGCAGCCTGACGGGCTGTTGGCCGTATAGATGTCGAACCGGCCGGCGGTCCCATTGTTCCCGTGATCGTCGCCGGTCATCACCACCGCCGCCTTCAGCCCGCGCGGGAGATACCAGAACCGCGGGAGCGGCTTGCGGTCCACGTTCATGAAGTTGATCAGGTTGGCCAGAAGTCGCTGCTGCTCGTCAGCCTGCGGGATCGCCACCTTCGTAAGATCCACCCAATCTGCCTGGGCCCCTCCGAAGAAAAGATCGTCCGAACGAATCGGCGAGATGCCGTCGCGCTCCTGCCCCGACCAGGCCGGATTCCCCTGCCGGGTGTAGACGACCGACCGTGCGAGGTCGTAGGTGAACGCTGCCGCCTGGCCACCCGCACTGCCGACCGACCGAACGGTGACGGCCGGATTGCTCGTCGCGGTCGTGCGGTTCGAATACAGTGTCGCGATAACGGTCGCGCCGGAGACGGTATAGCGATCCGCCGTGCCATGAAACTGCATCGTCTGGTTGACGATGCCCGTGCCAGGGGCGGCAGACGTGTTGACCAGGAGGTACGCCTCCGGCAGGGTCGTGCCGGCATCGGTCAGACCGAGCACCGACGCCAGCGCCTTGGCGGGTCGCATGGCGATCAGGTTGCCGCCGGCGGTGACCCAGTCCGAGAACATCGTGACCTGGGCCGCGGTCAGCGGCATCTCCCCGAGGATTACGACGTCGTAGCTCGAGAGCACTGTAGAGGTGACGTTCGCGATATCTGCCGCGAGGAAGGCATTCAGGCCCTCCGCACGGAGAATTTCCGCGTAGTAGCGGGTGAAGGGGTTCGCGCTCGAGCTCACGACGAGAATTGGGCCGCCTGGACCTTCATTTGGAGGCGGTGGCGGCGGGGCAGCGGTCGTGAAGGACCACGTCACGTCACTCGCGAGCGGGTTGCCCGCCACGTCCGTTACCCCGTTTGCACCACCTCGTACGCGGGCGGTGTACGTCGTCGAAGTTGCCAGAAGCGCTGCAGGCTGCAGGGTTGCGGTGCGGCTGCCCGGCGCGTACGACACGGTGGCTGGAACGAGCACATCGGATGGGTCGCGGAGCTCAAATGTCGTGGTGGTGATTGTCGCCGCGTTGACGTTTTCATTGAACGTCGCGGTGACCTGCGCACTCGTGGGTATGCCAGATGCGCCATTCGATGGCGTGACGGTTGAGACCTGCGGAGGCGTGGTGTCAGGTCCGATGGATGTCACGAACAGGACGTCCACCCAATAGTTCGTGCTTTGGTATGTTTGTGTCGGGAACCCGCTCGCGCCGTATCTGTATACGCCGTTGGGGCCATCCAGCCCGTCTCGCAGTGCGTGGAGCGGCCCGTTGTCAACGCCGTTGATAGCGAAGTAGTTGTTGTCCCCGGCATAGAAGCCCGACGCGGTGTGGTACGACACGATGTAGCTC
Organism: uncultured Actinomycetes bacterium; assembly: GCA_963841215.1. Lineage (GTDB taxonomy): Bacteria > Actinomycetota > Acidimicrobiia > IMCC26256 > PALSA-610 > CAVUFH01. The sequence goes on along the minus strand of CAWJBW010000008.1, from coordinate 3,664 downwards.
GTGTTGGCGGCGATCGCCACCGGTGAGGGTAATGCGACCTCCTGCCACCCGGATGCGCTTTCACCGCTGAACGGCACCGTAGACAGCAGCGTTCCGCCCGCGGTCCAAAGGTTACCCACATGAGGCCCGACGTTCTGGACGCCCTTGTAGAACCGAATCGCCGTTATGTAGCCGGTGACATCGGCGCGAAATCTCGTGCCTATTTCGACTGCAGCCGCGTCGTTTGCCGCGGGCACTGACGGACTCTGCGTAGGGGCCCAGATGGAGCACGGGCAGGTCACCGGTCCCGAACCCACGGTGATAGCGTTCCCGTTGACAGGCTGTTCGAGGTTGCCCGTGTCGTCCACCGCGCGGCTGAAAAGGGTGACTGTTCGCGATCCGCCTGTCTGCCAGGAGTATGTCCAATTCCCACGGCCCGTCGCACGCCGCCAGGTTGCGCCGCCATCGACTGAGATTTCGACGCCACCAACCACCCCACCGTTGTCTGCGGCGGTTCCGGAAATCGTGATCGTCGTATTGGCCGGAACCGAGCCGCCGTTTGCGGGCGAGGTGATCGACGATGTTGGCGCCACGGTATCCGTGGAAGCGATAGCCGTTACCAAGCCAGACGCCAACGTGCAAGGGCTGCACGCCCATATCAGCGAACAGGTTGACAGTGGCCTGCTGCATGGCCACGTTGGGGGGGAGGAGCCACGATCGTGGTTCTCGTCGAGACCCCACGACCACTGGACAGTGCCTGCACCGAACACGAGAGTCCCGCTCGAGTGCCGATACAGCGTCAGCGCGTGATTTGCCGTTCCTGGCGCGTACGTCGAGCCATGATCCTGGAGGTACCCGGGACATTGACGGTCGTGTCCGACATGCGGATGAGTCCAGGCGGGCGGGAGCCGTTGTCCAGGTCCTCGTCCCATTCATATCCCAGCGTGCCTTCTGGGAGCGTGGCGGACTGGCCGGCCGGCAGAGTGGCAATAGACGTATTGCGCCAGAACCGCAGCCTGCCTTCGGCTGCGGGGACAATAATCGGATCAGCGCGCTCCCCATTGACCGTGAAGATCGTGCCGGTCAGCGCGTTCTCTGGCCGTCCCCCGTCCGCGGGCGGGGTGAAACGTGGATCACGCCACGTCCCGGTCCAGACGGTGGACAGGGGATCGATTTTCGCGTTCGCGTGCGTCTCCTTGTAGCAGACGAGCGTACGGTGAGTGTCTTCCCAACGTGTTTTCCAGAAGACCTCGTTACCGCTGAAGAACGCAAGGTTCACACTGTTCGCGCGAGCGCTTTCCACGTTCGCGCGCTGCGCGGCGGACCAGTACCTCGTCGTGGCCGACAGACAGAAACACCCGGTGCTCGCGAATCTCGGCGCCCAATCGATCGGAATCGACTCCCGTGAAGTAGCTCACCCAATAGCCGTTGGCCTCGAGCCACCGCACCATCGGGTATTCGGCGTTGAACACCCAGTCGTCGGGGTTCGTTCCGCGCGTCGTGAACGGCCGGTTGTAGCTGACTTTGTAGGCACGGCCGGCCGGGTTGCCGACGTACAGGCTGTTGCCACCATACTGGTTGTACGCCTGCCATGTCGTGTCAGCCGTCTGGAACAGCAAATCTGACTGGCCGTCGTCGTCTCTCACGATGAAGACGATGTGACTCGAGCCGCCGCCGGTTCGTGTGGCTTTTGCGAAGTAGATCCCCGAAACAGCGGTCGTCGGAACGGCCCAGGAAGCAGTCGTCGTCCAGTTCCCGCAATCAATCAGTCCAGTCGAGGTCTCGGTCGCACACGCCGGCTGGGTCGGCGCGATCGTCGCTGATGACGGAATGGTCGCCACCTTTCTGGCCCCCAGCCCGCCGTAATAGCCCATGCGGTAGATCTCGAGCTGATACGCAGTCGTCGACCTGATCTTGAAAAAGACGGTCTGTCCCTGGTCCACACTGATCTCGGTTGCGAACCCCTGAATGTTGAGATCGCCCGCGCCACTGATGTCCCACTCGCTTGCGGGGGCGCCAGGCTGCTGGTTTTCGCAGACTATCGGATTGCCGTTCGGCGGCGGATCGCAGGGGACAACCTGACGGGCGTTCAGCACGTCGCCGCTCGCAGCGGCGAACAGAGCGATCGCGAAATACCACGCGACGTGAACCCTGAGTTTGGCAGTGTTTCGAGACATTCGTTGCTCCAAGGTGAGACAACTTCCGCACACCCTCACCTCGCGAGAGCACGACGCCGGGCCGCCGAGGAGGCTCCGCGCTGGTGACTTCGTGAGCTCAGGGCGCGTGTGCCCTGGAGCTGTGAGATGTCGACAGCGCAGTGTACGGGCGCCCAGGACCGGGGGCATGGGAGTGCAGTCACCTTTTCAGTCAGCGACTGTTCCTACGCTGCGCAGGACTGGTTCAGGTGACCGTGCAACACGCAAGTCGAGTGGGACTGCGATCCTACTCAAAAGTGGACTACGCTCCCATCCGAGTCCGCGCGTGTTCAACCGCGTGGTCTGGGGTGGGGCCGAACACCGACTTCACCAGCAGCAACTTCGGGGTCATCTCCAGCCAGGGCAACACGCCCCGTCAGCTGCCGATCGGTCTCTAGTCTGCTACTGGTGAGATTCTGCGATGCGTTGTGAGGTGACGCTGCTGATTACTGGTGGCTGCGCCGGCGTGAGATCTCGTCGGCCGCTTCAGCCACCGTCGCGAGCCAGATGCCGTTGGCGGGATCCTTGGCGTAGGGAAGCAGCTCGTCGAGCATCGCTACCCGCGTGGTCTGACGTCCTTCGCCGCCGATATCATGTCCCGCGAGCACGAGCCAGGCCCCGCGCGCTCGCGCGTCGTCGAGCAACGGCTGGATTTGCGCGAAGTCTTTGCCATCCATCTCGACGCCAAGCGTCTGCGCGAGGTCGACGAACGCCGGATCGTTGGCCGCTTCGTCCAGCCAGCCGCGGCCGGCCAGAAAGAGTTCGGCGACGACCGGCACATAGCTCTGGGTGTTCTTGCCGCGCCCGACGAAGGTCTGCCCGCATGGATACGCGAACGTCCGCGGTGTCACGCCAAGCAGCGCCGCTATGCGGTGGTTCGCCTCGACGAGTTCCTCACGCATCCGCGGGACTGAGAGATCCTCGAGGGCTTTCTGACGCGAGAACGGAAAGTTCCCGCTGCAGGAATGCGTCAGCGAATGGTTGCCAATCTCGTGGCCGGCGGCGACGGCGCGCTTCCATTCGTCGAGCTTGGGTTCGACGGCCGACGGCACCACATACAGCGTCACCTTGACCCCGTGGCGCCCGAACACCGGCAGCCCCTGCGTCACCTGGCTCTCGCGCCCATCGTCGAAGCTGAGGCTGAGGGCCATTCGCGCGCCGCCCGGCCAGGCCGTCGACGACGACTGCGCGTGCGCGGGCGCACGGAGTCCCCAGACGACGGCCGTGGTCAGGACGAATGAAAGGAGAACGGTTGAGATCGCTCGAGCCACTCAGTGTTTCTTGGCAGCTTTCTTCCTGGCCGTCACGCGTTCGGCGCCGCTCTTGTTCTTGAGGTCCTGGCGGTGCGCTCGCTCGTAGGTCTGGATGTCCTTGAATCTTCCCGAGGCATCTCTGACGGCATAGAGCTTCTTGCCTGCGGTGCTGCGGTGCGTAGTACGAGTGGCCATGCGGGCGGTCCTTTCACAAGCTCCCGGACAGTTGACGCTCGC
>CAWJBW010000007.1:0-146521 GCA_963841215.1 uncultured Actinomycetes bacterium | reverse complement strand
GGCTCGTCAACAGTCTGCGAGAGCGTTCAGCGCGCGGCAGATCTCGTCGCGTTCCTCGACGCCGAGGGCACCGACACGATCGGTCAGCAGCCCGCGCCGGATCGGTTGCAGGTTGTCGAACGACGCGACGCAGTCGACGGCGAGGCCGTGGTCGGCCCGAGCGCGACTTCGGTGGGGATGGAGCGGACCGTTCGGTGACGGGCGCGACAACGATCCACGTCAAGACGGGCACAGCCTCGGTTCGTGTGACGACGAGGACAGGCCGGCGTTTGTCCTGGCCTCGGCCCACCAGATTTCACCCTGATCGGGGTCGCGGTCACCAGCGCTCTTCCGCGATCATGCGTGCGCTCGCCTCGTCGGTCCAGCCGACCTCCTGCTCGGTCTGGGGCTGATCCCGATACCCCGCAACGATCCGGGCACCGATCGTGCGCGCCGATGCCGGTCGACCAGTTGCTGGAGCCCGATCCGTACCGCCTCCGATCGGCTCGCGACGACGCCTGCGGCCACGAGTGCGTCGATCGCGGCGGCGAGCTCGTCCTCCACCCGCGTCACCATTGTGCCATGCAAAAAGCATAGCGACTGTGCATTGCGCTCAGCGCGAGCGCTTCGATCTCCGCGGACAGCCCGGCAAGGCCGCGGTCGGGCAGCGGTCTCGGCGGCGATGTCGAGCAGTTCCTTCGCGCCTTCGACGTCGGACGGGTCGGTGCGAGTCGATGCGGCCCACGCCAACCGTGTGCGTGTCGTCAACGCATCGGCCCCTGCACCCTCCTCGAGTGCGAGCGCGCGGGCGAAGCGCTCCTCCGCGCGGTCGTACCGCCCGAGGACCATGTCGAGCATCGCCAGGAAGCGATCGGCGGCGCCCAGGCAGATCGCACCCCACGACACGACCAGGAGCTGGCCCGAATACGGAAGCAGATGCTCGGAGAGCGCGGCCGCGGCGTCGCGATCTCCCAGCTCGGTGCACACCTCCGTGAGGTTCGCGAGCGACGCCGGCAGGGTCGAGTCCGGAGGGATCGCCGGCGAGATCGTCGGCGGTGAGCGTGTGGAGCGTTTCACGCGCGCCGGCGTGGTCGCCAGCGGCCGTGCGGGCCATGAGGTGCACGGTTCGCAACGCGACGAGGCCCGGACTGGCGTCGGCCGCAGCCTCGATGGCTGCTTCGAGCTCCTGGGTCTGGCCCTGTTCGGCCGCAGCGTGAAGAACTGCGCGGCCCACGAGTTGATGAAGTTGAGGTCTCGTGACGTGCCGAGCACGGCGATCGTCTGCTCCGCGTCGTCGAGACGGCCGGCCATCAGGTGGAACATGCCCGTCCACATCGGCACGAACTCCGAGAGATGCCCTCCTTGACGTCGGCCGTGCTGCTCCCGGAACTCGTCGGCAGCACGTTCGGACGCCTGTGCGTCACCTTGTTGGAGCGCGAGTACCACGCGCTCACGCAGGACCTCTATCCGCACGAAGTGCCGGAACGCGGGCGACGGTTGCAATGCCTCGACCGCTTCGAGTTCGCGCAGGTTGGCCGCGCGCGCGGCGACGTCGGGGCTGCCGAGCAGGACGAGTCCGCGGGTCGAGAGTGTTCCGTGCAGGACGCGTGGATCGTCCGCGACTCTCGCCAGTTCGACCGCGGCGCGCGCTTGCGGATCGACCTCGGAACCCCTGCTCTCATAGACGGCCTGATAGAAGGCCGACTGCGCCAGCAACACCGCTCGTGGTCGCGGTGTGCTCTTCCCCGACCGTTGCGAGGGCCTCATCCAAGAGCGTGAGCGACGCGGCATCGGGCCGGCCGGCCATGCCCCACGCCACATGCGCGTTCGCGGCCTCGGCGAGGAGCAATGGGTCGCCTCCCGCTCGCGCGCCGGCCGCAGCTTCCGCCGCCTCGCGTCGTCGCGCGGTCGTTGTCACCGACTCCGAGCTGCGCGGCGCGCGAGTCGCAAGTGCAACTCAGCCTTCACGAGGACATTCGGCTGGTCGTCGAGGTCGAGCACTTGCAGGGCCCGCTCGAGCAGTTCGATCTCCTCCTCGAACGCGAGCCGATCGACCGCGGCCGCGGCGGCACGCATCGACCAGTCGACGGCCTCGTCGACGGCACCGGCCGTCGCGCCCGCGCAGAAGTGATGCGCGAGCGATGCGGGATCGGGATCGGGGAGCTGCAGCAGCGCCTGCGCGACCTCGCGATGCAGCCGCGCGCGGCGAGCGAGCGTGAGCTCGCTGAGCAACGTCTGCCGGACGAGTGCGTGGGCAAAGGCGTAGCGGCCGGCGCGGCCGGATATTTCTTCGATCAGGCGCGCGCCGACTGCTTCGTCGAGGCCGTCGAGCACTCGCGTCGAGTCTCTCCGCGACGACGTGCTCGACCGTCCGGAGGTCGAACTCGATGCCGACGACCGCCGCGACCGCGAGGCGCGATTCGCGTCGTCCGAGAGGCGCGACAACCGGCGTCCGATCACCTCGCGCACGCCTTCGGGGAGCACGAGCCCGTCGCGCGGACGCGTCCGCTGCCCTGTTCGGCGAGATGGCGAAGGATCTGCGCGACGAAGAACGGGTTGCCCTTCGTCTCGGTGTGCAGCGCCTTGGCGAGCGCCGACGCCGCCTCGCCGTCGGTCTCGCCGTCGACGTGGGTGACGTACTCCGTGATGGCGTCGCTGATCGAGCCCGGACAGCGCGATGCGTTCGACGCCAGGATCGCGCCGCATGTCGGCGAGGGCCGTCGGCCAGCGGGTGCACACGGTCGAGCTCGGTGTCGCGGTAGGCGCCGACGATCATGAGCGAACCGGCGGCGAGCGCGTACGAGATGGCGGAACAGGAGGACCGTCGGCGCGGTCGCCCAGTGCAGGTCGTCGACGACGAGGAGCACGGGTGCGCGTCGATGCGATCGCGCGCACGATCTCGGTGACGTGCTCGAAGAGGCTGAGGCGTTCGAAGTCGGGTTCGCCGATCGCCGGTTCGGGGAGGTCGGGGAAGCGGAGGGTGAGCTCCGGGATCAGACGAACGATCTCTCCGCGAGTCAGGACTGCGCGCGCGGCGGTGTCGGGAACGTGCGCGAGCCAATCACGCAGGGCGTCGACGAAGGGCCGGTAGGGGACCGCGAGCTCTTCCTCGCAGCCACCCCACAACACGGTCGCGCCGTCGTCGTGCGCGCGCTGCGCCAGCTCGCCGATGAGCCGGGTCTTGCCCATGCCGGGTTCGCCGGCCACGAGCGCGACGCGGAAGGCGCCCGCCTCGGCCTGCGCCCACAGGTTCGTGAGCCGTGCGTACTCTTCGGCCCGTCCGACGAAGAGCTGATCCCGCGGCGCGCTCGGCCGGCGCGGGGAGCGGGATCGACGACTGCGGCGTGCGGCGCCAGCGCGAGCTCGAACACCTCGACGGGCTCGTCGAAGCCCTTCAGCTCGCGCATCCCGAGCGATGCGAACGTGTGCTCGCCGGAACCGCCGAGCATCATTGCCACGACCGCGGTGGCGAGCACCTGATCGCCCGCCGACGCGTCACCGGAGCAGAGACGCGACGCCTCGACGACGGGCCGGCCGTGCCAGTCGTTGCCGTCGTGGATCGCCTCTCCCGTACTCAACCCGACGCGCACGAGCGGATGCCGCGGATCGCGGCGGCGGGCCCGGTCGGCGGCTTGCTGGATCGCCTCCGCGCACCCGACCGCATCCACGGCGCTCGCGAACACCGCCATCACACCGTCGCCGACGTCCTTGACGACGGTTCCGCGATGGTGTTCGACCGCGTCGCGCGCGGCTTCGCGATGCGCGCGCTGGATCTCGTCGGCGGCTTGCGGGCTCTCCCGCAACAGCTCGGTCGAGCCGACGAGGTCCGTGAACATCACCGTCACGGTCGTCGACGCTCGGTTCACGTCCTCCGCTCCCGCAAGGACGTCAGCCTACGCAGGTTCGTGATATGTGTGATTCACAAGGACGCGATGCACTTGCCCTGGTTCTTGAACATCGGGCCGTAGTTGCGCCAGCCGCCGTGCTTGCACTCCGCCTTCGTCGTCGGCACGCAACCCGACGATGTTCCGGTCAACTGGACCTGGTAGCCGCCGACGTAGGTCCCGATGAACGACCACTCGCTCACCGGTTGGTCGCCGCCGGGCGGTTGTGGCACGTAGTAGCGGACGTCGTCGATGATCTCTTCGCCTTCGAAGATCGGCCCTGCCGTACTGAGCGGGATCGGCATTGAAGGACGACACACCGAGGTAATAGATGCCGCCGGTCGCCGGTGTCAGCTCGAGGCCGGCCGGAAGCGTCGCCTGCAATCCCTGGGCGTTGTCGTCGTTCCCGTACACCCCGCGCCCGGTCGCGTCGAAGAGGAACAGTTGCGTGTCGGCGATCTCGCTGCCCGTGGTCGTCGCGGAGAACGTCCCGCCGCCCGCGAGGCAAACGCGATACAGGTCCTCTTGGTCGAGGAGACATCGAGATTGCCGGTGATCGTCTCGACTTCACCGGGGATGACCTGGGCGGTGGACGGGACGCTTCCGGCGTCGCCCACCTCGGGCACCACGGTTTGGGCAGCCGCCACCGACGGCGCCACCAGTACGAGCACGATGGCGGCGAACAACGCGAGTCCTGTTCTGTGCAGCATTCGAGTACCTCTATCGCAACCTGCGCCACGCGCTCAAGCGGTGCGCCGAGCCGGTTTCGATTGGTGCTGGTGCCGTGTCAGCGGAACGTTTGCCCTGTCCTCCGACGGCAGTTCGGGGACAACGTGCAGATCTCATTCGCGCTGCCGTCAGGGTTTCGTTCGGGAGGCGACGGCCGCGTTCAGGCGTTCGCGGTGGCCTCAACGGGCGGTGGGGTGCGGTCGGGTTGCGCACGCAGTAGCGGTATAGCGGCGACGTCCATGACGGCGGCGGTCAATCCGTGCACGCCGAACGCCGTGGCAGGCGATCCAGCCCGGCGCAGCACGATGATCATGTCGCCCCACGGCGTGACGGACCCGGCCAGGAGACAGGCCCCGAGCAGCCGGGGCGAGCCCCACCGCCAAACGGTGAGAAGCACGAGCCCGGACGTGATGTCACGCACTCCCTTGAGGCGGTGAGCGCCCGGTCGTCCCCGGCGGTGACGCCGAACCCAGCGAGGCCGGCCTCCGGTCGCACCAGGAAGCGAGCGCCGATGCCCATGATGGCGAGCGCACCTGCAGCTGCCAGGGCACGGGCGGTCCGGATCATCGTCGTCTCCCCCGAGTCCGACTGACTGCCGCCAACTCCAGTGCGCGCGATCGGCAGCTATGAGCGTCTATTGCGATGCGGGTTCTGGCGGCAGCGGAACGCCGGGACAGACGCAGAACTCGTTGCCTTCGGGATCGGCCATCGCGATCCAGCCCGGGTCGGTGCCTTGTCCGATGTCGATGCGCTGAGCGCCGAGCTTCTCCAACCGTTGCGCTTCGGCCTCGATGTCGGCGACGCGGAGGTCGAAGTGGACGCGTGTCTTGACGGTCTTGGGTTCGGGCACGCGTTGCAGGATGACGGGCGGGAAGGCGCGCTCGGGCGCGAGCAGCACGAAGTACTGCTCGAACAGCCCGGCCTTTGTGTAGCCGAGGGCTTCGGCCCAGAAGTCGGCGAGGCTTTCGGGGTCGGCGCAGTCGATGACGATGTCGATGTTCGGTTCGGTCACGGGTTCACCATCCAGAGCTACGCGTGTCGGAGCACGGCCCAGGTGAAGGGCTGGACGACTCCGGTCGGAGTGACGTGGTCTTCTCGTTCGTGCGTGACAAGCGTGAACGTCTCGGAGAACGTGCGCGCAAGATGCTCGGGCGAGTACCGAGAGACCGGCAAGCCCGAGCAGTGTGTTGGTCCGTCACTCGCGAATGTGGCGATCACCACCGCCCCACCGGATCGCAACGCGCCCGCGGCCAAGCCGATGTAGCGAGCGCGTTCGTCCGGTTCAGTTAGGAAGTGGAAGACCGCGCGATCGTGCCATACGTCGTAGTGACGGTCAGGTTCCCAGGTGAGCACGTTGTCGTGCACGAAGTGCACCCGGAGTGCGTCGTCAGCGAGTCTCGTTCGTACGTGCGCGAGCGTGTGCTCAGCGATGTCGAGCACGGTGAGGTCAGCGAATCCGCGGGCGAGCAGACGGTCCACGAGGAACGATGTCCCGCTTCCGATGTCGACGATGGCGGACGACGGCCCGGACGCGGTCGATTCGATCAACAGGACGGAGGTGTTCGGGTCGCGCTCGTACCAGCTCAGGTCCGACTCGGATGTTGTTCCGTACGTGCGATCCCAAGGGTCGGCGTATTCGCCCACCGGCCCACATTGCTCGCTCCTTTGTGTCCCGTCGAGTGTTGATCCGGCGCGACGCTCGGCCCCAATACCAGGAACGGCATGATCACGATGCTGCGTCGACGCGCCGTCGCAACGCTCTTGGCAGCTCCCGATGCCGCGGGCGAGACGTAGCCTCGGCTATGGCCGGGGCCGAAACGTTGTAAGGAGTCCACAATGAACGACACATCACTCGCGAGCGCACTATCGAGGCTCGATGCCGTCAAAGACGTGATGACGGTGCAGCGCGTTTTCGGTGAACCGACGCAGATCGATGGCGTCACCGTCATGCCCGTCGCGGTCGTTCGGGGCGGAGGCGGTGGCGGTGGCGGCGGCGGTTCAATGCCTGATCAGAACCAGCAGGGTGAAGGTGCCGGTATCGGCTTCGGCGTCAACACGCGCCCGATCGGTGTGTTCGCCGTGAAGGACGGGACGGTCACCTGGCAACCCGCCGTCGATGTCACCCGGATCGTGCTCGGGTCGCAGCTGGTCGCGCTTGCCGCGCTCTTCTTCGTCGGGCGCGCGCTACGACACCGTCAAAAGCATTGATCTGACGCGCGGGCCAACCGCAAGCGAGCCCAGATTGCCCGATTTCGAGCGCGACGGTCGAACACCGAAGGGCACAGCGACAAAGAAGCACTCCGCGCGCTCAAGCGGCGCATCAGCGACGCTGTCTACCAACGACTGCGCGCCGACGCGCAACGCAGAACAGGCAACGGGTCCGGGAGGGCAACCAGGGACGACTCTTGAATCCAGCGTGGCCGGCGAATCCCTGAAACCGGCACTTCGGAACAGCCACTCCCGCACCCGAACAACACGCTACGACCCGACACCCCGACGCGCCACGGGGACGACCACGTGCGCCAAACAAGCGCCGAACACTGCACCTTGACACAAACAGGCTTCGATCTCGAGCGCGACGGTCGAACCGATCAGCAGATATGTGCGCTGGCCCTGAACGCAACGAGGCTCAGTGGAACGCAGCAAGCCGCTCAGAGGCCAACGCCTCGGTGGGCGTCAGGGAGCCGAGTGGAGGAACGGCGAGCGAAAGTCGAAGAACGCCGCGTTCTTCATCATCTCGCTGAAGTCCTGGAAGCCCTCGTCGAGCGCCGGCGGCGGTTCCTGCTGTTCTCCAGTGCGCGCCGCGTCCTCACTGGTGAAGTAGTTCGCCTCGACGAAGCCGTCAGGTGAAGTCCACACGCGTATCCCGCCGATGAGGTCGGGCCGAAACTCCGGCGCGACTGCCTCGAACTGGCGGTCAGAAGCTTCGACGCGCGCCGCGATCGACATTCGAAACCTTGATCGCCTGCACGAACCCGGCCGCGTCGGAACCCCCCGCGAGAAGCTGTGTCACGTCACCGGTCTCGGCGAAGTCGACGGGACCGTCGAAGTGCTGTTGGAACTCCTCCCACCACGTCTGCATCTCGGTTCGCATCAGGAGCTCGTTGCCCGCTCCTTCCGATTCCCAGCGCGTGAAGAGCATGAATCGGCTGTCGTCCGTCACACCTGCCGTGGTTCCCAGGTAGCCCGGGGTCGCCTGGCCGAACTCGTCGGCCCAGCGACTGAGCATGCGGCCGACATCGCGCGGATCAGAGGCCTTGCCTTCGAGCACCCATACCCACATGACCTACCTCCTGAAGTGCAAAGGTTGTCGCTGACGTTGTGCGTCGCCCCCAGGTGATCTCGGTCGAAAGTGGCACTGACATCGCGCCGTCGCAGCTGTGCATCACCCAGACGACCGCGCACAGATTGCCTGCTCTGGCGCGATATTGCGAGAGCCTCAACCGCACATAACACACGACTGGAGTGGTCCTGATCGTGCTTGGCGCATCTGATCTTCCGTATCCCAGAACGCCGGGTCCGGGGCGGTTGCAACGAGGTGAATGTTGCCTGACACGGCACTAGCTCGCTCCGGAGCGCCTTGGCTGTAGCGGCGTGGTGTGGAGTTCGAGGAGATCGACGCTCCGGGCCTCCGAACTGTTGATGGCATCGCCGACATCGAGGGGAACTCTCCGTCGAAGGGAACGGGGAACGCGCCGGCTGGTTCCGCGACAGCGAGGTGATACCACGCCACCGCTCAGCTCGTAGGTGTCGCGACCGCCGCGATGAACGTCTCGATGTAGCTCTCGTACAAGCCGACGAGTGAGACGCTGCGGTCGAGCAGCCACATCGCCGCCGCGCCTTCGAGGAACGCGATGAACTCGTCGGCCTTCGCGGTGCAGTCGAGGTCGGCGCGGACTTCACCGGCGCGCTGCGCGTGACGCAGCGTGCTCTCCACCAGGCCGCGCACGTAGCGGTTGCGTTCGACGAAGTAGGCGTGGGTCGGGGACTCGGTGTCGTAGCTCTCGACCACCAACACGGCGTGCAGCATCGTCAGGCCGGGCTCGCGTTCGCTCAGGTCGGCGAACTGGACAACCGAACGCAGCGACGCCAAGCCCTCGTCGACCGGGAAGTCGACGAGAAACTGTGCCGCGCGACGGTCGCGTTCGGCGATCACCTGCAACAGCAGGTCTTCCTTGGAACCGAAGTGGTAGAGGATCGCGGCGGGGGAGAGGTCGACCCTCTCCGCGATCTCGGCCAAGGCTCCTGAGCGGTAGCCCCGCTGCGCGAACACTTCGAGCGCGGCGGCGAGGATCGCGGCGCGGGTCTCCGCACCCTTCTGCGCCTGGCCTTTCAGTTCGGCCAATGCCGGCTCCTCTGTGACACCGCGCCTTGACAACCCGACGCATCCTGAACAAGCGTTCAGGCTACTGTCCGCACGGGATGGCACAAGGGGGACGCGTGCAGCAGACCAACGGGCTGACGCGCGAGCAGCGTGCCGAGCTACGACGCGGACGGCTTCGTCATCCTGCGCGGCTTCGCGGACGAAGAGACCTGCACCGCCATGCTCGATCGCGTCGTCGAGATCGCGCGCGCTCAGCGCGAACGCGCAACTTCGACGAGCCGGGGCTCGTACTGCCCGAAGCCAACCTCGCCGGCAACACCGGGCAACCCGAAGAGCTCGTCGCCAAGATCTTCAAGCTGCACCGTGACCCGGTCTTCGCCGAGTTCGCCACCGACCCGAAGGTCCTCGACCTGCTCGTCGACCTCATCGGCCCGCGCCTCGACTGCTTCCTCTCGCAGTTCATCTTCAAGAACCCGGGCGCGTGGGGACAGCCGTGGCACCAGGACAGCTTCTACTTCCCGTTCGATCCGCCGCGGCCGATCGTCGGTGTCTGGCTCGCGGTCACCGAAGCCACGCTCGAGAACGGGTGCCTCCACGTGCTCCCCGGCTCCCACAAGGAAACGATCCACGAGCACATCCCCGACCGGCGGCCGAACGCGCTCTACGGCTACGTCGAGATCGTCGACCACGACATGACCGACGCGACCGCGGTCACCATGGATCCCGGCGACCTGCTGCTCTTCGACAGCCACCTCATGCACCGCTCCACCGACAACGAATCGAAGAAGCTCCGCGCCGCGATGGTGTACCACTACTGCGCGACCGGGACCGTCGCCCGCAACGTCGACTCGCCCGTCAACGACTTCGTCACGGTCCGCTGAACGGCAACGAGATGACGGCACCGGCGCGATGGAAGTGGTTCGCCGCCACCTTCGGGCCGGCCGTCACCATCGTCGTCGCCCAACAGCTCCTCTTCCCGAGCAAGGACGCCAACACCGGCGAGTACCTCTGGGGCCTCGTCGTCCAGGGCATCACCGTCGGCATGCTCGGCGCGCTCGTCGCCCTCGGCATGGCGCTCGTCTACCGCGCCAACCGCATCCTCAACTTCGCGCAAGGCGACCTCGGACTCGTCCCCGTCTCGCTCGCGGTCGACCTCATCCTCTTCTCCAGCCTCAACTACTTCCTCGCGTTCGCGATCGGCCTCGCCGGCGCGGTGATCGTCGGCGCGGTCGTCGAGCTCGCGCTCGTGCGCCGCTTCTTCCGCGCACCACGCCTCATCCTCACCGTCGCCACCATCGGCATCGCGCAACTGCTCGCCTTCGCCGCGCTCTTCATCCCCCGCATCTGGGACGAGAGCCCGCTCACCAGCGCCATCGACATCCCCATCGACTGGCGCCAGGAGATCCCGCCCCTCATCTTCAACGCCAACTACGCCGCCGCGTGGGTGATCGCACCGCTCGCGATGATCGCCATCGCGCTGTTCCTCCGCTTCACCGACGTCGGCGTCGCAACCAGAGCCGCCGCCGACCGCTCCGACCGCGCCTCGCTCCTCGGCATCCCCGTCGGCCGCCTCCACACCTACGTCTGGGTCATCGCGACCGTGCTCTCCTTCGTCGCGCTCTTCCTCCGCGCCGGCATCACCGGCCTGCCGCTCGGCTCACCCGTCGGCATGACCGTCCTGCTCACCGCGCTCGCCGCGCTCATGCTCGGCCGCCTCACCAACCTCCCCGCCATCGCCGCCGCCGCGATCGCGCTCGGCATCCTCGAGGTCAACGTCGGCTGGAACGACGAGCTCACCGTCGGCCCGCTCCACCTCGACCTCGGCAGCGACTTCGTGATGGCCCCGATCCTCGCGGTCGTCATCATCGTCGGCCTCCTCGTCATGCGACCCGGCGCGACCCGCGCCGAGCGCGACGACACCTCCTCCTGGCGCGTCACCGACGAGATCCGCCCGATCCCGCGCGAGCTCAGCCGGCTCACCGCCGTGCGCGCGGTCGCGCATCATCGGCTTCGCCGTCATCGCGGTGCTGCTCGTCGCGCTCCCGTACCTGCCGTGGATCGGACGCCCCGGCAACACGCTCAAGGCCGCGGCGGTGCTGCTGTTCGCGATCGTCAGCCTCTCGATCGCGATCCTCACCGGCTGGGCCGGGCAGGTGTCGCTCGGGCAGATGGGCTTCGTCGCGATCGGCGGCGCGCTCGGCGCCAAGGCGACGACCGACTGGGGCCTCGACCTCGCGCTCGCGATCCTGCTCGTCGGCCTCGCCGGCGCGGCCGTCGCGGTCGTCGTCGGCCTCCCCGCGCTGCGCCTGCGCGGCCTCTACCTCGCGGTGACGACCCTCGCGTTCGCGCTCGCGACCGTCTCCTACTTCCTCAACCCGCAGTTCTTCGGGTGGGTGCCGACCCAACCGTTCGAACCCGACGAGATCCTCGGCGTGTGGGACTTCGGCGCGTCGACCGAAGGCATGTACCAGCTGTGCCTGATCGTGTTCGTGCTGTGCGTCGCCGCGATCGTCGGCATCCGCGCGGGCCGCACCGGCCGTGTGCTCGTCGCGCTGCGCGAGAACGAACGCGGCGCTCGCGCCTACGGCATCTCCGCGACCGGCGCCAAGCTCACCGCGTTCGCGATCTCCGGCTTCTTCGCATCGGTCGCCGGCGTCGTGCTCGTGCAGATCAACGGGCAGTTCACGCTCGGCCTCTATCCGCCCGAGGAGAACCTCATCCTCTTCACCGCCGCGGTCGTCGGCGGCCTCGGCTCCGTGCTCGGCGCGGTGCTCGGCGCGATCTTCCTCAAGGGCGGGGAGTGGTTCCTCACCGACCTGTGGCGGCTCGCGGCGTCGGGCATCGGCGTGCTCGTCGTGCTGCTCCTGCTCCCCGGCGGGCTGAGCGGCGCGTTCTTCCGCGTCCGTGACCTCTGGCTGCGCGGGCTCGCGCGCCGCAAGGGCATCGTCGTGCCCAGCCTCCTCGCCGACGTCGCCACCGCCGACGAGCAGGACGCGGCACGTGCCCGACCTCGCGACACCGTCCGCCGTGCGACGAAGATGTGCCCGCGCCGGTCGGGGGAGGTGCGGCGTGATCCCGATGTTGCCGCAGCCGGTGTCGGACGCGCCCTGGTACACGCGCACCGCCGACGCGTTCGTCACCCGGTTCGGCTGGCTCGACCGGCTCACCGGCACCGGGCCGGTCCGGCCGCTGCTCATCCTCTTCGGCCTCAACGCGATCGACGAGGTCGCCCGCATCTCGTTCTCCGTCACCGCGCCCACCATCGCCGACGACTTCGGCGTCGGCATCGCGGGCGTCACCATCCCGTTCGTGCTCGCGTTCGGCGCCGCGCTCGCGCTGTCGGTGCCGATCGCGAACGTCGCCGACCGCGGCAACCGCGTCCGCATCGCGCTGCTCGGCGGCCTCGTGTTCGCGGGCTTCTCGATGCTCGTCGGCCTGTCGGTGAGCATCTGGATGGTCGCGTTCATGCTCGCGGGTTCGCAGATCGGCAAGGCGTTCATCGAGCCGTCGCACACGTCGCTGCTCGCCGACTACTACGAGGTCGGCCTGCGCCCGCGCATCTTCTCCTTCTACCGGGCCGGCAACGCGGTCGGCGCGCTCATCGGCGGCATCACCGCCGGCTACATCGCCGAGGCGTTCAGCTGGCGGGTGCCGTTCTTCGTGTGGGCGGTCCCGACGCTGGTGCTCGTGCTCTTGGGCGCGACGCTGACCGAGCCGCGCCGCGGCGTGCAGGAGAAGAAGTACATCGGCGCCGACAAGGTCACCGCCGAGACCGAGGAACCGCCGCCGTCGCTCGCCGAGGCGTGGCGCATGTGCTGGCAGATCGACAGCCTGCGCCGCATCTACCGCGTGCTCCCGTTCCTCACGCCCGCGATCGCCGGCTTCGCGATCTTCTCCACGTTCCTCTACCGCGACGTCTTCGGCGTCGACGACTCGGGCCGGGGCTGGATCATCGGCCTCGTCGAAGGCCCCGCGCAGCTCGTCGGCCTCACCATCGGCGCGCGGCTCGGCATGCGCATGTTCGCCAAGGACCCGAAGCTCATCTTCCGGCTGCTGTCGCAGTCGATCTTCATCGTCGCGGCGGTCATGATCCTGTTCGCGTGGGCACCGGTGCTGTGGGTCGCGGTCGCGGCCAACGTCGTGATCAGCGCGTGCCTCGCGTTCGTGCTGCCGGGATTGTTCGCGGCGCTGTCGATCGCGATCCCGCCGCGCGCGCGGTCGACCGGCTTCTCGATGGCCTCGGTGTTCGTGCTCGCCGGCATCCTCACGATTCCGATCGTCTCGATCATCGGCGAGGAGTGGGGCATGCGGTGGGGCCTCACGATCCTGGTCCCCGTGTTCCTCTTCGGCGGCCTCGTGATGGGCAGCGCCGGCGACCTCATCACCCGCGACATCATGCAGGTGTGGACCGCGGCCGCGGCGCGCGCCGAGGTGCTCAACGCCCGCAAGCAGGGCAAGGCCAAGATGCTGCTCGTCAAGGGCCTGAACGTCAGCTACGGCGACGTGCAGGTGCTGTTCGACGTCGACCTCGAAGTCGACGAAGGCGAAGTCATCGCGCTGCTCGGCACCAACGGCGCGGGGAAGTCGACGCTGCTGGCGTCGATCTGCGGGCTCGTGCCCGCGAACAAGGGCGCGGTGATCTTCGACGGCCGCGACATCACCTACGCGCCGCCGCACGAGATCGCGCCGCGCGGCGTGGTGCTCCTGCCCGGGCGGCCGGGGGACGTTCCCGTCGTTGACCGTTGCGGAGAACCTGCGCGCCGCGGGCTGGATCGACCGGCGCGACCGGAAGGAACGCGCCGCGCGCGTCGAACAGCGTGCTCGAGACGTTCCCGTCTTGCGCGACGTCTACCACGCACCGGCCGCGAACCTGTAGCGGCGGCCAGCAGCAGATGCTCGGCCTGGGCATGGCGTTCCTGTCGAAGCCGCGCCTCGTGATGATCGACGAGCTGTCGCTCGGTCTCGCGCCGGTGATCATCGAGCAGCTCGTCGGCATCATCCGCCAGATGCGCGACGACGGTGTGACCATCATCGTCGTCGAGCAGTCCGTGAACGTCGCGCTCACGCTCGCGTCCGAGGCGTACTTCATGGAGAAGGGCCAGATCCGCTTCCACGGCCCGACCGAGGAGCTGCTGCAACGCCCCGACGTGCTGCGCTCGGTGTTCCTCGAAGGCGCTCGGACCGATGGCGACGAGTCTGCCGTACGAGCCGGACGCCGACGCGCCGGCCGCGCTCGAGCTCGTCGGGCTGTCGCGCAGCTTCGGTGGCATCCATGCCGTCGACGACGTCTCCATCACGCGTCGGCAAGGGCGAGATCGTCGGCATCATCGGCCCGAACGGCGCGGGCAAGACGACGCTGTTCGACCTCGTCTCCGGCTTCACGCCGCTTGGACGCGGGTCGGATCGTCCTCGGCGGCCGCGACGTCACCACCATGACCGCGTCGCGGCGCGCGCAGCACGGCCTCGGCCGCTCGTTCCAGGACGGCCGCCTGTTCCCCGCGCTCACCGTCGAGCAGTGCCTCGCGGTCGCGCTCGACCGCTGGGTCGACGTGCGCGACCCGCTGCAACCCGCGCTGCACCTCCCGACCGCGTTCGACGCGCAGCAGAAGATCGACGCGCGCGTCGACGAGCTGATCGAGCTGCTCGGCCTCGAGGCCTACCGGTCCAAGTTCGTGCACGAGCTGTCGACCGGGTCGCGCCGCATCGTCGAGCTCGGCTGCCTCATCGCGCACCGCCCGACGGTGATCCTGCTCGACGAACCGTCGAGCGGCATCGCGCAACGCGAGACCGAAGCGCTCGGCCCGGTGCTGCTGCGCCTGCGCGACCAGCTCGGCGCGAGCCTGCTCGTCATCGAGCACGACATGCCGCTCATCGCGACCGTCTCGGACCGGCTCGTCGCCATGGACCTCGGCCGCACGATCGTCGAAGGCCCGCCGAACGCCGTGCTCGACCATCCCGACGTCATCGCCGCCTACCTCGGCACCACCGCGAGCGTGATCCAGCGCAGCGGCACGCGTGCCTGACCCTGAAGGAGACTCACCCGATGCAACCCGCGAGCGACCAAGCCCGGCCTCCGAAGAACGCGTTGCGCCGGTGGGGGCCGCTCGCGCTCATCGTCGTGCTGCTCGTCGGCGTCGGTGTCGTGGTGGCGGTCAGTGCGGGCGGCGGCGATGACGACGACGACACCGAGGAACCGACCGCCGAGCTGACCGACGGGGTCGGCGCGCCCGATCCCAGCGGACGACATGCCGGTCACCTACGCCGAGGCCGAGGAAGCGGGCACGCTCGACGACTACGAGTGGGGCGACCGCTGCGACACCGAGACCGGCAAGCTGAAGGTGCAGTCCGTGTACGCGTCGCCGTGCGTTCCCGTGTTCGACGGCGACGACAACGGCGGCGCGACTGCGCCCGGCGTGACCGCCGACACGGTCCGGATCGTGCGCTACGTGCCCGAGGAGAACGCCGACATCCAGGCGATCCTCACCGGCGTCGGTGCGAACGACACGCCCGAAGAGTCTTCGCAGACGTACCAGCAGTTCCTCCAGCTCTCGTCCGCGCTGAGCGAGACGTACGGCCGCACGGTCGAGCTCGTCGACTTCCAGGGGACCGGCGCGGGCGACGACATCGTCGCGGCCAAAGCCGACGCGACCCAGATCGTCGAGGAGCTGGAACCGTTCGCGGTGCTCGGCGGGCCCGGCCTCGACCGCGGCACGTTCGGGCAGGAGATCACGTCGAACGGCATCGTCTGCATCGACTGCGCGGGTGCGATCCCGGCCGACATGGCCGACGGGATGCGTCCGTACATCTGGAGCGGGCTGCCGCCGACCGAGCAGTTCCTGCAGACGCTCAACACGTGGCTCGCCAACCTCGCGGAGACGCCCGACGGCACCAAGGCGATCTACGCGGGCGACGCCCGAGTTGCAGGAACGGGAGCGCAAGCTCGGCGTGATCCACTTCGACCAGAACCCGCCGCTGCTCGCGGTGCCGGAAGAGGACTGGGACGAGGGCGTCGCCGACCAGGAGACCTACGTGCTCGACTTCGCGGTGCTGCCGCAGCGCGCGACCGAGCTGATGGCGAAGTTCAAGAACGAGGAGATCACCACGATCATCTTCCTCGGCGACCCGATCATGCCCGGCTACCTGATGGACGCGGCGACGACGCAGGAGTACTACCCCGAGTGGATCATCACCGGGACCGTGCTCACCGACACGAACGTCCTCGCCCGCGGCTGGAACCCCGCGCAGATGACGCAGGCGTTCGGCATCTCGCAACTCGCGGCGCCGGTCGCGCGCGAGCTGCAGGACGCGACGCGTCATCTATCAGTGGTACTTCGGCGAGGGCGCGGAGCCGCCCGCGCAGAACTCAGTACGCGATCCCGGCCGCGGCGATGGGCTTCATCTTGCGCGGCATCCACATGGCCGGCCCGGAGCTCACCGCGGAGACGTTCGCGCGTGGCCAGTTCCGCGTGCCGCCCGCCGGTGGCGGCCCGACCACGCCGCAGGTGAGCTACGGCAACTGGGGCTTCTTCGAAGACACCGACTACGCCGGCATCGACGACTCGGCCGAGATCTGGTGGGACCCGACGGTCGAGGTCGAGGACGAGACCGGCACCGTCGGTGCGGGTGCGTGGCGGCGTGCGCACGGCGGCGAGCGGTTCGTCGACGAGGAGGACGTGCCGGTGCCGAACCCGTTCGCCGATCCGGACGACACGGTGACGGTGCTGACGACGCGCCCGGCCGAGGACACCGCGCCCGTCTATCCGCCGCCGCCGGGTTCACCGGCCGCGGGAGGCTGATCGCGGCATGACCGACTGCGTGAGCACCGTCGCGTTGCATCCGTGGAACCGCGAGTTCACGTGGGAGGACCGGGCCGGGCCGTTCCGCACGCTGACAGTCGAGCAGGTCGCGCAGTTCGACGCGCTCGGCTTCGTCGTCGTGCCCGACGCTGTTCGACGCCGAACTGGTTGCCCGCGTGCGCGACGAGATCGACGGGTTCGAGCGGCAGACCGACGCGTTCCTCGCGTCGCGTGACGACGGCCGGTTCTCGATCGCGGAGACGGGCGCGATCTCGTTCTCGGTCCACCTGGTCGCGCGGTCCCCGTTGCTGCGCGAGCTGAGCGTCCATCCGACCGTTGTCGGGATCTGCGCGGATCTCATCGGGCCCGACGTGAATCTCTACTGGGACCAAGGCGTCTACAAGAAGCCGGAGAAGCCGCGCCGGTTCCCGTGGCACCAGGACAACGGCTACGCGTTCGTCGAACCGCAGCAGTACCTCACGATCTGGGTCGCGCTCACCGACGCGACGCGCGACAACGGCTGCCCGGTGGTTGCGCCGCGCTTCCACCGGCGAGGGACGCTCGCACACACGTATGTCGACCCGTTGGGTTGGGAGTGCCTGCACGATCCGCAGGAGACAGTGGTCGCGGAGATCCCGGCGGGTGGGGCGGTGGTGTTCTCGTCGCTCACCCCGCACCTCACCGGCCCGAACACGACCGACGCGGTGCGCAAGTCCTACATCCTCCAGTACGCGCCCGCGGGCGCCGAGGTGCTGCGCGGCGACCCGAGCACCGAGCCGACAACCCGTGAACCGTGCAACGCACCCGACCGTCAGTACCCGGTCCTGGTGCGCGGCGCGCAACCCACGTCCGTTTGAACCTCCGCGGCCCCTCCGGGGCACGCTGAGCCACAAACCGTGCTGCTCGCCGACGCCGATGAGTTGGCGTCCTCGCCGCAGTCTCATACGCACGAGACCGACGCGAGGAGACCGACATCATGACGGCTGACGACCAGCACATCCGCGATCTCATCGAACGATGGGCGGCGGCCGTGCACGCCGGCGATCTCGACGCGGTCCTTGCCGACCATGCCGACGACATCGTGATGTTCGACGTGCCGCCGCCCGATGACGGGGTGCGGGGCATCGACGCCTACCGCGAGACCTGGCCGCCGTTCTTCCAATGGCAGGCGCAGGGCGCGTCGTTCGAGATCGTGTCGCTCGACGTCACCGCCGGCGACGACGTCGCGTTCGCGCACGCCCTGTTGCGCTGCGGCATGCCGGCCGAGCTCACTGAGCATCCCGAGCGTCGCCTGCGACTCACGATCGGGTTGCGCAAGCAGGACGAGAAGTGGGTCGTCACCCACGAACACCACTCGTTCCCCAGCACGGACTGACCGACGGGACCCTGCCCAGCGACGTGGCGACTACACCGCGTGCGTGCGTCGACGCAGGAACCAGGTCGCCGCCAACAGCACGACGACTGCGCCGATGATGGCGCCGATGAGGCCACCGAGGTCGAACATGTCGGAGTCGCCGATGCCGAAGAGGCCGGTGAACACCAGCCAACCGAGGAACGCGCCGACCAGGCCGACCACGATCGTGACGAGCCACGACCTCCAGCCCTTCATGTCCTCGAACGCGTCGTTGGGTACGAACAGCCGAGCCAAGCCGCCGGCCACGAGACCCAGGATCAATGCACCAATCATGAACGAACCGTACGCTCATATCTGACAGGAATCACGCACCCCCGTTTGTGAAAGCGGCAACGCGATCATGGATCTCGGAACTGCGGTCGCCGGCGCGTGGTCATCCGGGATCAGCATGTACGCCGTCGCCGCAATCCTCGGCATCGGTGGGCGGCTCGACTGGGTCGACAGCCCCGACTTCCTGCAACGCCCGTGGGTGATCGTCGCCGCGCTCGTGCTGTTCGCGATCGAGTTCGTCGTCGACAAGGTCTCGTACGTCGACAGCACCTGGGACGCGGTGCACACCGTTCCTCCGCCCGGTCGCCGGTGCGTTCCTGCTCGACGCCAGCGACTCCTCCAGCGGGCACCGTTCCGCTCGCCGTGTCGGGTGCTGCGCTCGCGTTCGTCGCGCACGGTGCCAAGGCCGCGACACGTGTCGTCGTGAACGCGTCGCCCGAGCCGTTCTCGAACGTGCTCGTCAGCTTCGCCGAGGACGGTTTGGTAGCGGGCCTCATGGCGCTCGCACTCGCCGTGCCGGAAGTCGCGTTCGTGGTCGCGCTCGTGCTCGCCGCACTGTCGGCGGTCTTCATCATCGTCGTCGTCCGCAGCGGCCGGCGCTTCCTCGCCCGTCCGCCGCCGCCTGACCTCTGAGGATCACCGGGCATCCGATGAACGGTGAACCGGACTCGACCGCCGATCAGGACCTTTTCTGTCGCGACTACTCTGGTTCATCGTCTTCTTGGACGCATTGATCTTGTCGACGAGGCTCGGATTCTTGCGGCCGTGTTCTTCGCGATCCGCTTGGCTTTCGCCTTCTGCTTCGACGTCTGCTTCTTGTGACTTCTTCTTCGCGTTCTCCTTCTCCCATACCGCTTTCTTCGCCACCGTGCTCCCTCGGCTGCGGCCGCATAGGGTTGCGGCGTGATCAGACTCTCCGTGCTCTATCCAACCACCGACGGTGCAACCTTCGACCACGACTACTACCGCGACAAGCACGTGCCGCTCGCGGTGAAGACGTGGGGGCTCGAGGGTGCGCAGATCGACAAGGGCGTCAACGGTCCGTACGTCGCCGCCGTGCACTTCGAGTTCCCATCGCTCGACGCCATGGGAACCGCGATGGCGGTCGAGGGCACGAGTGCCATCATGGCCGACGTCGCCAACTACACGACGATCACGCCGGTCATGCAGACGAGTGAGATCGTCACGTAGCCAACGCGTGAGCTGATGTTCCGTCTCAGCAGCCGCCGGGTGGGCGCGTCGATCGCGGTCAGTGACGTCGCTCGCGCCCGCGAGTTCTACGAGGGCGCGCTCGGACTGGTCGTGCGCGACGACAGCGGCGACAACGTCGCTTACACGTGTGCCGACGAGACAACGATCAACATCTTCTTCTCACCCAACGCGGGCACGGCGAAGTCGACACTGGTCGGTTTCGACGTCGACGACATCTACACCGCGGTCGACGAGCTCGCCGCGCAGGGTGTCACCTTCGAGGTGTACACCGAAGGTCCGATCATCACCGACGAGCGGGGCATCGCGTCGTTCGAAGGCGGCAACAAGGTCGCCTACTTCAAGGACCCCGACGGCAACATCCTCTCGCTTGCGTTCGTGCGGGACGATTGGAGGGAGCCGCTCGACGGCGCGCGCGTCGCGACCCGGCTGCCGTGCCAGGATCTCGATCGGGCCCGCAGCTGGTACCGCGAGAAGCTCGGGCTCGAGCCGACGGAGGAGCGCGAGGGCGGCCTGCGTTACACATTCGGCCCGACCGAGTTCGCGCTGTTCTCCTCCACCGGCGCCGCGTCGGGCGAGTCGACGCAGATGGCCATCAACGTTCCCGACATCGACGCCGCGGTCGCGGGCTTGAAGCAGCGCGGCGTCGAGTTCGAAGAGGTCGACGTGCCCGGCCTCGAGACCAAGGACGGCATCGCCGACATCGACGGCAACTACCCGTCGAAGGGCAAGGGCGAGCGCGGCGCATGGTTCCGGGACAGCGAAGGCAATCTCATCGGCCTCGGCCAAGCCGTGCACTGACTTCCTCAGCCGAGCGACCGCACCCGATGTTGTTCGACGTCCGATCAGCCCTCGATCAAGACGATGTCGCAGCGGGGGCCGTGCGACCGAGCGAGCCGGCGATCGAGCGTGAGGAGCGTCGCGTCGAGGACTTCGGCCAACGCGACGTACATCGCATCCCACGTACGCACGTCGTGCCGGAGCTCATGCGCGCGTTCGAGTAGCGCACGATGCCCGTACCGGTCACCGGTCCAATCGCGTAGGTCATCGACCGCTTGACGAGCTGCGGTGCCGTCGAGTCGGCCGAGCAACTGATCCCGGCGCACGACACCGAGCACTTCCACGTCGACCACGTGCGGCGCGGCCTGATCGGTGTCGCGCCCGAGCGCTTCCGCACCGCCTCGCTCCTGACCGTGTCCGCGACGACGGCATACAGGCAGGATGCGTCAACGACGATCATCTGGCCAAGGACCGCGGAGCTCGTCGAGCGCATCGACGATTTCCGCATTGGTGATGGTCGACGGACGGCGGCGCGTCCGCTCGAGCCACTCCTCCAGCGAGGGTCGTCGCGATCCGTGCCGCCTCTCTCCGCAAGAGGTCCGGGACGGTGAGTCCGCTCTCGGACGCCCGTTTCACCAGCGCGGCATACACATCGTCATCGACGTCGCGAATCTGGATGGTCTTGGGCATGAACGCACCGTATCATGCGTATACGCATGTGATCTCGCGGATCCGCATGTTCCCCGCGTGGCAATCTGACTCCGGAGGTTCGCGATGCAACTGTGGACGATGAGTGTGCCGGAGCCGAGTGTTGCCGTCGCCCTGGCCGAGCGGGCGGAAGCCGACGGGTGGGACGGCATCACGTTCACAGATTCACAGAACCTCTGCGGCGACCCGTTCGTCGCGGTTGCGCTCGCCGCGCAGGCGACCGACACGCTCAGCTTCGCGACCGGTGTCACGAATGCGTACACGCGTCATCCCGCTGCGCTCGCGACGGTCGCGGCGACCGTGCAGGAGACCTCCGGCGGGCGCTTCGTGCTCGGCATCGGGCGCGGCGACACCGCGCTGTTCCACCTCGGGCGGCGGCCGATGCCGGTGGCGCGCTTCACCGAGCTCGTCACCGATCTGCAGACCTACCTCGGCGGCGGGACGATCGACATCGACGGGCACCCGAGTCGGATCCAGTGGCTCGATCGCGCGACCCAGGCCAAGGTGCCGCTCGACATCGCCGCGTCGGGTCCGAAGCTGCTCGCGTTCGCGGGGCGCAGCAGCGAACGCGTGACGCTTGCGGTCGGCGCCGATCCCGAACGGGTGGCCTGGGCGATGGAAGTGACCCGCAGTGCAGCAGCCGATGCCGGCCGCAACGACCGACGCCGACGACGTCTCGTTCGGCGCGTACGTGAACGTCGGCTGCCATCCCGATCCCGACATCGCCCGCGGGTTGATCAGTGGTGGCGTCGCCGCGTTCGCGCACTTCTCGGCGATGCCCGGCTCGACCGGTGCCGGCCTCGACGACGCCGACAAGGAGATCGTCGCGGAGGTGGGACGCCGCTACGACAGCAACGTCCACCTCCGCAACCGCGCTCCGCACACCGGCGCGCTCACGCCCGAGTTCGTCGACCGGTTCGCGATCGTCGGAACACCGGAAACGTGTGCGGACCGTCTGCTCGAGTTGGCCGACCTCGGCATCGAGCGCTTCGTCGTCACCGGACCGAGCTTCGGCGCCGATCGCGACGCGGCGCGAACCGCGAACCATCTGACGACGACCGAGCTGCTACCCGCGGTGCGATCAGCACGTGGCTCCACGCGGTCGTCCACGGCGCCGACATCCAAGACGACGACGACATCCGGCTGAGCACGGTCGCCCAGCCGGGCCGCCCGTCGGCGTTCACGGAGTGCCGTTCGGGCCGAGCTCGTCGACGACCTCGAAGTCCACGAAGAGGCCAGCGCCGCCGCCCGCATCCCCGACGATCTCGCGGATCGCGGGTTCGAGGTGCTCGGTGGTGAAGCGATCGGACTGCGCCTTCGACTCCCATACGGCGGTGATCGCGAGACCCCGGTCGGTTGTGCCGGCGTACAGGGCGACGAGGCCGTCGGCCTGACCCTGGCAGCGGGCATTGACCTTGCGGAAGGTCTCGAGATCGCCGTGTTCGGTGGTGGTTGTCATCACGTAGGTCATGCCGACACCATCCGCCATTGCGAGGTGCCGGCCATCCGCCGGATTGCTCATCAGGGGTACTCATCCGCGCCACTAGCCTCGATCGTCGTGGAATCGGCGCTGGTCGGGCGGGATCGAGAGCTCGCCGCGCTCTCCGACGCGTTGGACCGCGCGACGTCAGGGCAGGGACGAATCGTGCTCGTGGGCGGCGGCGCCGGCATCGGCAAGAGCCGCCTCGTCAGCGCGCTCGTCGATCTCGCGCACGGCCGCGATCGGCGCGTGCTGTGGGGCCGAACCACCGAACTGGACGGTGCGCCGCCGTACTGGCCCTGGATCCAGGTCCTCGAACCGGTCGCCGCGCGACATCTCGTCGAAGCACCCGCGGGACCCGACCCGGCGTCCGAACGCTTCGCCCGGTTCGACGCGATCGTCGCCGCGCTGACAGAAGCACCCGGGCTCGTGGTGCTGGAGGACATGCACCGCGCCGACGCCGCATCACTGAGCCTGCTGGCCTACGTCGCCGATCGCATCCGCGGCACGCCGGTGCTCGTGACTGCGACGTACCGAACGCATCCCGCCGATCAGGTCGCCGGCTTCGCGCCGGTCGTCGACGAGGTCGTGCGGACGCCGTCTGCAGAACGGCTGGAGCTTGCCGGATTGGACCGCGCCGGCGTCGCCACGCTGCTCGGTCCGGTCGGATCGCAGCCCCCTGCCGATGCGGTTGTCGATGCGGTCGTCGACGCGTCCGGGGGCAACCCCTTGTATGTGGGTGAGCTGGCGCGGCATCTCGCCGCGGGCGGCGATCTCGCGACGGTGCCGCAATCGGTCCGAGACGCGATCGCGCGGCGCCTCGCCGAACGGTCGGACGGCTGCGTCGACGCGGTACGGGTCGGAGCGGTCATCGGGCGGACGTTCTCGGCCGGACTCGTCGCGACCGCAACGGGCCGCGCCGCCCTTGCGTGCCTCGAAGACCTCGACGAAGCAGTCGCCGCCGGTCTGATCGAGCCGACGGGAGTACCCGGTGAGTTCCGCTTCGTGCACGCGCTCGTGCGCGACGCCGTCGAGGCGACGCTCGGCGCGGCCGAACTACCGGCGCGGCATCGACAGGTCGCGTGCGCGATCGAGACGTACGAGGGTGCCGGCGACGCGCAACTCGCCGAGCTCGCTCGCCACTGGGATGCGGCCTCAGTGCTCGGTGACCGCGCGACCGCGGCGCAATGGTGCGAGCGCGCCGCGGTTGTGGCCGACCGGCAGCTCGCGTGGGAGGAAGCGGGGCGCCTCTTCGACCGCGCGCTCGAGCTCGGGGGCGCGTCCGCATCGGCGCTGGACCGGTTCGACCGCGGCGTCGGCGCAGCACGCGCCGCACTGCACTGCGACGAGGTCATGGCCGCGGTCTCGAAGAGCGTTGCCGCGGCGTACGCCGCACGCGAGGCCGGACGCCCCGATCTGGTCGCCGAGGCGCTCCTCGTGCCGGAAGGACGCCGGGTCGAGGGCACCGAGCTCAGAGTGCTCGCGCTCGAGACGCTCGGCACACTCCCGGTCGACGACCACGCGCGCCGGGCGCGACTCCACGGTTTGCTGACCCACCTCGGCTACTACGGCGACCCGTCCACGATGCTCACGCACTGCGAGCAGGCCGAAGCCGAGGCCGCGCACGCTGACGACTTGCTCGCAGACCTGGCCGCGATCCGCGCCCGGCACGCAACGTGCTACGGACCAGAACACGCGCCGCAGCGGCTCGAGCTCGCGCGACGTCTCGGCCTCGCGGCGCGCGCGGCCGACCGGCCCAGCATCGCGCTGTGGGAACCGCTCTGGAAGATCGACGCGCTGCTCGAGCTCGGCCGCGTCCCCGACGCGGTCTCGACCCTGCCCGACCTTCGTCGCGCGGTGGCAGCCGCGGGTGCGCCCATCGCGCGCTGGCATCTCGCACGCGTCGAGACCGCGCTCGCCCAGGCGACCGGCCGCCTCGCCGAGAGCAGCGAGCATGCACTCGAGGCGCGTCGACTGTTCGCCCAGCTCGAATCGCCGTACGTCGCCGACGGCATGTACTACGGGGTGCGCATGGCGATCGAGCTCCATGCCGGCTGGACCACCGAGCTCGACGAGGCGCAAACGAGCATCGACCTCTCGCAGGCGCCTCCCTTCCTCGGCGAGATGCCGCTGCTGGGCCCGGCGCTGACCGCCGCAGCACGCGGCGACCTCGACCGTGCTCGGGTCGCATACAACCGGATGAGTCCTGCGGCGGGATGGGCCCCACCGCCGGAACTGAGCGTGCAGATGTTCGCGGTTCGCATCGACGCGGCCGTCCGCATCGGCGTACGCGACGACCTGCCCGCGCTGCTGGCGGCCCTCGAACCGCATCGCGGCCGCCACATCGGTACCGGCGGCGGGATCGTCACGTACCTCGGCGCGACCGAGCTCTGGCTCGGCATCGGTGAAGGCGCGCTCGAGCAGTGGGACGCAGCTGAGCGCGATCTGGCCGCGGCGGGCGATGTCGCTCGTGCGTCGGGCACGCCCGGCTTCGCGGTGCACGCCGACGTCGAGCGCGCGACAGTGTTGCTCGCACGCCGCGGGCCCGGCGACGCGCAGACCGCACGAGCGCTGCTCGTCGACGCCCGGCCGATCGCGTTGCGGCTCGGCATGCCCGACTTCCTGCGCCGGATCGACGGGCTGCTCGATGATCGGGCCGACGACGGCCCACTCTCACCGAGGGAGTCCGAGGTCGCGGCGCTGGTGGCCGAAGGAAGGACCAACAAGGAGATCGCGGCGGCGCTCTACCTTTCGGAGCGCACGGCGCAGAACCACGTCCAGCACATCCTCACGAAGCTCGGTCTCGCGAACCGCACCCAGATCGCGGCCTGGTTCCGGGAGCGCGCCGCCGCGTCGTGACCGGTGCCGGCCCGGGCTGCGAGACTGGCGAGCAGATCGAAGGAGCGGCGCATGAGCCAGCACGACCTCGTCATCCGCGGCGGAACCGTCATCGACGGCACCGGCGCACCTGAACGCACGGCCGACGTCGCCATCGACGACGGCATCGTCACCGCGGTCGGCACTGACGTGGGCGACGCACACCGAGTCATCGATGCCGACGGTCTGCTCGTCGCGCCCGGCTTCGTCGACGTCCACTGTCACTACGACGGTCAGGCGACGTGGGACAACCGCATGATCCCGTCGTCGTGGCACGGCGTCACCACGGTCGTGGTCGGCAACTGCGGCGTCGGGCTTCGCGCCGGTGCACGACACCGACCACGAACGCCTCATCGAGCTCATGGAAGGTGTCGAGGACATCCCCGGCGCGGTCCTGCACGAGGGCATCGACTGGACGTGGCGCTCGTTCCCCGAGTTCATGGATGCGGTCGACGGCCGCGAGTTCGACATCGACGTCGGACTGCAAGTTCCGCACGGCGCGCTCCGGCTCCACGTCATGGGGGAGCGCGGCGCTCGCCGCGAGCCCGCGACACCCGAGGACATCGCGCTGATGGGGAAGCTCGCGGCCGAAGGCATCGAAGCCGGCGCGCTCGGCTTCTCGACGTCGCGCACGATGAACCACCGCACCAGCCGCGGCGAGTTCACGCCCACGTTGACCGCCGAAGCGGACGAGCTCGTCGGCATCGCCGAAGCGATCGGCGCGACCGGGAAAGGTGTCCTCCAGGTCGTCTCCGACTTCGGTGACGTCGACGGCGAGTTCGCCATCTTCCGGCGCATGGCCGAGACGTCGGGCCGGCCCCTCGCGTTCTCGCTGGCGCGCGCGCCCAACAACAGCACGCCGCGACAGCTCGAGCTGCTCGAAGAAGCGAACGCGGCGGGCGTGCGCATGACGGGTCAGACCGCGCCCCGCCCGGTCGGGCTGCTGCTCGGTCTCCAGTGCACGCTGCACCCGCTGCTCGGCAACCCGGTGTACCGGGAGATCGCAGGCCGGCCCGTCGCCGAGCAAGCGGCCGCGCTGAGCGATCCGGCGTTCCGCGACCGCTTGCGGGAAGCGAACGATTCTGGACGCGTCACGCTCCTCCAGGAATGGCATCGCATGTTCGAGCTCGGTGACCCGCCGAATTACGAACCGCCCGCCGACACGAGCATTGCGCGCCGCGCCGAGCGCGCAGGCCGGGACCCGATCGACCTCGCCTGCGACCTGCTCGTCGCCGACGAAGGCCGCGGGTTCATCTACGTGCCGTTCCTCAACTACAGCGACGGCAACCTCGACGCGGTCGGTGAGTTCATCGCCCACCCCAACACCGTCATCGGTCTCGCCGACGGCGGCGCGCACGTCGGCACGATCTGCGACGCCAGCTTCCCCACGACGTTGCTCACGCTGTGGGGGCGGGACCGCGACCACGGTCGCCTGCCCGTGCCCTTCCTCGTGCACCGCCACACGCAGGCGACGGCGCGATCGGTCGGCTTGCTCGACCGCGGTGTCCTCGCCCCGGGCTACCGCGCGGACGTGAACGTCATCGACTTCGACCGGCTGCAAGCGCGCCCACCGGAGATGCGACACGACCTGCCCGCGGGCGGGAAGCGTCTCGTGCAGAAGGCCGACGGTTACGTCGCGACGATCGCGGCGGGTCAGGTCACCTACGAGCACGGCGAAGCGACGGACGCGCTGCCCGGCCGGCTCGTGCGCGGGCCGCAAGCGGCACCGTCGAACGGAGGATCACGATGACGGCCATCGACGTGACCGCGCTCGAACCGCTCGAACCCGACTGCGAGTGGCGGCGCGACGACCTCGCCGACGGCTACGTGTACCGGCTCACGGACGCGCACGTCGCCGAGCTCGACGCCGCGCTCGTGCACGCCGAGTCGGTCACCGAGGACGTGCTCGACATCACCCGCGACCACTTCCCGCTCCCGACGCTCGGCGCCGAGCTGACGCGTCTCGCGCGCGTGCTCATCAACGGTCGTGGCGTCGTCCTCATCCGTGGCGTTCCCGTCGACCGCTACGACAAGGAACGCGCGTCGAAGATCTACTGGGGCGTCGGCACCCATCTCGGCGCGCCCTGGCCGCAGAACGCCAAGGGCCACCTGCTCGGCGACGTCACCGACCACGGTCGCGACATCAGCGATCCCACGACCCGCGGCAACGAGATCGGCGGCTACGCGTTCCCGTTCCACTCCGACGGCTCCGACCTCGTGGGCCTGTTCTGCCTCGACGCGGGTGCGAGCGGTGGTGCGAGCCTCGTCGCCAACGCGGTGACGATCCACAACGAGCTCGTGCGCACGGATCCCGACCTCGTCGCCGCGCTCTACGAGCCGATGCCCTACGACTTCCGCGGCGAGCAGGCGCCCGGGCACGAAGGGTTGGTACACGATCCCGGTGTTCAGCCGGCGCGGCGACCGGCTGTTCGTTCGGTACATCCGTCCGTACATCGAGTCGTCACGCCGCCACGAGGACGCGCCGCGCCCGTCGGAGGAGGCACGCGCGGCGATGGACCGGCTCGACGCGATGTGCGCGGACCCGACGTACCACGTGTCGATGATGCTCGAGCCCGGCGACATGCAGTTCGTGAACAACTACCACGTGCTGCACGCCCGCGACGCGTACGAGGACGATCGTGCCGCGCATCGCATCCGGCACCTGAAGCGACTCTGGCTCGAAACCGACGTCCTCGGCGACGCCGACAAGCCCGAGCACTTCCGGCTCGGCCGCAACGACAGCTACTGGTCGAGCAAGGGCCGCACCAAGAGCGAGATGCAGGTCTGAGCGAAGCCGGGTCAGCGCTGACGAGCGCGGAACGCGCCCCATACGCCGATGCCGATCCCCAGCGCGGCGCCACCGAGACCGCGGATCTGCTGCGAACGTGTCATGCGACCGCGATTGGCGATGCCGCCGATCAGATCGGCGGCATCGGCGCCGGCGGAGGCGAGGAACCAACCCGCGGTGTGTGTCCCGCGCAGACCTGCTTGCAGCAACAGCCCGCCGATCAAGCGCGTCCCGGTAGCCCATCGAACGCAAGAGCAGGCTCGCGGTCGGCCCGGCGTCTTCCGTGTCGCCCCACAACCGGTTCGCGGCTTCGGGCGCGACGAGAAACGAAACGCCCGACGTGAGTCGGATCGCGCCCGTGACGATTGCGGCCTGGTCCATGCGGCGCGGAGTGTTGCTCGGTCGCTCGAGCGGTGCCAACTCGGCCGTTCAGTCCGTTCAGCCCGGTCAGTCGACGAGCACGCTGCGGATCTCGGCGACCGGGTAGTCGCGAGTGCTCGCGAGCTGCGCGGTCCGCAGGTCGACCGGGAGCGGCGCGGTGATGCCGGGGCCGGTCATCACGAACTGTCCCTGCCAGAGTGCGGCGACGCGCACGTCGTAGTCGCCCTTGGTCTCGTAGACGTGTCGCGCCGCGGGTTGCGCCTCGCTGCCACCGGTCGCCGCCTGCACTTCTTCGCCGTCACCGAAGTCGAACGAATAGCCGATCAACTGTGCAGTGCCGGTGACGGTGAAGCCGTTGAGCGCGACCGACACCGCGATCTCGCTGTTCGGGTTCGCGGCCCACATCCACGTCTCGAGCCCGGTGACACCCTGCGCGGTCGGGCTCAGGCCGATGGCGGGCGGTGGGATCGCCGCCGCGTCCCAGATCTCTCCGACCGTCGGCGGCTGCGGCAACACCGGCGGTGCCGGCGGCCCCGCGGCCGGGTCGGTCATCGGCACGCACACGAGCTCGGGCTCCCCGACGAGCGCGCCGGTCGCGGTGTCGTACTTGTAGATCGTGTACCACCATCCCCACGGCACTGCGAGCGGGTCGACCGGTCCACTCCCTGCGTTGCAGAGATGCGCCAACGGATCCCCACCCGACGAATGCGGCACCGACTTGTACGTGAACGGCCGCTGCCCACCCGCCGATGCTTGCTGCGTGACGCACTACGATCCCGATGGCGCCGCGCTCTGATCGCCGATCCAAACGACGACAGCTGGCTGCATCGTGTCCCGGTAACGCCTCCGCCTCCCTGTGCGCGCCTGCTGGCGAGCGCGATCCCGAAGGCACGACCAGAGCAGCGACGACGAGCGAGCGTAGATCTTCACTTCGGAGCGAGTTCGACTCGACGATGCGATTCGCCATCGTGCCTTCGTCTGCAGTGGAGCATGACGAGCCAAGTCAGAGGGCGCCGGCGTAGCTGCCTTCGCTCGACGACGGCTCCGATCACGTCGAGATCGACCTGCACCTTTCGACATTCTCGGTGACTCGTAGCGATGCACGAGTGGCTGTCGCGCGACGTCGCCACGACTCGACTCGTGAGTTGAGTCGTCGATGTCGATAAAGCGCGATCGCTTGCCCGACCTTCTCGAGGTCGCTCGTGAATCTCTCGTAAGACGGGTGTTCCGACGACGATACGCCTCCGCAAGCAGCGCTGGGTCAGGATTGTGTGCAAGCAGCCAGTCGCATAGCCGCTCAGCGACTCCGATAGATGGCTTCGTAATCCGTGCCGGTGTTGATGAGCTCGGGCGCGGGGACGGAGCCGTCGAAGGAGTAGGGCGGCGGGGTCGTTGTCGTCGTGGTCGACGGGGCCGTGGTCGTCGTGACCTTCGGCTTCGACTGCTTCTCCGCGTCGCCGGACGCGTCCGCTTGGCTGCACGCCGCCAACGTGCACAGCGCGATCAGCGTGATTGCCCCCCGTTGCAGCATCCGGTCGAGGGTAGGAACGGGGATTCTGCGGCGGCGACCCCGGAACTCTCCGGAATTCTCCCTTTGGATGTGAACCTCAGCCGGCGGCGCGGCTACTTCGTCGACGATCTTTCCGAAGTCGCATGCCTCACGCGTGAACAGATGGCGGTTGCCGTCGGTCGTCCGGACGTCGATCTCGAGCTGGAGCTCGGGCGCATCGTCGATCGAGAGCGGCGCCTCCTGCACGTCGAACGCGACTCGCGCGATCTCATGGAAAGGGAGGCCGTAGTTGTCGGCGACCCAGACCTTCATGCTGGCGTCGTACCGGTTGATCCCGCTCATCGCGCACCTCGCGCGCCGGCCGGGGTGACGGGGCTGGCACAGCGTGGACACCGGGCTTCGTTGACCGATGTCCAAACCCGTGCCCGCTTCCCGGACCAACCGCACCACTTGCAGTACACGACCGTGACCTTGGGC
Source organism: uncultured Actinomycetes bacterium (assembly GCA_963841215.1). GTDB lineage: Bacteria > Actinomycetota > Acidimicrobiia > IMCC26256 > PALSA-610 > CAVUFH01. The sequence goes on along the minus strand of CAWJBW010000007.1, from coordinate 115,915 downwards.
CGCCCGTCGTCATCCATGACGTCATCACCTCGTGGTACGAGGATGCGCCGCCGGGGACTCGCGGTCATGACGCGTCCGGACCGTCGGCGGTGAGCCAAATGTGTCATCCGATGTGCGCCCAACCAACCGAACTGGCGTGAGCGGCGGGGAACTATTCCCCGTCACTCACGCCAGTTGCGAGAGCGGGAGGGCGTAGCAGTCGATGGCGTTGGTGCCGAGGATGCGGGCCTGGTCGTCGGCCGGCAGCTTGTCGATGCGGGTGCGGAGCTCGTCGACGATGCCGGGGTGGTACTCGGGGTGCGGGTAGTCCGACGCCCAGAGGATGCGGTCGGTGCCGAGGAACTCCGCGGCGGCGGCGAGGTTCCACTCCTCGGGCTCGAAGCTCACGTAGCACTGCCGGCGGAAGTACTCGCTCGGCAGCAACGAGAGCCAGCGCTTCTCCAGCGGGAACGCTTCCACCTGCTCGTCCATCCGTTCGAGCATCGACGGGACCCAGCCGCCGCTCGACTCGAGCAGCACCAGCGTCAGGTTCGGGAAGCGTTCGCACACGCCGCCCATCAGCAGCCGGCCCATCGTCACGACCATGTCGGCGACGTTGCCGACGGCCTGCCCGAGCGCGGAGCCGCCGTGGATCTCGTCCATCGCCATGTTCGTGACGGTCGTGTTCTCGCTCACCGCGACGAGGCCGAACTTCCGGCACGCGCCCGGTGTGTCGACGTGCACGGCGGGATGGAACGAGACCGGCATCGACAGGTCTTGGCACACCGCCCAGAACGGGTCGTAGACGTGATGGTTCAACGGCAGCTCGTCGACGTATGCAGACGGGCGCACGAACACGCCCTTCAGGCCGCGCGAGTGCGCGTACCGCACTTCGGCGACCGCGCGCTCGACGTCTTGCAACGGCACGGCCGCGACGCCGAACAGACGGTTCGGGTGCGTGCGCGCAGAAGTCGGCGAGCCAGTCGTTGTACGCGCGGATGCAGTCGGCGACGAACTCGACGTCGTGGAGCGCGGGGATCTCGTCCACCGGTCCGAAGAACATCCCGAGACTCGGGTAGAGCACCACTGCGTCGATGCCGTCGGCGTCGAGGTCGGCGATCCGGGCGTCGGGCTCGTGACCACCGGGGCGCCGCAGTCCTTCCATGAGGTCGTGGAACTGGCGCGGCGTCATCCCGACCGCGGCGGCCATCTGGTCGTGGAGCTCCCGGCCGCCGCCGCGGACGACGCCGCCGATCCATGTCGTCTCGTAGATCTCGTCTTCGACTTCCTTGCGCGGCACCCAGTCGCCCCAGCGGTCGTGGTCGATGCGCGCCGGCCGTCCAGATGTCGTTCGGCTCCTCCATCACGTGGCCGTCGCCGTCGATGATCAGCATGCGCCGCACCCTCCTGCCGCTTCGTCGCCCGCAGTCAGAGCTCCATCGGTCAGTACGTGATCGCGACTCCGGCCTCGTCGAACGTCATCGTCATGCCTTCGCGCGCGAGGCAGACCTTTCCACCGTGCACGTTGCAACGTTCCTTCGCGCTCGTCGAGCAGCTGCTCGAGCTCGTCGTCGGTGTGGTACGGGTCGTGGTGGAACAGCACCACCTGATCGACCTCGAGCTTGCGCGCCAGCGCCATCGTGTGGTCGATCGCGGAGTGACCCCAACCGACGTGCGCGGGGTACTCGTCGTCGCCGTACTGCGCGTCGTGGAACAGGACGTCGGCACCGTGCGCGACCTCGTGACCGCTGATCCAGTCCGGCGGCATCTGCTCCAACGTGATGCCGACCGATGGTTCGTGATCGGGCACGTACGCGAGCACGTGGCCGTTCTCCTCGATGCGATAGCCGACCGTCGGGCCCTGGTGCGCGACGTACGCCGCGTGGACCACCGCCGAGCCGATCTCGACGTGCTTCGGTTCGTCGTGGAACACGATGTGGGCGGGGAGATCGGAGAGATGCACCGGGAACAACGGCGGCGACAGGTAGGTCGCGATGCGCGCTTCGAGTGACTGCACCGGCGACGCCGGACCCCACAGGTGCACCTCGGTGCCGGGTTGGAACAGCGGCCGGAAGAAGCCGAGGCCCTGCAGGTGGTCGAGGTGAAGGTGCGTCAACAGGATGTGGATCTCGCGTCCGTCGGTGCCGTTCATCGCGACGCCGAGCGGGCGCATGCCGGTGCCGGCGTCGAGGACGAGCTGGTGCCCGCTCTCCAGTTCGACCTGCACGCAGCTCGTGTTCCCGCCGTAGCGCACCGTGTCGGGCCCGGGCGCCGCGAGCGAACCACGACAACCCCACACGCGTGCGCGCATCAGAGGTCTCCGTTGCGCTCGTCCAGCGGCCAGAACACGGTGACGACACCGTGCAGGTGCTCCTGCGCGCCGAACAACGGATACGAGGTCGCGTTCGACTTCTCGGCGGGTGCCGTCGAACGCGGTCCACCGCGCGCGCCGGTGCGCAGGCCGGCGTTGGAAGAACGCGACGCCGGCGGGAGAGTCGGCGCCCGACATCGGTGTCCCGTCCGAATGGCGGAGATCGATCTGCTCGCCGAATTCGAACCCGGTGATCTCACCCAACTCGGCCATCGAACGGCCGATCAGCAACTCGGCCGCATCGTTGCAGTAGACGAGCATGCCTTCGCCGTCGAGCAGGAACATCGGTGTCGACAGGTTCGAAGCGAGCTCACGCGCCAGGATCAGCGGCAAGCTCTTCGACGGCACCGGCGGCGACTCCACACGGCAACGTTACTGACAGGAACGCGGCCGGCGCGACGGGGCCGACGAGACCGAATCGGCGGGAAACCGGGATGGCAACCGGGGCGCCGGGAGTACGGTCGCAGCGGAACGAGAATCGGACGATTCGGCGGGGGAGCGCGGGTGTGTTGATCGCGGCGTTGCGCGACCTGCAATGGCGGCGACGGCGGTTCCTCATCGCCGTGATCGGCACGGGCGTCGTGTTCGCGATGACGCTCATCCTGACCGGCCTCTCACACGGATTCGACGTCGAGGCCGCCGACACCGTCGATGCGCTCGGTGTCGATGCTTGGCTCGTTCCGGAGGACGCGACCGGGCCGTTCCTCGGAGCTGCGCCGTTCCCCGAGGAACCGGCCCGCGCCGAGATCGCGCAACTCGACGGCGTGACCGCGGCCGTGCCGCTCGTCTTCGCCGGTACGACGATGCGCACCGGGGACGACGCGAAGCAGGTCAACATCTACGGCGCACCGAGCGACGGCCCTGGCATCCCCGCCGTCTCGACCGGTCGTGCGCCGTCTGCGCCCGACGAAGCCGCCGTGAGCAGCACGACGAGCAAGCAGCCGGGTGACGACATCGTGCTCGGTTCGTCGACGTTGGAGGTCGTCGGCACCGTCGGTGACTCGACGTCGCTCGCGGGCGGGGCCGAACGTGTTCCTCACGACCGAAGGCGCGCAGGCGGTCGTCTTCGCCGGTCAGCCGCTCGCGTCGTCGATCGGTGTGACGGGTGATGTCGCGCGCGCCCCTCGGGCTTCCGGCTCGTCGAACGTGATGTCGCGATCGACGATCTTCTCCGACCCATCAGTGCAGCACGGCAGGCCATCACCTTCCTCGCCGTGCTGCTGTGGGTCGTCGCCGCGCTGATCGTCGGCTCGGTGATCTACCTGTCGGCGCTCGAGCGCGTGCGCGACTTCGCGGTCTTCAAGGCGGTCGGGGTCGGAACCCGATCCGTGATGGCCGGCCTCGCGTTGCAGGCCGTGATCGTGTCGACCGTCGCCGCCGTGCTCGGCGGTGCGCTGTCGTTCGTGCTCGGACCACTGTTTCCGATGACCGTCGTGGTGCCGGCATCTGCGTTCTTGGTCCTGCCCGTCGTCGCGATCCTCGTCGGGCTCGTCGCGAGCATCGCGGGACTGCGGCGCGCGGTGACGGTCGATCCCGCGCTCGCGTTCGGGGGCCCGTGATGCCCGACCTCGAGATCCGCGACCTCGTCGTCGAGTACTCGAGCGGCGGATACGCCGTGCGGCCGATCGACGGACTCGACCTCACCGTGCCCGCCGGCAACCTCGCCATCCTGCTCGGGCCGAGCGGGTGCGGGAAGACGACGCTCCTCTCGTGCCTGGGCGGCATCCTCTCGCCCACGTCGGGACGCATCGCGTTCGGCGACGAGGAAGTGACTGCGCTCGACGGACGCGCGCTGGCCGCCTACCGGCGCCACACCGTCGGCATCGTGTTCCAGGCGTTCAACCTCGTGCCGAGTCTCACCGCGCTCGAGAACGTCGTGGTCCCGCTGCGGGCGGCGGGCCGGTCACGCGCCGCCGCGCGCGCGCGAGCCGAAGAGCTCCTCGGACTCGTCGGGCTGGCCGACCGGATGGTGCACCGTCCCGGTGATCTCAGTGGCGGGCAGCAGCAGCGCGTCGCGGTCGCGCGTGCGCTCGCCCTCGACCCGCCGTTGCTCCTCGCCGACGAGCCGACCGCCCACCTCGACTTCATCCAGGTCGAGGAAGTGCTGCGCCTGATCCGCGAGATCGCGTCGGAGGAACGGGTGGTCGTGGTCGCGACCCACGACCATCGCATGCTCCCGCTCGCCGACAAGGTTGTCGAGCTCGTGCCGCAGTTCGCGACATCGAACCGGCCACCCGAGCGTCTGCAGCTCGCACCCGGCGCGGTCGTGTTCGCGCAAGGGACGATGGGTGATCTCATCTACGTCGTCTCCGAGGGCGAGCTCGACATCGTGCGCGAGCGTTCCGACGGCACGAACGAGCTGCTCGCGACGTCGACCGCAGGCGACTACTTCGGTGAGATCGGCACGCTGTTCGGGCTCCCCCGATCGGCGACGGTCATCGCGCGCACGCACGCGGTCGTGATCGGCTACACCGTGAACGCATTCCGAGAACGACTCGGGCCCGCCGGGGTGCGCGACCTGATCGAGCACCGCGACCTCGGGCCGGCCGACCGCGTCGCCCGCTGACCCGCACCGCAGGACGGTTTGCGACGAGCACACCGCCCCGGCGATGCTGCGCCGCATGGACCAACGGGTGCCGGGCAGGCCTTCTTCTTCCTGCACATCCGCAAGACGGCGGGCACCACGCTCATGCGCCGGGTGCAGAAGAACTTCACGTCGGACGAGTGGTATCCGCCCCCGCCGCTCGGCAGCAATCGCTCCCGATTCGATCAGAAGACGTCGCCTGATCGCTTGTTCGGGGAACCTCGGACGACACTCGAACCCGTTCGCTTCTTCTCGTTGCACCAACCCCTGTGGGTACGCGACGAGCTCCAAGATCGGTTCTCGCGCGACTTCTTCACCATCACCGTGCTACGCGACCCGATCGAGCGGACGGTGTCGCACGTCAAAGAGCTGGCGCGCGCGCTGAAGTGGACCGGGCCGCTCGACGAGTTCTACGAGTACCCGCGCGTCCGCAACGGACTCTGCTGGAACAACCAGCTCATGCAGTTCGCGATCACCCGAGCCGATCACGACGCGATGACGGCACGCGGTTGGACCGCCGGGTTCGGCCCATCTTCCGAGGAGGATGCGGAGGATCCGCCGATCGTGCTCGACGACGAACGACTCGCAGCCGCCCGGGCCCGCCTCGCGACCGTGGATGCGATCGGTTTCACGGAGGGGGTGACGGAGTTCGTCGACGCGTTGGCGCAGCGGTTCGGCTGGACCGTTCCGAGCGCGATGAGCGCGAACGTGAACCCCGACCGGGAGATGCCCAGCCGTTTGCGGCGGCTGGTCGAACGCGATGCCGGCCCGGATATCGCGTTCTACGAGTACGCGCGCGAGTTCGTCGCGAAGCGCGGCGAGGTTTGAGTCGAGCTCACTCGTCGGTGAGCACCTTCCTGGCTGCGGCCACGTTGTTGGTGACGCCGAGCTCCTTGCGCAACTTCGCCAGCCGGCGGTGCAACGTGCGCTCGGACATGAAGACCGTCTCGGCCGCTTCGGGCACGGTGCCGCCTTCGGCCAGCACCTTCAGGGCGCGCCGCACCTCGGTCCACTCATCCGGCGCGCCGCTCGGCTCGTCAACCGGTGCGAGGCGGTCGATCGGCGCGATCCGCGCCAGCCCGTCGATCAGTGCGACTCGCGCCGCGTTGGACACGTCGACACCGATGTTGATCATCAGTGACGCACCCCGGGATGCGGCGATGAACGCGCGGGCGACGTCGTCGTCGTTGCGCAACACACCCGTCGCAACGAGCTGCGACTTCAACGTCCACGGTGCGACGGGAAGGTCCGCGAGCGCCACGCCCGCTTCGGGGAGATCGTCCTCACAGTCGACGAGCGTCAGCCGCTGATGCGAGGTGGGCGCGGCCGGTGTCGACGTACGCAGGCGGACGAGCTCCATCGCCGCCGCGAGGCGCGTCGTGACACCCAGCCGCTGAAGCGTATGGCGGATGTGGGTCTCGACCGTCGTCTCGCCCACGAGCAACCGGCGCGCGATCGCCCGGGTGTCGAGACCACGTCCGACCAGATCGAGCACCTCGACCTGCGCGGCCGTGAGCGGCGGGACGGGCTCGGTCTGGCGCGCGTGTGACACTTGTCCGAGCGAGCGCAACGTGGAGTCGACCCGTCGCAGCAACGGCCGGCGTCCCGACGCATGGAGATCGCGCTCGATGTCGCGCAGGATGCGGATGGCGCGCTCGGTGTCGCCGGCGCGGCTCGCAGCCTCGCCCGCGGCCCACATGCAGCGGGCGGCATTGCGGCGCGACACCCGGTCCCAGCTGCGCGCCGCGGCGAGGAAACGCCCGGTGTTCTCCGATGCCTCCGGATGTTCGTACAACGCGACGATCGCCTGCGACTCCTTGCTGGCTGCGACCATGTTGGCGAGCAACGCGCCGTGCAACGCGGGGCCGGGGTCGAGCCCGAGTTCGAGCGCCGCGTACTGGCGGACGGGTTCGACCAACACGTGCGACGGGAAACCACCGATCGGCAGGGCGCGACACTCTTCGGCCGTTGCGTACGCCTCGGCCGCGCGGCCCGCGAGCCAGTCGGCCTCCGCCTTGGCCCACAGGATCATCGAGTGCGAAGTCACGTCGACCGACGAGAAGCCGTACGCGTTCGCGAGGATCGGCGGGATCTCCTCGTCGAGCCCGAGGTCCGCGCACGCGAGCACGAAGTGCACCTCGACGTGGTCGCGCTGCCGACCGTTGAGCGGCTGGGTGAGGAGGTAACGCGCCGTCGTGTACGACTCATCGAGCGCGTCATCGACATGGAAACGCGCCATCAGGAGGTTCTTCCGGAACTGCGCCACGGCCACGCGTGAACCGAGCTTGTGCGCGCGGTCGATCATGTCGCGCGCGAGCGGAACGCATTCCGACGGATCACCGGACACGAGCTGCGCGATGAAGAGGCTGTCGGCGGACGTGATCTCGACCGTTTCCAGTCCTTCATTGCGGGCCGCGGTGATCGATTTCGCGAGCCACTGGTCCCAGTCGGGCTCGCCGGACACGAGCGATGCCGAGCCCAGCGCGCCGTAGGCCTCGGCCACCGGCCCGCCTTCCCGCTCCGCGAGCTCCACCGCCATGCGTGCTTCAGCGATCGCGGCCGGCGCGTCCCACTTGACGCGCGCGAGGTAGCGCGCGCGCAGGAGCCGCACGGTCACCTCGATCTCGACGTCGTTCGGGGTGAGAAGCGTGCATCGCGGATTCGAGCGCGGGCCACACGAGGTCGTAGCGCGCGCCCCACCACGCACACCAGGCGACGATCGTTCTGCTTCCGCAGCTCACACACACGGTCCGACGATCTCACGACGACCGCGAACGCGAGCCCGTCTTCGACTCGGCCCGCGAGCGCGAGCGCCTCGGCGGCATCGAGCAGCAGCTCCGGGTCGCGCTCGCCATCGACCGGGATCGCCCCGATCGCCAGGTGGTCGGCGCGCTCGTTGCGCGACGACGCTTGTTGCGCCGCGCGCAGCGCGTAGCTGCGGGCGCGATCGGGATCGCCGCCGTGCAGGTAGTGACGAGCCCGTTCGCCGTCGGTCGTGGCCTGCTCGGCGAGGTCGAGATGGATCGCGAAGCGCTCCTTGGCCGACAGCAGGCCCAATGCGGCCTGGCCGAACGCGTCGTGACGGAGCGTCCAGCATTGCCGTCGCGACGGACGATCAGGCCCAGCCGAGTCAGCTCTTCTATGGCGCTCTCGCACCCGGGTGTAGCCGGACCGCCGCGGTGTTCCTTGCAGCGCGAGCCGCGCCAGCGCGTGCCGTGCCGGTTCGGATGCGCGTGTCACGAGGGCGACGAGTCGTTCGTCCGCCGCGACCGTGTCGTCCGACATCGGCGCGCACGTCAACAACAGCGGGTTCCCTCCCGATGTGCGTACGAGCGCGGCGAGTTCGTTCGCGGTGGCCGTCGGCATCGCGTGCCGCGCGGAGCACGCGGGCCTCGTCGTCGGGAAGCGGTTCGAGGTCGAGCACGGTTCCGTACGACCTCGCCACCGAGAGTGCCGCATCGGACCAGTCGTCGGTCGTGCGGATGGTCGCGACGATTGGCAGTTCGTGGGCGAGCTCGGGGAGCAGCTCCAGCGTGTCGGGGTCGGCCCAGTGGAGGTCGTCGATCAGGAGGACCTGGCCGGCGACGGCCTCCGTCGCGGCCGCGAGCACTTCGGCGCGCGATCCCGTGAGCGCGAGCCCGCAGGCCCGTTGCAACGCGAGATACGGCATCCACCGCAGCGGCTGTACCGCGCCGCCGAGCAGGGCGCGCGGCCCGAGCTCGGCGCGGAGGGCATCGAGGATTGCGGTCTTGCCGATTCCCGCCTCGCCCGCGAGCGCGCACGATCCGCCCGCAGTGACGAGATCGACCACTTGGCCGAGCTCGGAATCTCGCCCGATCAGCACCGCCGGAGGGTAGTCAGGGCGCTGCATGGTCGACCACCAGGGGGTGCGGCGACATCTGGCAGGAATTAGGGAAGTCGGCCGTGGGAGTGATGGTGGATGCTCCACTCGCAAGCCGGAGGGAGGGAAGACGCTCGGAGCGGGCGTCGGGATCTGCGGGGGTCTCTCCCCCTCCCCTCCGGCTCTGCGTTTCTCTTTTCTTCAGTCTCTCGGGGTTTCGACCGCTCAATTTCGTCAGTCGCGCCCGAACGCAGGCATCACGTGCTCGGCGAACTCGGCGACGCGCGCCTCCCCCTCGCCGGGCCAGCTGCACACCAGATACGAGACCCCGATCTCGCCGTACCGGTCGACGGCACGGCGAACCTCGTCGAGGGGTTCGGAGAGCGACAGCGATGACGCGCGCGCGATGTCCGACGGGTCGCGACCGGCGGCTTCGGCAAGCTCGTCGATCCGCTTCGACATCGATTCGAAGTACTCGGCCGGCGCGAACGAGTGCCACACGTCGGCCCACCGCGCCGCGGCGGGCAGTCCGCGCTTCGGGCCGTTCGCGCCGATCCAGAACGGCGGGTGCGGCTGCTGCACCGGCGCGGGCCGCATCTGCGCATCGTGCAACGAGACGTGGGTGCCGTCGTACGAGACCGGCTCACCCGTCATGAGCCGCGTCGCGATCTCGAGCGTGTCGTCGAGAAGATCGAAGCGAGCACCCGTGCTCGGGAACTCGAACCCGAGCGCACGGTGTTCGGGCTCGAACCAGGCGGCGCCGAACGAGAGGTCGAGGCGGCCGTGCGACGCGTGATCGATCGTCATCGCCTGCGCCGCGAACAACGACGGGTGCCGGTACGTGACACCGGTGACGAGCAGTCCGAGCCGGATGCGCGTGGTCGCGGTGGCCAGTGCCGCGAGGGTTGCCATCCCTTCGAAGCAATTGCCCGGACCCTCGCCGTACATGGGCTGGAAGTGGTCGAAGCCCCAGGCGCCGGTGAACCCGCACTCCTCGCCGAACCGGGCTCGGGTTACCAGGTCATCCCAGTCGAGGCGTTGTTGGGCGACGTCGATACCGAACTGCATCATGGTTCCCAGGCTAGATTTCGCGGCCGATGGCGCGCGCCGACGAATTCCTCGAGTACTTCCGCAAGGTGCCGATGTTCAGCACCTGTTCGAAGAAGGACCTGAAGACGATCGCGCAGAACACCGAACGCACGAAGGTGTCCGCCGGGCGCGTCCTCGCCGAGCAGGGTCAGACCGGCCGCGAAGCGTTCGTCATCGTCGACGGCAAGGCCCGCGTGCTCCGCAACGGTCGCAAGGTCGCGATGCTCCGCAAGGGGCAGATCTTCGGCGAGCTGTCGCTCCTCGATCGGGCGCCCCGCAACGCGACGGTCATCGCCGACACCGACATGGAACTGCTGGTGCTCGGCCAGCGCGAGTTCGCCAAGATCGTCGACGCCTCGCCCGCGTTCGCGCGCGCGCTGCTCACCGGTATCGCGCGCCGCATCAACGAGAGCGAGAGCCGCAAGCTCAACTGAGCGCGACCGACGCTCAGCGCGGCGCATCGCCGCGCCGGTAGGGCGCGGTCAGCTCGTTCAAGCGATGCAGCAGGTCGTCGTCGAGCGTCGTGTCGACCGCGGCGAGCGTGGCGTCGAGTTGCTCGGGCCGGCTCGCACCGATGATCGGTGACGTGACCGCAGGATGTGCGAGCACCCACGCGACGGCGAGCGTCGGCGAGCGGCAACCCCGCCGACTCCGCCAGCTTCGCGAGCTGTTCGACCGTGTCGAACACGTTCTCGTGCCAGTACCGATCCTGGTACATCGCGCCCGACGTGCCGAGCGTGAACCGGTTGCCCTCGACCGGTGGTTTGGTCCGGTCGTACTTCCCGGAGAGCATGCCGCCCGCGATCGGGTTGTAGGGGATGACGCCGATGCCCTCGTCGAGACACAGCGGGAACATCTCGCGCTCGAACTCACGGAACAGCAGGTTGTAGCGCGGCTGCACGGATTCGAACCGCACGAATCCGCGCACCTCGCTGCGGCCGACGCGCGCGTGCCAGTTGGTACGCGAGGAAGTTCGAACAGCCGACGTAGCGAACCTTGCCCGCGCGCACGAGATCGTCGAGCGCGCCGAGTGTCTCGTCGATCGGCGTGTCCCGGATCGTTGAAGTGCAGCTGGTAGAGGTCGATCCAGTCGGTCTGGAGGCGGCGCAGCGAGGCGTCGACGGCGTCCATGATGTGGCGGCGGCTGTTGCCCGGCGTCCCACGGGTTCGGACCCATCGGGCCGAAGCACTTGGTGGCGAGCACGAACTGCTCCCGCCGCCCGCGCAACCAGCCGCCGACGATCTCCTCGGTGCGGCCGACCGTCGTGAGGTCACCACCGAGCGGGTAGACGTCGGCAGTGTCGAGGAAGGTGATGCCACCGTCCGACGCTCGATCGAGGATCGCGACCGATTGCTCCTCGTCGCACTGGAGACCGAAGGTCATCGTGCCCAAGCAGAGGCGGGAGACGGGCAAGCCGGTACGGCCGAGCTTCACGTGTCGCATGCCTCCATAGTGCCAACTCGCTCTAGGCTCCGCGCATGGCCGGGGTCGAAGCGCTGTTCGCGCGGATCGGGGCGGGGTTCTTCCAGCAGGCGTTCGTCGTCGACGATCTCGACGCCGCGATGCAGGCGTTCACCGCGTCGATCGGATGCCCCCAATGGACGACGTTCCCGACGATCGGATCGCCGTACCGGTATCGCGGCCGCGACATCGAGTCGTCGGTGTCGCTCGCCTTCGGCCGGAGTGGCAAGGTGCAGATCGAACTGATCCAGCCCCTCGACGGCGAAGGGGTCACCCACGATTTCCTCGCCGAATACGGGCCGGGCGCGCATCACCTCGCGTTCCTCGTCGACAGCGTCGACAAAGAGGTCGCGGCCGCTCACGACGACGGCATCGACTGCGTGATGTCCGGCCACATCGGCACGCTGTACTACTCGTACCTCGACACCTTCGACGACCCTCGGCATCTACACCGAGATCGTCGAAGACCCCGACGGCCTCGTTGCACAACTCACCCCATGAACGAAGGAGACGCACATGCATCCCGTGGTTGCCGGCGATCTTCCCCGCGACAGCGGACCTGGCCCCGCCGGACTCACCGGCCTCAGCGGCGCGCTGGCGCACACGCGTCTCTTCTCGCTGTGTTCGACGCGTGAGCTGCGCAAGATTGCGAAGGTCACCAAGATCCGCACGCATCGCCAAGGGCACCCGGCTCATGACGGAGGGTGAGGACGGCAGCTCGATGTTCGTGTTGATCGCGGGCGTCGCACGGGTTTCGCGCAACGGTCGCAAGGTCGCGCAGCTCGGCGCCGGCGACGCGGTCGGGGAGCTCGCGTTGCTCGCGCGCTCCAAGCCGCAACGCCACCGTCGACGCCGAGACCGATCTCGAAGTAGCCGAGCTGAGCCGGCGCGCGCTGTCGCGTCTCGTCAGCGACGTGCCGGCGTTCTCCTTGAAGCTGCTCGAAGCGATGGCGATACGAGTGCGAGAGCTCGACCAACGTTTGTACCCGTAGCCGTCATCGCATGGGTGACGCGATGCGATTCCAGCTCGAACCGCTGACCGAGCCCGGCCGCGCCTTCGTGGAGCTGGCCGAGATGCACGCGGTCTCCGTTGCCGAGCATGCCGAACAGCACGACCGCGACGGGACCTTCCCGCACGAGGCGATCGCGGCGATGAAGGAGAGCGGCTTCCTGACCGCGCCCCTGCCGGTGGAGTCCGGCGGCCTCGGCGCCGTGTCGGCACACGATCTCATGGTCGGGCTGAGCCGGCTCGGTCGTGCCGACGGTTCGATCAGCATCGCGGTCAACATGCACCTCGCGACGTGTCTCATCGTCGGTCGCCTCGTCCGCGCCGCCCGGGAGTCGGGTGATCGCGAGCAGGCCGCGACCTTCGAGGCGTTCGCGGGGATGCTCGGCACCGGAGTGATCGCGTTGGCGAACGTGACCGAGCCCGGCACCGACCTGACTCGACCGATGACGACGGCGACACCGGTCGAGGGCGGATACCGGCTCGACGGTCGCAAGATCTTCGGGACGTTGTCGGAGGTCGCGGGTGTGATGACGGTCTCGGCTCGACGCGAACGGCGCCGATGGCACCTTCGAAGCAGGACGCGCGGTCGTCTTCCGGGACACGCCGGGGCAACAGATCCTCGACAACTGGGACGCACTCGGTATGCGCGCGTCCGGCAGTCACGACGTCGTCTACGACAACTGTGTGATCCCGGAGAACCTCTGGACCGATCTCGGCGACTGGGGCACGCTGCGCTCCGACACCGCGTTGATCGGCACGATCGGCAACATCGGGCTGCTCGGTGTGTTCCTCGGGATCGCCGAGGCGGCCCGCGCGCATGTCGCCGAGCTGTTGAAGACGCGCACGAAGCGATCGACCGGCGCCGCCCTGGCGTCGCTGCCCGGCATCCAGCACGGCATGGCCGAGTTGGAGGTCGACCTCGGCACATGCCGCGCGCACCTCTCGCACCTCGGCCGCGTCCTGGACGCGGCGCTCGTCGAACGGCCCGTCGCCGAGACGCACCGATGCGGACATGTTCGAGCTGCTCGCGTTGTTCCAGGCGTCGAAGCTCGTCGTGAACCGCAAGGCCATCGAGGTCGTCGACAAGGCGATGCAGCTGAGCGGTGGCGCGGGCTATCTCGGGAACAGCCCCCTCGGACGGCTCTACCGCGATGTGCGTGCGGGGCCGTTCATGCAGCCGTTCTCGCCGAACGAGGCGTACGAATTCATCGGGAAGATGGCGCTCGACCAGCCGCTCGACGAAGACTGATCGTCGCCCTCTGCCTCGACTTCTGGGCGCCGGCGCGGGTCAGTCGAGGGGGATCGCCGCGAGCCGCTCCAGCAGCTCGCGCTTCTGCTCCTCGAAGGTGTCGAAGTCGATCGAGTTCGCCTCGAACCGGTTGTGGAGCACCTCGAGCCGCTGCATCAGCTCACCGGCGGAGAGGTTCTCGTCCGGGAACGGCGCGACCTCGATCTCGTCGTCCTCGGTCTCGTTCCCGCGCTCCTGGCGACGCTCGCGCTTGCCCGCGGCTTTTGCCTTTTTTGCCCGTTCGCGCTGCAGTTTGTCGAAGGACGTGCGTCGTGTGGCCATGGGGATCTCCGTCGTCGATCCACGCCGTCGCGCAGCCCGGCGCCGGAAAGGGCGCCCCGGCCGCGCGCGACATCTCTACCGGCCCAGGTTACGTGGTCCGCGCCGCAGTTCGGTGACGCGGGGCTGTCGACTCACTCGGATTGTCACTCGGATTGGCTGGGCCGATCCACCGCGAAGCGGCGCAGATCCGAGAGCGAGCACCACTCGAGCGCGTGGATGCTCGTCGCCTCGAGGAACACCGGCGGCGCCGCGCCCGCCTCGAATGCCTCCTGCCACCGGGATGCGCACAGGCACCACCGGTCACCGGGTCGGAGGCCGGGGAACCCGGGTCCGGGCGCCGTCAGGTCGTTGCCGGCCGAGCGTGAGAAGTCGAGGAACTCGGCAGTCACCTGCGCGCACACCACGTGCACGCCGGCATCCTCGACCCCGGTGGTGCAGCAGCCGTCGCGGTAGAAGCCGGTGAGCGGATCGAAGCTGCACGGCTCCAACTCGTCTCCGAGCACGTTCTTCGCCATCACACGGTTGTACTCGCCCGGTCGTCGGAACGGGCGTCACCCGGGCTCGGGTCGCCGATCCTCGGCGCTCGCCCCGAGCTCCTCACCCTCGAGCTCCTCCGTGCTCGCCTCCAGCTCCTCCGTGCTCGCCTCCAGCTCCTCCGCGCTCGCCTCGAGCTCCTCGGCCAGCTCGTCGGGCGTCTCGACCACCCGTCCGGCGCGTCGCGTGCTCCGCGCGACGAAGAAGAAGGTGATGCCGACCGTGATCAGCGTCAGCACGAGCCGGTTGCGACCGATCCAATCGTTGAACGACAGGATCGGATCCGAGAACGCATCGCCGATCAGGCGCACGCCGAGCACGCGCACGACAGTGCCGCTGATGTTGACGATCGCGAAACCGATCCACGACATGCCCGCCGCGCCCGCGAGCAGGCAGATCAAGTTGTTCGGGAGGATCGCGACCATTGGCCACGCCGCCTTCCGGAACGCCTTTTCGGCCCACAGCACGACACCCGCGCTCGGCCCGAGCTTGCGTTCCATCCAACGGATGGAGGTGTCGCCGTACCTGCGGCCGAACCAGTAGAAGAGCGGATCGCTGATCACGAGCCGGCCGACGGCGACCGCGACGAACGGCACGAAGTCGACCGTCGGCGACACCAGCACCAGGTTGCGCAGTCGAGGGTTGCAGGCCAGCAACAGCAACGGCGCGCGCGTGAGGAGACTGGGCGCGAACGCGTCGCCGACCCACCCGAGGATCGTGAGGATCGCCATCGGGATCGCGAACAACGTGATCGCCTTGCGGTCGAACGGGCGGTGCGGCGATGCAGGTTCGGAGACGGGATCGGGCTCGTTCACGACAGCGGGGACGCTACGCTGTGGCCACCGAAGGGGAGTACCCCACCAAGGCGGCATCGTCAGTACGGCGCCGGCGAGCATGTCGTGAATCATGAACATGTCGACCGGGCCCGGTGCGCCAGCCGTGTCGGCCGCTGGACCAGTTTCACCACTGGGATTGCGGTGCGGCCCGGCCGGGGGAGACCTTCGAATCCGTCCGGGACCGGCCCGGGCTCAGGGGCTTCGGCCCACGGGATTCGAAAGGTCGACCGCTCGTGATGTCGCTGCTCGCTACGCCCGGGAGATGGGCATCGGAGAGATCCGATGCCGACTCCTTCGTCGACATCGACGTCCCGCCGATCGCTTGGGTCGGGCTGCTCGCGACCATCGTCGTGATGCTCGGCGTCGACCTCGCGCTGCACCGCGGCGACAAGGAGCCCACGCCGAAGCGCGCCCTCGTCGAATCGCTCGTATGGGTGACGTTCGGGCTCGGCTTCTCGCTCGTGGTCGCCGCCGCCTGGGGCGGTCAGGCCTCCGGTGAGTACCTCTCGGGCTACCTCATCGAGAAGTCGCTGTCGGTCGACAACGTGTTCGTCTGGGCGGTCATCTTCTCGACGTTCGCGATCCCGCTGAAGTATCAGCACCGTGTGCTGTTCTGGGGCGTGTTCGGCGCGCTCGTGTTGCGCGCCATCTTCATCGTCGCCGGTGTCGCGCTCATCGCGCAGTTCTGGTGGTTGCTGCTCGTGTTCGGCGTGTTCCTCGTCTGGACCGGCTTCAAGGTGCTGCGGCACCGCGCCGACGAGGGGACGCACGGCCACGACCGTGCGGTCAAGCTGCTCCAGCGCTTCATGCCGGTGTCGACCGAGTACGACGGCCACCGCTTCTTCACCAAGGTCAACATGAAGCGGGCGGCCACGCCGCTGTTCGCCGCGTTGGTGGTGGTCGAGTTCACCGACGTGATCTTCGCCGTCGACTCGGTGCCCGCCGTGCTCGCGGTCAGCAACGAACCGTTCATCGTGTTCGCGTCGAACGCGTTCGCGATCCTCGGGTTGCGGGCCGCGTACTTCCTGCTCGCGGGCTGGAAGGACCGGCTCCACTATCTCGGCCACGGGCTCGGCCTGATCCTGATCTTCGTCGGCATCAAGATGGCCGTGTCGCACTGGTGGCACTTCCCGACCGCGGTCTCGCTCGGCGTGATCGTCGTCCTGCTCGCCATCGCCGTGATCGCATCGCTCGTGCGGGAGAAGCGCGCCGAGCGTTCTCTCGTCGACGCGCCGTAACGCACAGGGCGCCGTAACGCATACGCTCCCGCGCGGTGCATCGCGTTCTCGACCCGGATCCGATCATCTCGTTCGAGGCCTACGTCGCCGCCGGCGGCGGGCGCGGTCTGGAACGCGCCCGTGCCGCCGACCCGGCCGAGGTGATCGAGGCTGTGCTCGCGGCCGGGCTGCGGGGCCGGGGCGGGAGCGGCTTCCCCACCGGCCGCAAGTGGCAGACGGTCGCCGCGTACGAGTCGTCGGTGTACGCCACGACCGTCGTCGTGAACGGGGCCGAGGGCGAGCCCGGTTCGTTCAAGGACCGGCTCCTGCTCCGGACGAACCCGTACCGCGTGATCGAAGGCGCACTCATCGCCGCGCACGCGGTCGACGCCGAGCGCGTCGTCATCGCAGTGAAGGAAGCATTCACGCGCGTGATGGCCCGCCTCGCCGACGCCGTCGACGAGGTGCGCGTCGGCGGATGGCTGGACGGCGTCGAGCTCGTCGTCCACGGTGGGCCCAACTCGTACCTCTACGGGGAAGAGACCGGGTTGCTCGAAGTGCTCGACGGTCGCGAACCCTTCCCGCGTGTCGCGCCGCCATGGCGGCACGGCATCGACGAAGTCGGTGACGGTACCGAGTCGGCCGCCGACCTCGAGCTCGCCGAACCCGGAGGTGAGGGCGTCGCACCGCCGACGCTCGTGAACAACTGCGAGACGATGGCCAACGTCCCGGGCATCTTCGCCGAGGGCGTCGACTGGTTCCGCGAGCACGGCACCGAGCAGTCGCCGGGCACGATCCTCTGCACGATCAGCGGCGCGACCCGGCACCACGGCGTGGCCGAGGTGCCGTACGGCACGACGCTGCGCGCGGTGATCGATGAAATCGGCGGTGGTGTCGAGGACGGTCGCGCCATCACCGCGGTCATCTCCGGCGTCGCGAATGCCTTCATCCCGGCCGATGCGCTCGACACGCCGCTGACGTACGAAGACATGGTTGCCGCGGGTAGCGGGCTGGGCGCCGCCGGATTCATCGTCATCGACGACACCACCGACGTCGTCGCGGTCGCGCACGGCATGTCGCGGTTCCTCGCGGTGGAGTCGTGCGGTCAGTGCACACCCTGCAAGCGCGACGGACTCGAGCTCGCGGCGCTCCTCGACAAGTTCCGCCGGGCCGAAGCCGCGGCATCCGATCTCGAACCGCTCGCCGAACGGTCGGCGACCGTCGCCGACGGGGCGCGCTGCACGCTCGCGCAACAGCAACAGGTCATCGTGCAGAGCCTGCTCGAGCTGTTTCCCGACGCGTTGGAGCAACACTTCGAGGGCCGTGGGCCCGCCTCCGAGCCGTACCTGATCGCGCCGATCGTCGACATCGCCGACGGGCGCGCCGTGCTCGACGAACGTCACGCGCAGCGCCAGCCCGACTGGACGTACGACGAGACCGACTCCGGGAAGTGGCCCGCGGCGCGCATCGATGAACGGCGCGCCGAGTCGCTCGAAGACTGAGGGTCCGGGTCTCGAAATCCGGCGGACGCCATCGGCGGCAACCGGTAGCGTCGCCGGTCGATGACGCCCTCTCTCGTGGAAGCGCGCGCGCTCACGAAGCAGTTCGGATCGTTCGTGGCGGTGGACCACATCGACTTCGACATCGTGCCCGGTGAGGTGTTCGGCTTCCTCGGACCGAACGGCGCGGGCAAGACCTCGACGATGCGCATGATCGGTTGCGTGTCGCCGATATCCGACGGTCACCTGCGGGTCCTCGGTCTCGATCCGAAGGCCGCAGGTCCGGAGATCCGGAGCCGGCTCGGCGTCGTCCCGCAGGAAGACAACCACGACACCGAGCTCACCGTCTGGGACAACCTCCTGATCTACGGCCGCTACTTCGACCTGCCCCGCCCGCTGATTCGCGAGCGGGCCGAGGAGCTGCTCGACTTCGTGCAGCTCACCGACCGGCGCGACTCGAAGGTCGATCCACTGTCGGGCGGGATGAAGCGCCGGCTCACGATCGCCCGCGCGCTCATCAACCAGCCCGAGCTGATGCTGCTCGACGAACCGACGACCGGTCTCGACCCGCAGGCTCGGCACCTCGTGTGGGAACGCCTGTACCAACTCAAGCGCCAAGGCGTGACGCTCGTGCTCACCACCCACTACATGGACGAAGCCGAACAGCTCTGCGACCGGCTCGTCATCATGGACGACGGCCGCATCGTCGCCCAAGGCTCCCCGCGCGATCTCGTGACGCAGCACGTGACACGCGAAGTCGTCGAGCTCCGCTTCGAAGCCGGTGCCGACGAAGCGACCGCGCTCGCGAAGTTGCAGCCGCTCGTCGAACGCATGGAACCGCTCGCCGATCGCGTGATCCTGTACGCCGACGACGGTGACGGCGTCGCCGCGGTGATCAACGACCACGGGATGCCGGCGGCGTCGGTGCTCGTGCGCCGGGCGAGCCTCGAGGACGTGTTCCTCATCCTCACGGGCCGCACGCTCGAAGAGGGCTGACGTGGCTTCACCGACTCCTCTTGGTGGCACGCCGGCCACTTTGACCGACGTCTGGCAGCACGCCGCCGATCGTCCGCGTCGTCGAGCGCGAGTTCCATGTCTACCGTCGCCTGTGGCGCGGCCTCGCGTTCTCCACGTTCCTCTCGCCGCTCCTGTTCCTCGCGGCGATGGGCGTCGGGCTCGGCGGGTTGATCGACGAATCCACCGGCGACGTCGGCGGCGTCTCCTACCTCGAGTTCGTCGCGCCGGGCCTGCTCGTCGCGAGCGCGGTGCAGATCGTCGCGGGTGAGTCACTGTGGCCGGTCGTCGCGGGCACGAAGTGGCTGCGCTTCTACCACGGCATCGTGACGACGCCGATCCGTGCCGCGGACGTGTGCGGCGGCTACGTGCTGTGGCAGTCATTGCGCACCGCGTTCAGCGCCACGGTGTTCCTCGCGATCGCCGCGCTCCTCGGCGCGATCCCGTCGCTCTGGGCAGTGCTCGCGATCCCGGCGACCGCGCTGACCGCCGCCGCGTTCTGCGCGCCCTTGTGCGCGTTCTCCGTGACGCAAGAGACCGACTTCTCCTTTCCGGTGATCATGCGACTCGGCATCCTGCCGCTGTTCCTCTTCTCCGGGACCTTCTTCCCGATCACCGAGCTCCCCAACTGGCTCGAGCCGATTGCGCGGCTCTCGCCGTTGTGGCACGGCGTCGAGCTGGCGCGGCGGGCGACGACCGGCGATGTCGCCGTTCTGCCGATGTTCGGGCACGCGTGCTACCTCGCCGCGTTCGTGATCGTGGGCGTCGTGGTCGGCGCGCGCACGTACACCCGGAGACTGACGCCGTGATCGCGACCCAACGCGCGACCCGGGTGCTGGAACGCAACGTCCTCGCGTACCGGCGGCTCTGGTGGATCTTCGCGACCGGGTTCGCCGAGCCGTTGCTGTACCTGTTGTCGATCGGGGTCGGGGTCGGTGAGCTCGTCGGTGATCTCGAAGTCGGCGGCCGAGTCGTGCCCTACGACAAATTCGTCGCGCCGGGGCTGCTCGCCATGTCGGCGATGGCCGGGGCGCTCCTCGACGCGACGGTCAACTTCTTCGTCAAGTTCAAGTACACGAAGGTCTACGAGTCAGTGCTGTCCACCCCGATCGGGACCTCGGACCTGGCCCGCGGCGAGCTCGCGTGGTCGCTGATACGCGGCGGCATGTACTCGACCGTGTTCCTGCTGACGATGGTGGTGTTCGGGTTGGTGGAGTCGTGGTGGGCGGTGTTGGCCGCGCCGGTGGCGGTGCTCATCGGCTTCGCGTTCGCGGGCGCGGGGCTCGCAGCAACCACCTACATGCGCAGCTTCCTCGACTTCGACTACATCAACCTCGCGATCGTGCCGCTGTTCTTGTTCTCGGCGACGTTCTTCCCGCTCTCGCAGTATCCCGCCGCGCTCGAAGCGATCGTGCGGGTCACGCCGCTCTACCAGGGCGTGGTGCTCGAACGCTCGCTGGTACTCGGCGAAGTGCACTGGAGCCTGCTGCTCAACGCGTGCTACCTCGCAGTGATGGGTGCGGTCGGTCTCCGCATCGCCACCCGCCGCCTCGGCCACCTCCTCCAACCCTGAGACCATAACTCCAACATCACATGTCGGAGTTCTGGTACCGAACGGGGGTACCAGAACTCCGACATCAGATGTGGGAGCTGGGGTCCTGACTCGGGTGCAGGTTCTAGGGTGGGGGGATGATCCGGCGGTTGTTGAAGAACGTGGGCCTCTACCAGGGCGACGCGCCGGCGGCGACGCTCCAGCTCGAACAAGAAGGTTGGGCACGACTCGACGGCGTGTTCGACGGAAATGCGGTTGCGGCGATGCGCGAGGAGATCGACGAGATCTTCGAAAGCTACGAGCCGGAGCGAACCCGTGACGACAAGGTCGAGTACCGCTACGAGCTGCTCAATCGAAGCGCCGCGTGCCAGGAAGCGATCGCGCATCCGCGTGTCCTCGAGGTGGTCGAGCCCCTGCTCGGCGAGGACTGTCACGTGATCGCGAACACCGCGTGGCGCAACCCGAGCGACTTCGGTGGCGGTCCGTGGCACTGCGATGCGGGGCCACACATCCCGCGGCCCGAGGGCGTGCCGTGGGACGACCGCATCCCGTATCCCGTGTTCGCGGTCGCCGCGCACGTCTACCTCCAGGACTGCACGCTCGCCGACGGGCCGACGGCGATCGTTCCCGGGAGTCACCGCTCGGGCCGGCTGGCGCCGTTCGACAAGATGTTCGAACCCGACATCACCTACGACGGCCGGCCTCCCGTGCTCATCGAAGCCGAGGCAGGTGACGTGGCGTTGTTCGTCTCGGACTGTTGGCACCGCGGCACCCCGGCGACCGAAGCCGGGCGAGGGCGTTACTTCATGCAGGTGCACTACGGAAGGCGCGACATCGCGCAACGAATCCGCACCACCGACGAGGCGCACCAGCTCTCCGACGATGCGGTCGCCCGGGCCAAGACCGAGCGCGCGCGCACGGTCGTGGGTCTCCACGACGCCTTCTTCTACGACGCCTGAGCCGCCTGCATGCCCGCCGACGAAGAAGAACGCATCGCGCTGTTCCTCGACTACGAGAACCTCGCCATCGGCGCGCGCGAAGCGCTCCGGGGCGGCCCGCTGACCTTCCGTCCGATCGCCGACGCGCTGGCGGAACGCGGCCGGGTGGTCGTCCGCCGTGCGTACGCGGACTGGTCACGGTTCTCCGAGGATCGGCGAGAGCTGACGCGCCATCACGTCGAGCTGATCGAGATCCCACAGCGCATGGGCGCGATCCGCAAGAACGCGGCCGACATCAAGATGGCGGTCGACGCGATCGAGCTCTCGTTCGAACGCGACTACGTCACCACGTTCGTGCTCGGCACCGGCGACAGCGACTTCACCCCGCTCGTACACAAGCTGCGCGAGCTCAACCGCCGCGTGATCGGGATCGGCATCGAGGCATCGACCTCCGCATTGTTGCCACCTGCCTGCGACGAATTCCTCTTCTACGAACGGCTCGAAGGCGTGGATACGTTCGCGCCCACGCCCGCGCGGCGCACTTCGGCGTCGTCATCGAACACGGGGCGCCGTCGGCGGGGCACGAGCGCGGCCGCGCTCGAAGCCGAGCCCGAGCCGGAGCCGGACGAAACCGCGCGTCCGACCGAAGCCGACCTCGGCGTGCTCGTGAGCCAGACGCTCTCGGGACTCGAACGCAGCACCGGCGGACCCGTGCTCGCGTCGATGTTGAAGCGCACGATCTTGCGCAAGGAGCCGACGTTCAGCGAGACGACGTACGGCTTCCGGGGATTCGTCGAGTTGCTACGCCACCTCGCCGAGCGCGGCGTGGTGGAGCTCGGCACCGACACCAACACCGGCGATCCCACGGTGTCGTTCCCGACCGAGGGCGACGAACGCGACGCTGCGTTCGCGCTGTTGCGTTCGGTCGTCGACAAGCGGTCGGCCAAAGGACCGCTGCACCTCTCGGGACTGAAGAACCAGCTGCGCAAGGTGCAGCCGGACTTCAGCGAGAAGCGGTTCGGCTACGGCGGTTTCCTCCAGTTCAACAAGGCCGCGGCCCAGCGCGGCGTCGTCGAGCTCGAGTTCGATCCCGAAGCCGACGACTACTTCGTCCGGCCGGGGCCCAGCGCGGTCTGAACGACGGACCCGCTCAGCGGTCCGTCAGGGGCTCGGCGCGACCGGAGTCTCACCGGCGACGGTGGTGCGGTGCATGTACCGGCGGTGACCGGCGACGTCGCCGATCACCATGTGTTGCACGCAGCGGTTGTCCCAGAACGCGACGTCGCCGGGACTCCATTGCCACCGGCACGTGTAACCGTGCTGCGTGGAGTGCGCGTACAGGTGCTCGAGCAACAACGTGGACTCGTGCGGATGGAACCCGGCGAGCCCGATCGTGTACTGCGCGTTCACGAACAACGCGGGCTGTTCGGTCTCGGCGTGACGGCGGACGACCGGATGTTCGTGCGTGCGGTTGGCGTCGTCGCTCGTCTGCACCGTCATGCCCGCGAACATGTCGTGGATCCCCTGCATCTTCGGTGAGTACGCGTTGACCGCGCTGTGCACCGCGCGCAACGGCGACAGCATCGACCGGAGGGCGTGCGACAGGCCGCGGTAGGCGAGGTACTGGTTCGCCCAGATCGTGTCGGCGCCGTACGGCGGCACCTCGATGGCGTGCAGGATCGAGCCCATGGGCGGTTCGGGAAGGAACGAGAAGTCCGAGTGCCACAGGCCGCCGAAGACGAGCCCGGTCTGCTCGCTCGGTTCTCGGACGACCGCGATCACCTCGGGATGATCCGCGAGCGGCTCCACGAAGGGCACGGGACTGAACGGACCGAACCGTCGACTGAACGCGACCTGCTCGTCGGGTGTGAGGGACTGCTCGCGGAAGAAGATCACCTGATGGTCGAGCAGCGCGCGGCGGATCTCGGCGATCACCGCGTCATCGAGCTCCGTCGCGAGGTCGACACCCGAGACCACGGCGCCGCACACGCCGGCGTAGCGGTCGACCGTGATGTGCCGGTACTCGTGTCCCGCAGGTGCGGGGGCCACCGGTATCAGCGGCACGTCCGTCGCCGTCACGGGGGCAACCGTAGCGCCGCGCCGTCGACCCTGATCAGAACCAGCGGCGCAGGGGTCTGACGAGCGTTTCTGCCACGCGCTGGTGCAGGGACCGGCGCCCCCAGCGTGCCTCCTCGATCCTCCGGCTGCGGCGGAGATCTTCGTCGAACTGGTCGTCGAGCATCTGCACGAGGTCCGGATCGATCGCGACGATGTTGATCTCCTCGTCGCATGCAGTTGAACGCGAGTTCATGTTGGCGGACCCGATGTTCGCGACGACGCCGTCGATCGTCATGACCTTGGCGTGCAGCATCGACGGCTCGAAGTTCCACAGCTCGACGCCGTGTTCGATGAGCTCCTCGTAGTTCGCCTCGCCGGCGACCTGGACCAATCGCTTGTCGGCGTGCTCGCCCGGGAGAAGGATCTGAATCTGGACGCCGCGGTCGGCGGCGTCGCACAGACGCCTGGTGATCTCTTCGTCCGGGACGAAGTACGCGGTCGCGATGCGGACGCAGGTCTGTGCCGACTGCAGGAGAGCACGCAACAGCGTCGCGACGTCGCTCCAGCCGGTCTCCGATGCGCCGCGCACGCACTGGACGACCGAGTCGCCGGGCTTCGCCTGCTCCGGGAAAACGATCGATCTCGGCATCGAAGAGCTCGATGTCGGTCTCGGCCCAGTTGTCGAGGAACGCGGCCCGCAAGCCGTCGACCGCCGGCCCCTGAACGCGGAAGTGCGTATCCCGCCACTCGTTCTCGTTGCGAGCGTCACCCTTCCACTCATCCGCGATCCCGACGCCGCCGGTGAACGCGATCGATTCGTCGACGACGACGATCTTCCGGTGCGTACGGTGATTGAACGCACCGGGACGCAACTTGCGCAGCGGCCGGAACCAGCGGACGTGCACGCCCGCGTCGAGCATGTCGTCGATGAGCGCGCGTTCCATCGGTCGGGTCCCGAACGCGTCGAGCAACAGCCGCACCCGTACACCGGCACGCGCCCGCGCTCGCGAGCGCATGCGCGAACTCCGTCCCGACGTCGCCCTTCCAGTAGACGAAGGTCAGGAAGTCGATCATGTGCTCGGCACCGTTGACGGCATCGAGCATCGCCGGAAAGATCTCGTCACCGTTGCGCAGGACGTCGATGCGGTTGCCCTCCGTCGCCGGAACTCCGATCACACCTTCGATCAACCGACGGAAATCGTCGGCCCGGTCACTCATGCGGCTACGACCTTCGTGGCTCCATCACCGCGGGAGTTGGCACAGCCCCCGCCACGAAGCTCTGCGCCTGGCCCGCTCACGCCGGGTCCGCGTTCGCGCTCACGAGCGTCTGTTCGGAGTCGGGCTCCGAGTGCTCGATCTTCACTGGATCGCGCGGCTGCGGTACGCCGGCACGTACGGCTTCGAGTTGTGCGGCGAAAGCGGCACCGAAGAGCACGGCCACCGACGACAACAGGGCCCAGAGCAACAATGCGACGATCCCCGCGAGCGCTCCGTACGTATCGCCGAACGACTTCGCGACGCTGAAGAACAGGCCGAGCAGCACGGTCACGATCGCCCACAGCAGCACCGAGATCGTCGCGCCGAACGCGAGCCACGACCACGCGGGCTGTCGACGACGCGGCGACAACTTGAACAACAACGCCATGGAACCCATCATCAGCGCCAGCGCGAGCGGCCATCGCGCGATGGCCCAGATGTCGGCCACGACGTTGTCGCGGAACGATTGGCCGATCGCACGTCCGAATGCGAGCGCAGCGAAGGCTGTGATCGCGAGTGCGCCCGTCGTGACGGCGAGGACGAGGGCGCGGCCGTACTTCTGGAACGAGGGTCGGTCCTGCTCGATGCCGTAGAGACGGTTCAGCGCTCGCTCGAACTGGCCCATGAGTGTCGCGCCGGTGATGACGGCGCCCACCAGCCCGAAGATCAATCCCGCGTAACGCTCTGAGACGCCGTTGATCTGCGCCTGGGCCACGGTCGCAGTGAGGAGGTCGCCCGCAGGTCCCGGTGCCGCGGCCTTCAGGGTGCGGACGATGAGATCGGTGGCTTCGGTGTTCCCGAGCGCCACTGCGAGGCCCACGAGCGCGATGATCGCTTGGACGAGCACGAGCGAGATCGCGTATGCGAGTGAACGGGCGTGACTGAAACCGTCGGCCGCTCGCAGCCGGGCGAAGGCATCGCGCGCCAGCTGGAGGCGGCCGGTGCTGCGCAACGTCTTGCGGGCATCGTCACCAGAGAGCCCCCACGTCTCGGGAACCGGTGTTGCGGTGCTCATGACGCGATGCTCATGACGCGATGCTCATGATCGTGGCTCGTCGGGCACGCAGATACGGATCGCCGCCGGTTGCACGCGTACCTTCATCCGCTTGACCGCACCGCGGTCGCCACCGTCGAGCTCGTACGGCGTCGTCTCGGCGAACTTGACGTCGATACGCTTCGCGCTCGTCATGTGGACGAACGGAGATCGCTCCGCCTTGCTCAGCGCGGTGCGCCCGAGCGTGCGCATCCACTGCATCATTCCGTCGGCGGTCACGACGCCCACTTCCAGCCGCCCGTCTTCGGGACTCGCATGTTCGAACGCCTCGATGCCGCCGAGGATCGTCCCGATGTTGCCGAAGAGGACGCAGCTGGCGTCGTCGTCGAACCACTTCTCGCCCTCGACGTCGATCCTGGTTCGGACCCGGCTGCCCGAGAGGTTCTTCGCACCCGTGACGATGTAAGCGAGGCGACCCATGCGGTCCTTCATGCCCCGATCGGCGTCGCGGATCATGCGGGCGTCGAAGCCGGCACCGGCCATGACCGCGAACCGCTCGCCGTTGACCTTCCCGAGATCGAGTTCGCGGTGGCGTCCGTGCAGCCCGACCCGCACTGCCGCGGCGATGTCCTTGGGAATACCGAGGTTCGTCGCGAGGAGGTTGGCGGTGCCCGCAGGGATGATGGCAACGACAGCATCGGTGCCCGCGAGCGTGTCGACGGTGCGCTGCACCATCCCGTCGCCACCCCACACGAAGACGAGGTCGGCGCCCTCGTCGACGACGCGACGCGCGAGCTTCGGCGCCCGTTTGCTCTTCGGCACCTCGTGCCAGATCGGATCGGTCACGCCCTCGTCGGCCAGAACGGAGCGCAGCTCTCCGAGGCCGCCGCCGAGCGACTTGCGGGCGTGCGCGATCACCGCGACCGTCGTCATCGGCCCTCCCCGAGCGATGCGTTCCCGGATGTTCTGCCACGCTCGGCCAGCGCGACCGCGACGCGCACGACGAGCAGCGACGCGAAGAGCGCGAGGAAACCGAGCAGGACGCCGGCGCCGACGTCGGTCGGGAAGTGCATCCCCCGGTACAGGCGCGAAACCAGCACCGCGCACGGCACGACCGCCGCCACGAACCACGCGACCACGCGCGACGGCGCGACTGCGCACATGCGTCGCGACGATCAGGGCGATGCCGACGTACAACACGATGGCCGCAGCGACGTGACCCGACGGGAAGCTCGACGTCGGTGGCGCCGAGTCGAGCTTCTCGACCTCCGGACGGTCGCGGTCGACCAGGAGCGTGGTCGTGAGAAATACGGTGACTTCGAGGATCAGACCGGTGGCGAGGAACGCTATTGAGCGCCAATGCCTCTTCATGCCGAGGATCGCGACCACGACTGCCGCAACCGCGATCACCGTCGCGGTCTCGGAGAGGTGCGATCCGATCTTGGTGAGGGTGTTCGCAGTCGAGGTGCGCCGGTCGGCGAACCATTCGTTCACGGCGATGTCCCCGCGCGGCGGGCCGTCGCCGAACACGACCTGCGTCAACAACAGCCCGATCACCGTGAACAGCGCGGCGAGCACCACGTACGAAAGAGCGCCGACGATCGCGCCGCCCGCGAACGGCGAACGAGTGCCGAGTCGGGAAGCCGTGCGTTCCGCGAGGCCGCCGGGTTCGGGTTCGAAGAGCGCGACGCGCGAATCCAACGCTTGCGGAGTCGACGATGGCTCCACCCGGTCGGTGCCCGCGACCACCGTTGGGCCGATCACCATGAAGCAAGGTTTCACTCTTCGCGCGTTCGGTAAACATTGTGTGAATGGTGCTGCTGGTGGTTGCGCTCGTGACGTTGACGAGTGCTGCGCTCGCCACCGTCCTTTTCCTGCGCGTTCCGGCACTTGATCCCGCTTCGCCACGCGCAACGACCGCACTGGTTCGTCGTTCGCTCGACGCCACGAGCTCGCGCGGCACGCGCACCGCGTCGCATCACGGGGGCGAGCACACGGTCGAGCGCACCGTCGCGACCGGCCTGCTCCTCACGACTGCGGTCGTCCTCGTCGTCGCCGGCGGTGCGGCGGTCGGCGTCCTGTTCTGGATGGTTCGTCGAGATGCCGGTCTCGCGGCGTTCGACCTGAGGATCGCGAGGTGGGGCGCGTCGCACGCGACCCGGCTGTCGACGGACGTGCTCAAGGGCATCACGGAGCTCGGAAGCACGTTGGTCGTGTGTGTGATAGCGGCGGTCGTCGGCGTGGTCGAGTTCCTGCGCCGGCGCTCGGTCGCGCTGTTCGCATTCCTGATCCTCGTCGTCGCCGGCCAGAACGTCATTACGAACGCGGTGAAGGCATTGGTCGATCGGGCACGGCCCGACGTCGACCCACTCGCGGGGTTCTCGGGCCCGTCGTTTCCGAGCGGACACTCCGCGGCGGCCGCCGCGACCTTTGCCGCGTGCGCGCTGCTCGTCGGCCGCGGTCGCGCATCACGCACGCAGGCACTGCTCGGGGGAGGCGCCATCGCCATTGCCGTTGCGGTCGCGTCGTCGCGGGTGCTGCTCGGTGTGCACTGGTTCACCGACGTGCTCGCGGGCCTGGCGCTGGGTTGGGCGTGGTTCGCGGTGGGTGCCCTCGCGTTCGGTGGTCGATTGCTGCGCTTCGGCGCACCGGTCGAACTGGCCGAGCGCGCGAGCGAGTTGGCCGTTGCCGGTGAGGATCGGCGACCCGCAAACTGAGGACGCGACAGAGCCGCCGGCTTCCGCCGGCGGCTCGGACGCTCGAGACGACGAGTCTCTCTTGACTTGGGTCCGACGAATCAGACGAACTTCAGTGCCTGATCCTCAGACGATGCGGACGTTCTGGGCCTCGTCGCCCTTGCGTCCGGGGGCAACGTCGAACTCGACTGCCTGACCCTCTTCGAGGGTCTTGTAGCCGTTGCCCTGGATGTTCGAATAATGAACGAAGATGTCCTTGTCTCCTTCGCGCGAGATGAAGCCGTAGCCCTTTTCGGCGTTGAAGAACTTGACGGTGCCTTGTGCCAACGCGGTTGCTCTTTCCTTCAGCGAGCGGTCTTCCCACACCCGCTCGTCGGCCCGAGACTTTAGTGGCTCGCACGGGGAACACCCACGGACCGGCAGGAGCGGAGAAGATCGGATGAAACCACAGCACGTCGTGCTCACCGGCCTGATGGGATCGGGCAAGACCTCGGTCGGGCGGCTGGTCGCCGACCGGCTCGGCCGGCTCTACGTCGACAACGATCAGGAGTTGGAGCAACGGACCGGCGCGGACGCTCGGACGCTCGCCACCGAGCGCGGCCTCGACGCGCTGCACCGCCTCGAGATCGAAGTCTTCGCCGCGGAGATGGCTCGCACCGTGCCCGCCGTACTCGGTGCGCCGGCTTCGGTCATCGAGGACGAGCCGACTCGAGCGGCGATGCGCGTGCACTTCGTCGTCTGGATCGATCGCGACATCGACACGCTCGTCACCAAGGCGGACGTACCGCATCGACCGGCGATCGGCTCGAACGCGCGCGAGACGTTGCTCCGTCAGCACCGGCAGCGAGGACCGTTGTTCCGCGAGGTGGCGTCCTTGGTCGTGTCTCGTGGCCCGGACGACGAGCCCAACGCATTGGCCACGCGCATCGTGCGAGCCTTCCGCAGGGCGGAAACGGGAGATCGCGAGCCGCGCCGGTAGCCTTTCGCTATGCCCGTACGCGCCGATCTGCGCAACATCGCCATCGTCGCGCACGTCGACCACGGCAAGACCACGCTCGTCGACGCCCTTCTCTGGCAGTCCGGTGCGTTCCGCGCCAACCAGGACATCGCCGAGCGCGTCATGGACTCCAACGACCTCGAGCGTGAGAAGGGCATCACGATCCTCGCCAAGAACACCGCGGTTGGGTACGGCGACGTGACGCTGAACATCGTCGACACCCCCGGTCACGCCGACTTCGGCGGCGAGGTCGAGCGCGGGCTCGCGATGGTCGACGGCGTTCTGCTGCTCGTAGACGCGAGCGAAGGACCATTGCCGCAGACCCGGTTCGTGCTGCGCAAGGCGCTCGAGGCTCGCCTGCCGGTGATCCTCGTCGTGAACAAGGTCGACCGTCCCGACGCACGTATCGCGCGACGTCGTCGACGAGACGTACGAGTTGTTCCTCGACCTCGGCGCCGACGAGCACCAGATCGAGTTCCCGATCGTCTATTCGAACGCGCGTGCCGGTTGGGCGTCGACGTCCGCCGAGGTCGAGGGTGTCGACCTGAAGCCGCTGTGCGAGCTGATCCTCCAACACATCCCGCCGCCGGAGTACGACGACGGTCATCCGTTCCAGGCGATGGTCACCAACCTGGACGCGTCGCCGTACGTCGGCCGGCTCGCGCTGTGCCGAGTTCGCAACGGCACGGTCGAGCGCGGGCAGACCGTCGCATGGTGTCGCATCGACGGCACGATCCAACGCGTGAAGATCACCGAGCTCTACATGACCGAAGCGCTCGACCGCGTCGACGCCGAGTCCGCGGGCCCGGGCGACATCATCGCGATCGCCGGCATCCCCGACATCACCATCGGCGAGACACTGGCCGACGTCGACGATCCGCGGCCGCTCCCGCCGCTCACGGTCGACGAGCCGAGCCTCTCGATGACGATCGGTATCAACACCTCGCCGCTCTCGGGCCAGGACGGCAACAAGCTCACCGCGCGCCTGCTCGAGACGCGGCTCGGCAACGAGCTCGTCGGCAACGTGTCGTTGCGGGTTCTCCCGACCGAGCGGCCCGACACGTGGGAAGTGCAGGGTCGCGGCGAGCTCCAACTCGCGGTACTGGTCGAGACCATGCGGCGCGAAGGCTTCGAGCTGACGGTCGGCAAGCCCCAGGTCGTCACGAAGGAGATCGGCGGCAAGCTGCACGAGCCGGTCGAGCGGCTCACCGTCGACGTGCCCGAGGACTACCTGGGCGTGGTCACGCAGCTGCTCGCGTTGCGCAAGGGTCGCATGGAGCAGATGGTGAACCACGGCACCGGTTGGGTCCGCCTCGACTTCAGCGTGCCGTCGCGCGGGCTCATCGGCTTCCGAACCGAGTTCCTCACCGAGACGCGCGGCACGGGCATGTTGCACCACGTGTTCGACGGGTACGCGCCGTGGTTCGGCGAGTTGCGCACCCGACCGACCGGCAGCCTGGTCGCCGATCGACGCGGCATGACGACGTCGTACGCGTTGATGAACCTCCAAGAGCGCGGTTCGATGCTGATCGGCCCGTCGGTCGAGGTCTACGAAGGCATGATCGTCGGTGAGAACTCGCGTCCGGACGAGATGGACGTGAACCCGACGAAGGAGAAGAAGCTCACCAACCACCGCGCCGCCGGCTCCGACGACCTCGTCCGTCTCGTACCGGCGCGGGTCATGTCGCTCGAGCAGGCGCTCGAGTTCATCGCGGAAGACGAGTGCGTCGAGGTGACGCCGAAGAGCATCCGCCTGCGCAAGCTCGTCTTCGACGGCAGCACGCGCGCAGTCAAGCGCAAGTCCGGCAAGGACGCTCGCGCGTCGAGCGCGTTCGCGCGCTCCAAGAACGGGTTGAGTGCGTCGATGATGCCCTCGTCGGTCGCTGATCGGCAGGGCGTGACCGGCGCCGGCGACGATCCTGTACCTCGACGCTTCGGATGCACGCTTCGGCGCGCCGCACGGACTCGCCGACGTCGAACGCCTCGCTCCGCCCGCCGACGACGAGCAGTACCGGCGCTTCGATCGACCGCAGCTGCTCGTCGCTGAGCGGGTCGGGTGGCAGAAGGCGAGTCGCGGTGATCGACGCGCCGCCATTCGAACCATGCGCATGACTGCGGGGCTCCTCGATCGTCGGCATTCGCAGAGCCGTTGCGGCGCGGCACGCGCAGTGACGACGGGAGCATTCGACGCCGCCATCACCGACATGCCCCACGCAATGAAGCGGCCCAAGCGGAGCGGCGCGAGCCCAGCGGGGTCGAGGAGCGTCAGCGAAGCAGACCCGATCGGGCCGGCGAGCGGCCTGGTTCAGCGCGAGGAACCCGCCGTACGACATGCCGACGAGATGCGCGCCGTCGATGGCCGAGCTCGCGCCAGCGTCTTCGTCGAGCCACCGGCTCGAGGTCGTCCGCGTCCGCGACGGCGACACGCTGCTCGCTGCGCCCGACGTCGCCGATCGTGTCGATCGCGTAGCGCGACGCGACCGCCGACGACCCTCGACGTATGCGACCACATGAGAGCCGTGCCACCGCTGCCGTGGAGGAAGACGACGGGTTCACGCCGATCCCGGGCCAGCGGTACGCGCGGGTCGGGCCGAGGTGCGTTCCGACGTCGAGTGACTCCGGCGGTTCGCGGCCACAGCTCGTGCCAGAGCTCGTCCTCGACGGCTCGAAAGCGTCTGCTCCGCATCCGCGTTCTTCCACCGTCCGAGGTGCACGCGTGTCTTCATGGTACGTGTGTACCATAACGTCGGTGCCGAAGCGAGTGGATCATGCCGAGCGCCGTCGACAGATCACCGATGCTGTGTGCCGTATCACGGTGACGGGCGGGCTGTCGTCGGCGACGTTCCGAGAGGTTGCCGCCGAAGCCGGCGTGTCGGTTCGTCTCGTGCAGTATTACTTCGGAACCAAGGACGAGCTCATGCTGAGCACGCTCGAGCACGTCGCCGCCCGGGCGGCGGCGCGCGTCGAGGAGCGTGTCGCTGCCGCCGGGCCGGCGCCGCGTGACGTGTTGCGAGCGATCATGACGTCGTTCATCCCGACCGACGACGAGAGCCGCGAGCACATGCTGATGTTCGTCGCCCTGCACACGGCGACCCTCGTCGAGCCGACGTTGCTCCGTACCGAAGCTCGCGCGGTACCCGATGCACTCCACGGAACGGTCGCCCACCAGCTACGACGGGCGCGGCTGCGCAGCGGCGTGGACCCGAAGCTGGAGGCTTCGGTGTTGGTGGCGATGCTGCCGAGCCTGGCCCAGGCCGTACTCGACGGCAGCCAGGTCCCGAAGGAAGCGTTCGCCGTCATCGACTACGCACTCGATCGGGCGCTGCGCAGCGGCCGTTAGCGGCGCGGTGAAGCGCCCGACTTCGTGCTCCCGCTGACGGAATGTCATCATCTCCGTGACTGTCCTCATGCCCTTACAAATCGAGGTCGAAGCGATGAGCGAACCGCAGGCAGCGTTGCACGGCTGGACCGCACCCGGGTGGGAGGGCGTGCGCGACGCCTTCGCTCGCAACTTCGCCGAAGGCCAGGAGGTGGGCGCGGCGTTCTCGGCGTACCACCGCGGCGAGAAGGTCGTCGACCTGTGGGGTGGCATCGCCGACGCGGACACGGGCCGGCCGTGGGAGGAGGACTCGATCGTCCTCGTGTTCTCGACCACCAAGGGCATGACCGCCGTGTGCGCGAACAAGCTCGCGCAGGACGGTCTCCTCGATGTCGACGCGCCGGTCGCCGACTACTGGCCGGAGTTCGCGCAAGCCGGGCAAGGAGCGGGTGCCGGTCGCGTACCTGCTGTCACATCAGGTGGGCCTGCCCGACGTCGACGGTCCGATGACGTACGAGGAGGCGATGTCGTGGGATCCCGTCGTCAACGCGCTCGCGGCGCAGGCACCGTTGTGGGAGCCGGGCACGCAGCACGGCTACCACGCGACGACCTACGGGTGGCTCGTCGGTGAGGTGATCAAGCGCATCACCGGCAAGAGCGTGGGCTCGTACTTCCGCGACGCGGTCGCCGACCCGCTCGGGCTCGACGCGTGGATCGGTCTGCCCGAAGCGC
This sequence comes from uncultured Actinomycetes bacterium, assembly GCA_963841215.1. Taxonomy (GTDB): domain Bacteria; phylum Actinomycetota; class Acidimicrobiia; order IMCC26256; family PALSA-610; genus CAVUFH01. Next base: position 82,367 of record CAWJBW010000007.1, on the reverse strand, counting down.
AGGAGCCGCGCGTCGCGATGCTGACGGGCGCGGCCGTCATCGACCCTGCCGAACTCGACGAGACCGCGCGCGCCGCGATGGAGCAGATCCTCGGACCGGACTCGCTGCTGATGCGTGCGCTCTCCGCGCCGGCCGGCGCGATGGGTGGCAACATCTACAACCGGCGCGACACGCGCGCCGCGGAGATCGCGGCTGCGAGCGGTGTCGCCGATGCCCGATCCGTCGCTCGCATGTACGCGTCGTGCGTGGGTGAGGTCGACGGGATCCGGATCCTCACGAACGAACAGCTGAAGCGCGCCACGACCCAGCTCACGACGGGTCCGAACACGGTGCTCATGGGACTCGACATCCAGTTCGGCCTGGGCTTCATGCTGCCGTCGACCCTGATGACGCTCGGCGGCCCGAACTCGTTCGGTCACTTCGGTGCCGGCGGCTCGATGGGCTGGGGCGACCCGGACGCCGAGCTGGGCTTCGGCTACGTGATGAACAAGATGCAGATGGGCCTGGCCGGCGACACGCGCACCCTGAACCTCGTCAACGCGTCGTACGCCGCGCTGTAGCTCGTCTTCTCAATCGGGCGCGCGAAACATCGCGCCGACGAAGTCGTAGGTCTGCCGGAACCCGAGCGCGCCGTACAGGCGGATCGCGTTCTCGTTGCTCGCGGCGGCGTGCAGGATCGGGACCTCACCGCGCGCTTCTACGCGCGTGATCATCTCGCGAACGAGAAACGTGCTGAGGCCCTGGCCGCGGAACGCAGGGTCGGTGCACACCGCGCTCACCTCGGTGAAGCCCGGAGGCCGCGCCCGCTCACCGGCCATCGCAACGAGTGCGCCGTGCACACGCACACCGAGGTAGGTGCCGAGGCGAATCGTCGCGGGCCGGAACGGTCCGGGCTGGGTGCGCTCCACGAGATCGAGCATCTCGGGCACGTCTTCGGGTCCGAGGTCGAGGGCGGCGTGGGCCGGCGGCGCCGATTCGCGGCGGTCGGTTGTGTGCTCGCAGACCATCTGCACGCCTGCGAGCCGGAACGTCGGCTCCCAGTTCGCGGGTGCAGTCACCGCGGCGCGCAACAGGAACGTCGTGCCGCCGGCGCCGACGAGCGCACGCATGTCGTCCCAGTCGGCTCGGGGTCGGTTCGTCGGGGAGCGCACAGAACGGGCCGACTGATTCGAGGAGACGCCGGGCGTTGCCTTCGTGCTCGGCGAACTCGGCCTGGGGCCCGGCGAGCGCGTGCCACCACGGGTTCTGCAACACGTGCGCCTCGTTCAACGGCGGGAGAAGTTGCGCGGCGCGGAATACGAGCCGCCGACCTCGGGCCGCCCGGTGCGCGACGTCCAGCGCCACTGCCCCGAGATGCGGCCGTAGCGGCCGCGACCACCCGGGATCTTCGGGATCGAGTGCTCCCAGTCGGCCTGGGCCCGGCCACCGAGCACGAACAGGTCGCCGCCGGCGGGGGAGAGATCGAAGTCGGCGCCGCCGTTCGGAGCGATCCACTTGTCGCGGCGCTCGCGCCGGCGGAGCAACCACGGCCGGCGCGCACCGAACGTCATGATCCCGACGATCGTGTTCTCGGTGTAGCGCATGTCGCGGTCGCGGTGGAAGGCCTGACAGTCCTCGCCGTCGCGGTACCAGAGCAGCGAGAAACCGGCGAAGGTCACGTCGTAACGGCGCTGCAACGTGCGGTGGACGTCGAGCAGGACCGGATGCGGCAACGGCTGGGTCGCGGTGTAGGCCGCGCTGACGCGCGGCTCCTCGATCCACCGTTCGTAGCGCCAGAGCTTGCGGCCTTCCCAGGGAACGGTCGCCGCGAGCGTGTCGTACGCGGCGGGTGCACCGACCACGAAGCCGCGCGCCATGTCGACCCACGTGTGATCGTCGAGCCATGTGCGCTCGAACTCGACGTCGAGGTCGACGTGCGTGTCGCTCACGACGCGCCAGGTTATCGGTGCCACGATCGTCCATCGGTGCCAGAATCGTGTCGTGGAACACGCGATGGTCGTCGAGATCCCCAAGGGTTCTCGCAACAAGTACGAGATGGATCACGACTCGCATGCGATCTGGCTCGACCGGACGCTCTTCACCGCGATGCAGTACCCGGCCGACTACGGCTTCTTTCCCGACTCACTCGGCGAAGACGGCGATCCGCTCGACGCGCTGACGCTGCTCCAGGAGCCGACCTTCCCCGGCTGTCACATCATGGTGCGCGCGGTCGCCGTGTTCTGGATGACGGACGAGAAGGGCCCCGACGCCAAGGTGCTGTGCGTCCCGGCGCACGACCCGCGCTGGGACACCGTGCGCGACCTCGGCGACGTTCCCGACCACCTGCTGCACGAGATCGAGCACTTCTTCGACTTCTACAAGACGATCGAGCCGGGCAAGGGCTCGGAGACGCGCGGTTGGGAAGGCGCGGTCGCCGCCGACGGTGCGATCGCCGACGCCAAGCAGCGCTTCGGCGAGCTCAAGCGCGGGTGAGCAGGCGGCGCGCGGTGCCGCCGAGAAACTGTGCCATCGCGTCGTCGTCGAGGGGAAGTGCGCGCGCTTCGGCGAGGGAGCGGTGCATCGGGAACCACGGTTCGTCGCTGCCCCAGAGCACCCGGCCCCGGTAGGTCTTCGTGTTCATGAACGCGACCAGGTTCGGATCCATGTACTTCGGCGCGTACGCCGTGCACGACAGGTAGAGGTTCGGCCACTTGCGCATGTAGTTCATGAGCAGCTCCTCGTAGGGATGGCCCATGTGCGCGCCGATGATCACGAGGTCGGGAAAGTCGATGAGCACGTCTTCGAGGAGCTCGGGATGTTGCACGCGCGAACGAACGCGCGGCCCGGGGATCCCGACGTTGATCGCGACCGGGACCTGCAGCTCTTCGCACACTTGGTAGACGGGGTAGTGCTTCGGGTCGTCGATGGCGACTTGCGTCGAGAGCGGCGTCACGCGCACGAGGCTGAAGTGAGGATCCTGTGCGTGCGTGCGTATCCGGCGGACGTTCTTCGACGGCGTGCTCGGATCGTGGACGACGCCTGCGACGAGGAAGCGACCCTCGTGCGCCGCTGCGATCTCGAGCGACTTCGAAAGTCCTGATCCGATCGCAGGCGTCAGCACGCCGGTTGCCACGTCGTTCGCGTCCATGACGCCGAGCAGTTGCTCGATGCCGACTCCCGCGCTCCCGTCGCCGCCGAGATAGCCGGGGATGTTCGCGTTCTCGGCCTGACCGAGGAAGCTCGCGGCCGATTCGGGCGTGACCAGGTTGACCCAGATGTCGACGATGTCCATCGATGGCTGACGCTAGTGTCGGCCTCCCGACGACGCACGACGACGTACGACGGCGCGGGACGGCGGGGAAACGAAGGAGCGAACACGTATGGAGCTCTCGCTTCCGGTCAAGCTCGAGAATTTCGTCAACGCGCAGGTGCGCGCCGGGAAGTACGTGGACAGCCAGGAAGTCGTGCGCGACGCGTTGCGCCGGATGCAGGAGACCGAGGCACCCGACGCCAACCTCGTACGAGAAGCAATCAACCTCTCCGCGCAAGCGCAGCGCGACGTACTCGGGTTGTTGCAGCGGGCCGACACCGAGAGCGATCTGTTGCACCAGGTGCTCGGGGCGGCGACCAGCGCGGTCGACGCCTCCCTCGACGTCGCGCGCAAGATCCCTGTCGCGCGCGACGTCGAAAAGGTGGTGCGGGGATCGCTCGGACAGGTCACGAACGCGGCCGAGCGCGGGGAACACGAAGCGCGTCAACTTCGCCAAGGCCTCGAGGCGACGTCGCGGGTGCTCGGTGCGCTCGGAACTGTGTTGGAGAAGGTGGGCGCGAGCGCGAGCGCCATCAACCGTGTAGGAGCTCCCTGACCATGCGTGCCGCCCTGCTCGAAAAGTCTGCAGCACCGCTCGTGCTCGTCGACGACGTGGACGTCGCCGAGCTCCGGCCCGACGAAGTGCGTGTGCGCGTGAGTCATTGCGGCGTGTGCCACTCGGACCTGTCGATCGCGAACGGCACCTATCCCGTGCCCGGACCGATGGTGCTCGGCCACGAGGCGGCCGGTGTCGTCGAGGGCGTGGGTGTCGGCGTGTCGAGTTTGGTGCCGGGCGACAAGGTCGTGCTCACACCGATCGCGACGTGCGACGAGTGCTACTGGTGCCTTCGCGGCGAGTACGGCTGCTGTGTCAATTCCCTTGCGGTCACCACCGGCACGGCGGTCGACGGCCACACGCCGCTCTCCCGCGGCGGCGCGCCGGTGATGCGCGGACTCGGGGTCGGCGCGTTCGCCGAGCTCGTCGTGACCCCCGCGTCGGGGGCGGTGAAGGTGGCCGACGACACGCCGCTCGACGTCGCGTGTGTGATCGGGTGTGCGGTGCAGACCGGTGTCGGCGCGGTGCTGAACACGGCGCGGGTCGAGCCGGGCGCGACCGTGCTCGTGATCGGCGCGGGCGGTGTCGGCATCGCGATCGCCCAGGGCGCGCGAGTTGCGGGCGCGACGCGCGTCATCGTCTCCGACCCGGTACCCGACCGCCGGGAGGCGGCGTTGCGATTCGGTGCGACCGACGTGATCGATCCCGCGGCCGGTGACGTCGCGGCGCGTGCCCACGCGCTCACCGACGGGATCGGCGTCGACTACGCGTTCGAAGCAGTCGGCTCCGGCGCGCTGGTCGAGTCGTGCATGTTCGCGATCCGCAATGGCGGCACCGCCGTGATGGTGGGTGCCGCGCCGATCGACCAAGGTGTCACGCTCGCGCCCGCGGTGGTCTTCATGTCGTCGGAGCGCAAGCTCGTCGGGTCGTTCCTCGGGTCGTGCAACGGCCGGCGCGACGTGCCCCGCCTGCTCGACCTCTGGCGCGCGGGTCGCCTCGACCTCGAAGGCATGATCACGAACCGCCGGCCGCTCGCCGAGATCAACGACGCGTTCGACGACCTCGCCGCCGCGCGCGGCATCCGCACCGTCATCTCGGTCTGACCACCCGGTGTCAGCGACAATCGGCGACCGTACGATCTCTGAGAGTCAACGAGCGTGACGGAGACCTGCACGCCGGCGGAAGCCGCGGCGAAGTTCCGGCCCCGCGACACCTTCGGGATGCCGTTGGGGCCGGGCCAGCCCGCCTCGTTGCTGCACACGTTGGGGGAGCGCGACGACTGGGAGCACTTCGAGGTCTTCGGCGCACTCCTGCTCGACCTCTATCCGCTGTTCACCAAGCCCGGCGTTCGGTACGTCAGCGGTTTCTTCGGTCCGGCCGAACGGGTGCTCGCGGACTCCGGTGCACGCATCGAGTTCGTGCCGGCCGACTTCCGTCGCTTCGTGACGATCGCGGAGCAGTTCGCGCCGCGCGTCGTCGCGACCGCAGCGTCACCGCCCGATGCCGACGGCTGGATGAGTCTCTCGCTGCACGCCGGTGCGACCGTGCGCGAGATCGACCGCGCCGCCGCCGACCCCGATCGTCTCCTGGTCGTCGAGGTGAATCCCGGTTTGCCGCGCACGTTCGGTCTCCCGCCCGAGCATCCGCACCGCGTCCACGTCGACGCCGTCGACGTGATCATCGAAGGCGATCGGCCCCCGTTCTCGCTCGAGGACCCGCCGCCGACCGATGTCGAGCGCGCGATCGCCCGGCACGCGGCCGCGTTCGTCCACGACGGCTGCACGCTGCAAACCGGCATCGGTGCGATCCCTTCGACCGTGGTTTCGTTGCTCGTCGACGGCGACGGCGGCGACTACGGCGTCCACAGCGAGATGTTCACAACGGGTCTCATGCAACTGCACCGAGCCGGAAGGATCACGAACGCGCGCAAGGGCACGTTCGAGGGGGTCTCGGTCTGCACGTTCGCGCTCGGTACGACCGAGCTCTACGAGTGGCTCGACGGCAACGAAGATGTGCGCTTCCTGCCGGTCGAGGTCGTGAACGCGCCCGAGCTCATCGCCGCCAACCGCGACATCGTCTCCTTCAACGGCGCGGTCGCGGTCGACCTCTACGGCCAGGTCGTTGCCGATCGCGTCAACGGCAAGCAGTACTCGGGCATCGGTGGCCACGAGGACTTCGTCGCGGTGTCCGGCCTGCAACTCGAGGACCGTTCACTCGTGTGCCTCCCGGCCACGGCGACGAGCGGGGGCGAGCGGCTCTCTCGGATCGTCGCGTCGCTGCCTGCGGGCTCGACGGTCACGAGCCCACGTCACCAGGTGGACGTGGTCGTCACCGAGCACGGCGCGGCCGAGCTCCGCGGCCGCACCACGCGCGAGCGAGCCGAAGCGCTGGTGCAGATCGCGCATCCCGACTTCCGCGACGAGCTCGGCGTCGCGGCGGCGGCGCTCGCCTGAAGTGGCGCGCTGGTCTCGTGCGCTGAACCGTTCCGTCTCAGGTTGCGACCGTGGCAAGCCCGCGCCGGTCGGTCGCCTCGGCCGGCCGCCCGATCACCACGACCGCCCAGACGACGAGGACGGCCGCGACCGCGCCGTCGAGCCAGTAGTGGTTGGCCGTGATCGTGACCGCGAGGACGGTGAGGAACGGATGGGCGATGATCGCCCACCGGTACTGCGAGCGGCTGATGGAGATCACGCCCCAGGCGACGATCAGCGCCCAACCGACGTGCAGCGACGGCATCGCCGCGAACTGGTTCGCGAAGCCACGCACGGCCTCGGAGTTGTACGGATTGGGTCCGTAGAGCGCCATGGTGTCCACGAAGCCCGGCATCATGCGCGGCGGTGCGAGAGGGAACAGCACGTGGATCGCGAGGGCGCCGAGCGTGACGGCGACCGCAACGGACCGGACCTTCCGGTAATGCTCGAGTGAACGCACGAACGCCCAGATGATGAAGGCGACGCTGCCGAGGAAGTGAACCGAGATGTAGTAACGGTTCGACGCGACGATCACGTTCTTGAACGGCAGCAACAGCTGTTGCAAAGGCGCTTCGAACTCGAGTCCGAGCACGCGTTCGAAGTGCATCACACGTGACGCGTTCGCGAACGCGTCGACCGTGTCGGACTTGGCGAGGAACCTGACGTAGCGGTAGAGCCACAACATCGCCGCGAGGACCAGGAACTCACGGAGCAGCACCCCGCCGTACCGAGCCTCCCAGAAGCGGGTCAGCCAGATGCGCGTGGGCCATGAGCGCGTGGGCTGGGCGCCTTCCACGCCCACCTTGCTACCCCAAGCCGGAGGCCTCATGCGCCATTTCGGGGAGGACGAAGCCGAGTTCCACAGGGCGCCCACAGACCGGCCCGGTTTGCTGTCCGCATGGAGAAATCGGACACCGCACACCGCCGCCCTGCAGTCGTGGTCGCGGCCTGCGCCTCGGCCGGTGCCGGCCTCGTGCACGCCGCCGCCGCGGGCACGCACGAGGACGTCCAGTCGCTCGTCGTGCTCTTCTCGCTCTGCGCGATCGCGCAGGTGGGCTGGGCGGCACTGGCCTTCCGAACCATCCGGCCGTCGAAGCCGGTCCTGGCCGCGGGCGTGCTGCTGAACGGTGCCGCGGTTGCGACGTGGGTCGCGTCCCGGACCGCGGGGTTGCCGCTGATCGATGCGCTGCGCGAACGCGAAGCGGTCGGTCGCCCGGACCTCGTGGCCGCGGTGCTGGCCGGCGTCGCAGTCCTGGGCTGCGCGGCGGCGTGGTTGTGGCCGCGCACGACGAGCCGCGTCTCCCCGGCCGTGGTTGCGATGCTCGGCGTCGTCGCGTTCGCCGGTGCGTACGTGGGAGTGTCTGCGCCGCACTCGCACGCCGGGGCCGGTGTGGCGCATGCCCACGACGAAGCGGACGGCGCCGCGCACGCGCACGACGAGGCGAATACCGACACCGCGGCCGAGACGACGACCGAGAGCGCTCCCGAGACCGGGGCTGCCGGCGGCGGAGAGCACCATCACACGTTGCCGGACCGTCTCGACCACGAACCGACCGCCGCCCAGCTCGCCGATGCCGAAGCGCTCGTCGACGACACCAAGGCGGCACTCGCCCAGTACACCGACGTGGAGGTCGCGGTGGCGGCCGGATACCAGTCGATCGGTGACGGACGCGGCGGCTACGAGCACTTCGTGAACGCCGCGCGTACCGCGGATCCCGCCGTGCTCGATCCCGACGCGCCGGAGTCACTCGTCTACCGGATCGAGGGCGACGGCTCCAAGACGCTCACGACCGCGATGTACATCCTGCCGCCCGGCTCGACGATGGACGACGTCCCCGACGTCGCCGGGAACCTCACCGTGTGGCACGACCACCAGAACCTGTGCTTCGCGCCGGGGACGCAGCGGCTGGCCGGTGTGCTCGTCGACGGGACGTGCCGCCCCGGCGGCGAGCTGCGGCCGACCGCGCCGATGCTGCACGTGTGGATCGAGGACAATCCCTGCGGGCCGTTCGCAGGAGTCGACGGCGCCCAGATGACCGGCTCCTGCGAGCACGTCGACTTCTGATCGGCGAGCCGGACTCGAGGGCCGGACTCGAGGGCCGGACTCGAGGTATCGAGAGGACTGGAGCCGGTCGCAGGAGCGGTAGAACGTCGTCCGTGGATGTCCGAATGGGAACGCCGGTCGGTCGCGGCATCCTCGCCGCGACCGTGCTCGGTTCGGGCATCGCGTTCCTCGACTCGACCGTCGTCAACGTCGCCCTCCCGGCGATCGCCGAGGACCTCGACACCGATACGGCGGCATTGCAGTGGACGGTCGACGCGTACCTCGTCACCCTCACCGCGCTCCTGCTGCTCGGCGGTGCGGTCGGTGACCGCTACGGACGGCGCAAGACGTTCATCGCCGGGTTGATCGCGTTCACGGTCGCGTCGGTCGCGTGTGCGGCGGCCCCCACGTCGGGAGTGCTCGCGATCGGTCGAGCCGTCCAGGGCGTCGGCGGCGCCTTCCTCGTACCCGGCAGCCTCGCGATCATCGGGGCGACGTTCGCGGAGGACCAGCGGAGCCGGGCGATCGGCGCGTGGTCGGGGCTCGCAGGCGTGTCCAGTGCGATCGGTCCGTTCATCGGCGGCTGGCTGGTCGATGCGGTGTCGTGGCGCTTCGTGTTCTTCATCAACGTCCCGCTCGCGGTCGTCGCCGCGGTCGTGGCGCTGAAGTACGTGCCGGAGACCAAGGCACCGATCGAGATCCCGCCCGACGTCCTGGGTGCGTTCCTGGCGTCGCTCGGTCTCGGCGTCGCGTGCTGGGGGCTCATCGAGCAGCAGGTGCTTCCCGCAGTCCTCGGCGTCGGGTTGCTCGTCGCGTTCGTGCTCGTCGAGGCGCGCAGCACGCACCCGATGCTGCCGCTCGGGCTGTTCAGGAACCGGCAGTTCACGGGCGCGAACCTGACGACGCTGGCCGTGTACGCCGCGCTCGGCGGCGCAACGTTCTTCCTGGTGCTGCAACTCCAGCTCGCGCTCGGGTACTCGGCGCTCGAAGCCGGTGCGTCACTCTTGCCCGTAACGATCCTCATGCTGCTGCTGTCGCCACGCGCCGGCGCCCTCGCGCAGCGGATCGGGCCGCGGATCCCGATGACTGTCGGGCCGGTCGTCGTCGGCCTGGGCATGTTCCTGTTCGCGCGTATCGAACCGGGCTCGTCGTACTTCACGTCGGTGTTCCCGGCGGCGGTCGTGTTCGGCCTCGGTCTCGCGAGCACCGTCGCCCCGCTCACGTCGACGGTGCTCGCCGCCGCCGACGACAGCGACCTCGGCGTCGCATCAGGAGTGAACAACGCGGTCGCCCGCCTGGCCGGCCTGCTCTCGGTCGCGGTGCTCCCCGCGGCGGTCGGCCTCGAGACAACCCTCGGACCGGAGGCGTTGACCGACGCGGTGCACACCGCGCTGCGATGGAGCGCGGTGATCGCGATGCTCGGCGGCGTGATCGCGTTCGTCACCGTTCGCAGCGGCCGGGCCGTCCGTCCGACGGTCGTCCCGGCGATCGCCCACCCGTGCGGTGACCCTTGCCGCGCCGAGACCGCGGCCTGAGCCGAGCGCCGAGCACAGAGGCTGCTAGAAAAACGAAATGGAGTTCGGGCTCTTCAACAGCGCGTGCGTGCTCCCGCAGTTCGACGGCGACGAGCACCGGCGCATCATGGACGAGATCGCGATCGTGCAGGCCGGCGATCGCATCGGTTTCAAGTACACGTGGGCGACCGAGCACCACTTCCTCACCGAGTACTCCCACCTTTCCGCCAACGAGGTGTTCCTCGGGTACCTCGCCGCCGCGACCGAGCGCATCCACCTCGGTTCCGGCATCTTCAACGTGACCCCGCCCGTGAACCATCCGGCGCGCGTGGCCGAGCGGGTCGCGCTCCTCGATCACCTCAGCGCCGGACGCTTCGAGTTCGGCATGGGCCGAGGCTCGTCGACGATCGAGCAGCGCGGGTTCGGGATCGCCGAGCCCGACACGACGCGCGACATGTTCGACGAGGTCGTCGGCGAGTTCCGGCGAATGTGGCAGGCCGAGGAGTACCCCGGCTTCAGCGGAGACTCCTTCTCCATGCCGCCCCGCAACGTGCTGCCGAAGCCGTACACCGACCCGCACCCGCCGATGTGGGTCGCGGCGGGAAGCCCGTCGACGTTCCAGAAGGCGGCCCGAATGGGGCTCGGCGTGTTGTGCTTCACGATCGGCGGGCCCGAGCCCCTGAAGCCACTGATCGAGATGTACAAGACGGAGATCCAGGACTGCGAGCCCGTCGGCGCGTACGTCAACGACAACGTCATGGTCACGACGCAGTTGTTGTGCCTGGAGGACGGTGCGCGTGTACGACACGTCGGCGCGAACCTGTCGCAGAGTTATCAGAACAGCCTGCTGTTCCGGTACCTCGACACGTTCCCGCGTCCGGAGGGCGTGCCCGAGTGGCCCGATCTCATCCCGGAGCCAACACCGGACGCGATCGACGCCGCCATCCGCGCCGGAGAATCCACGTACGGCTCACCGGAGGAGGTCGCGGGCGCGCTCCGGAAGTACGAGGACGCGGGCGTCGACCAGGTGGTGTTCGGCCTCCTGTCGTCGACGATGTCGCGCGACCTCGCGGTGGAGATCATCGAGACGTTCGGCACCCACGTGTTGCCGCAGTTCGACCGCGATCCCGTGCACCGAACGACGCGCCTGCGCGAACAGCAGACCGCGACGTCCTGAGTCAGTCCTTCAGGCTTTCCGAGTCAGGCCTTCGCGCGTTCGAGCAACTCGTCGATCTCGGCCAGGTCCGCGTCGGTGAGCGACCAGCCCGCCGCCGCGACGTTCGCGCGGATCTGCTCGGGGCTGGTTGCGCCGGCGATCACGCTCGCCACGCTCGGACGGGCGAGCAACCACGAGACCGCGAGCTCCAGCAGTGAGTGACCGCGCGCTGCGGTCCACGCTTCGAGCGCTTCGACGCGGTTGAAGTTCTTCTCGCTGAACGCGGCGTCGCGCCGTTCCTTGGGTGCGTTCGCGAGGCGAGTGCCTTCCGGGGCGGCCTGGTCTCGCTTGTACTTGCCGGTGAGCATCCCGCTCGCGAGCGGGAAGTACGGCAGGAACCCGATGTGGTTGCGTTCGCACGCGTCGAGCACGCCGAACTCGGGAGCCCGGCGGAGCAGGCTGTACTCGTTCTGCACGCTGACGAACCGCGCCCAGCCGTGCTCGGAGCTGGCGGCCTCGGCCTCGTCGATCATCTCCGGTGAGAAGTTGCTCGCGCCGATCTCGCGCACCTTGCCGGCCCGGACGAGCGCGTCGAGCGCGCCGAGGGTCTCGTCGATCGGCACGCTCGCGTCGGGCACGTGGAGCTGGTAGAGGTCGATGCGGTCGGTACCGAGCCGGCGCAGGCTGTCTTCGACGGCGCTTGCGATGTACGCCGCGCTCGGCGCCCTTGTGGTCGTCGTCGATCGGCGCGCCGAACTTGGTGGCGATCACCGCCTCGTCGCGTCGGGTGCCGAGGGCACGGCCGAGGAGCTCCTCGCTCTTGGTACCGCCGTAGACGTCGGCGGTGTCGAAGAGGTTGATCCCGGCGTCGAGCGCAGCGCCGACCACGGCGCCGGTCGCGGCGGCGTCGATCCGCATGCCGAAGTTGTTGCAGCCGACGCCGACCGCCGAGACCTTCAGTGCACCGATGCTGCGTGATTCCATGCCCGCAGCTTGCCCGAAAATCGTTTGCAGCGTCGCCTACCCGCCTCCACACTGGGCCGATCTCGTGACCTGCAGGAGGTGGTGACCTGTGCCGAATTCCACGATGGCGCTTGCGTCGCGCGCCCTGCCGGGTCCCTGCGCCGCCTGACGGCGGCGTCCCGACCTTCGCGCGCGACGACTCTCGGCCACATCCGGCCTTGTAGGCACGATCACGGAGGTATCCCCGTGACGCGCAACGCGCGCCAACGTGCTCGGCATCGTGCGCCCGGATCGTTCCGCTGCCGCCATTGCAGCCTCGACGTTCCGGACGACGCGCCCGGCACCGCTCATCGAAACCATTGCCCGAACTGCTTGTGGAGCCGTCACGTCGACGACCGGCCCGGCGATCGTGCCGAGGACTGCTGGTCGTCGATGGAACCGATCGCGGTCTCCGTACGTGGCGACGGTGAATGGGTACTCATCCACCGGTGCACCGGCTGCGACGCGCTGCATGCGAATCGCACCGCCGGTGACGACAACCCACTCGTGTTGGTACGGATAGCCGTGCGACCGATCGCACAGTCACCGTTCCCGCTCGAGCGGCTCACCGCGATCTGAAGCGGAGCATGTGAACAACGTGGTGGCGGAGGTGCGACGCGGTCGTGCCTCCGCCACCCGTCTGCTCATGGGCCGCTCCACGGGTACGGCGTCGCCGTTCGCGGTTCAGACGCGCCCCAACGCTTCCAAGCGCACCATCGACGGCCGGCTCCGACGCGGCGGATCGAGCGTGACGCGGCGTAACGCGGCGAGGAGCAGGCCGAGCATGAGCAGATCGGAGCCGAGGATCGCGACGAGCGCCACGGCCGTCGCCCGGCCGCGCTCGACCACGAGCAGATCGTCCCTGCCGATCTCGAAGGCAGCACCTGCGGTCACGAGCAACACGAGGACCAGGGCGAGCGCGCCGGCCACCGTGAGGATCCACATCGCGGGCCGGTGCTCCAGCGGACGTTGCGACGGGAGCTCCCACCCGTCGCCCCGCATCGCCACCAGCCACGCTGCCACCAGTGCTCCCCATCCGACCGCGACGAATGCCGCACCGATCGCGTCGCTCGGCCGGTGCCAGCCCGCGATGAGCACGGCGGTCGAGACCGCGCCGGCGTAGACGACCCCGGCGAGCGCAGCGGTGCCGCGGAGCCGGCGCGGCGCAGCGAGGATCGCGCCGACCGCAAGCGACATCGCGACGGTCGCGTGTCCACTCGGGTACGTGTTGCCGAACTGGCTGACCCCGTCGAGGAGGTCGGGCCGTTCGAACACGATGCGTTTCAGCACCTCGGTCGTGACGTTGGCACCGAAGATCGCGACGCCGACGCTGAGTGCGAGCAGCACGCGACCGCGCACCAACCCGACGAACACCAGCGCGCCGGCACCGAGTGCGAGAGACGTGACGCTGATCGTCGCCAGTACGTCGTCGGCGACTTCCAGCGTCCTCTCATCGACGACCTCGCGTCCTTCGAGGGCACGGTTGTCGAGCTCCTGGCCGCGTTCGGTCCGCACCGAGACCATGTACAGCACCAGCACCGAGACCGCGCAGAACACGAAGAGCGCAAGCAGGCGAGATATCGGTTGTCGAACCGCGTTCGTGCTGCGAACCGCAGTGCGGGGGGACGCCACTGCGCAACTGTAGGACGCGACTCCGTACGAGCTGTGACGCGCCCATGCTCGCTTGCGCGAGGATCACCGCATGCACTGGCTCCTCTTCTACGACCTGAGCGACGACTACCTCGAGCGGCGCCCGGCGTATCGCGCCGAGCACCTCGCCCTCGCGGGGGATGCCTACGAGCGGGGCGAGCTCGTCCTCGCCGGCGCACTGGCCGACCCGGTCGACGGCGCGCTCCTCGTGTTCCGGGGAGAGAACGCGTCGGCGGCCGAGTCGTTCGCAAACGCCGACCCGTACGTGGCGAACGGACTGGTGACGAGCTGGCGCGTCCGCTCGTGGACAACCGTCATCGGCGACGGCACGAGTCCGCCGGGAAGCACTCCGGTCTGACCGTCAGGAGATGCCGTTCTCGGCAAGGATCTCGGCCAAGCCACCTTCCTCGGTCGGCTTGGTTTGCACGTAGGGCGTGCCGAGCGCCTGCATGAAGTTCCAGTGGTGTCCCTCGGGATCGGTGACCTGGTACGTGCGCATGCCGTAGCTCTGGTCGGCGGGCTCCTTGGCGTCGACGCCCTGCGCGGTGACGTGCGCGTGGTGTGCATCGACGTCGTCGACGAGGACGAGGATCCAACCTTCGGGACCGTGCCCCTTCGTGTCCCAGTAGCCGCGATCGTGGCCCGCGAACCAGAGATCGAAGTCGCCCATGCGCATCTCGGCCTGACGCACGATGCCGTCCTTGTCGACGTAGCGGGAACGCTCGCGGAAGCCGAAGACGCGCGTCAGCCAGTCGAGCATCGCGCCGGCGTCTTCGTAGTCGAGGCTCGGTATCGAACCGCGGTAGTGGAACTTCTTCGCATCCGCCGGCATCCCGCGCTCCTCTGTACCTGTGTAGTTCACGTTTGCGTGAATCATCGCCAGTCGAGACCCTCGTGTCAAGGGTCGGGCGTGTCAAGGGTCGGGGACGTCAGAAGATGCCGGCCTCGAGCCCGGCCGCGAGCGTCAACCCGAGCTCACGGGCCCCGTCGATGTGCTCCGGTGTGATCGCGCCGGTCGCGACCAACGGCGGCAGCGCGGCGCGCCACTTGAGGCCGGCGATGATGCGCTCGATGCTGCGGACCGCGCCCGAGCCGTCGGTCGATGCCTTCACGAACAGTGCGTACGGATGCCCCGGCGTCTCGTCGAGCACGACGTAGTAGATGCGCTCGAGGAAGTCTTTCGTCGCGCCGCTCATGTACCCGAAGTTCTCGGGTGTGCCGAGCACGATTGCGTCGCTCGCGCGGACGTCGTCGGCATCGGCGTCGAAGGCGCGCTTCACAACCACGTCGACACCTTCGATGTCGTCGGACGTCGCACCTTCGACAACGGCGTCTGTCAACGTCTGCGTGCCACCCGACACCGAGTGGTACACGACGAGCAGCTGCGCCACGCGGCGATGCTAGGCGTGCGCACGTAGGATCGCCGGGTGAGCGACTCGGAAACGCACGCAGAAGACGCTTCGGTGGATCTTGCTCCGGACGCCGTCATCCCAGTCGAGCAGAGCTTCGTCGGCGTGCTCGGCCTCGACATCGATCCTCCCGGCGAGGAGATCGGTCGTCTCTCGGGCCGGCTGCCCGTGACCGACGCCGTGTGCCAACCGATGGGCATCGTGCACGGCGGCGTGTACGCCGCGATCGCCGAGACGCTGGCGTCGATGGGCACCGCCATCGCGGTGCGGCCGGCGGGCGGCACGCCGCTCGGCATGGCCAACAACACCAATTTCCTGCGTCCGGTGACCGCGGGTGTGGTGCACGGGAGCGCGTCTGCCTTCCACCGCGGCCGAACGAGCTGGATCTGGGACGTCGAGATGCGGGACGACGACGGACGACTCTGCGCGACCTCGCGCGTCACCATTGCCGTCCGATGACGAGCACTTCGGATCCGGTCCGCTTCGATACCCGAAAGTTCAAGCTCGGATTCTTCTCGTTCACGGAGATCACCGACCCGGCCGAGCACCGCTCGTACAACGAGTGGCACATGCTCGATCACATGCCCGAGCAGTATCCGATCCCGGGCATCGCGTACGGACAGCGGTGGGTCTCGACGCCGGCCGGCGCCGCGGCGCGGGCCGTGAGCGAGGAGCCGCTCGACGCGGTTCACTACCTCACCTGTTACGTGATGACGGATCCGGTCGAGGAGACGTTGCGCGAGTTCTACCAACACGGCCGTGCGCTCGGGAAGGTCGGACGTTTCCACCAGCACCGTCGCGCGTTGCTGTCGGGCCCGTTCCGGATCGTCGACGGCGTCGCCGCGCCCCGCGTGTTGGTGCGCGCCGAATCGGTGCCGTTCCGACCGCACCGCGGGATCTACGTCGTCGTCGAAGACGCGGGTGCGAGCGATACCGCACAGCACGAAGCCGCGCTCATGAACGCACCGGGCGTCACCGGTTGTTGGACGTTCCTGTCCGGCGAGGAGTCGGACGCGCACCCGTGGAAACCCGGCGACCAGCGCATCACGGTCGCCTGGCTCGACGAAGAGCCGAACACGACCGCGGCCGCGCTCGCACCGGTCGAACGTCGCGCGCGAGGGCGTGACCTTCGCCGGCCCGTTCGAGACGATCACCCCCTGGCAGTGGACCTGGTTCGACTGACCGACGTGCCTACGGCGCGGCGACGGCGCGGGCCCAGGCGTAGTCGACCTTGCCCGCGTCGTTGCGCCGGATCGTCTCGACCATCTGGAGGGCGCGCGGCACCTTGTATCCCGCGAGCTGCTCCCGGCAGTGCGCTTGCAGCCCGGCGAGATCTGGTGCGCTCGCTTCGTGGGTGGGAACGACGAGCGCGACGACGCGTTCGCCGAGGCGCGCGTCGGCGACGCCGAGGACGACGGCGTCGGCCACTCCCGGCGCCGACCTGAGCACCGCTTCGACCTCTTCCGGGTACACCTTCTCTCCACCCGTGTTGATGCACTGCGAACCTCGGCCGAGCAGGTGCACGGTGCCGTCGGCGTCGATGGTGGCCATGTCGCCCGGGAGCGACCAGCGCGCACCGTCGATCTCGACGAACGTGCGCGCGCTGCGCTCGCGGATCCTTGTAGTAGCCGAGGGGGACCCGCCCGCGGGTTGCCAGCCGGCCGCTCGACCCCTGACCCGTTCGGGATGGGTCGCAGGTCGTCGTCGACGACGATCGTCTCGGCCTTGGCCGCGAACGTGAGCGACGGATCGGTGCCCGAGCCCCGCCTCGTGACCGACACTGCTTGGGCGGGCGACTCCGATGAGCCGACGCCTTCGACGATGCCGAGCACGCTCGGCAAACGCTGCATGAGCTCCGCTTTCACCGCGGCGGAGAGCATGCTGCCGCCCGAGCCGAGCAGCAGCAACGACGACGTGTCGAAGCGGTCGGGTGTCGCGCGCAGCGCGTCGACGAGCGGCCTCCCGCTCGCGTCGCCGACGAGGTTCAGCGCCCCGACCTGCTCGCGTTCGATCAGCGCGAGCACTCGATCCATCTCGATGCTCGGATCCGCGTAGAGCACGAGCTTCCCGCCGCCGAGGAGCGTGCCGAGCGCCGACCACTGACCGCTGGCGTGCACCAGCGGACCGAGTGCGAGCGACACGAACTGGGATGGTCCGGGCTCGTCCGCGCGGCAGGAACGCGCGCAGTCGTTGCGCCGGGTTGTCCAACACCGAGCGGACGATGGCCTCGGGCGTCGTGATCGGCGGTCCGCCCGGATTCCCGCCGCCGAGCGCGGCGAAGAAGATGTCCTCTTGACGCCACACCACGCCCTTCGGCCGACCGGTCGTGCCGCCGGTGTAGAGCACGTAGCGGTCGTCGGCCGAACGCGGACCGAAGTCGCGCGTCGGCGCACCGGCCGCGACGCGCGGCTCGAACGAATCGGGACGCGTGTCGGCGTCGTGCCAGAGCTGTACGAGGTCGGCGTCGTCGGCGACGTAGGCGATCTCGGCGTCGGTGTAACGCCAGTTGATGTTCACCGGCACGGCGCGCGCCTTGAAGCAGGCCAGCATCAGTTCGACGTGCGGGATCGAGTTGCGCAGGCACAGGCCGACGTGCGCGCCCGACCGGCAAGTCGAGCGCATGCGCCAGGCGGGTCGAACGCTCGTCGAGCTCGGCGTAGGTGCGCGTGTCGTCGCCGGAAACCACGGCGACCCGGTCCGGCACCGCGTCGGCAACCAGTTCGAACAGGTCCGCGATGTTGAATTCGGCCACTACGATCGATTCTCGCATGTCCTACGCGCAGCGTTCCCGTCGCGACGAGTGGCGCGTGCACGCCGACGGGTTCGTGCCGAAGGAGCGCTACACCGCTTCGTGCATTCGCCGATCTCGAGTTCGAGCGGCTGTGGTCGCGCGTGTGGCAGGTCGCCGGTCGCGAGGAGGAGTTGCTGCACGCCGGCGACTACTTCGAGTACGGCATCGGTGACGAGTCCGTGCTCGTCGTGCGGAACGGCGACGGGCGAGCTGCACGCCTTCCACAACTCGTGCCTGCATCGAGGCACGCGCCTCGCGGATGCCACCGGTCGATTCGACGACGAGTGCATCCAGTGTCCGTACCACGGCTGGCAGTACGGGCTCGACGGCTCGCTCACGCACGTCGTCGATCGTGAGGACTTCACCAATCTTCCCGACGATCTCGCACTGCACGCGGTCCGCGTCGAGACGTTCGGTGGATTCGTGTTCGTCAACTTCGATCCTGACGCCGAACCCCTGCTCGAGTTCCTCGACCCGCTCCCGGAACTGCTCGCGCCGTTCCACCTCGATCGCATGCGCCTGCGCGGATACCGGACGACGATCATCGACGCGAACTGGAAGGCCGTCGTCGACGCGTTCAACGAGGGTTACCACGTTCAAGGGCTGCACCCGCAGATCCTCCCGTGGACCGACGACGTGAGCATCGCGTACGAACAGTTCGGCAAGCACGCTCGCTACGGCCGACTTCCGGGTGCACGCCGAGAGCTGCGGCCGAGTCCTCGGCTCGGGCTCGACCGGAACGACTACGACGAAGGCGAGATCCTCGCGGGCCTCGTCGCCGGGCTCGGAGGAGCGTTCCTCGGCGACGAACGCGCCGCGGTGGAGGCGCTGCGCACCAACGGGCCGCCCGAAGGCTCGACGTTGCTCGAGGCGTATCAGCAGACGCGACTCGAGTTGCTCCGGGCGCGCGGCGTCGACACGAGCGGTCTCGGCGCGGAGCAGATGACGAGCGCCGAAGATGTCCACTGGTTCCCGAACCTGGTCGGACCGATATATCCGGGGAGCGCCTTGCTCTTCCGGGTCCGTCCGTGGGGACGCGATCCCGACCGTGCGGTGAAGGACACGTGGGTCTTGGAGTGGCCGGCCGACGACGCCGAGTGGCACGCGCCGCCGCGCCGCTTCCACCCGGACTGGACCGAACGTGACTGGGGCACCATCACCGAGCAGGACTATGCCAACCTCGCGCAGGTGCAGCGGGGCATGAAGTCGTCCGGGGCCGACGGGTTCTGGTTGAACCCGCGTCAGGAGGGCAACATCCTCCAGATGCATCGGGTCATCGACGACTACCTGTTCTGAAGACCCGGGAGGATCCATGGCGAACGACGATCACAACGGTCGCGAACGCGACACCGCGAAGCTCGTAGCGATTGTGGTCTTGGCAATCATCCTGATCGCGTTCATCGTCGTGAACACCGAAGAGGTCAACATCGACTTCATCATCACCGACTTCAGCGTCCCGCTCATCTTCGTGCTCGCCGGGCACGGCGATCCTCGGCGCGCTGATCGACCGGTTGCTCACCGCGCGCCGCCGTGCCCGTCGAGATCGGTGATCCATCGGTGACGTCGTCGTATCGCGCGCCGGACGACACGGCCGCGATCGAACGGAAGCGACTCGACCAGCTCGGAGCGCTGTTCGACGAGCCGACGATCAGCCGTCTGCGCCGGTTCGGCGCCCGACCAGGTTGGCGCTGCCTCGAGATCGGTGCCGGGAGCGGATCGGTGGCGCGTGCGCTGGCCGCCCTCGTCGCTCCCGACGGTCACGTGCTCGCGACCGATGTGGACGAGCGCTTCCTCGAAGGTGACGACCCGCACCTCGAGTTCCGCGTGCACGACATCACGAACGATCCGCTGCCCGCGAGCGAGTTCGACCTCGCGCACGCGCGTGGTGTCCTCGAGCACATCCGCGAGCGAGAGCGTGCGGTCGCGGCGATGGTCGCGGCCACGAAGCCGGGCGGGTTCGTCGTCGTCGAAGACCCCGATTGGGTCGTGTTCGACGCCCAGCCGCTGCCCGAGGCGTTCGGTGTGCTGCACCACACGCTTGCGCGACGCGTACGTCGCGGCCGCGGGCTACGACCCGAACCTCGGCCGGCGGCTGCCGGAGCTGCTGCACGATGCCGGCCTCGTGGACGTCGACGCCGAAGGCAACGTGTTCGTGATGCGCGGGAACAAGCCGTCGATGGAGTGGTACATCCTCGGGCTCGAACGATCGCTGCCGACGCTCGTCGAGGCCGGCATCGTCGACGCCGGCCTCGCGACCGCCGCGCTGGCCGAGGTGCGCGATCCCGGCTGTCGACTCCTGTCGCCGTTGCAGATGACCGCGTGGGGCCGCAAGCCGCGCTGACCCGCGCGCTTGCGTAGTGTGGAAATGGCGGAGCGCAGCGTCGTGCCGCTTCGCCGTACGCCTCGACGCACGCCTCGACGCACGAAGCGGAGTGACCAGAGAACATGTCTCAGAAGGTGAGAGGTGTCGTGGCGACCGGCAAGCAGCAGCCGGTCACCGTCGAGACGATCGTCGTGCCCGACCCCGGTCCGGGCGAAGCACTCGTCGCGGTGCAGGCGTGCGGTGTCTGCCACACCGATCTCCACTACCGCGAGGGCGGCATCAACGACGACTTCCCCTTCCTGCTGGGTCACGAAGCCGCGGGTGTGGTCGAGGCGGTCGGCCCCGACGTGACGAGCGTCGCACCCGGCGACTTCGTCGTCCTCAACTGGCGTGCGGTGTGCGGCGAATGCCGGGCGTGCAAGCGCGGCCGGCCGTGGTACTGCTTCGCGACGCACAACGCAACGCAGAAGATGACGCTCGAGGACGGGACCGAGCTCTCGCCCGCCCTCGGCATCGGCGCGTTCGCCGACAAGACGCTCGTCGCCGCGGGTCAGGCGACCAAGGTGAATCCCGCGGCGAAGCCGGAAGCCGCGGGTCTGCTCGGGTGCGGCGTGATGGCGGGTTACGGCGCCGCGAAGTACACGGGCGCGGTCGGCCCCGACGACACGGTGGCGGTCTTCGGGTGCGGTGGCGTCGGTGACGCCGCGATCGCGAGCGCCAAGGTGTCGGGCGCGCGCACGATCATCGCCATCGACATGGACCCCGCGAAGCTCGTGTGGGCCAAGGAGTTCGGCGCCACGCACACCGTCGACGCGTCGAAGGAGGATGTGGTTGCCCGGGTGCAGGAGCTCACCGACGGGTTCGGCGCCGACGTGTGCATCGAAGCCGTCGGCCGGCCCGAGGTGTTGCAGCAGGCGTTCTACGCCCGTGACCTCGCCGGCACCGTCGTGCAGGTCGGCGTGCCGACGCCCGACATGGGGCTCCCCGACATCCCGATGATCGACTTCTTCGGCCGGGGCGGCGCGCTGAAACCGTCGTGGTACGGCGACTGCCTGCCTTCGCGCGACTTCCCGACGCTCATCGAGCTGTACCTGCAGGGCCGGTTCGATCTCGACCGATTCGTGTCCGAGACGATCTCGCTCGACGAGGTCGAAGACGCCTTCCACAAGATGGAGCGCGGCGAAGTGCTGCGCTCCGTCGTCGTGCTGTGAGTGTGCGCATCGAGCGCGTCCGCACCAACGGGATCTTCTCGCTCGACGGCCAGGACTTCGAAGTCGAGAACAACATCTGGTTGTTGGGTGACGACGAAGAAGTGATCGTGATCGACGCCGCGCACGACGCGTCACCGATCGTCGACGCGGTGGGCGGTCGTCGCGTGCGCGCCGTCTTCCTGACCCACGGCCACAACGACCACATCAATGCGGCCGGCGCGTTGCGTGACGCGGTCGACGCGCCGGTGTTGCTGCACCCGGCCGACCGCATGTTGTGGGACGCGGTCTATCCGTCGGAAGCACCCGACCGCGACCTGCAGGACGGCGACGAGCTGTCGGTCGCGGATGCGCGGTTGCGGGTGATGCACACGCCCGGTCACAGCCCGGGCGGCGTGTGCCTGCTGTCGCCCGACGGCCACGTCTTCGGCGGCGACACGCTGTTCAAGGGCGGCCCCGGCGCGACCGGGTCGTTCGTACTCCGACTTCGACGTCATCATCATCGTCGATCCGCGACCGGCTCTTCACGCTCCCCGACGAGACCGTCGTCCACACCGGCCACGGAGACTCCACCACCATCGGCGAGGAGTCCCCCCACCTCGACGAATGGCTCGCCCGCGGCCACTGACGCCACTACTCCGCCATCACATGGCGGAGAACTGGTCGGACGGGGCGACAGAACTCCGCCATCAGATGGCGGAGTTCTGGTCACGCCAGGGGAGGTCGCGGTCGACTCTGGGTTCGGGAGGGAGGCCGAGGACGCGTTCGGCGACGTGGTTGCGGTGGACCTCGTCGGTGCCGCCGCCGATCGAGGCCCCGAACTTCGCCAGCAACTGATCGCGCCAGTAGGCGCGGCGTCGCTGTCGGCGTCGGCGACCGCCGCGGGACCGAACAGCGAGACACCGAACACGGCGCGCGCCGACCACGCCTGCGCCCACAACAACTTCAGCGCGGAGCCGTCGATCGACGGGCGCTCGCCCTGGAGCACCGCGCGTCGCAGCCGTTCGCGCAGCAGACCGAGGATCCGTTCGCGCGTCACCACGCGCGCGAACTCCTGCCGGACGACCGGGTCCGATGCCAGTCCACGCTCGCGCACCAGCCGGGCCAGCTCGACGACGACGTCGAAGCGCACCATGCTGCCGACCATCGTCGACTCCGCGGCGAGCACCGTGCGGGCGACCGCCCAACCGTCGCCGACCTCGCCGACGACCTGCGACCGGGGGACGCGCACCGAATGGAAGAACACCTCGTTGAAGTGTGCGGCGCCGGTCATCTGGCGGAGCGGGCGCACCTCCACACCGCGGGAGTGCATGTCGAGCAGGAAGAACGTGATGCCCCGGTGCTTGGGTGCAGCGGTGTCGGTGCGGGCGAGCAAGAGGCCGAAGTCGGCGTGGTGCGCACCGGACGTCCACACCTTTTGCCCGTCGACGACGAACTCGTCGCCGTCGGCCACCGCGCGAGTTCCGAGGTTGGCGAGATCAGAGCCCGCGTCGGGTTCGCTGAACAGTTGACACCACACCTCGTCGCCGCGGAGCAGCGCTCGCAGGTACCGTGCCCGCTGCTCTTCGTTCGCGTGCGTCATCAGCGCCGCCCCGGCGAGGGTGATCGTCGAGGCGATGAAGCCGCTGGTGACGTCGTAGCGCGCTTCCTCCTCGCGGAAGATCGCCTGCTGCCACGCGTCGCCGCCCCGACCGCCGTACTCGCGCGGCCAGGTGATGCCCGCGAAACCCGCGTCGAACACCGTCTGCTGCCACTGCCGCCCGCGTTCGAAGTACTCGGCCTCGGCTGCCGGCGAGTCATGCACTGGGGAGGTCGACCAGTCGTCGAGGCCGGTGCGCAACCGGGCATGGCCGTCGAGAAAGGCCACGACCTCCTCTCGCCAGGCCGATTGCCGCGAGGCCGGTTGCCGCCGGGCCGTTGCTCGTCGTGGGCGTTCGTCACCGCCGGCATCGGCCCAATCCCTGACGCGAACTGTCGGGAACTCGTGCCATCCTGACCGCATGGCGGACCACACGTGTGTCGTCGGTTGCTTCACCAAGACGGGACATGCGGTCGCCGTCGCCGTGAGCTCGGGCCCCGTGCTCGACGGGAAGTGGCAGCTCGTGCTCGTGCCCGAGTCGCAGGAACGCTTCGTCTACCACGCCGCGCAGGCCATGAGCGCGAAAGCGGCGCCGAAGTTCGTGACGAAGTCGACGCGCGTCGTTGCCGATCAATCGGCGCGGGCAATCGGCGAGGTGCTCGACGAGCTCGCGCAGCGCGGCGTGCGCGTCACCGGTGCCGCGGTCGTGGGTAGGACGCTCGACCTGCCCGGTCCGCTCGAGAAGATCGTCGCCTCGCACACGCTCCTGCACGACGCCGAAGGCGCGCTCTACCGCGGTGCGATCGTCGATGCCCTCGACGGCCGGGGCGTCCCGTGCACTCTCGTTGCCGCGAGTGAGCTCACCGGCATGGAACCCGCCCTCGAAGCCGTTCGGCAAGGTGCCGTCGCCGTGGCGCAAAGAGCACAAGCACGCCGCCCTCGCCGCCCTCACGCTCGTCCGAGCAGGTGGTCGCGGTTCCGCGCCGCGAACTGCTCGCGCCGCGCCGAAGCGTCGTCGGGGGTGAACGGGCGGAACTCGCGATCGCGTCCCGGTCGCCACCAGACCTCGTCGTCGGTCTCCCAGTGCTCGCGTCGCAGCACCCGCTTGAGCACCTTCTGCGTCGCCGTCGACGGCAGCCCGTGGCTGATCCGGACGTAACGCGGCACCCACTTCGGTGAGAGATCGGCCTGCGCGTCCAGGAACGCGACGAACTCCGTCGCGTCGAACGTCGTGCCCTTCGTGCAGATGGATCGCCGCCATCACGTCGTCGCCCACATCGACCGCCGGCACCGCGTACACCGCGCAGAGCACGACCGAGGGGTGACGGGCCAGCACGTTCTCGACGGGCGCAGCGGCGAAGTTCTCGCCGTCGACTCGTAGCCAGTCGGAATTGCGGCCGGCGAAGTAGAAGAACCCGTTCTCGTCGCGGTAGCCGAGATCGCCCGTCCAGTACATGCCGCCGCGCATGCGCTCCGCGTTGGCCTCCTCGTTGTTGTAGTAGCCCTCGAACCCGCCCGAGCCCTTCACGTTCACCATCTCACCGATCGCCGCTTCGGCGTTCACGAAGCGGCCGTCTGCATCGAACTCGGCGCGCGGGCACTCCTGGCTCGTCTCGGGGTCGAGGATGCTCACGTCGACGTTCTCGGCGACCGGCTTGCCGAGCGCGCCCGGTGGCGTGTCGATCGACTTGCTCATGTTCGCGCCGCCCTCGGTCGAGCCGTAACCGTCGACGACGATGCAGCCGAACCGCTGCGCGAAGCGGTCGATGTCGAGCGGCGCGGCCTCGTTGCCGAACGCGAAGTTCAACGGGTTGTCGGCGTCGTCGGGTTGCTCGGGTGTCGCGAGGATGTACGTCAGCGGCTTGCCGACATAGTTGAAGAACGTCACGCCGTGCTCGCGCACGTCGTGCCAGCCACGCGCTCGCCGAGAAGCGGCGGCGCAACACCGCGACCGCGCCCGCCGCCACGATGTTGGTGAACCCGGCGACCGCGGCGTTCGAATGGAAGAGCGGCATGACCGAGTAGCAGACGTCGCTGGGCGAGAGTCCGAAGTTGGTCGCCAGCGAGTTGCCCCAGCCGCACAGCCGGCCCTGGCTCATCATCACCGCCTTGGGCGCGCCGGTCGTGCCCGACGTGAAGATCAGCATGAACCGGGTCGTCGGGGGAGATCTCGACGTCGGGCAGCGCCGCGCCCGCGTACGGAGCGAGCACGTCGTGCCACGCCGGCTCGTCGACGACGAAGAACCGGTCGGAACCGATGACCTCGCCCGCGCTCTCGAGCAGCGGAAGGTGGGTCTGCTCGGTCAGCAGCAGCGCGCAGTCGGTGTGTTGAACGTCGCGCGCCAGCTCGGCGCCCCGGCGCGTGGGGTTGATCCCGACGAGCGTTGCGCCCGTCACCGCGCACGCGCCCAGCGCGAACCACATCTCCGGTGTGTTGTCGAACAGCACACCCACGTGGAAGGGCGCGTCGAGCGGGCTTGCGCTCCAGCAGGAACGCGGCCCGCTGCGCGATCGCGTCGAGGACCTCTCGATGAGTCCACGACTCGTCCTCGAAGCGCAAGGCGGGTGCGTCGTTCCCGATGTGCGCTCGGAACAGATCGGCGATGGTGGTGGGCGCGGCGTCGGGCACGCCGGGCATTTTGTCAGTTGGCGGTCCACCGGAGAGGCGTCGCCTACCAGCTGCCGCCGCCGCCGCCACCTCCACCGCCGCCGGAGAAGCCGCCGCTGAACCCGCTCGAGCTGGACGACGACGGCTGGCTCGCGTAGAGCGTGCCGGTGGCGCTGGTGTCGAAGTCGTTCATCGCCGACGCGAGCGCGAACGCGGTGAACGTCGAGGTGCCGTTGTACCAGCCCGTCGCGCCGAGCTGTTCGGCGCTGAGGCCTTCGAACGCCTTCGCCCACTTGTCGGTGCAGCCGAACACGATCGCGTACGGCAGGTACTGCGAGAAGATGCCGGCTTGCTCGGCGAACCGGGCGCGAGTGTCCTCTTCACCCTCGTCGAACAGGCGACGGAACCCTCGCACGCGCGAGAGCATCGCCGAACCCTTGCTCGTGCGGGCCGGCATCGTGCCGCCGAGCGCGAGGAGCACGACGCCGGTGAGGACGACGGCGAGCGGAAGCAGCCCGAACGAGGTGGTCGCGGCGACGACGACGGTTGCGATCACGCCGATGACGGTGACGCCGATACCGAGCAGGCGCCACCACAGCCGCGTGCGGTCGGGCCGGATCCGGTACCAGCCGTTGGCGATGACGTCGTCGTAGAGCGCGTCGCTGCAGCGCCGACAGTTCCGACGTGAACTCGTACTTCAGCTCGGACAGCTTCACGGTCGGGCCCGACGCGAACAGCGAGTCGCATCAGCAGGACCTCGTACGGATGCAGGCCGGTGTGGTCGTCCTTGGAGCGCGTGAGCTCGTAGTCGGGCTTCGTTCCGTTCTCGGGGATCTCGGTGATGGTGATGTAGCCGCGCACGGCGAGGTCGACGATCGACGCGGTGACGTCGAGCAGGTTCGCCTGTTCGTCGATGAGTGTGCCGACCTGTCCGGGCCGCACCCGCTCCGGTGGGACGAACTCGACCGGCCCGGCGTCGAGTTGACCGAGCGGGACGCGTTCGTCTTCTCCGGTGAGGTTGCCCATCGCGGCGTCGGTGGCCGACCCGGTGAAGCGGCGGTCGCGCCCGCGCCGCCACGCCAGCGCGCTCACCGCGCCGATGCCGAGCAGCGCGAGGCCGCCGCTGATGCCGAGGGTTGCCGGGTTCACCGCGAACGCGTCTTCCAGCGTCCGCCGCTCGCGCAGGATCGGCGCCGGCTCGGGATCGATCGCGCCCTTCGGGATGCCGACGACGATCGTCATGCCCGCGTCCGGCGCGAGCTCGGCCTCGCGCGAACGACGCCGATGGACCGGACGCCGTCGCCTCGCGAGCACGGCGAGCGAGCTGCCGTCCGGTCCCGTGAAACACGCGATGTCGGTGATGTCGGCCGGCGCGTCGACCTGACCGACACGTCGGCGATCGGCACGTCCCATTCGTGGCCGATCGCGTCCCAGTACAGCTCGTCGTGGTCCGGGAACGATTGCAGCGCGCCCTGGACCGTGTAGTCGATCGTGTAGCGTGTGCGCGCCGGTGATCGTGACGTCAGGATCACCGATGCGGACGCGACGGAAGTCGCCCTCATCGGAGAGCTGCACGTCGTCGGGCGTGCCCGGCGCTCGCGGTGACCGACGTGACGTCGATCTCGTAGAGGCGATCGTTGTCGTCGTCGTAGTTCTCGCGCCGGACCAGATCGCGCTGGATCCCGTGCCGCTCGTTCGGACCGAAGTCGTAGGCGATGACTTCGCGCACGAGCAGCACACCGTCGGGCTCGATCTGCATCTGGACGTCGTAGGACCGGATGCGTCTCCGTGCTGCTCTGCGCGTCGCCGGCTCGCGGGAGCGCGACAACGGCGACGAACGCCAGCAACGCGATCCCGAGCGCGGCGACGCGTCCAAGTCATCGCGGCTCAGGCTAGAGGCCGAGCTTCGGACGCGCCGAGTGATGCAGTGGCGTCAGGCGACGAAGGCGACCTCGCGGGCGCGTTCGAAGCGCTTCGACACGTCCTCCCAGTTGAAGACGTTCCAGATCGCCTTGATGTACTCGGGCTTCCGGTTCTCGTACTGCAGGTAGAACGCGTGCTCCCACGCGTCGAGCACCAGCAGCAGCTGACCGCTCTGGCCGACGTTGCCCTGGTGGTCGTACACCTGCTCGATGAACAGGCGCTGACCGAGCGGCTCCCACGACAGCACGCCCCACCCGGAGCCCTGGACCGTGCCCGCGGCTTCGCTCAGCTGCGCCTTGAAGGCGTCGAAGCTGCCGAAGTGCTCGTCGAGCGCGGCCGCGAGCTCACCGGTCGGGCTTGCCGCCGCCGTCGGGCGAGAGGTTCTGCCAGAACAACGTGTGCAGCACGTGGCCCGACAGGTTGAACGCCAGCGTCTTCTCGAGCCCGACGATCGAGCTCATGTCGCCGGATTCGCGTGCCGCTTCGAGCTTGTCGAGCGCGGCGTTGACACCCTTACGTACGCCTCGTGGTGCTTGTCGTGGTGCAGCTCGAGCATGCGGGCCGAGTAGTGCGGCTCGAGCGCGGCGTAGTCGTAGGGGAGATCGGGAAGTGCGTAGGGCTTCATGGCGCTCCTTCGTCGTGGATCACAGATACCCGGCTTGACCTCGGCGTGAACCTTGCGTACACTACGGTTGACGCATCGACGGACGCCGAAACGGCCGCGTGGACGATCGTCTCGCGCCTGCGGGACATCGTCGGTGAGCGAACGTGTTCACCGGCGACGCCATCCCCGAGGACTACACGCACGACGAGGCGCTCGACCGGCGTGGCGGTGCGGCCGCTCGCGGTGGTGCGGCCGGCGGGAACCGCCGAAGTCGCGGCGGTGGTGCGGGCCGCGGCCGAGCTGCGGGTGCCGCTGACGGCGCGGGGTCCGGCACGGGCCTCTCGGGCGCATGCATCCCGAGCCCGGACGGCATCGTGTGCGCGCTCGACCGCATGCAGCGGATCGTCGAGATCGACCTCGACAACCACTGCGCGGTCGTGGAAGCCGGTGTCACGCTCGATCAGCTCGAGGAGGCGACCGCGCCGCACGGTCTCGTGTACCCGGTGTATCCCGGCGAGACGAGCGCCAGCCTCGGCGGCAACGTCGCGACCAACGCGGGCGGCATGCGCGCGGTGAAGTACGGCGTCACCCGGCACCAAGTGCTCGGGCTCGAAGCCGTGCTCGCAACCGGCGAGGTGATCCGCACCGGTGGCAAGTTCGTGAAGGCGACGACCGGCTACGACCTCACGCAGCTCATCATCGGTTCGGAGGGCACGCTCGCGATCGTGACCGAGGCGATCCTCAAGCTCTATCCGCGTCCGGCGCACAACGCGACGTTGCTCGCGCCGTTCAGCACGCTGACGCAGGTTTCGGCGGCGGTGCCGCGCATCGTCAACAGCGGCGTGAACCCGTTGATCCTCGAGTACATCGACGCGCTGAGCATGGCCGCGACCACCGCGAACGTCGGGCTCGATCTCGGCATCCCACAAGACATCAAGGACGCGACCGCCGCGTATCTGGTCGTCGTCGTCGAGCAGCATCACGCCGACCGGTTGGACGTCGACACTGCCGCGGTCGCCGAGCTGCTCGCCGAGCTGGGCGCGCTCGATGTGTACGCACTGCCTTCGCACTCGGCCGCGCTGCTGCTCGAAGCCCGGGAGAAGGCGTTCTGGGTGGCGAAGCAGAACGGCGCGAACGACATCATCGACGTGGTCGTGCCACGCGCGTCGGTGCCCGAGTACCTCGCGACCGTGCTCGGCATCGCCGAGGAGCACGCGACCTGGGTCGCCGGCGCCGGGCACGCCGGCGACGGCAACGTGCACCTGTCGGTGTTCCAGGCCGACGAGGAGGAGCGGCACAAGGTGATGCGCGCCATCCTCGAGGCCGGGATGAAGCTGGGCGGCGCGATCTCGGCCGAGCACGGCATCGGCACGGCGAAGAAGCGCTACTTCCTCGAGCTCGAGGATCCGGCCAAGATCGCGCTCGATGCGACGCATCAAGCTCGCGTTCGACCCGCAGGGGATCCTCAACCCGGGCACCCTGCTCGACTGATCAGCTCGATTGATACAGGCTCGATTGATACAGGCTCGACTGATCTAGGGAGCACATGAACGGCGCTCACGTCCTCATCCGCACGCTCGTCGCCAACGGCGTCGACGTCTGCTTCGCCAACCCGGGAACCTCGGAGATGCAGTTCGTCGCCGCGCTCGACGACGTGCCCGAGATGCGGGCGGTGCTCACGCTGTTCGAAGGCGTGGCCACCGGCGCGGCCGACGGCTACGGCCGCATGGCGGACCGCCCCGCGGCCACGCTGCTGCACCTCGGCCCCGGTCTCGGGAACGGCACCGCCAACCTGCACAACGCGCGCCGTGCCCGCACGCCCATCGTCAACATCGTCGGCGACCAGGCGACGTATCACCGCGCCTACGACGCGCCGCTGACGTCTGACATCGACGCGATCGCCCGCAACGTGAGCGGTTGGATCCGCGACACCACGCAGCCGCAGATGGTCGCACGCGACGCGGTGGACGCGGTTGTCGCAGCGCAGATGCCACCCGGCCAGATCGCGACGCTCATCCTCCCCGCCGACACGACGTGGCTCGAAGCGGGTGAGCCTGCGGGAGCGCAGCCGCTCGTCGCGCGCCGGGAGGTCCCCGGTGATGTGATCGACGGTGTCGCCAAGGCGCTGCGATCGGGTGAGCCGGTCGCGCTGCTCCTCGGTGGCGCGGCGCTGCGCGAGCGCGGCCTCCTCGCAGCGAGTCGTGTCGCGAACGTGGTGAACGCCAAGCTGCTGGCCGAGGTGTTCCCGGCCCGGCTCGAGCGGGGCGCGGGGATCCCGCCGATCGAACGGCTCGGCTACTTCGCCGAGTTCGCGCTGGCGCAACTCGACGGCGTACGGCACCTCGTGCTCGTCGATGCGCCCGCGCCGGTGTCGTTCTTCGCCTATCCCGACAAGCCCAGCCTGCTCGTGCCCGACGGCTGCGAAGTCCACACGCTGGCACTCGGCGCCGACGATGTCGCGCTCGCGCTCGAGCAACTCGCCGACGCGCTCGGTGCCGATGCTCGCGGCGCGACGTTGCAGCCGTCCGTCCGTCCCGAACGCCCGACGGGTGACCTGAGCGCGCCGGCCATCGCAGCCGCGCTCGGCGCGCTGCTCCCCGAGGGCGCGATCGTCGCCGACGAGGCGCAGACGAACGGACTGTTCGCGCCGGGCGCGACTGCGGGTGCACCTCGCCACGACTGGCTCACGCTCACCGGTGGCTCGATCGGGTTCGGCATGCCGATCGCAACGGGAGCCGCGGTTGCCTGTCCGGATCGCAAGGTCGTGAACCTCCAGGCCGACGGCAGCGCGATGTACACGCTGCAAGCGCTCTGGACGCAGGCGCGTGAAGACCTCGACGTGACGACCATCATCTTCGACAACCAGTCGTACGCGATCCTCAACATCGAGCTCGGCCGGGTCGGTGCCGGTGAAGGCGGACCGCGTGCGCGTTCCCTGCTCGACCTGTCGAACCCGGATCTCGACTTCGTCGCGCTCGCCCGAGGGATGGGGGTCGAGGCATCGCGGCCGAGCACCGCCGAGGAGCTCACCGAGATGCTGGAGCGCGCGCTCGCCACGCCCGGCCCGCAAGTGATCGTCGCCCGGCGTCTAACCCCAGGTTTCGGCGACAGATCGGCGACCGAAACGGTCGCCGATTGTCGCCAAAACCGGTGGTGCGTACGCTGGAGCGCATGGCCAAACGGTTCAACCACATGGAGCTCACGTTCCCGCGCGGTGCGCTCGACGACGCGACCCGCGCCGACATCTCCGCCTTCTACGGCGAGATGTTCGGCTGGCGCGGCGTCGATGTGGAGCTCTTCGACCAGAAGAACTTCCTGCTCGCGGGCGACGACGGTGCGCAGTCGTTCATCCTGCTCGCCGAGGCCGACAAGCCCATGCAGGCGCCTGGCTACGACCACCTCGGCATCCTCTGCGACACGCGCGAGGAGGTCGACGAGCTGCTCGAGCTGGCGAAGAAGTGGCGCGACAAGGACGACCGGGTGCGGATCCTCGAGTTCCCGAAGGATCTCGTCACCGGGCCGGTGACCGTGCACGCGTTCTACGTGCGGTACCTGCTGCCGATCCAGTTCGACGTCCAGTGCATCGAGTACGCCGACGGGGCCGAACCCGAACAGCGCTGGGTGTACTCCTGAGCACACCGGCGAACGTCGTTGTCGTCCTCCTCGACAGCCTGAACCGCCACTTTCTCGACTGCTATCTCGACGCGACCGAGCAGCGCGCTCGTCGCGTCGCGACAGGAGTCGGCGACTGGGCCGACCTCGAACCGGTGGCGACACCGAACATCGATCGGCTCGCGGCACGCGCGGTGCGCTTCGACCGGCACTGGTCGGGCTCATTGCCGTGCATGCCGGCGCGCCACGACCTGCTCGTCGGCGCGCTCGACTTCCTCTGGCGTCCGTGGGGGTCGATCGAGGTGTGGGAGGACGCGATCACCTACGACCTGCGCCGCGCGGGCGTGACGACGATGCTCGTCTCCGACCATCCGCACCTGTTCGAGATCGGCGGCGAGAACTACCACACCGACTTCACGGCGTGGCAGTACGTGCGCGGCCACGAGAGCGACCCGTGGCGCACCCGACCCGACCCGACGTGGACCGGGACGCCCGCGCTCCCCGCGGAGCCCGGTTTCGTGCACCACTCGTACGACGACTCGCGCACGTGGTTCCGCGCCGAGGAGGACTTCCCCGGGCCGCGCACGATGCAAGCGGCCGAAGACTGGCTGCGGACGAGCGCGCGTCATCACGATCGGTTCCTGTTGTTCGTCGACGAGTTCGATCCGCACGAACCCTTCGACACGCCGACCCGCTGGGCGTCGCGCTACGACGACGCGTGGGCCGGACCGAAGTTGATCTGGCCGCCCTACTCGACCGACACGATGGCGCAGGGCCGCTTGCGACCCGACGAAGCGCGTCAGATCCGCGCCAACTACCAGTCGAAGCTGGCGATGATCGACCACTGGCTCGGTCGCATCCTCGACCAGCTCGACGCGCAAGATCTCTGGCGCGACACGGCTGTCGTCCTCTGCACCGACCACGGGCACTACCTCGGTGAGCGCGACGCGTTCGGCAAACCCGGCATCCCCGTCTTCTCGGACCTGGGACACACTCCGATGTTGGTCGCGTGGCCCGATGTGGCCGCGCGCACGATCGACGCGCTCACGACCAACGTCGACCTGCACGCGACCATCGCGGAGGTGTTCGGCGTGACGCCCGCGCACCGCACCCACGGCCGGTCGCTGGCGCCGCTGGTCGAAGGCGAGGTCGACGAGGTTCGCGAACACGCGCTGCTCGGGTACTGGGGCCGGCACGTGCACGTCGTCGACCGCGACCGGCACTACGCCCGCGCGCCGGTGGGGGAGAACTTCCCGCTCGCGATGTGGTCGAACCGCTGGTCCACGATGCCCATCCACTCGCGCGCCGAGCTGCGGCTGCCGCGCCCGGATCGGCGGGCCCAACTCGCGTACATGCCCGACTCGGAGGTGCCGGTGATCCGTCAGCCCTTCGGTGCGGGCGACCTGCTCCCGTTCTGGGCCTACGGCGTCGAGACGGACCATCACCTGCTGCACGACCTCGACGCCGATCCGTGGCAGACCGAGAACCGCGCGGGAACGCCCGCCGAGAAGGAAGCGATCGATCTGCTGCGCGCCGCGCTCGAAAGCGTCGACGCGCCGACCGAGCAGTACGAACGCCTCGGCGTCGGGTAGTGCCGGACGTGGGCTCGGCTCACGGCAGGAGCAGATGCACGTCGCCGAACTCGTGCCAGAGGTAGCCCTCGGTCTCGGCCGCGGCGTACGAGACGTCGAGCACCGGGAGACCGGCGACGGCCTCCAGCATCAACAGGTGTGACGCCTCCGGCTCGTGCCAACCGGTGAGCATGCCGTCGACGCTGAACACACCGCGCTCGGGCGTGACCACGAGATCGGTCCAACCTTCTCCCGAATGCACGAGGCCCGACCGTTCGGCGACGGTCTCGAGCGCGCGCACCACGGTTGTGCCGATCGCGATCACGCGACCGCCGCCGGCGTGGGTCTGGTTGACACGCGCCGCGGTCGACGGCGCGACCCGATACCACTCGGGGTACGGGTTCTCGTTGGCCTCGAGCGACGACACGCCGGTGTGCAACAAGAGCGGCGTCACACCCACGCCTTTGGCGACGAGGCGCGTGATCAGCTCCGGTGTGAACGGGCGTCCGGCGCTCGGCATCTCCGCACTGCCGGGTTCACGCGCGTACACGTTCTGGTAGAAGTCGAGCGGCCAGTCGCGCGTGACGTAGCCGTAGCGGATGGGGCGGCCGTGCACCGCCAGGAACGTCAACACCGGCACCGGCAGGTCGATGGTCGCGACCCACAACCGCTGCGAATGCGCGAAGCGGGTTGCGAGGATGATCGTGCCCCCGCCGACCAGCCGCAGCGTGGTGCCCGGCGGCTGCTCGCCCCACGGTTCGGTTGCACCGCCCTCGAGCCGGCGTAGCTCGACGAGCCACAGGCCCGCGGGCAGTTGCTGCGAGAGGTGCACGACGAGTGGTGTGCCGTCTTCGCCGATCGCGTCGACGGCGGCGGCGAGCGTGCCCGATGTGTTGACCACCACGAGGTCGCCCTCGTCGAGGTATGACGGGAGGTCGTGCGCGTGGGCGTGCACGACGCGCAGGTCGCTTCGGTAGGCGACCATCATCCGGACCGCATCGCGCGTGATGCCGCGAGCTTCGGCCGGCGCCGTCGCCTCCCGCACCGTGAGCTCCTGCACGGTCATGAAACGAGCTCGCTCACCGAGAAACGTCCACTCGCGGGGCGCGCTTCCAACAGCCGTCGAAGCGACGGCACGACCGCCTCCGGTTCGGGGCGATCGGAGATGTCCTCGCCCGGGAACGCCTCCTGGTGCATCTGCGTGCGCATGTCGCCGGGGTCGAACGTGTACACGCGCACGTCGGGTTCCTCGGCGCCGAGGATGTTGCCGATCTGGTCGAGCGCAGCCTTCGAAGAGCCGTAACCACCCCAACCCTCGTACGCCTCGCGGCCGGCGTCGGAGGTGATGTTCACGACCGCGCCGTGCGAGCGACGCAGCAGCGGCAACGCAATCTGCGTGAGCGCGACCGGCGCGAGCACGTTGACGTCGTACACGTCGCGCAACACGTCGATCGGGTACGTCGCCAGCGTGGGCTGCGGCGACGGTCCGAGCACGCTCGCGTTGTTCACGAGCAGGTCGAGGCCGCCGAGCTCCTCGGCCGCGGCGACGAGCGCGCCGCGGTGCCAGGGATCGGTGACGTCGCCGGGTACCGCCCGCACGCCGCCGACCCGCGTTCGGGGTGTGCTGGACGAGCTCGGTGGCGACGGCTTCGAGGGCGGGACCGCCCCGAGCGTCGAGGACGAGCGACCACCCGTCGAGGGCCAGGGAGCGTGCCAGCGCACGTCCGAACCCGCGGGAGGCGCCGGTGATCAGTGCAACCGCCATGGCTGCCCCCTCTGTGCTGTGTTCCTGTGTCTCGCCCGCAGTATCGCCCCGCGGCTGGATTAATGCAAGTAGTTACTTGCGAAAATCAGGACGGCGGCTGCGTAGAACGGGCGGATCAGCGCTCGAGCTTGAGGGCGCGGTCGGCGATGATGTTCTTCTGCACTTCGGTGGGGCCGGCGCCGATCGTCGTGTAGCGCTGCCACACGTAACCGCGCGCCCACACGCCGCCGTCGATCGCACCGGGCGCGCCCTTGAGCAGCGTGCCGGTCGGGCCGAGCACGTCGAGCGCGAGCTCCGCGAGCCACAGCGAGATGTAGCCCCACTGCAACTTCGCGAGCGGCACCTCCGGCCACCCCTTCTCGCCCTTCAGCACCTTGGACAGCGCGCGCGTGATGAGCAGCCGGGTGTACTCGATCTGCGTGTGCAGGCGCGCCACGCGATCTCGGATCGACGGGTCACGGAGCGCGTCCGGGTTCTCGGCCTTGGCCGTGTTCAGCAGGTTGCGCAGGTCGTTGGCCATCGAGATCGCCTGGCCCGAGCTGCCGACGCGCTCCTGGCCGAGGGCGCCCATCGAGACGAGCCAGCCGTTGCTCTCGTCACCGAGCCGGTCGCCGACCGGGATCTTCACGTCGGTGAAGAACACCTCGCAGAACAACGAGTCGCCGGTGATCTCGCGGATCGGTCGTACCTCGATGCCGGGCAGCTCCATGTCGACGATGAACGCGGTGATGCCCTCGTGCTTGCGACCACGCGAGATGGCGGTCGGGTCGGTTCGGAACAGGAACAGCCCCCACTTCGCGATCTGCGCCGAGGAGATCCAGATCTTCTGCCCGTTGACCACGTAGTGCGACTCGTCGTCGGAGAGGATCGCGGTGGTGCGCAGGTTCGCGAGGTCCGAACCTGCTTGCGGTTCGGAGAAGCCCTGGCACCAGTGCTCGGTGGCGTCGAGGATGCCGGGCAGCCAGCGCGCCTTTTGATCGTCGGTGCCCCACCCGATGATCGACGGGCCGATCTGCACGATGCCGTTGGCGTTGTAGATGCCGGGCGTTCGGTACTTCGCCATCACCTGCGTGTAGATGACCGACTGCGCGGTGGTGGCGGCGCGGCCGCCCCACTCCTCGGGCCACAGGATCGACGCCCAACGACCTTCGTTCAGCTTGTGTTGCCACGCCTTGCGCTTCTCCATCGCGCCCATGACGCCGCGCGAAGGCTCGAGGTCGTCTCGCTCGTCCCACTGTTCGAGGAACGGCCCCATCTCCTTGTCGAGGAACGCTTCGAGCTCTTCCTTGAACGCGAGATCTTCGGCCGACCACGAGAAATCCATACGAAGCTGACATTAGCGTCAGGTTCGGGATACCGTCCCGCCTCGCATATGGACTTCACTTTTTCTGCCGATCAGGACCAGTTGCGCGCGTCGGTGAAGAGCTTCCTCGAGCACGAAGCGCCGAAGGCGTACGTGCGACAGATGGCGGAGCACGACGACACCGGCATCACCCCCGACGTGTGGTCGCGCGATCGTCGACCTCGGATGGACCGGCGTGCTCGTCCCCGAGGAGTGCGGCGGTCTCGGCCTTACGTTGGTCGACGCGGTCGTCGTCCAGGAAGAGATGGGGCGGACCGTGTTCCCCGGCCCGTACTTCTCTTCCGCGATCCTCGCCACGCTCGCGGCGCGCGCGCTCGGGCTCAACGAGCGCCTGACCGCGCTCGCCGGCGGTACCGAACGCGGCACGGTCGCGCTCGACGAGGCCGGTTCCGGCAGCCCGCTCGATCGGGTGCGGGTGCGCGCCGATGGACGCGGCACGCGCTATCGCCTCGACGGCGTCAAGCCCATGGTGATGGACGGCGCGAGTGCCGACTGGGTCCTCGTACCGGCGCGTTCGCGTGAAGGTTTGCGCACGTTCCTCGTCGAGCGACCCGACGCGAAGCTCGCGACGAGCCTCGACATCACGCGCAAGTTCGCCCGTCTCGAGTTCGGCGGCACGCGAGCCGTCGCGGTCGGTCCCGCCGGCGACCAGACCGCTTTGTGGCAGCGCGTGATCGACGATGCGGCGGTGTTGCTCGCGGCCGAGCTCATCGGCGTGTCGGAAGCCGCGAGTGCGCTCGCGCTCGACTACGCGCAGGCGAGGGTCGTGTTCGACAAGCCGCTGTCCAAGTTCCAGGTCACGCGGCACAAGGCCGTCGACATGCTCCACCAGATCGAAATGGCCAGGGTCGGGGTGCACTACGCAGCATGGGCCTCCGACGTCGAGGCGCCCGATCGCGAGTCGGCCGCGGCGATGGCGAAGTCGTTCACCGCCGAAGCTGCGAACTACGTCACCGCCGAGTGCATCCAGATCCACGGCGGCATCGGCTACACGTGGGAAAACGACGCACACGTGTTCCTGCGGCGAGCCAAGGTCGACGACCTGCTGCTCGGCGCGCAGGCCTGGCAGCGCGAACGCGTCGCCGACCTGTACTTCGCCGCGCTGTAGTCGGGGCGGCGCTAGTCGTCCTCGTGCACTTGCTGCGCGAGGTAGTGCGCTTCACCCAGCTCGGCGACGAGGTGGATCTGCGTTTCGAGCCAGTCGGCGTGTTCCTCTTCGCCTTCGAGGATGTCCTCGAGGAGGTCGCGGCTGCCGTTGTCGCCTTCGGCGACGCACAGCGCGATGCCGCGGTTGAGACGGTCGATGGCGTCGTGCTCGTTCTGCAGGTCGAGGTTCAACTGCTCGGGGACGTTCTCACCGACCATCACCGTGCCGAGGCGCTGCAGGTTCGGTACACCTTCGAGATAGAGGATGCGCTCGATCAACTTGTCGGCATCCTTCATCTCGCCGATCGACTCGTCGCGGTGGTGCTTGCCGAGGCGTTCGTAGCCCCAGTTGTCGCACATCTTGGCGTGGATGAAGTACTGGTTCACGGCCGTGAGCTCGGCGGTGAGAACCTCGTTGAGCAACGCGATGATCGCCTCGTTGCCGCGCACGGCCGACCTCCATCTGCCTCGTCCAAAAGTGCGGACGGGCTCAGGCTACGGCGACGGCCGCTTCGCGCGGTGCGATGTGTTCGCGGACGAGCTGTTCGAGCTTCCGGTGGCAACCACCACAGCTGATGCCGGCCTGGCACCGTTCGCCGACAGATGCCAGATCCTCGGCACCGGACAGGACCGCGGCGGTCACGGTCTTGTCGTTCACGGCTTCGCAGTGGCAGACGATCAATGCCGACTCCGGGGAGGCTGCAGATGCGGATATGACTCGAGAAGGTGAGGCTACCCTTACCTGCAGAAATCGTCAAGATCGGGGTCAGCCGGCGATCCGGTGGGCCTGGACCTGGGCTCGCAGGCACGTCTCGGTCACCGCGAAGACGTGCTCCTGGGTGACCAGCGTGCCGTCGCGGTAGCGCGTCCCCCAGCCCGACGGCTGCTCGGTGCAAACGATCGTCTCCTGCTGCTCGCCGTCGACGACGAGCACGGTCTGGTCGACGTGGCGGACCTCGAGGTAGCCCTCGGTGCCGACGGCGGTGAACCGCACGTCACCCCACGCGGGCGCGAGTCCGGCCGGGGTGAGGTAGTCGACGCGCGCGTAACCGGTCGCGTCCGGCGAAGCCACGAGCATCTCGCCGAGCACCTGGAGGCCCGGGTGCTCGGGATGCGCACGCACGGTCGACGCGAGCACCTCGGCCGAGGTTGCGCCCGTGAACGCGAGGTACTGGTCGATCTGGTGCGAGCCGATGTCGACCAGGATCCCGCCGTAGTGCGCCGGATCGAAGAACCAGTCGGGGCGGCGCTCGAGGTTGAGCGTGTGCGGCCCGAGCCCGACCGTGTGCACCACCCGACCGATGCGGCCATCCTGCACGAGTTCGAAGGCGCGGACCATCGCTGCGTTCGTGAGCCGTTCCGAGAACAGCACGAGGTACTGCTTGCCCGTCTCGGCGTGGGCGGCGCGGAGCGCATCGAGCTGTTCGATGGTCGTCGCGCCGGGCTTGTCGGCGAGCACGTCCTTTCCGGCGCGCATCGCGATGATGCCGATCTCGGCGCGATCGGCTGGGATCGCGGCAGTGACGACGACGTCGACACCCTCCAACGCGTCGTCGAGGCTCGGGACACTCCGCGCGTCCGGGTACTGCGATGCGAGCCACCCACCGATGCGCGGTTCGGTCGCGACGATGGCGACCAGTTCCGATCCGGCGTCGACGAGACCCGAAACGAGCTCGACCACATGAAGGTGGTCGGTCCCGACGACCGAGAATTTCACGAGCGAGGACGGAGGGTTGTCAGCTCGCGTGCGTTGTCACGCAGGATCTTGCGCTGCGTGTCGTCGTCGAATGCCTTCAGCTCGGTTGCGTAGTCGAGGGGACGCGGCATCCCTTCGATGTGCGGCCAGTCGGAGCCGAAGATCACGCGATCGGCGCCCATGAGCTCGACGACCTCTTCGACGTCGTCCTCCCAGAACGGGTTGATCCACACGTTGCGGCGGAACGCACTCGGCCGGATCCTCGCCGAAGTAGCCGGGCATCTTGCGGTCGGTCGAGGCCAGCTTCTTGAACAGGTCGGGGAGGAACTCGGAGCCGTTCTCCACCGACGCAATGCGAACGCCGGGGAAGCGGTCGAACAGCTTGTCGAACGCGAGCGTGATCAGGAAGTCGTACGCCGCACGCTCGATCGCGAACGACTTGATCGTCGGCGCCCATCGCCCGCCGTTCACGAACGCGGCGGCGAAACCCGTCTTGTGCGTAGCCGTTCGACGAGTAGCCGCTATCGCCTGCGTGCGCGACAACCGTGATCCCCGCCTCCTCGACGCGCGCCCAGAACGGATCGAACACGCGGGTCGCTCACCGGCACGCGAACCGTCGGCCGTGACGACGGCCGCGGGCCGCATCACGATGCAACGCGCGCCGCGATCGATCGCCCACTCGAGCTCCGAGATCGCCCAGTCGGTGTCGCACAACGAGACGTAGGGCGCGGCGAAGATGCGGTCGCGGTAGTTGCAACCCCAGTCCTCGTCGAGCCAGCGGTTGAACGCGGTGAACGTGAGCGTCACCGCGCCGACGTCGTGCTTTGAGCAGTTCCTCGTAGAGGACGCCCAGGGTGGGGAACAGCCACACCGCTTCGAGGTCGAACTCGTCGAGTTGCGCGAGGCGGGCGTCACGGTCGCGGTACGCGGCCGGGATCGGTTCCCGCTCGACGAGGAACTCCCACGGCTGCTTCTGGTCCGGGTTGCCACGGAAGTAGTCGTGCATGGCGCCGGCCTTGGCGATCGGGTCGAAGGTCGGGTTGACGACCGCCCGGCTCACCTGACCGCCCACGACGTGGTACTTGCGCCCGTCGATCTCGGCCCACTGCACGCAGCGCGGGCCGAGCTTCGGGTCGAGGTGGCGGGTGAAGGCGTCGAGCGCCTCGTAGTAGTGGTTGTCGGCGTCGAAGGCCTGGTAGGTGAGCTCGTTCACGGTGCGGGAGCGTAGCGTTCCGGTCATGAACGAGAACTACGTCGTCATCTCGACCGACTGCCATGCCGGCGGCTCGATGGACCAGTACCGCGAGTTCCTCGACCCGAAGTGGCTGCCCGAGTTCGAGGCGTGGCGCGGCGCCTACAAGAACCCGTTCCGCGACCTGAGCGGCTCGAAGCGCTACCGCAACTGGGACTCCGACGCCCGGCTCAGCGAGATGGAGGACGACGGGATCGTCGCCGAGGTTGCGTTCCCCAACACTGTGCCGCCGTTCTTCCCGAGCGCGAGCTTCATGGCGCGCGCACCCAAGGACCGCGACGAGTACGAAATGCGCTGGGCCGGGCTGCAGGCGCACAACCGATGGGTACGCGATCACTACATCGCCGCCGCGCCCGAACGCCGCGCGGGCATGGCGCAGATCCTGTTGAACGACGTCGACGACGCGGTCGACACGATCCACTGGGCCGCCGCGAACGGGCTGCGCGGCGGCATCCTGCTCCCCGGCGTCCCGCCCGACTCGCACCTCCCGCCGCTCTACGCAACCGACGTGTACGAGCCGATCTGGGATGCCCTCGAGGAAACCGGCCTGCCCGTCAACCATCACTCGGGCAGCGCCGCGCCCGATTACGGCAAGTACCCCGCGGGTGGCGTGATGTGGCTGCTCGAAACCGGCTTCTACGCGCACCGCGCGTTCTGGAGCCTGATCTTCGGTGGCGTGTTCGAACGGCACCCGAAGTTGAAGTTCGTGCTCGCGGAGTCGGGCATGGGTTGGCTCGCGGAGGAGTTGCCGCGCACGGACTTCCTCGCCAAGCGCATCTTCGGCGGCAAGATCGGCGAGCTCGGCTTCACCGACGACCAACGCCTGCCGAAGCTCCCGAGCGAGTACTTCCAGCAGAACGTCTGGGTGACCGCGAGCTTCATGGGCCCGGCCGAATGCCGCAAGCGCAACGACGGTCGGTGTCGACAAGATCATGTGGGCGAGCGACTACCCGCACGACGAAGGGACGTATCCGTACTCCAAGGCGTCGCTGCGCAACACGTTCCACGACGTGCCCGAGGCCGAGGTGCGGATGATGCTCTCGGAGACCGCCGCGAAGATCTACGACTTCGACCTCGCCAAGCTGCAGCCGATCGCGGATCGAGTCGGCATGTCACCCGAAGAGCTCGCCACGCCACCTGACGAGCGCTCGGCCGACGAGCTCCCCGCCGACTCGGAGAGCAACGCCTTCGCCGCTCGTCCGTGATCCGGTCGTGACGCCGGAACAAGCCGCACACGACACCGCCTCGCTCGTCGTTGCGCTGCCGGCCGGCTTCGTGACGCACGCCGACACGTTCGCGCGCGGCGCGGAGCTCGGTTTCGAAGGCATGGACTTCTACGTCGCCGGCCGCGGCGGCGCACTGGGTGACGTCCACGCGGACGTCGTCACCGCCGCGTTCTGGGTCTTCGGCGCCGAAGCGGTGCGAGCCGCGTGGGACCGCAGCGCCGG
This sequence comes from uncultured Actinomycetes bacterium, assembly GCA_963841215.1. GTDB lineage: Bacteria > Actinomycetota > Acidimicrobiia > IMCC26256 > PALSA-610 > CAVUFH01. The sequence goes on along the minus strand of CAWJBW010000007.1, from coordinate 40,387 downwards.
TGTCATGCCTCGTCGTGACGCCGCAGTCGCATTCCTCGAGTGCGGACATCGCTGGGCGGTGCAGCACTACGGCGGCGGTCCCGACTACGAACGCGCCGCCGCGTTGCTCGGACGCATCGTCGAGTTCGCCGCCGTCGCCGGTGCACCGCTCTTCGCGGCGGTGCGGACGCTCCCGGAGCCGGACCAGCCCGCGGCACTGGTGCAGCACCGCTTGAACGCGGTGCGCGAGCTGCGCGGCGCGCTGCACGGCGCCGCGGTGTTGACCGTCGGACTGCGACCGGTCGAAGCGCTCGTCGTGCGCGCGCCCGAGCTCGCCGGCGCCTTCGGCTGGTCGGAGCCGTTGCCCGCACCGGAACCGTTGCGCGACCGCTGGACGCTGGCGGAAGCCCGCACCGATCGCATGCTCGGTCGTCACTTCGCGTTGCTCGAAGAGGCCGAACTCGCAGAGCTCGTCGACCTCCTGCACGCCATCGCCGACGCCAAGCAGGACTCATGAAAGTGCGTAGCGGATCCGATCGAGCGTCTCGTCCGGCCGCTTCGTGACGTCGTCCCAGCTGACGAACACCAATCGCCAACCCGTCGCCTCGATCCAGGACGTGCGTCGCTTGTCGCGCTTCCACTGAAGTCGGTTCCCGTGGTACTCGAACCCCTCGCACTCCACGCCGACGCGCGATGGCTCGAAGGCGAAGTCGATTCGGTACCGCCCGAGAGGGAACTGGCGCGCCGGAACGGGCAGCTTGCTGGTCCGCAGCAGCCGAGCGACTTTCACCTCCAGCCGGTACTGGAGAGCCGGATCACCGGGTCGCTGGTCCGCGACGAGCTTCCGTACCGATGCTGATCCTGGACGACCGCGACCACAGAGTGCCTCCGCCCGCTGCGCGAGCGCGCGGGCGAAGTGAGCCCCAACCGTCGCGCCGATTCGAACGCGACCTCGAGCGCCTCCTCGTCGAGAAAGGCCGCGCAGTCGATGATCGTCCGCGTCGCGGAGGTGCAAGGAATTCCATCGACGAGGGTGGTATCGAGCCTGGCGAACGGATCGACACGGTGGAGGACGGCGCGGTCCGTCCTCAGACCGCATGCTCTCGGCACGCTGAGATGAAGAGCGTCGGCTCGGACGTTGTCGAGTCGGAGAAGACGTCGCCGCGGTCGTGTGGGAGATCGCGAGTGCTCACCGGCCCAGATCGTTGCTGCCATCGCGTGCTGCCGCCCGGTCGCGGAGTTCCTGCGAGTCGGTACACGCTCGGAATAGCTTGCTCCACCGCGCCGTCGAGTGCGCGTCGTTCCACGGTCCGTAGCGACATACCTTCGGCCAACGCCTGGCGCGACGACGACGCCGTATCGTGCCGGCGGCCAATCCCGCGACTCGCCGTTCCACCTCGTTCATGTGACGTACCTCGCCGTATGTGGCGTGTTGGAGCACAGGAACGGGGAAGGGCGGGGGGAGAGGGGGCGAGATTATCCTCCGGGCATGACGATGCTCGAGGTTCCGACAGCGATCCATCGCGGCGATGACGAGCTTCCGTGGGTCGACATCGGTGAGGGTTCGCTGCTCAAGGTGCTGCAGGTCAAGGAGCGCGAAGGGCTCTGGGTGATCCGCAACCGGTTCATGCCCGGATACGCCGTGCAGACGCACAAGCACACCGGCCCGGTGTACGCGTTCACCACTTCGGGCGCGTGGCGCTACAAGGAGTCGGACTTCGTGAACACCGCGGGTTCGTTCCTGTACGAGCCGGCCGGTTCCGTGCACACGCTCACGGTTCCCGACGACAACACCGAACCGACCGACGTGTTCTTCGCGATCTGGGGTGCGAACCTCAATCTGGACGCAGATGGCAACGTCGAGTCGGTCGTCGACGCCGGGCTCATCCTGAACGCGTACTACGCGATGTGCGAGGCCGCCGGATACCCGAAGCCCGAAGTGGTGCTCGACTGATGTCCGACGCGACCGAGCTCGTTCGACAGTTCTGCGCGGCGTGGGAGAAGGGCGACTACGACGCCCTGATCGACTACTTCACCGAAGACGCGGTGTACCACAACATCCCCATCGATCCGGTGATCGGCAAGGACGCCATCCGCGCCACCATGCAGATGTTCACCACCGGGGTCGAGCGCATCGAGTTCCGCGTGACCAACATCGTCGGTGACGGCGACATTGTGCTCACCGAACGCGTCGACGCCTTCGTCCTTCCGAACAAGACGATCGAGCTCCCCGTGATGGGCACGTTCGAGGTGAGGGACGGGAAGATCGCGGCCTGGCGCGACTACTTCGACCTCAACCAGTACATGCAACAGCTCTCCGAGTAAGCGCTTCTCACCCGAGCATGGCGCGGACGGTCTCGATGGTGTCGGCCTCGGCGGGGGACTTGTCGTCGCGGTAGCGGCGGACCCGAGCGAAGCGGAGCGCCACGCCGCCGGCGTACCGGCGGGACGACTGCACGCCGTCGAGCGCGATCTCGACGACCTGTTCGGGGCGCACGTAGACGACATGGCCGTCTTCGCCGGTCTTCAGTTCCTGGAAGCGTTCGGTCTGCCAGCGCAACAGCTCGTCGGTGAGGCCCTTGAACGTCTTGCCGACCATGACGAATTCGTCGCCTTCACCGCGCGCGCCGAGGTGGAGGTTCGAGAGCCAGCCCCGCCGCCGGCCGCTGCCCCACTCGACGGCGAGCACGACGAGATCGAGCGACTTGACCGGCTTCACCTTGCGCCACGCGCCGCCGCGCCGGCCCGCCTCGTACGGCGACGCGAGGGCCTTCACCATCACCCCTTCGTGGCCCGCGGCGAGCGCGTCGTCGAGCCACGCGCCCGCGACGGCGGGATCATCGGTCCGCACCGAGGGGATCACGCGCGCGCCTGCGATCGGCGCGAGCGCATCGAGCCGGTCGGCGAGCGGCGCATCGAGGAGGTCGTCGTCGTCGAGGCGGAGGATGTCGAAGAAGAACGCGCTGAGCGGGATGCCGTGCTCGTCGACGCGCTGCCGGCCGAAGCGGCTCATCGTGTCCTGGAACCGCTGCGGCCGTTCGTCGTCGCTCACGCCGATGGCTTCGCCGTCGAGGACGAGCGTGTGCGCGGGGAACAACCGTACGGCGGCGACGACTTCCGGCAGTCGCTCGGTGACGTCGTTCAGGTTGCGGGTGTAGATGCGAACGTCGCCGGCGGCGCGGTGGACCTGGATGCGAGCGCCGTCGAGCTTCCACTCGACACTCGCGGGCCCCGTTGCCTCCAACGCCTGCGCAACGTCCTCGGAGGTCGCTGCGAGCATCGGCAGCACCGGCCGGAGCACGTCCAACCGGACCGCGGCGAGCGCGTCCTCGCCGTCGGTGAGGGCGACCAACGCGGTCGTGCGCAGGTCGCCGCCGAGCATCGCCGCGCGCCGCACGACCGGGAGCGGTACGCCGGCGGCGCGAGCGATCGCGTCCGTCATCACCCCTTCGAGCGCGCCTTGGCGCAGCTCGCCGAGCAGGAGTCGCCGCAGGAAGTCGGCCTCCGGTGCGGTTGCGCGCGCGAAGAGGTCGGTGAGGATGTCGCGACGCGCGCCGCACGGACCCGGCTCCGGTTGCGTCGCGGATGCCGTCGATCGCGCGCGACACGTCGTCGACGGTGAGCGACGGGCTCGTCGCGTCACCGCCGTCGATCGAGCCCAGCGTCGCCCACCCGATGCCGACCCGACCCTGGGGCGGGTCGCCGACGAGGTACCCGGTCGCGGCGACGATCTCGTCGCGTGCCAGGTGCCGCAGCAGTGTCGACAGCGCGTCGACCTTGGCCAGCCGGGAGCGGGTCGACGCGACCGCTTCCGAGGTCTCGACGAGCTCGGCGAGGAGCATCGCTGCATTCTGGTCGCTCCGGTCGGGTAGGCAAGGCGCATGGCCGACCCGCGCGACTCTCCCGACCTCGCGATCTTTGCACCCGCGCTCGTGCTCCTCGTCGAGCTCGAGACCGATGCCGTCGGCGAGGTCGAGGTGCACATCCACCCGGGCGGGCAGGGCTACTGGGTCGGGCGCATGGCGGCCGTTCTCGGCGCCCGGCCCCTGCTGTGCGCACCCGTCGGCGGCGAAGCCGGAACCGTGGTCAGCGACCTGCTCGCGCGCGACAAGGTCACACTGCGAAGCGTCCCGATGAAGGCCGACAGCGGCACGTTCATCCATGACCGGCGCGACGGCGAGCGCAAAGTCGCGCTCGAGACGCACGCGCCGGCGCTCGGCCGTCACGTGCTCGACCAGCTGTTCAGCAGCACGCTCGGCGCCGCGCTCGAAGCGGGTGTGTGCGTGGTCGCAGGGACACAGGCGCGCTCGATGGTGCCGGCCGAGACCTACCAACGACTCGTCTCCGATCTCGTCGAGACGGGCGTGAAGGTGGTCGCCGATCTCTCGGGCGACGTGCTGGGCCCTGCCCTCGAGGGTTCACCGCACGTGTTGAAGCTGAGCCACGAGGAGCTGATCGAGGACGGCTACGCGTCCGACGACTCGGTCCCGGCGCTCACGCGGGCGATCGAGAAGCTCCAGAAGGCGGGCGCACGCGACGTCGTGGTGTCGCGCGCCGCCGAACCGTCGATCGCGTCGGTCGACGGCGAGATGGTGGAGGTCGACGTGCCCGAGCTACAAGTCGTCGATCACCGCGGCGCCGGCGATGCCATGACGGCCGGCCTCGCGGTCTCGATGGCCCGTGAGCTACCGATGCGTGACGGGCTCGCCCTCGGCGCGGCGGCGGGCGCGTTGAACGTCACCCGTCACGGCCTGGCCTCCGGGCACGCGACGACGATCGAGCAGCTCGCGAGCCGCGTCGTCGTCAAGCCGCTCTGACCGGGTCGCACGAGTCATGCCGAATGTCCGGGGTCGATCGTCTCGGCTCGCTGCAGGCCGAGTTGCGGTGCATCAGGATGTTCGTGGCCGGCGTCGATCACGTGAAGCAGGTATCCGACGTGGTCGCCGAGGTCGAAGCGGTCGCCGATGCGGCCTGCGATCCAGTCGCAGCCCTCGATCACCGGGGCACCCGCCGGCCCGGGACGCCACGCGCAGCGGTCGAACTTGTCGACGTCGTCGCTCGTTTCGCCGCCGAAGAGCTCGGCGAGCTCGAACTGATCGTCGCGCAGCACGTGCACGACGAGTACTTCGGCGCGCGAGATGACCTGCGCAGTGCGGTTGGCTTTGGAGATGCACACGAGCCAGCGCGGTGGGTCGATGCTGCACTGGGTGTGGAACCCGACGAGGCACCCGGCTCGCTCGAGATCCGACGTCGCGGTGACGACGAGCATCGGGCCGTCGAGCCCGTCCACGATCGCGTCGAACGCCTTCTCCATGCGTGCAGACAACTGCACCCCTTTCACCGATGTCCGGGCTCGGCGATCGGCGCGGTTCGCGTCCACACCTGCTGGCGGCCGGTCTCGCTCGATGCCGAACGTTCGGCATCCTCGACCCGGAGCAGCTCGAAGCCGAGCCGCCGGGGGATCGCGGCCGAGCGCGTGTTCGCCTGATCGGTGTAGATCAGCACCTGCTTCACGCGCGGCTCGTGCAGCGCGACGTCGGTGAGCGCCGTCACGGCGCGGGTCGCGTGGCCATGCCCGGTCGCGTCGACGTGCACCCAGTAACCGATCTCGAGCGTGCCTCGACCGCGTCGGGTCATGAGACCGAACGAGCCGAGGAAACGGGACTCGTCGGCATCGAACAGCCCGTACTGGTACTCCTCGCCGCGGTCCCACAACTGCTCGACGCCGATCAGGCGCTGCCGCTGGAAGCCGGCATCGTCCGAGCCGTTGGTCGCCCACGGCATCCACGGCTTCAGGTGATCGAGACTCTCGTGCACGGAGCGCGCGACCGCGTCGGCATCGTCGCGTCGGATCCGGCGCAGCACGGTGTCCGCGCCCGGGAGCTCGATCCGCTCGACCGGCATCAGGAGCCGTTCTCGGTCATGCCGTCATTCTGCCGCGCTCGCAGTGGTTTCGCTCACGCAGATATCGCGGCCCGAGCGGCGGCAACCCAACGCGCGAACGGTCCCTCCGACGCGGCGAGCGCTTCCGGTGGACCCTGTTCCACGACGACGCCGTGTTCCATCACGATCACGCGATCGGCGCGCAGCGCGGTCCCGACGCGGTGCGCGATGACGATCGCGGTCCGGCTCGCGAGCAGGCCGCTGAGCGCCGTCTCGACGAGCGCGTCCGTCGCCGGATCGAGGTTGGATGTCGCTTCGTCGAGCACCACGACCGAGGGATCCGCGAGGAACGTGCGCGCCAGGGCGACGAGCTGACGCTGACCCGACGACAGCGTCAGCCCACGGTTGGCGACGCGCGCGTCGAGCCCACCCGGAATGCGTGCGAGCACTTCGGCGAAACCCAGCGCCCGGCAGGCTGCGTCGACCTCGGCGCGAGACGCGCCGGGACGACCGAGCGTGATGTTGTCGGCGATCGTGCCGTCGAACAGGAACCCCTCCTGAGGGACGACGATCACGTGACGGCGCAGCGACTCGCTCTGCACGGTGCGCAGGTCCTGCCCATCGATGACGACGATCCCGGCCGTCGGGTCGTAGAAGCGCCCGAGGAGCTTCGCGAGCGTGGACTTCCCGGCACCGCTCGTCCCGACGACTGCGATGCGTTCGCCCGCCCGAACCGTGAGGTCGAGATCCGCCACGGCCGGTCGGGCGTCGGGTGCGTAGCGGAATGTCACATCGTCGATGCGGATCAGGCCGGCGCCGCGCCGGAACGGCATCGCGTCGGGCGCGTCGACGAGATTCGGCTTGTGCGCGAGGAAGGCGAACGTACGCGTGAACGCCGCGCTCGCCGCCTGCAGGAGCGTGTTCAGCTCCGTGAACTGTTGGATCGGCTCGAACAGGCGAGTCAAGTAGAGCGTGAACGCGACGAGCGTCCCGACCTCGATCTCGCCACGCGACGCGAGCACCGATCCGTACGCGATCACGATCGTGAGCGCGGCCGGGTTGAGGAACTCGATGATCGCGTAGTAGATCGCGGTGACCCGGCCGCTCTCGATGCGAGCGTCGTAAGCGGCATCGTTGATGCCGGCGAAGGTGTCGCGCTGCTGGTGCTCGATGCCGTACGCCTGCACGACCCGCATGCCGACCAACGCCTCGTTCACGTGGTTGAGCAGGTTCGCCATCGACTCGCGGAACCCGAGCTGCACGTCGAAGGCGCGCGGCCGGTACCAGCGGCTCGCGAAGAACAGCACCGGGAGCACCGCGAGCACGGCCAGGGTCAGCTGCCACGACTGCGTGAACATGATCACGCTGGCGAGCACGACGAGCAGGATCCCGCGCACGAGCAGCGACAAGCCGCCCTGGAGGAACTGCTGGAGGCTCTCGATGTCGGAGGTGAGCCGGGCAACGATCTTCCCCGGCGGCTCGCGGGAGAAGTAGTCGAGGTCGAGCCCGTGGAGGTGTGCGAGGAGGCGGCGGCGGAGGTCGGCCAGGTAGCGCTGCGCGAAGCGTCCCATCGCCCGCTGCTCGAGGTAGGACCCGGTGACCTGGAACGTGATCAGGAAGATCATCGCGATCGTGCAGCCGAGGATCACGCGGGTGTCGGTGTCGACGACGCCCTTGTTGATCGCGTACGCGACGACGAGCGGTGACGTCACCTGGCACACGACCGCGAGGACGATGCCGCCGAGGCCCTCGAGCCCGTCGCGCCGGAACGGACGGAACTCGCGCAGGACCATGCGGATGCTCGGCCGACGGTCGCGTTCTGCGTCGCGGCGCAACTGCTCGGGCGCAACCATCATGCGCCGGCTCTCACGTCACTGGGTCCAGGGCGAGCGCACGGCGGTACTCCGGCCGGTCGAGGAGCTCTTCGTGCGTCCCGTCGGCGACGACTCGCCCGCCGTCGAGGAGCACAACCCGGTCGGCGAGGCTGATCGTCTCGACGCGATGCGCGATGACGAGCGTGGTGCGACCCCGCATGGCCTCGACGAGCCCCCGCCGGATGGCCGCCTCGGTGGGCGGGTCGACTGCGCTCATGGCGTCGTCGAGGATCAGGACCCGCGACTCGCGCAGGATCGCACGGGCGATCGCGAGGCGCTGGCGCTGACCGCCCGACAGCGAGTAGCCCTGCGGACCGACGACCGTGTCGTAGCCGGCGGGCAGTGCCCGCACGAACGCATCGGCTTCCGCGAGCACCGCGGCGCGCTCGATCTCGGCGTCGCTCGCTTCCGGGCGACCGACGCGGAGGTTCTCGCGGATGCTCGCGGTGAATACCACGGTGTCCTCGAACACGATCGACACCGCGCCGCGCAGCTCGTCGAGGCGGAGCTCGTCGACCGGCTTCCCGTCGAGGAACACGCGGCCCGCGTGCGGGTCGTAGAACCGGCACGCCAGGAAGGCGAGCGTCGTCTTCCCCGAGCCGCTCGCACCCACGAGCGCCACCGAGGAGCCGCCGTCGACGACGAGATCGAGATGGTCGAACAGCGTCCGGCTCCCGCCGTACGCGAACGTGACGTCCTCGAAGCGCAACGTTCCCGGTCCCGAGGGCAGATGGTGCGCGTGCGGCCGCTCCGCGATGTCGGTCTCGGCCGCGAGCACCTCGGCGATGCGAGCGGATGCGGCCGAGGCCTGCGGCCAGTTCGACAGGAGCTCGGCGCCGGCGATGACGGGCGTGATCAGCAGCGCGACGTACTGGAAGAAGGCGAGCAGGTCGCCGGGTGTCATCTGGCCGGTCGCGCCGAGCCAGCCGCCGAGCCCGACGACGACGAGCATGGCGCTGCCCGGGCCGGCGAGCAGAGCGGCGTAGAACAACGCGCGCGCCCGGGCGAACTCGATGCCGGCGACCTCGATCGTCGAGGCACGCGCCGCGCCCTGCGCCGAGAACTGCGCCTCGAACCCGTGTCCCTTCACGACGCGCACGCCCTGCACCTGTTGCTCGACGAACCCCGACCAGTCGCCCAGTGCTTCCTGCAGCGCGAGCGAAGCCGGATAGAGCGCCCGGGCCCGCCAGAGCCCGTAGGCGATGCCGGCGCCGACGACCACGGCGACCACGGCCGCGAGCAACGGCTGCACGAACGCGAGCACGATCACGCCGCACACGAACATCGCGACGGACTGGATCGTCCACGGCAACGGGCCGAGTGCCGTCTCGAGCGACGTGACATCCGTGGACGCGCGCGCCATCAGCTGACCCGCACCCATCCGGTCGTGGAACGAGAACGACATCCACTGGAAGTGCTCGTACAGGCGGCGACGCAGATCGTTCGCGATCAACGCGGGGCCCTTGGTGGCCTGGTACTTGCGCATCGCTCCGGAGGCGGCTCGCACCACGCCGAGGCCGAGGAGCAGCGCCACGAAGAATCCGAGGCGATCTTCCTCGCCGTCGACCACCAGGGTGTCGACGGCTTGCCGCGCGACGAGCGGTGTCGCGAGCACCACCGAGAGGTAGACGGATGCGCCCGAGAGCGCGAAGAGGATCGTGCGGCGGCGGGCCACGATGGCCGTCCACACGAGCCGCTGGCCGGTCTTCCTGCGAGCCGCGGCGACCTCGGCGGCCTCATCGGCCTCGTTCGCTGCTGCGGTCGTCACCGTGGCCCCTCCCGCGCTCGAACTTATCTGACGCCGGTGTCAGCCTCGGGCGGGATTCTCACGGCGTGTTGACGCCTGATATCCGGATATCTAATATCCGAGATAGCTGCAGAACTTGCTCCCGGAGGGAGACCGTCATGCGCATCTTCGTGGCCGGAGCCACCGGCGTGATCGGAAGCCGGGCGGTGGCGCAACTCAGGCGGGCCGGTCACGACGTCACCGGCATCGCCCGCACGCCGGAGAAGGCGGCGCAGCTTCGGCGGGCGGGCGCGACGCCGGTGTCCGTCTCGCTCTTCGATCCCGACGCCCTGCGCGCCGCGGTTGCGGGTCACGATGCGGTCGTCAACCTTGCAACCAAGATCCCGTCGCTCGCGCAGGCCGCGCGCGACAGCGCGTGGGCGGAGAACACGCGGATCCGCACGGAGGGGTCGCGCAACCTCGTCGATGCCGCGATCGCCGCCGGCGCCGAAGTGTTCGTGCAGGAGTCGATCGCGTTCATATACGGCGAGCACGGCGACGCGTGGATCGACGCGAGCACCACCGATGTCGCGACGTCCGCGTTCACCGAACCGGCCCAGGCCGCGGAAGCCAACGCCCTTCGATTCACCGCCAACGGTGGACGGGGAGTGGTGTTGCGGTTCGGCATGTTCCAGGCCGCCGAGAGCAAGCACACCGAGTTGATCTTCGCCGCCGCCCGCAAGGGTGTGTTCATGGACGCCAGTCGGCCCGACGCGTACCTGCCGGCCATCGATGCCGACGACGCCGCGAGCGCGGTCACCGCCGCGCTCGCCGCACCGTCCGGTGTCTACGACATCGTCGACGACGAGCCGCTTCCCCGCCGGGACGTCGCACGGGCGCTCGCGCACGCGGTCGGCCGGCGCCGGCTGCACTGGCCACCCGGTCGCCGGCTCGCGGCGAAGAAGGTCGGACCGCTCGGCGACTCGCAGCGCGTGTCGAACGAGCGGTTCCGAGCCGTCACCGACTGGAGGCCCGTCGTGCGGAGTCAAGCCGAGAGCATCGAGCGAATGGCCGCGACGAAGGGCGAAGAGCCCGCGTTGCCCCTTGCGGGTCGTGTGCTGCTGTGGCTGCTGGCACTCACGGGCCTCACGCTCGGCATCTACGCCGAATTCTTCCCGCGGGCCTTCTACGACGACTTCCCGTTCGGGCGCAGTTGGGTGATGCACGATGGTCCGTTCAACGAGCACCTCGTGCGCGACTTCGGTGCGATGAATCTCGCGCTCACCGCCGTGACCCTCGCCGCGTTGTACTTCGGATCACTCGCCGCGGCTCGCGCGTCGGCCCTCGGCTGGGTCGTGTTCTCCGTGCCCCACGCCGTGTACCACTTCCGCAACCTGTCGCACTACGACACCGCGGACAAGATCGGCAACGTCGTCTCGTTGGGTTCCGGCGTGCTGCTCGCGATCGCCGCGTTGGTCGTGCTGGCCCGGACACCCCGCCCACCGGTGATCAATTCGCCACCGGTCGGCAGTTCGTACGATGGGACCCGTGAACCAGCCGATCCCACGCCGTCGTTACGTGAACACGCGGCTGCAGGAGTTCGGGACGACGATCTTCGCGGAGATGTCGGCGCTGGCGGTGGCGACGGGATCGATCAACCTCGGTCAGGGGTTTCCTGACACCGACGGTCCCGATGCAGTGAAGCGGGCCGCGATCGATGCGATCGAGGCCGGCCACAACCAGTACCCGCCCGGCCTCGGTGTTCCCGTGCTCCGGGACGCGATCGCGGATCACCAGCGCCGCTTCTATGCGCTCGAGTACGACCCCGCCGCCGAAATCCTCGTGACGGCCGGCGCGACCGAAGCGATCGCGGCGTCGTTGCTCGCGCTCTGCGAACCCGGTGACGAGGTCGTGACGTTCGAGCCGTACTACGACTCCTACGCCGCCTGCATCGCGATGGCCGGGGCGACGCGCAACGTCGTGACGCTGCACGCACCCTCCTATGCCTTCGACGCCGATGCGCTCCGGCGCGCGGTGTCGCCGCGCACGAAGCTCATCCTGCTCAACTCCCCGCACAACCCGACCGGCAAGGTGTTCTCCCGCGCCGAGCTCCAACTCGTCGCCGACGTCGCGATCGCGAACGACGTGCTGGTGGTCACCGACGAGGTCTACGAGCATCTCGTCTTCGGTACCGCGGGCTCATCGGACGGCGAGCACGTCCCGATCGCGACGCTTCCGGGCATGCGAGACCGGACGATCACGATCTCCTCGGGTGGCAAGACGTTCTCGTTCACGGGCTGGAAGGTCGGCTGGGTCTGTGCCTCGCCGGAGCTCACCGATGCCGTGAAAACGGCGAAGCAGTTCCTCACCTACGTGAACGCCGGTCCGTTCCAGGAAGCGATCGCGGTCGGGCTCGCGCTGGGTGACGAGTACTACGACGAGCTGCGCATCGGGATGCGCGACAAGCGCGACCGGCTGTGTGCCGGCCTGGCCCGTGCGGGCTTCGACGTGATCGAACCGGCCGGCACATACTTCGTCACCACCGACATCCGGCCGTTGGGAACCGACGACGGTGTCGCGTTCTGCCGAGCGTTGCCGCATCGCTGCGGCGTCGTCGCCGTGCCGAGCGTCGTCTTCTACGACGACAAGTCGGCCGGTTCGTCGCTCGTCCGCTGGGCGTGCTGCAAACGACCGGAGGTCCTCGACGAAGCGGTGTCCCGGCTGGCAGCGTTGGCATCATGAGAGTCGCAGGGATCCAGCACGACATCGTGTGGGAGCAGCGCGACGCGAACTTCGCGCATCTCGCACCGATGATCGAGCACGCGGCGAAGGGCGGCGCCCGCCTCGTGGTCCTCACCGAGATGTTCTCCACGGGGTTCTCGATGGCGAGCGACCGCATCGCCGAAGACGAGCGCGGTCCGAGTACGAAGTTCCTGCAGCAGCAGGCGGCGCGCGCCGGCATCTGGCTGTGCGGCTCGATCCCGGTGCGGGCCGAGGGTCGCGCGCGGCCGGCCAATCGGCTGGTGCTCGCCGGCCCCGACGGTTCGACGCACTTCTACGACAAGATCCACCCGTTCACCTACAGCGGTGAGCACGAGCGCTACGAAGCCGGCGACGCGTTCCTCACCGTCGACATCGAGGGGGTGCGGGTGAGCTTCTTCGTCTGTTACGACCTGCGCTTCGCCGACGAGTTCTGGGGGCTGGCCCCGACGACCGACTGCTACGTCGTCGTCGCGAACTGGCCGGAGGTCCGGCGCAACCACTGGCGCACGCTGCTGCGAGCGCGGGCCGATCGAGAACCAGGCGTACGTCGTCGGCGTGAACCGCGTGGGCGACGGCAAGGGCATTGCGTACTGCGGCGACTCGATGATCGTCGATCCGCTCGGGGAGACCCTGGCGTCGGCGGCTCGAACCGAGACGTGTCGTCGCGGCGACGGTCGAACGCGCGGTCGTCGAAAAGGTGCGAGCCGAGTTCCCGTTCCTGCCCGACCGTCGCGACGGCCAGATAGCCGTGTCTCGCAGGCGTCGACCACCTGCACGCCCGAGGCGGTCGGACTTGCGACAGGCGCGGGCGTCGCACGGTCGGCGATGTTCGCCCGAGCGGAGGTCGCATGAAGTTCGCCCTGTTCTACGAGATCCCGGTCGCCCGTCCGTGGGACGCCCGACAGCGAGCACCTCGCGTACAAGAACACGCTCGAGCAGGCGATCGCCGGCGAGCGCGCCGGGTTCCACGCGTTCTGGACGGTCGAGCACCACTTCCTCGAGGAGTACTCGCACTGCTCGAACCCCGAGGTGCTCTACGGCGCGATCGCGGCGCGCACCGAACGCATGCGACTCGGCTACGGCGTGCGGCTGATGCCCAAGCCGTACAACCACCCGGTGCGCACGGCCGAGTCGGTCGCGGTGCTCGACCTGCTCTGCGACGGCCGCGTCGACTTCGGCACCGGTCGCTCGGCGACGCGCATCGAGCTCGAAGGCTTCGGCGTCGATCCGAAGGACACGCGCGAGATGTGGCGCGAGGCGATCGAGCACGTCGTCGGCTGCTGGACCAACGAGCGCTACTCGTTCGAGGGCAAGCACTGGTCGCTGCCGCGACCGGCGGGTGCAGCCGAAGCCGTTGCAGCAGCCGCACCCGCCGATCTGGGGCGCGACCACGAGCGACGACGGCCACCAGCAGGTGGGCGAGCTCGGCCTCGGGCTGTGCTCGTTCGCGGTCGGCGTGTCGCCCGAAGAGGTGAAGAAGAAGATCGACATCTACCGCGAGCGCGGTCGGCGAAGTGCACGAAGCCGATCGGCAAGTTCGTGAACAACCAGGCCGCGACGTTCACGATGGCGATGTGCGCGCCGACCGACGCGAAGAAGCGTGGGAGACCGCGCGCGAATCGTTCGAGTGGTACCCGAAGGTCGGCGCCCGCCAGATCGCGCAGGTCGCGGAGTGGATGGAGGAGCGCAAGCAGGAGCTCGGCAACTACGACTACGCCGCCGACATGCGCAAGACCTCCGACGACGGCTCGCTCGACCTGCTCAGCCTCGAGTACCTCGTCGACGCCGGGCGCGTGCGTGCTCGGCACGCCCGACCAGTGCGTCGAGGCGTGCAAGCGCTACGAAGAAGCCGGCGTCGACCTGCTGCTCTGCCTCGTCAACCCGTACAAGATCCCGCACGACAAGGTGATGCAGACGATCGACCTCATGGGCACGCACGTCATCCCCGAGTTCGCCTGACGCGTGCCGAGCCGGTCGCGCATGACCGCATCCTTCGAGATCATCTGCGAGATCGAACCGGCGACCCGCCCCGACCTGAAGCGGGTGCGTCATCAGATCGGCGTGCTCGCGCCGGTCGCCGACGCGTTCCTCGTGCCCGACAACCACATCGGGCGGGCGACCGTGTCGAGCGTCGCGGTCGCGCACGAGGTCGGCGCAATGGGCGCGCGGGCGATTGCGTGCCTGAACGCGCGCGACCGCAACGTGCTCGGGCATGCGCCGCGACCTGCTGACCGCCGCGGCGTACGGCGTCGACGAGTTCCTGTGCGTCTACGGCGACCGTCCGACGTGCAGGCGCACGCGTCGATCAGCTGTCGGTGCGGGACATGATCCGCGAGGTGCGGACGTTCGACGTCGGCCGGGAGTTCCGCGTCGCGGTGGCCACGGGGCTGAAACCGTTGCCGGCGTGGAAGCGCGAAGCCGACTCCTGCTTCGTGCAGATCGGCTTCGATATCGACGCGCTGCGCGCACTGGCGCGACGGTCTGACCTTCGATGGCAAGGTGTACGCGGGTGTGATCGTGCTCGCGAGCCCGGCGATGGCCCGCAAGCTGTCGGGCGACCTTCCCGATGTCGTCGTGCCGCCGGCAATCGTGGAACGGCTCGAGGAGCAACCGCGTTCAGGTGTCGACGTCGCGTGCGATCTCGTCGAACGTGTCCGCGACCACGGCGGCTTCGATGGCGTACATCTGGTTCCGGTCGGCCGCTACCGCGAGACCGCGGCAGCCCTCGAAGCGCGGCGGGCGTCGATCAGGCTGAACGCGTGTAGCGCGCCTCGGTCGCCTTGGTCTCGCTGCCGTCGGGGGCGACGTTCCACGCAACGACGCCGAACTGATCGGCGTCGTCGCATGCGAACTGCGTGCGCCAGCCCCACGGTTCGTCGGCCGGGCCGTAGGCGCCGAGCACTGCGGGTTCGGGCCCGTCGCCGGTGCAGAACATGATCGAGTCGCCGTTGTGCCAGGAGTCGAGCCATGCCATCTGGTAGTGACCCTCGCCGTCGCGCCCGAGCGTGGCGATGCCGTGCTGCGGTTCGCCGTCGAACGCCCAGTCGTAGGTGTAGACGAGGAAGCGCCCGTCCAGCGTGGTGTCGATCGTCGCGTTCGTGTCGCACATCCGTGCCGGCGCGTCCGGTTCGAGCCACAGCTGGTACGTGCCGCGCCACGAGCCCACGAGCGCGCACAGGTCGTCGGGGACCGCCACCGCTCGCCGCTATTCCACGGGCGCGGATGAGCGAGATGTACGTGCTCCAGTACGGCGCTGACTCTGGCACATCGAGAAACGAGCACATCCATCAGGACCTCCGGGTCCAACACAATCTGTTGCGGCGTTCAACGGCATCGCTGCGCGCAAGGGCTCCGACACAATGCCAGACAGGCCTCGGTGTCGAGCGACATCACGTCCTACCGTCCGATCGCGGCCTGCAAAACGGTCGTTCGCGAGGTTCAGGCCGCGCGCCTGCGAGCGTCCCCGGCTCGGGCCAGCGCCGCCCCGATCAGCACGAGGACTGCGCCGAAGGCGAGAAAACCGAGGTCCCACCAGAGCGGTTCGGCGACGTCATCCCGGACGTGGTGCACGGTGAGGATGTGGTGGTCGACGATCCCCTCGACGAGATTGAACGCACCCCACCCGGCGAGCAGCATGCCGATGTGCGTTCGCCACGGCGGAGCCAGCTCGCCGCGTTGCCAGGCCCGAACCGCAAGCGTCGTGCCGACGACCACGAGCACCCACGTCGCCAGATGGAACAAGCCGTCGGCCAACGTGTTGTCCTCCAACCCGGCGATCGTGGTCGACGGGTGATCGCCGGTTGCCGTCAGCATGTGGTGCCACTGCAGGATCTGGTGCAGGACGATCCCGTCGAGGAAGCCACCGAGGCCGATGCCCAGCAGAAACGCCGAAAGCTTCGGCGGCTGCACGCCAGTCTGCACGTTCGCGCTTCGAATCCGGTGCCGGCTCGTGCCATGGAGCAGCCCTACCCCGCAACGGCGCTCGCCCGCACGGCGGAGCCCGGCTCCCCCATCCGAGGGATCGTGGCCGAGTTGCGTCGTACATTCGCAGGTGTTCGGGGTAAGGCAGCAGAACAGCGCGATGTCCGCACGTGCAACGAGGAGAGCTCGAATGGCTGATTCTGCCGCTACGTCCACCCCCGACACCGTCCAATCCGGGGCCCCTTCCAACAGCCCGGTACCGACGTCGAGTTCTTCGCCCAAGCGCTCGGAGCTCGTGTCCGATGCCGGCAAGACGTCGATCGCCGACACCGTGGTCGCCAAGATCGCCGGTCTCGCGACTCGCGAGGTCTCCGGCGTGCACGAGATGGGTGCGGGCATGAGCCGCACGTTCGGTTCCCTCAAGGACAAGCTCCCGATCGGGGGCCACGATCCGCCCCCCACGCGTGGTGTCTCCGTCGAGGTCGGCGAGCGGCAAGCGGCCGTCGATCTCGATGTCGTGGTCGAGTACGGCGCGGCCATCGTCGATGTGGCGTCGTCGATCCGCGAGCAACGTCACCGGCAAGGTCGAGGCCATGACCGGTCTCGAAGTGACAGAAGTCAACGTCACGGTCGACGACGTGTACCTCGGAGAGACTGGATCGGACGACGAGCCACGCGTTCAGTGACCGCAGTGGACGCCGGAGCGACTCGATGACGTTGCGGAGACGCTGCTCGCGAGTCCGCACATCTCGGCGCTCAGCGAAGGTGCGTTCGGCACGGTTGCGTCGTACCTGCCCGGGCGTCGAATCCCCGGCTTGCGTGTACTCCCCGACGGTCGTCTCGAAGTCCACGTGGTCATGGCCTGGGGGTCGACGGTCGACGATGTCGAGGCGAGCCTCCTGCGGACGTTCGACGATCCCGCCGAGGTCGCGCATCTCGTCATCGAAGACATCGCATCGCCGACGAGCGAACGCGCCGCACTCACGGCCGGACCTCGCAGAAGGAGAAGTGAGACCGATGACGCGGTCGCGTGCAGCCGCAGTTTTCGGGCGTCGAGCCCAATGCGGATGCCGACGGACGTGCAGGCGGCCTTTCGGCGATACGCCCGAGCGCACCACCCCGACCATGGTGGTGACACCAAACAGTTCGAGGCTGCCGTTGCGGCTCGGAGGTCCTGCTGCGAGCCACGGCCTCACCGGTCGTCAACGGAGTTTCCACAAGCAACAGCCGTGGTGGCGGCGACTGGAGAGCGAGGAGCTCGCAATGAACGGTGCTCAGACCGGCCTCATCCTTGGTGCACTCCTGGGATTGGCGCTGATACTCGAAGGCTTTGGAGAGATGCTCATCGTCGCGCTGGCCAGCCTCATCGGTTGGGTCATCGCGCGTGTCGCGCACCGGCGACCTCGACGTCGCCGATCTCATCGACCGCACCTCGCGGAATCGGCCGGATCGCAACCGATGAGCGTCGTCGCGGCGTCGGCCGAGGACGCGCCCCCCGCGCCCTGCGCCGCCGAGCGGGGGACCTTGACGATCAAGCGCGGGTGGTCGAGCGAACGGCCATGCACTCGTTGCGGACCAAGACGTCGGCCGAACGCGATCCGGAAGTGGACGTCAAGCACTTCGCCGAAGATCACGTGGAGCTGGCGGCGAGTATCACCCTGGCGTATCCCGACGAGCCGATCGGCACGGTGCTCGACCGTCTCCGCGACGAAGTCGCGCAAGAAGTCGGAATCGTGGTCGGTCGCCCCGTCCGCAGCATCGACCTCACCGTGGACGAATTTCCGCACCGCGCCGCCCGCGCGCCGGCGAGTGGTCTAGGACCGTCGCATGCGACTCATCGTCCCCGTCCTGACCCGTCTGCTCGCGGCACTCGCGGCGCTCGCGCTCTTGGCCGCCGGTGTCGTCATCCTCGTCGAGCTCATCGCCAACGCGACCGGGAACGGATTCGTGATCCTGCCCGAGGATTGGCCGGATCGGCTGCGCACCACCGGCTTGGGACGACACCCTCGTACGCAACCTGCTCATCGCTGCGCTCGTCGCGGGCGCGTGCTGATCCTCGTGGCCTGCTGGCCGCATCCGCCGCTCACGGTCCCGACGAACCAGCCCGCCGTGCGGATGGAGCGCCACGCGCTCGAGGACGCGGTGCGCCGTCGCCTCTCGGCGGTCGACGGCGCGACCGGCGCTCAAAGTGCGCGCGACGACGCGTCGCATCGACGCACGCGTCGACACCACGCGACGGATGCAGCCGGAACGGGTCCGTGAAGCGGCGATGAGCGCGCTGAAGGAATTCTGCGAACAGCATCAGCTCGCGCTTGGAACCGCGCCTACGCCTGCGCTCGCAAGGAGATGCGCAGTGAAGCGCCTCCGCAACCGTCAACTCACCCGCAGCCGGGTGCTCTTCTTCGTCGTCGGCGCCATCCTTGCGACGATCGGCGTGGTGGGCCTCCTGATCTCGAGCGAGACCGTCGACGGGCCTCACGGATTGGGCGGACCACCAGGAACCGTTGCTGAACGCCGACCTCGATCAGAGCATCGCCGACAACCATCGTGGTGTACCAGCTCGTTGCGCTCGTCTTCGCCTTGGTGTGCATCGCCGTTGGTCTCCTGTGGTTGCGGAGCCAGCTTCCTCGCCTGCGCCACAACCAAGACAACGTGTTCGCCAACCACGCCGGGCAGGTGGAAGGCCGCAACGTCATCGCCGGCGGGGCGCTCGCGTCGGCCATCGAAGACGACCTCGAACATCACCCCGCCGTCGAACAGCGCGCGTCGAGCTCCGACCGGAGGATCACCTTGATCCGCGTCAGTGTCTCCGCCGCCGACGCGCTCCCCGTGGGTGAACTTCGCGCGACCGTGATCGAGCCCGCCACGGCACGCGCCATCAGGGTCGGCGAGCTGCCAGATGACATCGAGGTGCTCACCGACGTACGCCTCGTACCGGAGCACCCGTCAACTCGCCTGACGGTCGCCCGCCTCGCTGGATAGCTTTCACCACGACGGCGGGTGCTCGAGGTGACAAGGTGCGGTTACCGATTCGTGTGGCGGCCGTCGACGACTATCAGATCATCGTCGAGGGCGTTGCCAGTCTGCTGCGGCGCTATCCGGACCGGTTGCACGTGTGCGACCAGATCGTCGTCGGGGATCCGATCGTCGGTGGGCCGGTCGATGTCGCGTTGTACGACACCTATGGTCGTGTGGGAATCGCCCAGCCGGCGCTGCGCACCCTCATCGCGCAACCCGAAGTCGAGCGGGTGGCGATCTTCTCGCTCGATCTTCGTCGCGAACTGATCGACGAAGCGCGCGCGGCGGGCGCATCGGGATTCGTGTCGAAGGCGCTGTCCGGCGACGACATCGCGGATGCGCTCGTTCGGATCGCCGCCGGCGAACAGCTCGAAGCCGTCGGCGAAGCGATCGAGCCTGCGCACGAGCTCCTCGACTGGCCGGGCAAGAGCCACGGGCTGTCGGAACGAGAGAGCCAGGCGCTCGTTCTCTGCGCAGAAGGATTCACCAACCGCGAGATCGCAACCGCGCTCTATGTGGGGATCGAGACCGTCAAGAGCCATCTGCGCAGCGTCTTCGCCAAGCTCCAGCTCCGCAATCGGGTCGAGGCTGCGATGTTCGTCCAGCGATCAGGAGCGTTCGTCCGATATCAACCGGCCGACCCCACCCATCCCGACGCACCGCTGCAACCGCCCACCTCGGAACCGCCGCCCACCCTCTCGTGAACCTCGGTTCCCTATGCGTCGGCGGGGATCGGCACGGTGTACGTGTCGCGGCCGCTCCGCAGGACCGTGCCCGGACGAGCATCGGTCGGCTTTCCGTCGCGCGACGATGGCGGTGCCGTTCACGAACACGTGCGGCACGCCGATCGCATCGGCATAGAGCCGGCTCGTGCCACCGGGCAGGTCGTCGACGAGCGCGACCTCACCGGTCGCGACCGTCTCCGGGTCGAACAGCACCAGGTCCGCGTGGTTGCCCTCCCGCACCTCGCCGCGGTCGCGGAGCCCGAACAGCTGCGCGGGCATCTGCGTCATCAGCTGCACGCAGCGTTCGAGCGTGACGAGCTGACGGCCTCGAAGCGCGTCGGCGAGGAACGAGGTGGTGTAGGGCGCGCCGCACATGCGATCGAGGTGCGCGCCGGCGTCGGAGCCGCCGATCATCACGAGCGGGTGGTCCCACGCCTCGGCGCGCATCTGCCAGGACTTCAGGTCGCTGTCGGACGGCAGCGGCCACAACACGGTCTGGAGGTCGTCGTTGATGACGATGTCGAGCAGCGTGTCGAACGTGCCGCGGTTGTCGCGCTCGGCGATGTCGGCGACCACCTGGCCCTTGCGCCCTTCGTTGGCGGCGGAGTACGTGTCGCCGATCATGTACCGGCCCCACGACGCCAGGCGGGAGAAGACGCCCGCTTCGGGCGACCGGGCCCGCTCGTTCATCCACGCGCGCACCGCCGGATCGCGGAGCTTCTCGATGCGCTCCGGCACCGGGAGATTCATCACTTCGTTCCAACCCGGCATCATGAACAGCGCGCAGTAGTTGCGGAACGACATGTTCATCTCGACGAGGATCGGCATGGTGAGCGCGACGGCTTTGCCGCCTTGCTCGAACGCGTGCTCGCACGCCGCGAGCTGCTCCCGGTAGCGCTCGGGCTCGCGCGAGTCGATCGTGAGCACGTTCCAGTTGAGCGGACGCCGACCCGCGAGCGTCATGTCGGCCATCATCTGCACTTCGTCGTCGGTGAAGCCGCGGAGGCAGCCGTCGGTGACGTACTCGAGGCGTCGTGCCCTCGTGATCCTTGACGGTCGCGCAGAGCGCCAGCACCTCGTCCCTCGACGCCCAGCGCGACGCGACCGGCTTGCCGTCGCCGTCGGAGTGCGTGAACGAGAGCGTGGTCGAGAATCCGAGCCCGCCGGCCTCGATCGACTCGTGCAGCAGCCGCACCATCTCGTCGAGCTGTTCCGTGCTCGCCTCGCTCTCGGTCGCGTCCGCGCCCATCACGTTGCGGCGGAGCGCGCAGTGGCCGACGAGGAACCCGACGTTGAGACCGACGTTCCCGTCGAGCGCGCCGAGGTAGTCGGCGAACGATCGCCACTCCCAAGGCACACCGGTTTCGAGCGCCGGGAGCGGCATGCCTTCGACCTTCGCCATCATGCGGCGCAGGTAGTCGGCGTCCTCGGGTGCGAGCGGCGCGAGCGTGAAGCCGCAGTTGCCGGCGACGACGCTCGTGACACCGTGCAGGTTCGACGGGCTCGCAGCCGGGTCCCAGAAGAGCTGCGCGTCGTAGTGCGTATGGGGGTCGACGAAGCCGGGCGCGACGACGAGACCGTCGGCGTCGAGCGCGGTGGCGGCGTCCTCGGTGATGGTGCCGACGGCGACGATGCGACCGTCGCGGATGCCGACGTCGGCCCGCCGCGCCGGGCTCCCGGTGCCATCGACGAGGGTGCCGCCCTTGATCAACGTGTCGAGCACGAGCTGCCTCTCTCAGGGTTTCCGGACGCGCGACTGGTTCGCCTCGTGCTGGGCCTGCTTGCGTGCGGCCTGCGCTGCCGCCGCCGCCGCTTTCTTGCGCGCCTCGGCTTCACGCTTGGCGGACTTCGCGGCCTTGCGCTGCGCGCGCTTCTCGGCCTGGGCCGGGTCGTCGGCGTCGCGGTGAAGGTCGTGATGGTCGCGACCTCGTCCGGCTGCAGGTCCTCGGGTGCGGGAGGGTCGGGGAGCACGAACCGTTCGTCGTCGTCGAGCAGCTCGCCCATCACGGCCTGGCAGCGGGCGTCGCTCGCGGCGTAGGCGGCGACCATCAGCCGCACGATCGGCAGGCCCTGGCTCTCGATCAGCGGCGGCATCGCGGCGTCGAGCTCGGCGCGGCTCGGGTCCTCGGAGTTGTCACCGAGGAGGGCGATCGCCTCGTCGTTCACCTCTTCGGCGAGCGCGAACGCAACCGAGAGCTGACGCGGCGGCGGCACCGTGAGCACCTTGCGGCGCAGCAACGGCGCCAGCGCCTCACCGAGGTGCATGGAAGCCTTCGACATCTGGAGGGCCTGGGCGACCTCGGACCGGCTCTCCTCGCGCATCGTGGCCACACCGCGACTGATCGAAACGTCGTCGAGCTCGGCGAGGGCGGCGGCGAGGTCCCGCAACCGGCGCTCACCCTGGTCTTCGGCCGACTCCGGTTCCGGCGCTTCGGCTTCGGGCTCGGGTTCGGGCGCCTCGGGTTCGGCGGCTTCGGGTTCGGCGGCTTCGGGTTCGGGCGCGCCGGACGCCTCGTCGGGTTCGGGTTGCTCGCTCACAGCCGTGAAGCTTCGCGCAACCGGAGGGCTATCGTCGTTCCGACATAGCCGTCGACCTCGGACGGGAGAGTCCCGGGTTGTTCCGCGAGGGAGCAGTCCGGGCGCCGAAGGAGCAACGTCCTCCCCGGAATCTCTCAGGCGCCCGAACCGTCCGAGTGAGGCAACTCTGGAGAGCAGATCGGTGCCCGCACCGGTCTCACCGAAGGGGAAAGTTGCGACGTCCGGCCGCGCCGGCGCCGGAGCGAATCTCTCAGGTTCCGCGACAGAGGGGAGGGCCGTCCGCAGGGACGGTGCACCTGGCCGCGAACCGAGAGGACACCACCGGTGCCGAACCCCGACACCACGTTCCCCGCAGCAAGCCCCACAGTGGACGTCGCAGAAGCGACCTTCGTCGACCGGCACGTCGGTCCGAACGCCGACGCGCAGGCGCAGATGCTCGCATCCCTCGGCTACCCATCGCTCGACGCGCTCACCGACGCGGCAGTGCCGCGACCGATCCGCGAACGGGAACCGCTCGCGCTCGGTGACGGCGTCGCCGAACGCGAGATGCTCGCCGAGCTGCGGGCCGTTGCCGAACGCAACGACGTGTACACGTCGCTGATCGGTCTCGGCTATCACGACACGATCACGCCGCTCGTGATCCTGCGCAACGTGCTCGAGAACCCGGCCTGGTACACCGCGTACACGCCGTATCAGCCCGAGATCTCGCAAGGTCGCCTCGAAGCGCTCCTCAACTTCCAGACGATGGTCGCGGACCTCACCGCGATGGATCTCGCCAACGCGTCGCTCCTCGACGAAGGCACCGCCGCGGCCGAGGCGATGGCGATGCTCCAACGCCTCAACCCGAAGGCGGGGGAGACGTTCTTCGTCCACGCCGACTGTCATCCGCAGACCATCGCAATCGTGCGCACGCGCGCGGAGCCGCTCGGCATCAACGATCGTTGTCGGTGACCCGGCGGTCGACGTTCCCGCTGATGGTGTGTTCGGTCTGCTGCTCCAGTACCCGGGGAGCAGCGGCGCACTGTTCGATCCCGGCGCGATCGTCGACGCCGCGCACGCGCCAGGGCGCGCTCGTCGCATTCGCGGCGGACCTGCTCGCACTCACGCTGGTGACGCCACCGGGCGAGCTGGGCGCCGACGTGGTGGTCGGCAGTTCGCAACGCTTCGGTGTGCCGCTCGGTTTCGGCGGTCCGCACGCCGCCTTCCTCGCGACGCGCGACGACTACAAGCGAACGATTCCGGGCCGGATCGTCGGTGTCTCGATCGACCGTGAGGGCCGCACGTCGTATCGCCTGGCGCTCCAGACGCGCGAGCAGCACATCCGGCGCGAGAAGGCGACGAGCAACATCTGCACTGCGCAGGTGTTGCTCGCCGTCATCGCCGGGCTCTACGCGTCGTACCACGGACCGGAAGGGCTGCGCGCCATCGCAATGCGCGTCCATCATCTCGCGGCGCGACTCGCCGCGAGTCTGCGCGCCGGCGGTGTGGAGATCGTGACCGAAGCGTTCTTCGACACGATCACCGTGCGGGTGCCGGGCCGCGCCGGCGAGATCGCGGCCGCGGCACGGTCGCGCCGGATCAACCTACGCGTGGTCGACGCCGACACGCTCGCGGTCGCGTTCGACGAGACGACGACCGACGAGACGCTCGCCGCGGTGTGCGCGTCGTTCGGCGTCGCCGTGGTCGATGATGCCGATGTCGACGTCGATGCGACGCCGTCGACGCGATCCCCGGTTCCTTGCGCCGCACGTCGGAGTACCTGACGCATCCGGCGTTCCACCAGTACCGGTCCGAGCACCAGATGCTCCGCTACCTGCGCCGGCTCGCCGACCGAGACCTCGCGCTCGACCGCACGATGATCCCGCTCGGGTCGTGCACCATGAAGCTGAACGCGACCGCCGAGATGGTCCCGATCACGTGGGCCGAGTTCGGCAGCATCCATCCGTTCGCGCCGATGGACCAGGCGCAGGGCTACCTCCAGGTGTTCGAGGATCTCGAGCAATGGCTCGCCGAGATCACCGGCTACGACGCGATCTCGCTGCAACCGAATGCCGGTTCGCAGGGTGAGTACGCCGGGCTGCTCGCAATCCGCGCGTACCACTCGTCACGAAACGACGAGGGCCGCGACGTATGCCTCATCCCCGCGTCGGCGCACGGCACGAACGCCGCGAGCGCGGCGATGGCGGGGATGCGCGTCGTCGTCGTCAAGTGCGACGACGAGGGGAACGTCGACCTCGACGATCTGAAGGTCAAGGCGGTCGAGCACTCGGAACGCCTCGCCGGTCTGATGGTGACCTACCCGTCGACCCACGGCGTGTACGAGGAGCAGATTCGCGAGATCTGCGCGCTCGTGCACGAGCACGGTGGCCAGGTGTACCTGGACGGCGCGAACCTGAACGCGCTCGTCGGCGTGGCGCGGCCGGGCGACTTCGGTGCCGACGTCTCGCACCTGAACCTGCACAAGACGTTCTGCATCCCGCACGGTGGTGGCGGCCCGGGTGTCGGCCCGATCGGTGTGAAGGCGCACCTCGCGCCGTTCCTGCCCAACCATCCGCTGTGTGCGGAAGCCGGCCCGCCGACCGGCGTCGGTCCGATCAGTGCCGCGCCGTGGGGATCGGCGGGCATCCTCCCGATCCCGTGGGCGTACATCCGCATGATGGGCGGGCGCGGCCTCACGCATGCGACCGAGGTCGCGATCCTGTCGGCGAACTACCTCGCGCAGCAGCTCGAGCCGCACTACCCGGTGCTGTACAAGGGCGCGAACGGCCTCGTCGCGCACGAGTGCATCATCGACCTGCGCCCGATCACCAAGAACACGGGCGTGACCGTCGACGACATCGCCAAGCGGCTCATCGACTACGGCTTCCACGCGCCGACGATGTCGTTCCCGGTCGCGGGCACGCTGATGATCGAGCCGACCGAATCCGAGGACCTCGGCGAGCTCGACCGCTTCGTCGAGGCGATGGTCGCGATCCGTGAGGAAGTCGACAGGGTCGGGAGCGGCGAATGGCCCGCCGACGACAACCCGTTGCACAACGCGCCGCACACGGCGGTCGACGTCGCGACCGACGAGTGGACCCGCCCGTACTCGCGCGATGTCGCCGCGTTCCCGGTCGCGCGTCTGCGCCACGACAAGTACTGGCCGCCCGTCGGCCGGATCGACGGCGTCTACGGCGACCGCAACGTCATGTGCTCGTGTCCGCCGCTCTCGGCCTACGAATGAGCCGTTTCCCCCAGTTGGCTTGCGCAGGTTGTTACGGTTTGTACATGACGACCAGCGAACCGCAGCAACCTGTCGAACCGCCGTCGGGCAGCCCGGTACCTCCGCCCGCCGCCGACGGCGCCTATCTGCAACCCGCCGGCATCGTCCCCGACCGAGCCAGCGGTGCGTTCTACAGCGTCGGGTTGGTCATCCTCCTGACGATCATCACGCTCGGCATCTACGGCGCCTTCTGGACCTATCGCACGAACGAGGACCTGAAGAAACACAACGGTGACGGACTCGGCGGCGTGCTCGGCGTCGTGATCTTCATTCTGTTGGGCGTCGTCCTCATGTTCACGATCCCGAACGAGATCAAGAACATGTACGAGCGCGACGGCCGGGAGAGTCCGATCAGCGCGCTGTGGGGTCTCTGGTTCCTCCTGCCCTTGATCGGCAACATCATCTGGTACATCAAGGTGCAGCACGAGCTGAACGCGTTCTGGATCAGCAAGGGCGCGAGCGCGAACTGAGCGGTCAGACGCGGGTCTCGGCCCAGCCGCCGGGGACGACGCCGTCGGTACGGACGAACCGGTGCGCGAACCGCCAGCGGCCGTCCACGGGGACGAGCTCGTCGCGGTAGCGGCCCCAGTGGTCGACGCCGGTTTCGGTGAGGGCGAGGAAGTAGCAGCGCGCGTTCGCCTCGCCCGGCCCGATCACGTCGATGCTGAGGTTCGACGTGTAGTGCCGGATCAGGGGGACGTTCGTCGTCGCCTTCAGATCGGTGCCGACACCACTGAAGAACGCGCGCAGGCCATCGTGCCCGACTGCGGGTTCACGACCTTTGACCTCGAGCACGCCGTCGACGACGAAGAGCTGCACGACGTCGTCGAAGCGCCCGCTGTCGACGAGGTGCGCGTAGCTCGCGACGGTTTCCCGGATCGACTCCCGCGCGACCAGTTCCCAGAGCTCCACGGGCCGCTCGAGACTACGGGCCTCGTCAGCCCGCGGGCCGGAAGTGCACGAGCGCGACGGTGTCCGAAACCGGTTCGAGCTCGGCGACGACGGGGAGGTCGAGGGCGAGATCCGACGGCTCGAGGCCGCGCAGGTTGCCGACCAGGCGCGGGCCTTCGTCGAGCTCGACGACGACAACCGCGTACGGCACCGTGAAGGCGGGGTCGAACGCCTGGTGCGTGATCGTCCACGAGAAGATGCGGCCGCGGCCCGTCACTCGCTCCCATTCGGCGTCGTGCGAGCCGCACGCCGCGCAGCGGTGGCGAGGCGGATGCCGCCACGCGCCGCACGCCGCGCAGCGTTGCAGTCGGAGCTCGCCGCGCGCGGCCCACCGGTAGAACTCGGCGTTGGGCCCGATGGGATTGGGAAGGATGCGCATGTCGCGCTGGTCGTGCGCGCTCACCGGTCGGCCCCGAGCACCACGAGGCTGCCGTCGCCGAAATCGCCCCACCCGGTGACGCATCCGAGCTCGGCGTCGCGCACCTGCACCTCGGGCGCAGCGTCGCCGCGAAGTTGCCGCACCGCTTCGACGACATGGTTCATGCCCCACATGTGCCCCTGCGACAGCAACCCGCCGTGCGTGTTCATCGGGAGCTCGCCGCCGACGCGGATGCGTCCGTCGCGCACGAACGCGCCGGCTTCGCCGCGTTCGCACAGGCCGAGGGCTTCCAGTTGCAGCAACACGACGTACGTGAAGCAGTCGTAGACCTCGAGGAAGTCCATGTCGTGCGGGCCGCAACCGGCCATCTCGAACGCGCGCGGCGCGGCGTCGGTGAGGCCGATGCGGAACGGATCGGGGCGGTTGGCGATGTCGTCGGCGGGATACGGATGTCCTTCCGCGGCACCGAGCACGACCGCGGGCGGCTGCGGGAGATCGCGGGCGCGTTCGAGCGACGTCACCACGACCGCGGCGGCGCAGTCGGTTTCGAGGCAGCAGTCGTAGAGCCGGAACGGCTCCGAGACCCAGCGGGCCGCGAGGTAGTCGTCCATCGTCAACGGTGTGCCCCGCATGAGCGCGCGCTCGTTGTGCTGCGCGTGGGCGCGGAACGCAACCGCGATCTCGCCCGTGTCGGTGTCGAGCGTGCCGTAGAGCTGCTTGTGCCGGGTTGCGATCCATCCGTAGAACTGCGCCGCGGACCGCGCGCCGTAGGGGAGATAGAAGTCGAGCACGACGTCGCCGACCGCGCCGGTGTCGAGACCGCGGCGCGGACGCGGGATCCCTTCACGCGGACGGAACGCCGAATAGCCGTTCCAGCCCACGACGACGAGCACGTTCGTCGCCAACCCATTCGCCACCGCGAGCACCGCGTGTTGCAGCGCGGCAACCGAGCTGGCGCCGCCCATGTGAACCGTTGTCGCGAACCGCAGGGTCTCGATGCCGAGGTTGGCCGCGAGCTCCTCGCTCGACGTGAACCCCGGCGGCGGCACGATCCCGTCGATGTCGGCGATCTGGAGGCCGGCATCAGCGATCGCGGTGTCGGCGGCTTGCAGCATCAGCTCGACCGGGAGGTGCGGCGAGCCGCGCACGTAGTCGGTCTCGCCGATGCCCACGATCGCGGCGCGCGCCCGCCGATCCCCGTCGTCACCGCGCCGGAACGTACTCGGGAACCACGCGGGTACGTCGTAACGTCCATCTGTCATGTGGTCGCGACGCGCTGTCACGCTCTTGCTGTTCGCGGCGACGATCGCCGTCGGGTGCGGTGGCGACGACGATGCCGTCGAGGTCGGGAGCTCGGTCACCGTCACCGGTCCGGACACGCCCGTGAGCTCCTCGGCCGGAAGCGGCACTGCCACCACCGTGTTGCCGACCCGCCAACGGGTCGAGCCGCGCGCGGGGATGGAGAACGAGCGACCCGTCGCCTTCGACCCCTCGACCGCAACGGCGGTCGAGGGTGGTGTGCTCGTCCCGTTCTTCGGCGGCGTCGAGCCCTGTTCCGTGCTCGGGCGCGCCGAAGCGGTCGAGACCGCCGACACGGTGACGATCGCGCTCTTCGCCGGCGCCGATCCCGACGCCGGCGACACCGCCTGCATCGAGATCGCGGTCGAGTACGAGGTCGTCGTCCCGCTCGCCCAGCCCCTCGGGAACCGCACCGTCGTGGACGCCGCCCCGGGCTGAAACGCTCCATCTCACCATCTGACGGCGGCTCTTCGGCCCGGTTTCGACGGCGCGGGCGCTCGGGGTTATGCTGGTTACTCGTCGGTAACTTCCCACCACAGGGGACCGACAGGCTGTGATGTTGCCAGCGCCGGCCGGAGCCGGTTTGCGCCAGTGAAGGATGACACTGATGACCGATTTCTCCCTCGATCTGAACGAGGACCAGCAACAACTCCAGAAGTGGGTCCACGACTTCGCGGCCGATGTGGTGCGGCCCGCCGGTCCCGAATGGGATGAACGGGAAGAGACGCCGTGGCCGATCATCGAGGAGGCCGCCAAGATCGGTCTGTACTCGATGGACTTCATCGCCAACGCGTTCGGCGACCCGACCGGCATCACGTTCCCGATGATCTCCGAGGAGCTGTGCTGGGGCGACGCCGGGATCGCGCTCGGCGATCTTCGGCACCACGCTCGGCGTCTCCGGCATCGTCGGCAACGGCACGCCCGAGCAGATCGGCGAATGGGTGCCGGAGTGCTTCGGCACGCCCGACGCGATCCAGATGGCGGCGTTCGCAGTGAGCGAGCCCGACGCGGGCAGTGACGTGTCGTCGTTGCGCACGCGCGCGGTCTACGACGAGGCAACGGACGAGTGGGTGCTCAACGGCACCAAGACGTGGATCACGAACGGCGGCATCACGCACGTCCCGACCGTGCACGTCGTCGTCGCGGCAGTCGAGCCCGAGCTGAAGAGCCGCGGTCACGCGTCGTTCGTGATTCCGCCGAACACGCCCGGTCTGTCGATGGGCCAGAAGTTCAAGAAGATGGGCATCCGCGCCAGTCACACCGCCGAGGTCGTCCTGGACGACGTGCGCGTGCCGGGCCGCTGCCTCCTCGGTGGCAAGGAGAAGCTCGACGCTCGCATTGCTCGTGCGCGTGAAGGCAAGAGCTCGCGCGTGCAGGCGGCGATGAGCACCTTCGAGGCGAGCCGCCCGTTGGTCGGTGCGCAGGCGCTCGGTATCGCGCGTGCCGCGTACGAATACGCGCTCGAGTACGCCAAGGAGCGGCAGGCGTTCGGCCGGCCGATCATCATGAACCAGGCGATCGCGTTCAAGCTCGCCGATATGAAGATGCAGATCGACGCAGCCCGCCTGCTCGTGTACCGAGCGACGTGGATGGCCGCGACCGGCAAGCAGTTCACGTCCGGTGAAGGCTCGATGTCGAAGCTGATGGCCGGCGAGGTCGCGGTGAAGGCGACCGAAGAGGCGATCCAGATCCTCGGCGGCGCCGGCTACGTGAAGGAGCACCCGGTCGAGCAGTGGCACCGGGACTCGAAGATCTACACGATCTTCGAAGGCACCTCCGAGATCCAGCGCCTGGTGGTCGCGCGCAGCATCTCTGGCCTGCACATTCCCTAGAGCGCGACGCTCGTGGGGCGCTGTCCGTGCGGATGAGTTCTTCGGCGAACTCGTCGGGAGCGGCGCGGGGGTTGTTGTAAACGACGTGTTCCTTGGCGACGAGCGTGGCGAGATAGTCGAGGAGCTGCCGCTTCGTCGTCCTTGACGACCAGGTAGTCCGCGTGACGCTCCTTGTAGAGCACGACGCCGGCTTCAGCGTCGAAGCGACGCTGCCGCTCGCCCGGCACGTCGAAGCTACGACAAGGTGAACGGGATCTCCGCAGTGTTGGTCTGCTCACGCACGACCAACACGAAGTTGCCGATGGCGGGCTCGGGCACCTCGAAGTCAGCGAACAATCCCGCGGTGGTGCCACCCGCAGTGAGGACTTCGTTCGAGCCGCCGATGGGCGTCGCCTGCTCGCCGTTCGGGACCTTGAGCACGAGGTGGTTGCCCACGAAGTTTTCGCCGTACTGCTTGGTTGTGCCCGCCTCCAGCTCGAGATGAACGACCACCTTGTCCTTCGTGGCCTGGTCGTTGTATAGGAAGTTGCCCGCGGCGACGAGTCCGTCCACGATCTTGACCGTGAGCGTGCCGGCAGTCGCTTCGCCCGTGATGGGCTCGGCGCGTGGTTCCAGCAGGCGTTCGGTCCCATGACCCGCGAGCGGCACCACGGCCTGGTTCTGCTCGCCTCGTCCCGCGACGAGCATGGCATTCTCGAGGTCGAAGGGCCCGAAGATGCTGAACACGAGCGTTCCACTGGCCGTGGCGTTCCCCGCGACGTTGGGAACGGGGTCGCCGCTCCAGCCGTAGCTGTTCCCCGCGGAGACAACCGCGAGGTCACTCGGATCGATCTGGAAGTCGTTCGGGGCCAAGTTCTCGAACAGAGCTTCGATGCTGAGTGTCTGATCGCTGAAGGTCGCAGTGCCGAGGGTGATCGCGAACGCGCCGTAGCCGAAGCGCTTGTTCACGCTGACCGTCGCCGCTTCGCTCGAGGCCGGCGGCGCGTTACCAGCCGGTGAGGCGCTCGAGGCGTTGCCGCCGCCGCCGTCGGCCTCGGGCGCGTCCTTCGACCCGTTGTTGAGCGCGACAACACGCCCCCGCCGATGAGGAGGACCGCGGCGATGACGGCCGCGATTGCCAGTGCCTTCGAGCGTCGCCCGGGCCTGGCCGCGGGCGGAGGCGCGGGCGACGGAGGCGGCGCTATCCCGGTGGGTGGCGGTGCGGCGGGAGGCGGCGGCGCGACGTCGCGGCCCTGCGGATGCGAGGTGACTTCGAAGATGCGGCCGTCGCGGGCGCGCAGGTGCAGGACCGGTGTGCCCCACTCGACCGTTCCGGGCAACGCCAGCGCGACCGCCTTGCGCGCTTCGGTGAGCGCGGTGTCGACCGGCAGTCCCCGCGCGATCGCGGTGTAGAACGAGCGGCTCAGCTCGATCGCGGCCCGGTCGGTGATCTCGTACTGCATCGCGATCACGGCCGGTGTCCCTTTGCGGACGAGCACGGCCGCGGTGCTCGAGAAGATGTCGAGCTTGTCGGCGCGGGCGCCGTCGCACGAGTTCAGAACGGTGAGACGAAGCGAGTCGTGGTCGCCCAGGAGCAGGCCGAGGTCGGACGCCCCGAGGTTGTGAGCCTCGCCCGCGTCGTCGCACAGGGCCACGATGCCCTCGCCGCGCATCGCGTCGAACCCGCCGTGGCCGATGAAGTGGAAGACATGCCACTTCTCGCGCTGCAGGGCCGATTGCAGGTCGCGCCAGGTCTGACCTTCGAGCCAGTGCAGCTCGATGTAGCCCTCGAGTCCGGCGACGGCGGAGTCGATGCGCGCGCGCTCCTGCGCGACAT
This sequence comes from uncultured Actinomycetes bacterium, assembly GCA_963841215.1. Lineage (GTDB taxonomy): Bacteria > Actinomycetota > Acidimicrobiia > IMCC26256 > PALSA-610 > CAVUFH01. Next base: position 8,421 of record CAWJBW010000007.1, on the reverse strand, counting down.
CGAGTGCCGGGAGGTCGCTCGGGCTCGCGACCATGGCGAGCACGCGCAATGGCCGCGTGACGATGAGCGGTCGCTGCGGTTCGGCGAGCTCGACGTGCCGCACGATCGGTGTCGTGCGCGAGAGGGCGAGGTACTCGTCGCGGCGCGTGTCGTGGAGGAACTCCCACGGCAGCGACGCCATGTCGGCCGATTCGAACCTCAGCTTGACGCGCAGTCCCACTCCTTGGTTCATGGCCTCCGCGCGGCTGCGGTCGAGCAGCGAACGCACCTCACCGGTGAACACCGTGTCGAACAGGAGATCGCCGAACTCCTGCACCGCCCGCTCGTATTCGGGCACGATGCGGCGCGTCGTCGCGCTCCGGCCGAGCAGCGCGAGCTGGACGTCCTTGAGCCGGTTGTCGAGCTCGAGGGTGTCGAAGGGCAAGGTCGTGGTCTCGGTTGCCTCGCCCGCCGGCGACCGGAGCACCTCGACCTCGACCGTACGCCCGGCCGGCTCGCCGACCCGGAGCTCGAGCTCCAGGTCGGTTGCCGCGGGCTCGGTCACGGCTTGCCGTTGGCTAGCACGAGAGTTTCTTACTCGCTCTTGGGGTCACTGGGCGAGGATGGGCGGCAAGTTGGCAAGGCTGGCTGTCATCGACCGACGACCTCGCCGCTCGAGCCGCGAGCCGGCCACGACTGCGCGGAGCATGCCCCGACGCTTCGAGATCACGGTCAGGGCCTCGATCGGCGCGACCGTCACCAGGCCGTCAACGACACAGCGTTGCGATCCGCCACAGCCATGCGTCGAGCCCTTCGCGCTGCTATCGACCGCGTCCGCGCCACGCGAGCTATTGGCTGAGGACGGCGTGCCGCAACCGTTGGCGGCCGCGGTCGAAGTAGATCAGGTTCAGGAAACCGCCTCGCACGACCGCCGCCGGTTTGGCAACCGCGCTTTGGACTCGGCCGCCCACGGTGGTATCGCCGTCGACGACCTCCATCATCCACGGAAGGGCCGGCCGCTTGTAAGCGTGGCGCAGCACGTTTGCGTCGGTATCCTCGTAGAACACGCTGATTTGATCGCCGAGGCTCACCGCGCTCTTGGCGCCGACACTGATGCGGTCCGCGGTGCGGCCATAACGGCGCGGGCCGCGTCCAGCCAATGAATCAGACTGTCCATCGATGGTGTGGAAGGACCACGGAAAGGTCTGGCGCTTCACTCCCCAGCGCAGATTGGCGTTGTCGATGTCGTTGTAGAACACATTCAGCTCGCCGTCGCGGAGCACGCAGGCAGTCCCGAGACCGACCCTCCCTCGCGCTTGACCGCTCGCGTCGGCGAAGGTGCGCCCGGCACCGTCGAGAGTCTCGAGCTTCCATCGCTGCGTTGCGGGTGGACGCAGTCGAATTCCGCGTGCCGCAGGTCGAACCCTCCGGTCGGGCGGCCGGTGATTCTTCCCAGGGAGTAGAAGACGTGAGCCTGCGCGGCGACATCGAGCATCGCAGAAATGCTCAGCCCCGTGTCACCGGGCACCTTCCCCCCACCTCCACCCATACCGTCGATGGTGTCGGCAAACCAGATGTATGGAGCCCCGGCGACCTCGGGGCCGGTGGTGGTCACGCGCGCGTGGCGCAGGTCCTCGACGACCGCACCCAGGCCGTCCGGATCGCCGGGCACGTTGCGATCTCGGTTGGCCACGTAGAGCACATGCAGGTCGTTGCCTGCGGACACGGCGCTGCTCTCCAGCCCGACGACACCCTTGATGGCGCCTTGTGAACTGACCCCGTCACCATCGATGTCACTGAGGTCGAACGCTCCCGCCGGGTTGAGGACGGCTCGGCGCAGCACGCCCAGCGTCCCTCCTTCCGGGAACGCCGGCTTGCGATTCGCGCAATAGAACACGTTCACCGCGCCCTTGTGAACAGCAGCCGATACATCACAAAAGTCGACCGCTTGCGCGTCGACGGTCGTCGGCGCACTGGCCACGCCATTCGAGTCAATCGTCAGATGATTCAGCTGCCCGTACGTGGGTCCCGCGTTGATCCAGAAGACGTGAATCACATTGCCCAAGACGGTGGCCGCGAGCCCACCGGAAACGTCGGTCGGGCCGGTCGTCAGATCCGTGAAGGACACCCAGTCGCGCAGCGGGGGCATCTGCTCCCCGACGGCCGAGCGCACGATGTAGACCGACCAGCCATCGTCATAGTCCGTCGGGGCGGCGCGTTGACGTCCAGCATGAGCTCGCCACCGAGCGGGACGGACTGCCCGGCTGTCGGTAGCGCCGTCAATCCGTCTCCGAGCTGAATCGACTGACCGTTCACGTGGCCCACCAAGGACAGCCTGGTCCGTCCGGGAGCCGGCCAACCCGTCGGTGCAAGCTGGGGCGTGCCGGCGGTGACCAGTCCGTCGGCAGTTACGGAACCGGGTGCTGGCGCTCCCTGGAGCAGAGCCCTGAGAATCCCGCTCGTCAGCACGCTGAGCTTGTCCCCGGGCTGCGGGCTGAGACCGGTGTTGACTGCACGACCATTGACGAGAAACGGCCCGAAGAGATCCATGACGTCCTCCAGTGATCTTGCGACGAGCTCGCGCCTCGTCGCCGGTAGTCAGCGGCACCCGGACAACGGTCTCGTCACCGTCCAGTGACGACCATGACCGAGGCCGGGCCCGCTGTCGTGAGTAGTCGATTACTCACGGCCATCACCTCGCTCGTCGCGGTCTGCCGCTTGGTCGCTGAGCGCGCAACGCAGCAAAGCGCTCCGCCAACCGCGCGTAAAGAGTGCAAAGACTCACGGCAACACAGCTCACTGGTCGGGCGCAGAAGGACCTCGCTCGTTGATCTCGCGAACGCCACCCTGTGAGGCAAGGCGGCTGCGCAGATCTCTGGGCGCGAGGGAGAGTGTCTGACGGTCCCGTTCTGATTCGTCGCGGGGGGTATGGCGCCACGCAAGGCGCGCTCCTACCGAGCCGAAATGGCCCTCAGTGGAACCGGCGACGACGCGCCAGTTCGGGTCCGCTGGGCGGAGTCCTGGCTCCGCCGACTGCACATTGGCCGCGGGCCGCGTCTTCAACGACGCGACGGCGAGATCCGAAGCCCGCCGCGAGTTCACGCGAACGAGGATCCAGTCCGAGGTGCTATGTCGAAGCTCGACACCGCCGTTCGCACGCAACTCGGAACGTCGTTCGCGAATGACCGCCTTTGTGAGTCGAATCTCGAGGTCGTCGGGACCGTCGAAGTGGGCGATCTCTCGCTTCACCCGACCCAGATTGCCGGGGCCGTCGGCGAAGGCTCCGTCGCCGAGCGCAGCGCCAGCGATGCCCGCGCATCGGTGCATGAGTCGATGCTGGAGACACCCGCATCATGCCACGCACGTATGTAAGCAACACCGGCGCCTGAGGATCCACCTCGGATCCGGGTTCCAGGGGTTGGATGGTCATCCCGGCTGGTTCAGCCGAAGACGACACGGAAGCCGACACGAGCGGCTGCGTCCCGGTGCCACCGCCCAGCAAACCCGGCGATTCTCCCGGTATACAGAACGGCTCTCGGGACGCAACATCTCCTGATGCTGTTTGCTCGAGAGTCGGTGCACCCTGATGCCGGTCGACGGTCGAGGGGACGTCGGGGCGTTCTGGTCGTCGCCGTCACCCTGGCGCTCCTGACCGCGACAGGGTGCCAAAGCCCGTGGGGGTGGGGTCGCAACCACGTCGGCCAGCTGGGCGACGGCACGCAGTTCAACCGGCTGAGCCCGTGGGACCTCGATCCGGGTGGGTCAGCGTCACCGCCGGTGAACAGCACACCGCCGCCGTGCGCACGGACGGCACCCTCTGGGGATGGGGCTACAACGGCAGCGGGCAGTTCGGGCAGGGCGACTTCGTCAACCGGCTCACCCCGGTGCGAATCGGGAACGCGACGACGTGGCAGACCGTCAGCGCCGGATGGGGCCACACCGTCGCGCTGCGCACTGACGGCACGTTGTGGGCTTGGGGCGCCAACGGCTGGGGCCACTCGGTCTCGGCGACACCACGCCGCGCAACTTCGTACAGCAGGTCGGCACCGCGACGTGGAGCTCCGTGGTCGCCGGCTACGGACACACGATCGGTGTGCGGACGGACGGCACGCTGTGGGTCTGGGGGCTCAACCTCTACGGCCAGATCGGCAACGGCACGACCACGAACCAGCTCACCCCCCTGCAGATCGGGACGGCGACGAACTGGAAGACCGTGGCCGGCGGCTACGGGCACACCGTCGCCATACGCACCGATGGGACGATGTGGAGCTGGGGTCGCAACCTCGAAGGGCAGCTCGGCGACGGCACAACCACCGACCGCCCACGCCCGGCCAGGTCGGCACGGCGACGACGTGGGCGACGGTCGACGCCGCCTTCGGGCACACCGTCGCCATACGCACGGACGGGACGCTGTGGGCCTGGGGCCTCAACGACGACGGCGAGCTCGGCGACGGCACCAACACCACGCGAACGGCGCCCGTGCAGATCGGGTCGGCCACGACGTGGAGGAAGGTGGCGGTCAGCGACGAGCACACACTCGCGACTCGGACGAACGGCACGCTGTGGGCCTGGGGAGCAAATGGTGGCGGTCAGTTGGGCGACGGCACCACGACCGGCCGCACCGCTCCGGCGCAAGTGGGCACCTCGGCATCGTGGTCGGACTCGCGGCCGGCGGCATCGGCCCCTCGACCTTCAGCGTGGCCACCCAGACCGACACGAGCGTGTGGGTGTGGGGCACGAGCTATCTGGGTGACGGTACGGCCGGCACTCGGCTGACACCACTGCAACTGTGGGCCCGTTCGGACTGGTCACGATCAGCGCGACCACCTATCACACGCTCGCGGTGCGCACGGACGGGACGTTGTGGGCGTGGGGGAGAACAACGACGGACAACTCGGTGACGGCACGACGACCGACCGGAACCGCCCCGTCCAGATCGGCTCCGCGACGACGTGGCACGCCGTCGCGGCCGGGTCCGCGCACTCGATCGCGTTGCGCACCGACGGGACGCTCTGGGCGTGGGGCAACAACGCCCTCGGTGCGCTCGGCAACGGCACCACCACCAGTAGCCTCGTCCCGGTCCAGATCGGGTCGAGCACGTGGAAGGCGATCTCCGCCGCCGGTGCGTTCACCCTGGCCGTCCGAGCCGACGACACCCTGTGGAGCTGGGGCGTGAACACCTTCGGGCAGCTGGGCGACGGAACGACGACCACCCGGACGTCCCCGGTCCAAATCGGCACCTCGACCTGGAGGTCGATCTCGGCGTCGCAAGTCCATTCGCTCGGCGTGCGCAGCGACGGAACGTTGTGGGCGTGGGGCTACAACGCGCAGGGAGCGCTGGGCGACGGAACCACCACGAATCGGAGCGTCCCCACCCAGGTCGGAGCCGCGACGACGTGGAAGGTCGTGGAGGGAGGCAACGGCCACTCACTGGCCCTGCGGACGGACAACACCCTGTGGGCCTGGGGTTGGAACAGCTTCGGTCAGGTCGGCGACGGAACCCTCACCAACCAGACGTCGCCCGTCCAGGTCGGTTCCGACACGTGGCGCTCGATGGCCGGCGGCGAGCGCCACACCGTCGCGATACGTGCAGACGGCACCTTGTGGGCCTGGGGTTGGAACGGCTTCGGTCAACTCGGTGACGGCACCGTCACCAACCAGAGCACGCCGATCCAGATCGGGACGGCCAGCTCGTGGTCGGGCCTCACGGCCGGAGCCGAGTACAGCATGGCGCTCCGCAAGCGCTGACCCGAGACCTCCTTTCGAGTGTCTACCGCGCCGCGCTTTCGCCGCGACGCGTGCCGGGTCCTGCCGGTAGAAGTCGCGCAGCACGTCGTACAGCGCGGGCTTGGCGCTTCGAGCTCGAGCGGGATGTCGAAGAACGTTTCGGTCACGACCGCGAAGAACTCGGCCGGATTGACCGCCGCGTAGCCGTCGAGGAAGCCGTCGTCGGTGCCGTTGCGCATTGCTTCGTACTCGGCGGTGCACACCGCGACCCACTGATCGAGCTGCTCGCGGCGAGCGAGCGGCGGCGTTCCGTCGACCACGCCGTCGAGCATGTCGAGCTTGTCCGCGAACTCGTGGTAGACGACGTTGTGTCCGCGCTCGGGATGCCGGGCACCCGCCCGCGCCGAGTCCCAGGCGATGATCACCGGCCCGTCGTAGTCCGCGACGCCGAGGACGGGGAGCGGCGAGTCCGTGCGAGTGCCTGAGATCGGCCCGCCTCGCTCGCCCGTGAGCGTCATCGTCGTGGGATGCACGATGATCGTCCGCACGCCGCGGTACGCCTCGTACCCGAGGCCCAGCACGAGCAGCGCGGCCTGCGCGGCGATCGTCACCTGGATCTCGTCACTGAGGCTGAAGCCGTGCGCCGCTTCCCACCGCTTGTCGGTCACCAGCAGCACGATCAGGTCCTCGAGCCGGGCGCGGGCGTCGTCGTCGAGCACGCCCCAGTGCACGACGTTCGCTTGAGGATCTCGCGCCATCCCTCGGGAAACGGCTCCCGGCGGAGCACGCGCCGGCGTCGCCAGTCGGAAAGAAACTTGGCCGCCACCGCTGCATTGTGCCCGTTGCGGCGCCGCCCGGCGTCAGATCCACCTTCGCAGCTTGGCGACTCCAAGGGTGATCGGAGCCACTGCGATGATCACGGCCAGCACGACCCAGAACAGCGCCGCGTGGTCGAAGATCCCGACTTGGAAGTTCATGCCCATGATCCCGGCCAGCAGGGCGCCGGGCAGCAGGATCACGGAGGTGAGGGTGAGCACCTTCATGATCTGGTTGGTGTGGTGGCCGCCGCGGGCGATGAGGACATCGAAGGAGCCGACGATGACCTCTCGGGCATCCCGCGCCTCCTGCACGGTGGCTTCGTAGCGGCTGTACAGCGACTCGAATCGCTCGCACGACCTGTTGTTGCCGAGCAGCACGAGCTCGGGATGGGTCAGCGCCACGAGGGCGGAGCGATGGGAGGCCAGCGCACGTCGCAGCTTGCCCACCTGTCGGCGCATCGAGATGAGCACGTCGATGTCTTCCTCGGAGCCGTCTCCGCGCATGGCTTGGACGTCGAACTCCTCGAGCCGCTGCTCCATGCGCTCGAACGCGGCGGAGTAGGACCCGAGGACCCACTCGAGCAAGGCGGCGAGGAAGCTGGGTCCGTCGAGCGTGCCGGTGTCGCCTGAGCCTGAGACCCTGTCGGCGAACTCTTCCAGGACCGAGATCGCCTGGTCGTGGGCGGTGACCACCCAGTTCTCGCCAACGACGCACTCGACGGCGTGCAGCTCGCCTTCCTCGTCCTCTCGCGGCGCGTACGTGGTGATGTGGATGTAGTGGCCGTGATCGAAGAAGACGGGCCGCTCGTGGGGAGTCGACAAGTAGCGGGCAGTCGTCTCGTGCAGGTCGAAGGCCTCCGCGACGTCCGACGTGTCGACCTGCGAGTCGCGGTGGAGGTCGACCCACAGCAGCTGCGTCCTGCCCAGCCGACGCGGCCGTTCGGCCAGGCCGTCGAGGTGGTCAACCTCGTGGCTGTCGAACAGGATCGCGTCGCTCATGTCGTCGCCGCTTGCCTAGGGCGCGTTCGTAGAATGCTCGAGTACCGGGTGTTTGGCTGGCCGGTCAACTGTTCGAAAAGTGCTTCGTCGTCCCGCGCCATGCGGCGGGTGGAGTACTACCGCTCGACTGCCTCGCGGCAGGCCTGGCGATCGAGTCGGTCAACTTCGTCGATCCGTCGGACCATCTCGGAATCCGCGGAGCACCTCAAGCCGGTCGTGCCGTCTTCCACGATCTCGGGGGCCGCACCTTGTGCCGGTCGCGATCCATGGGGTGTTCCACACGCCATGGACTCGATCATCACGGGGCCGAATGGTTCAGGCCACGAATCGGATTGAGGAGCGCGGCGGCGCACGAGCGCAACAAGAAGCTCGAGCTTGTCGTCGTTGCCGAGCTCGCCGGAGATAATCGACATGGTGGGCCCGAGGAGCGGTGCGACGTGTTCATCGAAGTACGCGGCGCCGCGGGTCTACGCCGCTTGCCGGGCTATGAGAAGTGGAACGTCGGCCTCGCGAGCCAGGGCCGTGGCGCGGTGGGCACCCTTGTCAGGCGTCATGCGTCCGAGGAACACGAGGTAATCGCCGCCCGGACGAACCGGGAACCGGCTGGGGTCGATGCCGTGGTGGATCACTTTCGCGATGCGCAGCCTCTGCGCGTTCATGCCTGGTGGTGCGATATTGCGGGACGAGCGCGACACGGGAGTCCACCAATCGGAAGTCGTGGTAAGCGCCATCGTCGAACGGCCCGTGGTGCGTCACTGCGACGGGCACATCGGGCACGTTCAACGTGTGTATCGGCCCCGCACGGGTGTTGTCATGAATGACGTCGACCTCCATGCAGCGTGTCATACGCAGCCAAGACGTGGCGACGTTCAATCGCTACGTCACCGATGTTGTCGCT
>CAWJBW010000006.1:0-148939 GCA_963841215.1 uncultured Actinomycetes bacterium | reverse complement strand
GGGCCCGCGCCCCGCCGCGACGGCAAGAAGCGGCCGAACGTCGACACTTGGTGAGCCGCTGCTGAGCGGCTCCACCACGGACGCGTACCGCGCTCGGTTACGCCCATGGATTGCCGTGGATTACTGAAGAGACGTTCAGCGCCGTCGATCCACGAGATCACGCGTCGAGATCGTGCGATCCTGTGCCCATGGCAGTGCGCGTGCTCGTCGTCGAGGACGAGGCGAGTGTCGCGACCGGCGTGTCGCGCTGCCTCTCGGCCGACGGCTTCGACGTCGACGTCGTGCACGACGGCGCCGGCGGCGCTGTCGCGTACCGACGCCGAGCGGTTCGACCTGATCGTGCTCGACATCATGCTTGCCGTCCGATGAACGGCTATCGGGTCTGCCGAGTCGATCAGGTCGCGACGACGACTGGACGCCCATCCTCATGCTGACGGCCAAGTCGGGCGAGTACGACGAGGCCGAAGGGCTTCGAGACCGGGGCCGACGACTTCCTCACCAAGCCGTTCTCGATGGTCGTCCTGCAGGCACGGGTGCGGGCGCTGCTGCGCCGGCCCCGGCACCGGGCCGACTGGCCGGCGGTCGGCGACCTGCGCCTCGATCCGCTGCGGCGACGTTGCCTGGTCGGTGCGCACGCGGTCGACCTGACCGCCCGCGAGATGGAGGTGCTCGCCTACCTCCTCGATCACGCCGGCGAGCCCGTCGCCAAGGCCGAGCTCCTCGCCGCGGTCTGGGGTGCCGCACTTCGACGGCGACCCGAACATCGTCGAGGTCTACGTCGGGCATCTGCGCCGCAAGCTCGACGAGCCGTTCGGACGGCGGAGCATCGAGACCGTGCGCGGCGAGGGATACCGGCTGCGCACCGACGCTGCGGGTTGATGCCGAGCCGACCGTCGCGACGGAGTGCGGCGCAGGCGCCGGCGTCGCACCGTCGCTGCGGCTGCGGATCACCGCGGGCCCTTGGTCGTCGTGATCGCCGGCCTCTGCGGAGCCGGCCTGCTGCTGATCGGCCTGATCGAACGTGAGATGACGCTCAGATCGACACGACGCTCGTCGCCAACGCCGACTTCGTCGATCCGCTCGCTGCACGAGCGGAGAGAGCCTCCCGACCGGCGAAGGGCCGACCGACCTCTACGTCCAGTTCGTCGCGCGCGACGGCCAGGTGCTCGGCGCCAGCACCGCCGCGACCGGGCTTGCCGGCGCTCGCCCGGCCCGGCCCGGCGGAGTCGCAGCGCATCGTGACGGCCGACGCCGGCAGGCTCGGCGAAGCTCCGCGTGTTGACCGGCGCCGCGCCCGTGACGCCGGACGTCAGCGTCGTCGTGGCCCGCTCGGCGTCGAGCGTGTCGAACGTGCGCGACCTGCTCGTGCGGGTCCTGATCGTCATCGTGGTCGCAGGCAGCGCGCTGCTGGGCGTGCCTGGTCTGGGTCGTCGTCGGCCGGGCGTTGCGCCCGGTCGACGCGATGCGCCGGACGGTCGACGCGATCAGCGCCCGCGATCTGCACCGCCGGGTGGACCAGCCGGGTACGGGCGACGAGCTCGACCGTCTGGCCGAGACGCTGAACGAGCTGCTCGAGCGGCTCGACGTCGCCGTCAACCGCGAGCGCCAGTTCGTCGCCGACGCGAGCCACGAGCTCCGGACGCCGATCGCGGGCGTGCGCGCGCTGCTCGAGACGGAGCCGGCCGATCCGGCTGCCGTCCTCGACGTGCGAGCCGAGGCGCTGGCACGCGTCGGCCACCTCCAGGACCTCGTCGACGAGCTGCTGGTGCTGGCACGGGCCGACGACGGCGAGCGCGATGTACCGACGCGTCCGGTCGATCTCGACGAGCTCGTGCTCGAGCCAGGCGCGCCAGCTCGCGCGCACCACGAACCTGCGCGTCGACATGTCGAACGTGTCGGGAGGCCAGGTTGCCGGTCGCGACACCGAGCTTGGCCGCGTGGTCCAGAACCTCGCCAGCAACGCGGCCCGTCATGCTAGGACGACCGTCGCGTTCTCGGTGCAACAGATCGACGGCGTCGTCGAGTTCACTGTGATCGACGACGGGCCCGGGCATCCCTTCGGACGACCGGACGAAGATCTTCGAGCGGTTCCGCACCCTGGACGACGCCCGGACGGCCGGTGATGCCCGCACCGGACTCGGCCTCTCGATCGCGTCGGCGATCGTGGACGCACACCACGGCACGATCCACGTCGACGCCGCGGCCGGCGCAGGCGCCCGCTTGGTGGTCCGTCTTCCGCGCGTACGGGACGGCCGCGACCTCCTTCTCGACGACGCCCTTCTCGACGACGCGACGCGCTGAACGTTCGTTCAGCGACCCCCGGTGCACGTCGCGCCGCTCCGTGTTCTCATTGCCCGATGAAGAGAGCCGCGACAACACAACACCGCACGCCTGATCGGTCGCATGCTGATCGGTTGCCTCATCGTCGCGGCGATCGCGCCGTGCGTCGCGACGACCGTGGCCCAGGCGGAACCATCAGGGTCGCGCTCGGTCGCCGACTCGACGCGGGCGCGACTGGCTCGTGTACGGCCACGACTACTCGAACACGCGCACGAACGCGCGCGAGCGCACCATCAACCGTGAGACCGTCGGGCAGCTGGCGAAGGATTGGTCGATCGACGGATTGGTCGGGGTCTCGGGTACGCCGACCGTCTCGACGGCCACCGCGCCTACTTCGGCGACTGGACCGGCACGGTCTGGGCGGTCGACACCCGCACCGGCGAAGAGATCTGGAGCACCGCGATCGGCGGCGGCTTCATCGTCGGCGCCCCGGCCGTGCGCGCCGACGCGGTGTACGTGTCGAGCGGCGCGAACGCTCTACCGCCTCGACAAGCGCACGGGCGAGATCGTGTGGAAGGTCGTGACGAACGAGCACCCGTTCGCGCAGATCACCGCGTCGCCCGTCGTCGTCGACGACCTCGTCATCCAGGGCGTCGCGAGCGCCGAGGTCGCGATCCCGCGTCCGGAGTACACGTTCCGCGGGTCGATCGGCGCGTACGACGCCGAGACCGGGCGCCGAAGTGTGGCGCTTCTTCACGACGCCGAACGACGCGACGAGCGGCGCCGGCGTCGGCATCTGGTCCACGCCGGCGGTCGACACCGAGCGGGGACTGCTCTACGTGGGAGCCGGCAACAACTACTCCGAACCGACGGGGCCGCTCGCCGACTCGATCCTCGCGATCGACTACCGAGACCGGCGAGCTCGCTGGTCGACGTCAGTTCACCGACCCCGACGTGTTCAGCGCCGGCAACCCCACCGGCAAGGACGCCGACGTCGGCGCCTCGCCGAACCTGTGGACGTCGAACGGCCGCGACCTCGTCGGCGCGGGCGACAAGGCCGGCGTGTACCACGCGCTCGACCGCGACACGGGCCAGGTGGTGTGGGAGACGCGACGCTGACGCCGGGCAGCTTCTTCGGCGGCGAGATCGGGTCGGGCGCGTTCGTCGACGGCAAGCTCGTCGTCGTGTCGAACGTCGGCGATCCCGCGACCAACGCGCCGACGAACGTGGCACAAGCGTTCGCGCTCGATCCGGCGACGGGCGAGGTGCTGTGGCAGGCCGAGGACTTCGCGGGCATGATCTTCGCGCCGGTCGGGGCCGTGCCGGGCGTGGCCTTCGTCGGCACCGACACCGGGCTCCTCGCCGCGCTCGACACGCAGCACCGGTGCGCGCGCTGTGGTCGTACCAGGCGCCCGCCCGGACGGGATGCGGACCGTCGATCGTCGACGGACGCGTGCTCTGGGGATACGGCTTCATCCTGTTCGGACCGGCCGGCGAGGGCGGCGTCATCAGCTTCACGGCGGCTCGGGAGCCGATGAGCCGGCGCGTGCGACGCCCCGCGATTCGAGTCGCTCGTCGCCGCCGTCGCGATCGTCACTGCCGCGAGCGTGTGGTCGAGCGTCGCCGATGCGGCGCCGAGCAGCACACCGGGACCCGACGCGCAACGATTCGGCGCTCCGCCGGCTGCGGGCAAACGCCGGTTCCGTCGGGCGTCTCGGTGCAGACGATGACGTCGGGCGGTGTGGAACGGAGGTTCCAGCTCACGGTGCCCGATGGCTACGACCGGGCGCCGGCCGCTCCCGGTCGTGTTCGGTCTGCATCCGCTGACCGTCAGCTACCTGTTCGTCCCCGGCATGATCGGCTTCTCCGACATGGCCGAGCGCCACGACTTCATCGGCGTCGCGCCGTCGGGTCTCCTCGACGGCTCGACACCGTTCTGGCTCGCCGCTCCGACCGCGAACAACTACGACGTGCGCTTCATCGAAGATTTGCTCGACGTGCTCGAAGCCGAGCTGTGCGTCGACACGCGGCGCGTGTACTCGACCGGGATGTCGAACGGTGCGCAGATGTCGTCGCTCCTCGCGTGCACGCTCTCGGACCGGATCACCGCGGTCGCTCCGGTCGCCGGCGTCGAGTTCTACGACGTGTGCGGCGGGCGGCCGGTGCCCGTCATCGCGTTCCACGGCACAGCGGATCCGATCGTGACCTACGAGGGCGGAGGACTCAATTCCATCCGCATCGCGGACCTGCACTACTGGAAGGGCAATGTGCCGAGCGGGCTGCCGGCGTTCCACGGGGTCGAGGCCGCGATGCAGACGTGGGCCACGCACAACCGGTGCGCGCCGAATCCCGTCGAGGTGAGGATCTCGCCCGAGGTGCGCAGGCGGACATGGCGCCACTGCCGAGCCGACACCGTGCTCTACATCGTCGATGGCGGAGGCCACGGGTGGCCGGGAAGGCCCGTACCCGGGTTCGAAGACCAGTGGGGGCACGTCACGACCGAGATCGACGCGACGACGCTCATCACGCAGTTCCTCTTCCGTCAACGTCAACGAATCCATCCGAACTGACCGCGACCGCCGAGGTCTCGCTGGTTTCTCGGAGATGAGAACGCTCGCAGCGCCAAGTGGGGTCACTTTCGAGGGTAATGTGACTACATGGACGTCGGGCATCCGCGAGTTGAAGGCGAAGCTGTCGACGTATCTGCGACGAGCGGCGGCCGGCGAAACCATCACCGTGACGGACCGCGGGCGACCCGTGGCCGTGCTCGCTCCTCCCCCGGGCGTCGTCGACCTCTCGGCGGCCATCGACGCCGGGTGGGTCACGCCGGCGACGACGCGCGGTCTGGCACCGGTCCGACGACGCCGAGGCGCCGGCGCGGTGCTCCAGGCCCTGGCCGAGGACCGGGGCGAGTGACCGCGTGACTCGGTAACCAGGTGACCGAATGACGACCTACGCCGACTCGAGCGCGTTGCTGAAGCGCTACGTCGACGAGCCCGATTCCGAGCGAGCGGTGGAGCTCCTCGCCGGCGACCCGCAGTTGGTCACCGCGCGGCACACGGTCGTCGAGGTTCGGCGCAACCTCTCCCGGCTCCTGTCACCCACCGACGCCACCGAAGCGCGCGCGCTCCTTTGCCACCGACCTGGACGCGTTCGCGATCATCGAGCTCGACGCGGACACGTGCGAGCTGGCGGCCACAGTCGCCGAGCAGACCGGCGTCCGCTCCCTCGACGCGCTCCACCTGGGTGCGGCCCGCCGGCTCGGCACCACGTTGATCTTCGTCACCTTCGACGCCCGGCAGGCGCAAGCCGCGCGCGCGCTCGGCTTCACCGTTGCCGGCGCCTGAGAGACCGCTGTTTCCGAGGCCGTGTGCACGCGGCAGACTCGCGTCATGAGTGACATCGCCGACCGGTACCGACGCCTCTCCCAGCAGTTCGCCGAAACGATCGCGGCGGTTCCTGATGCACGATGGGACGATCCGTCACCGTGCGAGGATTGGAATGCACGCGACGTCGTCCGGCACGTCGTGGGCACGCAGGCCATGTTCGCCGGCTTCGTCGGGCGCGAGCTCGATGAGAGCGTGTCGGTCGACGATGACCCCGCCGAGGCGTGGGACGACGCGCGCAATCAGACCCAGGCCGCGCTCGACGACCCGGCGCGTGCGTCCGAGACGTACGAAGGGTTCACCGGCCCGTCCACCTTCGAGGGAGGCGTCGACCAGTTCCTCTGCACCGATCTGCTGGTGCACCGCTGGGATCTCGCACGCGCCACCGGTCAGGACGTGCGGCTCGACCCGGCCGACATGGCCCACGTGCGCGACGCCATGGCCGATCTCAGCGACCGGATGCGGGGCCCCGGCGCGATCGGACCCGAGCTCGAGGCGCCACCCGACGCGGACGAGCAGACCGCGTTCCTCGCCTACTTCGGCCGGCGCGCCTGATCCGGCGTACACCGTGGTGCCGATGCAAGGTCCGCCGCACCCACCTCGGCGCGCCGCGTTCAGTCGCGTGCTTGCCAGGTGCAGATGCAGGCCTCGTTGCCCTCGGGATCGGCGAGCACCCAGAAAGCAGGGGCACGTGCGTCGGAGACGAGTGTGCCGCCCGCCGCCAGCGCGGCCGCGATCCGTTGCGTCGCGGCATCGTGCGGAACCGTGACGTCGACGTGGATGCGGTTGCGTTGCGGGCGCGGGGCATCCATCGGTTGGAACCAGAACGCGGGAGCGCGGCCGTAGGAGTCGACGCTGGCATCGTCGCCCTCGGGGTCATAGCCGAGCACCGCCTCCCAGAACGGTTTCACGGCCGGGATGTCGAGCGCGTCGATCGCGATCTCGAGTTGGGTGACGGCGGTCGGTTCGGCGGTGATGCAGAGCTCGCTCGGGCTCGGCTCGCCGTAGCGTTGTCGCGATGAACCGGAATCACGAGGTGTGCGGCAGCGAAGAGTGGCGGGCCGCGGTGCGCGACTTCATCATTCCGTGGGCGCTCGGTGACGGCGACCTCGGTGACGACGTGCTCGAGGTCGGGCCGGGCTACGGCGCGACGACTGATGTATTCCGCGAGCACGTCGCGCACCTGACCGCCGTCGAGATCGACCCCGGTCTGGCGACCGCGCTGAAGGAACGACTCGTGGGCACGAACGTCACCATCGTCGAGGGCGACGCCACGGCGTTGAAGTTCGCGGACAGCACCTTCAGCGGCGCGACCTGCTTCGCGATGTTGCACCACGTTCCGTCCTCAGAACTCCAAGACCGGCTCTTCGCGGAGGTCGCGCGGGTCGTGCAACCGGGTGGTCTGTTTGTCGCATCCGACAGTCTCCACTCCGACGACCTGTGCGAGTTCCACGAAGGCGACACGTATCAGCCCATCGATCCGGCCGGCGTCAGTGCGCGGCTCGAGCGCAGTGGGTTCACAGATGTCGAAGTGCGGACGAACGAATTCGGTTGGGCCGCCACCGGGCGCGCGGGCTGACGAGTCGTGCCGATCGACCAACTGCCTCGCCTCGACGAGCACCTGACGACGATCGCGGCCGGTGTCGACGATGTCTGGACGGCGCTGCTCGAGACGCTCGACCACACCTTCTCCAGGCGGGCGGCCGCCGGATACGCCCGAGCGGTCGGATGCGCTGACGCCAGTGCATCCGGGCCGCGGCCGCTCGCCGAAGGTTCGACGGTTCCGGGCTTTCGTGTCGCGGCTGCCGTCGCGGGCTCCGAGTTGGTGCTCGAGGGACGCCATCGCTTCTCGTCCTACGCCCTGATCTTCCGTCTCGAACCGATCGGCGCCGACCGATCACGGCTTCGCGCCGAGAGTCGGGCCGCCTTTCCGGGTCCGGCCGGCCGTATGTATCGGTTGCTCGTCGTCGGTACGGGCGGCCACGTGCTGGCCGTGCGACGCCTGCTGTCGGCCGTTGAACGAAGAGCAACCACGCGCACACTCGCCCCGACATAACCCGGTGTTTCGACCTCCAGTGGCCGTTCCCGCCACGCCGTGTCCAAACATGCTCGGGCTCCGAGCAGACCGCGTTCCTCGCCTACTTCGGCCGGCACACCTGATCAGCGGCACAGACTGTTGGTGGCGATTGCACAGGTCCGCCGCACCCGATCGCCTGCCCGACTCCTTCGGATACCGTCGTCGGGTCGACGAACCAGACATCAGGAGGACCCATGGCTTCGGCTCGAGTCGTGCACTTCGAGATCCCGTTCGATGACGGCGACCGCGCCCGGGACTTCTACACCCGGGTCTTCGAATGGTCGCTGGACTCGATGCCCGAGCTCGAGTACACGGGAGTCTCGACCGGCCCGGCGGGTGACGACGGGATGCCGTCGGAGCCCGGCTACATCGGCGGCGGCATGGCCAAGCGGGAGGGCACGTTCAAGAACCCGACGGTCGTCATGGCCGTCGACGACATCGATGCCATGCTGAAGGTCGTCGAGCAGCACGGCGGATCCGTGGTGTCGCCCAAGGAACCGGTCGGTGACATGGGCTTCGCGGCCTACTTCACCGACACGGAGGGCAACACCCTCGGTCTGTGGCAAACCGCGACCTGAGCCCGGCGCGCTCCACCTCGGCGCGCGTTCAGTCGCGTGCTTGCCAGGTGCAGATGCAGGCCTCGTTGCCCTCGGGATCGGCGAGCACCCAGAACGCAGGGGCGCGTGCGTCGGAGAGGAGCGTGCCGCCCGCCGCCAGCGCGGCCGCGATCCGCTGCGTCGCGACATCGTGCGGAACCGTGACGTCGACGTGGATGCGGTTGCGTTGCGGGCGCGGGGCATCCATCTGTTGGAACCAGAACGCGGGGCGCGGCCGTAGGAGTCGACGCTGGCGTCGTCGCCGTCGGGCGTCGTAGCCGAGCACCGCCTCCCAGAACGGTTTGACGGCGGGGATGTCGAGCGCGTCGATCGCGATCTCGAGTTGGGTGACGGCAGTCGGTTCGGCGGTGATGCCGAGCTCGCTCGCGATCGCCGAGATCGTGCGGGCCAGGTCGACATCGCGCGTGGTGAGGCCGCCGGCGTCGTGGGTTGTGAGCAGGACGTGCACGCGCGGATAGGTGATCGTCAGGTCGGGATGGTGGTTCGCGGCGTCGGCCGCCGCACCGATGCGCGCCGCGAGCTCGACGCCCTTCGCCATCGAGCCCGTGCTGAACGACGCCTGCAGCGTGTGCAGCAGCACTCGCCAGTCGTCCAGCCCCTCGCTCTCGCTGACCTGCGGTGACGTGAGCTTCTGCGTGTCTTCCATCGCTCTACGTTGCCATCGCGGCCGTGTTGACCGTCAAGACCCCGCTTCGGCCGGCGCGCTGGTGTCGACGATGAGCAGGCTGCACGGACAGTGGTGCGACACCTTGTTGGGCACGCTGCCGAGGACGAAGCGTCGCACCCCGGACATCCCCCGGCTACCGACCACCACGAGGTCGGCGTCCAGATCCTTGGCCGCAGCGATCAGTGCATCGGCCGGATCCCCGGGGCGCGTATGCGTTTCGACGGCAACGTCCAAATCTTTGGCCGACCTGGCCGCGTCGCTGCAGACGTCTCGCGCCGCGACCGCGATGTCCTCGTTCACTTGCTTCAGGTTGATCGTGGGTGTGTCGGCGCCGGCGAGGTGAGTACCGGACTCAGCGCCTGATAGGCGTACACGATGTGCAGCGTTGCGCCCGTGAGCTGCGCGAGCTCCGTCGGCTCGTTGCACCGCGATGCTCGCAGTTTCCGAGCCATCCGTACCGACCACGATCGACGTGTACATGCTCGCGATTCTCCCAACGGCTCCCCGTTGGCGCCAGTTCCCGTTCGCGCCAGTTCCCGTTCGCGCCAGTTCGTCCGCCCGCCTCAGCTCTCGGTGAGCACCAACAGCGTCTCGGGGCGCACGCCGTCGTTCTTCATCGCCTCGGCCGCCTCCGGCGTCGCCATCGCCTGCTGAAAGACTTCCATGCTCGGAATCTCGGCAATCAGCCCGACGCGGTTCGATCGTTCGGGATCGACGAAGGTCCGAACCGTGATGCCGAGCGGCCCGAAGAAGTCCTCTCGCGTCGTGGCCGCGAGCCAACGATCGACGTCGTCCACCTCGTGGAAGATCAGCAACGTGCTCATTGGGCGATCTCCATGAGTTGCGGCGTGCAGCGGACGTTGTCGAGCTCGATTTCGGTTTCCTCGGGCGGGTTCGGGAAGCCATCCTCGATCCCCGCCTGGAGCGCGGGCATGAGGACGCCGTCGCGGAACTTCTCCCAGCTCTGCCGGGAGTCGTGGACCGCGAAGACCCGCCATCCGCCATCCACCGGACCGGCGCAATGGAAGACCTGCCCCTCCGGCAGCTTCTCGTCGGTGTGAACGGCTCGCAGCACCGTCTCGTACTGCTCTTTGGTCCCACCGGGGAACGTATGGACGATTCCGAACGCCATCTGGCTTCCTCCTCCGCCGTGCGCGCGGCTCGCGAGCGCGAGGCGCCATGGTCCCACGAGGAACAACGCACCCCGTCGATTGCCCTGACATTCGTTCAGTCGTCGGCGCTACCAGGTCTTGCCTGCGTACGGATCAGGTCACGTCGAGGCAGTCGCAGATGTCCAGGGCGCCGAGGTTCGGGTTCCACGCCGGCCCGTAGTTGATGACCGTGAGCGCGCGGCGTCCAGTGCTCGCCGAGAGCGTCGCGGTGAGCGTGAGCCGGAGCCGCGTCGGCGACACGAAGGTCACGGCGTCGACAGTCACGTCTCCGGTCCCCTCCACCGTGACCGCGGTGTCGGCTCGGAACCCGTGCCCGTTCAGGTTTCGCGTCACGGTGGCGCCGCGA
Organism: uncultured Actinomycetes bacterium; assembly: GCA_963841215.1. Taxonomy (GTDB): domain Bacteria; phylum Actinomycetota; class Acidimicrobiia; order IMCC26256; family PALSA-610; genus CAVUFH01. The sequence goes on along the minus strand of CAWJBW010000006.1, from coordinate 138,394 downwards.
GCGAGCTGGAGCGGCGCACCGGTCGACGCTTCCACCCGGCGGGTCGAGCGGAGGAACACGTCACGGACGCCGAGCGTGTCGCCGTCGGCGAGATTCGTCGCATCCGAGCCGAACGCGGCCAGCGAATCATCGGGACTGATCGCCACGCCGTCCGACGGGCCGTTCGCCGGTGCGAAGAACAGGTCGGTGCTGAGCCGGAAGGTCCGGTCGGTGTCGCGGTCGCGGACCATGACGTCGCCGGCGTCGTTGAAATCGGTGGCATCGGGATCGAGGTTGGTTGCCATCGTCCGGAACGCGACGTGCGAGGCGTCGGCACTGACGCTCGCGCTGTCGCTGACGTCGGTGGCGGCCGCGCCGCTCGGGTCGACGCTGATGCACTCGGCCGCCGCCGTCGCGATCTCGATCAGGAAGACATGGTCGAAACCGTTCGCACACCGGGGGTCGAGGGTCGTGCTGTGCGAGGTGAACGCAACGTGGGTGCCGTTCTCCGAGATATCGGGGTCGTGGCCGCTTCCGAAGCACGACACCGCACCGGTTTGGCTGTCCCATACCGCCACCTCGAAGGGTGTCGGGCACGGGCCCAGTACTACCTCGAGCGCGACGTACCGTCCCGCACCGGATATCGACGGATTCTCGGTGTCCCAAGCCCCCAAAGCGTGTGGGCAAGTGGTGCCGCCGAGGAGGTCGCGTACGAAGACGTCAGAGCCAGGCAACTGACACGCGTTCGGGGTGTTGGTCGCGTCCGACTCGAACGCGACGTAGCGGCCGTCAGCGCTGATGTCGGGCGCGCCACTCCGGAGGTTGCCCTCGACGAGGAGCGCACCGATGCTGGCCATCATGCTCGCCCGCACCGTGATGCCGAGTTGCACGTCTCGCACGAACACGTCGGCGACGCCGTTGGTGTCGGCCGGCACCAGGTTCGTCGCGTCGGATTCGAAGGCGATGTAGCGACCTTGGCCGCTCACCGATGGGAGCCGGCTCCCGGCGTCCGCCTGCGCGCTCGCCGGGCCGACGCTGACGCGCACGATCTCGCCCGTGAGCTGGTCCTTGCGGAACACGTCGCCCACACCGTTCGTGTCGCCGGGCACGAGGTTGGTCGCGCTGGACGCAAAGACGAGGTATCGCCCATCGGTCGACAGCACCGGGCTCTGGGTTTCGGCGTCGGGCTGCACCGAGACGTTGCTCACGCGTGTCGTCACGCCGCTCGAGTCGTCGCGCACGAACACGTCGCTCACGCCGTTGGTGTCGCCCGCGACGAGGTCGGCCGCAAGCGACGTGAAGGCGACCGTCGCGCCGTTGTCGGTGATCGGGGCGCGGTTCGTAGAGCTCCCGTTCGCTGCCAAACCGCCGGTGTCGACGCTGATGCAGATCGTGGCGCCGGTGTCCCGGTCGTGCCGGAGCGTCTGATCCGGGTTGGCCCCTCCAGCAATCGGACAGCCGGGTGCCATGTGGTTCCCGTCGGATCGGAACGTGACGTAGCGGCCGTCGCCGCTCAGCTCCGGGTCCTTCGCGTAGCCGTCGGACACGCCACCGTCGTCGTCGAGGCTCACACACGTTGTCGTATCGGTATCGAGATCGCGCACGTACGTCTGGAGCTCGATCGCGCTCGCGCACGCGGGGTCGAGGTCCGTCGCGGCGGAGGCGAACGCGACCTCACCGCCTTGGGCGCTGAGCACCGGAGCTTCGGATGCACCGTTCGAGGGACCGCCGTTCCGGTCGAGGCTCACACATTCGGTCGTACCGGCCTGGCGATCGCGCACGTAGACCTGGTCGCCCGTCGCCGTGGCGCAGGTCGACGTGAGATCGGCTCCGTCCGACAGGAACGACGACGTAGCGTCCGTCACGCGAGATGTCGGGCCGAGACGAGGAGCCCGACGATTGGGCCTCGGTGGAACTCACGCTCACGCGCTCGGTCGTGCCGCTCTGCCGATCGCGCACGAAGATGTCCGTGGCGGGGAAGTTGGTGTCGCCGAGAACCAGGTTCGTGGCGAACGATTGGAACACGACGAACCGACCGTTCCCACTGATACGGGGCCGGATGCTGTGACCATTGCCCTCGACCTCGCCGCTGGTGACACTGATGCACTCGGTCGTGCCCGCAATCCGGTCGCGCACATAGACGTCCGGCGCCGCATTGGGGCAGATGGGATCGAGGTTGGTCGCTGAGCTTCCGAAGGCGACGAAGCGGCCGTCGTTCGAGACGTCGGGTTCACCGCCGCCCGACACGCCGTTCGGCGCGGCGCCGGCCGCGCCGATGCTGACGCGTTCCGCGACCCCGGTGTTGCGATCGTGGAGGTAGTGGTCCGCGTATCCGTTCGTGTCGCGGGATACCAGGCCGGCCTCGGTGATGAAGGCGACGAAGCGTCCGTCGGGAGACAGTGACGGCCCTTCCAGGACGCTGCCCGCGCTCTGCAGGCCGACGGAGCGCTGCGCGGCTCGGCTGATGGATGCACAGCCCCCGCCGAGCAGTGCCATCGCGGCAATGGCCGCAACGATCGCGGTCGTCCGTGCTCTGGCTGCGTGCGTCACTGCGAAGTCCTCCGAGCCGGGGGCGTGTTCCGTCCGCACGCCGTGGAGGACACGATGAGGGTCGGCTGCTAGCGGGCCGCTAGCCGAGCCGCCGCCGTGACATCCCACCAACCACCGAGCGACCGAGCTCGGTCGTCAGTTCATCGCTTTACAGCATTTGGGTCGTATGTAAGGTCGTCGACATGGAGAGCAGCCCGCGTCGGGGAACGCCACGAGCGTCGACGCGATTCTGGAGGCCACCCGCCGGGTCATCGCCGAGCGCGGCCCGGGGAAGTTCACGATGTCAGCGATCGCGGCGGCTGCGGGGGTGTCGCGGCCGACGCTCTACCGGTGGTTCCCGACCAAGGACGCGCTGCTCGAAGCGCTTTCGGCCTACGAGGAGCAGCTCTTCGATGCCCGCCTGCGGGCGGTGATCGAAGCGCAGCGCAGTCCGGGGCGGCGCCTCGACGCCGCGCTGCGGTGCCTGGTGACCTATCTCGACGGCTTGATGGGACCGGATCCGATCGGTGCTGATCCGGGCTTCGCCATCCAGTCGCTGGCCCGCTCGTTGGCGCCGCAGAAGGCATCGTTCGTGCGGCTCCTCGGTGGCGCGTTCGAGGCGGTGCCGGCGGTACGGCTGGGCCACCTGACGCGGGAGCAGGCCGCCGAGCTGTTCCTGCGGTTGGCCTATTCGCACTATCTGGTGCCGCACCCGCAGCCGGAGATCTTGCTGGCCAACATGCGCAGCTTCGCCGGGCTGTCCCGCGGCTCGATCACCCGCGCGGCCGGCTGACCCCGTTGCAACAACAGCTCATGTCATGTCGTGTCCGCAAAGTGGATGACGTCGAGTCGGACGCCGTCGATGACCCAGTCTTCGACACATCCTCGGAACTGCCGGCGGTTCGTCTCGTCCATTGACGGCGTCAACACCGCGCGGAAGCGGTCGTCCCCTACGGGCTCGATGGCCCCGACGAGATCAGACGTCGACCTCGAGCCGGCACGCGAGCAGTTGCGCCTCCACCATCTCGTCGAGGGTCTGGTTCGTCTCTCCGCCTTTGGTATGCGCGGCGACGACGAGCTCGATTCGCGAGTCGCGCGGCACTGGCTCATGCGTCGACAGTGTCGCTTCGCGCAACGCGAACACCATGCCGATGCCGATGACCAATCCGATGAGCGCGAGTGCGACCCGAACTGCGATTTTCATGATCCATGACCGGCGCGGCGCAACAGCTTGCGGATCTGTGCGTCGTCGGCACCGGGGACGTCCTGCGCCAGCGCGGTGATGTCGTCGACGAGCAGACCGCCCCGCGGGTAACTGATCGGTCCGAGCTCGGCTGCGAGGCGTTGTTCACCCTTCGGCGTCGACGTTTTTGCGCTGATGCGATCGACGATCCAAGCGACGCCCGACAAGATGAGCCCGCCACCGACGATGAACGTGATGAAGACGTTGAACTTGCCGGTCGACTTCGAGAGCCAGGCGAACCGGTCCCGCGACGGTGGTCGCGTGGAGCGGAAGATCTCTGCGATCTCGGGATCGACCTCGGCGCGGTGCTCGATGCGGCTGAGCCGCCGCAGCACGAGTCCCGTTGCGAGACCGATCTCGGCGATGACGACGATGAGGCCGAAGAACAGCGCGCGGTTCCATTCCCACCGGTTCAGCGAGACGATCATGTAGACGCCGCCGCCGATGAGCGTTCCGATGCCCGCGAGCCAGGCAATCATCTTCATGGTGTGCTCTCCTCGCCTTCGATGGTCACCTGGCCGGTCTCGCCGTTGACTGTTACGACCGCACCTTCGGGAAGATCTTCGGTCGCACGCCCGTAACCCACCACCGTGGCGACTCCTGCTTCCCGAGCGAGGATCGCGAGGTGTGACAGGACCGAACCGGTTTCGGCGACGATGCCGCTGAGCCGTGACAGCAGCGGCCCCAAACCGGGCGTGAGTGTCGTGGTCACGAGCACAGACCCTTGCGGCGGATCGTCGGCGTCGAACGTAACGGGTCCACGCCCGATTCCGCCGCCGGCGGCCGTACCGCCGCCCATCTCCGGCGCGACGTGGACTCGCACGACCCTCCCGCGGTCCGACAATTGGAAGCGAGCGGGCAGCGGCGCACCGAAGTCGTGGTCGTGCCTCTGGACGAGCTCGGGGATGACGACCGCCCGCTTCATGGCGACCGCTTCGAGGTGTTCGAGGTTCAGGTGCCGAACGAGTTCGGGCTCCGTGAGTTCCCCCGACGCGGCAAGGCGCTCGCCGAGCTCCCACGCCGCTCGACCGGACAGCTCTTGGATCCAGCGCACGCGCAAGCGCAACGCTTCGCGAATGATGCCGTTGTCGTTCCCGCTCCGCTCGTCGGAACCGAGGTGGATCGCTGCCGCGTGCGGTGGCAACGTCGGTTCCGGCGCAACCTTCGGCGCCGTGAGCGCCAGCACGATCGGACTCCGAGCCAAGACTTCTTCGTCGGTGAGGCCGTCCTGTCGGGCCTCGACGAGGACGCGTAAGGCAACCGACGCACCGGTCATGCGGTTCTGACCGGTGTCGGTGAGCATGCCCATGAGGATCTCGTGCGCGTGCAGTGCGCGGAGGATCGTGCCGCCGCGCTGCAGCAGCGCGATCAGTTGGCGGCTCGTCAAGTCGTCGAGAGAAGGAACCGCCTCGAGATCGGCGTCCACTCGGTCCAACAGACGCTCGGACAGGCGCGGTATTGCCGAACGCAACCGTCCGACGCGCCACGCGCCGCGCAAGCGCTGGATGGCAGGGATCGGATTGAGCCGGTGCGCGACGGTTCGCTTCGGAACCAACTCGCCGGCGAGACGCAGATCGATGGCGACGTGTCCGTCGACGGCGATGACGACCTGGCTCGCGTCGACCTCGCTGCGGGTCGCGCTGCCGGCGAGCAGGACCGCCTCACGCACCGCGTCGCGCAGGGGCGGAACCCAGAGGTCGTCCTCGAGTTCGGAGAGCGGCTCGGGAAAGGTCTCGGCGACCGGCCCGGGACCGTAGATCGGACCAACCGGGATGCCCCGTACCTCGGTGGTGACCGGCCGCGACTGCAACAACCACAACGTTCCGTCCGTGCCGATCGCCCATTCGACATCTTGCGGCATCCCGAACACCCGCTCGACCTCACGCGAGAGCCCGACGAGCCGGCGCAGCACCGGGCGACTGAGGGTGGGGCCGTCGTTCGCTTCGAACTCGATCACGTTTCCCTTGGCGGTGAGCTCGTAGTGGGAGCCGTTGATCTCGCCGCTCACGAGCGGCTCCGGACCGCCTTGCACGGCATTCACGACCCGGCGGTCGCTACGCCCCGTAACCGGGTCGACGCCGAACAGCACGCCACCGAAGGCAGGCTCGATCAACGGCTGGACGAGCACCGCGATGGGACTGTCGAGCGCGCCGGCACGCTCGCGGGAGGCCAGAACCTTCTCGACCGCGGCGACGAACGCATTGAAGCCGCGGATCCCGATGACCGAATCGAACTGACCGGCCATCGAGGACGCGCTCGTGTCTTCGACGACCGATGAGCTGCGCGCCACGAGATCGGTGCAGCCCGCCGCCCGCGCCTTCGAAGACCTCGCGTACCGCGGGATGCAGGGCGATGTCGGCGCCGGCGTCGACGGCGTCCGAGAACGCCGTGGTCAGGACCATGCCGGGCAACGTCACGATGCCGCGGTTCGCAGCGCGGGCAAGTGCGGCGGCCTTGCCGCCGGTGAGCGCAGGGTCGACCGCTGCCGGCTCCCGAAGATCGGCCACGAACGGATTCATCCGGTCCTCACCACCTCCATGCACGCGCGCACGAGCATCCGTGCTACTCGTCTCGATGGCTGGCGACGTTGATCACGTTCCCGTCCGGGGCGCGCACGAAGAACCTGCGGATGCCCCACGGTTCGTCGGTCAGCGGGTGAACGATCTCGTAACCGAGGCGCTGCGCTTCCGCGTAAGCCTCGTCGACGTCGTTCCCGGCGTGCACCGAGATCACTGAGTCTTCAGGGCTTGTGGCGTCTCGGGTCACGAGCTGGACGCACGCGTGCCCGTCGGGCGACGAATAGCGCGCAACCCATCCGAGGTTGAACCCCTCGACGTCCAGTCCGAGATAGTCGGTGTAGAAGCCGCGCGCCGCTTCGATGTCGGCGACGGGCAGGTTCGCGGTGACTCCCGTGATGCGCACATTCGCTCCTTACGATCTCGAGGCGACGAGGTCCTGACCCACGGACAGGCAAGGTACTTGCGGTTCTCGCATGTGACTGCAAGCCTTCGGCGCAACTCGAGGGGGGAGAGTGCTCATGCGACTACGCCATATCACCATCGTGCTGATGATCGCCGCGCTGAGCGTGGTGGGTCTTGCGCCAGGCACGGCGTCCTCGGCGCCGAACACGAGGCAGAACTTCAGCCTCACCAACGACATCAACGTCGAGGGCGGCACCATCATCGCGACCGGAGTGATCGACGCCGTCGGCGAGGACATCGTCATCAGCGACACGGAGGACCAGTTCGTGTTCCCGGCCGGGACCTTGACCGTCATCCACGTTCCGTCCCGTGGCCACGACCACTTCAACGAGCGGACGTGCACCGGCAGCTTCCACGAGACCGGCGTCTACATCATCACCGAGGGCACCGGCGAGTACGAGGGCGTCACCGGCAGCGGCCGCTACCGGGCGAGCGGACGCTTCGAAGATGCCTGCGGCCCGGAAGATCCGACCGGCACCTTCACCCTCGCCCTTCGGGGCACCATCGACCTGCCCTGACCTGCCGGCCGGCCATCGACCGAGCCCTCGCGGGCTGCGTCTCATGCATTTGTCGTAGCGAACGACCCTCACGCGCCTGACGCGCGGCCGGCGGCGTGCTGCCTACCGTCGAACGAAGCGGGGGCATGCGCTCTCTGCTGTCCGCCTTGGCAGGTGGACGAGGCGCATCGCGAGGAGACGGGCATGCGCGCATTGGGATCGTCCCGGATCGCGCTGTCGGCGGTCGTTGGCGGTCGTGTCGGCCCTCGTCGTTCCCGCCGTCGCGACCGACGCTGCCGAGGCTGCGAGCGCAGTGCCCGTCCAGCAGGCTCGTGAGGTCCGTACGACATGGACCAGCGAGTTCGGCGTCTCTCGTCCGACCGAGCTGACGCACCTCGCGAACCGAGCCGAACTCCTCGTCGGCGAGGTCGGCGCCTCGCAAACGACGCTCGTGCGTCTGGACTTCGACGAGCAGGTGCAGGGCTCACTCCAACTCCCCGCGCTGTCGAACTCGTCGACGGTCGCGTACGACGCGAAGGCAAACGAGGTCACGGCGGTCTCGAACGGTGAGGTCGTGGCCGCTCCCGGATCCGATATGTCGACGTCGCGGCCCGGCGTGAAGCGCAACAGCATCTCGCGACCTGAAGGTCCAGGACGCGAAGGGATCCACCTTCGACCCGGCTACCGGTACGTGGTACGTGCTCGACGCGCGAACGCGCGACATCGTGCGCGTGCCGAACCGCCGCGCCAGCGATCGTCGGGCGACGCGCATCTCCCTGCAGGAGCTCGGTAACGGCACGCTGCGTGGTCTGGCGTTCAACCCGGCGGATGGATTGCTCTACGTCGGCAGCCCGGATCAGCACCGCGTCTACGGGCTCGACACTTCCGGAACGACGAAGAGAATCTTTGATCTCGCGTCGCTCGGACTTCGCAACCCGACCGCGATGACGTTTGCTCCCAGCGCGGACACGACCGACCGGCCGGCAAAGCAGAACCTGTTCGTCGCGCACGCCGGCGGCGCGCAGTCACTCGGTGGCATCACCGAAGTGACGCTCGCGGCCGCGGCCGCCGTCGCCGTGCCCACGATCAACGCGACGCTCGTGCAGACGATCGCCACCTCCGCGTTCAACCCCGGAAGCCCGGACCCATCCGGTGTCACGTACCTGCCGGGCACCGACCGGCTCCACATCGTGGACTCGGAGGTCGAAGAGGTCACCGGCGCCGGCTACCACGGCGTGAACATGTGGCAGACGACGAGGGCGGGCGCGGTCACCGATACGGGCACGACGTTCCCGGCGTACTCGAAGGAACCGACGGGCGTGGCCTTCGATGCCGGCACCAACACGCTGTTCATCTCCGACGACAGCGGGCGTCGCGTCCACGTCGTCAAGCCCGGCCCGGACGGGCGCTTCGGCAACGCCGACGACATCCGAACGTTCATCGACGCGAAGCCCCTTGCCAGCAGCGACACGGAAGACCCGGCATTCGACCCCGTCTCCGGTCACCTGTTCCTCTCCGACGCCGTCAGCACCGAGGTCTACGACATCAATCCGGTGAACGGGGTGTTCGGCGACGGCAACGATCACGTGGACGCACTTCGACGTCGGCACCTTCGGCGCGACCGACAGCGAAGGTCTCGCCTACAACCCGACCAACGACACCTTGCTCGTCGGCGACCGGACGTCCCGGAAGATCTATGAGGTGACGAAGTCCGGATCACTGATACGCATCATCAACGCGAAGGTCGGGGACTACCTGGTGCTCTCCGGGCTCACCGTGGCGCCCGCGATCGACAATCCCGCCCGGAAGGACTTCTGGATCGCGAGCCGCGGCGTCGACAATGGCTCGAACTCGAACGAGAACGACGGCAAGATCGTCGAGGTCTCGATCGGCGGATCGAGTCCCGTTGACACACCTCCGACGGTCTCGATCAACAGCCCGGCCGAAGGCAGCGCCGTTTCCGGGGCGGCCGTGTCGATCCAGGCGGGCGCATCGGATGCCGCCGGCGTGACGAAGGTCGAGTTCTTCGACGGCACGACCGTTCTCGGCACGGACACGGACGGCACCAACGGCTGGTCGATCCCATGGAACACGACGACCGCGGCCGACGGCGCGCACGTGATCAAGGCAACGGCAACCGATACTGCCAACCAGACTGCGCAGCGACACCAACAACGTCACCGTCGACAACAGCCCGCCTTCCGCAACGATCACCTCGCCGTCGTCGGGAGCGACAGTTTCCGGCACGACCTCCGTGGTCTCGGGCGCCGCTGACGCTCAAGGTCTCGCGTCGGTGACGTTCTTCGTCGACGGCACCACGAACATCGGATCCGACACGAACGGAGCCGACGGCTGGTCGGTCTCGTGGAACACTGCAGGCACGACGAACGGCAGCCACGCTCTCACCGCTCGCGCGACCAACCGGGCCGGCCTCAGCACGACGTCGGCACAAGTACCGGTAACGGTGAACAACACGGGGACAATCCTCACACTCGATATCCCGATCCGAGCCGCGGGCGACGACGTCGAGGAGCGGGCCTCCGACGGGTTCATAGACATGACGAGCAGCGACCTCGAGATGATGCTCGACAGTTCCACCGTCCAGAGCGCGGTCGGCCTGAGGTTCACGGCAGTCGGCATCGCACGCGGCACGGCCATCGCGAACGCGTACGTGCAGTTCCGCGCCGACGAGGTGTCGTCGGACGCGACGAACCTCACCGTCAACGCGTTGGCAGCCGACAATGCAGGCGCCTTCACGACGGTCCGGTTCAGCGTGTCGCAAGCCGCCCGTACGACGGCGTCGGCGTCGTGGATCCCGTCGCCCTGGACAGTGGTGAACCAGCAGGGCCCGACGCAGCGAACTCCCAACCTCGCGCCCGTGCTGCAGGAGATCGTCGACCGACCCGGTTGGGCGTCGGGCAACGCGCTGTCACTCGTCGTCAGGGGCTCCGGCCGCCGCGTCGCGGACTCGTTCGACGGAGGAGCAGGCGCTGCGATCCTTCACATCGAGTACGTGAGCAGCTGACCGAGCCCGCCCCGTTCTCCGGACCGCTGACGCGGGATGCCCGAACCATGGCCGCGGTCTGAGTGTCTCACCCGGTCGGTACGATACGAACGTATGTTCGGGTGAAGCAGCAGGCAGGAGGCGCGATGGTCGCAGTGGCCGTGACGGCGGCGGAGTACGGTTCCGGATGGCGTGGGCGTGCACGACCGAGCGGCTGGAGGCGGACGTGTGCACGCTGGCCGGGCAGCTGTCGGCGGCGACGTGCCGCTGGCTGTTGCTGATCGGCGAGCTCGACCGCCGGAAGGCGCATGAGCAGCCAGGCGCAAGCCGTCGTACCGGGTTGCCGCACGTCCACCGTGATCGAGCGCCGGCGGCTGTGCCCGGAGTTGTGGGGATGCGCGTCGATGGCGCAATGGCTGTCGTGGAAGTGCGGGCTCGGCGTCGTCGCCGGCCGTCAACACGTCCGAGTCGCCCGAGCTCTGACGCAGCTACCGGTCATCTGCGACCGGTTCGCAGCAGGCGTGCTGTCGTATTCCAAAGTACGGGCCGCTGGTCCGAATCGCGACGCCTGCGCACTGAAGCGAAGCTGGTCGAGTTCGCCGAGGTCGCCACCGCGGCGCAGCTCGAGCGCACCGATCCGCACCTACGAACGGGTCTCGGTGAACCGGGACACCGCCGCCGCGCAGGTCGCGGCGCGTCAGCGTGACCGTCCATCACGACGACGACGGCATGGTCACCATCGTGGCTCGCCTCCCGCGCGACGCCGCCGAAACGGTGCTCAGCGCGTTGACGCAGGCCGCGACGGAGGTGCCGGCCGATCCCGACCACGATTCCGCGGAATCGCGGCGCGCCGACGCGCTCGAACACTTGGCCCACTCCTACCTCGCCGGGAACGCGGCGCGGCCACCTACCGAGACCGTCGTCCACGTCGACGCCGACCAGCTCACCGACTCCGACCGATCACCGGTGCTCGAACGGCTCACCTGCGACACCGGCCTCCGGCTCGTCGTACACGAGGCCGACGGCACCAAACGGGTCGGTCGCCGCACCCGGACCGTCCCCGTCGCGCTACGCCGCATCATCGAGGCCCGCGACCACGGCTGCCGGTTCCCCGGCTGCACCCACCGGGCACACCACCACGTGCATCACATCGTGCCGTTCGCCGGCGGCGGACCCACCGACGTCGACAACTGCCTGACCTTGTGCGCGTTCCACCACCGCCTCGTGCACGAAGGCGGCTGGCGCATCTACGGCGATTCCGCGGAATCACCGAACCTCACGTTCATCGGCCCCCACGGCCGCACCATCAACGAGATCGGCGAACGCCCCCGACCCGCGCACGAGCAACTTCCCGTCGACTCGACCATCGACGCAGACACCATCGCCACCGCAGAAGGCGGCCGCTGCGACCTCGACCTCGCGATCACCGCCATCGCAAGCACCTCCACCTCCGGAGCGCCCCGCGACTTCGGCGCATCGCAAGGCTGACGTCCGCCCTCCTCCGCGGCTGTTCTCGGTCCTACGATGCCCCGTGGCCCGAACCCGGCTCCTCGCCGTGCTGTTCACGGATGTCGTGGGGTCGACGAGGTGGAGAACATCGGTCGGTGACGCCGCCGCCGATCGGATGCGAGAGCCCTTCGACGACCTGGTGCGCGACACCATCGCAGCGTGCGACGGGACGGTCATCAAAGGCCTCGGCGACGGGGTCATGGCCGTCTTCGAGAGTGCGACGGGCGCGATCGAAGGTGCCGTCGCGCTGCAGCGCGCCGTCGATGCAGAGCGGCGGGCGGTCCACTCGGCCGGGCTCCACGTCCGCATGGGGCTCTCGGTCGGCGACGTGCACGTCGACGGGGACGACATGCACGGCATGCCCGTCGTCGAGGCAGCACGGTTGTGCGACGCCGCCGACGGGGACCAGATCCTCTGCCGCGACTCGGTGCGGGCATTGGCGGGGAGTCGCTCCGGCGCGCGCCTCGTCGCCGTGGGTGCGCTCGACCTGAAGGGGCTCCCCGAACCCGTTGGCCGCGTTCGAGATCCTGTGGGAGGCGGCCGGGTCTCCCGCGCCACTGCCCCCGTCCCTGCTTCGCCGCCGACCAGTTCGCGTTCGTCGGCCGAGACGACGAGCGGGCCCGGCTCCTCGCGGCCTGGGATGACGCCAAGACCGGTACCCGGCGGGCGTGCTTCTTGTCGGGCGAACCCGGTGTCGGCAAGACGAGGCTCGTGGCCGAGATCGCCAGGGAGCTCCACGACCAGGCCGCGCTCGTCCTGTTCGGCCGGTGCGACGAGGGCCTCGCGATCCCCTACCAACCGTTCGCGGAGGCGCTCCGGCACTACGTCGATCACGTCGAGACCCTTGCCCTCGGTCGCTTCGGGGGCGATCTCCATCGGCTCGTCCCCGAGCTTCCGCAGCGGGTCAGCGGGCTGGACGATCCGCTCCAGTCCGACCCCGACACCGAACGTCACCGGCTGTACGAGGCCGTCGCCCTGTGGCTCTCCGACGCGTCGGCGGCGAGCCCGCTCGTGCTCGTCCTCGACGACCTCCAGTGGGCGACCCGGCCGACCATCGAGCTCCTGCGCCACGTGCTCGGGAGCAGCCATGCATCGAGGCTGCTCGTGATCGCGACCTATCGCGACAGCGACGTGGACCGATCGCACCCGATGACCGAGGCTCCTCGGGGACCTGTTGCGCACGGACGGTTCTTCCGCGATCCCGCTCGCCGGCCTCGCGGTGAACGATGTGCTGCACCTCCTGTCGAACGCCGCCGGGCACGACATGGACGAGCGGGGCTCGGAGCTCGCGTCCGCCCTCCACACCACGACGGGCGGCAACGCCTTCTTCGTCTCCGAGACGCTCCGCAACCTCGTCGAGACCGGCGCCATCGTCCAGAAGGAGGGCGAGTGGGTCGCCGCCCGTCCTGGCGAGAACCTGCCGCTCCCCCTCGGCGTGCGCGAGGTGGTGAGGCGACGACTGTCGAGGCTCGACGACACCGCCAACGCAGCGCTGGAAGTGGGAGCGACGATCGGCGAGCAGTTCGAGATCCGCATCCTCGTCGCGGCGGGCGGCTTCGACGCCGCCACCGTCGAGCCGGCCCTGCGTTCCGCCGCCGAAGCCCGGCTGATCGAGGAGGTGCAGGGACCGGTCATCGCGTTCCGGTTCGCTCACGCCCTGGTGCGCACGACGGTGTACGAGGACCTCTCCGCGATGCGACGCGCCGTCCTCCATCGTCGAGTGGCCGAGGCGATCGAGAACGTCGTTCCCCGAGCGACCGTGCGGCCGGGGGACCTGGCCTTCCACTACGGAGCGGCCGCCGCCGACGGCGACGTGGCCAAGGCCGTCGAGTGGTCGACGATCGCCGGGCGGGACGCGTCCGAGCGACTGGCCTTCAGCGAAGCGCTGACCCATCTCGAGCGCGCGCTGGCGCTGCGCCGGCGCGCCGGGCTCGGAGCGGATGCGGAGGAGTGCGATCTGATGGTCGAGCTCGGCCATGCGCAGTGGGCGCTGGGCGATCCCCGATGCCGTACGACCTTGCTCGACGCGGCCCGACTGGCGGACGAGCTCGGCGATGCGGCACGTGCGGCGCGGGCACTTCTCGCCGACCATCGCGGGATGCCGGCCACCATCGGCGTGACCGACGACGAGCGGGTGCGCGCCATCGAGGTCGCGCTCGACGCCATGGGCGACGAGGCGAGCATCGAGCAGGCCCTGCTCACCTCGGAGTTGGCGTTGGCGCTGAACTACACGCCCGGCAGCTACGAACGACGCCGCGGTCTGGTGGAGGACGCGGTGGCGATGGCCCGCGGGCTGAGCTCACCGAGAACGCTCGCGGCGTGCCTGCAGAACTACTGGTTGTGCATCTGGGCCCCCGGCACCATCGAGCAGCGCCACCGCGCCTACGAGGAGCTCGATCAGCTCGGTGAGGTGATCGACGATCCCGTCTGGCACGCCCTCGCCCAGCCCCGTCGCATCGTGCACGCGGTCGAGTGCTGTGACATCGACCGGGCCTGGCGGCTGGCCGACGACTTCGACTCGATGGCCGAGGACCTCGGGCTGCCCCTCGTGCGATGGATGGCCGGGTTCCACCGAGCAGGACTGCTCGAGGTCGGCGGCGACCTCGAAGGCGCGCAGAAGGTGGCCGACGAGGCCCTGACCCACGGGCAGGCGGCCGGTCAGCCCGACGCGCCCCTGTTCCACTCGGTGCAGATCGGGATGGTCCAGCTGTGGCACGACGACTACGAGGTGCTCGTCGAGACCCTCGAAGGCGTCCACCAGGTCTTCCCCGACGTCCCCGGCCTCCCGACGTTCCTGGCCCTGATGCTCCAGCGGGCGGGCCGGACCGATGACGCCATGGCCGTGGTGAGCGACATGTTGCGCGCGCCCGGCGACATGGCCCCCGACGGCACGCTTGCTCACCGGGTGGTGCGCGCTCGCCGACCTCGTCAATCTGGCGGGAGCGAAGGAACATGCTCCCGCCTTCCTCGACGTCCTCCGACCGAACGCCTCGACGATCGTCGGCAACGGGGTCAACTGGAACGAGTCGGTCGCGGTCCGGGTCGGTCAGCTCGACGCGCTCCTCGGTGAGTGGGCCCGGGCCGAGGCGTCGTTCGATCTGGCCGACGACATCGCCCGGCGGCTGCGCGCCCCGCTCTGGCAGGCCATCGCCGCCACGGAACGGGCCTGGATGCACGCGCGGCGGGGAGAACTCGGAGACCGCGACCGGGCCCTCGAGCTGCTCGACCTCGCCGCCGAGCTCGCCGAGCCCCGCGGCGCCGAGCTCCTGCGCCACCGCCGCTCCTTGGTCCTCGCCGATCTGGACTGACCGCTCGTGGCGCGACGCGACCGGACGCGTCACCGCACCGACGGGGACATCATCGACCGATAGGCGCGATGGTCATCGATCATGCGCCGGTAGACGGCGTACTTCGCGTCGTGGTACCCGGCGACTCGTTCGTTCGGCTGCACCGTCTCGCCGAGCCGGGTCATCGTGCCCATCGCGTGCGGGAGCGACGGCGAGATACCCGCAGCCGTCGCGCCGAGCATCGCCGCGCCGAGCAGGACGGCATCGCGCTCCGCGGGCACCGCGACCGGTATCCCGAGCGCGTCGGCATGCGCTCGCAACCACGACGGGTTCGCGGCGCTGCCACCGCACACGACGAGCAGCTCGACCTTGCGACCGGCTTCGGCGAGAGCGTCGATGACGTGACGCGTCGCGTACGCGAGCGCTTGCAGTGCCGCGACGTACCAGCACGCGAGGTCATCGAGATCGTCGCGCATGCGGACTCCCGCGGTGCCGCCCGTGAGGGTCGCATCGGCGAGCGGAGCACGGTTGCCCAACACGTTCGGCTGCCAGTGCCGGTCGGCCGCGAGCATCGTCGCCGCGGTCGGGTCCGCGGCGAGCGAGCGAACTCGGCGTTCGAGCTCGGCGTACGGATCGGCGGGCGCACGGGCGAACGCAGGATGGGCCCGGAGCGCGAAATCGAGGAAGGTCCCCGACGCCGAGATGCCGGCTTCGGTGAGCCAGCGGCCGGCCAGCAACGCCTCCCAGTACGGTCCCCACACACCACTGACGTCGAAGCGATCCGCCGAAACCGCGAGGTGACACGCCGACGTTCCGGCAATCAGCGCGAGGCGCCGGTCGAGCGGAGTGTCGTCACCTGCCGCGCCGAGCATTCCGAGCGCGCCCGCGTGTGCGTCGATGAGCGACACGCCGACCGGCGTGCCCGCGCGCAACCCCAACTCGTCGGCGGCCGAGGCGTCGAGACCGCCGACGCACTCCCCGGGAACGCGCACCGACGCGCCGATGCGCGCGAAGCCGTCGGCGGCGATGTCGTCGAGCCCGATCGCCTCGAAGAACGACGCATCCCACCGGCGCTCGTGCCCGAGGTATGTCCACTTGCACACGACGCTGCACAACGAGCGGTCCTCTGAGCCGGTTGCGCGCCACGTCAGGAAGTCGGGCAGGTCGAACCAGCGTGTGGTCCGCCGCCAGGTGTCCGGCAGTTCCCGCTTGACCCACCGCAGCTTCGGCGTCTGCATCTCCGGCGAGATCGAACCGCCGACGAACTGCAACACCGGATGCCCGGTCGCATCGATGGCTTCCGCGTCGACGATCGCGCGGTGGTCCATCCACACGATGACGTTCCGTTCGTCATCGCCCTCGGCGAGACGGTCACGGGCGCGCCCTGCTCGTCGATCGCCACGAGCGAGCACGTCGCGTCGAACCCGATGCCGGCGACCGATCGCTGCAGGTACCGCCGCGGCCTCCGCGCGCTCGTCGTGCGGCCGCGCCGACTGCGTGCCAGATGTCGGTCGACGATTGTTCGACGAAGTCGGGTTCGGGTTGGTGAACCTCGATCGGGTGTTCGCCGCGGCCGACCATGCGACCGTCGATGTCGAACAGCCCGGCGCGGGCGCTGGCAGTGCCGACATCGACGCCCAGCAGGAATCGCGAGGACGTCACGAGCGCTGCAGCACTCGCACGCGGAAGCCGAGGCGGTGCGAGAGCTCCACCATCTCCGCGAACACGTCGCCGTACGCGACCGCGATGTGGTTGCTCTGGTAGTGCGCCATGAGGTCGTCGCGGCTGATGCCCAGGTCGGCAGCCATGAACGGCCACTGGCGGGTGGTGCCCTCCCACCACGCGTCGCGTACCGAGGGCGGGAGCTTCACGACTTCACCTCGGCCGACATCCATGACGATCTCGTCGGTGTCGAGCCAGGCGCGCGCCCATGTGATCGAGCCCGGGAGGCTCTCGCCCGCGAACGTGCCGCCCGGGATCGGGAAGTACGCGGGCGGCTGCCGGTACGAGTGCACGCCGCGCAGCGTTGCCGGATCGTGGTTGAAGGCGTACGCGCCGGCCGAACCGGAGTTCAGCAGCACCCACACGAACCGGCCGTCGTGCTCGGCACCCCAACGGACGTCGTGGAACGCGACCGACTCGTGCAGCCCGCGCGCGCGCAGGAGCCGCTTGAGCATCTCCATCGGGAGCAGGTTGCCCTGGTCGGCCTCCGTCGCGGTCGCGATCGTGGAGCCGTTCGTCTCCGGCCGGCATGCGGAATTGAGCAGTCCCTCGGCAAAGTCCGAGGGCGGCAGCGACCGGATCAGGCCGAGCTGGTACTGCCAGCCGAGGCAGTCGGCCCGGAACTCGCCGAGCAGATCGAGCACGGCGCAGTAGTCGCGTAGCTGGCTGCGGGTCGCGCGCTCGTCGAAGTCGTCGCCGTAGTGGAACTCGACGCCGCGGTCGCGTACGAACGCGAGCGCGTCGTCGACCCGCCGCGCGTCGACGGTCTTGCCCTGCTCGATCACCCACGCCTGGTCGATCTTGTGCTCCGAGAAGCCGACGCGCGCGAGTCGCTGGGGTCCGAAGTACCCGTTGATCATCCCCATCGAGGTGTCGCCGAGCATCGCGGCCAGCGGGCGTTTGGCGCGCATGCCTGCGAGCACTTGGTCGACGACGGGCGACGACGACGCTGCTGGTGCGGGCGCAGGCGCGGGTCTGATGCAGCCGGCGTCGTGCTCGAGCGTCCCGGTCTCGACCCAGGCGTCGAGGGCGTCCATGAACCACTCGTCGGTCGTGAGATCGTCGCGGGCGGACCACAGGCGGCTGTGACGCCGGCCGAGGCTGGTCAGGCACGCGCCGGTGTTCAACAAGCCGACGAGGCCCGGCCACGTGCCGTCGAAGTTCGAAGCGAGCAGCAGTGGCGTGTCGTTTCCGATGACGCCATCGGTCGTGTGCGGCGCGTAGACCCAGTGCGCATACACGCCGATCATCGGATCGTCGACATTGGAGAGCGTGTCGATCGCGTCCGCGGGCGTCGTGAGGAAGTGGTCGATCACGTTCGGATCGTGACCGAGATGGCGGAGCGCACCGGTGAGCGCGGCGACGAACGTCTCTACGTTCGGGCGAGCCAACTCGTTCGGGACGGGCCGGTAGTCACCGGGCAGGAACAGGACGACGCGACGGCCCATCGGCGTTGCCTTTTCTCGAGAGTCCGCGTGTCAACGGGTCGGCGGTGTGGTCCGTTGACCGCTGAACTGGTTGACGTAGATCTTCCACGGGTAGTGGTCGCCCTCGCCCTCGCTGCCGACGACCCGCAGGTGTTGGGTGAGCGCGCGCCGCCACGTCGACGAGGTGTTCGCGTTCGTCATGTGCGGCGTCTTGCTGTGGTGGAACGTGACGCCGCCCTTGCGGAGCGGGCACACGACACGGCGCGCTTCGTCGGGTTCGCAGTAGAGAAGGTCGCTCTGCACCCCGGGTACGAGCCGGTGCTCGATCACGCCGTCCTTGTGTCCGCCGTCGATGAACTGCATGCACCCGTTCGTCTCGTCGACGTCGTGCATCGGCATCCAGCACGTGATGCCGCGCTCTTCGAGGTTGCGACCCCAGTAGCCCTCGTCCTGGTGCCAGCGCGTGGGCACGCTCGCGCCGGGCGGTTTGGCGAGGAACTGGTCGTACCAGAACTCGAGCGGTCGCCTCATCAATGTCGACGCGAACTCGACCGCCCAGGAGCGGAAGCGCTCGCGGTTCAACTCCGGAAAGAACAACGTCGGGCTCGACTGCAGGATCTTGAACGCGCGCTCGTCTCTCGGCGTCCCCTCCTCCCACGCCCAGTCGAAGGCCATCGATCTCCTTCTTCTCGAGGATCACCTCGCACCGGTGCTCGAGCGTCGCGAGGTCATCGGGATCCACCGCGTCTGCGATCGCGATCCAACCGTGCGTCTCGAAGAAGTCGACGTCCTGCTCCGTGGGCGCCGGGTACGGCATCGGGCGCCTCCTTGTGGACCCGCGACGACGGGCGTAGCGTAACCACGCAGTGAAATCGATTCCAGCGCCCGATCCGGCGGCCTCCAGCCTCGATCGCAGGCCGGAACGGGCCGCGTCTGGCCACCGACGGCTACGTGGTGCGGACGGCGGTGTTCACCCCGGCCGAGGTCGACGAGATGCTCGACGCGTGCGAGCGCCTGGTCGACGACCTCGTCCGCGACCGGCGCGGGCATCGCCTGAAGGCCGGCAGCTACGTCTTCGACCCGGACTTCACGCGCGACGTGATCATCAAGTGGGAAGGCGACACGGATGTCGTACACGGGGTCGAACCGTGCGCGCACCTCAGCCCCGCGCTCGACCGGTGGGCGCACGACCCGCGCTTCCTCGAGCCGATGTGCGACTTCGTCGGCTCGGACGCACCGATCCTGTTCACCGAGAAGCTCAACCTGAAGCGGCCGCAACGCGGCGGCGTCAACCCACTCCACCAGGACTACCCGTACTGGGTGGACGTCGCGCGAGGACCCGACGCGGGTCGCGACGTCGATGCTGTTCCTCGACGACGCCACGCGAGGACAACGCCTGCTTGCGCGTCGTGCCCGGCAGCCATACCTCGGGCGTTTGGCAGACGCGCGCCGACGACGACGAGTTCGCCGGCAACGAGATCGATCGCCGCGCCTACGAAGACGTCGAATCGGTGCCGCTCGAGCTGCCCGCCGGATCCGTCGTCATGTTCGGTCCGTATCTCGTGCACCATTCGCATCCGAACACGTCGTCGCAACCGCGGCGCGCGCTGCTGTTCAGCTACCAACCTCCGGGCGCGCCGCACATGCTCGTGTCCCTGCGCCGCCTCGGCGCGCGCTACCGCTCCCAGTGACCGACACGATCCTTCGTCCGGTGACCACGATTGCCGACGTCGCGCGCGCGGCCCGCGTGTCGCCCGCAACCGTGTCACGCACGCTCAACGGGACGGGTCCGGTGTCACCCGCACGCGCCCGACGCGTCCGCGAGGCAGCCGACCGGCTGGGCTACATGCCGTCCGGGCCGGCGCGCGCGCTCCGCCGCCAGGTGAACCAGGTGTGGGCTGCGATCGTCGCGGACATCGCCAACCCGTTCTTCACTGCGGTCCTCCGCGGCATCGAGGACGTCGCACGCGCCGAAGACCACCGCTTGGTGCTCTGCAACTCGGATGAAGACGTGGACACGGAGTCGTCCTATGTCGACATCGTCGTGGCCGAGCGAATGGCGGGCGTCGTGATCGCGGTCGCATCACCGGCCGAATCCGACCTTCGGCCGCTGCTCGACCGCGGCATTCGGGTCGTCGCCGTCGACCGTCGACCCGCGCTCGCGGAGGTGGACTCCGTCGTCGTCGACAATCGTCTCGCGGGCGAAGCCGCGACCGCTCACCTGCTCGCGAACGGATCGACGCGCGTCGCCTGCATCACCGGCCCGCAACGGGTCGACACTGCGAACGAGCGGCTGCAGGGATATCGCGACGCGCACGCGCTCGCCGGCCTGCCGGTCGACCGTGCGCTCGTGCGCCGAGCGGACTTCAAGCTCGAAGGCGGTTATCGCACTGCTCGCTCGCTGCTCGAGTCGGCATCGCCGCCGGACGCGCTGTTCGTCGCGAACGAGCCCATGACGGTCGGAGCGCTCCGCGCGTTGCGCGAGCTCGGCCGTCGGGTCCCGGACGACGTCGCCATCGTCGGCTTCGACGATTCGCCGTGGACGACGCTCACGAGCCCGCAGCTCACGGTCGTTTCCCAGCCCGCGAACGAGATCGGTCGCGCGGCAGCCGAGCTGCTCGCAGTACGCCGGCGACGCCCGCGAGCCGCGCCATGTCGTCTGCTCGCCCACGCTCATCGTCCGCGAGAGCTCCATTCGCTGAGGAGGACACATGTCCATCGGACCTCCGCCCACGACCGACCTCGAGGTCGACATCACCGAAGAGCAGGTCGCGTTCTTCCGCGAGAACGGATACCTCGCGGTCGACCGCATGACGACCGACGAGGAACTCGAGTGGTTGCGCGCCGCGTACGACGAGTTCGAAGCGGCGCCACGCAGCGGTTTCCCCGACCAACTCTTCGATGTCGCGCGGCCCTACGGCAGCACCGAGGAACCCGACCTGGGGCAACTGCTGTTCCCGGAGCGGCGCATGAGGGGTGTCACCGACACCGCGATCTTCCGGAACGGACGCCGGATCGCGGCCAAGCTCCTCGACGTTCCGGAAGCGGACATCGAGCACTGGGGGCACCTCATCTTCAAGCCGCCGATCGTCGGCGCGGCAACGCCCTGGCACCAGGACGAGGCGTATTGGAGTGTCGACCTCTCG
The DNA here is from genome assembly GCA_963841215.1 of uncultured Actinomycetes bacterium. Lineage (GTDB taxonomy): Bacteria > Actinomycetota > Acidimicrobiia > IMCC26256 > PALSA-610 > CAVUFH01. Next base: position 117,070 of record CAWJBW010000006.1, on the reverse strand, counting down.
TATCACGCGGTCGGAGGGTGGACGCCGCTCGACGACACCGACGTCGACAACGGATGCCTGTGGTTCGTGCCCGGATCGCACAAGGGAGACGTGCTCGCGCACCGTCACCTCGGCGACGACCCGGCCGTGCACATTCTCGAGTTCGTGGACGACGTCGACGTCTCGACCGCGGTGCCGGTGCCGCTGCGCGCAGGCGGCGGCAGCTTCCATCATCCGCGCACGATCCACGGCGCGCGACCCAATACGACCGAGCGGCGCCGCCGCGCGTGGGCGAACGAGTACCAACTCGCGCCGATCAAGCTCGACGTCCCTGCCGATCGGCCATGGGTGCAGGACGGCCACGACGCGATGATGAACCGCCTGGCGACGACGACGGACCGCCCCCAGGGACGCCCCTGATCGAAGAGACGACAGCATGACCACCGATCTCACCGGCAAGGTCGCCGTGATCACCGGTGGCGGAGCAGGACTGGGCGCAGCGATGGCGCACGCCTTCGCCGGCGCAGGAGCCGGCGTCGCCGTCCTCGACATCGCCGAGGCGGCAGCGCAGGCCACCGCCGCCGCGATCACCGAGCGGCACGGCGTGCCGACCACGGCACTGGGAACCGACGTCGGCGACCCCGGATCCATCGCCGAGGCCGCCGAGCACGTCGCGTCGACGCTCGGCGGTGCCGACATCCTCTGCGCCAACGTCGGCGTGCAGCAGTTCGGCGCCATCGACAAGCTCACCGATGACGACTGGCGCTTCGTCCTCGACGTCAACGTCCTCGGCACCATCCGCACCGTTCGCGAGTTCCTACCTCTGCTCCGGGCACGCGACGGCTTCCGGCGCATCGTCCTCACCGCGTCCCTCAGCGTCCTCGCGCCGGCGGTGCGGATGGCCGCCTACCAGACCAGCAAGTTCGCCGTCCTCGGCTTCGGCGAGACCCTCCGCCACGAGCTCGCCCCCGAAGGCATCGGCGTCACCGTCATGTTCCCCGGCGGGATGATCACCGGCCACCTGCAGAGCAGCGCCGAAGCCAGGCCCGCAGGTCTCGGCGCGACCGGTGCCCAAGACGACGACCTCACGGCCATGCTCGCGCATCGTCCCGTCGGCGCCGACGACATCGTGATGCCCGAGCACGCCATCCGGAACCTGCTCGCCGACCTCGAAGCCGACGAGCCCTACATCGTCACCCACGGCGCGATCCGCGCCGACTACACCGAACGCCACGACGCGCTCGTGGACGCCATCGACCGGATGGAGAAGTCATGACCGACCCCGACCTCCAGCGCCTCGTCGACATCGAGGCCATCAAGCAGCTCAAGGCCCGGTACTTCCGGTTCCTCGACACCAAGCAGTGGGACGACTGGGGCATGGTGTTCACCGAGGACGTCGTCATGGAGGTCCCCGAGGCGGCAATGGTCAACAACGGGCGGGCCGAGGTCGTCGGCAACGTGGGCGCGGCGCTCACCGGTACGACCACGACCCACCACGGGCACATGCCCGAGATCGACATCACCGGGCCCGACACCGCCCGGGGCACCTGGGCGATGTTCGACTACGTCGAGTGGCCCGCCGCCGACGGCTCCCGCGTCGGCCTCCAGGGCTACGGCCACTACCACGAGGAGTACCGCCGCGACGGCGACACCTGGCGCATCGCCAAGACCCGACTCGAACGACTGCGGGTCGACCCGCTGACCTGAGGACAGCGAGCACAACTTCGAGGGGATCGACCGCTACACGAGTCCGACGACGCGGAGCTGCGCCTCGATCGCGGCCTGCACACCGCGGGCCCAGAACAGCGAGACGTGTCCGCCGTGGTACCAGTGCAGTGCCGGTTGGTCCCAGTGGCGCCAGAGGGCGACGGCTTGGCGCGTCGGGCGGGCGAAGCGGTCGAGGGTGCCGGCGAGGATGAATCGCCGTTCGGTCGGAACCTTCGGCGTCAGACGCAGCGGCGACACCGGCGCGAAGAGCGGCTCGGCGCGGAGCAGCAGCGCGGTCTCAGGCGTCGATCCCAGCTCGGCCTCGCCGCGGATGGCATCGGCCGCCAACGCGGGCAGGTCGACGGCCGGCACGAGCAGGAGCACGGCGTGCGGCGTGTCGACCGACGCCACCGTGGCCGCGACCAACCCGCCGAGCGACAGACCCATGAGACCGACGGGCTGCGCGGTGCGGGTCCGGAGGTGGGCCAGCAACTGGCGCGGCGTCCCACACCGCCTGCGTCAGCCCGTGCACGGTGTCGAGCGCATCGGCGCTCGGCATCGGCGGTGACGTCACCGGGCCGGGATTCCGCCGGCCGTGGAACGGCAGCGTGAGGAAGGCGAGGTTGAGCCCGAGGTCGCGGTGCAGGTGCAGCGCGCGGAAGGCGCGCAGGTCGAGACCCGGCCGGCCCATGCCGAAGCCGTGCAGGCACACCAGCCACGGCCGGTCGCCCGAGCGGTGTTCGAGCATCGTCGCTCGGGCCACCCGGTTCTTCCGGTAGCCGAGGAACCGCTCGGCGCCGGGCTCTTCCGGGCGCGGCTCGTAGCCGTCGAGCCAGGACATGCTCGTGAACCGGAGGTTGCCCGATCGCCCGCGCGCGGTGCGGATGCCGGCGGGGAGCGGGGGATCCTGGTGGTAGGTCTCCGGCGCCTGCACCCACCCCCGCTGTTCGAAGAGCTCCAGGGCCTCGGACACCTCGCCGTCGATCCGCTCCAACCGCGCCAGGTCGGGGCGGGCTGCTCGGGAGGTGACCAGCCGGAAGGCGGCGGTGTCGACGAGGACGTCGCGCCGCACGCGCGGGGTCAGACGCGATCTCGGGCGCGGATCGAGCGGTTCCTCGTGCACGCGAGCGTCAGCGGTCGAACGGATCGTGCACGGGCGTCGGCTTGCCCAGGTCGAACGCCGCCATCAGTTCGGCGAGCGCGTGCTTGATGCCGTCGGCGATCTCCCACGGATCATCGAGGAGGTCGGGGTCGGAGGTGAGCCCGAAGTCCACCCGGTCCATGTAGCTGAACAGCGTGACGTTGAGGCCCGCGAACGCGAGCAGCACGCTGGCGGCGTAGATGCCCGACACCTGGGCCCCGCAGGAGTAGATCGGGAACGGGGGGCCGGGCACGTTCGACACCACCACGTTGGCCACCCGGGGCACACGATCGGTGATGTTCGTCGCCCAGGCGGCACGCGAGGCCAGGCCGAGCAGTAGGGGCGGGGCCACCTCCCCCACCGACTGGATCCTCCGGGCGCGGATCGCCTCGGTCAGGATCTTGGCCGACTGGGTGCTGGCGTGGATGGTCCGGAGGCGCTCGACCGGATCGTCGACGTCGGTCGCCAACGTCGCCCCCATGGTCGCGACCTTGTTGGTGTGGTCCGTGTCGTCGGCGACCCGGGTCGACACCGGTACCTGCGCGGCGAGTGAGCCCTGCTGCGGGCTGTCGCCGTGCCGCTCCATGTGGTCGCGGAGGGCGCCCGAGACGAGGGCGAGGACGACGTCGTTGACCTTGACCCCGGCCACCTCCTTCACCGCGCGGACGTCCTCGAGGCCGACCGAGGCGAACGAGCACTGCCGGTGCGGGCCGACGATCCCGTTGAAACACGGGCCGGCGACGCCCAGCGCCATCGGGTTCTGGTTGCGCTGCAGGAAGACGGTGAGGCCTCGCATCGCGGCACGCAGCGCGTATTCGATGAGCTTCCGGGGCGTCTGCACCGTCGGGATCAGCGCGCGGGCGAACAGCTCGAGGTCCGACGGCTCACCGAGCTCGGGTTTCTCGTCGACCGGCTCGGATTCCGGCTGGGGAGCCGGGGCCGGGTGCGGCTCGAGGTCGAAGAGCTGCTCGGCGAGGCCGGCACCCGACGCGCCGTCCATCAGGCAGTGGTGGAACTTGGTGATCAGCGCCACCTGCCCGCCGGCAACGCCGTCGATGTACCACATCTCCCACAGCGGCCGGCGCCGGTCGAGCTGGTAGCCCATCAACATCCCGAGGAGGTCACCGACCTCGCGGCGTCCACCCGGGGGCGGCACGGCGATGCGCCGGAAGTGCTTGTCGATGTCGAAGTCCTTGTCCTCGATCCACACCGCCCGATCGAGGTGGAGCGGCACCTCCTTCAACTTCCAGCGGAACTTCGGCACCCGCGGGAGGCGCTCGAGCAGCGTCTTGCGCACCTCGGCGAAGTTGAAGCGGTCCGACTCCGCCGGGTCGACCACCGTGAGCCCGCCGACGTGCTGGTGCCAGGCCGGCGTCTCCGTCGACAAGAACAGTGCGTCCGTTCCCGAAAGCCGTTGCACCGCAACCTCCCACTGACTTGGTGTGTCCGCAGGACCGTCGATTCGGGACGGTTGCGAAGGTCGGCGGGATGTTAGGCCCGCCGATCGCGACCGATCACTCCTCGGGAAGCGCAGCGAACTCGCGCTTGGTGTTCCGGTACCACTTCATTCCGGAGATGGGACGCTTCCACCGCCCCTTCATGTCTTCGAGGGCGTCGCGGTGCGCGTCGTCACCGCCTGCGACGATTTCCTTCAGGTGCGCATCTTGCGCGTGGATCACCTCATCGGCGGTCTCCCCTCGGAGAGGGAGGTCACAAGGTCCACCCAACTGCTTGCACGTCATGGTCTTCATCGGCACTGCTCCCTTCAGCGTTCGGTACTGGTGCGTGAATGATAGTAACACTCTCATTTGCTCGAATGCAAGTGTCACTCTCATTTCGAGAGTGTTAGTCTCATGACGTGATAGCGCGGTCAGGCCCGAACCCGGTTGGCCCGGGCTGCGGTCGTCGACGCAGCCCGGACCCTGTTTCTCGAGCGGGGCTACGGGGCCACGACGATCGAAGCCATCAGCGATCAGCTCGGATGTCCCTTCGGCCACCGTGTACCGGTTGTTCTCGGGCGAAGCGGGGATCCTCAAGGCCCTCCTCGATGTCTCGATCGTCGGTGACGACGAGGCCGTTCCGTTGGCAGATCGCCGACCGGTTCGGTCGCTTCTCGCGGAGAAAGACCCGACGGATCAGCTCGCGGGCTTCGTCGGGATCGCGTCCGGGTGAACGCGAGGACCGCAGCGATCTACCGCATCCTCGTCAGCGCCGCGAGCTCGGACGCCGACGCGGCGGCGCTCCTCGATGAACTGAGCCGTCAGCGGCAGCAAGGCCAAGGGCTGATCGCACGTTCGTTGTCTCGCTCGGGCGCGTTGCGGCCCGAGCTCCGACCGCGCGATGCCGCCGACATCATCTACGCGCTCATGTCCCCCGAGGTGTACGGCCTGCTCGTCGTCGACAAGGGCTGGCAACCCGAGCGGTACGAGCGGTGGTTGACGGACATCCTCGTCGATCAACTTCTGCCGTGAAACCAACTTCTGACGTGAAACGACGGCGCGCGTGCCGGCCGGCCTCGCACTGCGGCGCGGCGGTCGGGCACGATGGGCTGATGCAGACGAACACGCGTTTCCTGATCGGCGGAGCGGTCGCAGCGGCGCAGACGGCCAACGCCCTCCGGCCGGCCAGCCGCACCGGCCCGGTCTCCATTCCGGCGTTCGCGTTCGGGCTCCCGGTGTCCGAGCTCCCGATCCAAACCGCGCTGTGGGAGTTGTCGACGGGTGCGCTGCTGGCGCGCAGCGGAGGAACCCGCGGTTGGCGCGGCAAGCTCGGCATCGCTGCGCACGCGGCGTCCCTTGCGGGGCTCGTCGCGCTCCATCGGAAGGCGCGCGACACGGGCGCGATCCTCGAAGCGGCGCTCACCGACGAGCTCGGTGCCGACTACCGGAGCCGCATCCGCGAGCCGTTCAGCCCGCAGCCCGAGGTCGCGCTCACCCGCCGGCAGTTGTTCATGCCCGACATGCGGACGCGCAAGCGCTATCGCACCGCGCGCGACATCGCCTACGGCGACGCCGGCGTTCGCAATCACCTCGACGTGTGGAAGCGATCCGATCTCCCCGCCGACGCGGGGGCGCCGGTGCTCTTCCAGGTGCACGGTGGCGGCTGGACGGTCGGGAAGAAGGAAGGGCAAGGCGAGCCGCTCATGGCGCACCTCGCCGAGCGCGGGTGGGTGTGCGTCACCGCGAACTACCGGCTGTCGCCGCGCGCCACCTGGCCCGACCTCCTCGTCGACGTCAAAAAGGCGTTGGCGTGGACCAAGGCGACCGTCGGGCAGTACGGAGGTGATCCCGACTTCGTCGCGATCACCGGCGGTTCGGCGGGCGGTCACCTCGCGTCCCTCGCCGCACTCACGCCGCACGTCACCGACTTCCAACCCGGCTTCGAGGACGCCGACACGTCGGTGGCCGCGGCCGTGCCGTTCTACGGCGTCTACGACTTCGTGAACCGTCACGGCACCGGCCGGGCCGACATCGAAGGGTTCCTCGCCAAGACCGTCTTCAAGTCGCAACTCGCTGACGATCGGGCCCGCTGGGAGCAAGCGTCGACGATCAGTCACGTCGGTCCGCACGCACCGCCGTTCTTCGTGCTCCACGGCACCAACGACTCGCTCGTACCCGTCGAGCAGGCGCGCACGTTCGTCGACGAACTGCGCAAGGCGTCGCAGCAGTCGGTCGTGTACGCCGAGCTCCCCGGCGCGCAGCACGCGTTCGAGATCTTCCCGTCGGTCCGGGCCCACGCCGCCGCGCACGCGGTCGAGCGCTTTCTCGCGGTGGTGCGCAGCGAGCACGGAGGCCGCACGCCCGCCGAGGCCGTCGACGAGAACGTCGTCGCCACCTAGGAGAAAGGCCACCGAGGAAGATGTCCCAGCTGTTGAGGGTGCAGTGCTTCGGTCGTGTCGCGCGACGGGTTCGGGGCCAGTGTCGGCCAGAGCCTCGAACATCCCTTCGGCGTCGGCGCCGATCCGGCCGACCTGTTCTCGTGGGCCGGAGCCACCGCGAGCTGGCCGAACCGCACCGACCCCGGGGGCAGTCGAGGCCTCGACGACTACTTCACCCGCGACTTCACGCGCAACATCGGCGCGGAGATCATGGGTCGCAACAAGTTCGGTCCTCAGCGCGGCCCCTGGGAGAATCACGACTGGAAGGGCTGGTGGGGCGACACGCCGCCGTTCCACACGCCCGTGTTCGTCCTCACCCACCACACCGCCCGTCGTTCACCTTGTCCGACACCACGTTCCACTTCCTCGACGCCACGCCCGCCGAAGCGCTGCGACAAGCGACGGACGCCGCCGACGGCAAGGACGTGCGCCTCGGTGGTGGCGTTGCAACCATCCGCGAATTCCTCGACGCCGACCTCGTCGACACGATGCACATCGCCGTCGCGCCGATCGAGCTCGGCGACGGCGAACGACTCTGGAACTCCCCCGACGAGCTGCTGGACCGATTCCATCTCGACTCCGTGCCCAGCCCCAGCGGCGTGACCCATCTGCTCTTCTGGCATCGGGCTGATCGGCCGGCCTGGGCGCCTCGGACTCGCTCAGGTGTTGCCACGACGCAGGACCAGGGACGCCTAGAGCAGTAGCGGACGACCGGTGCCTGGTGCGCGGCGCGGCCACGGTGCGCGGGCTGACGGCGGCGACTACAACTTCATGCATGGCTGAGCTCGAGGGGAAAGTTGCCGTCATCACCGGGGCGGGGTCGGGGATGGGGCGCGCGGTCGACCGAGGTGTTCGTCCGGGAAGGCGCCAAGGTGCTGGCCGCCGACATCAGCGGGAGGCAGGAGGAGACGGCCGAGGCGCTGGGTGACGCCGTGGTGCCGGTGCGGGTGGACGTCTCCGACGAGGCATCGGTGGAGGCGATGCTCGCCACCGCGCTCGAGGCCTTCGGGACCGTCGACGCCGTCCTCAACGTCGCCGGAATCGGGGCGGCCGCGCCGCTCGCCGACACGACGCTGGACGAATACGAGCGCGTGATGGCCGTGAACCTCAGGGGCGTGATGCTGGGCACGAAGCACGGCATCCGCACCATGCTCCCGACGGGCGGGGGCGTCATTCTCAACTGGTCCTCCACCGGCGGTATGAACGGCTCCCGCATGCCGACGTCGGTGTACTCGGCGGCCAAGGCCGGCGTGATCGCGTTCACCAAGGCGGCGGCCATCGAGTACGGAACCCAAGGGATCCGGGCCAACGCCATCTGCCCCGGCTTCATCGAGACGGAGATGTCCGGCGGCAAGGGCGCCGCGGAGCGGTTTCCGGCACTGGTGAAGGGCTCCGCGCTGCAGCGCGGCGGCCAACCCGAGGAGGTCGCCGAACTGGCGTCATTCCTCGCCTCCGACCGCGCCACATTCATCACGGGCGCGGTGGTTCCCATCGACGGCGGCAGCACCTGCTCGCTGCCGAGCTGACCGGAGGGACCGGATGACGACTGCGACCGATTCCGACGTCTATTTCGACCCGTACGACATCGGCATCAACGCCGATCCGTATCCCACGTACGCGCGTCTCCGCGAAGAAGCGCCGGCCTACTACAACGAGCGCTACGACTTCTGGGCGTTGTCGCGGCACGCCGACGTCGAGCAGGCGTTGGTCAACTGGCAGGTGTTCTCGAACACGCGCAGCGACATCCTCGACATCATCAAGGCCGGCGTCGACCTCCCGCCGGGTGTGATCCTGTTCGAGGACCCGCCGGTCCACACCATGCACCGCGGGCTCATGTCCCGGGTCTTCACGCCGCGGCGCATGGCGGCGCTCGAGGACCAGGTGCGGGCGTTCTGTGCCAGGTCGCTCGATCCGCTGGTCGGGGCGGACGGGTTCGACATCATCGAAGAGCTCGCCTCGGTGATGCCCATGCGCGTGATCGGCATGCTCCTCGGCATCCCCGAGCAGGATCAGGTGGCCGTCCGCAACAAGACCGACGCCAACCTCCGTACCGTCCCCGGGCAGCCGATGAGGGTCAAGCAAGAGAACGTCGCCAACAGCGACATGTTCGCCGACTACATCGAGTGGCGGGCCGAGCACCCCTCCGACGACCTGATGACGCAGCTGCTCAACGCCGAGTTCGAGGACGAGGCGGGTGAGATCCGGACGCTCACCCGACAGGAGGTGCGCACCTACACGGCGGTCATCGCCGGCGCCGGCAACGAGACCACGGGCCGGCTGATCGGCTGGCTCGCCAAGCTGCTCGCCGAGCACCCCGATCAGCGGCGCGAGGTCGTCGAGGACCGCGCGCTGATCCCACGGGTGATCGACGAGGCGTTGCGCTTCGAACCGACCGGGCACGCGACGGCGCGCTACGTGATGGAGGACGTCGAGTACGACGGCACCACCATCCCGGCCGGGAGCCCGATCCTTCTGTTGCTCGCCTCGGCGAACCGCGACCCTCGCCGCTACACCAACCCGGACGTCTTCGACATCCATCGCGACGACATCCAGCACCTCACCTTCGGCTTCGGGCTCCACTTCTGTCTCGGCGCCACACCTCGCCCGGCTCGAGGGGCGGGTCGCGCTCGACGAGCTGCTGGATCGTTTCCCCGAGTGGGAGATCGACGACGACAACATCAAGCTCGCGCCGACGTCCACGGTGCGGGGCTGGGAGCGCATGCCGCTCTTGTTGCCCAAGCGCTGACCCGGTTTACGCCGGTCGTAGCGCGGTCCCGCTAGCGCCCCGGTAGCGCGCGCGGTGCAGGGTGACGCCAACGCCACGCACACGGCGCCGTTCTCGCTGACCGTCGCGCGCAATGTCGCAACGTCACGGCAACGTTTCACGGAAAAGCACTTGTCCAATCGCGCCCGAAATCATCAAAGAAGCTGGGCCTTCAAGGAGCCTCACATGAAAGTCAGAGCTCTCGTCTGCGGTCTGATCGGCGTTCTCGCCCTGCATGGCGCCGGCCGCGGCCCAGGAACCACCGCCCGAACCGCGGCTCAAGCCGTTCCAGCCGTTCCGGATCGCGCAGTTCTCCCGCTACCTCGCTGACGGAACCGAGATCTTTGACGAGCCGATCATCCGGGACGGTGGGCGGCTGAACTTCCATCAACGGTTTCCGGACAGCCTCTTCGACCGGGAGCCGAATGACGGGCTCAACATCGGGCGGATCTTCTCCAACCCGAGCGGGGTGACCTACGGCGTGGAGGTGCAGAGCCCCGGCAACAACCTCTTCGATGCCGCAGACCCCACTCGCGAGGTCGGGAACAAGGCCGAACTCACCCAGTTCCAGAACTTCCGCAAGGACTCCGACGACGCCACGCTGCACTACACGGTGACCGCCGCCGAGATCGTGGCGGTCGACGAGAGCTTGATGCCCGCCCGCCCGTCCCGACGAGTGCCCGAGGGCGAGACACGACCTGCCAGTTCACGATGGAGGGCGAGGTCTCGCTCGACCGTCGCGGCCTACCTCACCGAACGTGCCACCCGAACAGCAGCAGCTCTTCTACCGCGCGTCGGGAGCCGCGAAGATGACCGGCTTCGTCGACAGCTTTCTCCCCGAGATCTACGTCGACCCGTACACAACCGACATCCTTTGGGACGAAACCGACTTCGATTTCGACCCGAATGCGGACCCGGACGGCATCCCGGGTTCATTCGCCATTCTCGACAACGAGTTCATCCTGACGTCCGAGGTGGACATCTCCTCGGTTCCCGTGGGTGAGGAGTTCACCCTCGAGGTCAACACGTTCGCCAGGACGCTACGACCGCCGGCTGGCCAACGGTGACGACCGGCTGGGTTCGACCGTGTTCGCCTACCTGCGCGATCCGCTGGAGGTGGGCGGCGCCCCGCAGCTGCAGACGACCGGCCTCACCCGCGTGCCCGACCCGCTCACCGAGCCGCCCGCGCCGGCGCCGATTGCGCCCGGTGGAGTGTGACGGCGGGCCCGGATCCCGCGGCCGGCACGCTGCAGTTCAGCACCGCCGCCTCGGCGATCGGCGAATGGGAGGGCGCCGCGCCGCAGGTCTTCGTCACCCGCACGGGCGGCAGCGCCGGCGAGGTGAGCGCCACGGTGGCCACCAGCGACGGCACCGCAGTCGCCGGCACCGACTACAGCCCGCTGAGCAGCACCATCAGGTTCGGCGACGGCGACACCACGTCGCCGAGCCGTCCCGGTCGAGATCCTGAAGGACGCGATCGCGGAGGACGACAAGACCGTCAACCTGGCCCTGTCCGAGCCGAGCTGCACGACCCTCGGCGCCCGTCCAGCACCGTGCTGACGATCGTCGACGACGAGCCCGACCCCGAGTTCACGATCGGCGGCACCGTCACCGGGCTCGAGGGCACCGGGCTGGTTCTGAAGAACAACTTCGAGGAGATCACCCCCGCCAACGGGCCGTTCGAGTTCACCAACACCGCAGCTCGAAGGCGACAACTACGACGTCACCGTCGACGCCCAGCCATCCGAGCCGGGCAGATCTGCACCGTCACCAACGGTTCCGGCACCGTCGCCGAGGCCGACATCACCGACATCGCCGTCGCCTGCGTCACCCCGCCGCCCGACGCCGAGCCTCGACCCGAGCTTCGGCGACGGCGGCCAGGTCACCACGCCCGACCTGGAAGCCGCCCTCGGCGTCGCCGTGCAGCCCGACGGCAAGATCGTCGCCGTCCAGCGACAACGCGCTGGCCCGCTACGACCCCGACGGCACCCTCGACGAGACGTTCGGCGTCGGCGGCATCGTGGCGACGGCCATCGACGCCGACAGCTGCTTCCCCAGCGACGCCAACGACCTCGCCCTCCAGCCCGACGGCAGGATCGTCGTGGTCGGCCTCGTCAGCGGACCGGTGGATCTCAACGACGAGGACGTCGCCATGCAGCGCTACGACGCCGACGGCAACCTCGACCTCGGCTTCGGTGACCAAGGGACCGCCACCACCGACTTCGGTGGGAGCCGCGACTGCGCCTACGGCGTGGCCCTCCAGCCGACGGCAAGATCGTCGTGGCCGGCGAGGCCAACGGCGTCGACGTCGCCGTGCTCCGCTACGACACTGCCGGCATTCCCGACCCCAGCTTCGGCACCGGCGGCACCGGGTACGTCACCACCGATTCGCGCCGTCGGCGGCGAGCTCGACGTCGCCACCGACGTCACCCTCGACGCCGACGGCAACATCGTTGTCACCGCCCGGGTGTCCGACGACAGCGGCCTCGACCACTTCAGCGTCCTGCGGTACACGCCCGCCGGCGTGCTGGACTCGACCTTCGCGGGCGCCGGCATCACCGACTTCGACCCGGGCACCGCCGAAGGCGTCGCCATCGATGCCGAAGGCAGGATCGTCGTCGCCGGCAGCTTCCGAGTCGGCTTCGACAGCCAGGTGGCCGCCTGGCGCTTCCTGCCCAATGGCGACCCAGACTCGACCTTCGACGGCGACGGCGTCACCACGGCCGACTTCGTCGCGACGGATTCGGTTCGGACGATCGCCCACGACCTCGCCCTCCAGCCCGACGGCAAGATCGTCGTCGTCGGCACCGCTGGGACCGTCAATGGTGCCGATCTGGCGATGGCCCGCTACGACTCCTGACGGCAGCCTCGACCCGAGCTTCGGCGACGGCGGCACGCTCACCGTCGACTTCCACGGTGGCTTCGACTCCGGCGCGACCGTCGCCCTCCAACCCGACGGCAAGATCGTGGCGGGCGGCAGCGCCGTCAACGTCACGAGTGTCGAGCAGGCCCTGGTGCGGGTGCAGCCATGACCAAGCTGCTCGCGTCAACGCTCGAGCGGTGAGCAGCCCCACCGTGCGGCACGCGCTTCGAGCGCGCGCTGCTCGGCGGGGTTCTGGCTGAGGTCGATCGCGCGCCGGTAGGCAGCGGCCGCGCCCTCGAGGTCGCCGGCTCGGGCCAGCAGCTCGGCGCGGGTGGCGTGCAGCGGCTGGTAGCGATCGAGACGTCCGTCGTCGTCGAGCCCCGCGAGCACGGCGAGCCCGACGTGAGGCCCGTCGGCGAACGTGATCGCCGCGGCGCGGTTGATCGTCACGACCGGTGACGGTGCGATCCGCTCGAGCTCGCCGTAGAGCGCGGCGATCTGCGTCCAGTCGGTGGTGTCCCACGTCGCCGCCTCGGCGTGGAGCGCGGCTACCGCCGCCTGCACCTGGAACGGGCCCGGCTGCTGAAGCGTGAGCGCGTGGTCGAGCACCGCAATGCCCTCGGTGATGGCGGCGCGGTCCCAGCGAGCGCGGTCCTGGTCCTCGAGGCTGATGGGCAGGCCGTCGGCGTCGGTGCGCGCCGGGCGCCGAGCATCGGTGAGCAGCAGCAGGGCGAGCAGCCCGTGGGCCTCCGCCGCGCTCGGCAGCAGCTCGACCACGAGCCGAGCGAGCCGGATCGCCTCGTCGCACAGCTCGGCGCGGATCAGCGCGTCACCGTCGGTGGCCACGTGGCCCTCGGTGTAGACGAGGTGCACGACGTGGAGCACGCCGCCGAGCCGCTCGGGCAGCTCGTCGTCGGCGGGCACGCGGTAGGGGATGCCGGCGGCCTTCACCTTGCGCTTGGCGCGCACGAGTCGCTGGTACATGGTCGCCTCGGTGGTCAAGAAGCCGCGAGCGACCGCGGCGACCTCGAGCCCGCCCACCGCGCGCAACGTGAGCGCGACGCGAGCGTCGAGCGCGAGCGCGGGGTGGCAGCAGGTGAACAGCAGCCGCAGCCGATCGTCGGCGATGGCGCTGCGGTCGTGGCCACGGTCGTCGCTGGTCGGGGTGTCGTTCTCGTCGCGCACGAGCTGCTCCAAGTGGTCGAGGGCGGCGAGGTTCGCAACGCGGGTGCGGTCCCGGCGAAGGCGGTCGATCGCCCGTCGCCGGGCGACGGTGGTCAGCCACCCGCCGGGCCGGCTCGGCACGCCACGCTCGGGCCACTCCGCGGCCGCCGCGGCGAAGGCATCGGCGACGGCTTCCTCCGCGAGGCCGATGTCGCCGCCCACCTGGCCGGCGAGCGTGGCGAGGAGCGAGGTCCACTCCTCGCGGTACGCCTGCTCGATCGCCTGGTGGGCAGCGACCCGTGCGGCCGCCTCGTGCGCCAAGCGCTCAGTCCTGCTCGTGGCTCGACAGGGGGCGGACCTCGACGGATCCGTAGGTCACGTTCGGCATCCGCTTGGCCCAGCCGAGCGCGGCGTCGAGGTCAGCGACGTCGATGATGATGTAGCTGAAGAACGACTCCTTGGTCTCGGCGAAGGGGCCGTCGGTGATCAGCGGCTCGTCGTCACGGACGCGGACGGTGGTGGCGGTGGCCTCGGTGTCGAGGCCGTGGGCGGCGATCATCGCGCCGGAGCCGCCGAGCTCGCCCATGAGCTCGCCCCACTTCGCCATCTCGGCGTCGAACTCGGGGGTGCCCTCGGCCGGACCGGCGTCGGGAGCGTGGCGGAGCAGCAGCATGTACTTCATCGGGGCCTCCTCAGGCGCTTGGTGTACGACCTCGTCGCCGTACGCCATGACGTCGTGCTGCCCCGCCCGTTTCGACAGCCAAGACAAGATTCTTTCGAATCTTTCAGCTCGCTACCTCCTCTCCGTCGCCTGGCCACGCACGGGGCCTCGCTCGACCACCACGTCGACCAGGGACCGACCAGGGACTTCTACCGGCGCGACGTCATCCCGCTTGCGCTCAGCCTTGGAGTCACACACCCCAACGACCAAGTGGTCGCAACGAAAGGACACCAATGCGCGCATCTACGTTCGGTTCGCCCGAGCCGGAGGGGCCGGGCTCTGTCATCCAGGCACCCCAGCTCCCACCCGGGTTTACGAGCCGGTCAAGCGATGGAGACCGCTGGCTTCATCCTCGCCGACGAGACCGGCGGCAGAGCGACGTCACTCATGATCGACATACCAACGGTCAGACGCATACTCAACGACCTCGTCCTGCGGGAGCGCTCGCGCGCGTCGCCGCGCCACGGCTCGCGCCCGTCGCAGCACCCGAGCTAGAGGCGTTGGGAGGTCAGTGGCGAGTGACTGCCGAGGCTGGTTCAGCTGCCGAAGCGGGTGACGAGCGGGTCCTGGTTCGCCGGGGACTCACCGAAGCGGGTGACGAGCGGGTCCTGCGAAGCATCGGTCGCGTCATTCGCACCGAAGCGCGTGACGAGCGGGTCCTGCGAAACGTCCGCGGTCGGGGCGGGGTCGCTCGACGACGGGTCGTTCGACCCGACCACCGCGACCGTGGCGCCGGCGAGCACGAACACGCTTGCCGCGAGCAGGACGCGGCCGGTGCGGCGGCGCTTGGGCGTGGGGGCCGGGTCTTCGATCCGGATCTCGGGGCGCTGCATCGTTGCGGTCATCTCGTTGCTCCTTCTTGGGAATCGAACGAGATGAACGTACGAAAATGCAGGTCAACGCACATCCGGGGGACTACGGAACTCGGTACGGAACTTCTCAGTGCTGTACGCCTACGTACCACGACACGATCTGGGCCCGGGAGCCGAAGCCCAGCTTCGTGAGGATGTTCTGCACGTGGCT
This sequence comes from uncultured Actinomycetes bacterium, assembly GCA_963841215.1. Taxonomy (GTDB): domain Bacteria; phylum Actinomycetota; class Acidimicrobiia; order IMCC26256; family PALSA-610; genus CAVUFH01. Next base: position 101,831 of record CAWJBW010000006.1, on the reverse strand, counting down.
CTCGGCAGTGCGTTCCGAGATCACGAGTTCGTCGGCGATGTCCCGGTTCGACGCGCCGGCCGCCACCAAGGCGGCCACCTCGAGCTCGCGCTTGGTCAGCCCGCCCGGGCGTTCCCTCGGCGCGTGGTTGTGAGAGGTCACGGCGCGGATGCGCGCGGCCAGTGCGGCCATGCCCAACGTCTCACACCGGTGCAGCGCCCGCGCGTACAGGTGCCCGGCGCGCTGCGGATCATCGGGGCCGTTCTGCGCCCGCAGCACCTCGGCGAGATCGAACTCGCTGTCCGCGATCCACAGCTCGCTGCGCATGCGCGTGTGCACCTCGAGGGCATGCTCGTGATGCTCACGAGCACGTTCGAGATCGCCTTGCAAGGTCGCCATCTGGGCGAGCGGTCGGTGCATCGAGCCCGTGAAGGGCTCGCCGCCCGCGTTGCCGACGAGATGACTGAACGGTCGCATCAGCTCGTACATCGACGATGCAACCGCGGTCAGCGACAAGCGGTACGCGACCTCGGCGAGCAATGTCATCCCTGCGAGCCAGTCGTTGTTGTACGGCAGTGCTTCCTCGCCGGCCACCAGGATCTCGTGCACGAGTGCCGTCGCTTCGGTCGAACGGCCCGCTTCGAGGTGGCACAACGCATACATGCATCAGAACACGCGATATCCGGGGAACCGTGTCGTCGCCTCGCGCACGAGGTCTTCGACTTCGCCGAGGCGGCCCTGCTCCCACCGCAGCATCGTCACCGCGAGTCGGTACGAGACCTCGCAATCCCACGCCTCCACGTCCCGGCCGAGGCGCCGCGCCAACTCGATGGTCTCCTCCGCTTGTGAAAGACGACCATCGGAGAGCAGCAGCACACCGCTCATGACCGTTCCGTACCACTGGATCGACGGCCGGCTCAGCTCCTCGCCGATATCGACATAGCCGGCGATCGCCTGGCGCGCGTGGTCCATGTCGCCGAGCATCAGGTGCGTGAGCACACTGACCATCAGCGCGTCGCCTAGGCGGTCGCGCTCACGACAGCGCTCCGCGTTCTCGATCGCCGCCGCCGCGAGCTCGCGAAGTTCGTCGGCGCGGTCCGGTCCCCAGATCGCGCACCAGCGTCCGGGGAGCACGTATGCGAGCAAGTTCGCGTCGTTCATACGCTGCGCCGCTTCGACCGCTTCGCGACTGAGCACATCCCGCGTGGCCTTGGAGACGTCGTCGCGCATCGCACCTGAAAGTCGCGCGAGCAACCGCACGCGCAGCGGGCTGTCGGTGTCCGGGAGCCGGTCTATCGCCTCGTGAAGCAGCGGCACGATCCGCGTGTCGTCACCGGCGCGCAACCACACGAAGGACCCGCCATATCCCAACGCGGCCTGCCCGAAGAGTTCCGGCTCGTCCAATGTCCGTAATCGGTCGCTCGCCTCGAGGAATGCCGACTTCGAGTCTTCGGTGGCACCAGCCCGGCTGAGTGCGTCGCCGAGCGCGAGCAGCAACTCGACATAGACACGCTCGTCATCGAGTGCACGCGACGCCTCGATCGCGCTGCGGTACAAGCGCGCACCTTCCTCGTAGGCCAGCCGCGCCACGGCGGCCCGTGCTGCCTCGCGTGCAGCATCCACCGCCTTCTCCGCCGGCGCGAGCGGCAACGCCAACAAGTAGTGGTGCGCGATGGATGCCCGGTGCGCGGCGATCGCCACGTGGTGCTTCTCCATCGTCTCGGCGATCTCGTAGTGCAGCTGCATGCGCTGCGCCGGTGGCGTCGCGTCGTACAGCGCCTCGGAAACGACGGCATGCGAGAATCGCAATTCACCCGGCGTGCCCGAGATGATGAGACCGGCTTGGATCGCGGGCTCGAGCCGCTCGACGACGTCCGCGCCGCGCATGTAGGTCATCAGGTCCAACGGGAAATCGCGACCCATCACGGCCGCAAGGGTCAAGACCGCGCCACATTCGTCGGGCAGTCGCCGGGTCCGGCCGAGCACGATCTCACGAACGTCGCGCGGCACCGCGAGCCGGTCGCCGACCTCGGGCAAGCGACCATCGGTCGTGAGCAAGCGTGCGATCTCACGGACGTAGAGCGGGTTGCCTTCGGTATGTGAGCACACGCGCTCGATCACATGCTCCGCCGCGGCCACGCCCGTCGCTGCCGCGATCATCTCGCCGACGTCGCGCGTGCCGAGTCCGGTGAGAACGATCCGAGTCGTCACGCGTTCGCGCATCAGCTCCGACATGGCGGTCGTGAACGCGCTGCCGGCGCCGAGCTCGATATCGCGATACGTCGCGACAAAGAGAACACGCAGACCCACGGCGGCGCGCGCGACGTATTGCAACAGCAGGAGCGAGGGTTCGTCGGCGGCGTGAAGATCCTCGAGCACGACCACGACCGGATGTTCGGTCGACGTCAGGCGCAGGAACTGCACGACCGCTTCGAACAAGCGGAAGCGGGCGGACTCTGCGTGCTCCGAGGCGGACTCCACTGCAGGCTGCTGGAGTTCGGGAAGCAGTTGGCCCAGCTCGTCCGCGCCGGCCGCAGACCGTTGCGCAATCACATCGCGCAATGCCGCGGTCCACGGCCAGTAGGCGGGCGCGCCACCCAGCTCCCAGCAGCGACCCCACGCGACCAGCGCTCCCTCAGACGCGACGCGGCGTCGCGTTCTCGTCAGCGAGGCGCGACTCGCCCATGCCCGGTTCGCCGCCGAGCAGCACCAACCCGCCGCGCCCGCCCGCCGCCGCGGTTCCCGCGTCCTGCAGCAGTCCGAGCTCCTGGCCCCGCCCAACAAAGAGATCCTGCATCCGAAACAGGAATGTAGGCCGGGTTGCTGATCAGCTGTCTGCGGAGCTCTAGAGCTAGAAAGTCGGCCCGGTCGCGCAAAGGGCCGGTCCCGAGAGACCGGCCCTGACCTGCGGTTCTTGTAGTAGCGGGGGCAGGATTTGAACCTGCGACCTTCGGGTTATGAGCCCGACGAGCTACCAGACTGCTCCACCCCGCGTCGGTGGAGATTCCATGGTACCGGCGTCCTCGGTCCACACCAAGTTTCCTCGGCTGCCGGCGTTACGCGGTGCGGAGCACTTCACGCAGCTTGAGGCGGCGGCCGGTGCGGACGATCGCCCGTTGGTACACGACGCCGCCGACACGTACCGCGACGAAGACGGAGACGACGAGGATCGAAAGCGAGAGCGCCATCTCGAGCGGCGACGAGGCGCCGACGGCGATGCGGGTGGGCTCGACGACGGGTGAGCTGAACGGGATGTACGCGAGCACGGTCGCCAGGCCGGTCTCCGGGGCGCTCTGCGAGACGAGCAAGGATCCGATGAGCGCAGCCATCAGCGGCGACATCGCGGAGCCGGCTTGTTCCTGGCGTTCGACCAGCGCCGCGAGCGAACCGCCGATCACGAGGTAGAAGGCGAGGCCGAGCGCGAACCACGCCGCGCCCGACAGGAGCGTGCCGGCCATGCCGTCCGGCATGTCGCCGCCCAGCACGAGCCTGCATCGCGATCGGGATCAGACCGAACAGCAGGGTCGCGAAGCCCATGATCCCGACGCCGATCACCTTGCCGAACAACAGCGGACGCGGCGGCACGATCGCGAGCAGCACTTCGCTGATGCGGTTCGCTTTCTCGATCGCGACACCGTTCGCGACCGAGATGGTGAGGGTCAACAGCAGCACGTAGAGCACGGTCGCCGCGATCAGGGCCGCGCCCCGACGCGCGCTCGCGTCCTCGTCGAGCTCGTCGATCGGTGCGGCGCGCACGTCGAGCACCGCCGTCGCTTCGTCGTCGGAAAGTCCCGCGGCGCGCAGGTTCGCCTGCACCTCGCTGCTCGCGAGTGCCTGTTGCGCGGCCCCGACGAGGCTCGGGTGCTCACCCGCCGTAACCACGATCGAGGGCGGCTCGCCGCCGATGACTGCGATGTCGGCATCGCCGTCGTCGACCTGGCGGCGGGCGGCGGCGCGTTCGTTGACGTCGACGAAGCGGACCTGCACATCGTCACCCGACCGTGCCTGTTCGAGTGCGTCGCGAAACTCCGGCGGCGCGGCGACCACCGCGACCACGTCGGTGTCGCTCCCCGAGCTGATGACCGACGGAAGGACCACCGCCGCGAGCGCGCCCGAGAACAGCACGGCATTGACGATCCAGAACGTCCGGTGCCGCATCGTCTCGCGGATCTCCCGCGCCGGCGGTCAGCGCGAGCGCGCTCATGCCGACTCCTCCCAGCGCTCCGGCGTCTCGTCCTCGACCGTGTGCACCGACTCACCCGCCGCCGCGAGGAACAGCTCCGACAGGGTCGGGGCCTCCACGGCGAAGTCCTCGACTCGCACGTGCGCACGAATCGCGTCGAGCACCGCGGCCGCGTCGACTCCGGGCTCCAGCTGCACACGAGTCCCGGACGCGTCGGCGCGCGCGATCTCGACCGCGAACGCTGACAGCCACGCGCGCTCGACGTTCACTCCCACCCGCAGGTAACGCTCGGCGCTGTTCGCCTTGAGCTGGCGCACGTCGCCCTGCAGGACGACCTCGCCGCGGTGGATGAGCGTGATCGTGTCGCAGAGATCCTCGACGAGATCCAGCTGATGGCTCGAGAACAACACGTTGCGTCCGGCGGCGACGTGCTCCCGCACGACGTTCGACAAGAACTCGATCGCCACCGGATCGAGACCGGCGAACGGCTCGTCGAGCACGAGCAGATCGGGCTCGTGCACCATCGCCGCCGCGAGCTGCACGCGCTGGGCCATCCCGCCCGACAGGTCCTTGACGTCGTCGTGCCCTCGGTCACCGAGCCCGAGCTGTTCGAGCAAGCGCTCGGAGTTGGCGCGGCTCGTCGCGCGGTCGAGCCCGTGCAGCCTCGCGATCCACACGAGCAGATCGATGACGCGCATGTCGGGGTACAGGCCGCGCTCCTGCGGCATGTAGCCCCACGATCGCCGGTCCTCCGGCGTCGCGGCGCGGTCCTCCCACGTCACTTCGCCCGCGTCGGGCTCGATGACGCCGAAGAGGATGCGCATCAACGTCGTCTTGCCCGCGCCGTTGGGTCCGAGCAGCCCGATCACGCGGCCGGAAGGGACGTCGAGATCGACACCGTCGAGGACGACCCGTTCGCCGAACTGTTGGCGGATACCGCGCGCGCGAAGGAGCTGCGTCATGGCGGCAGGTCTACCCATGTGTACTTTCGCGCTCACCGGTTGCCGACGCTCGGGCATCCTGCAGGTGGTGGCGCAGCTCGTGGACGGTGTGTACGGCCACCCACTCGAGGGTGCGGCGCCGAGGCGGCGGCGGATAGTTGTAGACGATGCCGCGTTGCCACGACGCTCGGTCGAGCCGATCGAGATCGCGCGCGAAGAGCGAGGCCGCGTCGACGAGCTGGCGAGCGACGTCGGCCGGGTGCTGCTCGGCGTAACCGTCGTGAAAGACTCGTTCGTCCCGACCCATCGGCGGGGGCGCCGGATCGTCCTCCCGGCGGACCAACAGCACCCGGTCGCGCTGCACGAGCAGCACATCCCGGACGTGACATCCGTATTCGAGCGCAGACCACACCTCGGGTCGAGGCCTCCGGCGCACGGCGTCCTCCGGTTCGGCCAGGAGCAACGCGGCGAGGTCGCCGGCCCGCGCGACACACTCGGCGGACGCGTCCGGCGCGCACGTCAAGTCGTAGGTGAAGTCGCATTCGTCGCAGTGGTACGCCACGACGGCCACGGTACGCGCACCACAACCGGTTGACCTGGCGGGGCGGTTGACCTCGGTGCGGTTGACCTGGCGTGCGGTTGAGGTCTTAGCCTCACCGCATGACCGCCGCCGTGACCGATCGGTTCCACATCGTCGGCTCCGACCATCCGCGCCCGTCTGCGGACCGTGTCATCTTCGCCGACGGCGCAGATGCGGGCCGCGTTCGCCGTGACGGCGACATCGAGCTCAGCCATTGGGTACCGAACCATACGGATCCTCGCTACAAGGCCGACAGCTCCACCGAGATCTGCCTGCGATACGTCGCCGATCCCGATCACGTCGAGGCCGAGCTCGTCGTGAACGATCATCTCGACATCGATGGTGTGCTCGCGCTGTACGCACTGCTCCATTCGGACCTGGCCCTCGAGCACGCCGACACGCTGATCGGCGCGGCCGAGATGGGCGACTTCCTCGCGTGGGCCGAACGTCCCTCCTTCGCACTTGCGCAGCAACTCTCGATGCTGTTCGCGGAGACGGCTGCGGCGTCGCCGAACGGCCCGTCGATGGACATCGGCGAACGCTACGCGGAGTCCTTCGCGCTCGTGACGCGCATCCTCGAAGGGTCCGAACCCGAGGCCGCGCCGGTCGCGTCGGGCTGGTCGGTGATCGAGCGCGGTCTCGACCAGCTCGGCCGCAGTGTCGCCGTGGAACGCGTCACCGATCGTCTCGTGTCGTACGTGTACCCGCGCGCCGCGCCTGCCGAGCTGGAGACGATGGTCGCGGTGCCGGTGCTCAATCAGGTCGTCGACGACGCGGTCTGGTTGTGGCCACAGGTCCGCAACCGCGACGACAGCGAGCGGATGCAGTTGGTGTCGGTGCCCACCGGCGACGGCTGGCTGCACGACCTCTGGATGCCCGGCTACGGGTGGGCGGAGACGCCCAACCGGTGGAAGGTCCCCGGCCTGGTCTCGACCGGCGACTCGAACGTGTGGATCGTCGAGCACGACGGCCTGCGCGATGCGATGACGCGTCTCGCGGCATCGGAGACCGCGTCGGGGCGTTGGACCGCGGCCGAGCAGATGACGCCGTTCGACACCATCGCCGGCCGCCACTTCCCGGTGCTCGCCTCGTTCGTCGACCACGCCGGCCGGCCCGTGCCGAGCGACCTCGCACCCGCGGTCGTCGCGCAGGAGCTCGCCGCCGCGTGGTGATCGCCTGAGCCGGGCGACACGAGTCCGGCGACGCGCGGATCTGCACAACTCCTGGTGCGCAAGACCCTGCGAGTCCTCCGGTGGCCGGCGCTCGTGCTCGGGATCGTCTTCGTCGCGATCCAGTTCGTGCCGTACGGCTGGCAGCACTCGAACCCGCCGGTCGTGCAGGACGCACCGTGGCCGGATCAAGTGAGCGCCGACATCGCACGCGTCTCGTGCTACGACTGCCACAGCAACGAGACTGATTGGCCGGCGTATTCGTACGTTGCACCGATGTCGTGGCTGGTCCGACGCGATGTCGACAACGGTCGCGATGAGCTCAACTTCTCCGAGTGGGATCGCGACGCCGGTGAGGCCGACGACGCGATCGATGCGATCCTCGACGGCTCGATGCCCCCGAACCAGTACACGCTCCTGCACCGAGCCGCGCGCCTGAGCGACGAGGAAGCCGCGCGCCTGGTCGCCGCGCTCGAAGCAATGGAGGAGGACGGCGGGAGCCGCGGCTCGGACGACGAGGACTCCGGCTCGGGCTCGCGCTGATCGGTCAGTAGCGGCCGCGCAGCCGCATCGCGAGCGGTCGACCATCCGGGTCGACCGCGCGTGCGGTACATGACGGATGCCCACCACGCGTGGTGGGCCGGCACGGGCTCGGGCTCGTGGGTGCGAAGTCCGCCACTCGGGCGTGGGCCCTGCTTGCCGTTCGCGTGCCAGGCGTCGAGGGTGCGCGCCGACGCGACCATGGCGCGCGCGCCCTCGGAGAACTCGACGAGATCGTCGTCCTCGCCGTCGGCCCGGCCCAGGTGCTCACGCCAGAGCCGCAAACGAGTTTCACGCGCGAGCACACGGGCATTGTCACCGAGTCCCGCCGGGTCGCGCGGCTCGCGCTCGTCGAACTGCGCATCGATGACTGCGCACGAGAGCTCGGAGTCGTTCGTCCACGACCGCCGGTTGAGGTTGTCGGAACCCACCATCAGCCACACGTCGTCGATCACGCAGACCTTGGCGTGCACGTAGATCGGGTACCCCTGCGCATTCTCGATGTCGAAGATCGCGACACGATCGGGCGCGGCTTCCTTCACCGTCCGGAACACCCGGTCCTGCCCGATGCGGTACGGCGGACCGCTGAACCGGCCGTCCCGATCCGGGTGACGCGGCACGATCGCCACGATGTGCAGCTGCGGCGCGCGGCGCAGCGCTTCGACGAGTGCGTTGGCCCCTTCCTCGGACCAGAGGTACTGGTCTTCCAGATAGATCAGCCGTTCGGCGCGACGCAGCACCTTGAGATACGTGCGGGCGATGCTGCGTTCACCGTCCGGCGCGAACGGATAGCGCGGTCGCCGGGCCGGATACGTCCGCACGACCTGCACCGCGTGCGTGCCGCACGGCGGCCGGATCCGGAGGCATCGGCGGCATCGGGTCCGGCCGCTTGGGCTCGTGCGCGATGCGGTTCACCCTCGCCCGCACCGGGTTGCGGTGGTCGACGGGTGTCGGATCCTCCCAGCGCTCGCGGAACGTGTACGCCAGATCACCGACGCCCGGCCCGCGAACTTCGAGTTGCACGTCGTGCCACGCGGGTCGTTCGCCGTAACGATCGTCGATCTCGATCGCCTGCGGATCGCCCTCGTGACGATCGTCGTCGTTGCGACCGTGGCAGAGGTCGATGCCACCGATGAAGGCGACGTCGTCATCCGGGTGGTCGGGGTGGCGCAGCACGAAGAGCTTCTGATGATGACTGCCCGCGTGGTGTACCCGTTCGTCGAGGAGCACCTCGCCGCCGGCTTCGTTGATCGTCTCCACGAGGTGCAGGTTCTCTTCCTCGCTGAAGTGCGCTTCGTCGGGATGCGAACGCCACACGAGGCCACGGACGTGGACGCCTTTGCGCGCGCAGTCGGCGAGCACCTTGGCCACTTGGGTTCCGGGTCCGGCGAGCAGCTCGTCGGGATCGCCCCGCCAGTCGGTGAAGTGGATCCAGTCGTCACGCTCGAGCGTGCACAGCTCGCGGTAGAGCCGCGTGAAGTACTCGGCACCGTGGACGAGGACGCGTACGTGGTTTCCTTCGGTCCACGATCGACCGTCGCCACGGCGCCGGTCGATCTTCGTGGCGTCGTTGCCCCGTTCGCCCGGCGTGAGGAACCAGTCCTCGAGCCTCACGACGACTGCTCGGAGCTTTCGCGGCCCCGACCTCGCGGACGGTTGCTCGGTTTCCTCGGAAGGTTCGCGTTCACGCTTGCGGAGCAACAACGCCGCGATCGCGAGCAGGAGAACGATGCCGGCGAGCACGCCGATCTCGACCATCGCGTCGCGGAACTCGGCGAAGTCGCCATCCGTCGGGCTCTCGGCGCCTGCGACGACGACGATCTCCTTGATCGCGGCGATGATGCCGACGAGCAGGAACGGTTCGGCGATGAGCCGCTGCTCGCGGATGATGACGCGCACGGCACCGAGCAGCTCCACGAAGATGAACACGATGAGAAGGATGCTGAGCGTCTCGGTGGCGGCGGCAACCACGCCGTCGTCGAGTGTTTCGAAGAAGACGACGATCGACTCGACGAGCAGCACGAGCGCGCCGCCGATGAGAATGGCGCCGACGAGCACATAGACCACCGTCTCGGCCCACTCGAAGAACCGGTCGAGCGGCGATTCGTCGTCGTTGTCGCGGGAATCAGGCATGCGGGAGAACGTACCCGCATCCGTCTTGCGGCACCCGCGGCTCAGCCGTAGGCCGCGAACAGCGCCGCGGCCGTGACGTCGTCGGCCGGGAGGAACGCCTCGATCGCGAGCTCGGCGAGCGTCACGTCGAGTGCAGTACCGAACGTCGCGATCGTCGTGATGAACGCCAGTTCACCGTCGGGCGAATGCAGGCGCAACGGAATCGCAATCGCACCGGGCGCTTCGGCCGCCGGCGGTGGACCCGCGCCCTGTTGCGTCGCGTACTCCGACAGCTCCGCTTCGAGCGCGCGCAGCTCGTCGTCACCGGTCACCGCGATCTGCCGCTGCAACCCGCCGATGATGTGCTCGGCCCACTCCGACAGATTGACGATGCGCTTCGCGAGGCCGTCGGGATGGAGGCTGGCGCGGAGCACGTTGATCGGTGGTTCCAACAACTCCGGCGCGACGCCCTCGACCAGCAGCGCGGCGGCGCGGTTGGCGGCGACGAGCATCCACCGCCGGTCGACGAGGATCGCGGGATACGGGTCGTGCGCGGCGAGGATCCGCTCGATCGCGCTGCGCACGCTTCGCATCTCCGGCGCGTCGAGATCGGTTGCGTGGAACGTCGGCGCGTAGCCCGCGGCGATGAGCAGCGAGTTGCGGGCCCGGAGCGGGACGCCGAGCTGGTCGGCGAGGTGGAGCACCATCTCCCGGCTCGGGCGCGATCGTCCGGTCTCGACGAAGCTCAGGTGACGCGACGAGATCCCGGCCTCCGAGGCAAGGTCGAGCTGGCTCAACCGACGGCGCGTGCGCCACTCGCGCAGCAGCGTGCCGACCGCGGCCTGCTCACTCATGCCGGCTCGCTCATGCCCGCCACCGTACCGACGGCGTCGCGCTCGGACGATTACCTCGGAGGGAATCGCCCTGCCTCCCGACCGGCGAGATGATGTGCAGCATGGACCTGCAGGCGCTCGCCGGCAGCGTGCCGACCCGAACGAACCGGAGATCCCCATGATCACGACCGACATTTCCGACCGTACGACCGTCGGCGCCGGCGCGATCGCCGAATACGACGCGTTCGCCGACCTGCTCGACTCGCTGTCGGACGAGGATTGGCGCACCGCGAGCCGATGTGAAGGGTTCGACGTGCGCGACGTCGCCGGCCATGTCGTCGGGCTCGCGGAAGACACTGCCGCCGGCGTTCCCGGCAGCCGCACGGCTGCGGAGGAAGCGGCAACGGTGCGCGACGACGCGCCTGCGGTTGCCGCCGCAGCGCCTGCGCGCCGCGACCGGGTCGTTGCGCGCGTTGATGGACGCGATCGACGACGAGGCCTGGGCCGGACCCAGCGGCGTGCCGGACCTCACGCTCGGTCGAGGTGTGCTGACGCTCTGGTACGACACGTACGTTCACGCCGACGACATCCGCGCCGCGCTCGGCCGCCCTTCGGAACGCGGTCCGGGCCTCGACGCCAGCATCGCCTATCTCGTGAGCGAGCTCGAGCTTCGCAACTTCGGCCCGCTCACCGTCGACATCGACGACGACCCGCTGCAATTCGTCCTCGTTGCCACCGGGCGCGCCGATGCCGCGACGCTCGGCCTCGACGACACCGTCAACATCTATCGCGCCTGATCGGGCGCGAGCGACACCCGAGATCTCAGGGTGCGAACGCCGTCACCGTCTTCGTGAGCGGCGCGGTCGACTGCGCGCCGATCGTCGCGGCGGTGTCGGTGCTCGTCGTCGGCCCGAGGAACGTCATCGTGCGCGTCGACCGGAAGGATGCCGCCGCCGCCCGTGGTCGGGTCGGTGTTCGGGATGGTGTCTGGCCTGGCGGCGGGCCGACGGTCGAGCCGCTCGCGCCGTACTGGAACGCGTCGCCGGTGCACTGGCTCTCGGTCGGTGTGGAGTCGTCGACGTAGTACGGCTGCACAGTGCCCTGGATCCCGGGGATGTCGCTCACGAGTGCGTTCGTGTGCACGATCGCGCCAGGAGCGCCGCGCACCATCTCCCATGTGGGTAGACCGGCCGGGATCGAGTCGGGAACACCGTCGATCGTGACGCCGGCCGGTTGTGTGCTCGTGAGGTACTGCATCCCGATCGCGTCGGCGCTGTAGTCCATCCAGTCGCGCAACGGGGGGATCGGGTGCACGCGCAGGATGGTCGTGACCTCCATGCGGCCCTCGTACATGGTGACGTCGCGCTGCGTGTACGTGCCGCTGTTCGCACCCAGGTACGAACGGATCGCCCGCACCGGCCCCGACTTGTTGGCGATGATCGCGCCGCCGCCGGTCGAGAACGTCCCTTCGGTGCGGCCGCACGAACCGGCGAATCCCGACTTCTGGCGATCGAGGATGTCGACATTGGTCGCGCCACCCGCAGTGATGCGGATCTCGTCGTTGATCCAACGGTCCGAGAAGTGTGCCGAGTAACGGCTGGTCGTGACCGACGAGTTCTCGGGATTCGCACCCGACACCGATGACGTAGGTGGCCTTGTAGTTGCCGGAGAGCAGGTTGAAGTCGTAGTCGACCAGCGGATCGCGGCCGGCGGCCGGGTCGAGCGTGCCGTCGCTCTCGAACAGGTAGAGCCACGAGCCCGAGTTGGCGACGAGCGGATCGGTCACCTTCACCTGCACGCCGCTCCCGGCGACCACATGGTCGGGCTCGTCGAGGGTGTAGTGCACGTTCCGCTCGTCGTCGTCGATGGAGTGCGCCTCGCCGAACAGCTCGCGCGACATCACCGCGATCTCGTCGTTGGCGTCGAACGTCGCGTCCGGGTCGGCCCCGGTCCACGTGTTGGCATCGGTGTAGAAGAGCGCAGTCTGCGGACTGCTCTGATTCTTCGGCCGCGCAATGGGGAGCACCGCGCGCTCGTCGACCTGTACCGGGATCTGACTCCACGTGCCGTAGATGAACGAGAACGCGACCAGCCGGCTCGGGGCGATGCCCTGGAGGTCGGCGACCTGGCTCCCGGCGAGCACCACCGGATCGTCGGCCCGGTTGGCGGTGCCGATGTCGCGTCGCTCACACGCCGCGAGCACGAGCGGCACGACCGCCAGCAGCCCGAGCGACACCAGCGTCTTGCGAACCTTCGTCGACTTCGACGTCTGCGACATGATCCCCCCAGATCGAAGGGCCGCAACCTAGTCGCCACCCGTGAGATGGCGGAGCGGTGGGCTGTAGACGTGGACGCTCGCGACCTCGGCACCCCGGTTCGCGATCGAGTGGGTGCGGACCGCGGGCACGACGACCGTTTCGCCGGCCTCGAGACGTCGGGTCACCAAGCCGGCCGGGTCACCGAGGTCGCGGTACTGCTCGATGAGGGCGCCGCGCACGACGTGCAGCGCGCCGAACGAACCGCCGTGGTCGTGGAGGTCGAGACATGAGCCGGTACCCCACACGATCAGCCAGACGTCGTACGCCGCAGTGGCGGCGAGGCGACACCATCCTCGCCCTCCCGGAACCGCGCGCAGCCCGCCGGCACCCGCGAGGGGGTACGCGAGAACCGACGAGCGAGCGCGCCGACGTCCGGGGCGGGAGCGGACGCGGAGGATGCGGACGAGACGGGTGTAGACGGTGCGATGAGCACGCCGGCATGATGCCCGCTAAATATGAGTATGTCAATCGATTTTATGGAGTAAGTCTCAGCGTCCGTGAGGAGGACACAACATGGCTGAGCAGTGGTACTGGTGCCTCGATCACGGCGCGGCCGAACGCGCGGAGGCGGGAGGCTGCGCACCCGACCGTCGCCTCGGCCCGTACGCATCGCGCGAAGAGGCGGAGAACTGGAAGGCGCAGTTCGAGGCGCGCAACAAGGCGTGGGATGCGGCCGACAAGGAGTGGGAAGAGGGCTGAGCGCTCGTTTCCGAGCGGATTCGCAGCGAAGCGCACTATTCGATCGTGAGGAGACGGAACGCCCGCACCGGATCGTGCTTGCCCTTCACTGCCACCGTGCCGAGCGCCTCGACGCGCGCCGCCGGGCCGAGCAGTTCGCGGGTGCGCTCGCCGATCACGATCCCGCCCGGAGGCGCAAGCCCTTCGAGTCGCGACGCGAGGTTGACCGCGTCGCCGATCGCGGTGAAGGAGCGGACATCCTCACCGCCGATGTTGCCGATGAGCGCCGCGCCGGTGTTGATGCCGACGCGGACCTGCGGCCAGTCCGGGTAGGCCGCCCTTGCTTCGTCCACTGCCCGGCATACGGCCTGCGCCGCGCGTGCCGCGGCTCGAGCGTGATCGGGCTGACGGATCGGCGCGTTGAACAACACCATCAGCGCGTCGCCGATGAAGTGGGCGACGGTGCCGCCTTCGGCGAGCAGCATCGGCACGGCCAGCCCGAAGTAGTGGTTGAGCATCTGCACCACGGCAGTCGGATCGCGCACCTCGGAGAACGCGGTGAAGCCCTGGAGGTCGGCGAACACCACGGTCACTTCACGCTCCTCGCCACCGAGTGCGGCCTGGCTCGGATCGGCCAGCAACGCGGTTGCGACATCGGGCGACACGTACTGCCGGAACAAGCGGTCGAGATCGCGGTACATGCGCGCGTTCTCGACCGCGACCGAGAGCTGCCCGGCGAGTGACGAGAGCATGGCCTCGTCGTGCTCGGACCCGACGGGTGCGGACGTTTGCCCTCGTGCGTGACGTGCACCATCCCCGCCGGGTGACCCTTCACCGAGAGCGGCACCGCCAAGGAGCCGGGGGGCGCAACGGCACGCGGATCGAGCGAGATCACGACCTGATCGGGCGCGAAGCCGGCGCGGAGGTGTTCCGTCGCGTGCGCGACCACCTCGGCTTCCGTGCGCACCACCGAGACCTCGCGGGCGATCGCGGCGAGCGCGCCCAAACGCCGGATCCGTTCCCGCTCGTGGCCGAGCGCGTCGGCGGCCTGCGCGAGCAGCTGCACCTGCGAGTCCGACAGCTCGAACCGGTCGGCGAGCGACGCAGCCGCCCGCTCGACCGATCCTTCCTCGCCGCTTTCGACGGACCGAACGAGCGTGTCGAGGGCGGTCGCGTAGTCGTGCCGGTAGCGAGCCAGCGTCTCGTCCAGTGTGACCGCGCGAAACAGCGATCGCGTCGACCCCTCTCGTGAGTACTCGACGAGCACGCCGTACGCGACCAGCGCGAAGGCGATCGTCATCAGGATGTGCCATGTCCACCACGACGCTTCCCAGTTGCGGCCGACCAGTGTGGCGACGGCGGCCTCGGCGAGCAGCACGAATGCGGTCAGCACCGAGAGCAGCACCATCGACGGTCGCTTGAGGTACTGCAGGAAGTAGATGATCGCGGTGCCGCAGTAGAGCATCGCGGCCGGCACCACGAAGGCCGCGAAGTCGGAGCGGTGTTGCTCGACCGTCGGTTGGCCGTCGAGCGGTGCCCAACGTGCGAGCGACCATACGGCCCACAGCGCGAACATCACGAAGGTCCCGACGAGCACTGCCGGCGCCGCCCGTACGACGAGCCCGCTTCCGCGTCGCGCCACCATCGCCGAGGCGACCGCGGGGATCACCGCCAGCGTGAGACCGAAAGGTGTCGCGAGCACGAAGCCGGTATTCGGCAGGTCGACGAGCACGGTCGGCGTCCCCAGCGCGTGCAGTCCGAGGAACCCGGCCGCGACGAGGAACGAAACGGCGACGAGGAAGAGGCGGGCATCCTGATGGCGGCGCGCTTCGAGCGCAGCTTTCACCGCGAGGGCGGAGCTGATGATCGCGGTGCCGAGCACCAGCCAGAAGTGGGCCGACTGCTGTTCCCACATGAGCTCGTGATCGACGGGTGGATCGGCGATGAGCAGCCACAACCCGAGCACCGGCAGCGCGACGTGCACGAGCCACACGAACGGGCGGGCCGCGAACCGCTTGGCGATCACCGGTGCACGAAACCACACAACCGTGCCTACGACCAGCGAAGCCGGTTCAGTTCTCGAGGAACGGAATATCGAAGCGGCCGAGGACCCAGTCGATGGGTGCCCGGTTCGCGACGGCCTTCAGCCCGGTCGCAACGATCCCGGGAATCGTGTCCCGGTCGTCGGCGTCGTCGATCGCGCGTACCAGTCCGACGCGCAGCGCTTCTTCGAGCGTGTCCTCGGTCCAGGTGACCTCCGGCCCGAAGCCGGTGCGGGGTTCGAGCGACAAGATCAGCTCCTCCCGACCGGTCCCCAGATCACACGCGGCTCCGTTGATCGCCGACAGCGCGATGCGCTGCAGTGTGCCGTCGATGCCATCGCCCTGCGGGAACGGGTCGGCGGGTGCGTCGCAGGGCGCGACGTACTCGCGTTCACCGAAGTCGCGTGCACCGTTGCGGAACTCGGCGGCGATCAAGACGCCGACGAGCACGATCGTGCCCGCGGCAAGGGCGACCGCCGTCGCGCTCCGGGGTACGCGGTACGTCACCGGGCAGCAACGCGGCAACGACCGCAGCCGCGGCACCGAACGCAGCGGCGATCAGGAACGCGTTGCGGAACGCGCGAGTCAGCGTGTCGGTGATCGATTCGACCACACCATCACGCGCGTCGCGAAGATTGGCGTCGTCATCGGCGCCGCGCTCGTCGAACGGGACACTCGGGTCCGGCACCTCGCCGCGTGGGGCGTCGGCCACGAGGTCGCGCAAGTCCAGCGCGAGGTCGACCTTGGTCCGCAGTGAGACGTCGGCGTCGAGGATCACCGAGGTGGTGGCGCGCGTCGCCTCGACGGTCGCGGTGTCGACCTGGGACGCGAGGATCGGCGCGATCACCGCGAGGCCGATGACGAAGCCGGCATGGCGCGCCGCGATCGAGACGGTCGCGGCACGGACGTTGGCTTCCTTCGCCGGCACCGCGGCCGGGCCGAGGACACCGCCGAGCATTCCGAAGCCGATGCCGCATGCGAAGAGCGCCGGGGCGACCCAGCGGCCGCTGGCGTCGGGGAGGAAGGCGAGGGCGACCAGGCCGCCGGCGAGCGCGACACCGCCGGTCGCGGCGGCCATGCGCAGCGGCAGTCGTGCGCCGAAGGTCCGCACACCGACCGCGCCCAGCGGCAGGCCGCTGACGACGAGCGCGCCGGCGAGCGGGTCCCAACCCCACACCACGACGAGGAGGAGCACCGCGAGGAACAACGCGCCGACGAGTGCGGCGTACAGGAGCAGGAAGCCTGCGTTGGCGAGCCACGTCCCGCCCACCCGCTCACGGCGGGGCGCGATCTCCACGGACCGTGCTCTGCGGTCGAGTATCGCAACCATCGCGATCGCGGCGAGCGGCGCCTGCAGCAGGAAGATGCTGCGCCAGCTGAAGAGGGAGGTGAGCAGACCACCGAGCGCAGGACCGAGCGCGGCGCCGATCGTCCCCGCGACGCCCCAAATCGCGATCGCGTGCTCGTCGCGGCCGCGGATACCGGCGAGGACCGGTACTGCGCCCGCCAGCGCGAGCGCGGCGCCGAAGCCCTGGATGCTGCGCCCGACGAGCAACACCTCGAAGGAGTTGGCGAGCCCGCACGCGAGCGATGACGCCGCGAACACGGCGAGGCCGATTCCGGCGAACACATGACCGCGCACCCGCCGTTCCAGCGGTAACACCGCGAGCGCACCCACCACGATCGCCAGGTTGTACGCGGTGATCGTCCACGAGACGCCGACGATCGACACGTCGAATTCGCCGTAGAGATCCGGGAGGGCGAGCACCACCACCGACGAGTCGGCGACCGCGAGCGCGACTGCGAGCGCGACGACGGTGACGAGGAAGGGATCTCTACGGAGCCTCGCCGGCACGGGCGTGGTTTCGATATCCGCTTGCTACCACGGTCAGCTCGAGTCGGGCGCGAAGGTCACCGGCGCGCCGAACGATGCCCGCCGGGCCGCGCGCCTGAGCGTCAGCAGCGTCGCAGGACCGATCACCACGATCGCGAGGACCGTGGTGATCGCGCGTCCGGTATCCCACCCCGCGGTCGACGTTGCCAGCGTGTACAGGAGGAAGCGATGCAAGTTGGCGAGCACCGGATCACCGGCGACGAAGGCGAGTTGCGAATCGCCGGTCACGACGAACGGCCAGAACGACAGGTTGAGCAGGAAACCGTACGCGTACGCGGACGCCGCGCCGTAGAAGGCGAGCATCACGATTTCGGCACGTCCACGGACGCTCGGCAGCAGGCCGGCCCCGAGCCCCACCCACGAGGCGCCGAGCATCTGGAACGGAAGCCAGGGTCCGATGCCGCCGGTGAGGAGGGCCGACGCGAACATCGTCGTCGACCCCAACACGAAGCCGAAGCCCGGGCCGTAGACACGACCGGCGAGCACGAGCAGGAAGAACACGGTCTCGATGCCCGCGGTTCCCGCTCCCATCGGGCGCAGGGCGGCGCCGATCGCCGCGAGCACGCCCAGCATCGCGATCGACTTGGTGTCCATCCGGCCCGCGGTGACCTCGGAGAGCACGACCGCGATGAGCGCAGGCAGGAGGCCGATGAAGATGAACGGAGCGTCGCGACTGTGCGCGAGCCCGCTCGACGGCGCGACCAACAGGGGCCAGACGAACATCATGAGCCCGGCCGCGGAGACGAGCGCGAGCACCGCCCCCGCGCGCGCGTCGAGACCGAGCACCGAGCGTTGCGCCCGAACGGCAGCGGCCGGCACGGTCACGGCACGGTCTCCAGCGCCGACGCGACCTGCGCGACCGTGAGCCACGGCTCGGGATGCAGGATCTTCGCGACCTGCGGTGCGAATGCCGGCGAGGAGCAGACGACATCGGCAGTCGGTCCGTCGGCAACGATCTCACCGTCGGCGAGGACGACGACCCGGTCGGCGACGGTTGCGACGAACTCGACGTCGTGGGTCGCGACCACGACCGCCTTGCCGTCGGCGCGCGCGAGGTCGTCGACGATGGACGCGAGGCGCGCCTTCGCCGTCGGATCGAGGCCGCGCGTCGGCTCGTCGAGCAGGAGCACCGCAGGAGCCGCGGCAAGTTGGATCGCGAGCACGAGGCTCAGACGCTGTCCTTCGGACAGGTCGCGGGGGTGCAGCCGCGTCGTCGAGGGATCCGGCGATGCGATCGAGGAGCGCGCGGCACGTGCCGGGCGTTGCGCCGGCATCGATGTCACCCTGCTCGCACTCCTGGCGAACGGTCGCGAGGTACAGCAGATCGCCGGCCGTCTGCGGCACCAGCCCGACGCGGGCGCGCGCGTCCTTCGCCGACATCTCCCTCGGGTCGCGGCCGTCGACGGTCACCGTGCCCGAGTGGCGCGGGCCCGAGCCCTGCAGGGCCCAGAGCAGCGACGACTTCCCCGATCCGTTGCGACCCATGAGCGCGGTCACCTCGCCCGCCCGCAGATCGAGGTCGGTGCCGCGCAACGCGACGAGCGCGCCGTACCGGACGACCACGTTGCGCGCCGCGAGGAGCCGGCCGCCCACCGAGACCGTCGGCAGGTTTGCGGGAAGACGAGCCGCGAGCGCGGCGCGCAACGGCGCCGCGTGCCGGCGCGCGTCACGCACCGACAACGGGATCGGGTGCCATCCGGCCAGGCGGGCGAGGTCGACGACCGGGGGCGCGATCGTGGTCGACGCCAGCACATCGGCGGGGAGGCCCGATTCGACCCCGCCGTTGCCGAGCACGTGCGCGACGCGGTCCGCGTGGTGCACCACGCGCTCGAGCCGGTGCTCGGCGACGAGCACGGTCACACCGAG
Source organism: uncultured Actinomycetes bacterium (assembly GCA_963841215.1). Taxonomy (GTDB): domain Bacteria; phylum Actinomycetota; class Acidimicrobiia; order IMCC26256; family PALSA-610; genus CAVUFH01. Next base: position 82,696 of record CAWJBW010000006.1, on the reverse strand, counting down.
GTCGTGCACGAGGCGGGCGAGCGTCGCGAGCACGTCTTCGGCGGCGGTGGGGTCGAGCGCCGAGGTGGGTTCGTCCAGCACGAGCGCGCGCGGCTGCGCAGTGAGGACCGCGCCGATGGCGACGCGCTGTTGCTGCCCGCCGGAGAGTGTGCGCAACGCGCGCGCCCGCAGTTCCGCGATCCCCAGCAGGTCGAGCGTCTCCTCGACCCGCTTCCGCATCACATCGGCGGCGAGTCCCAGTTGCTCCATCCCGTAGGCGAGCTCCTCCTCCACCGTGTCGGTCACGAAGCCGGCGAGCGGATCCTGGCCGACATAGCCGACGACACCGGCGAGGTCGCGGGGAGGAACTCACGCGTGTCGCGGCCGTCGACGACGACACGACCCGCGAGGTGGCCACCGGTGAAGTGCGGCACGAGCCCGTTGGTGGCACCGAGCAACGTCGACTTGCCCGCGCCGGTCCGGCCGATGACGAGGCACAGCTCGCCCTCGTCGACCGCGAGCTCGACATCGCGCAACACCGGAGTCTCGTTCCCCGCGTGCGAGAACGTGACGTGCTCGAACGCGATCACGACACCGTCTCCGGGGTGCGCTGCTCGGCCGCGGGGACCGGAACTGCGAACCGATCAGGCGGTGGCGGCGCGGCGGTCGGGGGTCGCGGTGCGAGCCACGCAGGCAGTGCGCCGATGAGGACGACGATCGCGGAGAACGCCGGGAGCTCCGGCCAGCGCAGCGGTTGCAGCGACGGGTTGAGGTCGGCGGGATCGACCCGGCCGATGACGAACATCCCGACCGCGACCAGGATCCCCGACGCGGCCACCAACCATTCGGGCCGCTTCCAGGGATCGGGCCGGTACTGCGTGGTGCGGACGCGTCTCCCGCCCGCGACCATCCCGATCGCCGCGACCGCGAGACCGACGGCGAGCGCCGGCGCGCCGAGCACCGGCGAGCCCGACGCGTCGAGCAAGGCGTAGGTCCCGACGCACACGCCGCAGAGACCGCCGAGCACGAGCAGGCCACTCGTCCGGCGGCGCGCCGCGGTCATCAGGCGTCGGGTGCGCCCGAAGCCGCGGGCGTCCATCGCCGCCGCGAGCGCGAGCGAACGGTCGAGCGCGTCGGTCATGACGGGAATCACGATCTGCCGGATGATGTGGAAGCCGCGCGCGTGCGTGCTGCGGAGCTTCCGCGCCGCGGTGCACGCGTCGCCGCGCTCTCGATGAGCTGCGGGGCGATCGTCAGCGCGACCGTGACGGCCACACCGATCTCGTGCAGCGCCGACGGCGTCGATTTCAGCAGTCGCTTCGCGTTGGCGAGGACGTTCGCGGCACCGAAGCACAGGAGCAGCGTCGCCAGCCGGAGTCCTTCGTAGAACGCGCCGAGCACGCCTTCGAGCGCCACCGGCCCGCCGAGCCGGATCCCGGCCGCGGCCTCGGGCAGCGGGACCTCGGGCAGGCGGAACAGCACGGTTTCGCCGTACTGACCGTCGAGCAGTACCCGCAGACCGACGCGGATCGCGATCACCACCAACGCCGCGACGATGTAGGCGCGGTACCCCGTGCTCCACGGTGCCTCCCCGCGTCGCGCCGACGACGACGAACGCGAGCACGGCGATGATCAGCCCGAGCAGGATCGGGTTCGTCGTCCGGCTGGCGGCGGTCGCCATGCCGATCGCCCACAGCCACCACGCGCCCGGGTGCAGCTCACGCGGCATCGCGCGTGTTCGGGGAGATGTCACAACCCTCCGCGTTCCTCGACGGATCTGGTGGCGGTCGGGCCACGAACGAGCATTCCGGCTCCCCACCGCCTGGGATATCGGGCTGGGATATCGGCCTGGGATATCGGCCTGGGATTCAGGTGGTGGGCCACGGCTGCGGGTCAGCGCCGGCTTTCGGACCGGCTTCCCTCGTTCGGACACGTGTTGCTCGGGGAGCGTATCGCTTGCCCTGCGACGGGGAACGATGTACTCCGTTCGCGTCGAACTGCGAAGGGAGCACGCAGTGGTTGCCACCTCGAGCCGCCCTGACAAGCGCACCGGCCGCCCCGACACGCGCACCGGCCTCGGTCCGGTGATCGCCGACCTGCTCGGCGACGACCTCCCCGTCCGCATCGACTGCTACGACGGGAGCCAACTGGGCTCGCGCGACGCGTCGACACGTCTCGTGCTCCGGTCACCCGACGCGCTGCGCTACATCCTCACGGCACCGGGCGAGCTCGGCTTCGCACGCGCGTACGTCGCCGGTGAGCTCGATCTCGAAGGCGACATCTTCGAGGCGCTCGAACTGCGCGAACGGCTCCCGGAAGTGCGCCTGCGACCCGCACAATGGCTCGCGCTCGCGCGACTCGTCGGCGGCTCGCTCCTGCACCGGCCATCGGTGCCGGCCGAGGAGGCGCGGCTGCACGGCCGGCGGCACACACGCGCGCGTGACGCCGCCGCCATCGCGCACCACTACGACGTCTCGAACGACTTCTACCGGCTCGTCCTCGGACCGTCGATGACCTACTCGTGCGCGGTGTGGCCACACCAGGCCGCCACGCTCGAAGAGGCCCAAGCCGCGAAGTACGACCTCGTCTGCCGCAAGCTCGGACTGCGGCCGGGCATGCGACTCCTCGACGTCGGGTGTGGATGGGGCGGCATGGTGATGCACGCGGCGCGGCATTACGGCGTCGAGGCGGTCGGCATCACGTTGTCGAAGAACCAGGCGACGTACGCGAGTGGCGCGGCGACCGCGGCCGGGATCGACGGTGTCGAGTTCCGCGTCCAGGACTACCGCGACATCGACGGTCGCTTCGATGCGATCAGCTCCATCGGCATGTTCGAGCACGTCGGCCTGGCGCAGCTCGGCAAGTACTTCACGCACTTGCACGACCTGCTCGGCGCGGGTGGTCGCCTTCTCAACCACGGCATCTGCCGGCCACCCGGGCACCGGTCGCGCTTCCAGCGTCACGGCTTCATCGACCGCTATGTGTTCCCCGACGGCGAACTGCACGAGATCGGCACGGTGGTTTCGCAGATGCAGCGATCGGGCTTCGAGGTTCGGCACGTCGAGAACCTGCGCGAGCACTACGAGCTCACGCTCCGGCAGTGGGTGCGCAACCTCGAGACGAACTGGGATGCCGCGGTGGCCGATGTCGGCCCGGGCCGCGCGCGCGTGTGGCGGCTCTACATGGCGGCTTCGGCGATCAACTTCGGCGCGGGTCGAACGGAGATCCACCAGGTCCTGGCGTGTCGCGCCGACGGTGGCCGTAGCGGCATGCCGTGGCGTCCCGACTGGTGAGGGCCGACTGGTGACGCCTGACCGGTGACGCCGATCGGTGACGCGTCACTCGATGACTTCGACCACCGCCATCATGCCGTTGTCCTCGTGGTTGAGGATGTGGCAGTGGAACACGAACTTGCCGGGGAAGTCCGTGAACCGCATGCGGATCACGACGTCCTTGCCCGGTAGCAGTGGCACCGTGTCCTGCACGCCGTGCGCGTCGTACGGCTCGCCGCCGACCGAGACGACCTGGAAGTCGTTGACGTGGATGTGGAACGGATGCTGTTCGGTCGAGGTGTTGCGCAACGTCCATTCTTCCGTGGTGCCGAGCTTCGGTTGCACGTCGACCCGGTTCTCGTCGAACTGCTTGTCGTTGATGAAGAACTTGTTCGCAGCGTCCTCTTCGCTGAAGACCATCGTGCGTCGCTCGACGACTTCGCTCTCCGGGATCTCGTCGACCGCGCGCAACGACGTGGGCAACGCCGGTGTCGCGACCGCCGCGCCTTCGGAGCGCAACGTGAGCAGATCGGTCTCCGGGATAGACGTCGCCCTGCTGGTTGTACTTCAACGTCCGCAGCACGGAGTCGCCCGCGGCCGGGCCGACGACGAGCACCTCGAAGCGTTTGCCCGGCGGGAGGAGCAGCTCGGTTGCGTCGAACACCTCCCAAACGGGGTTGCCGTCTTCGCCGATGACGGTGAACGTCTGGCCTTCGAGCGCGAGGTTGTACCAGATGTCGGCACCGATGTTCGCGAGCCGCCAGAGCTGCACCTCACCCGGCGCGATCTGCTGCACCGGAAGATGTTGCGAGTTCACGACGCGGAGCGTCGGCGCGTTGCTGTCGATGTTGTCGGCTTCGATGTCGTCACCGACGACTTGCGCGTCCTTGAGCCCGATCGCGATGTCCTCGATGTCGCGGAGGTCGGCCGGTAGCAGCTCGGTGAGGCCCTGCACGATGATCATCCCCGACAAGCCGCCGAACACCTGCGACTCCGAGAGCCCGTGCGCGTGCGAGTGGTACCAGAACGTTCCGGACGGATGATCGCTCGGGATCGCGAGCGAGTACTCGAGGGTGTCGCCGGGCTCGATCGACAGGAAGATGTTGTCGCCGTTCTCGAGCGGCGACACGTGCAGGCCGTGGAAGTGGATGTTGGTGTGCGCGTCGAGCTGGTTGTCGAGCGTCAACTCGATGGTGTCGCCCGGGTCGACGACCAACGTCGGACCGACCGAGCCCGTCGTCGTAGGCGCGACCACCAACGGTCGCCCCGGCGACGTCGATGCCGGCGATCACTCGCGACGAGATCGAAGGCGAGCACGCCCTGCTCCGACTCGCACGCGCGGCGGTTCCGCGAACGCTTCGCCGGACTCCGAAGCGCTGAGCGCGGCGACGGCCGCCGTGGTCGAGCTCCCAGAGCCGCTCGCGGATCCGCTGCTCGACCCGCCGCCGTCGTCGTCCCCACCGCAAGCCGCCAGCACGAGCGCGATGACACCGACCGCCGCGATCGCCCTCACCGACGGCCTGCCGGCCTGACCTGTCCACGCCTGCAGCCTGCCGTAGTTCGACCGGTGCGCGGGTGGATCGGCGGTCCCGACCGACGATTGACAGCCGCGGTTGACTTAGGGCAGCCTTACCTGACTCGCGACCTGATCCTCGACTCGGCGAAAGGCGGCCCCGTGCTCGACCTCCCTGCTCACCTCCGACTCGCGCTGGCGCTCGCGCATTCGCTCCCGGGCGGAGTGCTCCGCCTCCGCACGACGGACGGCGGGGAGCTGCGCGCCGCAGCCGGAGAGCGACGCCGACATCACGCCCTGCCGGCTCCGCGCCGCCGTGTTGTCGCGCGCGTGTCCCCTGTGGCCGGGCATCGCGTCGCGCATCTCCGACATCGCCGTCGACGGCGACGACCTGACCGATCTCGGCGGTGGCCTCTACCGCCGCGACGAGCGCTCCGGACCATCGCAGCGGTGGTTCGCGACACTGCTCGCGCCGGGCACGGTCCGGCGCATCCTCGAGGAGTGCCCGGTCGACTTCCCGGTGCAGCTCGACGCGTCGCTCCGGCCCGACGTCGAGCTCGGCGTCGTGGTCGCGGTGCTGTCATCGGCAGCCGACGACGTCGGCCACGACGCGGTACTCGACGACGCCGCTCGTCGGGCGAGCGCGGCGTGCTTCACCCAAGAATTGCTGTACGCCGCGCAACACCCGAGCTGGACGCAATAGCCCGCCACCGCGGCTACGAACAGGTCTGCGGTACGAGCGGCGCAACCGGGATCCAACCGCGTCGCAGCGCTTGGATCGTCTGGGTCGTCGCGAACGTGTTCACCGCAGCCGGGTTGGACGGGTCGAACTGACTGATGATGTGCCCGTCAGCGGCTTGCCGTGAACGCAGCCACGCGAGCGGCGACGTGTAGGGCTGGCCGGCCTGGCCGGGGACGACCGTGTTGCGCCAGCACGGCTGGTTCGGATCGAAACCCGCGGCGGTGATGGCGAGCACCGCCGCCGAAGTCGAGTTCGGGTCGTCAACACCGAACGACCGCCACGACCCGTTGGCGCGACGCTGGTTCGCGAGGAACACGAGACCGGCGCGCAGGTCGGGGTCGGTCACCGGCACCTGCGCGGCCACCAGCGCCTGGATCGCAATCGCGGTCGTGTCGATGTCGAGGTCGTTGCCGGCCGGGTTGCCGAGGAAGTCCCAGCTGCCGTTCGCCTGTTGCGCGGCGCGGATGAACGCGACGGTGTCGGCGCCGCACGGAGCCGCTGGCGAGACGCTTCGCGATCGCCGCGTAGGCGGTCGCGTTGAGCGTCCCGTAGGAACCGTTGGGCTGCAGGCCGGTGTTGAGGATCGTTCAGGAGGTTGGCCGCGCCGTCGCCGTCGGGATCGAACGCGGTGTTCGACAAACCGAGCGGCGCCGAAACGAGCAGGATCACCTTGGCCGCGAGACCGGCGTCGATCTCGAACCCGAGATCACCGTCGACGAGATCGTCGATCGCTTGCAACGGCGTGTTCCCGTTCTCGACTGCGGCGAGCACGGCGTTCCGCGCCTGCGTGGCGTTCCACGCGTACTGCTGCTGCGCGTTCTCGGCGATCGCGAGGATCGCGTCCGGCGTCTCGAAGCCGGCCGACCCTGCGACCTCGAAGCCACCGTCGGGCAGTTGCTTGCCGAGCAGCCAGGTCGTTGCGACCGAAGCAGTCGACTGCGACGGCGCGTCGTTGACGCCGCTGAAGCGGCAGGCGCCGACGCCGGCCGCGAAGACGGCGACGCACAGCGCGGCGCCGATGCGACGCAGTGTTCGGGTAGTCGTTCGGGAATTCGTCTGCGGGAATTCGTCTGGGGGAAGCGGATCTGGACACGTCATTCCTCCATTGCCGTTTGGCATCAGTGGTGCCGGAGCGCGGAGCAATGACGACCAGTGCTGCGATGCTGCATGAGGTCACCTCCGTGGGCCCCGCTCCTCGAGGGCGCCTGTCGTCCGCCGGAGCGGATCATTCGGTCAGCACGGGTGGGCATCCTGGCTCGCGGCTGCGGTCACCTCACGCTCGAGGCGATCGCCGTCGCTCACAGTTGCGGGTCAGCGCCGGACTCGCACCGGCTTCCCCCGATCCACGAACACGCCTGCACATACGTGCGCATGTGCGTGGATCCGCTCCGGACTTCCGGGCCCGGAGCGACCTGTACCGCCGCGGAGCATACACACGCGGACGCCCGCGACTCCTCCTGGTACCGTGCGCCGACAATCGCTCGCGCGCAGGGGGAAGCCGGTGCGAAGCCGGCGCTGACCCGCAACCGTGAGCTGCCGGCATCGTCCCCGACCGCGGGAGACGGCACCGGCAGCGAGCCGGAACACCTTCGTCGGGCGCCACTCCACATTCGCCGCCGTGGTCTGCGGTCGAGGAGGCACCGAAGCTCATGCGAAGCGGACGGCAACCACGCATCGCCCCGCGATCTGCGTTCCCCGCGATCGTTCCTTGTGCTCCTCGCGTTGCTCGCGTCGCTCACGCTTGCCGCGCTCGGTCACACCACGAGCGCCGATGCCGCCTCCGGCAACGAAGCTTGCAGCGGCAACAGTGGCGTCACCGTCGTCGTGGACGCCACCAACGCAGGTGGCGGCATCGTCGTGCGCTGTGCGCTCGGGCCGCAGGCGAGTGGTTGGGCCGCGCTCGAGGCGGCAGGATTCGCGCTCAGCTCACCGCCGCGCTTTCCGGGTACCGCCGTGTGCCAGATCGACGGCCTGCCCGCGTCCGGTTACCCGGACTGTTGGGAGACGAACGTCTGGTGGTACTCGCACGCGGACTCCGTGCGCGCGAGTGGGTGGGCCGACAGCGCCGTGGGCGCCACGGCCTGGCAGCCGCCGGCCGGGAGCATCGAGGGCTGGAAGTACCGCGGCCTCTCGGATCCCGACAAGTATCCCGCCGTCGCGCCCACCGACCTCGCGACGCCGACCCCGACCACGCCCGCGCCCCCGCCACCCGCGACCACAGGGACTCCGAATGCCGGCACCGGCGACCCGGGAACCGCGCCGAACGCAAGCGGCGGCCGGCTCCCCCTCGGACGATCGAGCGTCGGGAGGGGCGGTCCCGTCCGTCGACACGAGCGTTCCTGGCGCGGACGCCGGCGTCACCACGACGGTGCCCGGCGACACGTCCTCCACGAGTGCCGCGCCGGCCGAGAACCGGGAACGCACCGAGCTCGTCGCCGGCGAAGACGACGACGAGAACACTCGCGAGCAGCAACAGGTCGCGAGCACCGCGCGACGCCGGTGACAATGACGGCGACGGCCCACCGCATCGCGACGATCGTGGGCGTCGCGCTGATCGTGGCGTTGCTCGGCGGCGCCGCGTTCTTCGCCGTCCGCCGCCGCACCGGCCCGCAGACGACGTAACCCGCAGACGACGTAACGAGGGGCCGTCAGCTGCGACGGCTCGCTTCGACCTCTGCGCACACGGTCGAGCCGGCGTCGCTGACCGCGATCAGCAGCCGGTCGCCGTCGAGATCGACCCGCAGCCCGACCGGTCCCGAACCGTGCTTCACCGCGTTCGCCACGAGCTCGACGACAACGGGCGACACGTTGCGGCGGAACGCCGCCGGAACACTGCACACCACGACATCGCGCGCGTAGGAGACGGACTCCAGCACCGACGGCATCTCCCGGTCGATGATCGTGCGCGAAGCGCGCTCGCTTGCTTCGGCCCCGACGCTCACTTCCACTGGGCTCACTTCCACTGGCTCACTTCCACCGCGGTCACTTCGCCGCGACTTCCGCAGTCCGCCCGCCGAGCGCAACCTGATCGACCGACTCCACATTCGACTTGAGGCGGTCGATCGACAGGTCGTTCAGGCAGCCGAGCAGCCGTTCCTTGCCGTGGTCGCCGAGTGAAGGTGTCATGGCGAAGCGGAAGTCACCGTCGCCCAGGGACGATGCCCGGATCGACCACCGGAGGCTCCTCTCACGCGGCCGCAACGGCGGCGTGAACGGTGTCGCCAAAAAGGGGATCGGGGGCGACCGGCTCGTGGTGAACGGCGCGGGCCCAAGCCTCGAGGCTGAGCTCGGCCGCCCGGCGCAGGTACGCCTCGGCAAGCACGGGGTTCACCCGGCGAGCCTGGATGCGGAGGGTGCGGGCCCGAGCGAGCAGCGACGCCGCGCTCTCGGACCGCTCCGGCGCTTCGACCGGGGTGTTGGTGTCCGCGAGAGCGTGCATGTGACTGTCCTTTCGGGTGGCGATCCGGTGATGTCGCCCATTGTCAAGACAGAACCTTGGGGAGTTCTTGCGGACGGCTGAAGCTCGCGCGAGAAGTGGCGCTACGACTGCGCAGCGAGCGCGGAGCGCACTCAGCTGCGTCGTGGCGGCTCAGGCGAGGAGGGCCCGGGCGGCGTCAGCCACCATGGGCGTCCCGAGCTCGTCGGCGACCCGCTCGACGGCGGGCGCGATCGCCTCGACCCGCTCGCGGTCACCGGGCGCGTCCCGCTTCGCGAGCGTCTGGGCCAGGCCGAGCCGGGAGCGGTTGGCGTAGATCCGGGCGCCGACCAACTCTTCGATGTTGATGGCGCGCTCGTACCGTTCGACGGCCTCGTCGAGCCGGCCGAGGGTCCGGGCCACGTCGCCGCGTGCCCGGTCCATCGCACCGAAGCAGAGGTGCCCCGTCGCGAGCAGGCCGACCGGGCTCTCGATCGTCGACAGGACCTGGTCGACGACGCGCGCCGCTTTCTCGTGTCCGGCGGCGACCGCGGCCTCCGACAGCTGGATCGCGTGCAGCGGGATCATCAGATCGTTGCCGTCCTCGAACGGCGCGAGCCCCAGGACGCCGTCGAGAAGTTCGCTCGCTTCCTCGATGCGGCCGTGCTCGGCCATGACGGTGGCGACGCTGGTGAGCAACGCACTCGCGAGGTGCGGATGCCGTTCGGCGGTGATCCGCAGCGTCGTTTCGAGCTCGGCGTGCCGGCCCTGCTCGCGGCGCAACCGGAACATCTGCGCGCCGTGTGCGGTGCGCGCGGCCGGCTCGTTCGATGCGAGATTCCTGCGGAACGCGTCGTTGATCAGTTGCTCGGCGTCGTCGAGGCGACCCTCGACGAACGCGAGCATGGCGCGGTACCACGCGAGCTGGACGTGAAATGCGTAGTGGCCGAGTCGTTCGGCGAGCAGCTCGCAGGCTGCGAAGTCGGCGTCGGCGGCCGAACGGTCGCCGGATTCGAGGTGGTCGACCATGCGGAAGTGCCGCCCGATCAACTCGGCGTACGCGATGCCGGACTCGGCTGCGACGGAGACGAGCTCGTCGTCCAGCGCGAGGCGGTACCCGAGGTTGTCGGGGGCCCAACGCACCAACAGCTCAGACGCGAGGGCGGTGGTGAGGGCGACCGGGTCATCGAGCCGGCGCGCCATCGCCAGCGCTTCGCCGCTCAACTCCGCGCGTCGCTCGCGTGAAAACGCGAAGTATCCCTCCACCGACAAGCGCGCGAGCAGCTCGCAGCGCAGCACCGAGTCGTCATCCTCGAGCGTGTCGAGCGCACGTTCGAGATAGGCGACGAGATCGAGCGTCGACGACACCGAACTCGTCCCACCAGCCCCAGAAGCCACCGCCGCCGATGCCCAGGACCGCGCGCGCGATCCTCACGGGATCGTCTGCGTTGCGGGCGCGGTCCATGGCGCGGCGGAGCACACTGCGGGCGTCGCCGAGCCGGCCGGTGGCGCGCATCGCCCAACCGAGCCCGATGAGGAGATCGGTGTGGGTCTGCCAGCTTCCGGTGTCGTACGTGTCGCAGAGCTCGATCGCGCGCTCGTAGGTAGGGATCGCGTCCTCGTAGGCGAGCTGCGCGTTGAGCCGGTCGGCGGCCCGCTGGTTGTACAGCACGGCCTTGAGCGCGTCGCCGGCGGGCGCGGCCTCCGCGAAGTGGTGCGCGCACTCGGTGAGGAACCCCGGGTTCCGTTCGCCGTGCAGTTCCTCGATCGCCTCACCGATGCGGTGGTGCAGACGCATGCGGCGCAGGGCGCTCAGGTCTTCGACCAGTGCCTCGCGCACCAGCTCGTGTGCGAACCGGAAGTGCCCGAAGCCGTCCTGGGATTCGTCGACGATGCCGGCCATCCACGCCGCCTCGACGAGGTCGAGCGCGCGGTCCTCGTCGACACCGCACACATGCGCGACGAGCGCGATGTCGAAGTCGCGACCCGCGATCGCACCTGCGGTCAACACCGACGTCGCTTCGTCGGGCAACCGTGCGAGCCGCGTTCGCAGCACGTCCCGGACACCTTCGGGCACGGCGACGGGAACCGGCGCGCCGGCGCCGTCGAGACGGCCTTCGTCCTGGAGCAGGCGCACCAATTCGCCGACGAAGAAAGGGTTGCCGGCAGTGCGGTCGTGCAGCGAGTCGGCGAGGGTCGGGTCGGGGTCGCCCGTCACTGCGGCGACGTAGTCGCCGACCTCGTCGAGCGAGAGACCGGCGAGCGTGAGCCGTTCGAGGTGCGGCGTGCGCGCCAGTGTGGCGAGCGTGTTCGCGAGCGGAGGGGTGCGCGCCTCGGCCTCGCGGAACGTCCCGACGATGTACACCGCCGACCGTTGCAGCGCCGTGACCACGAACTCGAGCAGTCGCAGTGAGCTCTGGTCGGCCCAGTGGAGGTCGTCGAGCACGATGACGAGGGGCTGACGCGCCGACAGGTTGCGCGCGACCGTGGCCACGGCCTCGAAGAAACGGAACCGCGCGGTCTCGGCGTCGGGCGGGTCATCGGTGCCGGCGACGAACCGTGCGAAATCAGGGACGACACGCGCGATGTCGGCGCCGGCGCCCTCGGTTGCCGTGGAAAGGATTTCCGCCGGCGTCTCCCGCGCGAGCGTGCGCAGGACCTGCACCCACGGCCAGAAGGCCGGCGCGCCGTCGCCTTCCCAGCCGCGCGCCCACACCACGTTCATGCGCTCGGCGCGAGCGTGGACGCCGAGCTCCTCGCAGAGCCGGGTCTTGCCGATGCCGGGCTCACCCGACACCAACGCGACTCGGCCCGCATTCGTCTGCACTTCGTCGAGCCGGCGCAGGAGCCGGTCGCGCTCGTGCGCACGACCGACGAACGTCCCGCTCGGCGACTCGACGTCTGCCGCGGCCCGTGCGACCGAGCCGGCGGGCGCAGTCCATCCGAGCCCCGGATCCTGGGCGAGGATCCTGTCTTCGAGCGCGCGCAGCTCGGGTCCGGGCTCGATGCCCAGCTCTTCGACGAGCACGTCGCGGGCGTCCTGGTACGCGCGCAACGCGTCGGCCTGCCGGCCCGACCGGTAGAGGGCGAGCATGAGCAGCTCGCGGAACCGCTCGCGAACCGGGTACTCCTTGGCCAGCCGCTCGGCCTCGACCGCGACCGATGTGTGACGACCGCGCTCGAGGTCGATCGTGAGCTGGGATTCGAGCGCGACGACGTGCAGGTCCTTCAGGCGCTCGCTCTCGGACTGCGCCCACGATTCGTACGCGACGTCCGCGAACGGTTGGCCCCGCCACAGGGAGAGGGCATCGGCGAGGAAGACGCCGGCGTCGTCGAGCCGGCCGAGCTCCTGGGCCTCGATGGCAGATGCGACATTCCGCTCGAACCGCACGGCATCGACCTGTTCGGGCGCGATGTCGAGGACGTACCCGGGCGGGCGGGTGACGAGGATGCTCGCCGGCGCCCCGGCACTCCGGTTCGGTTCGAGGGCCCGTCGCAGGTTCGAGACGTACGCCTGCAACGTCGACGTGGCCGCGGCAGGTGGCTCACCGTGCCAGAGCTGGTCGATGAGCCGGTCGACCGAGACGACCCGACCCGGCTCGAGCAGGAGCAACGCGAGGAGGGCGCGGTGCTTGGGCGCGCCGAGGTCGACCGGGCCGCGTTCGGCGACCACGGCCAACGGGCCGAGCAGCGAGAACTCGAGACGCTCCACCGACAAGGCGCACATTCTCGTCGTTCTCGAGGGCGCGGCCCAAGCTCGTCGTTTTCGAGGGCCCGGCCCAAGCGAAACCCAAGGTCGTGTCCGTACCTTCACCGTGATGCCGGATTCGGAGCTGCCCGGCGACGTTCGCGCGACCATCGAACGACGGGTGGATCTCCTCGCCGAGGACACCCGGCGCATGCTCGCGGCCGCCAGCGTGCTCGGTCGCCGCTTCGACCTGACCACGCTCGCGGCGACCACCCGCATCGATCCCGATGTCGTGACGGCCGCGCTCGCCGAGGCGGTCGCGGCCGAGGTGATCGTGGACGAGGGCGATGGCTACCTCTTCGCCCACGCGCTCGTCGAGGACACCCTCTACCGATCGCTCCCACCGACGCGCCGGCTGCGACTCCATCGCGCCGCCGCGGAGGCCTACGAGCGACTCGCGCCCACCGATCCCCCGCTCGCGACGATCGCCTTCCATTACTGCCGTGCCCTCCCCGCCGCCGACCGCACCCGGGCCGTGGAGTACGCGCGGCGCGCCGGAGCCGACGCGGCCGAACGGGGCGCGTCCGAGCAGGCGGTGCAGCACTACGAGCGGGCGCGCGACGCGGCCGGCCCCGACGTCGAAGCCCCGTTGCTCTGCGAGCTCGCAGATTCGTACGACGCGGCCGGCCAGCACGAGCTCGCACAGGACACCTACGCCGCCGCGATCGAGATCGCCGAGCGCGTCGACGACACGGTCGGGTTGGCGAGCGCCGCGCTCGGTCTCATGGGCGGCGTCGACGAGTCCGTCGGCTTCAACCTGACGGGCACCGATCTGCGATCGTCGGGCTCCTCGACGGTGCGCGTGCCCGGCTCCCCGAGCAGGCGGGGAAGCTGCGCGCGCTCGTCACCGCACGGATCGCCGGCGCGCGCTACGACTCGGGTGACGTCGAGACCGCGCAAGCGCTCAGTTCCGAAGCGCTGGAGCTGGCGCGGTCGACCGGCGACGCACGTGCCGTCGCGGTGGCGCTCGCAGTGCGTCACACCGCGCTGTCGCGTCCCGAATCGCTCGATGAACGGCTCGAACTGGACGACGAGCTCCGCGCCCTCGGCCGGCCGTTCTCCGTGCAGGCGGAGGTGTGGCGCATCGGCGACCTGCTCGAGTGCGGTCGGATGGCGGAAGCGGACCTGGCGATGGCGGAGTTGGAGAGCGGTGCGCTCGTGCGCGCGCAGCCGCGCACACGCTGGTACGCCGCGATGTACGGCGCGATGCGCGCGCAGGTGCGGGGCGACCTCGCCGCCGCGTCGGCCAGCTGCGAGGAAGCGCGACGCCGGGGTGAGCAGATCGGGGCCCGGACCGCCGGGGTCACCTATGCGGTGCAGTCGTTGTTCATCGCGCGGGAACGACGCGAACTCGGCGGGCTGATCGAGCTCCTCGACACGCTGGCCGCCGAGCACCCGCACCAACCGGGCTTCGTCACGACCGCGACGTGGGTGCGAGTCGAGACCGGGATGCTCGACGAAGCACGAGAACCGTTCGAGCGACTCGGTGCCGACGGGTTCGCATCGATTCCGCGCAACGGTGTCTGGCTGCCGAGCATGCGGCTGCTCACCGACATCGCGTACGAGGTCGGTGAGCCTGCCCACTCGGCTGCGCTCTACGAGCTGCTGCTCCCGTATCGCGATCGCTGCATCGTCGCGTCGCGCGTGCTCACGTTCCTCGGGTCGGTCGAGCACGCACTCGGCCTGCTCGCGCTCCGCACCGGCGAGCTCGACCGCGCGGAGGATCACCTCGGCCGCGCCCGCGTCCGCCACGCGGAGCTCGGCGCAACGCTGCTCACGGCCCGGGTCGACATCGCGCTGGCCGCGCTGCGAGATGCACGGGGCGACACCGTCGGAGCACGGGCCCTGCGGACCCAGGTCCGCGAGCTCGGCGAGCGGCACGGCTGGGCCGACGTCGTGCACGACGCCGACTCCGCGAGGGAGTTCCGTCCGAGCGAACACACGTTCGCTAGCATGACCCTCGCATGCTGCACCAGCGGACGCTGCTGGGTGCGGGCGAACCCGCGATCGATCCGGACGCGACGTTCACGAGAGTTCCGCTCGGCACCGACGACGCTGCCCCCGGTCGGCCTGACAGTCGACACGACAGTTGGGTCGACGTGTCGCGCGAGTGGCTCGGTGGCGCGGATTCGTTGCTCGATGCGCTGATCGAGCGGGTCGCTTGGAAGCAGGGCAAGCGTTGGATGTACGAACGCATGGTCGACGACCCGCGGCTTTCGTGTTGGTATCCACCGACCGAGACGCTCCCTGACCCGGTGCTCGCGCAGCTGAGGGCGGCGTTGAGCGCGCGCTACGGCGTGCCGTTCGGGAGCGTGGGCCTCAACTTCTACCGCGACGGCAACGACAGCGTCGCGTGGCACCGCGACCGCGAGCTCCGCGAGCTCGGGAACACGCGCATCGCGATCCTGACGCTCGGCGCGCGGCGGCCGTTTCTCATCCGTCCCAAGGGCCGGCGGCAAGTCGCGCGACTTCAGGCCGGGTTCCGGCGACCTCCTCGTCATGGGCGGTCGCGCCCAGATGGACTGGGAGCACAGCGTCCCGAAGACACGCCTCGCCGGGCCGCGCATCTCGTGCTCGTGGCGGTGGGCGCCGGCGTCGCCCGCGCCCGCGAGGGTCACGAAGGCACGGGCGCGGGCTGACGGAACGTGAACGCCGTCGGGCCCGGGCCGTGCTCCCGGAGGTGGGCGAGGCGAGCCATCGCCTCGTCGACCGACGGCGTCGTGCCCGCCGGGATCCACCAGAGCACGAGGTAGGCCGCAGCCATCCGCTCGAACCACTCGCGCCGGCGGCGGAGCACCGCGGCATGAGGAGTGCGCCGCACGAAGTTCTCGAGCGCCTCGATCGATTCCCACACCGACAGGTTCACGATGAACAGCGGATCGCTCGTCCGGGTGCACTGACGTCGCGTTCCCGGATTCGTCCTGTAGCCGCCACACGAATCCCGGCGCCACGTCGGCGAGCGCGTTGACGGGGTCGAGATCCGCCACGAAATCTGCCGTCTCGGGCGCATCGATCGGATGCAGCAACCGGGCCACGTTGAGCTGTGCGACGTGCCACTCGTTCATGCGATGAGGGATGCTACGGCTGTGCGCATCCGTGTCGTCCTCGTCGTCATGCTCATCGCTGCGTTGGTCGCGTCCTGTGCACGCATCGGGCCCGGTGCCGGCGACGGAAGGAATCCCCGGATGAAGGACGCCGCGTTCGTGGCCCGTCAGGACGAGTACTTGGAGTCCGCCACACAGACGTTCTCTCCCGGCAGCCCGCTCGCCGTCATCGCCGCCGCCGAACGGGCCGCACGAGACAGAAGTTTCACCTTCGACGCCGCCGCGGTGACGCCGGAAGCGCTCGCGCCGATCTTCGCCCGCATGGACGGCTTCGTGGACACCGCCGACTTCGACGTCCTGTACATCCTGAACCTGTGGTACGGATACCGGCGAGAGCTTCCACGCGAGACGCGTGACGCGATCGAGCAGCACCTGCTCGCGTTCAAGTACTGGTACACCGAGCCGACGCCGCCGGGTGTCGTCGACGATCGCTACTACTGGTCCGAGAACCACCGCATCATCTTTCACGTCGACGAATACCTCGCCGGTCGCGCGTTCCCGAACGCGACGTTCGTCAACGACGGACGGACCGGTCGGGAGCACGCGCGAGATCGCAGAAGCGCGGATACGAGCATGGCTCGAAGAAAAGGTCCGCTTCGGGTTCACCGAGTGGCACTCCGACGTCTACTACCAGAAGGACGTCACGCCGCTCCTCACCCTCGTCGAGTTCGCGCCGAGTCGGGACCTCGCGAACCGCGCCGCGATGGTGCTCGACCTCTTCCTGCTCGACATCGCGCTCCACCTGCAGAACGGGAACTTCGGCGCGACGCACGGCCGCTCGTACATGAAGGACAAGAGCACGGCGGTCGACCAGGACACGTTTGCACTCTCGAAGCTTCTCTTCGACGACACCGCGGAGCCCTACCGGCCCGGAGCCGACGCCGGCGCCACGCTCCTCGCACGCGCGCAGAACTACCGGATGCCCGACGTGATCGGGCGCATCGCGAAGGGAACCGAGCCACTGATCGACCAGGAGCACATGAACGTGCCGCTCGATGCGCTCGCACCCGTGACTCCGGACCCGCCCGCGCCGTACGGCATCGCGTTCGACGATCCCGAGAACATCCCGTTCTGGTGGGAGCGAGGCGCGCAAACCGCATGGCAAGTGGTACCGACGACGATCGCGACGTTGAACCAACATGCGCTGTGGGAGAGCCAGTTCTACGCGCCGTTCAAACCCCTGGCGGATCTGGTCGGCGACGACATGGACTTCGCGCAAGATCTCGCGCAGAGCCTGGCGCCGGTGCTGACCTTCGGATTGCTCACCGAGGTGCACACCTACACGTACCGAACGGCTGACGTGATGCTCTCGACCGCGCAGGACTACCGGAAGGGACTGTTCAGCGAACAGACCCACACCTGGCAGGCGACGCTCGACGAGCACGCGATCGTCTTCACGACGCACCCGAAGAACGAGCCACAGGTCGGTACGCAGTGGCCCGACGAGGACGGGTACTGGACCGGCAACGGGTCGATGCCGCGCGCGGCGCAGCACGGTGCAGTCTCGATCAACGTCTACGCGCCGCAGTTCGAGATCTTTCCCCCGCCGCTCGACGGTTTCACATACCTCGACTACACGCACGCGTACTTCCCACAGGAGCGGTTCGACGAGGTGGTGCAGGAGGGCGACTGGACGTTCGGGCGCAAGGGCAACGGGTACGTCGCGCTGTGGTCGCAGCACGGGGCGCGATGGCGTACGCACGACCCGAGCCAGGTCTTCACGCATGGGCTCACGCAACCGTTCGACCTCGTCGCCGACGGCCGTGAGAACGTCTGGATCGCGCAGGTGGGTGACTCGACGACCTTCGACACCTTCGACGGGTTCCGGGCGGCGGTCGGCTCGGCCGCGATATCCGCCGCCGACGGCACCGTCGCGTACCAGTCCCCGACCGAGGGCGCGATGACGTTCGGCTTCGACGCGCCGTTGGTGGTCGACGGTCGGACCGTCGATCTCCAACCCGACGCGCGCATCTCGAACCGGTACGTCGAAGTGCCGTTCGAGGGCCGCGACTACGAGATCCGCGACGGAGACGCGGCGCTGTCGCTCGACTTCGATCGTTGGACCCGCACCGTCGAGAATCCTCGGCGCTGAGCGCCGCTACCCCGCCTCCCGGGCCGGCGAGCCGCAGTGCAATGCGTCGAAGATCGTGTCACGGAGCCGGTTCGCCTCTTCGCGAGTGAGCGTCCGGGACGGATGCCGCAGCACGACTCGCACGAGCACGTTCTTCTGGCCGGGACGCAGACCGAGCCGTTCGCGCGCGATCGGCGGGAGGTCGGCATGGGCGGTCTCGGAGAGGATGGCGACCTCCTCGACCGCGTCTGCGTCCCCGCCTGTGTCCCCGCCGTGTCCCCGCCCGTGTCATCGACGAGCGCGGCGCGCACCCGGTCGCCGAGCTCCTCGGCCGCGTCACCCTCGGGAACCGCGATCGACAGGTCGCGCACCACCGGCGGCCGGTTCGAAACCGGTCGGTACAGACCGACGTCGCGCATCTGGCCGGCGATGCGCGGGTCGGCCGACCGGAGCAGCCGGATGTCGGCGATTCCTTTGCGCAACATCAGGATGCGGTCGAGCCCCAAACCCATCGCGAGGCCGCTGCCGGCGACGCCCGCGCGTGTGAGCACATCGGGCGCGGCGAGGCCACACTCGCCGATCTCGACCCATTCGTCGCCGTTCTCGACATCGATCTGTAGCCCTTCGGTCGTGTACGGGTGTTCGCGCGCTTCGACGCGGTACTCGGCACCAGGGAGCGCGGCGTGCACGACGATGTCGATCATCTCCTTCAGGTCGCCGGTACCGAGCGCACGATCGCTCGTGATCCGCCACACGTCGAGCTGATGCGGCGTGCCCGAGTGCAGTCGGTCGATGGAATCGCGGCGGTAGACGATGCCCGGGCACACGAGAAGCACGTCTCGGCCGCCCTCGACCTTCGGCTCCTTCTCCGCGGCGAGCGCTCGCAGCGCGCCCGGCACCAGCGCGGAGGTATGGCTGCGCAGCATCTCGGATGCAGAGACGTACCGCGTGTACCGCGCGTCGCGCGTGACGGCGCCGGGCGTGTAGCCCAAAGCGTCGTAGTTGTCGTGGATCGACACGACACGCGAGCCGCGGTGGACACGACGTTCGCAGCGCCACGCGCGCACGAGCGCGCCGACGATCTCCTCGGTGATGCGCTGGAGCGCGTGGGGTCCTTCGGCAGGATCGGTCAGGTCGCGGATGCGCAGGGCGCGCGCGACTTCGGGGGGAGTGAGCAGGGCTGTGGACACGGTGAACTCCTGGGCGTCGAGCCGCCGACGGCGGCGAGGCACTGCGAGGGATCGGTACCCCCGGGCCGGCGACGCCGTGAGGAGCTACGCCGTACGCGCGCGTGCCCCGCGGCGCCCACAGAGGGCCCGGGGGCGGAGAAATCGCAGCGCCGGCATCGCGTTCACGGCCACCATCCTAGAGGACGGTGCCAAAGGATGGTGCCAAAAGGATGATGGTCGTGTGCGTGCGCGAACTCGTGGAGCGCTACCGCGACTCGCTCTTGATGACTGCGAACACGGCGCCCTGCGGATCGGCGAGGACCGCGAAGCGCCCGACCGTCGGGATGTCCATCGGTTCCGCCATGACGGAGCCGCCGTTCTCCTTGGTCGTCGCCACCGTGGCGTCGGTGTCGGCGACTTCGAAGTACACGAGCCAGTTCGACGGCATACCGGGCTGGGCCTTGACCGCGCCGCCGATGCCGTTGCCGTCGTTGTTGAAGACGGTGTAGTCCATTCCTTCGAAGGGCGCAGCTTCCCAGCCGATCACCTTTGCGTAGAACGCAGCCGCTTCGTCGACGTCGGTGGTGTGCAGCTCGCTCCAGGTGAACGCGTTCGGTTCGTTCACGATCTGCGCGCCGATGCGGTTCTTCGCCTGCCAGAACGCGATCGGCGCGCCGGTCGGGTCGATCGCGACCGCCATGCGGCCGGCGTCGGCCACGTCCATCGGCGGCATGACCACCGTGCCGCCCGCGCCGGCGACCAGTCCCTGTTGTCGCGTCGACGTCGGCGGTCGTGACGTACGAGTTCCAGTGCGGCGGCGCACCTTGTTGCGGAGGCAACGGCGCGATCGCGGCCGCGTCCTTCCCGCCGAGCTGCGCCATCGAATACACGCCGCCCTGCGGCATCGGTTGGTCGTCGTACTCCCAGCCGAACAACGCGGTGTAGAAGCGCTTCGCGGCGTCCGGGTCCGACGTCTGGAGGTCTACCCAGTTCGGGATGCCCGGTGCGTATTCAGTCCGGTCCGGCATGCACACTCCTCTTGTTGCTCGAGTCCCCTGCCGGACCGGACGATATCGCTCGCTTGCCCGCGGCCGAAGCGGGCGTTACGACACGTCGGCACTCGGCGTCGCGTCGCCCTCGGGTGCGGCTTCACCCTCGCGGGTCGGGGCACCTTCGTTCACGAACTCGGTGATGCGCTCGCGGACCGGCGCCACCATCGCGTCGATCACCGTGTCCACGTCGACACCCTGCTCTTCGGCGACCTGCGCGATCGTCTTGCCGTCTCGCAGCTCCTGCACGAGCGCGCTGCGGTCGAGGCCGAGTGCCTCGGCTGCCGCATCGAGCTCGATGCCGAACCCGCGACCACGCATGTGGTGCACACCGCCGCCGCGACCCTCGTTCACGAGCGCGGTGATCCGCTCCCGGGCTTCGGCTTCGTCGCGGCCGGCCTCGACCGCCTTGGCGACCATCGCGTCGATCACCGTGTTGACGTCGACGCCTTTCTCCTGCGCGACCGTCGCGATGGTCTTGTCGGCGCGCAACTCCGTGAAGAGCTCCTCGACGGTCATGCCCAGTGCTTCGGCCGCGGCTGCGAACCCGCCGTCACCTCTCGGCGCACCCTCCGGCGGCTCGGGCAACGCACCGTCGGGGAGCGCCGGCACCTCGGTCGGCGGGGTGGAATCGGTTTCCTGGGCACCGGACAGGACCGGCACACCGAGGGCGGCACCGGCGACTCCGCCACCGGCGACGGCTGCGGCGACCACGAGCGGGGCGACGAATCGGCGAGACATCGAAGGGAACTCCTTGTTTCGAGGGAACGTCGCTGACTGCAACGTGAACCCAGTTTCCGGCCGCTTCCTGGCACGACGCTGGGGACACCGTGGGAACTCGCCCAGGATCCCGCCCGAGGGCGCGATGCCGCGAGCTCTCAGGGGAAGCACAGGATTCCCACAGGCGATCGCGCGACGATCGCCCGGTGACCAGCACCGACGAGGGCGCCCATGCCGTCGGAACCCCCGACCTGGGCCCGCGCATTCTGGTCGTCGACGACGAGCCGAACATCACCGACCTGGTCGCGACGGCGCTGCGCTACGAAGGGTTCGAGGTGGCCGTCGCCGGCACCGGCGGCGACGCGATCCGGGAAGCGTCGACCTTCCGGCCCGATCTCCTCGTCCTCGACGTGATGCTGCCCGACCGCGACGGCTTCGAATTGCTGCACCGGATCCGTGCCGACCATGTGCAGCTTCCGGTGGTGTTCCTCACCGCCCGTGATTCTCCCGAGGACAAGGTGAAGGGACTGACGGTCGGGGGCGACGACTACGTCACGAAACCCTTCAGCCTGGAAGAGCTGCTCGCCCGGGTGCGAGCCGTGCTCCGTCGCGTGCACCCGCAACAGGCGGCCGGGAAACTCCACTTCGCGGACGTGGAGCTCGACGACGACGCGCACGAAGTGTGGCGCGGCCGAACGCGCATCGATCTGACGCCGACCGAGTACAAGCTGTTGCGGTACCTGATGCACAACGCCCGGCGGGTGTTGTCGAAGGCGCAGATCCTCGACCACGTCTGGGAGTACGACTTCGACGGAGACGCGAACGTCGTCGAGACGTACGTCTCCTACCTCCGCAAGAAACTCGATCCCCACGGACCGCCGCTCATCCACACCGTGCGCGGCGTGGGCTACTCGTTGCGACTGCCTCCTCCCCGGGTGGGGCACGAGGACTGACGTGTCGTTGCGCGCCCGCCTGACGCTGGGTCTCGTCGCGCTCGCCGCCGTCGGCCTCGCGCTCGGCAGGGCTCGCGACCTTCGGCGCGTTGCGGTCGTTCCTGTTCGATCGCGTCGACGCACAACTGATCTCGGTGCTCGAACGTCCTGCGCCCGGCACGCGCGCCGTGGTGCTGCCGGCCGGCGGCTACTACGAGGTCCGAGCTCCGAACGGGGAGATCGTGCGCCGAGACGACGCCTTCCTGGACCCGCAGGATCCGCAGGACTCGACGCCGCCCGAGCTCCCGGCGACGCTTCCCGACGGCGCATTCACGACCGACGCGATCCGCGGCGACACGGACTTCCGCGTCGCGACCAGGGAGCTCGCGAGCGGCAACACGTTCGTCGTCGCGCTTCCGCTCGACGACGTGCGTCAGACCCTGCGCCGGCTCGTGTTCGTGGAGCTGATCGTCGCGGCCGTCGTGCTCGGCGCGTTGGCGGCCCTCGGCTGGTGGATCGTCGGCCTCGGGCTGCGCCCGCTGCAACGCATGAGTCGCGCGGCCGACGCGATCGCGCAGGGCGACCTGGCCCGGCGGGTCGAGCCCAGCAGCCCGACCACCGAAGTCGGGCGGCTCGGAATCGCGCTCAACAGCATGCTCGGCCAGATCGAGGGTGCCTTCGCCGAGCGTGCCGCGTCGGAGGCACGCCTCCGCCAGTTCGTCGCCGATGCGTCACACGAGCTCCGCACACCCCTCACGTCGATACGCGGATACGCGGAGCTGTTCCGGCTCGGCGCCGATCAGCGGCCCGAAGATCTCGCCAAGGCGATGCGCCGCATCGAGGAGGAGGCGGCACGCATGGGGGTGCTCGTCGACGATCTCCTCCTGCTCGCGCGCTTGGATCAAGGCCGGCCGCTCGAACGCGAACCCGTGGACCTCGCCGCGCATCGCGCGCGACGCCGTGGACGACGCGCGCGCGGCGAACCCGCGGCGCAACGTTGCGTTGTCGGCCAACGGCGCGGTCACGGTGGCCGGCGACGAGCAACGGCTGCGCCAGGTGCTCGCCAACCTGCTCACCAACGCCTTCACCCACACGCCCGACGGCACGCCGGTGCACGTTTCAGTGACGAGCGACCGTGAACGACCGAAGTCTCCGAGTCGAGTCGTGAGGCGATCCTCGAAGTCGCCGACGAAGGGCCCGGGCTCACCGAAGACGAAGCCGCGCACGTGTTCGAGCAGTTCTGGCGCGCGGACGCGGCCCGCAACCGCAGCACGGGTGGCGCCGGCCTCGGTCTGTCGATCGTGCAGGCGATCGCGGTCGCGCACGGCGGATCGGCCGAGATCGAGACGGGCCCCGGGCGCGGCGCGACGTTCCGGATCCGGCTCCCGGCAGCCGAGCCCGCTCCCGTCAGTTGATGCGTACGACGAGCTTGCCGAGATGGTCGCCGTTGAACAGGCGCACCAGCGCCTCCGGCGCGCGATCCACACCCTCGAGCACATGCTCACGGTGCTTGATGGAACCGTCGGCGACCCACGCCGCGAGCTGCGCGGCACCTGCGGTGTACGAGTCCCAGTGGTCCAGCGTATTGAAGCCCTCCATGCGCGCCCGCTTCCCCATGACGTACCGCAGGTTGCGCAGCGGCGGCGGCGCGCCCTCCAGGTTGTAGGTGGAGATGTCGCCGCAGAGGACGACGCGCCCGCGTTCCGCGAGGCGGCGCAGCACGGTGTCGAGGAGCTCACCGCCGACGTTGTCGAAGAACACGTCGACGCCCTGGGGAGCGAGCTCCTTCAAACGCGCCGCCACATCTTCGGACTTGTAGTCGACGCACGCGTCGAAACCGAGCTCGTCCACCACCCAGGCGCACTTCTCCGGTCCCCCCGCGATGCCGATCACCCGAGCGCCCCGCAGCTTCGCGATCTGTCCGGCGACCGCGCCGACGCCACTCGCTGCGGCCGACACGAGGAACACCTCGCCGGTTTCCGGGCGTGCCACCTCCGTGACACCGAGGTATGCGGTGAGCCCGACGTGGCCGAGCACGTTGAGCGCGTCCAGCAGCTCGACGTTCTCGTCGAGCATGGTGACGGGATACGGCTCTTGCGCCGCGAGCACCCGGTACTGCTGCCAGCCGACGAGGGCCATGAAGGCGCGACCGAGCGGATAGCGCTCGGCGTCGTTCGTCGCGACGACCACGCCGACACCGTTGGAGCGGATGACCTCGCCGATCTGGACGCCCGGCATGTAGTTGCCGCGCTCGTCCAGCCAGCCCCGGATCGTCGGGTCGATCCCCGCGTACTTCACTTCGAGCAGCGCTTCGCCGGGACCGAGCTCGGGCACCGGCGCCTCCACCACTTCGAAGCACTCCTCCGACACCGGGCCGCGCGGCCGTGCCGCGAGCACGACTTGTCGGTTCATCATCCGCGGAGTCTGTCAGGCCGACCCCGGTCGCCCGGCTCACGTAATCTCCGAAGTCCAGTCTCCGACCCAGAACCGGTCGTGAGTCCCGACAGAGGAGTCGCGCATGTCGCTCTATGACGTTCCGATCTCGACGCTCGACGGAGAGCCGGGCGCGCTCGAGAGCCGCAAGGGCGACGTCACGCTCATGGTGAACGTCGCGTCGCGTTGCGGTCTCACGCCGCAGTACACCGGTTTGGAGAGCCTCCAGAAGAAGTACGCGGACAAGGGTTTCTCGGTGCTCGGTCTGCCGTGCAACCAGTTCGGCGCGCAGGAGCCGGGAACCCCCGAGGAGATCGCCACGTTCTGCAGCACGACCTACGGCGTCTCGTTCCCGCTGACCGAGAAGATCGAGGTGAACGGCGAGGGCCGCCACGCGGTCTACGACGAGCTCACCCAGCAGCCGGATGGCGAAGGGCACACCGGCGACATCCGGTGGAACTTCGAGAAGTTCCTCGTCAACCGGGAGGGCAACGTCGTCGCACGGTTCTCACCGGTCGTCGAGCCCGAGGCGGACGAGGTCACCGGGGCGATCGAGAAGGAACTGGCCGCGAGCTGACCTTGCGCGCGGCTTCGCACGCGGGCCGCGCGCTGCAGCCGACGAGGTGGTCGTCCACGAGGCCGCACGACTGCATCGCGGCGTAGACCGTCGTCGGGCCGACGAAGCGGAAACCGAGCGCGACGAGGGCCTTCGAACACGCCTTGGACTCCGGCGTCTGCGACGGGATGTCAGCGAACGCGCGCGGCGCGCGGCGCCGGCCCGCCGGTTCGAACGACCAGAACAACGCGGCCAACGAGCCGTGCTCTCGCTGCGCCGCCAGTGTTGCGTGCGCGTTCGCGATCGTCGCCTCGATCTTGCCGCGGTGGCGCACGATGCCCGCGTCACCGAGCAGCCGCTCGACGTCGTTGTCGCCGAAGCGAGCGACGCGCTGCGGGTCGAAGCCTTCGAACGCGCGCCGGAAGTTCTCGCGTTTGCGCAGGATGGTGAGCCAGGACAGGCCCGACTGGAACCCTTCGAGACACAGCTTCTCGTAGAGGCGGACGTCGTCGAACACCGGCCGGCCCCACTCGTCGTCGTGGTACACGGCGTAGTCGGGAGTGCTCGCACCCCACGCGCACCGGCGCACGCCGTCGGTTCCCTTCACGAGTGCGGTCACGCGCAACCGGAACATAACGCAGGGGAACATAACGGGTCCGTTAGCTTGCGAACCATGATCCTCGATCAGTTCCGGCTCGACGGTCGGGTCGCGATCGTGACCGGTGCGGGCAAGGGCATCGGGGCCGCGACCGCGATCGCCCTCGCCGAGGCCGGCGCCGACGTCGTGTGCGCAGCGCGCACCGAAGCCGACATCGAGGCGACCGCAGCTGCGGTGACTGCCTGCGGCCGGCGCGGGCTGGCGGTGCGAAGCGACGTGACCGTCACCGACGATCTGCACCGGCTCGTCGACACCACCGTCTCCGAGCTCGGCCGCCTCGACATCCTCGTCAACAATGCCGGCGGCTGGCTGCCCCGTGCGGTGCTCGAAACGAGCGAACGAGCATTCGAAGCCGCCCTGCGCTTCAACGTGACGGCCGCGTTCCTCCTGACGCAGCACGCAGTGCCCCATCTCGCGGCCGAGGGGGAGGGCGCGGTGGTGAACATCTCGTCGCGCGCCGCGAGCATGGTGCAGCCGATGTTCGTCGCGTACGCAACCGCGAAGGCCGCGCTCTCGATGATGACGCGCGCCCTCGCCCCGGAGCTCGCGCCGAAGGTGCGCGTCAACGCGATCGAGGTCGGTGGTGTCGAGACCGAGGCGCTGGCGCACGTCCTCGCCGACGCCGAGACGCGTCGCCGGCTCGAGGACAACACGCCGATGCGCAGGGTCGGTCGCCCCGACGACATCGCGGCCGCGGTCGTCTACCTCGCGTCGCCGGCTTCCTCCTGGGTCACCGGCAAGATCTTCGAGGTCGACGGTGGTGTCGAGGCACCGGCGTTCACCGTCCCCTACGAGCCGCTGTGACGACGCCCGCCGAGCGATGACCGGGCGCGTCCGGCGATGATCGGCAGGTCGAGATAGGTCTTGATCCCGGGCTCGGCGGCGACGACGTACGGGATCGCGTTGACGCAGTGCATGGCGGGGCCGGTGAGGCCGATCTCCGGGTTCTCGCCGATCACCGGCGGATGCAGCCCGTGGAACGTCACCGCGAGGGGCGGGTCGGCGTCGAACTCGACCTCGAACCGCTGCTCGCCGAGCGTCCACGGCGGATCGAGATCGGCTTCGCCCATCAGCCAGTTCACGCGCACCGTGATCACGGGATCGCCACCAACGGTCGCTTCCCACGTGAAGCGCTGCGCGGCGACGGTGCCGGCCTCGATGACGCCGACGGGGGTGTCGAGCGCCTTGCTCGCGACGGCCATCTCGTGGAGTGTGCGTCGCTCGGGATCGAGCGCGAAGCCGAGCTCGGCCGCCATCATGTCGATCGATTGGTTGAACCCGTGTCCGAGCACATTCAGCATCGGGCTCGCGGCGGCGCTTTCGGGATCCTTGCCGAACAGCATGATCTCGCGCACGACCATCTCGGTCGGGTAGTTGCGGATGTCGGAGAACTCCTCGGCGCGCACGTGCCGGATGTCGCGGCACAGCGCCGACAAGGTGAGCGGGAAGCGCTCGGTGATGCCGCCCGGGTTGATGCCGGTGCCATGCAGCGTGACGCCGGCCTTGGCGCACGCGGCCGCCAGGGCCTGCACGCCCGACGCGTTGTGGTCGGGATAGATCCAGCCCACCGGCGTCACGACGTTCTTGCCCGACTCGAGCAGGGTGATCACGTCGCGGGTGCTCGCGATCACCGGTGCGTACACGACGGCGTCGGCGTCGATCGCGCAGATCTCGTCGAGGGTGCCGACGGCCTTCACTCCGATCGGGTCGATCCCGCAGATCTCACCGACATCGCGCCCGACCTTGTCGGGGCTGTGCACCCACGCGCCGACGAGCTCGAGCTCCGGGTGCGCGAGCACTCCGAGGATGGCTTCCTGCCCGACCAAGCCCGTCGCCCACTGGATCACCCGATAGGTCATGACGAATCATTCTCGACCATGAGCCGGGACTGGCGCGAATGGCACCGCGACTACGACGATCCCGCGTCGCGCCTGGCGCGACGGCTGCGGGTCGTGCAGGGCTTCGTTCGCGACGCGCTCGACCGGCATCCACCGGGCCCGATACGCGTGATCAGCATGTGTGCCGGAGAAGGTCGCGATCTGCTCGGTGTGCTCGCCGACCATCGGCGAGCGGCTGATGTGACCGGCCGCCTGGTCGAGCTCGACGCCGATCTTGCCGCGACCGCCGCCGCGCATGCGCCACCGGGCGTGGAGGTCGTCCGCGGGGATGCGTCGACGACGAGCGCGTACGCGGGTGCGGTGCCGGCCGACCTCGTTCTGGCGTGCGGCATCTTCGGCAACGTCGTCGACGACGACATCCACCGCACGGTCGAGATCCTGCCGACGCTGTGCGCGCCGGGTGCGACCGCGATCTGGACGCGGCACCGGCGCCCACCCGATCTCACCGTCGACGTGCGCCGCTGGTTCGGCGAAGCCGGGTTCGAGGAGATCGGCTTCGCCGGTTCGGGCGAAGATCTCTTCGGCGTCGGCGCGCACCGGTACGTGGGACCGCCGCGCTCGTACGATCCCGACGTTCGCATGTTCACCTTCGTCGGCTACGACGATCTTGTTTGAACCTCAGCGTGCCCTGCAGGGGCCGCTGAGGTTCAAACAGTCTCAGTTGGTCAGGCGGCGGGCTCGGCGTGATGCGCTGCCCACGCGCGGTAGAGCTCGGTGTAGTGCCCCCCAAGGTCCACGAGCTCGGCGTGCGTGCCCAACTCCGCGAGCCGGCCGTCGTACACCACCGCGATCCGATCGGCGCGAGCCGCGGTCGACAGGCGGTGCGCGACCACCACGACCGTGCGGCCGTGCATGAGCCGCTCGAGCGCGGCCTCGACCTGGTGCTCGGTGCCGGGATCGAGGTTGGACGTCGCTTCGTCGAGCACGAGAACCGTGGGGTCCGCCAGCGCGGCGCGGGCCAGCGACACCAGCTGGCGCTCACCGGCGGAGAGCCGCGACCCGCGCTCGCGCACTTCGGTTTCGAGGCCGTCCGGGAACGCACGAAATCGTTCGAGCAGTCCGAGCGCGGCGAGCGCGTCGTCGACTTCCGCATCGGTTGCTTCGGGCCGGCCGACCCGAACGTTGTCGCGCAACGTGCCGGCGAACAGGAAGCCCTCTTGCGGCACGACGACGACGCGATCGCGCAACGACTGCAAGGTCGCGTCGCGCAGATCGACGCCGTCGACGAGCACGCATCCGTCGGTCGCGTCGTAGAAGCGGGCGATGAGCTTGGCGAGGGTCGACTTCCCCGCACCCGTGGGGCCGACGAGGGCGATCCGTTCGCCCGAGCCCACCTCGAGCGAGACGTCGTGCAACACCGGGTCCTTGCCGTACGCGAACGTGACCCGGTCGACCTGGATGGCGCCGTCGGTCGGGAGGTCGACGGCACCCGGACGCTCGGCCACGCTCGGGCGAGTGTCGAGGACACCGAAGATCTTGCTCAGCGCCGCGCCCGCGGACTGCACCGTGTTGTAGAGCTGGCTGAGCTGCTGCACCGGCTCGAACAGGTTGTTCAGGTAGAGCACGAACGCGGCGACCGTACCCACGGTCACGACGTCGCGGCTCGAGAGCCAACCACCCCAACCGATGATCGCCGCGGTGCCCGCGATCCCGGCGAACTCGACGATCGGGAAGTACCGCGCCGAGATGCGCACCGTCACGAGGTTGGCTTCGTACTGGTCTTCGTTGGTCTGCGAGAACCGGTTGGTGAACGACCGCTCGCGGCCGAAGGCTTGGACGACCCGCACACCCTCGAGGCTCTCTTGCAACGTCGTGAGATTGGTCGCGATGCGGTCGCGCACTTCGAGGTAGGCGCGGTTCGAGACGCGACGGAACCAACGACTGGCGACGTAGACCGGCGGGACGATGATGAGCACGCCCAGCGCGAGCTGCCACGACATCAACACGACGACGATCACTGCGCCTGCGAACAGCAAGATGTTCTGCACGAACAGCACGAGGCCGGTCGAGATCAATTCCTGCATGGCATCGATGTCCGACGTCATGCGGGCGACGATCTTGCCGGTCTTCTCCCGTTCGAAGAAGTCGAGCGAGAGCGACATCAGATGGTCGAACAGGCGCTTGCGCAACGCGCGGAGGAACGCCTCGCCAACCTTGGCCACGAGCAGGATCGCGGCCCGCCCGAGCGCCAGGCCTGCAAACGCCATCAAGAGGTACAGCACAACCGCACGGTTGAGTGCGGCTCCGTCGTTCTCCTGGAGACCCTGGTCGATGCCGTAGCGGACGAGCGCGGGCCCGGCGAGCAGCGTCCCGACCTGGATCGAGAGCACAACGACGGTGACGAGGATGCGGGCGCGGTAAGGCCGCAACATCCGCACGAGGCGACGGATGACGCGTTCGGCTTCCTCGCGCGACAGCGACTCTTCGGGAACGCTGTCGGACCAGCCCCCGCCACCCCTCACGGCCGCGCGCCTCGGAGGCCGGCCGTCGCACCTTCACCGTCGACCGTCGCGGCGAGCTCGTCGGCCTCGGCGCGCGCGAGCACTTCGCGGTATCGAGCGTCGGTGGCGAGCAACATGTCGTGGGTCCCGTCGGCGACGACGCGGCCGCCGTCGAGGAGTACGACGCGGTCGGCGAGGGCGATCGTCGCCGGGCGGTGGGCGATGATGATCGTCGTGCGGTCGCGCATCACTGCGCGCAGCGCAGTACGGATTTCGTGCTCCTTGCTCGGATCGACCGATGACGTTGCGTCGTCGAGGATCAAGATGCGCGGGTCTGCGAGCACCGCGCGCGCGATGGCGATGCGCTGACGTTGACCACCGGAGAGGGAATACCCGTGTTCACCGACGATGGTCTCGTATCCGTCGGGGAGAGCTTGTACGAACTCGTCGGCACCGGCGAGCCGCGCCGCCCGCACGACCTGTTCGTGGGTTGCCTCGGGATCGGCGAACGCGATGTTGCTGCGCACGGTGTCCGAGAAGAGGAACGTGTCTTCGAAGACGATGCCCACCGCCCGGCGGACGTCGTGCAGCGCGGCCTCGCGCACGTCGGTGCCGTCGATCCGCACCGAGCCCTCGGTGACGTCGTAGAAACGGGGAATGAGACGCGCCACCGTCGTCTTCCCGGACGCGGTCGCGCCCACCAGCGCGATTGCTTGACCGCCGCGAACATCCAGGTCGAGCCGTCGAGCACCGCTCGTGCGCCTCCGTAGCCGAACCCGACGCCGTCGAACTCGACCCGTCCGGGCCCGGGCGGGAGCGCCACGGCCGAGGCATGGTCCTCGATGGCCGGCTCGGTCGCGAGCACGCCGTGGATGCGGCCGGCGGACGCAGCCGCGCGCGACAGTTGGCCGAGGAGCATCCCGACCATCCGCAAGCGGCCAGATGAGCATCAGCACGTAGAAGTTCGCTTCCACGATCGTGCCGATCGAGAGGTTGCCGTCGAGAACCTGATGGCCGCCGTACCACAAGATGCCCACCAAACCGAGCGTCGGCAGGAGATCGATCAACGGGAGGAAGTTCGCGCGGAGTCGGGCTTGATCCATCGAGCGCTCGTACACGTCGTCGGCTTCGCGGGCGAGGTTGCGCTTCTGCAAACGCTCGGCACCGAACCCCTTCACGACGCGCACACCCGACACGCTCTCCTCGACCACGCCGGACAACTCGGCAAGCTCCTCCTGCAACGCCATGGCGACGGGATGCATGCGGCGCGTGAATCGAGTCGCGGCGATGTTCAAGAGCGGCAACGCCGCCAGCGCGAAGAGGGCGAGACCGGGACTGCGCAGTGTCAGCACGATCGTGACGGCGATCATCGTCAACACGCTCGCGATCGTCAGCGGGATCAGCAGCACGACCAGATGGATCTGCTGGATGTCGGTGTTCGCGTTCGCCATCAACTGGCCGGTCTGCGCGTGATCGTGGAACGCGAAGTGCAACCGCTGAAGGTGCGCGACGAGCCGCATCCGGAGATCCGTCTCCACGCGGAACGCGAGCCGGAACGCGGCGTACCGCCGCAAGCCGGTGCAGATCGCCTGGATCACACCAACCGCGAGAATGATCAACGTCCATTTCAGGGCGACATCGAAATTTCCGGGAACGATGCCGTCGTCGATCGCCGCGCCGGTGAGCGCCGGGATCGCAACGCGGGCACCGGTCCAGACCAATCCGGCGAGAATTCCCATCCAGACCAGGACTTTCAGCGGTCGGACAGCGTCGCGCATCAAGCGCCAGCCCGCCCGCCGAGTTTCTCGTTCTTCGTCCACCACGCCCCGGACTCGCCTCCCGCTTGGTCCCGATCGTCCGATTCTGAACGGTATCAGCGGCGTTCTCACCGGTCCCTCGAGTTTGCTCGCGGGAACGCGTTGGGTACTTTCGCTCGATGCCCCCCGCTACGCAGTCTTCTGCGTCCGCGCCCGTTCGCGCCGCCGGCCTCGTGTTGACGTTGGTCGCGACGGCTGCGGGCGCGGCCGGCGCGACAACGCTTTCGCCCGACGCGCCGCCCGCACGCCCGAGCGCGCATGACGTCGCGACTGCAGAATCCGACGCGCCGGCACCAGCCGTTGCGACGGTGTCGCGCGTGACGTACGCGTCGCCAGGTCCGTCGTTCGATCCATTGCTCGCGGAAGGACGCGCGCAACACGAACGCAACGCGCGCGTTGCGCGGGAAGCTGCCGCCGAACAGGCCGCAGCAGCAGCCGAGCAAGCCGCGGCCGCGCAAGCAGCCGCCGAAATTCTCGCCGCGCAAGCCGAGGAGGACGCGCTGTCGCGTTGCGATGTGGGACGCGCTCGCCAACTGCGAAACCGGCGGCGACTGGCAGAACGGCGGCGACTACGGGGGCGGACTCGGGATCTACGTCGGCACGTGGAAGATGTACGGCGGGCACGAGTTCGCGACGCGGCCCGCAACACGCGTCGAAGGAACACCAGATCGTCGTGGCGGAGCGCATTGCTCGAGACGGCATGGGTGGTTGGGGATGCGCGCACACCCTCGGTTGGACGAACTGACCTGAGCCCGGTTCACCAGAAGCCGGGTCGGGCGAAGCCGCGTTCGCCAAATCGAGTTCATTAGGGTCCGCGTCGTGGAGCACAACGGTGGTGAGCTCGACGAAAGGGAAATCCGTGCCGCCCAGGGCGCAATCGCGGTGCTGCTGTTCGGCGCGTTCGTCTTCCAACTGCCCGAGCTCGTCTATGGCGTGACGGTCATCGTCGCAGTGAGCGCGGCCTTCGGACCGCGGGCGAATGCCTTCGCCTCGGCGTTCCGGATGCTCGTGACGCCGCGGTTGCGGCCGCCCCTCGAGGTCGTCACCGTCGCGTCCGCGCGCGCGCTCGACACCGCCGAGGCCGGCCTGCTCGTCGTCGCGTCACTCGCGTTCTTCGCCGGCATCGACATCGTCGGCGTGTTCCTCGCGCTGGTGACCGCCGCCGTCGCGACCGTGCACGCAACCACGGGGTTCAACGCCGCGACCGCGGTCTTCGAGTGGATGAAGCGCGCGAAGTAACGACGCGGACGCGTCAGCGGGCAGCGCGGACGGCGAGGGCGGTCACGAACCCGAAGCCCGCGATCCACAACAGCGTCACCGTGAGCGACGCGTCTTCTGCGTTCCCGGTGGCGAGCACCGCGAGCGCGAGCAACACACCATTGCGTACGACCGACGACGGACCGGCCGGTGCCGTCGCGGCACCACCGCCGAAGCACGGACACGGCACGTGCCGCACCTGCGCGCGCACGAGCACGACGGTGAACACGACGAGGACCGCGGCGGCGGCGATGCCCGGGATCGGGCTCGCCGGCGCGAGGACGAGTGCGAACGCGAGGACGAGCTCGGTGACCGGCACGAACCAGGCCGCGACCGGGCCGGCGTGGTCGCCCACGAGCACGACCATCTGCGCTCGCACGCGTTCGTGGGCGGCGAGCTTCAGGAGTGCGGCCACCGCCAACGTGACCGCGAGGACGATGCGGGCGGCGAGCGCGACTGCGCTCACGGCTCAGCTCTCGTAGTGGCCGTACCCGCCGCGGTAGAAGAGCAGCGGCTTGCCCTCCGACTGGTAACCGAGCTCCAGGACGCGGCCCACGACGATCACGTGGTCACCGGCGTCGTACTCGGCGTCGGTGACGCAGTCGAAGAAGGCCAGCGATCGGTCGAGCAGTGGCGCGCCGCTCGCGCCGGGCCGGAACGTCATGTGCGCGAAGCGATCGGCACCTTTCTCCGCGAACAGCCGGCTCACCTCTTCGTCGTCCTCGCCGAGGATGTTGACCGCCCACTTGCCCGCGGCCTGGATGCGCGGCCAAGTGCTCGACGACTTCGCGGCACAGAAGAGCACGAGGGGCGGCTCGAGCGAGACCGTCGAGAACGAGTTGCAGGCCATGCCGACGGGCTCGCCGTCATGTGATGCCGTGACGATCGTGATCCCGGTGGCGAAATGACCGCCGACCGTTCGCATCGTCGACGAGTCGGGATTGAGCGTGTGCAGTTGTGCGGTCATCTACCGCAAGAGCTCCATCTACCGCTGGAGGTCGATCTCGAGACCTTCGTACGCGGCGATGACTTCGGGACCGCCGAGAGCGGCCGATCGGTCGGCAGTGCGTTGCTCGATCTCGTCCAGCGCGTCGTCGCCGTGCGAAGGGTCGTGGTGGAACAGCACGAGCTGTTTCGCACCCGACTCGCGTGCCACTTGCACCGCGTAGTCGACGGTCGAGTGGCCCCAATGGCGTTTCGCACCGTATTCGGCGGGCGTGTGCTGCGCGTCGTGGATGAGGAGGTCGACGCCGTCGCACAGCTCGAGGATGTCGTGCGGGACATAGTCGTCCGGGTCGTCGGGGCAACAGCCGGGCCCGTGATCGGGAACGTACGCGACCGACCGGCCTCCCCACTCCACGCGGAACCCGAGCGTGAGCCCGACGTGGCGCACGAAGCGTGACCGCACCTTGGCGAGACCGATCGGGAAGTCGTCGTCGCCGGTGTCGTGGAAGCGCACGTCGCCGCGCAGACCGTCGGGGCGGATCGGGAAGAACGGCGGGCACATCAGTTGCGCGAACACGTCCTGCAGCGGGCCCTCGGCCTGCCGGGGACCGTGGATGTCGAGCGTGGTGTTCGGCTCGTGCACCGGCAGGAAGAACGGCAGACCTTGCACATGGTCCCAGTGCAAGTGCGTCAGCAGCACGGTGCCGTGGAACTCACGTATCCCGCCGAGCTGGTCGCCGTACGCGGCGAGACCGGTGCCCAGATCGAACACGATCGGCGACTGGCCGTCGCGTTCGACCGAGACGCAGGAGGAGTGCCCCCCGTAACGGGCGTACTGCCGGCCTTCGCACGGTGTCGACCCACGAACGCCGTGGAATCCGACGCGCACGCCGTCGTCCTGCGCGCTCTTCGACGTCCCCCCAGACATGGCCGCTGAGGATACCGGTCGCGATGCGCCGGTCAACTTCACGGATTCTCCCGTCGTAAGCTCCCCGTTCATCTTCATGCCATACCCAGACTGACGGATCGGAGACGTCGTGGCCGTACACGTCGCACGCGGCGGTGCCCACGACCATTCGGGTGATCGGGATCCGGGCCGAACCGCTGACGGTGATCCGGTCCCCGTCATCCGCACGGATGGGTTGACGAAGGTCTTCGCAAGTCGCGCCGGGCTCGTGCACGCGGTCGACGCGCTCGATCTCGAGGTCCGCGGCGGCGAGATCTTCGGACTTCTCGGCCCGAACGGGGCGGGCAAGACGACGACCGTCGGCATGCTCACGACCCGGGTCATCCCGACCGCGGGGAGCGCCACTGTCGGCGGGATCGACGTCGTGGCGCACCCGGCCCTCGCCAAGCAGGTCATCGGCGTCGTCCCGCAGACGAACACGCTCGATCGCTCGCTGAACGTGTTCGAGAACCTGTACTTCCACGGGCGTTATTTCGGCATGAGCCACCGTCGGTCCCGGGCGGCAACGGAGGAGCTGCTGGAGCGGTTCCGGCTGTTCCGCGGCCGGGCCGAAGTGGACGAGCTCTCGGGCGGCATGGCCCAGCGCCTGATGGTCGCCCGGGCGATCATGCACTCGCCCCAGATCCTGTTCCTCGACGAACCGACGGCCGGATTGGACCCGCAGAGCCGGATCGCACTCTGGGAGGTCGTGAACGAACTGCACGACCGCGGTCAGACGATCCTTCTGACCACGCACTACATGGAAGAGGCCGATCAGCTCTGCGACCGCGTCGCCATCATGGACCACGGCCGGCTGCTGGCCCTCGACACGCCGAGTCGCTTGAAGGAGACCGTCGGCGCCGACACCGAGGTCCGCATGCAGGCCGCGGGCGATCTCGCGTCACTCGTCACCCACATGGAGGCGCTCGACAAGGTCGGGGGCGGCCGCATCGTCGACGACACGGTGTACGTCGATGTCGGTCGCGGCGGCCCGTCACTGCCCGAGCTGATCACCCACGCGGATCGCGGCGGGTTCTCGATCACCGACGTCGGGATCACCGAGGCGACGCTCGAGACCGTGTTCATCTCACTCACGGGAACGGACCTGCGCGAGTGACTGCCCCGGCGATCTCACCGACGATCTCACCCCCGCGTGCGGCGCAGCGCGCGAGTTTCACGGCGTTCGTCGCGATGTTCGGCGCGCGACATACGCGTCGTGCGCAAGCAGCTCGTCCCGTTCCTGCTGCGCACGATCATGCAGCCGCTGCTGACGACCTTCGTGTTCGCGTACGTCTTTCCCAAGATCGGTCAAGGCATCGGCGGGAGCCAACAGAGCGCCGACCAGTTCTCGACGTTGCTCGCACCGGGCCTGATCAGCTTCGCCCTCATCTTCCAGGGCATCCAGGCGGTCGCACTCCCACTCGTCTCCGAGTTCGGCTACACGCGAGAGATCGAGGACCGCGTGATCGCACCGCTACCGGTATGGGGCGTGGCGATGGAGAAGATCGTGTCGGGCGCGATCCAGGCCGCGATCGCCGCCGCGATCACGCTCCCCATCGTGTTGCTGGTGCCGAGCACGCCCGTGACCCTGCACGTGCACCCGCTGGTACTGATCACCGTGCTTCCCCTGTCGTGCCTGCTCGCCGGATCACTCGGGCTGACGGTGGGCACTCGCGTCGAGCCGCGGCAGGTGAGCCTGATGTTCAGCATCCTCGTGATGCCGATGAGCATGCTCGGCGCGGTCTACTACCCGTGGTCCGCGCTCGGTCCGGTGCCGTGGCTGAAGTGGCTCGCGCTCGGTCAACCCACTCGTCTACATGTGTGAGGGCTTCCGCGCCGCGTTGACGAACATCGCGCACATGCCGTTGCTCGCCGTGTACGGCGCGTTGATCGGTTTCACCGTGGTGCTGATGTGGCTCGGTATCGACGGCTTCCGCAAGCGCGTGCTGACCTGAGCGCGCGCTGATACTCGTCGCGGTCGCGGCTAGTCGGGCGAACCGGGCGTCGGGCCCGAGGCGCGCGCGTCGCGCACGGCGACGAGCGCGTCCTGCAACTGCTGGATCCAGTCGGACTGGTGGTCGCCGACGAGGCGTACGCACCACCCGAGCGCGTCCGACCGGCTGCGCGCCACCCCGGCCCCGACCAGCGTGTCCAGCACCTCGCGTTCCGGCATGCGGAGCCGGGTCATCACCGGCACCGAGAGGTTGGTGAACACCTCGCGCTCGACCACCGCAACGCGCACCCCACGCGACCTTGCGGCCGGTGCGCCGCTCTGCGTCCTCGGCGATGCGCATGCGTTCGCCGCGAGTCTCCTCGCGGAACCGTTCGATGCGCGCTCGCTGCGC
Source organism: uncultured Actinomycetes bacterium (assembly GCA_963841215.1). Taxonomy (GTDB): domain Bacteria; phylum Actinomycetota; class Acidimicrobiia; order IMCC26256; family PALSA-610; genus CAVUFH01. The sequence continues at coordinate 45,686 of CAWJBW010000006.1, read as the reverse complement.
CGCGGCCCGGGCCGCATCGTCGGCGCCCTCGGGATAGGCGGGTTCCGGCACCCGACCGACGACGAGGATCTCCTCGCGGTCGGCGCTGACTTCGGGCGGCTCGGTGAACCAGTCGTCGGGCAAGCGCCCCGCGAACCAGGCGGAGAGCGATTCGGTGGTGATCGTGCTCATGGCTTGATTACATCATTACACCTTTGCGTCGTCAAGCCTGGAGTGCGTCGCGGAGGCGAGCCGCATAGGCCTCCAACTCGTCTTCGTCGGCGTAGGTGGTGCGCGGCCAGTAGAAGCCGCGCAGCCCGTCGCCCTTGGTGCGCGGCACCACATGGACATGCAGATGGGGTACCGACTGGCTGACGACGTTGTTCAGGCTCACCCACGAGCCCGTCGCGCCGAGCGCCTCCGGCATGGCGGCCGCGCAGCGCTGCGCCGCGCCGAACACGGGCTCGATCAGCTCACGCGGGAGATCGGCCAGGGTGACGACGTGCGCGCGCGGCACGACGAGGACGTGACCCTTGAACACCGGCCGGCGGTCGAGGAACCCGACGACCTCGGGTTCCTCGAGCACGAGCGCAGCCGCGACCGTGCCTTCGACGATGCCGCAGAACACACACTCGGACGACGCCATGCGGCGCTCGCGTTATGCGGCGATCGGCTGGTTGTTCAGCTTGCGGTAGGCGTACGCAACGATGATCCAGCAGATCGGCGCGGTCACGAGGAGGCCGATGCCGCAGAGCAGCGCGCCGACCAGGTTGATGAGGAAGGCCACGAGCAGGACCAGGAAGACCCGACCGAAGTTGTCCTTCACCAGGTTGTAGCTCGCGCTGAGCGCTTCGGTACCGCTCATCCCCTGGTCGAGGATGTAGAAGCCGTAGAACGACGAGGAGGATCATGGCGATGATCCCCGGGATGACGCACAGGATGAAGCCGATGCCGACGATGATCCCGTAGAGGATCGAGCCGATGATGAACTGACCGAGGTACTCGGTCGAGAACGCCCGGCCCGGGCTCGGGCGTCTCGCCCCGGGTGACCATCAGTGATGCGTTGATGATGCCGATCGTCAGGATCTGGCCGACGATGTAGAAGACGATCAGGAGGATCAGCCCGATCACGAAGTTCTCGACCGTGAAGCGGAGGACCCCGCCGATGAGGTTGACCACGGCGATGATCAGCACGATCAGGATCAGCGGCCCGGGGTACTCCGTGAACTTCTTCCACCCGTAGCTGACGGCGGTTCCGACGTCGAGCGGTCCCGATCCCGAACCCGGGCCCATTGACGGTGGGCCGCCGGGCGGGGGCGGGAGGTCGGGAGGGGGCGGCGGGGGCGGCGGGACGCTCGACATGGCATCTCCTCGGATTGCTCGTGATCGAGTGCGCCCGAACGGTATCCGTCGCAGATGCGATGTTCGCGGACCTAACCGGACGTTTCGTACGGGCGCTCGCGCGGCCGGGCCGCTTCCCGCTTGGGGACCATGACCTTGCGGCGGAAGAAGCAGACTTCCTCGCCGCGCTGGTTGTAGCCCCGGGTCTCGACGCTGACGATGCCGCGGTCGGTCTTGCTCTTCGACTCGGTCTTCTCGAGCACCTTGGTCTCGGCGTAGATCGTGTCGCCGTGGAACGTCGGCATCTTGTGCTGGAGCGACTCCACTTCCAGGTTCGCGATCGCAGCACCGCTCACGTCGGGCACCGACATGCCGAGCACGAGCGAGTACACGAGGTTGCCGACCACCACGTTCTTCCCGAACTGCGTCTGGCGTTCGGCGTACCACGCATCCGTGTGCAGCGGATGGTGGTTCATGGTGATCATGCAGAACAGGTGGTCGTCGTACTCGGTGATGGTCTTGCCGGGCCAGTGCCGGTAGACGTCGCCGGGCTCGAAGTCCTCGAAGTAGCGACCGAAGGGACGCTCGTGAACGGTCATGAAACGGAGGCTATCCAGCGCGGGCCTATCCGGTAGGCAGGGTGACGCACTGCCCGACTTCGTCCGCGAACGCGGGCTGTTGCGTCGTGTCGACCGCGCCCAGCACACCTTGCACGACCGAGTTGCGGTAGTCGGCACTCGACATCAGCGCGGTGTTGAGGCACGCGACCTGCTCGTCGGTGATCGCGAGCGCACTCCCGACACTGGCGCGGAAGACCTCACCGGGCGGGACGCACGACAGCAGCGTGTCGACGAAGCCTTCCGCCTCCGCTTCGGTGAGCTGCGCGTCGCTGCCCTCGCGCAGGACGCGAGGCAGATACGTCCGCAGCGTGTCGACTTCGCCGACACAGGTGCGCTGCGTCTCGGTGAGAGTTCCTCCGACGTGTGCAGCCACGTAGGTACCGGTGACGTCGTAGCAGTCGAAGAACGCACTGGTGATCGAGTCGGCTTCCTCGGCCGTGAGCTCGGTCTCGGGCTGCGGTGTCGCGTTGAACCAGGTCTCGGTGAAGCCCGCATCCTGGAGGCGGTCGGCACCGATCTCGCCGACGACCCGACGCGCGACACAGTCGGCTTGTTCGGCCGTCGCGCCGAAGCCTCGTTCGGGATTGGCGATCGACGTCGCGAAGGCGGCGATGTAGTCGTCCTCCGGACAGCGGGTCGGCGGTCGTCGTCGTTGCGCCGCCGTCCGAGTCGTCGCCGCCGCACCCGAAGAACACGAAGGCGCCGATCGCGACGATCGCCACGGCCGCCGGGAGGCGCCTGATCATTGGTGCTCGCCGGCGCGCGCCAGGAGGCCGCGAGCGATCACCAGGCGCTGGATCTCGTTGGTGCCCTCGCCGATGATCATCAGCGGCGCGTCCCGGTAGTACCGCTCCACCGGGAGCTCGGTCGTATAGCCGACTCCGCCGTGGATGCGCAGCGATTCGATCGCGAGCTCGAACGCAGTCTCGCTCGCGAACAGCTTCGCCATGCCGGCTTCCACGTCCGCGCGCTCGCCGGCCTGCTTCTTCTCGGCCGCGCTGCGGGTCAACAGGCGTGCCGCCTCGAGCTCGCGTCGCCATGTCGGCCAGCTTCATCTGGATCGCCTGGTGCTGCGCTATCGGCTTGCCGAACGTGACCCGTTCCTGCGAGTACGCAAGCGCGGCTGTCGAACGCGGCGCGCGCCACCCCGACTGCCCGCGCCGCAATGTTGATGCGGCCGACCTCGAGCGCACCGAGGATGTATCCGAGCCCGCGACCGGGATCACCGAGGAGCGAGTCGGCGGGGATTCGATGGTCGACGTACGACATCTCGACGGTCTCGATGCCCTTGTAGCCGAGCTTGCGGGATGTTCTTGCTCACCGTGAGCCCACCACTCGCCGGCCCGGGCTCCTTCTCGACGATGAAGCACGAGATGCCTTCGTCGGTGCGTGCGGCCAGCGCAACGATCGCGGCGCGCTCGCCGTTCGTGACCCAGAACTTCGTCCCGTTGACGACGTACTCGTCACCGTCGCGCGCCGCACGGCAAGCGATGTTGCGCGTGTCGCTCCCGGCGTCGGCCTCCGAGAGCGAGAGGCAGCCGCGCAGCTCGCCGGTCGCGAGGCGCGGCAACCATCGCTGCTTCTGCTCCTCGGTGCCGTGCCCGACGACGAGGTGCGCGGCGATCGTGTGCGTGTTCACGATCCCGGAGAGCGACATCCAGCCGTACGCGAGCTCCTCGATGACACCGATGTAGGTGAGGAGGTCGAGCCCGAGACCCCCGTACGCCTCGGGGATCGTGATGCCGAAGAGCCCGAGCTCCTTCATCTGCTCGACGATCGCCTCGGGATAGGTGTCGGCGTGTTCGAGGTCCGAGGCGATCGGTGCAACCTCTTTCGCGACGAACCGCCGCACCGTCGCGACCATTTCTTCTCGGACCTCGGGATCGGTCGCGATGGCAGGGCCGGCAGTCGCGGTCATGCAGCGCACGCTAGTGAGTGGCGCGCGGAAACCGGGATGCGCGACGCCGCCGGTACCGTACGGAGCGAAATGGCCGTCCACAGCACCATCGAAGGCTTCCGCCGAGAGGCCGACATGCGCCAGCGCAAGCTGAACCGCGCGGTGGTGCGGCGGGTGCTCGGCTACGCCCGGCCGTACCGGAGGCAACTGATCGGTTTCGTCGCCGCGGTGATCGCAGGGGCGGTGGCAACGGCCATCCCGCCGCTGCTCTTCCGCAGCCTCATCGACGACGCGGTGCCCGACAAGAACCGTGCGCTCGTGGCCACGCTGGCCGTTGCCGCGATCGGCCTCGCCTTTGCGAACGCGCTGCTCTCGCTGGTGCAACGCTGGTTCTCCGCCCGGATCGGCGAAGGGCTCATCTACGACCTCCGGGTCACCATGTTCGACCATGTCCAGCAGATGCCGCTGGCCTTCTTCACCCGAGCGCAGACGGGTTCCCTGCAAACGCGCCTCAACTCCGACGTCATCGGTGCGCAGCAAGCGGTCACGAGCACGCTCGGCACAGTCGTTTCGAATGTCATCGGCCTTGCGGTCACGCTGACGATCATGTTTGCGCTCGAATGGAAACTGACCATCCTGACGCTCGCGATCTTGCCCGCGTTCATCTTCCCGGCGCGTCGTCTCGGACCGCGCTTGCAGGCGATCACTCGCCAGGCCATGCAATACAACGCCGAGATGAACAACCTCACCGCCGAGCGGTTCAACGTCGCCGGTGCGCTCGTCGCGAAATTGTTCGGCCGACCGGGCGACGACCACGACGAGTTCGAGCGCCGAGCGCGCGGCGTGCGCGACATCGGTGTCAGGTCCGCGATGTACGGACGAGTGCTCTTCGTCGCGCTCGGACTCGTCGCGGCCGTGGGAACCGCGGTCGTCTACCTGATCGGCGGAAACCTCGCGGTCTCGGGAGCGCTGACCGTGGGCACGGTCGGCGCGTTCGTCCTGTACGTCGGCCAGATCTACCAACCGCTCGTGCAGCTGACGAACGCGAGGGTCGAGGTGCTCACGACCCTGGTCTCGTTCGAGCGCGTGTTCGAGATCCTCGACTTCCCACCTGCGATCTCCGACGAGCCCGACGCGAGCCCGCTCGGTCACGCTCGGGGCAGTGTCGAATTCGATCGGGTCTGGTTCCGCCACCCTCCGGGCCAGGAGGTCTCGCTCTCCTCGCTCGAAGCCGCCGGTGCGGCCGGTGCCGCCGGCGCTGACGAACCCAGCGACTGGATCCTGCGCGACGTGTCGTTCACCGTCGATCCCGGCGAGACGGTGGCGCTCGTCGGCCCGTCGGGCGCAGGGAAGACCACGATTGCGCTGCTCGTGCCGCGCGTCTACGACGCGGTCGAAGGCGCGGTGCGGGTCGACGGACACGACGTGCGCGACCTCACGCAGGATTCGCTGCACGACGTTGTCGGTCTCGTCGCCCAGGACCCGCATCTCTTCCACGACTCGATCCGCGCCAACCTGCGCTACGCACGGGCCGGCGCGTCCGACGCAGATCTCGAAGCTGCGCTCCGATCCGCACGCCTCTGGGATTTCGTCACGTCGCTCCCCGACGGCCTCGAGACCATCGTCGGTGAGCGCGGCTATCGGATGTCGGGCGGAGAGAAGCAACGACTCGCGATCGCGCGCGTGTTGTTGAAGGACCCCGCGATCGTGATCCTCGACGAGGCGACGTCGCATCTCGACTCCGAATCCGAAGCGGCGATCCAGGCCGCGCTGGCCGAGGCGCTGCACGGCCGCACCGCGGTCGTCATCGCTCACCGCCTGTCGACGATCGTCGACGCGGACCGCATCCTCGTCGTCGACGGCGGGAGGATCGTCGAAGCCGGCGCGCACGACGATCTGCTGGCGCAAAACGGCCTGTACGCGGACCTGTACCGGAGCCAACTGCGGGCCCACGCCGAAACCGCCTGATCGGCTGACCCGAGTCGTACACACCCCCACGACTACGATTTCTCGTTCGCAGGCATCCGCCTCACCCTTCCGCTGCAGATGACCATCGACGAGCCGACACCCTCCTCCCGCCAGGCGCGCCTCGTTGCCCGCCGCCGCCGACAACGCTGGGCTGCGATCCTCGTCGTCGCGCTGACCCTCGGCGCGGCCGGCACCGTCGCCGCGTTCGCGTTCACCGACGACGCCCCGGCCACGTCGTCGCCCGAGGTGCTGACCGGCCGATCGGTCCCCGCCGGCGCCGCCGCCGACACGACATCGACCACGGCCCCGACCCTCAACGTCCGGCCGATCAACCACGATGCACCGCTCCGGCTGTGGATCGGCGGCGACTCACTCTCGGGGACCACCGGCCTCGCGCTCGGTCGGCTCGCGAGCACGACCGGCGTGGTCGCCACCCACGTCGACTACAAGGTCTCGAGCGGACTCAACCCGGGACCGCGAGACTGGCAGGACCACGCGGAGACCGCGATCGCCGAACGGGATCCCGAAGCGGTCGTCTTCATCATCGGCACCAACGACGCCAATGCCGTCAACTCGCAGGATGGCAACGACGACGGAGTTCCCGACTGGGAAGTCGACTACCGCAAGCGCGTGGCGGCGATGATGGACCTGCTCGTCGGCGGCGAGAAGCAGCGCACGGTCATCTGGGTCGGCGCGCCCACCATGAAGGACGACGAACGCGACAAGGACGTGGTCGAGATCAACCGCGTGATGGCCGAGGAAGCGGCAAAGCGCGCGCCCAACGTCGTCTACTTCGACACGTACGCGCTGTTCTCCGACGAGAACGGCGAATACTCGGACCGGATCGACGTGCCCGTCGTAGCGGACCCGCTCGACGCGGCGGGCGATACCGGAACCGATTCGACCGGAACGAGTCGGCCGGAACGAGTCGGCCGGGAACGAGTCGGTTCGCGTGCGCATCGGCGATGGTGTGCACTTCACGGAGGCGGGCGCCCAGTACCTCGCGCGGAACGTGTTCGCGCTGCTCGACCTGCGGTACGGCATCGGCGCGCAGGCCGACCCGACGCGACCGATCAACGGCACCCTCGAGGAAGGCGGTGAGATCGGCGGCTCGACCGGCCGTGACGACGACGACGGCTCGTCGAACAACCGCGGCACGACCCCGACGACGCGCCGGCGGAGCGCGAACAACGGCAACCAGGGCGGGACGCCCACCACGAGCGCGCCCTCCGGCTCGGGCGACGACGCACCGCCCGCGACCGACGCGCCCGCGCCGACGCAACCACCGGCCACGCAACCACCCGCCACGCAACCGCCGACAACGCAGCCCACACCTCCGCCGAGTCCGTAGCGCACGTCGCTCGACCCCGAGCGTCGACACGGGCCTGGCCTAGCCTTCGGCCATGTCCGAAACGATCGGCGCGGCCCGCGCCGCCACCGACGCGATCGCCGGCGTCGTCGAACAAGCCGCCGGCAAGCTCGCAACCGCCGCCGTCGAGGGCGGGAAGATCTCCGTCGCGAAGCTCGACGAGCACCAGGTACTCGCGTACGACCTCGCCCACGCCGCCGCCGCGGTCGAGGGCTCGAAGGTCATGTGCGGATACGGCGAGCTCGGCGAGATCGAATCGATGCTCGCCCGGGCGTACGTCGCCGACGCGATCGTCGACGTCACCACTCGCATGATCGGACGCGGTTCGGAGTGGGGTGTCGACCCGAGCGCACTCGCACCGGCAGCCGACTTCGTTGCCGCACACCGCGCGCCCGCGTTCCTCTCGGAGCTCGGCGAGCAGTGCGCGAAGCACGGCAGCGGGCCGGCCCATCTCTCCGACGATTTCGAGCTGGTCGCCGAAACGTTCCGGCGTTTCGCGGAGGACAAGATCCGACCGGTCGCCGAGCACGTGCACCGCACCAACGCCGACGTGCCCGAGGAGCTCATCGACGGCCTCGCGGAGCTCGGCGGCTTCGGCCTGTCGGTGCCGGAGGAATACGGGGGCTGGGCGACCGGCGGCGAGCAGGACTACATCGGCATGGTGGTCGCGACCGAAGAGCTGTCGCGCGGCTCGCTCGGCATCGGCGGCTCGCTCGTCACCCGTCCCGAGATCCTCACGCGTGCGCTCGTCGCCGGCGGCACCGAGGCGCAGAAGCAACAGTGGCTCCCGCGGATCGCGACCGGCGAGCTGATGGCCGGGATCATGGTGACCGAGCCCGACTACGGCTCCGACGTCGCGGGCGTGAAGGTCACCGCGGTACCGGTCGAGGGCGGTTACGTGGTGAACGGCGTGAAGACATGGGCGACGTTCGTGGGCCGAGCCGACGTCTTGATGCTGCTCGCGCGCACTGACGCCGACCGTTCGCAGGGCCACCGCGGCCTGTCGGTCCTGATCATCGAGAAGCCGCGTGCCGAGGGTCACGCGTTCCAGTTCACGAACGAGCGCGGCGGAAAGATGGAGGGCCGCGCCATCGACACGATCGGCTACCGCGGCATGCACTCCTACGAGGTTGCGTTCGAGGACTGGTTCGTGCCCGCCGAGAACCTGATCGGCGAAGACAGTGGGCTCGGCCGTGGCTTCTACCTCCAGATGGCCGGGTTCGAGAACGGCCGGCTCCAGACCGCAGCGCGCGCGGTCGGTCTCATGCAGGCCGCGTTCGAAGCGGGGCTCGCCTACGCGCAGGACCGCAAGGTGTTCGGCCGACCGGTGTTCGACTACGAGCTCTCACGCGTGAAGATCGCCCGCATGGCCGCGCTCATCCAGGCCGGCCGGCAGTTCTCCTACGACGTCGCGCGCAAGATGGCCGCCGGCGAAGGCACGCTGGAAGCTTCGATGGTGAAGGCGTACGTGTGCCGAGCGGCCGAATGGGTGACCCGCGAGGCGATGCAGCTGCACGGCGGCATGGGCTACGCCGAAGAGTTTCCGGTGTCGCGCTACTTCGTCGACGCGCGCGTGCTCTCGATCTTCGAGGGCGCAGACGAGACGCTCTGCCTGCGCGTCATCGCCCGCCGTCTCGCCGAACAAGCACTCGGCTGATCAGGACGCCACGAGGCGCGCGTCAGGGCGCGGCTCCCGATCCACCTGCGAGCCGTGCCGCCGCGCGCGCGGCCAGGTCGGGAACGAAGGGTTGCAGCTCGTCGACGATCGCGCGCGCGGCGCATGCGAGGTCGTCGACCGCCGCCGTTCGTTCCGTGCCGGCCAGCGTCCAGGGCTTGACCGTCTCGATGCACCGGTTCAGCGCGTCGATCTCGGCGACGATCGCACCGGTCGCGGCGCGCAGGTCGAACGCGGCGATCGCGGCGTCGATCTCGCCGCGCAACCGCAGGTTCTTGCGACAATCGGCGTCCGTATACGGTCGCTTCCTGTCGCCGAAACCCGTCGGTGAGACCCGCGATGCGCTGCACGAGGTTGCCGATGCCGTTCGCGAGGTCGCGGTTCGCGGCGTCGACGAGGCGGGCCTCGGTGAAGTCGGCCTCCCCGACGCGCGGCACCTCGCGCAGCAGCCACCAGCGGAGCGCGTCGACGCCGTAGCGGGCCACGAGGTCGATCGGATCGACTGCATTGCCGAGCGACTTCCCGATCTTCCGTCCGTTGGCGGTCACGTAGTCGTGCACGAACAGCTCGGTCGGCAACGGGAACCCGGCCGACAGCAACACCGCGGGCCAGATCACCGCGTGGAACCGGACGATGCCCTTGCCCACCACGTGCCGGCGCACCACCGGGTCGCGCCACCAGTTGGACGGTGCCGCGCTCAGGTAGTTCACGAGGGCGTCGAACCACACGTAGACGATCTGGTCCGGGTCGTCGGGCACGCCGATGCCCCAGTTGCGTGCCCGGGCACGCGAGCGGGAGACGCTGATGTCGCGAACGTCGGAGTCGAGGAATGCAAGTACCTCGTTCGCCCGTTCGTTCGGCACGATGCGGAGCCGTCCCTCGCGGATGAGCTCCCGCAGCGCCTCCGCGTGTCGTGAGAGGCGGAAGTACCAGTTCTCCTCCTCGACCCACTCGGGAGGCGCGTCGTGCTCGTCGCACGCACGGTCGACGAACTGCTCGCAGCCCGAGCAGTACCAGCCCGCGTACGGCGCTCGATACAGATCGCCCGCGGCGCGGCACGCGCGCCAGATCGCCTCGACCGCAGGGGCGTGACGAGGATCGGCGCTGGTACGGATGAAGTCGTCGTAGGAGACCTGCAACGCGTCCGCGAGCCCTGCGAAGAGCGCCGCATTGCGCGTCACGAACGCGGCGACGTCGACGCCGGCGTCGGCCGCGGCCTGCGCATTCTTCGGCGCGTTCTCGTCGGTCCCGGTCAGGAACCGGACCGGACGGCCGCGGAGCCGGGCATGCCGCGCGATGGCGTCGGCCTGCACGAGCTCGAGCGTGTGCCCGAGGTGCGGTGCCGCGTTGACGAACGGGATGGCGGTGGTCAGATAGAGCGGGTCCATGGGAGTCCTCCTGGTCGCCACGGCGACGGAGGGCTCCCTCGTCGGTCCGAACCCCGGCGCAGTGGCGGGGTTCGATGCGTACGACGCGCGTCAGAGCCCCGTGGGGCTCATCATCCGGCGGGTCGCACGCGTGGTGTTCACGCGACCGAGGATACCGAGGCGCAGGAGGTCGCTACGCCCATTTTCAGGCCGCCACTTTCAGGCCGGCGGGCCGGCCGGCGCTGCACCAGTGTGAAACCCTGAACTCCGTGTGGGATCCCTGGCCCGATGTCGACATCCACCTCGAATGGGGGGAACGGGGCGCGTCCGAAGCCGCCGATCGTGGCGACGATGTCGTGGTCGTCGACGCCTTCCGCTTCTCCACGACGGTCACGATGGCGGTCGAGCGCGGTGCCCGCGTCATGCCGTTGGGGCGGGGCGAGCGCGCGCCCGAGGACACGAGCGACCTCCTCACGCTGTCGCCGACGAGCACCGAGGCGTTACCGCCCGGTGAACGATTCGCGCTCTGGTCGGCGAACGGCGCCGCGGTCGTCGCCGCGTGTCGCCACGCACCGCGGGTCACGCTCGGCTGCTTCCGCAACCGAGCCGCGGTCGCGGCCGCGCTCAGACCCGACCGGCGCACGACGGTCGTCCCCTGCGCCGAGCGCTGGTCGTCGATTGGTTCAGGACACGGGATCCGTCCATCGATCGAGGACTGGCTCGCCGCCGGCGCGATCGTCGCGGCCACGGCCGCCGGAAGCACCTCGCCCGAAGCAGCCGTCGCCGCGGCGACGTTCGGCGCAGCGGGAGCGGATCTCGACCGCTGGTTGCGCGAATGCATCAGTGGCCGCGAGATCGTGGCCAAACAACTCGACCGCGATGTCGAAGCGTTGATCGCGCTCGACGTGAGCGACGTCGTTGCGGTACTCGCCGCCGACGGTTTCTTCAGCGCGGCGTAGCGGGTTACTCGGCGGAGCGGGCCATGCCCGCGCGTTCGCCGCGGGTGACGAACTTGTTCGCCATCTTGCGGCTCGCCTCGTCGATCATCTCGTCGCCGAACATCACCGCACCCTTGCGGTCACCTTCGGTCGTCGCCTTCTCGTACGCCTCGAGGATGTCGAACGCCCGGTCGAACTGCTCCTGGGTCGGCGTGAACACCTCGTTGATGACCTTGACCTGGTCGGGGTGGAGAGCCCACTTGCCGTCGAAGCCGAGGATGCGGCACCGCATCGAATAGTCGCGCAGCGCGTCGAGCTCGCGGATCTTGAGGAACGGGCCGTCGATCACCTGCAAGCCGTTGGCGCGCCCGGCCATGAGGATCTTGGAGAACACGTAGTGGAAGTGGTCGCCCGGGTACTCGGGGATCTGTACCCCACCCGTGAGCACCGGCATCTCGGTCGAGGCGGCGAAGTCGGCGGGCCCGAAGATGATCGTCTCGAGGCGGTCGCTCGCGGCGCAGATCTCCTCGACGTTGATGAGGCCCTGCGCAGTCTCGATCTGCGCTTCGATGCCGACGCGCGACTCGCGACCGGTCGCCTTCTCGATCTGCGTGAGCAGCATGTCGAGGGCGACGACCTCCGCGGCCGACTGCACCTTGGGGAGCATCAGCTCGTCGAGCCGCTCGCCCGAACCTTCGACGATCGCGATGACGTCGCGGTACGTCCACTCCGTGTCCCACGCGTTCACCCGCACGCACAGGACCGTCTCGCCCCAGTCCTGCTCGCTGATCGCCTTGACGATCTTCTCGCGCGCACCTTCCTTCTCGAGCGGGGCGACGGCATCCTCGAGGTCGAGGAACACCATGTCGGCACCGAGCCCGGGCGCCTTGGCGAGCATCTTCTCGCTCGAGCCCGGAACCGAGAGACAGGAACGACGCGGAAGGTTGCGAGAGCGTTCGGACATGCCGAAAAGCGTAGTCCGACACCTGCGAAGGTTTTCCATGGACGCCATTGCCATCAGCGAGCGCAATAGCGAGCACCATCGGGATGACCGTTGTCGGTCGCATGACCGGCGGCGAAGGCCCCGGCGCGTACGAGGTGCGCACCCGGGAAGGCGCGCGGGCGGTCCTGAAGTTCGCAACCGGTCCGCACCTCGACTTCGAACAGGCCGCGCGAACGTGCGAAGTCCTGCGCGGGCGTGGTTATCCCGCGCCGGCGACGCTGCGTACCGGGATGCTCGACGACACCCGCTTCGCGGTCATCGAGTTGCTCCCCGGCGAGCCGGGGGCGCAGCCCGCGCCGGCGCACGTCGAACGCATCATCGAGCTCGTCGAGCTCCAACGCGACGCTGGCATCTCGGGGCGACCGCCGTGGATTGCCGACATCGTCTCGAGTGTGACGGAGGGCCGCGATGGCTACTGCGAGCACGCGGGCATGCGCGCGTACTCCCCGGAGACGAGCACGCTGCTCGATCGCTTGTGCGCCGTCGCCGAGTCCGGACGCGACGTCGAAGTGCCGACGGACGATGTGGTGCACATGGATCTCGGGCCGCACAACACGCTCGTCGACGGCGACTGCATCACGGGTGTTATCGACTGGGAGGGCAGCACGACCGGCGACGCGGCCTTCGACCTCGTCACGTACGCCTTCTACACGCTCGACGTCGGGCTCCGCGACACGTTGCTCGACGCGGCGCGTGCCCGCACCGACGTCCGAGCGCTCCCGGTGTACGCCGCGCACATGACGCTCCGACAGACCGACTGGTCGATCCGGTTCCACGATCCCGCCGCAGTTGCGTGGTCGATCGGCATCGGTACCGCGCTGTTGGCGGCCGTCGGGGCTCGGTAGGGTCGGACCGTGACCGAGGTGCCGCTCCTCACGCTGACCGAGCTCGCCGACGGCGTCTTCGTATGGCTCCAGCCCGGCGGCGAGTCGGGCGTGAGCAACGCGGGCGTTGTCGTGGACGACGACGGTGTGACCGTGATCGACACGCTGATGGTGCGGTCGCAGTGGGCGCCGTTCGTGGCGGCGGTGCACGAGCTCGGCCGGCCGGTCCGCCGGTTGCTGCTGACGCATGCGCACATCGACCACGTCGGCGGGACGCGCGGCTTCCCGAATGCGGCGGTGTACGGGTCGCCGCAGACGAGCGAGTTGCTCGACGGCGCGATGCCGCTCGACGCGTACAAGGCGTTCATGCCCGCGTTCGACGAGGAGTTCGACGAGCTCGCGGTGCTCGGGACGCGGCCGGTGACGCACCTCGTCACCGACGGCGCGTTCCTGACGCCGCGCATCGAGGTGATGCCGGCCACGGGTCACACCTCCGGCGACCTCATCGCGCTGGTCGCGGATGCCGACGTGTTGTTCGCCGGCGACCTGTGCTTCTTCGGCGTGACACCGCTCGCGTTCCAGGGCGACCCGGCGACGTGGGCCGAGATGCTCGACTCGTTCCCGGAGTTGGCGTCGAGGATCGTGCCCGGCCACGGCCCGGTCGGAGGCGTCGAGGAAGTCCGCGAGCTCCAGGCGTATCTCCGGCACTGCGTCGCAGGGTCGATCCCACCCGGCCCGTGGGACACCTGGCCCGAGCGCGAACCGCGAGACGCGATCAACATCCAGCGGGCCCAGTTGCTCGCCGCCGGCCGCGACGAGATGCCACCGGCGATGCTCACCGCCCTCGGCTTCGGCTGAACCGAGCGGCGTCTACGTCAGCTTCGCTCGGAGCCAGTCGACGGTGTGGCTCCAGGTCTTCAGCGCGGCGTCGGGATCGTGCGTGCCCAACGGATCGTCTTCGTTCGCGAACGCGTGTCCGGTGTCGGGGATGTACTCGAACACGACGTCCTTCCCCATTGCTTGCAACGACTTCTCCAGCTCGCGCACGGCGTCGACGGGGAAGAAGTCGTCGTTCATCGCGAAGTGACCGAGCACCGGTGCGGTCAGGCCCGACCAGTCGGGCGCGCCGTCGCCGAGCGGCGCGCCGTAGAACGGCGCGGCGGCGCCGACCTTCTCGCCCTGCTGCGCCGCGATCACCAACGTGAGGAGTCCGCCCATGCAGAACCCGACGACGCCGACCGCGGTACTCGTGACCGCCGCGTTGCCGAGCAGGTAGTCGATCGCGCCGGTCATGTCGCCGCGCGGCGCGGTCGGGTGGGAGCGCATTCATGAGCTCGGCGGCCTTGTCCATCTCGGTGTGCTCGGCGAGGTCGCCGCGGTAGAGGTCGGGGGCGAGCGCGCTGAAGCCTTCACCGGCCAGCCGGTCGACGACCCGCTTCAGCTGCGGCGCCAGTCCCCACCACTCCTGGATGACGAGCACGCCCGGTCCGGTCCCCGACGCGGCCGGCGCGAAGTAGCCCTCGACCTGTTCGCCGTTGCTTGCGAACGAAACTGTGTCACCCATTGCGCCGACCTCCGGCTCCGCGTGTGGCCGCACACTAGGTTTTCCGTCCGTGGCGCAGAACCCCGATCCGCAGCTCGTCATCACGAGCCTCACCGGCGTGACCCGCACGCTCGACGACTGGGCGACCGTGTTCAACCTGGCGATGATCGTGCTGCCGGACCGTCCCGAGGGCAACGCGTTCGTGCCGGTGATCGAACGGATCTTCGCGACCTTCGGCGACAGCGACGTGCGCACGGTCGTCTGCGTGCCGAGCACGGCTGCGATCGCGCGGCGAATGCTCGGCGACCGTGTCGCCGAGGAATGGTTGGTGTTCCTCGATCCGGACAAAGCGCTCGTTTCGAGCCTGGGCCTCGAGCGGTTGCCCGCGTTCGTCCACCTCCGCCAGGACACGTCGCTGGTTGCCGCGGCGCAGGGCTGGAGTCCGACCGAGTGGCAGAAAGTGGCCGATGACGTGGCCAAACACCAACATTGGACCTCCCCGGTGGTGACCGGGAAGGGCGATCCTCCCCCCGGACCGGGCTGGCCGATCGCTTCCTGAGAGCCACGATGCCGCCTCCGCGAGGGGCAGTTGGCTAGCGTTTCCAGACATGCCGCAGTTGACCCGCCGCTTCGGCGCGACCCGGCCCGCCCTCGCAACCGCCCTCCTCACCGCTCTCGTCTCGACGACGTTGTGGGTCGCGGGTCCAGCTACGGCGGCGCCGTCACCCCAGGACCAACTCGCCCAGAAGCAGGCCGAGGCGTCCGAGCTCCAGTCGAAGATCGACGCCAACGGCATGCGCATCTCGGTCCTCGACGAGCAGTACAACGCGACCCAGCTCGAGATCGACGAAGCGAACGACGGCATCGCCGACACGCAGCGCCGCCTCGACGCCGCGGCCTCGCGCACCGGACAGTTGGAGTCGCAGCTCTCGAGCCGGGCCGCCGCGCTCTACGTCGGCGCCGCGAACGGGACGCCCACCGAGATGGTGGACGCGACCAACGTGCAGGAGCTCGGCAGCCGCGCCAAGTACGGGTCCGCCGCCGCCGACGAAGACCAAGGTCTCATCGACGAGCTCACCGTGGCCAAGGAGCAACTCGACGGCGCCCAGGCCGAGTTCGAGGAGCAGCGCAGCGCCGCGGAGGCGAAGAAGTCGGGCCTCGAGGAGACGCGGGCCGAGCTCGCCGCCGCGCAGGAGCGACAGGAAGCGCTGCTCGCGCAGAACACCGGCGAGATCGCGCAGCTGACGGCCGAGATCGCCGCGCAGAAGCGCGCCGAGGAGGAAGCGCGCGCCCGCGCCGAGTTCGAGCGCAAGAGCCGCGAGAACGCCGCCAAGCAGGCGGCGGCCGCCGCGGCCGCACCGCGCAGCAACGCCAGTGGTGGTGGAAGTGCGCGCAAGCCCGCGCCGAGTGCAGCCGCCGAACGTGGCGCCTGCCCCGAACGGCGGCGCCGGCGTCGCGGTCAGCACCGCGATGGCGCAGATCGGCAAGCCGTACAAGTACGCCGGCGTCGGGCCCGAACTCCTTCGACTGCTCCGGCCTGACGATGTTCGCGTGGGCCGCGGCCGGTGTCCGGCTCCCCCACTCGTCCGCGGCGCAGTACTCGAGCCTGCCGCACGTCTCCCAGGACCAGCTCCAGCCGGGTGACCTCGTGTTCTACGGGTCGCCGATCCATCACGTCGGCATCTACCTCGGTGGCGGGCAGTACGTGCACGCGCCGCAGACCGGTGACGTCGTGAAGGTCGCGAGCGCGTTCCGCGGCGACTACGTCGGCGGCGCCCGTCCGGGCTGAGGGTGACGGACCAGGTTCGCCTCACCTCGTTCTCGCACGGCGCGGGCTGCGCGTGCAAGCTCTCACCCGAAGACCTCCGGACGGTCCTCGGCCTCGTGCGCAACTTCGATGCACCGGCCGATCCGAACCTGCTCGTCGGGTTCGACACCGCTGACGACGCCGCGGTCTACCGGCTCCGCGACGACCTCGCGATCGTCGTCACCACCGACTTCTTCACACCGATTGTCGACGACCCGTTCGACTGGGGCCGCATCGCCGCGACGAACGCGCTCTCGGACGTGTACGCGATGGGCGGTACGCCGCTGCTCGCGCTGAACCTCGTGGCCTGGCCGCGCGAAGGGCTGCCGTTCGAACTGCTCGCGCGGGTGCTCGACGGCGGTGCCGCGATCGCCGCCGACGCAGGCTGCCTCATCGCGGGCGGCCACTCCATCGACGACGCCGAGCCGAAGTACGGACTCGCGGTGGTCGGCACGGTCGACCCGATGCAGGTGCTCACCAACGCCGCGGCCCAGGCCGGCGACGCGCTCGTGCTCACCAAGCCGATCGGCCTCGGCGTCATCTCCACTGCGGTCAAGCAGGGACGCTCGACCGAAGCCCACCTCGGCACGGCCATCGAGGTGATGACGACGCTCAACGCGTCCGCGCGCGACGCCGCGCTCGAGGTCGGCGTGCACGCGGCCACCGACGTCACCGGGTTCGGTCTCCTCGGCCACCTGCGTGAGATGTGCGTCGCGTCGAGTGTCGGTGCGGTGGTCGACTTCGACGCGGTGCCCGTGATCGATGGCGTCCGTGCCCTCCTCGACGCGGGCATGGTCGCGGGCGGCACCCGCCGCAACCACGCGTTCGTCGCACCCGATGTCGACTTCGGCGACCTGCCCGAAACGGAGCAGCTCCTGCTGTGCGACGCGCAGACATCGGGCGGCCTCCTGCTCGCGCTCCCCGCAGACGAACGCGGGCCAACTTGTCGCCGCCCTGGAGGCGCGCGGCACGCTGGCCGCCGCCGTCATCGGCCGGACGACGGATCAGCCGGGCCGCGTGCAGATCCGCTGAGGTTCGCGTCAGGGGATGACGAGCATCCCGAGCTCGGCTTCGAGTTGCTGGCGGGGCTTGGCGCCGACGACCGCGCGCTCCATGCGTCCGTTGCGGAACATCCCGATCATGGGGATGCTCTGCACGTCGAACTGCTTCGCGATCGCAGGCTCGTCGTCGATGTTGACCTTGACGACCTTGTAGGAGCCTTGGCGCATCGCGGCGATGGTCTCGACAATCGGCGAGACCTGGCGGCAGGGGCCGCACCACGGAGCCCAGAAGTCGACGATCACGGGCGTTTCGCTCTGCAACACCTCGCGTTCGAAGTGCGCGGTCGTCACTGCGGGGACGAGCTCGACGGGATCCTCGGGCAGTTCCTCGTCGGGCTTCTCCCCCGCCAGCACGCGCGTCAGCCAGTCGTGGCCGTCGCGCATGCTCTCCAGCGCGACCTGGTGCTCCATGGGGTACTCGCGGTACTCGGTCGGGATGCCTGAAGCGCGGAGCACGCGCGCGAGATCGCGCGTGTGCTGCACCGGGATCAACGGATCGTGGGTGCCGTGCTGCACGAGCACCGGCACGTTCACCGCGCGCGGTCGAACGCCGAGGGATCGCCGAGCGAGAACGCGGGGCTCATCGCGAGCACACCGGCCGGCCGCGTGGCCTCACCCTGCAGCAACGCCGAGACCGAGGGCGAGCCCCGCGCCCTGCGAGAAACCCGCGAAGATCGCTGACTCCCGCGGAAACCCGAGCGCCGCGCACTGCTCGTCGACGAGCGCGTCCAGCTCGGCCAGTGCGGCGTCGGAGCCGGCCGCGGCGTCGCCGAAGTCGTACCAGGCGTACCCGGGTGTGCCGGGTACCGCGAGCGGGGCGCGCGGCATCACCGTCGCGAAGGTCCCGTCGGGGTCGAGGTACGGGAGGATGCCGCCGAGGTCGCGCTCGTCCGCGCCGTAGCCGTGCAGGAGCAGCATCAGCCGGGACGCGGAGGTGCCGCTCACGATGTTGGTCACCAAGGCCATGCCGAGAATCTACGGGAGGCTCGTGCGCGACGAGTCCCCGTCGGACCGCGTTCGTGGTCCGGGCGGTCGCGGCGCCGTCGGCATGCGGGTCCCCGGACGGAGGTCCTCGGCCGCGTCCACGAGCGCGAGGTGCGTGAAGGCCTGGGGGAAGTTGCCGAGCATCCTTCGGTTGCGAGGGTCGTACTGCTCGGCGAACAACCCGACGTCGTTCGCCAGGCCGAGGAGGTGGTCGAACAGCTCCCCGGCCGCGTCGTGATCGCCGATCGCGCAGAGCGCGTCGACCATCCAGAAGCTGCACGCGAGGAACACCCCTTCGGGTTCGCCGATCCCGTCGACGTCGCCGTCGGGTTGGTAACGGCGGACCAGACCGTCGACCGTGAGGTCGCGGCGGAGCACCTCGATCGTCGACAGCACGCGCGGATCGTCGGCGGGGAGGAAGCCCACGAGCGGGATCATCAGCACCGACGCGTCGAGGCGGGTGTCGTCGTAGGACTGCACGAACGCGCCGAGCTCGTTCGTTGTAGCCGCGCTCGCACACATCGGCGTGGATCTCCTCGCGGATTGCGCGCCACTTGTCGACCGGTCCTTCGCGCGCGCCGTCGGAGTGTTCGACGATGGCAATCGAACGGTCGAATGCCACCCACGCGAGCACCTTCGAATGGACGAAGTGCCGGCGCGGTCCGCGCACCTCCCAGATGCCTTCGTCGGGTTCCTTCCACTTCGCCTCGAGCGACCGCAAGAGCGCGAGTTGCAGGGCCCACGCGTCTTCGTCGACCGGGAAGCCGGCGCGCGCGCTCTGCCACATGACGTCGGCGAGCTCGCCGTACACGTCGAGTTGGAGCTGTTCGTGCGCGGCGTTGCCGATCCGCACCGGCGCCGAGTCGCTCCAGCCCGGCAGCCAATCGAGGGTCAGCTCGGTGAGCCGTCGTTCGCCGGCGACGCCGTACATGATCTGTAGTCGCTCGGGATCGCCCGCGACCGCGCGCAGCACCCACTGCCGGAATCGCACCGCTTCTTCGCGGTAGCCGCTGTGGATCAATGCTTGGAGCGTCAACGTCGCGTCGCGCATCCAGCAGTAGCGGTAATCCCAGTTGCGGCTCCCGCCGACCGACTCGGGCAGCGACGTGGTCGGCGCGGCGACGACGCCACCCGTGGGTTCGTACGTGAGGCACTCCAACGTGAGCAGTGATCGCACGACGATGTCGCGGTACGGACCCTCGAACGTGCACTGCGAAGCCCATGCTCGCCACGCGTCGTCGGTCGCGCTCACGACGTCCCACGCGATCGGCGCGGTCTCCGGCGGCTGGTGCGACGGGAACCACTGGAGCACGAACGGCACCTGTTCGCCGGCCTCGACGACGAACTCGGCCGTGGTGTGCAGGTCGTGGCCGCGCAACGCGACCGGCGTGTGCAGTCGCAGCCCGTCGGGGCCGGCGATCGCGATCAGGCCGTCCTGCTGGCGTCGCACCCACGGCACGATTCCGCCGTAGTCGAACCGCATCACGAGATCGAGGTGCATCGTCGTGCGCCCCGACAGCCCTTCGATGATGCGCACGAGACACGGGTTCGGCGTGCCCGTCGCCAGGCAGTCGGTGATCCGCGCCGTGCCCGCGGCGGTCGCGTGCTCGGTCTCGAGCACGAGTGACTGCGGGCGGTAGTGCCGTTCGATCTCCCCTGGCCCGACCGGTGAGAGGTGGAAGCGCCCGTTCTCCTCGTCGCCGAGCAATGCCGCGAAGCACGCACCACTGTCGAAACGGGGGACGCACCACCAGTCGACCGAACCGTCGCGCGACACGAGCGCGGCGGTGCGCCGATCACCGAGCAGCGCGTAGTCCTCGAGCGGTGTGCTCATCGGGCGAGTGACGCTATCCGTCACTCGCTTCGCGACCATTGCGGTGTGCCGCGAGCGGTGCTAGCCATGCGCATGCGTTCATGGGGGATGAACCGCAGGCGCCGCGGCTTGTTTGCCGCGGCGCTTGTATGTGCAGTCGCGATCGTGCTCGCCGGCTGCAAGCCGGTGTTGCACACGCAGGCAACGATCATCGAGCCGCCGGGTTCACCGGCACGGATCGTGTTGCTCTCCGGCGACGCCCGGTACGCGGTCGTCGTCTCGACCGGCCCGGCTGCGACGGTGCCCGGCGCCGGAACGTGGCGCGTCGACCGAGGCAACCGATCGACCCTGCAACTGCCGGGCGGGACGCCGACCGAGATCAGTTACGACGGCTCGCGTGTCCTCTACGGGGCCGCGAGCCTGCTGCTGTGGTCGAACGGCGTGCAGCTCACGCCACCGACGGGCACGACGATGTCGCAAGACCTGACCTACGGCATCTTCGTCGACACCGACGGCGTCGTGAAGACCTGGTCGACCGCCACCCAGACCGTCACCAGCGTCGAGGCAACCGTCCCGCGTCCAGCGGGTTACACCGCGCTGGCGATCGATGTCTCGAACGACGGCCGCACCGCGCACACCCGACTCTTCGGCCCCACAACCATCGAGCGCTTCACCGACCTCGATGCGGGCACCGCCGTCGACGTGCCCAACCTCGACGGCGACGGCTTCGGTGAGCAGGGCTACTACCTCGACCGCTTCGTGCTCGCCGCCGACGGCAACACGTTCCTCCATGCGCACCAGGCCGTCGACATCGAATTCAACCCAGCGCCGGTGTTGCAGTTCGTCGAGTCGTGGAACGAGCTGATCGCGATCCCGAGCGGCACGGTCAACACCCATGTCGAGAACGACTCGGGCGTACGAGTGCAAGATCAGTTCATCTCGGCGAACGGTAACGTCGGTTGGGTCCACGGCGTCGAGTACCGCTTCGTGAACGTCGGCCCGGGCCCGGCCTTCCCTTGCGACGACAAGGGCGTCGCGCGCGCGTTCGGGAGCTTCGGCTCGGTCGGCTTCGTCACCGGTTACGGACCCGTCACCCAGATCAAGATCTCGGGCCTCGGTCGCTATCTCGTTGTGGATCAGACGCACAACGTTTTTGCCTTACTGTCCGGTTCCGCCCGCCGGTCCGGTGCAGACGTTCGATCGGCTCACCGGCGCCATCGAGGCGTTCCCGGACAACAGTTCGTTGTTCCTCCCGCACTCGGACCCGAACCTTGTCGCGTTGTCCAAACCGTTCGCCGCTAAGTGGGTCGAGTACACACCGCCCGCCGCGCCGTAGCGGTCAGAGATCGCGCGGGACGAGCGGCCGCCACGAGTGGCCGGAGCCGAGGAAGCGGTGCTGGCCGGTGGGGCCGTCGCTCCCGGCGACGTAGTCCTCGGGCGCGCCGCGCTCCCACGCGTTGAGCACCGGTTCGACGATCCGCCACGCCCACTCGACCTCGTCGAAACGCAGGAACGGCGTGTGGTCGCCCTCGATCACTTCGAGCAGCAGACCTTCGTACGCCGATGCTTCGTTGACCGAGTCGTTCTCGTCGCTGTACGACGCGCTCAGCACCGACTCGCGCGCTTCGAGCTCGAGTCCGGGCTGCTTGGTCCTCACGACCAGATCCGTGCGCTCGGCCGGCCTCATCCGGAACACCAACCAGTTCGGTTCGGCGTGCTCGAGCGGCGTGTGGTCGAACAAGCGGGTCGGCGGTTCGCGGAAGCGGAACGCGACCTCGTGCGCGGTCGCGCCGACCCGTTTGCCGGAACGCATGAGCACCGGCACCCCTTCCCAACGCCACGTATCGAGGTGGCAGCGCAGTGCGGCGAAGGTGTCGGTGCGGGATGTCGGGTCGACACCGGGCTCGGCTCGGTACCCGAGCACCGGGTCCCCTTCGACGAGACCGGCCGTGTACTGCCCGCGCACCGCATCCACCTCGGGATCGACCGCGCGTACGGCCTTCAGGATCTCGACCTTGTGGTCGCGGATCATCTCCGCGTCCCAGAGCGCGGGCGGCTCCATCGTGGAGATGGTCATCATCTGGATCAAGTGGTTCTGGATCATGTCGCGCACGGCGCCGATACCGTCGTAATAGCGCGACCGGCCTTCGACCCCGAGCGTCTCCGCCACGGTGATCTGGATCTCGTCGACGTGCGCGGCCCGCAAGACCGGCTCGAGGAACCGGTTCGCGAAGCGGAACACGAGGATGTTCTGCACCGTCTCCTTGCCCAGGAAGTGGTCGATGCGGAAGATCTGGTCCTCGCGCCAGTACTTGTGCAACTGCTCGTTGAGCGCGAGCGCGGATGCGAGGTCGGTGCCGAACGGCTTCTCGATCACGAGCCGGCGGAACCCTTCGCTCTCGTCGGCGAGACCGGCCTCGGCGATCGTCTGGGCTGCGTCGGCGAACACTCCGGGCGGCAACGCGAGGTAGAAGATCGCGGATCCGTCGAGGACGTCGTTCAGCCCGCGCAGCGACTCCACCGAGACGTCGCCGCCATGGAAATCGATGCGGTCGACGAACTTGTCGAAGTACTTGCGGTCCAAGTCGCCGACGTTGCCGTCCATCGCGGCGCGCAGGTTCTCGTGGAATTGCTCGCTCGTCCACTCCTGGCGCGCATAGCCGATGACGCGGAGATCTTCGAGCCGTTCACGCCGTTCGAGGGACAGCAACGCAGGGAACAGGAGCCGCGCAGCAAGGTCGCCGGATGCGCCGAGGACGACGAGCGTCGGACTTCCCATCCCGAGAGCGTACGCGCGACCATGCGCCCATGAGTCTTCGTCTCGGCATCAACCTCGGCTACCAGGATTGGGCCAACGGCCTTTCCGCCGCGATCGCGACCGCGCAACGCGCGGAAGCGCTCGGCTTCCACTCCGCGTGGACTGCCGAGGCGTACGGCACCGATGCGATCACGCCCCTCACCTGGTTGATGGCGCACACCGAACGCATGGAGTTCGGGCCCGCGATCATGCAGATGCCGGCGCGCACGCCGGCGATGACCGCGATGACGGCGGCCACACTCGACGGCATGAGCGGCGGGCGTTTCAACTTGGGTCTCGGCGCATCGGGTCCGCAGGTGGCCGAGGGGTGGCACGGACAGGCCTACGGCAAGCCGCTCGTGCGGACCCGCGAGTACGTCGAGATCGTGCGCGAGATCCTCAAGCGCGAGAAGCCGCTCGAGCATCACGGTGTGCACTACGACATCCCCTACAACGGACCCGACGCGACCGGGCTCGGGAAGCCGCTCAAGATCATCGTGCACCCGCGCCGGGCCGACATTCCGATCTACCTCGCCGCGATCGGGCCGAAGAACGTCGCGCTCGCGGCCGAGATCGCCGACGGCTGGCTCCCGATCTTCTTCTCGCCCTACCGCGTCAAGGAAGCGTTCGGCGGCGCGCTCGACGAAGGCTTCACGCGTGCCGGCGGGGGCAAGGGACTCGACGGCTTCGACATCGCCCCGACCGTCACCGTCATCGTCGGCGACGATCCCGAGATGCTCGCGAACTTCGTCCGGCCGATGGTCGCCCTGTACGTCGGCGGCATGGGCGCGCGCGGGAAGAACTTCTACAACGATCTCGCGTGCCGCTACGGGTTCGAGGCCGCGGCGAAGGAGGTCCAGGACCTCTACCTGGACGGCAAGAAGCAGGAGGCCGCAGCCGCGATCCCGTTCGAGATGATCGACGAGGTCTGCCTGCTCGGACCGAAGGAACGCATCGCCGATCGCCTCGGCGCGTGGCGCGACGCCGGCGTCACCACGATGATCCTCGGCGCGCAACAGCCCGAAGCGCTCGAGCTCATGGCCGAGCTCGTCAACTAGCAGCGCTGCCGGGACATCACAGCTAGGGCGGCGCGCCTTCGTGCACGGCGCGATGGTGTCGCCGGCAACGGAGTTCGAGGTTGTCGAGCGCAGTCGCGCCGCCGTCGGCCCAGTGGCGGCGGTGGTGCGCGTCGCACCATCCCGGCGGGCGATCGCATCCGGGAGCAACGCAGCCGCCGTCGCGCACGACGAGGGCACGCCACAGCGACGGTGCCACCGTGCGGGTCGTGCGGCCGACGTCGAGCGGTTGCGTGGGTCCATCCGTGATGACTCGGGCGATGCCGGCGTCGCACGAGATCCGGCGCAGGGTCTCGGCCGAGAGACGACCCGCACGCGCGGCTTCGGCCCGCACTCGCCGTACCAGCTCCGGCCCGGAGCGTCGCTCGAGCACCTCGATATCGGCGACACACGTCACGCTCGGCCGATGGGCGCGACCCGGACCGGGCGCGAGCGCCGGAGCCGAGGCTTCGCAGACGCGCACCAGCGCGTCGGCGCGTCGCTGGGCCGTAGAGCGACCGTCACCGACGGTCGGTGGATCGATGGCACGCTCGAGCGCAGTACGGACGATCGCACCCGATTCGGCATCGAGGAGCCCGTCGATCGCGACCATCCCGTCGAGGAGGTCGGACACGTGCAGACGCCGGCGCTCGTGCCGGGCCTCGGCCGCCGCCGCACCGCCGTCGCCGTCGAGCGCATCGGTGAACGTCGACAGCATCGATCGGAACTCGCGCGCATCGACCCGTCGCGCCACCTTCATCAGTGGTGCTTCGACCTCATGTATCGCAGGCGCGCGTTCGCGCGTGCAGGCATCGGCCATGGCACGGGCGTGGTGCCGGTCGATCTCACCGGCCGCGAACGCATGCACTGTTTCGGGGAGTGCTTCGAGCCGGCGCGCCAGGCTCACCGACGCGGCCGCGTTGCCGTGGGTCATCCGGCCCCGGTGGCGGAGGTACGAGGCCGCCGACAGGCACCCCACGTCGAGCCAGGCACCACTGCGGTCGAACGCCGCAACGGCGCGCAATCGCTGGTACTCGAGCCGCTCGGACAACTTGGTCAGACGCAGCACGTCGACCGGGGCCTCGCTCGCACCGAGCTTGTCGATCGCCGCTTCGAGCTCGTCCAATGGATCGAACATATGTTCGTATCCTAGCTTCTGACCAGGACATTTCCAACCCCCACGGTCCCGAAATCGAGTCGGTCGCGGGCTGGTTCGGGTCGCTCCGGTCAGCGGGCGATGAGGCCGCCGTCGACGAGGAGCGAGACGCCGTTCACGTAGGAGGCGTCGTCGGAGCACAGCCACACGACGGTGTTCGCGATCTCGTCGGGGGTCGCCATGCGACCCATCGGGAGGCGGCGCAGCATCCGTTCGCCGCCGTCGGGAAGCGCTTCGAGGTAGGCGCGCATCGGATCGGTCTCGGTCTGCCCCGGCATCACCGCGTTCACGCGCACACCCGAGCCTGCGAACTCCTGCGCGGCCTGCTTGGTGAGCCCGAGGACACCGTGCTTGGCCGCGGTGTACTGCGGCTGGCCGGGCGCGGGCACGGTGCCGGCTGCCGATGAGATGTTGACGATCGCGCCGCCGTGACCCTGCGCTGCGAACTGGCGCAGCTCGTGTTGCATGCAGAGGAAGACGCCAGTGAGGTCGACGTCGATCGTGCGTTGCCATTCGTCGCGCGTGTGCTCGGTAAAGGCCTTGGCGTCGGGCGCGATGCCCGCGTTGTTCACCGCGCAGTCGAGGCTGCCGAAGCGCGCCACCGCGGTGCTCACCATCTTGGCGACGGCGTCGTCGTCGACGACGTCCGCCGCGACCGCGACCGCGTTGCCCTCGACTGCGCGAGTCGTGGCGATCGCGTTCGCCTCGTTCACGTCGGCCACGACGACGCTCGCGCCCTGCTTCGCGAACAACAGCGCAATCGCTCTGCCGATCCCGCTCCCCGCGCCGGTGACCAGCGCCACTCTCCCGTGCAGGTTCATGTGTTCCCCGACCTCATGTGGCCTTCTGGGCCAGGTAAGCAACGCTGCGTACGACGAGGCCGTTCTCCTCGCGGGGGTCGCACGTTGCGAGCGCGACGACCGCGTCGACCATCGTGTCCATCGGTTCGAGGAACTCGTCCGGCATGTCCATCATTGCGCTCGCGCCTTCCGTCTTCACCGCGGCGCGCGGTGCGACCGCGTTCACGGCGATCCCGGTGCCTTCGAGCTCGGTGGCGAACGAGCGCGTCATCCGGTCGAGCGCGGCCTTGCTCGGCGCGTAGGTGGACGACCGGGCCTGCTGTGGCCCCTTGCCCGGGTCGACGATCGCACTCGTGAGGTTGACGATCCAACCGGTACCGCGTTCGCGCATGCCGGGAACGACGGCCTTGGTGAGCAGGTACGGCGTGATCACGTTGACCTCGTACGCGACCCGCAGCCGGCGCTCCGAAGTCTCGTCGATGCTCAGGTAGAAGCACGCGGCCGCGTTGTTGACGAGGATGTCGACGGGCCCGAGGGCCCGTTCGGCTTCGGTCACGATCGCGGCGCGGTCGCATGCCGCATCGGAGAGATCTGCGACGATCGGCAGCGCGGTCCCACCGGTCCCCTCGATTGCCGCCGCCGTCTCGTGCAACGACCCGGCGAGGTGACCACCCGATCCAGGCTCGAGACTTCGTGCGACGATCGCCACCCCGGCTCCCATCGCGCCGAAGCGGCGCGCGACCGCGGCACCGATGCCGCGGCTGGCACCGGTGACGAGGGCAACTCGGTCCGCGAGTGCGGGCTGCACAGCGCGTGGACAATAGTTGGGTCCGGCAAAGCCCAGAGGGGGACGAATGCTCGATCTGAACATTCGCGGTGGTTCGATCGTCGACGGCACCGGCGCGCCGGCGCGCCGCGGTGATGTCGGGATCCGCGACGGACGCATCGTCGCGGTCGGCGACGTCGACGAGCCCGCGACGCGAACCATCGACGCCGACGGCAAGGTGGTGGCGCCGGGCTTCGTCGACATCCATACGCACTACGACGCGCAGGTGTTCTTCGACACGACGCTGAGCCCCTCGCCGCTGCACGGCGTGACGACCGTGATCGGCGGCAACTGCGGCTTCACCATTGCGCCCCTCGGCCCTGAGCACGGCGACTACCTGATGCGGATGCTCGCCCGGGTCGAAGGCATGTCGGTGTCGGCGCTGGCCGAAGGCGTCCCCTGGGACTGGAAGACCTTCGGCGAGTACCTGGACCGGATCGACGGCACGCTCGCGCCCAACGCGGGCTTCCTCGTCGGTCACTCGACCATCCGCCGGGTCGTCATGGGCGAGCGCGCGACGCAGGGCGCGGCGACCTCGGAAGACCTCGCGGCAATGGAACAACTGCTCGACGAGAGCCTCACCGCCGGCGGCCTGGGCTTCTCGTCGTCGTGGGCACGCACGCACAACGACGCCGACGGCGACATGGTGCCGTCTCGATACGCGACCGAAGACGAGCTCGTCGCGTTGTGCTCGGTCGTGTCGCGTCACCCGGGCACGACCCTCGAGTTCATTCCGTGCGTCGGACAGTTCGAGGACTACGCGCCCGATCTGATGACGCGCATGTCGGTCGCCGCGAACCGCCCGCTCAACTGGAACGTGTTGTTCGTGTCGGCCGGGAACGAAGCGATGGCCGAGCACAACCTCGCTGCGTCCGACTACGCGAGCGAGCGCGGCGGCCGGGTGCTTGCGCTGACGATGCCCGACGCGCCGTCGCCCCGCATCTGCTTCGACAACGGGTTCCTGCTCGACACCATCCCCGGCTGGCAGAAGCCGATGACGCTGCCGCACGACGAGAAGAAGGCGATGCTCGCGAGCCGCGAGGGCCGCGCCGCGCTGGTCGAGGCTGCGGGCGGCGGAACCGGGCTGGTCGGCATCGCGAACTGGCCGATCTACGTGATCAACGAGACGTTCGCGCCCGAGAACAAGCAGTACGAGGGGCGCACCGTCGCCGACATCGCCGAGGAGCAGAAGAAGGAGCCGCTCGACGCGCTGCTCGACATCGTCGTGGCCGACGACCTGATGACCGGGTTCGGCTTCCCACGCGGTCCCGAGCGCGACGAAGACTGGCGGACGCGCGTCAAGATCTGGCGTGACGCCCGGACCGTGGTCGGTGCGTCCGATGCCGGCGCGCACCTCGACTTCCTCGCGACGTTCAACTACTCGACGGCCATGCTCGGCAAGGCCGTACGCGAGCGCGCCATGATGCCGATCGAAGAAGCGATCCAGATGCTCACCGACGTGCCCGCGCGGCTCTACGGCATCAAGGAGCGGGGGCGCATCCAGGAGGGATGGCACGCCGATGTCGTGGTGCTCGACCCGACGACGATCGGCCCGCAACCGGTGCGCATGCGCTTCGACCTCCCGACCGACGCGCCCCGCTTGTTCGGCGGTGCCGACGGCATCGAGCACGTGTTGGTCAACGGCCACGAGATCGTCGACCACGGCGAGTTCACCGATGCCCGGCCGGGCACGCTGTTCCGTTCGGGCCGCGACACCGAGACGGTTACCGCCCAGTGATGCGTTCCTCGAGGTAGGAAGGCGCGCGTGGCCCGGCGCCGGTTCTTCGGTCGGATCTGGCGGCGCGGGCGGACGCGCGAGGCGGTCGTCACGATCGACGTTGCGCCCGATCTCCCCACGAAGGACGAGGCGCGTCTGCGCGACATGATCGCCGACGTCCTCGACCGGCGCGACGCGATGACGCAGCGCGCACACGCCGGGGCCATCGCCGACGCGTATCTCACACTCGACCGCACCGGGCGCGAGCGGTTCTTCCGTCTGCTCGCCCGCGACTTCTGGATCGATCCGGACGCGGTGCTCGCCGCCGCGAACGTGATGCGGCACGCGGATTCGCCGCTCCGGCGCCGGGCGGCGGAACAGGCGCTCCGTGAAACACTCGTCCCGCCGGCGGGGCGGCTGCTGCGGTTGTTCACCGGGCTCGACGGCGGCGTGAAGCTGCTCGTCGACCTGCGCGCCGATCTGCTGCAAGAGGTCGCGGACGACGACGAGCTCGGACAGGTCGACGAGATCCTGTACCAGTACCTCGCAACGCTGTTCGACGTCGGCCTGCTCTCCTTGCAACGCATCACCTGGGATACGCCGGCGTCTCTGCTCGAGAAGCTGGCCACGTACGAGGCGGTACACGCGATCAACTCGTGGACCGACCTGAAGAACCGTCTCGATTCCGACCGGCGCTGTTATGGCTTCTTCCACCCCGCGATGCCCGCCGAGCCGCTGGTGTTCGTCGAGATCGCGTTGACCACCGGAATCGCGCGCGACCTCCCGAGACTCCTCGACGAGGACGCGCCGGATCTCGAAGCAGAACGCGCCGACACCGCCGTCTTCTACTCGATCTCCAGCTGCCAGCCGGGCCTCGCCGGGGTCAACCTCGGCAACGCGCTCATCAAAGAAGTCGTCGAGCAATTGACCCTCGACCTTCCGAATGTGCAGCGCTTCGTGACCTTGTCGCCGATCCCCGGGTTCCGCCGGTGGCTCGACGAGGAGCTCCGCACCGATGCGATCTCGGATCGCGAACGCGAGTTGATGCCGGCCGAACCCGATCGCGTCCGCGCCCGGCTCGCCGACGACGACTGGTCTACCGACGAAGCGATAAAGCCCGCCCTGCTCGCCCTCTGCGCGCGCTATCTCGTGACCGCCCAGGACGGGCGCGTCATCGATCCCGTGGCCAACTTCCACTACGCGAACGGCGCGTCGCTCGAAGCGGTCGACTGGCTCGCGGATCCGAGCCCGTTCGGTCGCGCCCGCTCGGCCGGCATCATGGCGAACTATCTCTACGAGCCCGACGCCATCGCGACGCGGGCCGAGCGGTACGCACGGGAAACCGAAGTGACGCGCTCGACCGCGATCGCCGATCTGCTCGCCGAATAGCGACCCGAGCCGAAGAGGAACCCGAGCCGAATAGGGTCAGGCCCGTGGAGAAGCTCGTCTACCTCATCTGGGATCGTCCGTCGCGCGACGCGGACGAGATCCGCAAGCAGTATCTCGACGACATCGCGCCGCGGCTGCTGGCGTTGGGCGCGCGCGGTCTGGAAGTGCACCTCGACGACGCCGACGCGCAGGTGCCGACGATGGTTCCTGTTCCCGACGACGAGCTCCCGGTCCGCGCCGCGGTGAGCGTGTGGGTCGACAATCACGACGCGCACGGCGAGTACGAGGCGATGCTCGCCGATGCGGGTGTCCGGCGGGCGGGGTACCTCGTCACCGAGTCGCTGTACACCGACTACGGCGGCAACGAGCACGCACCGTCGCGCAACTGGGCCGACGGCGAGCGCTCCCCCGGCGTCGTGATGTTCACGATCTTCGACAAGCCGACGGGCATGGACGACGACACGTTCTACGGCCACTGGTACGGCCACCAGTCGCCGATGTCGGAGTGGATGCAGCCGCGGTGCCGGTACGTGCGCAACGCGGTCGTCCGGTCGCTCACGCCGGGCGCGCCGCGCTACAAGGCGCTGGTCGCGGAGGCGTGGCCGAGCGCGGATCTGCTCACCGATCTCCCGTCGTTCTTCGGATCTGCCGATGGTTCAGATCTGGGCGAACGGATCCGGATCATGCTCGACTCGACCAAGCTGCTCTACGACCCCGCGACGATGCGCACCTACACGCTCTCGGAGTACATCCTCAAGAGCTGAGCTCGGCTCGTTCGTAGGCGATCAGGCGCTCGTAGTTCTCGCGCAGCTCGGCGCGGCGGCCGCGGTCGTGGGCCAGGTTGTCGGTCTCGTGCGGGTCGGCGTCGTGGTCGTACCACTCGTGTTCCTGGTCCTCGAACGCAGCGTCGACACCGAACAGCTTCTCGCCCTGCTCCTTGCCCCACAGCCCGGTTCCCGGGATACCGCCACCGACGCCGTAGTAGCGCGCGTACTTCGTCGTGCCGTCGAAGAACCCGCGGATCGCGTAGCGGGTCTGGTTGATCTGGGTGGTGTGCGCGGTGTCGTGCGCGAAGAGCACGTGGTCCCGCACGCTCGCGTCCGGATTCGCGAGCACGGGTGACAGGTCACGACCGCGCAGCGATGGCTGCGTCGTCGCGTCGATGCCGGCGAGCGAGGTGATGGTCGCGGCGAGATCGACGTGCGTACCGAGCGCGTCGGTACGCGAGCCGGGCGCGGTGAGGCCGGGTGCCTTCACGTACAGCGGGACGTTCATGATCTCGTCGTAGACGAACGGCCCTTTCGACCGCAGGCCGTGCGAACCGCACATGTCGCCGTGGTCGGACGTGAAGATGATCGTCGTGTCGTCGTACGCGCCCGTTTCCTCGAGCGCGCCGAGCACGGTGCCGAGGCTCTCGTCGGCCATCTGGTGCAGCTTCACGTAGTAGTCGAGGTGGCGCAGCCACGACTTCGTGTCACTCGGGTCGATGTAGCCCCACAGCCCGTGTTGCTGATCCCAGCGCCACTGCCGCTGCGCGTCAGGCTTGTCGAGGAGGTCGTCGTCGAAGTTCGGCGGGAGGTCTTCGCACACCTCGTCGTACTCGCGGTCGAAGATCGGGAGGACGTCGTCCTCCTTCCACTTCGCGTACTCGAGCACGCGTCGAGCGCGGCGCACATCATCGGGACGCACGTCCGCGTAGCCGGGCTGGTCGATCGGGAACCACATCACGTCGTGTGGGTTGACGAGGGCGACGGTGAGGAACCACGGCTGGTCGAGCGTGGTCGCGTTGGCGCGGAGCCACGACGCCGCGTTGGCCGCGATGATCGGGTCGAAGTGGACGCCGGTGCCCGCCCACCCCATGAAGTGGCGGTCGTTGCCCTCCCAGTCGGCGAACCCGTACGCGGTCATGTCGGGCGACACCGCTTGGGAGAGGTGCCACTTCCCGATGTAGCTCGACCGGTACCCGTGGTCGCGCAGGATCGAGCCGATCGTCGGGATGGCCGGATCGAGCTCCTTGTGGTCCGGCATCACCACGTTGTCGACGACCCCGTGCTGTGGGAGGTATCGACCGGTGAAGAGCGAGCCGCGCGACGGCGAGCACGGCGAGCTGTGCGTGTAGTGATTCGTGAACTCGAGCCCTTCCGAGATCAGCCGCTCCCGCCACGGGAGCCGCACCGACGCCGGCAACCACGAGCGCTGTCGCTCCTGGTCCGAGACCACCAACAAGATGTTCCGCGCCACGGACCTCTCCCGCGTCAGGGTTGGTAGCCGTCGAGGATGCCGGTGAGGCCGCTCGGGCGGTGTTCGCCGAAGGCGAGCTGCTCGAGCACGCCCAGACCGACGCGGTCGCCCCACGTCGCGCGCATCACCTGCTGGACGTGGATGTTCCAGGGCTCGACGTTGTCGAGATCGTCGACCTTGTGTTCCTCCGCACCGGTCGCGTCTTCGCCGTGCCAGTGCCCGTGGCCCCACTCGGGATGCATGTAGCCGATCCCCCGCATGCGGAACGTCAGCAGCGGTTCGAGCTCGATGTGTACCTCACCGCCCCCATGCTCATCACCGGCGTGGCGGAGCATGCGCAAGCGTCGCGCCCTCGGAGCGTCGCAGACCGGTCGCCCACCGCACGTCGGCGACGGTGCCGGCCAGGTGATGGATCTTGGCGTCGTCGTTCCACGTCGGGTCGCTCGTACCGATCACGTCGAGCAGCGCCTGGCTCGACACGATCCGGTTTCCGTCGGCGCGCTCGAACGCGAAGAAGTGGGTGCACATGTCGTCGAAGTGCAGCGGCGCCCAAAGGAAGAAGATCTGGGGCGGCGACAGGTCGGGCGCGGCACCGGCGGGCGCGCCGACCGGGCGCACTCCCCACGAACGGTCCTTGGTGCCGTAGAGCGCGTCGAATGTCACCTCGCCGCCACCGGTCGTGATCGCGCCCGACCACGTGCCCCACTGCGTCATGCGGGTCGAGTCCATCATCAGCCGCGTTCCGGCGTGCATCGTCTGGCGCGGTTCTTCGAGTGCGACCGTGCGCGCCGTGAACGTGACGTCGGCTTCGATGCCGAGCTCCTTGGCGTCGGCACACACTCGAACGATGCGCAGTGGCTCGACGATCTCGACCGACAGCGGACCGACCCGAGTGTTCATGCGGTCGGCCGGCAGGCGCGACGACGCGAACACGGAGCGTTGCACGCCGTCGTGCACGGTCGAGATCGCGGCGTCGATGATCCCGCGGTTCGGGTACACGGCCATGCCGAACGCGAAGTAGAAGTCTTCGCGGTAGCCGTTGAACCAGTAGCGGTCGTAGTGGTTCGGGTCACCCGAGGCCGGATGCGCGATCGGCAGAGGCGTCTGGTGGATCGGGAAGTCGTCGAGCGGCGTGAGCACGCAGCGACCGTAACGCGCGCGAGCCCGAACCCGTCAGGGCCGCGTCAGGGCTACGGCTCGGCGACGGCACGGAACGCAGCTGCGATCTCGGCCAGCACGCCCGGCGCCGCGTCCGGGTCACGCGTGAACGCCTGGAGGGGAACCTGGATGTCGGTCGCACCCGCCGCAACCAGTGCCGGCACCGACTCCATGCTCCGACCGAGGTCGAGCGCTCCGTCGGCGCCGCGCGCCAGCCGCAGCGGCGCCTGCACCCGGAGCCGGCCGGGGTCGCGACCGGCGGCCGTGAATGCGTCCCGCACACGCTCGGTGCCGGACTCGATGCCTTCCACCGATTCACCCATGATCGGGATCCACGC
Source organism: uncultured Actinomycetes bacterium (assembly GCA_963841215.1). Classification (GTDB taxonomy): domain Bacteria; phylum Actinomycetota; class Acidimicrobiia; order IMCC26256; family PALSA-610; genus CAVUFH01. The sequence continues at coordinate 12,020 of CAWJBW010000006.1, read as the reverse complement.
GTCGCCGTGCGCGGCCAGCCGTTCGAGGTTGCGCCGGTGCAGCGTCCCGGAGATCCAGAGCGGCACGCCGCCTTCCTGCACCGGCTTCGGTTCGCAGTACACGTCCTCGAACGAGAACGACGGCGTCGTGATCGCAGCCGGCGTGTCGCGCCACAGCACCTTGCACGCGGCGATGGTGTCGGTGAGCAACTGGCCGCGCTTGTCGAAGTCGAGACCCTCGGCTTCGTACTCCTCGCGCTGCCAGCCCGCGCCGACGCCCAGGTCGAGCCGCCCCTGCGACAGCACGTCGAGCGTCGCGGCCTGCTTCGCGAGCAACACTGCGGGCCGCAGCGGGGCGATGATGATGCCGGTGGCGAGCCGCACGTTCGTCGTCGCGGCGGCGATTGCCGTGAGCACGGTCATCGGTTCGAGCCACGGCGCCTCCGGTGGCGTCGGGAACGTTCCCCACGCGTACGCGTCGGTGTGCGGTCCCATGACGACGTGATCGACGACCACGACCCGATCGATGCCGGCGGCCTCCGCGGCTCGCCCGAGATCGACGAGACGATGCCACGCGTCGGCCGGAAGGAACGTCCCGAAGTTGGGCAGGCCGACGGACAGCGTGGGCACCAGAATCCCCGGGATCAGAGCGTGATCGTCGTCGAGCGGGCGAGATCGCGCGACGACGCGCCGACCTGCACGATGAAGTCACCCGGCTCGACGACCCAGTCGCCGCGCTCGGGATCCCAGTGCGAGAAGGCTCGTCGTTCGAGCGAGAGCGTCACGGTCTGCGACTCACCCGGGTCGAGCCACACCTTGGCGAACGCTCGCAGCTCCTGCGGCGGCTTGGCGACGCTGGACTCGACGTCGGAGACGTAGCACTGAACGACCTCGGCGCCGCGCCGCGATCCGGTGTTGCGCACGGGAACCTCGGCGACGACTCCTCCCGCTTCGGGCTTCGGCGTCCACGTCACTTCGCCGAGCTCGAACGTCGTGTAGGAGAGTCCGTGTCCGAACGGGAACCGCGGCTCGATACGGCGCGCGTCGTACCAGCGGTAGCCGACGAAGTTGCGTTCGCCGTAGAGCACCTTTCCGTTCTCGCCGGGATAGTTCGTGTAGGCGGGCGTGTCCTCGATCCGGACCGGCAACGTCGTCGGCAGCTTCCCGGACGGCGACACGTCGCCGCTGAGCACGTCGGCCAGGGCGTTGCCCCATTCCTCACCCGCGAACCAGCCCTGCAGGATCGCGGCGACGTCTTCGGTCCACGGCATCGCGACCGGTGAGCCCGCGTTCACCACGACGACCGTGCGCTCGTTCGCCGCCGCGATCGCGCGCACGAGGTCGTCCTGCGCACCGGGCAGCGTCATCGTCTCCCGGTCGTTGCCCTCGGTCTCCCATTGACCGTCGGAACCGACGACGCACACGACGGCGTCGGCGCGTTGCGCGGCTGCGACCGCCCGGTCGAGCAGGTCGGCGACCGGCCGGCGGCTCGAGCCCCACCGACAACGCGCCGAGCGCGGGCGCAGCGGGTACTGCCTCGACGACGACTTCGTAGCGGTTGCCGGCGACGAGCTCGACCGTGTCCGACAGCACTTTGCTGCCCATGCCGAAGAACGCGTCACCGCGTTCTGTCGGGTTCCAGTTGTCGAGGACGACTTCGCCGTCGATCATCACGCGCGCGCGGCCGGCCTGCACGACGCTCATCGTCCACGGCCCGGATTCGGTCGGTACCAAGGTGGCGCGCATGCGCACGGAGAAGTCGTCGGGGATGCCGGCGCCGGTGGGTCCGAGCCACGTGAAGTAGGCGCGCTGCGGCGTCCTCGACCAGGACGGGATCGCCCTCGCGCTCCCGACCGGCGTAGTACTCGATCGAGAGCGACCCGTCGAGGAAGCGCGCGATCGAGGGGCGGCGGGACCTTGCTGTTGGTGCATCCACGCTCGTAGACGATCTCCACCGCATCGCCGAAGCGCGCTCGAAGACCGGCGAGCGGCGAGATGAGATCGTGGGTGGGGACACGCGCGCTGCCGCCGCCCATCACGTGCGCGACGTCGGCGTTGGGGCCGATGACCGCGAGGGTCGAGATGCGTTCGAGTGGCAGCGCACCGCCGCGGTTCTGCAGCAACACGAAGCTGCCCGATGCCGCGCGACGCGTGACGTCACGGTCGCAGGGGTCGTCCTCGGATACCTCGGGGCGCACTTCGGGGTCGTCCAAGGCGCCGGTGCGCTCGAGGATCGCGAGCACCCGCCGGACCATCTCGTCGAGGCGCTTCTCGTCGACCTCGCCGTCGCGCACGGCTTGCGCGAGCTTCGGACCGAACCACTGCGACGGACCGGGCATCTCCAGGTCGAGGCCGGCGTTCGCGGCCTCGGCGGTCGCGTGCGTGCCGTACCAGTCCGACATCACCAGCCCGTCGAAACCCCACTCCTGCTTCAACAGCGTGTCGAGCAGCCACGGATGCGCGCTGCAGTACGGGCCGTTCAGCCGGTTGTACGCCGTCATCACCGACCACACGCCCGCTTCGCGCACCGCGGCCTCGAACGGCGGCAGCGTGATCTCGCGCAGCGTCCGCTCGTCGACTTCGGAACTGATCGTCATCCGCTCGAACTCGGAGTCGTTCGCCGCGAAGTGCTTCACGCAGGAACCGACGTTCTGCGACTGCACGCCGGTGATGTACGCAACCGCGCTCCGCTCGGTGAGATGCGGATCCTCCGAATAGCACTCGAAGTTGCGGCCGGCGAGCGGATGCCGGTGGATGTTCACCGTCGGGGCGAGCAGCACGTGGCACTGCTTGCGGCGAGCCTCGTTCCCGATACGGCGACCGACCTCCTCGACGAGATCGGTATCCCACGTGGCGCCGAGCGCGGTTCCGCACGGGAACGCGGCCGACCGGCCGCCGGTCCAGCGTTCGCCGCGAGCACCGATCGGGCCGTCGGTCACCTTCAGCGCCGGGATGCCGAGCCGCTCGACCGCGGCGTTGTGCCACATGTCGGTGCCGGCGACCATCGCCGCCTTCTCGTCGACGGTCAGCTCGCTGAGCAATGTGTCGATTCGAGCGTTCATCGGTTGCATCCTCGCAGCCGATGCCGCCGCTCTGCCAGCATGCGTCCATGGGCAACTTCGCCGACGGGTTCGCAGGCAAGGTCACGGTCGTCACGGGCGCGGCCAGCGGGATCGGACGCGGGCTCGTGCACGCCTTCGCGGGCAGCGGCGCCTCTGTGGTCGCGGCCGATGTCGATGCCGCCGCGCTGTCGGAGACCGCGGCCAAGGATCCCGACCGCATCACGACCGTCGTGACCGACGTGTCGCAGTTCGCATCCGTCGACGCGCTGGCCGACCGCGCCTTCGAGCAGTACGGAGCCGTCGACGTGCTCTGCAACAACGCAGGGGTGTTCGCGGGCGGGTTGATCTGGGAGCGGCCGGTCACCGACTACGAATGGACGCTCGGCGTCAACCTCTGGGGCATCCTGCACGGGATCCGCGCCTTCGTGCCGCGACTCCTCGCATCCGGAAGACCCGCGCACATCGTGAACACGGTGTCGATGGCCGGTCTGTGCTCGACACCGTTCACCGCGCCCTACAACATCTCGAAGTTCGCGGCGCTCGCGGCCTCCGAGTGCCTCGCACACGACCTCGCGGCAGTCGGCGCGCCGATCGGCGTCTCGGTGGTCGTGCCGAGCGCGGTCGCAACCCGCATCGGCGCTTCGGGCCGCAATCGGCCCGCGCCGCTCGCAGGGGTGGAGTCCGAGGACGGCGCGTTCGTCGAGCAGGCGCTGGTCGAGCTCACCGGCCGTGGACTCGACCCGAACGATGTCGCCGCGATGATCCTCGACGCGATTCGAACCGACACGTACTTGGTGCCGACGAAGCCGAGCTACCGGCTCCAGATCGAGGAACGGTTCGAGGCCCTGGTCGAGAAGCGTCGCCCACCGGTTCCCGACTTCGACTGACACCAGATCACGCATCGCCCAGATCACGCATCGCCAGATCACGCATCGAGGCGTGCAACTAATCTCCGCCGCATGATCCGTTCCGAAGTGCGAGAGCGGGTCGCGATCGTCACCATCGACAATCCACCGGTGAACGCACTGCCGGTTGCGGGCTGGTTCGAACTGGCCGAGACGCTCCGCACGATGGGTCGCGACCCCGACGTGCGCGTCGTCATCCTGCGCGCGGAGGGCAAGGGCTTCCAGGCCGGCGTCGACATCAAGGAGCTCGCCGCCGATCCCACCAACGCCGCGCTCATCGGCGTGAACCGCGGCTGCTACGAGGCATTCGCCGCCGTCTACGACTGCGAAGTACCGGTGATCGCGGCGGTGCAGGGCTTCTGCCTGGGTGGCGGCATCGCGCTGGCGGGCAATGCCGACATCGTGGTCGCCTCCGACGACGCCACCTTCGGCGTTCCCGAGGTCGACCGGGGCGCGCTCGGTACCGCGACACACCTGGCCCGCTTCGTGCCCCAGCACAAGCTCCGGGCAATGTTCTTCACCGGCATGACCGTCACCGCGGCCGAGTTGCACGCGCTCGGGACCATCGAACGGGTCGTCCCGCGCGACGAGCTGCTCGACGCCGCGCTCGAGCTCGCGAGCGTGATCGCGAAGAAGAGCTCGATCGTGATCCGGCGCGCCAAGGAGTCGCTGAACGCGATCGAGCCGGTCGACGTGAAGCGCTCGTACCGGTTCGAACAAGGCTTCACGTTCGAGCTCAACCTCTTCGGCGACTCCGACGAGCTGCGGCAGTCATTCGTCGACAAGCGCGACGCCGAGCTCCCCGAACGCATGACGGATCGGTACCGCGCAGTCATCTTCGATCTCGGCGGTGTCGTGTTCCCGTCACCGTTCGACGCGTTCGACGTCTACGACGAGCGGGCGGGCCTGCCGAACGGCAGCGTACGGGCGCTGATTCGTGTCAGCAGCGAGACCGGCGCCTGGGCCGCGCTCGAGCGCAGCGAGTTGACGATGGACGAGTTCGCCACCGCCCTCGAAGCCGAAGCCAGCGGCGCCGGTTTCACACTCGACGCGCGCCTGCTCATGCAGACGATCGGGAGCGGGTTCGGTGCCCGCCCCGCCATGGTGCGCGCGATCGAGACGATCCGTGCCCACGGCCTGCGCACCGCGGCGCTGACCAACAACTGGGCGAGCGCGGGAGCACGTTCGTTCGACGCGAACGGGCACGACACCCTCGCGTTCGATGTCGTCGTCGAGTCGTCGATCGAGGGACTGCGCAAGCCCGACACGCGGATCTACGAGCTCGTGCTCGACCGTTTGGGCGTGCGCGCCGACGAATGCGTGTTCCTGGACGACCTCGGCATCAATCTGAAGCCCGCGCGGGCGATGGGGATGACGACGATCAAGGTCGTCGACCCCGACACCGCACTGCACGAACTCGCGCAGGTGCTCGGGTTCGCGCTCGACGAGTCGAGCGCCGAGTCGCACGAGACGGAGACGGAGGCGGAGGCACCTTGATGCACGAACCGATGCGGACGATGTTGGAAGTGAACGATCTCGACGAGACGATCAACTTCTACACGAAGATGCTCGGCTTCACCCTCGAAGCGACGTGGGGCCCCGACCCGCACGGTCCGAAGACGTGGTGTGCGATCAGCTACGGCCCGGCGTCGCTCATGTTCACCACTGGCGCAGAGCCGGATCCGGCCGGCCCGAAGGTCACCGGGTCGCTGTACTTCTATCCGGAGAACGTCGACCGCTACTTCGCCGCACTGGTGGAGCGAGGCGTTTCGACCCTGACCGCGCCGGTCGACCGCGAGTACGGCATGCGCGAGTTCGCGCTCGAAGACCCGAACGGCTACCTCCTGCTCTTCGGCCGCGGCCTGGACGAGCCGGCCGCGCACGAATAGGTCGAGGCGACGGTGCAGATCATCTGGGTGCGGCATGCGGAGCCGGAACGGGTCGAAGGCGGCAACGGTGTGCCCGCGAACCCACCGCTCACCGCGCGGGACGCCGGCAGGCCGAGCGCGTCGCCGCGTGGCTGGCGCTCGAGCCGGTCGACGCGGTCGTGTCGAGCCCGCAGCTCCGGGCACGCGAGACCGCGCTGCCCGTCGCCGTCGCACACGGTCTGACCGTCGACGTGCTCGACGGGCTGGTGGAGTACGACGTACAGGCCGACCACTACATCCCGATGGAAGAGCTGCGCGCCGCGAAGGACGAGCGCTGGCTCGCGATGATCGAGGGGCGTTGGGGTGCGTTCGGCGGCGAGGAACCCGCCGACTTCACGGCCCGCGTGCACGCGACCGTGGATCAGATCGTCGGCGCGCATCCCGGGAAGACGGTCGTGGCGGTGTGCCACGGCGGTGTGATCAACGTCGCGCTCGCGGGCGTGCTCGGCCTCGGCACGCCGCTGTGGTTCGACCCGCACTACACGTCGGTGTCGCGCATGTTCGCGGCTCGGAGTGGCCCTCGATCACTGCAGACCCTGAACGAGGACGCGCATCTCTACGCGACTCGCGAGACGACACGACAACCGAACTGGGGAGTCGACATGACGGACGCGGAGTCAGTGAAGGTCGAGCACGACGGCCCGGTGACGATCGTCACGATGAACCGGCCGGAGGTGCGCAACGCGGTCGACGGGCCGACCGCCGCGCTGCTGGCTGACGCATTCCGCGACTTCGACAAGGACGACGACCGCGCGGTCGCGGTGCTCACCGGTGCCGGCGGGACGTTCTGTGCCGGCGCCGACCTCAAGGGCATCGCCGACGGTCGGGGCAATGCGCTCCGCGAGCACGGCGACGGTCCGATGGGCCCGACCCGCATGATGCTCGGGAAGCCGGTCATCGCCGCGATCGAGGGCTACGCGGTCGCCGGTGGGCTCGAGCTCGCCTGTTGGTGCGACCTGCGCGTCGCCGCGACGGATGCGGTCTTCGGCGTGTTCTGCCGGCGGTGGGGTGTGCCCTTGGTGGACGGCGGGACGATCCGGCTGCCGCGTCTCATCGGGCACTCGCACGCGCTCGACCTCATCCTCACCGGCCGCGGCGTCGCCGGCGAAGAAGCGCTGCGCATGGGGCTCGCGAACCGGCTCGTCGAGCCCGGCGGCGCGCGCGACGCCGCCGTCACGCTTGCGAAAGAACTCGCGTCGCTGCCGCAGCGGTGCCTGCGCGAAGACCGCCTGTCTTCCTACGAGCAGTGGGACGAGCCGCTACGGGAGGCGCTCGAGGTCGAGTACGGGCACGGCCTGTCGGTCATCGCGGCCGGCGACGCGCTCGACGGCGCGCAGCGCTTCGTCGCGGGCGCAGGACGGCACGGCGAGGACGCCCAGTAGACGAGACGTAGTATCCGAAGCGGTTGGCACGCCAACCCGGAGGTCGCTGCGCCATGCCCACGACTCATGGGCCCGATGCAACTTCGGACGGCACCAAGCGGGAGCGCACCGTCGGCGACATCATGAGCCACCCGGTCGTGACCGGACGCCCGGCCGAGACGCTCGCCGACGCCGCGACCCGCATGCGCGATCGCCACGTCGGTTCTGTCGTTGTCGTGGACGCCGACGAGCGGGCGATCGGCATCCTGACCGAACGCGACATGATCCGCATCGCCGCGGCCGGTGCTGACGCGTCGAGCGCCAAGGTGTCGGAGTGGATGACCGCCGATCCCGACACGGTCGGCCCCGACATGGAAGCGCGCGCCGCCTTCGCGACCCTGTCGGAGCACGGCTACCGGCACATCCCCGTGGTCGAAGACGCGCGGCTGGTCGGCATCGTGTCGATGCGCGACCTCATGCGCATCGCGATGATCCAGCCCGCCGAGGCCCAGGCCCACGAGGTGCCGAAGGGTCTCGAAGGGGTCGTCGTCGCCGAGACGACCGTTGGCGACGTCCGCGGCCTCGAAGGCTTCTACCACTACCGCCAGTACAGCGCGATCGACCTCGCGCGCAGTCGCCCGCTCGAAGACGTCTGGCAGCTCCTGTTCGACGGCGCGCTGCCGGAGACGGCGGCCGAGCGAGACGCGTTCGCCGCCAAGTTCCGGTCGCGACGCGACATCCCCGAAACCGTGCTCGACGTGCTTCCGGCGATCGCGCACGCCGGTGAACAGTTCGTGCCGTTGGCCGCGCTGCGCACCGCGATCTCGCAATACGGCGCCGCGCTCGACTTCCAGTCCTCGATCGACGTCGACGCGGCGACGCTCTACGACAACGCGCTCTCGACCTGCGCGGTGGTGCCGACGCTCATCGCGGCGCTCTGGCGCCTCGGCCGAGGCGAGCAGCCGGTCGCACCGCGCGATGACCTCGGCTACGCCGCCAACTACCTGTACATGATGCACGACACCGAACCGCGGCCCGAGCACGCGGCCGGCGTCGAGAAGTACATGATCTCGACGATCGACCACGGGTTCAACGCGTCGACGTTCACCGCGCGCGTCATCACGTCGACCGGCGCCGACCTCGGTGCGGCCGTGGTCGGCGGCATCGGCGCGTTGTCCGGGCCACTGCACGGTGGCGCGCCGAGCCGCGCGCTGCAGATGCTCGACGAGATCGGCACCGCGGACCGCGCCGAACCGTGGTTGCGCGACGCGGTCGAGCGCGGCGACCGGCTCATGGGCTTCGGCCATCGCGTCTACAAGACCGACGATCCCCGCTCGCTGATGCTCCGCGACGTCGCCGACGAGTTGGGCGGCGAGAAGATGGAGATCGCCCGGCACATCGAGGCGACCGCGATCCGCGTGCTCGACGAGCTGAAGCCCGGGCCGCAAGCTGTACACGAACGTCGAGTTCTACGCCGGCATCGTGATGGACAGCTGCGGCGTCCCACGCGAGCTCTTCACGCCGACGTTCGCGGCCAGCCGCGTGATCGGCTGGTGCACGCACATCCTCGAGCAGGCGGCAGACAACCGGCTGATCCGGCCCAGCGCGCTCTACGTCGGGCCGCCCCCGCCACAACCGGTGCCCGACATCCGCCCGTGAGCCCCGACGGCGACGACGAGCGGGTCGCCTCCCTCAACGAGTTCTTCGGCCCCCTCGTCCCGGGAATGCTCGGCGTGGTGTTCGACCGCTGCACACCGTCGGAGGTCGTCGCTCACATCGACGTGACCGACCGACTCATCGCAGGCACCGGCTTCCTCTTCGCGCCCGCGGTCATCGGTCTCGCCGACACGCTCGCCGCGGCCGGTACGGGTGAGCACATCTCCCGCGACGCAGGCGAGAGCTTCACGACGATCGAGCTCAAGTGCAACTTCCTCGGCAGCGCACGAGAAGGCGAACGTGTCGTCGGCCGGGCGACGCCCGCGCACATCGGTCGAAGTACCCACGTGTGGGACGTCACCGTCACCAACGAGAGCACCGACCGCACCATCGCGCTGTTCCGCAACACCCAGATGGTGCTGCGCAGCAGTTGAGCTAACGGCCCTCGGCGGGGGCGACGCGGTTCCAAATGAGGAGCACGACGATCGCGCCGAGGAACGAGCCGATGAGCCCACTCGGCCGCAGCTTCAGGCCGTCACCTGCGATCAGGCTCGCCGCCAGGCCACCGACGAACGAGCCGACCAGCCCCGCGATCAGCGACTGCGCGTTCGGCCGCGTGCCCATTCCGAGGACCAGCTGGGCGAGCCAGCCGACGAGCATTCCGAACACGAGGATGGCGAGGATCAACACGAGCAGCTCCGGCAGTCAGACGACGGCCGCACCCTATTCGCACGGGTTCCTCCCGTGGTGGCGAGGTGATCGGCAAAGCTCAACCGGGCGGGACCGATACGTCGTCACAATTGCGGTTCACGCTCGGATCGAGGGCGAAGACGGCGACCTCGGTGACCGGCGGATCTCCGACGTATTCGGTCGAGACCAACTTCGCGTCAGGTTGTGATGCGGTCCACCCGCCGACGTTCTCGCTCGGCCCGATCACCGCGTAGGCGTAGCGGCCCGTTTCGAGGAACTCGACCCACTCCTCACAGCTCTCGTAGGGGCGGAACCCGCCGTCCTCCGTTTCGACACCTGCATATTGCACGTGGTTGCTCAGATCGGTCCCCGCGTACGGGTACTGCAGTTGCATCACGAAGCCCGTCGTAGCGATCCGGGAGTCGCGGGTGTCGCGCGCCCACGCGACCGCTTCCGGATAGAGCAGTCCTTCCCGGTAGCGCCGGTCGAGGTAGCGGTCATGTACGACTGCGAGGCCGACCAACAGCGCGAGCGCGACACCAGCGCTCACGATCGGCGCGCGGAGGCGCCGGCGCGGCACGCGCTGCACGATGTACCGGATCCCGACGGCCAGGAGCCCAGCGGCGCACAGCACGATCAGCGCGACAATCGTGTCGATCCCTCGGGCGCGGTTCCCGAAGGTTGACCAGCTGAAGCCGGTGGGCCACGCCGTCGGGTCGATCTGCGTCACCGCGATCCCGGCCGCATACGCGATCAGGATCCAACTACGAAGGCGCGGCAGCGCGATCGGGAGCAACACGAGACCGATTGCGAAAGCCGGGCTCGCGTACCGCAGGTTGACCGCGAAGAACACCGGCGCCCCGCCGCCTTCGATGTACTGGGGCGTGAAGAGGAACGCGACGAAGCTGACCATCCCGACGACGCCGAGCATGCGCACTCGCACGTCGGTACGCGCGACCACTGCGGCGACCATGCCTGCGAACACGAAGAGGAGGAATGCCGGCCACACCGGGCCGAGCGAACTCCGGAATCCCGGAACCAAGAAGTTCGTCCAGGCCTTGCCGTCGGCGAGAAAGTCCGACACGGACGATGTCGGAGGGGTCGTGCTCAGTGCCGAAAGCGACAGCGGTCCCAGATCGGCGGAGAAATTCGGAAGCGGGTTCCCGGTCGCGATGGTGTTGCGGGCGTACCAACAGACACTGGTCGCGATCGCGCCCGCGGCGATCACCCACGTGTGACGTAGTCGCGCCCCACGCGGGGAGGTGACTGCGAGACCGAGACAAATCGCGGCGGCGGGAGCGAGGAAGGTGAACTTCGTACCGGCGGCCAGCCCACACGCCAACGCGGCGACGAGATCCTGGGAGACGGTCCTCGGTGACGGCGTGCCCTGCAGCGCGATCGCAATCGCGGTCATCAGGAGTGCGAGGCCGACGACATCGACGTACGCGCCGCCCGGCTGCGTCTCGACGATGCCCGGCGTGGCGAGCACGAACGTCATACCGAGCGCCGACGCCGGCCCGACGCCCCACGGTCGCCCGGCCGCCCACGCCGCCGCGATCGCCAAGGCGAACCAACCGACGTTGACGATCGTCGACACGAGATCGCTCCCGAAGAACAACATCCCGACCGCGTGGAGCAGTGACGAGTTCCACGGAAAATACGAGCTCACGGGATCGTCGTCGAGGAAGTGGATTTCCGTGACCCGATGCAACTGCACGAAGCGCGCCGCAACCGGCAGGTGGTACCAGAGCGTGTCGATGGTGCGCATGCCGCGTGCGATGCCACCCGTGGTGCGCCCGATCCAAGCGACGGCGACAACAAGGATCCCTACCGATGCCAAGGTGAGCTGCCAAGTTTTCACCTTCCGCCCGGTTTCTTCGTGCGGCGGTGGGTTGGCCGGGCGGATCGTGGTCGACCGCGATCGCCGGACGGGCACGACGACGCAGCCACACCCAAGCGAGTCCTCCGCACATCGCGAGGGCGATGGTCACGAAGGCGGTCGAGAACAAACCGACGGCTCCGAGAATCTGGGTCACGATCGTCGTCGCGCTGAGCGCGAAGACGACGTCGATCAAGACCACCGGGAGCCCGCGCCACGACGGGAACAAGATTCGCCGAGCGGCATCCGCGGCGAGCACGATCGGGACGAGTGCGACGAAGCACAGTGCAATGCCCGCGACGAACCGCAGGGTGCTCACTCACTCCCCCCGCGAACGGCGTGGCCGCCCGTCCTGCGCCCGGCATCCATGGCAGCGGGGAATGTAGTGCGACGACGTTGGGAACCACCGAGTGGCGAGCCACCTCGGTCGCCGAGTCGGTGGTCAACGGGCTTGGGTGGCCCAGTTCCCCGAAGATGTCCCGATGGTGCGCATCGCAGTGCGCCCGAACATGTCACGATCCTCGACTTCGAAACGCGATTCCCGAGCGCGATCTCGAGCT